>NZ_GL890970.1:55591-72339 GCF_000211815.1 Moorena producens 3L
TCTAAGAGGTTGTCTGAGAAGTCTCATTTGCTACATCCAAGCCCCCGTGGGTCCCCATCTGTCAAAAAGCGAAGCATCCGCTAATTCCCCCCAGAATTGGGGGGTTAGGGGGGCGGGGGACTTTTAGAAGCAAATTGACTCTTCCCCCAAGCGAGCAATCCCTCGCTTGGGGGGCTAGGGCGTGTCTTCAAACTCCGAGTACCCCCGTTTCCCTTAAAAAAGGGGGACTTTGAGTATGGCTCCCCCCTTAATAAGGGGGGCTGGGGGGGATCTAATATCTTGCGGAAAACTTTGAAAACACGCCCTAGGGGGGCAAAATTCAGTATAAAAAAACTTGGGAGATATCCTCTAAGTTTTCCAGAGCAGTTACAGAGCAGTCCTATTAATGTCGAGTAAACCTAAATCCAGGAGCGATCGCTTTTTAGGAATACTATTCCTGTTTAGCCTTACCGTTTGTATAGGGCTAGGTCATCTTCCCTCAATCGCTCAACCAGCTGAACCGGGAAATATGGCAACCACCCAGGCTGCCAACCCCAGTCAACTGGTGGAACAAGGGGTTGAGTACTACCAAGCCGGAGATTATCAAGGTGCCATAGAGCCCTGGCAAAATGCCTTGAAGCTCTACCAACAGAGCAACAACTATACCAATAGCGCAATTGTCCGGGAAAATCTGGCCAGAGCCTATCAAAAGATTGGTCACATCCAGGAGGCAATCAGTAACTGGGAGCAAGCCATCCTTGACTATCAACAGCTAAGGAACTGGCAACAAATGGGGCGAATGAAAACGGAATTGGCTCAAGCCTACAATAGCTTTGGACAACCGAGAAAAGCGATCGCGCTTCTATGTGGAGCCCCTGATACTGATGAAAATTATAAAAACAAACCCAGTTGTGTCAAAGACAGTGCCTTAAAGGTTGCTCGTGCTCATCAGGATTGGAAGGGAGAGGCTGCTGCTTTGGGAAGTATGGGAAATGCCTATATTCTCAGAGGGGATTATGACCAAGGGATTCAATATTTACAGACTGGTTTAGGCATTGATAAAAACGTTGAATTTGATATCAGCCCCCAACACACAAAAGACTGTAGAATAGATAGATTGGGCAAAAATTATACAGCCAAGATTTCTGCCGATAGTCCCTATGGCAGTTCATTTCTTAACGACCTAGGCAATGCTTACTTTAGCAAAGCTCAGCGTTGGGAGCGCTGGGCTAGCTCTGCCAAAGAGCGGTCAGCGAAAGAAACAGAAGATAAATTTACAGAAAATGCCAACAATAATTACAATCAAGCTCAGAACTGTTTTCAGCAAAGTCTCAAAGTAGCTCGCACTCAAAATGACCAACCTGCTCAAATGCGAGCATTGCGCAATTTGATTCAACTGTCCTACCGCCCTCAAGAATCAATATCAATCGAGCGGAACCAATGGATTCAAGACGCTCAGGAATTGTTCAACGAACTACCGGATTCTCAGGATAAAGTCTACGCAGCCATCGATTTAGCTAAACTGGAGCAACCGATGACTGTGGTTAATGACACGTCCCAACACAATTCCTGTGGCAAACGTCAGCTAGAAGGAGAGACTGAAACACTCCTCAATCAAGCCATCTCAATTGCTCGACACCTTAAGGACTACCGTTCCGAGTCTTTTGCCCTCGGTGAATTGGGTCATCTCTATTACTGCCGCCAAGACTATAACAACGCCCTAAAATTCACTCAAAAGGCATGGTGGATGGCTGACCAAAATCTATCCGCAAAAGATAGCTTGTATTTGTGGCAGTGGCAGCTTGGTCAAATTTTCCAAGCCCAAGGTAACGAAGTTAAGGCGGTCAATGCTTATAAAGAAGCGATCGCTACACTCAACGATATCAGAAAAGAGCTTCTGATTGCAGAGCGAGACTTACAGTTTGACTTTCGGGATGCCATTAATCCTCTCCACCGTGAATTGGCTAAGTTAAGGTTGGAACGTGCTGAGCTACTCCCCAAAGATAGTAAGGAGTACCCAGATGAGCTAAAGTCTGCCCTCGAAACCATTGATTCCCTAAAACTAGCAGAACTGCAAAATTACTTCGGCAATGATTGTGCGTTAATACTCATCAGTCAGAAACGAGTTGACGAACTGGTTGGGGAAAAAACCGCTGTCTTTAGCTCGATTATTTTAAGCGATCGCACCGGTATTCTAGTCAGTCTTCCCAAGGGCGAAAAGCGACTGGAGTGGATCAATGTTGATAGTCAAACTCTTAGAGAAGAAATCAACCAATTTCGCCGGGGACTGGAACGCAGACGTGATATTAACTATAACCTCAAACCAGCCCAAGAGCTGTATAAAAAGATTATTGCTCCTTTTACCAAGTATTTAAAGTCAGCACAGATAGAAACCCTTGTTTTCATCCAGGATGGCATCTTACGCAGCATCCCAATGGCTGCCCTCCACGACGGTGAAAAATTCTTAGTTGAAACCTATGCTATTGCCACAACCCCCAGTCTTAAGCTGACCAATCCCCAAGCCTTGAACCGTCAAAAACTTCGCGTCTTAGCCTTAGGGTTAACTCAAGAAAGTGAAGTCAACGGACAAGGGTTTTCAGCTTTGACCAATGTTGAAAGCGAACTCAAGGCAGTCGAGACTCAATTTCCAGGTAGCAAAACCCTTTTGAATCAGGATTTTACCCAAGAGCGCTTAGAAGAAGAACTGGCTCAAACCGTTTACCCCATTCTTCACATTGCCACCCACGGTCAATTTAGTGCGATTCGAGAAGACACCTTTCTCGTCACTGGAAATAATGACAAGCTCACCCTCGATGATCTGGAAAACACCATCAGCGGCGTTAGTCGTAAACCCGACTCAGGGGAATTGCTTGCCCTCACAGCTTGCCAAACGGCAGTGGGAGATGACCGTGCTGCTCTGGGTTTGGCTGGCATTGCCGTGCGAGCCGGTGTTAGCAGTGCTTTAGCCTCTCTTTGGTCTGTCAATGATGCCTCTACGGCTCAGTTAGTGACAGAGTTTTATGCCAACTTGCGCCGTCCTGGAGTAAGCAAAGCCGAGGCTTTACGTGCAGCTCAGCGAAAACTGATTGAGGCTGAGGACACAGAGGAGATTAACGACCAATATGCCCACCCCGCCTACTGGGCACCGTTTATCCTGATCGGTAACTGGCTTTAATCCTATGATTGGTGGTGGGGTGGACTCAATTACCGCAGGCTACTGGCTATTTGCCTTAAGTTCTCAATCCGTTCATACTTCTCGTCAGTCAGTGCGGCTGCCTCTAATTCAGCCAGGTTTTCTAGTAGGGTTGAACCCACCTCTCCCAACCTAGATTCGTTAGCCAACTTCAGAGCTTCAGCTAAAGCATCGTACCATAAACTTGCCTTGGCATAGAAATCGGATTTGTTTGAGCCATCGACAAAAGTGCTTTCCAAAGTAGAAGGCATCTCTAGAACCTGAATATCTGCCCTAGCAATTAAATCACTTGATGCGTTATCTGGGTCACATAAGATGGTGACTTGCCAAAGATAAGTGCGACCTACTCTAAGTTCTGGTCTGTCCTCTGGTAGGGTTAATGTCATAACTCCTGGCCAACTCTTCAATGGAATTGCCTCACCCATTAATTTGGGTTTACCGTTTGAGTCATATTCATAGAGCGTGAATTCCATCTTTTTGGTGGTCGAGTCAGGAACAAACCAAGCAAAAGTCGGGCGAGTCGAAGCCGTTTGTCCAACATGACTTAGAGGAACTAGGGCTGTTAGGGGTATCCCTTCACCTTCGCACCCATCTCTGGAGCCTGCTTGTCCTGTATAGTCACTTGGAGGTTTCTGATCGGAAGGGAATTCGTACTCAGCTAGAGCAGCCGGAGTTATGACCAGGGATAACCCTAAAATACAGCTAGTTACTAGTTTAGCTTTGATGCATTTATTAAGGAACCAAAAAATTTGAATCATCATAATGTTGGCTCAGTAGATATTTACTTATCTCAGACCATACTAGGAAAAATAGTGAGTTCACATCGCCTATTCTCACTAACTTGATGACTAGCTCAAGTCATTCTTATTGCTGAAAACTACAAACCCGTTGCTCAAACTACCAAATTCACCACTAAAATTTGCTAAAACTACTTCCATTTAACTTTTAGTAATTCTTTTATTTTTCTCAGAGTAGTAGGGTGCGTTAGGGGCGGAAAGCCTCTGATTTTTCGCCTCGTAGCCAGGGTTGGGATAGTCCGCCCCGTAACGCACCAGCAATTAGCGTTTCTGTAGCGTATATTTCAGAATATAGCACTACGCATTCAGGTTAGGACATTGTCTTGATGCAATAGCGAGTGGGGAGGGGCTGTGTGCGGAACCTGCGTCCGCACCGCTGTTTGCCCCGTGGAAACCCCCGCATGAAGGCGCTGCATCGCTCCTACACTCCGAAACGTAAGTAATTGCTACTTTTGACTTCTGACTTCTAACTTATGACTTGCGCGTAGCGCTATATCGCTAATTTTTTATTAATCCTAAAACTCCCAAAAAAAAAATTCTAAAAACCCTTGACAAATTTATTTATAATCATTACAATAATCATTAAATGACCACAATAACTTCACTTTTTTATCCATGTCACGAAAATTTCGCCAAAACTTCAAAAAACAACCTGCTCAGCACACCTTGAAAGGGTCTCGTGAAGCAGTAATCTATAGTATGCAAATGCTTTATTCACTAGGCTATGCAGAGATAGCGGAATGGACTCCTCTGGAGCCGACCGACGTTCCCGGGGAAGTGATGACTACAATAACCAAGTATTGGTTGTTGCCGTAACACCTGAAATTTATGGGGGGTTTCCCCCCCTGGCAAAGGTCAATCAGATCGAATCACATCAAGTTCCGTTTGGGAACTCAGTGACATAGCGATTTCAAGGAACTTATTGTGGAGTTTAAATAGCCGTGGATAGTATTTCTACGGCTATTTTTTTTATTTTTGAGACTTATCGGGAATTTAGAATTTAGAATTTAGAATTTAGAATGTAGGGTGCGTTAGGGGCGGGCTTGCCCTCATTTTTAACTTCGAGCGCCAGTATTGGAATAGCCCGCACCGTAACGCACCACCAAGTAGAAGTTAGAAGTTAGAAGTTAGAAGTTAGAAGTTAGAATTAGGAATCGGGAATTGGGCTCTCCATGAGCGACTGCATCAAGACATGAGAAAAGTTCCTCTGGTCAGGAAAATTTACAGAGACTTTAGATTTATTTAGTTTGAGCCGATGGTGCGTTACGGTGTGGGCTATTTCAACGCTGGCAAAGAGGCGGAAAATCAGGGCAATCCCACCCCTAACGCACCCTACGCAACTATTTTAGAATTTTTTGGGATATTTAAAAACTTTCAAAAAAAGAGTTTTCAAGCCATAGCTAACTTTAGCAAGACTCCAGTTACGACCTGCTAGAGGCCAGGTTAACTCGCACAGAGTTCCGTGGGGAGAAATGGGCTCTCGCTTAAATGTTCCTCCTAGTTGTTTCGCCAAAGCTTTAGCTTGCTGTGTTCCTCGGTTTTCAGAAGATGAACAGATGCCAGAGCCATTATCTTTAACACTCAGAGTGTACCAGTCATTATCTAGCTTACCAGTCGCACTAATACGAGTTACTCCTTTAGCATGTTTCCCGACATTGTACAAAGCTTCTTCCAGAAACTGGCAGAGTTCTCGATTTTGCTCAATAGTTAAATATTGTTCCGGGATCTCCTCAAATTTAAGGGCTTTAACCTTAAGGGTATTAAAATGAGGAAGATGCCGTTCCAGCGTATCTCTACAGACTTCATAGAACAGCTTACTTATTGGATGCTTCAATGACAGTTTTAGGTTACTTCCTAGACGGATAGTTTCTTCTTGAGTCAGAGTTTCTTGTTTGAGGTAGTCTGCAATTTCCCATATGTCATCCTTGATAGTTTTAAGTTTCAACAGTAATTCATCTTCTGGCAAATCCTGGTTTTGAATGCGCGTAATAATGTACGCTAGTGTTTGCATTGGGCCATTATGAATGATATTAAATGTTTCATCAATAGTCCGTTGGCGCACATTGATCTGAGACCTCAAAGCCTGGTCATAGTGATAGAAAGCAGGAAATAGTAAACTATTTATGACTAAAATTAACAACGCTGGTGCTACTGGAATCCACCAGCCCCAAACTAGGAACACATAACCAACTCCAACTAGTCCAAAGCTGGCAACCCCAACACCAAACAGATTTTTGAATGGGGATTGAGTCAGCCGACCAAGACCAATGGCCAGAAAACCCCAACCTAAAATCCATAGATATTCCCAAGGATCTGACCAAGTTCTTAAAAGCGATCGCTGATCCAGAACAGCACTGAGAATTTGACTAGTAGCATGGGCATGAAATTCTACACCATAGATTTCGCCAGGAGGGTTCAAACCCTTGATGGCAGTGGTATTGACAGTGTCTTTGATGCTGGGAGTAGTGACTCCAACAATCACAATGCGATCGCGAATCCAACTGGGATTAAAATTCTCGGTTTTGATATCCTTAAGTAATAGAATACGAAAGCGTTCTCGACCACTCCGAAAATTGAGCAGCACCTGAACTCCACCCGCATCAGTTCCCACATAGCCACCAGAATTGGGCAAAAAACGAGGTAGCTCCGTTGAACCAAACATCATCCCATCAGGATTTTTAATGCCATTTTCGAGAGAAATGCCTTCAACCGTTAAATAAGTTTTTGCCAGACGGAGAGATAAAGAGAACTTGCCCCCTTCAGGAGTAGGAGTCCCTAGAAGACTGCGCCGGACGTTGCCATCCCCATCGAAAAGAACATCTGAGAAACCAACCCGTTCCGGGGGAAATCCCGGTGGTGGCTTAATTTTAGTTGGTAATACTTTTTCAATGGCAATCAGATTCTTGATATCCTCAAAGGTTTCAACCAGTTGCTCGTGACCTGGCTCAACTGGTAGATCCCGAACAATATCAAGACCAATTGCTCTAGGTTTGTAGGTTTGCAATCTCCGCAGCAGCCTTGCAATGTCTTGATCCGGTATGGGATAGGTTCCTACATCCTGGATATCCTCTTCATCAATTCCAACAATAACAACCCGTTCATCCATAGGTTCATAAGGACGCAAACGCAGAAAAGTATCGAGGGTTATCCACTCACTAAATTGAAGGTATCCATTGAGACGGGCTAACATTACCAGTCCAATCACTGCAATTCCTGGCAATTCTCCTCCACGCCAGGTGCCAATTTTGTTTCTTATTTTTGGCCAAATACTTCCCAACAACAGGTTTTTTCCTTGCTTAATTTATCAATCAATAAACCCTTCTTCTCTGGCTCGCATCTCGGTTTGAATTCGGAGATTCTTCCCACCTTCAGGATAAACACCCAGAACGTCTCGAATTTTCGTCCAGTAGTGAACCACAGTTCGTTCACTTTTATGCATACGCCCAGCAATTGCCTTATCTTGCAATTCCTCATGAAATGCTAGGGTGAGTAACTCCAGCCACTCTGGCTTAACTTCTCCTTTGAGCATATTTAGATCTTTTGTATGGGTTAATCCCTGCAATGCCCAGTCAACTCTGGTTAACATAACCTGACCGGAGAAACCCTTATCTACCAAGGTGAAACCCCCGTTGTGCTCGTCAATCTCATCCTTAATCCGCACCAGGGCTTTGAGGTAAGTGCTTAACACCACAAGATTGAGGTTGGGATACTGCTTCATCACTATCTGCAAGAGTTTAATACCCGTCTCGATTTTAGCTGTATTCTCAGAAGCTTCTGGAATGGAAAGATCGACAATAACAAGGTCAAGCTGAAATCGTTCCAGTTGTTCCAGAGCGCTCTGGAACGTTTGAGCTGTTAGGATTTCCGCTTCTGGATACTTCCGTCGTAGGGTGTCGATTATTCCACCCAGCATCAATTCGTGGTCATCAACCACAAGCAGCTTCCGTTTCCTTGACTTTGGTAAATCTTGGGTCATCATCAATTCCCTCTATGTTTGCTATTCACTATTGGAACCTATCGTTGCAATTTAGCCAACGAGGTTTTAAGACAGCCAAGTTTTTCCTGTCATGGGTCTTACAGCCGTTTTCATATGAATTGACCTCACTAGCTTTAGCTGCAAGCCCCCTAAATCCCCCAATTCTGGGGGACTTTAACTCAATTTCCCCCCTCCGGTGCGCTTTCCGTTGGCGAATTAAATTCGCCACGGGTCGCACCGCAAAGTTGGGGGGCTAGGGGGGCGAAACTTGCTGTAAGTATAACCACCGCTCGCTGAACTTTTAGCTTAAAAAGACACAGATAGATAAAGCAATGCCCTTGTCTACCAAGTTGATTGCTGGTTTAAGACAAGAACTGGGTAGAATTCGGTCAGTAGGATTGCTGAAAACTACATACTGCTGCTCAAAGCTTCGCCAACTATTTCTAAACCTCTAGTCACCAAAGCTGCTGTGATGCTGATCTGATGGTGGTCTTGAGAGGATTACATATAGATGGTTAGAGGAATGCGATCGCGTAGCGTGACCTGCATGTCAATCGCTTTTAGCGTGACCAAAGGTCAATCGCGTAGCGTGACCATTCGCGTAGCGTGGCCCAAAGGCCAAGGTCAATCGCAAAAATAAACCCCTAATAAACATGGGATAATCATTCAGCTATCAGCATTGAGCTAATGCGCTACGCCCACGGCTGACGGCTGACGGCTGACATATCAATCAACGCCAAATCTTAATGTTGCCCTTTCCGCCTCCACTGACTAGGATTTGTCCATCAGGGCTAAAAGTAACCGGATAACAACCATTCAGATTTCGCAGTAGCTCCCCAGTCCGTAGGCTCCAAAGTTTAACCTCGTTTATACTCGCACTAACTACTGTTTCTCCATCAGGGCTAATGGCAATGGAAAGCACCGCTGTTGAATGTCCAGTTAGAGAAAAGATTGGTTTTTCAGTGTGGAGATTCCACAGTCTGACGGTTTTGTCAGCGCTGCCGCTAGCGATAGTCTGACCATCAGGACTGATCGCAATGGAAGTTACCCAGCCTGTATGTCCCGTAAGAATAGAGCGCTGTTGATACCTGCGTCTGTTCCACAGTCTGATGGTTTTGTCATTACTAGCACTAGCGATAGTCTGACCATCGGGAGTAATAGCAACACAATTAACCATGTTTGAATGATCAGTTATTGTGTGGATTAGTTTTCTTTTGACACTCCCCACGGCTAGAAGCCGGGGGATTCTTGGTTCACAGACCCGTCTTGCTCAACCAGGTCGGAACCAGGAAGAGTAGAGGACAGGTCTCCCCAAGCGTTGATTAAAGTTCCCGTGTGCCCCACGGTACTCAAGGCTCTAGTTAAAATGTTTCTGGCGGCGTTGTGGTCTCGATCTAATTGACATCCACATTCGCAGACATGGGTTCTAGTCGATAGCGACTTCTTAACCACTTCACCACAGTTAGAACAATTCTGGCTTGTATAAGCTGGATTTACTGCAACAGTTATCCGCCCAAACTTTTGACCAAAATATTCCAGCCATTCCCGGAACTGATACCAACCTGCGTCGTTAATAGACTTGGCAAGACAATGGTTTTTAACCAGATTTTTAATCCTCAAATCTTCATAGGCGACCAGATCGTTAGACCGGATTACGCAACGTGCCGGAGACGAAACCTTAGATAGTGGAGCCTTTATGGGTGTTCGGCTTTGCATAAAAGGGTTAAATCTTTTGTAATAAGGCTCCACTATCTTACGGTAACTTCTAACCAGTCTCTTGGCATGTTCTTCACGTTGTCTACTTATTTTGAGGTGTGTCCTACCTAGTTTATTAATCGCTTTCTTTCTGTTAGTTGAGCCTTTATTTTTCCGAGAAACTCGACGCTGATAAAACTTTAAGCGCTTCTCGCCTTTTCTGTAGAATCTAGGGTTGGGTTCAGAGTATCCATCAGAGTCGGTATAAAACTCTTTTAGCCCTACATCTAACCCGACGGTAAAGCCAGTGGCCTCTAGTTGCTCTGAGTTATCTAGTTTTACACAAAACTGAACATAATAACCATCAGATCTCTGAACAATGCGAACCCGTTTAATCAGCTTCTGGTCGAAACGCCATAAGTCCCAGGTGCCCTTAAGCTTGACCTTACCGATCCCTTTTTTGTCTGTGAAATTGATAGATTTTTTATCTGGCGACAACTTCCACCCAGATTGCTTGTACTCAACAGACCGGGAATGCTTTTTGAATTTGGGATAGCCTTTCTTGCCGGTAACCTTTTTTTTACAATTATCAAAAAATCTTTTGATAGCCCGCTCTACGTTTTCAACCGATGCTTGACAGGCGTGACTATTAAGCTCTTTGACAAACTTGAATTCGTCCCTTAACTGGGTGTTGTAACGGTATAGTTCTTTTTTGCAAATTCCGCGATTGTCCATCCAAAAACGCAGCACTTTGTTTCGGACAAACTTAGCTGTCCTTATAGCTTCATTTATAGCCACTTTTTGGGGTTCTTTTAGAATAGCTTTGAACTCCATTACTAACACCTTTGATCACCTCCTTAGTTTGTTGGATTTACTTATTATTATAGTCGATGTCTATTGATCAGGGAATAAATTCCCTCAAAAGACGAAACCTTAGAATAGTGGAGCCTTAATCAATAAGTTTTAACTTTTCTATGCATAGCCTGTCGCCTATAAAGGCTCCACTATTCTTACGGTAACTTTAAAAGGCTAACCCCATGAATAGAATTCAGGGGCTTGCGCCCTTAGATTTTTTCGGTCAAGCTATCCCAAACTGCGATGGTCTCATCACCACTAGCACTGATCAGGATTTTACCATTTGAGCTAAAAGCAAGATCTGAAACCACGGCTCCATGACTGAAAGGAGAATTTGGTTTATTGAAGATGCCAGATAACGTTTTTGTCTGTAAGTTCCAACTGGTAATCACGTTATCAAAGCCACCAGCAATCAGCATCTGTCCGTTGGGGCTAATGTTGACTGCCTGAACTTCTCCTCCTTGTCCGAAGAAAGTGTAAATGCATTTTCCTGTTGTTAAATCCCATAGTTTTACAGTTCTATCATCACCTGCACTGGCAAGAATTTGACTATTAGGACTGATGGCAACGGAATTAACGTTTGCTATATGTCCTTTGAGAATAGTATTACATTTCCAATCTTGATGTGATTTAACAGTTATTAATTTATTAAGCTTGGCTTTAACCGCTTGTAATTCTTTCTCAACGTCTAGATTCTTAAACCTTTGTTTCGATGAAAGCTCAGCATTGCTTACTTTTTCTGTTGGTTTAGACTGATTTTCCCCCAAAAGGTTTGCTTTAAGCGCTTGTAATTCGTCCTCAACTTCTAGATCACTAAACTTTTGTTTCAAGGCTATGTCAGCTAAGATTGGATCTAGCTCCATCATTGCCTGGTTATAGGCTTCCTGGTAAGAGATTGCTGCTT
Organism: Moorena producens 3L; assembly: GCF_000211815.1. Taxonomy (GTDB): domain Bacteria; phylum Cyanobacteriota; class Cyanobacteriia; order Cyanobacteriales; family Coleofasciculaceae; genus Moorena; species Moorena producens. The sequence goes on from NZ_GL890970.1 coordinate 66,991, forward strand.
CCATTCGGTCAAAAGTTTCAGTAACAGGTTCTTTGCTCTCATGCTCAGAGAACATTTTTGCTAAGCCATAAACACCGAGTCCAACGACTCCACCAGCAGCAGCCATCGAAGACATATTAACCCCGATAGTTTTCCCCCCAAAACTCAATCCCATACCACCTACTGTGGCAGAGATACCAGCCCCTGTAACCGCTCCCAGTGCCACTGCCCCAATGGCAATAAGATCCCCTTCCCGTATCGCCCTAACAGCGCCATAAGCAGCAACCCCAGTTATTGCTCCTAGACCTGTCATCGTGGTCGGACCAATGCCCACGCCACCAAACCCCCCGACTAATCCCACACCGCCAATTGTCGAGGATAGATTAGCTCCCGCTGCTGCGACCGCTAGGGTGAACAATACACTCTGTTGCTTGGTCATGACTACTTCGTAAATAGGCTTACAGTTATAGAGTTCCCAAAAAGGCGATTGACCGTAGGCCACGCTAGGCGATTGACCGTAGGTCACGCTATGCTCCGGAAGCGAAGCTTCCGCGCTTATGCGATCGCACTAAGTTCTGGATAGGGTGCATCTCCTAAAAGCTGTTTGACCTGATGGTGCGTTACGGTGCGGGCTGTTTCAACCAGGGGCGAAGAGGCGAAAAATCAGGGCTCGCCCGCCCCTAACGCACCCTACACCTTCAACCTTCAACCTTCTGATGGTGCGTTACGGTGCGGGCTGTTTCAACCAGGGGCGAAGAGGCGAAAAATCATGGCTCGCCCGCCCCTAACGCACCCTACCCCTTCAACCAAATAACCTTCAACCTAATAAACCTTCAACCTTCAACCAAATAAACCTTCAACCTAATAAACCTGATAAACCTTCAACCTAAACACTTCACCCAAGCCTCCCTGACCTCAGGTGAACCATACCAAATCCCCTTCCTCCTAGGAGAATGTAGCACTTCATCAATAGTAATATTAGTCGCTCCAGCCAAATGAGCAGCAGGAATCGGAGTAATCCCATCTCCCCAGCAATTCCCTTCTCCACACGTGAGCTTGTAACTGTTGTAAGCCAACCAGCTGCCTAAACGTCGCTTACCATAAATTGCCTTACCAGCGACACAAATATAATTGACATCTTGGTGAAACGCCCCTGGATAGTTATCATTCACAAAATCAAGATTGCGTTTAGTCCAACGTTCCTGACTCATATGAGGTGTACCAAGAGTCACCAAGGTAGAGATATAGGAATGAGCATTCCATAACCCTACCGAGTCATCACTAACATCTCCATGAATAGTGTAAGGCTTTTCTCCTAGATATATCCTGGCAATCCAGCCACCAGCAGAGTGACCGATTAAATTAATCTGTGACGTGTTATGCTTCTCCAACTGCTGTTTAACAGCTTGGTCGATTTTTCGCAAAATTGGCACCACAGAGCGACCACCGAGGGTAGGAAACCAATCCTGTTGGCGTATTGGTACAGTAGTTGCGGCAATCCCTAGCTGTTGTAGTGATTGTTCTAAATCACGGTATTCACTAGCGCTAGCAAAATAGCCCGGTAAAATAACAGTTGGTAATGGCATCGGTGGTAATTTTAAATTTTATAGATAATTTTAAACTTTTGTGAAACTAGGTACACTTTATGGTATAAGTGTCGGACCTGGGGATCCTGACCTGATCACCCTCAAAGCACTACGTATATTGAAACAGGCACCAGTAGTAGCCTTTCCTACTGGAGTCCGTGGAAAACCAGGAATGGCTCAACAGATTGTCGCTCAATGGTTGGAGAATCATCAGGTGCAGTTACCCTTGACATTTCCATATGTGCAGGATACCGCTATCTTGACCCAAGCATGGCAACTTGCTGCTGAGCAAGTCTGGAATTATCTAGGATTAGGGCAAGACGTAGCATTTGTGTGCGAAGGAGATGTAAGTTTTTACAGCACATTTACCTATTTGGCACAGAGGCTACAGCAGTTACATCCTCAAAGCCTGATTCAAACTGTACCAGGGGTATCTTCCCCCATGGCTACAGCATCTGTTTTGGGATTACCCTTGACCATTCGTGATCAGCGCCTGGTGGTGCTACCAGCTCTCTATAATGTGGAGGAACTGGAAAAGGTTTTGGCTTGGGCAGATGTAGTAGTCCTGCTCAAAGTCAGTTCAGTTTATCAGCAGGTGTGGCAAGTGCTGCATCGACATCAGTTGTTGGAAAATGCCTATGTGGTAGAACGAGCAACTCTACCGGAGCAGGTGATTTATCGTAATTTATGCGATCGCCCTAATCTGGCATTACCCTATTTTTCTCTGCTAATTGTTAAGGTGAACCAATAGATAGCAAACCAAGAGATAACAATGTTTCAGCCATCGATGTAGTTGTCAAAATAGTTGTTATAGCTAGCCCGAGCACGATCACTCACTCTTATTTGCCAAGACTGAATTGAATAAGCATCTCCTCAGCCGAGAGCTTATTAGCAACCATGGAAATACGTCAACAATAACTGCCATGTCCGATGCTTCTTTAATTAAAAACATCCCAGAAATGCTGAGTCACCCCCTAGTGATTTCTGTTACCGCCTCTCTGGGGGTTCATATGCTAATCGTACCGATCTTAGGTGATTTGTTGAAGAATCAAAAGCCTAAGGAAGACTCAATGGTGCAAGTGTTGGAGTTAAGCCCTCAACAACTGAGCCGTGTTCCCAAGTCTGCTGCACCACCACTGACCCTGCCAGCTCTACCGAATGCCAAAACTCCGACCAAGCCCTCCATCCCTTCGTTATTTAATCCTTTCCCACCCCCTCCACCACCGCTACCTTCAATACCTGCTCTAAAGCCCCTGAAAATTCCCAAATCCCCACCTCTGAGATCCCTACCGATAAAACCCTTACCCTCAATTGGTAAGTATCCTTTACCACTGCTAAACCGCAAAAGACCGATTATCACCAGAGGGTCTTTCCCGATCCAGCAGCTACCACCAAAACCCAGGACACCACTACCAGCCCCACCACCGCGACCTAACTTCACATTCGATACAGAGTCTTTGAATCCAGGTTCCTTCCAGACAGGTTCCTTGCCAGTATTTGGGAATTCTACCAACCAGATTCCTGACCGATCAGAGTTTCCTAACCAACAGCCACCAGTATCCGTTACTCCACCTCCTCCGCCACCACAATTTTCGATCACCCCTCCTCCTTCTGAGCCTACTAAACCAGCACCCCCTAGTGCTGTTGCGATCGCACGACAACGTCAGAACAATTTAGTAGCTCAAGTGCGGATGCGGCGGAAGCAACTGAAAAAAGATGTAAGCAATACCAGTGATGAGGAAGCTAGGAAAAACCTGGTAGAATGGATGGCTTTGGTAAAGGATACCTTACCCAAAAAGGAAGTCATACCAGCAGCAATTACAGTGAGTGGTACTTATCCCAAAGACGCTTGTATTAAGAAACTAGAAGGCACAACAGTCTTCGGAATTTTAGTAGGTGCTAATGGTGAAGTGACTAATGCACAGCTGATTCAGAGTGCAGGGTACGGCATTTTAAATCAGCAGGCACTGGAAGATATTCAGTTCCGAAAGTTTAACAACAAAACTGGTGCAACAAAACCCTACCAGGTCAAGGTAGCCTTTGACTATGATCAAGGCAACTGTCCTAGTCTATCGGTTTTCCAAGAAACTGCTAACCAGCCAGTTCCAGCAAAGCCAAATACTGTTAGTGGGGAAAACGCTGCTGTCAACAATCCAGTAATAGTAGTTCCTAAGCCAGAAACCCCTAGCAATAACTCTGCTAATAATAACTCTACCGATAACAATACCGATAACAATAGGACAGTATCAGTTCCAGTAAAACCGAATACTGCTACAAATACTGCTAGGGAAAATTCGAGCACTAAACCCAGAACAATATCAGTGCCAGTGCGGGACAATACCTCTAGTCAAGACTCGACTCCTAAACCCAGGAGAGTTTCAGTACCAGTGCGGGACAATACCTCTACTCAGGAAAATACTCCTAAACCCAGGAGAGTGTCAGTACCAGTGCGGGACAATACCTCTACTCAGGAAAATACTCCTAAACCCAGAAGAGTGTCAGTACCAGTACGGGACAATACCTCTACTCAGGAAAATACTCCTAAACCTAGAGCAGTGCCTGTACAGCAAAATACTCCTAGTCAGGAAAATACTCCTAAACCCAGGAGGGTGTTAGTACCAGTGCGGGACAATACTCCTAGTCAGGAAAATACTGCTCAGGAAAATACTACCAACACTACAGCTGTGCCAGTGAAGCCAGCTCAAGCTACTAATGAAAACTCAGGGAAAGAATCCGTTCCAGCAGCAGCCACTGAAGAGCAAAACTCACAAGAGGATAAAGCGTGCAAGTTCAAATCTAGATCAGCTCGCAGGCGCAACAGAATAGACTCCTTTACAACACCATCGTCCAGGTCATGTAAATAAGACGTTCTGTTAGTGAAACCCTTGGTTGTTGGTCAATGGAGCATTAACATTATTCTAGAATTAAGAATTAAGAATTAAGAATTTAGAATTAAGAATTAAGAATTAAGAATTAAGAATTTAGAATTTGGAATTTTACATTCTGCATTCTACATTCTACATTCTACATTCTGCATTCTACATTCTGCATTCTGCATTCTTCATTCTGCATTCTACATTCTACATTCTGCATTCTTCATTCTACATTCTGCATTCTGCATTCTGCATTCTGCATTCTGCATTCACCATTCTGCATTCACCATTCTGCATTCTTCATTCTGCATTCTACATTCTTCATTCTGCATTCTGACAGACACCGATGAAGTGGACATCACTAAAGGTTTCAATCCATAGACGAGCGCCACAAGGCAGTGGGTTATCCGGCTGATAGGTAATTCGACATGGACCGAGGATTTCTACCTGGTTGCCATATAAATTGTTGCCACTTCGTTTTACTGAAATCACTGGCTTGCGCTCTTCCGGGCGTTTGTGGATATTCGAGCCAATGTGATTGCGGTTGACATTAATCTTGGCTAGAGCCGGAGGACGACTGGTACGCCATTTTCCTTTTGGTCCTCTAGTGCCTTTAATGATTTGAGGCATATTGTTGAACAGAGGAATAATCCAGAATTTCCCACTTTTATAAGCACCCCGGACGCGACCCTTCTCTAGGAGTTGTCGCAATCGTCTCGAAGAGATTCCTAGGAGAGATGCTGCTTCGGTAGTACAAACGCACTTGTTCATAAGTTTCTTTCCCATTAACTATTCCGATAGTTGTATTATAAAGCAAAAGCAAGCATTAAGACAACCCCTGATTAAGGAAAAGAGAAGGTTATAGAAAATTTTGTAAATTAAGCTGAAGTGTTCTATCGGTCGGAGTTGAG
>NZ_GL890970.1:72359-86075 GCF_000211815.1 Moorena producens 3L
TCCGCTGTTCCCTGGCCCCTAAAATCAAACACTTGTGTACCTCACCTATTTGAGTCATGCTATCGTCATTAGTCATCATAAATATGAATGAATTTAGTCATTTTCCCACTGACCTACTGACGTACTGACGCACTGACCACTCAGCCTTTTGCCTTGCTATTGAATTAAGTTATTTGAGGGTTATAATATTTAAGTTATGTAGATGAATTTTTCTATATTGAAATAATATTAATTAAACCAATTAATTATATATTATTTTTATAAAGTTTTCAGAAATTTTGAGGAATTTTGAGGTGATTTTCCCCAAATTTACGTCTTAAGGCTGATCTATCAGACTTTGGCTTGACAATGTAAAAAATTAGTAAATATACTGTTAAGAGGAAAAAAGATTTGGTGTATCTCGTCATCATCAGGGAGCAATTAGGCTGTCAAACGACTTCAGAATTGTGATTCCAGGCTGGTTAATTACCTGATCAGTTCCGACTGATGAATTCCTAAGTCATAAGTTATAGTTTCTTGATAGTTCTGAAATCGCACAGGAAGACGAGTTGGCTATCCCTGGATAAATCATGGTTTTGAATTCCGTGCTTTCAGCAATTCTGAATAATTTCAATAAAAGCGTGATGGAGCGCGCTCTTGGGGGTTCCCATGGGGCTTTCAAGGTGCGGACGCAGGTGACCCACGCAGCGCCAAAACCACTCGCTATTGCATCAAGACAGGGTAGCATTTTAAAAAGATTCAACGACACAGAGAAATCCTAAAGGTTTGGCAAATAAACTAAAAATCCTGCAGTCCTGGTGCATACTCTATACTAAATCAGCTGCTGTAATCCCTTTTTGACCCACAGTTACTATACTAGGGCTATCTATTAGAGTGGGAATTAGATAGTCAAAAGCTGATAGTGAGTTCGGTTGACTACTTATCAGTATTGGGTGTTCATTAATTGAAAATAAAAATTGAAAATTGCCAATTAACAATTTTCAATTAACTCAAGCTAATCAAGCCTAGTATAAGTGTTCAAATTAACGTGATAGGACAGATCAGCTAAGCAAGCTGAGACAAGTCAAGGTGCTATATTGCTCAAGTTCAAAAATAAACTCTACCGTCATCGACACATTATGGAATCTTTGTCTCAACAAAATCAGCCACTTTTTATTTTTGGGATGGGACGTTCTGGAACAACGCTTTTGCGGTTAATGCTGACCGCTCATCCTCATTTTTGTATTCCTCCTGAAAGTCGGTTTTTTGTTAATCTGGATCCAAAATACGGTTCATCGAAAGACTTAAGCAATCAAATCGATAACTTCTTGACAGATATCTACGGTGATCCAAGGTTTCGGGAGTGGAACATTGACCGACAGCAGTTGCGAGAAAATTTGACAGCTCAGAAACCACTGAATTATTCAACAGCAGTCGCCACAGTTTATCAAACCTATATACAGCAGTTTGATGGTCAAGCAGGTTGTTGGGGAGATAAAAATCCTTGTAATATCTATAATATTAAGACCATTCTCAAGTATTTCCCTAATGCCAGATTAATTCTAATTATCCGAGACCTCAGAGCAATCTATGCTTCCCTAAAAAGAAATGAGCAAAAATTTGCCAAAACTTGGAAGGGCTCCTGTATCGCCAATGTGGTAGCGACAACCAAACAATGGCAAAATTTATTCCAGGTCATTAAACACTATCAAAATGACGAGCGGTTTCATATCCTCTTCTACGAAGACTTAGTGACAAATCCAGAAGAAGAACTCCAGGGAATTTGTAATTGGCTCGGGGTATCCTTTAGCCAATCAATGCTGGAGTTTAACAAAAAAAATGCTCAAAAAAAATTGGTACCGACCCGTGAGCTAGGATGGCACGCCAAGACCTTTAAACCCGTTAGTAGCGATCGCATTGAGGCTTGGAAACACGAACTTAGCGATTCAGAACTAGCAGTCTTGGAGATTCTGAATTATAAAACCATGCTCCATCTAGGCTATGACTGTATTCCTAAAACGTGGCAATTTGACAGGTTACTCAAGTTCTACGCAGATTATTCTCAGTACATCTATTGGAGACTGTCTAAAGCTAATCTTCAACCAGTGATAGGGAAAATCCGTGAAGCTTTAGTAACTCTCAAGACATTGCAATTATCCATGACCAGAAATTTATCCCAAAACTCGATCCAATGAGGTTCCAATGAGTAGAAAAGCCTGACCGTAAAGTCAGGCTAACTCACTCAAGCTAAAATCTCTTGTTCGCGCCCTATCCTAAAGGAAGGGGCGCTTGGGGTCGGGTGCATCTCAATCCATGCAATTAGGAAAAAATTCGGGCGAAAATTCCCACACTTCCCACACTTCCCACACTTCCCACACTCCCCACACTTCCCTTCTTTTTTACAAATATGAGATGCACCCCTTGGGGTATATGGCTCTGAGGGCCTCAATTATCAGCACTCATGAATGAAACCTGATGCCCTTGAGACAGCTCAGCACTAATCACGGCCTGTTGCAGTATGGGGGTATTAACAACAGAATCATTGGCCAAAGAAAACAGCGGATTGGACAAAATGCCTGCCAGAGAGGTCGCAATTAACGACATCACTAAACCGACCTGTAACGGACGCATACCGGGTAAACTCCAGCGAATTTCGGGATAATTCTTCACCACATCCGACATCTCTTGAGGTTCCTTCACTACCATCATCTTGACCACACGGATGTAGTAGTAAATCGAAACCACACTAGTTAGCAAACCTAGTAAGACTAAAGTATACAATCCTGCTTGCCAACCAGCCCAGAATAAATAGATTTTACCAAAGAATCCAGCAAAGGGTGGAATCCCACCTAAAGACAGCAAACAAACACTTAAAACCAAAGTCAGCAGTGGATCCTTGTGATAAAGACCAGCATACTCACTAATTTGGTCGGTACCAGTGCGTAGGGTAAACAGAATGACACAAGCGAAAGCCCCTAAGTTCATAAACAAGTAAACCAGCATGTAGAAAATCATGCTAGCGTAACCGGCTTGGGTCCCAGCAATTAGACCAATCATCACAAACCCAGCCTGACCAATAGAGGAATAGGCTAGCATCCGTTTCATGCTGGATTGAGTTAGGGCAACTACGTTACCCAAAATCATACTTAGGATAGTCAAAGCAGTGAACACAAAATGCCACTGATCGCTTAACAATGGGAAAGCAGTGATCAGTAGACGAATTGCTAGAGCAAAGCCAGCGGCTTTAGAACCAACTGAGAGAAACGCTACCACTGGGGTGGGAGAACCCTCGTAAACATCAGGAGTCCATTGGTGGAAAGGAACTGCTGAGATTTTAAAAGCAATACCAGCGATCGCAAACACCAACGCAATCAGAAGACCTAGGGATTGACCGGATTCTAGGTCAGCAACTCCAAGAGCGATCGCACTCAACTGCGTTTGTCCCCCAGACAACCCATATAATAGGGAGACACCATACAAAAATACGGCTGAACTGGCTGCTCCAATCAGCAAATATTTCAAAGCGGCCTCATTGGAACGGGGGTCACGCTTCATGTAACCCGTCATCAGGTAGGAGGAAATACTGAGGGTTTCGAGGGATATAAAAATCGTAACCAGCTCCGTCGCCCCGGACAGGAACATCCCTCCTAAAGTAGCCGTGAGCAAAATGCCAATAAATTCTGCCAAGGATGTACCCGACTGCTGCACATAACGAATTGACATCAAAATCGTTGACACAGTCGATAGGGCAATGATGCCACGAAATGCCACACTCAGGGTGTCACCATTAAATTCCCCAAAGAAGGCAATGGGATTTGCAGCATCCCATTGGAAATACAGGGCAACTATGGCAGCAAGTAGACCCCCAATGGCTACATAGGAAATAGTTTGAGCCGACTTTTTCCCAGCAATCAGGTCAATGATTAACACTAGCAAGAGGGTAATAACTACAATTCCCTCTGGCAAAATTACCCCAGCATTCAACTGGGCGGCAAGATTGGCAAAATCCATAGGCTTTAATGATATGATCTATGGTTATTTGAGTATCCAGATTAACTTTCTTATCATATCGGTGATTGTAGCTAGTTGGGAAAATGGCTTGTATGCCTTGGAGATTGGACAAAGTACAATTCCGTATTTATGCCCTTTCACTGCCCTCTGTGCCACGGTAAGGTGAGACTAGCTATGTCGTACACCGGATCAATGTTACCTTTGAAGGCAACGAACGAATTGTTTACAAATCTTTGAGCAGCAGTGAGAGGAATTGGGATAGGGGTGTACTTACGGTGTTAACGGTGCTCTATTGGATGGCGAATACTACATGAGCTATTCGTGGTTTACCTCTAGGTAAAGATTATTTCTGGCACAATCCGAAAAAGTAGGGAGTACTGCTGAAGCGCATATATATATATAAGTATAAGTAGCCCTCAAATCCCCGTACCTATGGTCGAGTTGCCTGACTTCCTTTCCCACACAGTTGCTCCTTGTTCGTGTTAGCCTGCAACACAAGTAGCGTACTGTAGAAATTAAGAGGCAAGCTTATACTGCCATCAGGGGGTTCTACTTAATGTTGGAAAACTATGCTGGAAAACTATGCTGGAAAACCATACCCACACTCAGTAGGGAGCAAGTATACTGGCTTACTCCCTCGACCTTTGAGAAATAGTATTTAAATTAGACTATTCAACACCGCCGCTATTGTTGAAACTCCGATGACAACCCTTGTAATTGTCGAATCTCCTACTAAAGCTCGCACCATTCGGAACTACTTACCTCCTGGTTACCAGGTCGAAGCCTCCATGGGTCATGTCCGTGATTTACCTCAATCAGCTAGTGAAATCCCCGAAAAATACAAGGGGGAAAAGTGGGCTAAGTTTGGGGTAAATGTGGAAGCTGACTTTGAACCGCTTTACCTGGTGCCTAAAGACAAGAAACAGGTTGTCCAACAGCTCAAAGCAGCTCTGAAGGATTCTGATGAACTGATTTTGGCTACGGATGAAGACCGAGAAGGGGAGAGTATTAGTTGGCATTTGTTACAAATCTTAAATCCGAAAGTGCCAACTAAGCGGATGGTATTTCACGAAATCACTAAGGATGCTATTCAAAATGCCCTACAAAACTGCCGTGAGATCGATGATCAGGTGGTAAGAGCTCAGGAAACAAGGCGGATTCTTGACCGACTCGTGGGCTACACCCTCTCACCGCTGCTGTGGAAAAAAGTGGCTTGGGGCTTATCAGCTGGTCGGGTACAGTCTGTAGCAGTGCGGCTGTTGGTGAATCGAGAACGCCGACGCCGTGCCTTCCGCAAGGGCACCTATTGGGATTTGAAAGGGATTCTAGAAGCAGGAAGTTCCTTTGATGCTAAGCTAGTAACCCTGGACATGGTGAAAATTGCTACCGGTAGTGATTTCGATGCCAATACAGGTGACATTATCGAAGGTAGGCAGGTCAAATTGTTGAGTGAAGTGGAGGCTAAAGCACTCAAAGACAACCTGTATGATAAAGTCTGGACGGTTACTAATTTACAAGAACGACCTGTTACTCGGAAACCCTCACCCCCCTTTACTACCTCGACCCTGCAACAGGAGGCCAACCGGAAACTGGGACTATCGGCTCGTGATACGATGCGGACTGCCCAGAGTCTGTATGAAAAGGGTTTCATTACCTATATGCGTACAGACTCAGTACATTTGTCTGAACAAGCGATCACAGCAGCCCGTAGCTGCGTTGAACAAAAATACGGGGTAGAGTACCTTAGCCCCAAACCGAGAAAGTATACCACTAAGAGCAAAGGAGCTCAAGAAGCTCACGAAGCCATTCGTCCAGCAGGGAGTACATTCAAAACTTCTCAAGAAACGGGATTAAGCGATCGCGAATTTAAAGTCTATGACCTGATTTGGAAGCGTACCGTTGCTTGTCAAATGGCGGATGCTCGACAAACTCAAATTGTGGTTGATTTGCAAGTGGAAAATGCCGGATTTCGGGCTACCGGTAAGCGCATTGACTTCCCAGGTTATCTAAGGGCTTATGTGGAAGGGTCTGATGACCCCAACGCTGCTCTAGAAAACCAGGAAGTGATTCTGCCAGCTTTGAAAGTGGGAGATCATCCTAACTGTAGAGAACTAGAAGCTATCGGTCACGAAACCCAACCCCCAGCCCGTTACACGGAAGCGACCTTGGTCAAAACCTTGGAACAAGAGGGGATTGGTCGTCCCAGTACCTACGCTAGTATTATTGGTACTATCATTGACCGAGGCTATGCTCAGAAACTGAAAAATGCCCTTGCTCCAACGTTTACGGCGTTTGCAGTTACTAATTTGCTCGAACAAAACTTTCCCGACTTGGTGGACACGAGCTTCACGGCCAAAATGGAGCGCACCTTAGATGACATTGCCAATGGAGCAGCGCCATGGCTTCCTTACCTGCAGAACTTTTATTTGGGAGAAAAGGGTCTCGATAACCAAGTCAAGGAACGGATTAATGAGATTGACCCCATTGTTGCCCGTACTGTTGAACTCGAAGACCTCGATGCTAGAGTCCGGATCGGCAAATTTGGTCCCTATGTCGAGGTGAACAATGGCAATGGTGTACTTACTGCTTCGATTCCCCAAGACCTCACCCCAGCTGAACTAAACATTGAGCAGGTTCAGGTACTGATTCAGCAGAAAATGGAGGGGCCAGAGAAATTGGGAATACACCCAGAAACGGGTGAAGCAATTTATATCCTCAATGGAAATTATGGTCCCTATCTACAGCTAGGTGACGCAACAGAGGATAAGAAGAAAAAACCCAAACGTGTCTCTTTGCCTAAGGGGGTAAATAAGGAAGATGTACACCTAGAAATGGCAGTGGGTCTCCTAGCACTCCCCCGCCTTCTCGGTCCTCATCCGGAAACAGGCAAACCGGTCAAAACCGCAATCGGACGCTTTGGTCCTTATGTTGTCCATGACCAAGGGAAGGAGGGCAAAGATTACCGCTCCCTAAAAGCTGAGGATAACGTCTTGACAATTACCCTAGACCGTGCATTAGAGCTGCTGGCACAACCTAAGAGGACAAGGGGCGGTTCTCGCAGCAAGACTAAAAAACCCTTACGGGAACTAGGGGTTCATCCTAAAGATAGCGAGCCAGTCAATATCTATCAGGGTCCCTATGGCATATATGTGAACCATGGCAAAGTTAATGCCTCTCTGCCAGAGGGAACATCAATGGAGGAGTTAACCTTAGAAACCGCCTTGGAACTCATAGCAGCTAAGGCGTCATCGGGTAAATCTGGTAGCAAGTCCAGTAAATCAAAGACTTCCACCAAAAATAAAACCTCTGGGAAATCCACCAAGAAGACTACTAAGAAAACAAAAGATGATAACCAAGAGGCTCAGTTAGAGAGTGAATAAGTAATTGTACTTGCTGACCAACTGATTAAACTCAGGATATATATAATAAGGTGTGACAACACCATTGTCAAGTGGAAACTAGGAAGTTTGAATTGAAGCAAAAACTCTTATCCTTTATTCATGTTCCTTCATCCTTCCTGCTGACCACTGCCTCTTTACTCATTTCTCTGACATTCCCCCTTTCGCCTATTCTGGCTCAAGACCAAACTAGCCAAGACCAAACTAGTCTTGACCAAACTAGTCTTGACCAAACTAGTCTTGACCAAACTAGCCAAGACCAAGTCACTCCACCCCAGCAGCTCTATGTTAAAGGTCGCCAACAGTTAAGTACAGGTCAATTACAAGAGGCTTTAGAGAGCTTCCAGAAGTACCTAGAACTTAAACGAAACATTGGCGATCGCTATCAAGAAGGAGTAGCGCTATATTTTATTGGGTGGGTTCATGATGAACTTGGTCAATATCAATTAGCCAGGTCGTTCTTTGAGCAATCCTTAGCAATTGATCGAGAATTAGGCGATCGCACCGGGGAAGGGAGTACTCTTAATAATCTGGGGTTAACGTATTCCAACCTAGGGGACGATCAAAAGTCCCTAGAATTCTATCAACAAGCCTTAGCCATCTACCGAGAAGTGAGCAATCGTGGCTACGAAGGCAGGACTCTCCATAATTTGGGGAATATATACTATAAGCTGGGTCAAGACCACCAGTCCCTGGATTCCTACCAGCAAGCTCTCGATATCTATCGAGAAATACTGGATAAATCGGAAAACAATTCTCTAGTGTCACAGGCAGACGAAGGAACACTGCTCAATAGCCTAGGGTTAGTTTACCACCGTCTAGGCAAGCACGAACAGGAACAGTTGTCCTATCAGCAAGCCTTGACTATTGCCAAAGAAGTAAGCGATCGCATTTCAGAGGGAATGCTTCTGAATAATTTAGGTATCGCTTACCATCGCCTAGGAAAGTACCAACAAGCATTAGAGTCTCACCAACAAGCCCTAGTGATTCATCGGGAAGTGGGTTCATTAGCTGGGGAAGCATTTACCTTTAGGACTATTGGTGCTGTCCTGGCGGCACAAAACCAGCCAGAACTCGCCATTATTTTTCATAAGCAAGCAGTCAATGTATATCAGTCCCTGGGGCAAGATGTAACTAAACTGTCTCAAGAGAAATTGTCTCAGGAGCAAAAGCAGTCCTATAAACTCAACTTGGATAATGCCTACCTGAGTTTATCTGAGTTGCTGCAGCAACAAAAACGGGTGCAGTCGGCGCAACTGGTGCTAAATTTCTTCCCAGTGCCAGAGCAAAAAGACGATTTGTCTAATCAAGACAAGACTCAAACTAGGGTTCACGAAAAAATACCATACTTACCTGAAGAGGAGCAAATCAAAGCAGGCTATGAGGCTATTTTGCAGCAGCAGCTTTCCCTGAGGAAACAACTCAATCAACTGATTACTATTCCGATAGCAGAAAGAACTCCTATTCAGCAAGACCGTATTCTTGAGTTTAGGCAAAAGGAGCAGCAGCTGACCCAGGAATTTCTGCAATTCCTCAACAGTTCTAAGGTTAAGAAGCTAGTAACACAGTTGAGGGAATGGTGAAAATGGTAATTGGTGATTGCTAATTGCCAGTTTTTAAGAGGGAACAGGGAACAGGGAACAGGGAATAGGTAGTTTTGGATTAATTTGGTATCTTTAAATACTTTTTTTATCATGGTCTTGATGAATTCCCTCATCTGACTCCCCATCTACCCATCTCCCCAAACTTCCCACACTTCCCTCCCTTTCCCGATTCCCTCGGTGCGCTTTCCGCATTAAGAATTAAATTCGCCACGGGTCGCACCGCTCCCGACTCCCGACTCCCTAAAACCGAAATCGACCTAAGATTCTCCGCCAGTCATACTTTAATGGCAAGACGAACTGGATTCGATCCCAGAGACTGCGGTTATCAAAGCTAACTGGTCCTGGTCCAAAGGTTGCTACCATCAATAATCCACCGATTAGTCCTAGATTTTTCAGAAATTGAATTTCTTGCATTTGATTAGAGAAATCTGTGTGAAAAATCAAGGTGGTGGGAATTAAAAATCCAATTAGCGCTAATGCTCCCCAACGAGCTTTATAGCCTAGTAATACGGATAATCCACCCGCCAACAGTATAATGATGGTGGGAATAATCAGTATACCGGGAACCCCTTTGGATTCCATCAATTGTTGAGTATAGGTTGGGTTAAATAGTTTATCGATACCAGCTTTAAGAAAAATAGCACAAAGGAATATCCGCCCTAGGAGTGGAATGTATTTTTTCATAATTTCCAGGTTTTTTGATAAGCGCTATAACCCCTTATTATAGAAAATGGCATCAAGGATGTTATAGTTGAATCGCCGTATAGTCCACAAATAACCAGATTTTATGACTGCCCTCCTCCCTACTCCCTACTCCCGCGCAACCCAGAAGTAAGTACCTCATCCAATTAATAACTGCAATAGCATTGATGGTTGGGTCTAACACTTAAACCCAACCTAGCTACTCGATTACCAGTTAGAAATCAGCGACTGGATAAAAATTAGTTGAAGGGAAATGGTTTAGTCTCAACTCTTGGATTACCATTATTGTTATCGAAAAAACAAATATGTTGAAAAGGAACCATTGACCAACCAGTCACATCTTCAGTCAGTGGTTCGGAAGAAATAATAACAGAGCGTACATCTTCATCTGCTGCAGATTGCATCTTAAAACCATCATAATCTCCAAAATTTTTGCCCTTCAATGACCAAACAGGACTCTTGAGGAGGTACAATGCATCTTTTTCTCTATCGCTTTTCAGCTCTTGTAATTCTTCATTTGTTAATTTTTGCCAGTCACCTGGTACATCTAGCTGTCGGTTATAGCCAATCCCGAGATTGGCAACTAATAAATCATTACTATCTGCCAGGAACAATTTTAGAACACTGATTCCTTCACAATTGTACTCAGTTTGAACATCAAGAATAATTTTAACTGTCTTGTTGATAGCATCTAGAATTTCATCAACAGACAAATCCTTGGTCGGATCATCGACCTGTGACATAATTAGAGCATAGATTACCTCAGTATCGGTACTTCCCTCTAGATTCTGGATAATTTCTGGTCTGCACTTATTTAATAAAGGGAAGCGAATCTCTTGAAACCCGTATATCCAGCCATTGTGTGCTAAAGCTAAACGGAATCCTGGAAAAATAAACGGGTGGCAATTATGCTCATGGACAACCGCTTCATAAGTGTAGTATGCTGCTCGGATGTGGGATAAAAGTAAATTAGTCTCATGACTCTCACACAAAGACTGTAAATTTCTGTCATAAAAAGGTGGTTTAGTTCCTTTATAGATGAAAGGATAATTGGCGCTGAGAGTGTCTTTTTTCCAAGTAGCAAGTCCAAACCCTGCTAACTGTACCATATGATGGTAATCTGAATCGTAACTTTGATTAACCAAAGAATTATCAGGTTCGAGGATTAACTTGGAAATTGCTAAAGGTTCTCCAATATAGCCCAGTACTCTGCACATAGATACTATCCTTGATGTCATTATTTGTAGAGTTCAGGGAAAGTATATCTTATAGGTGACACTTGGTGGTGAGCAATGTTGTAGTGATATCTCGCACCATTGTGATGAATCCTATGATGGACAGTGAGTAGGTAAGCTATCAGCTATCAGCTATCAGCTATCAGCTATCAGCTATCAGCTATCAGCTATCAGCTATCAGCTATCAGCTATCAGCTATCAGCTATCAGCTATCAGCTATCAGCTATCAGCTATCAGCTATCAGCTATCAGCTATCAGCTATCAGCTATCAGCTATCAGCTATCAGCTATCAGCTATCAGCTATCAGCTATCAGCTATCAGCTATCAGCTATCAGCTATCAGCTATCAGCTATCAGCTATCAGCTATCAGCTATCAGCTATCAGCTATCAGCTATCAGCTATCAGCTATCAGCTATCAGCTATCAGCTATCAGCTATCAGCTATCAGCTATCAGCTATCAGCTATCAGCTATCAGTTTGTGAATGAAAGAGGTAACCATTTTTTGATCTGAGTGAAGTCACGAAGCTGACCGCTGACCGCTGACCGCACCTCAAGTAGCACCTCAAGTAGCGCATATACTTACCAACTATCTTCATTGTCGAAGCTGGGAAGATCGGGAGATGGGGAATACTCGCTGACGGTAACCTCCTCTACCTGGGACGGTTTACTCTTTCTTTCCTTAGCCAGTTGCTCAACAGTATCACTAATCACAACCGTTAAGTTTTCCCGGGTTTGAGCATGGTTGGCTTGCTCAGTCTTTAAGGCATCGATTAAGCGATCGCGTTCTGCCATGACTGACTTAAGGGTTGCCCTTAATTCCTCAACCGTTTGCAGTTGTTCCACATTCTGCTCAATACTCGAAACCGTCTCCAGTTGATCTGATTTGAGTTGAAATCCGTCTTGTTGTAATTGTTGCAGTTGAGCCTTGAGAGTTTCGATTTGCTCTTGAGCAAGTTGGCTTTCGATACGGCGTTGCTGAGCTTCAGTATTATATAACTGACGCCAATGAGCTGCACTTTTATCCGCAGCCTGGCACTCTTTAATGCTATCGGCCAGCTGCTGCTTCAGTTCCTTGATTTGGGCTAACCATTCGGTAAGCGACCCATTGTTGCTCATCAACAACTACTCCATCGGCTATAGCACTAATCAAATTTAATCAAATTTAATTATGGTTGAGGGGGTCGGGTTAACGGTAAACTGTCAATAAAATATTAAAGTGTGTCAATTGAACTACTGAACACTAGTAATGGGCAAACTACGGGTAAAATTGGCAAATTAATTTGTAGCAAGCCCCTGCTCACATCAGAACCTATGCTATCTAAGCGTTTTTTTCGTTTCTTCCGTTTCTTTGGTTACCTGAATCTGGTAACCCTCAGGAAGACTTTCAAGCGTGCGATGGAACGTCGCTTAATGGGTCTATCTGCTGAAATGGCATATAACGCCATGTTAGCGCTTTTTCCAGCAATTTTAGCAATTCTGACAGCGATTGGCTTGTTTGAATATTCCTTACAATTAACCTGGTACCACCACCCTCCCGAGCTGAGTGAAGTGGCACAGAATCAAGCTCTGAAAATGATGAAGGAAGTAGGTCCGGCTCAGGCGGTGCAGCCAATTCAGGAATTTACCGAGCAGATTCACCTCAGCACCAATAGCAGTCTATTTTCCCTGAGTTTTATCATAGCCATTTGGGTATCTTCTGGGGCACTGAGTGCAGCGATGAATGCCCTTGATCACATCCACCACATCCCCCGAGAGCAACAACGACCGTTTTGGAAAGCTAAGTTGATTTCTCTAGGCTTAACCATTGGTAGTATCATACTGCTAGTGATTGCATCTTTTTTGGTATTTATCAGTCACTGGGTGCTAAAAACAGTCGTTGATACGAGTGGAGCTTCCATCTTGTTGACACTCTGGAGTCTGTTGACCTGGCCCGTAGCCCTGAGTATGGTGGCAGCATCCTTTGCCTTTATCTATCGCTACGGACCAAGCCGTTGGCAGCTAGGCACACCGATATTGCCAGGAGCAGTTTTAGCAGCCATTTCCTGGGCAGTGGCTTCAGGCTTGTTTCGGCACTACGTTACTGCCAATTTCAGCAATTACAACAAAGTCTATGGTACCGTAACAGCCGTGATTATCTTACAGCTTTGGCTTTACATGACTTCTCTGCTACTGTTATTAGGGGATCAATTGAATGTGATAGTAGGAGAAGCAATGCAAGCATCCCATCGGAGACCTAGACCAAGAAAATTAGCCAAGGCAAAAAAAACATGATATGAGCTGAAACACTTTTGAGAATTGAGAATTGAGAATTGAGAATTGAGAATTGAGAATTTAGAACTCACCATTCTGCCTTCTGCCTTCTGCCTTCTACATTCTACATTCTGCCTTCAACCTTCAACCAAACAACCTATTTAAGCCCGTCACGAACCCACCGCCCACGCCTAACGGCTATAACGGGGGCTTGAAAAAGTCCATGACGTGACCAGCCTAAGACTATTGAGTCTACGTTTTTTGAGCTATCACACCTTTAGATGCGTCGCTAGTCTTCTGCTCTGTGGTTAATAGTTAAACAGTCATAAACGGGTTAAGACAGTGCTATTAACAAGACAAACTCAAAAAACATTGGCTAAGCGAACTCACCCTAGCAATAGGAGAAAACACAATTATGCGTGTATTTGTACTTGACAAAGACTTTAAACCATTAGACCCTTGCCGTCCGGCTAGAGCCAGACTATTGCTCAAGCAAGGTAGAGCCAAAGTGTTTAAAAGGTATCCATTTACAATTAT
>NZ_GL890970.1:86095-94025 GCF_000211815.1 Moorena producens 3L
ACAAGACAACACTGTTATCTGGGGTGCTGAAATAATGCATCGTGGATTTAAAATTCGAGACGCTTTAACCTCAAGACGGCAATTAAGACGTTCTCGCCGTAACCGCAAAACTCGCTATAGAAAACCTCGTTTTCTTAATCGGAAACGTCCTTTGGAGTGGCTAGCACCCAGTTTAATGTCTAGAGTTCATAATATCCTGACTTGGGTTAAAAAGCTAATTCGGTTTTGTCCCATGACGGGTATTTCTCAAGAATTGGTACGGTTCGACACTCAAAAAATGGAAAACCCAGAAATCTCCGGTACTGAGTATCAACAAGGCACTTTGTACGGCTACGAAATTCGAGAGTACTTGCTTGAAAAATGGAACCGTAAATGCGCCTACTGTGGTGCAACAGATACCAGGCTAGAAGTCGAACATATTAAACCAAGATCTAATGGTGGTTCCGATAGGGTTAGTAACCTGGCAATAGCTTGTCACGATTGTAACCAAGCCAAAGGAAACCAGGATATCAAACAATTCTTATCAAGGAAGCCTGATGTATTGAAGCGAGTCCTGTCTCAATCTAAACGATCATTAGCTGATACCGCTGCGGTCAATTCGACTCGCTGGAAGCTGTACAAAGAACTCAAGTCTACTGGATTGCCAGTAGAAACGGGTTCGGGAGGCCAGACTAAATATAATCGACGTCGGTTTAACCTAGTTAAAACACATTGGCTTGATGCCGCTTGTGTGGGGAAGGTTGAAGCCATTTATGTCGAAAATTGCCAATTTTTATTAATTATGGCCAAAGGTCATGGAACTCGCCAAATCTGTCGAACAGATAAATTTGGGTTTCCGAAGCGTTATTGTTCAAGAACTAAGATCCACAAAGGTTTCCAGACCGGAGATATTGTCAAAGCAATTGTTACTAAAGGCAAAAAGATCGGAACTTATGTTGGACGTGTCGCCACTCGTAAAACTGGCTCGTTTAACATTTCGACTGCCAACGGATTGATTCAAGGAATCAGTTACAAGTACTGTACACCAATTCACAAAAAGGATGGATATTCATATCAAATTAATACCCTGTCCTCCCTTTCCTGAGTGCCTGTCACCTGGGGTTTCCCCAGGTGTTTATATGCCACGTCCTTTTGCTAACCTTTCAGGTATAGCGGGGGTCTCCAGGGAGGCGGAAAGATGAGGAATGATCGCAAAACATCTACCTTAAGGCGTGTACGTCGGGTAAGCTACCTACTGGACAATGCTATTCCTATCCCAGGAACAGGTTATCGGATTGGTTTAGATCCCATCATTGGTCTGTTACCAGGGGGTGGTGATTTTGTGGGAACTATCATTTCATCATACATTGTCGTAGAAGCAGCACGACTGGGAGTGTCTAGATCTACCTTGGTGGAGATGGTGCTGAATATCCTTCTTGAGACAGTTACTGGGTCTGTACCGGTGTTAGGGGATCTGGTGGATGCGGCCTGGAAGGCAAATGTCAAAAATGTTGAGCTGTTAGAGAAAGAATTAAATGTATCATCATCACCACCACAAAAATCCGATTGGTTGTTTCTTATCTTACTGTTGGCAGGGTTGGCTGTAGTGTTGGTAGTTGCGGTTGGAATTAGTCTTGCGATCGTAGCCTGGGTGATCACAACAATTACTAGCTGATTAACAATGTCTGGCATTAATGAAACTGGCAAGATGCCAGTTCCACAGGGTGGGACATGAAACTGGCAAGATGCCAGTTCTACAGGGTGGGAAATGAAACTGGCAAGATGCCAGTTCTACCCTTGATGATTAAATCGAAACTGGCAAGATGCCAGTTCCACAGGGTGGGAAATCACACTGGCAAGATGCCAGTTCCACAGGGTGGGAAATCACACTGGCAAGATGCCAGTTCCACCAAGATGCCAGTTCCAGCCACGGCTCAAACAGCTACAATAAAATTTACCCTGTCTGGGGTTGCTGAATGGGAGTAAAAAGACACAAAGGATGGAAGAAAAAAAATTAGCGCAATTTTCCCTAGCGGATGGAACTACATTTCTGGTAGAAGTGGAAAAACCAGAAAGTGGTATTGAGCGAGTCTCCCTGGGATCGGGAAAACAAGTCCTCAAGGCAAGGCAGACCTTTGAAGAAGCTCTAGATCAAATCAAACCGGTGGCTTCTGCGGTGATCACTAAATTGCGCGACCTCAACCAACCCGCCGATGAAGTGGAGGTAAAATTTGGTTTGAAATTGACGGCAGATGCGGGAGCCGTCTTTGCCTCTGTGGGTGGCGAAGTGAGCTATGAAATTACTTTAAAATGGAGTAATAATAAGAATCAGAGCAAGTAGAGGATGAATTAAATAAATGGATTTTAATGTCCATAAGAGTTCAATTATTAGGATCTTTTATCAAGACCAAGTAGTTGGTATTGGCTTTCTGGTATCCGAACACTATGCGTTAACCTGTGCTCATGTCGTGGCAGAGGCATTGTTAATTGATAGCAGGACACAGAGCTCACCTGAAGGAGAAATAAACGTTGATTTTCCTTTACTTAATGGGACTAAATTTTCGGCCAGGGTGGTTTGCTGGCATCCTGAATCTCCTTTAGAAGATTCTGAGGAAGCCATAGAAGATATTGCAGTTTTGAAACTTGATCACCTTCCTGCTTCTGCTAACGCGACTCGCCTGCTGTTATCAGAAAATCTTGCAAATAATCCATTTCAAGTATTTGGTTGTCCGGCAGGAGTTCCTAATGGGGGTTGGGCAACTGGGGTATTGTCGGAGCAAAATGCTAAACAATGGATTCAACTGGAAGATCCTAAGGTAACTGGATACAGGATTGAACCAGGATTTAGTGGTTCTCCGGTTTGGGATGAAAAATTGCAGGGAGTGGTGGGGATGGTAGTTGCTGCAGATACCAAGCGACAAACGGCAAAAGTCGCCTTTATGATTCCTGCACAAATTTTAGTCAAAGCTTGGTCACAGTTGGAGTCAATTGTTATCCGAACTAAGGAAATAGAAAAGCGAGTTAAGCCACGTTTGTCACCATTTAGGATAAGGTTTCTTGAAAAACAAAAGAGAGAGTGGGAGGAAAGAGTCGAAGAGGTGAGCAAGCAAATGGGTTTTGAGTCCAATTTAGCTAATTATCTAGATTTGGAAAAACGAGCGAATATTTATTTCGATAAGATCGAAAAAATTAAACGAGAACTTTCTGGTTTTTAGATGATGATGTGAATCGAAAGATGACAAGGGATACTCAAATTCGTAGACAAGCCTTTCTAGAAGAACAAAAACGATTAATTAATGAACATATTGAAGAAATCAGTAACCAAATGAGTTACTCTATGTCAGATTTAGCTAAGTATAGTGATTTACAAAGGCAATCTGAAGAATACTTTAAGAAGCTTGACAAAGTCGAGAATGAACTCAATTTATTAAAAACTAAGAGCGATTCCTCCGTTAGTCCCAATCCAAAACCTACTATTGCTCAAAACTTATCTAAGATTAACTTCCATAAACAAAAAAAAATAGTCAATTTTATTATTGAAAATTGTTTGGGTAAACAAGGAGGTTTGGCTTTATTTTTACTGCAAGATACCTCCTCAATGCGAGGAGATTTATGTGTTGCAGAAATTAAATACAATCTTAGTCGTAAAAGTTATGGTAAACTTAAGTATTGTCCCATAGATCCCTTGTTAAGACCTGATATTTCTGATGAGCGAAGTTTGCTAAATGCGATCGCGGATTATTTTAAGCCAATTGAAGCTCATCCCAATGACCAACAATACATCCAGAACATTATTAAAAAGATCGGTGACAGTGTACAGGGAGGAAGTGTTGTTTTTTTGGATTTTAGCAACTGGGATTCTATTACAGAAAATGATGATAGACTTTTATCTTGGTTTATTGATTCTTTTTGGAATCTTTTGAAGCAAAAACATCACGAAGAAATTTCTAAAGATTATTGTTGGGTAAATTTTTTATTGTTTTGTTCTCTAAGTTCAACTCTTACTAAATCTTATCAAAAGCTTAGTTATTGTTGTAGTTACAACGATTTTGATAGTTTAAAAATAATCAAATTGTCTTTGAGTAAATGGCAAGAAAGTGATATTGATGATTGGTTGCAACAAGTCTATGGATTACGTAAATTAAAAAGCAAAGAAATAGCCAAGAAAATTTATAAATTATCTAATCGCGGTATTCCTAGTACAGTTTGCTCAAAGTTAGAACAATATTTATCTAAATTAGTCAAGGAATAGCCTATGAATCCTCCTAAATACATCTTCCATAGCAATCCAAAACATCGACCTAAAACATGTCATCCAGATTCTCCCACAGAATTAGAACCCTATATTGCCGACAGCGAATTAATTGAAGCTGTGAATTTGGCAATTTTTCTGCAAAGACCCCTGTTAATTGAAGGAGAATCGGGATGTGGTAAAACCCGATTAGCAGTGGCAGTTGCTTATGAATTAGGGTTGCCCTTTTATCGCTGGGATATTCGCTCAACCACCAAAGTCCAAGAGGGATTATATGAATACGATGCGATTTTGCGGTTGCATGATGTCCAAACCCAAAACTTAACCCCGTCTATTAATCCGAAAACTGGACAACCAAGAAATCCTAAACAACCAAACGATTACCGTGAACTAGGTCCCCTGGGAAAAGCCTTTCAATCCCACGACTATCCCGCAGTGTTGCTTATTGATGAAATTGACAAGGCTGATGTGGATTTTCCCAATGATTTACTGTCGATATTGGATAAACCTTGGAAATTTTTGATTCGGGAAACCGGAGAAACGATAGAGGCGAATCAAGAGCAACTACCAATTATAATTATTACCAGTAACAAAGAAAAAGGTAGTCTCCCCTCTCCCTTCTTACGCCGCTGTTTATATCACTATGTGCGTTTCCCTAATCAACCGGAAGAGTTAGAGAAAATTGTCAAAGTTCACTATCAACAGAAACAGAAACCACAGACCATGGCAATGCCTAAATCCGATTTAGTGAAGACTGCGATCGCTAAATTTTTAAAGATACGAGAGGATAAAAGTCTGTTTAAACCTCCGGGAACCAGTGAGTTTCTGGATTGGCTGGCTGCCTTACATCACTTTAAATCGGAACCTTATCCTGTGAGTGAACTGCAGCAAGACAATACAATTCCCTATCGAGATTTAGTATTTAAATTGCGGCAAGATTGGCAAAATCCTAATTATGCAGGTTCATGATACCAATTTCCTTTAATGAGGCTACAGATCAGANCNCNCCACGACGACGTACGACGTACGTACGTACGTACGTACGTACGTACGTACGTACGTACGTACGTACGTACGTACGTACGTACGTACGTACGTACGTACGTACGTACGTACGTACGTACGTACGTACGTACGTACGTACGTACGTACGTACGTACGTACGTACGTAGTACGAGTTCGACTGTACGATACGTCTAAGACGTAGCGTACTAGTCGAGTCGACTACGGTACGTAGGGTACCAAGGTTTCCAAGGGTCCTTTTAGGGAACGTTCGAACGTACGTACGGTANCGTANGTAGCAGCTGAGTCAAGTTCGTAAACGTAGCGTAAATCCGGAAGTCTCGAGNGTCAGGANCGATCGAATGCGNAGTCAGTATACGTCTACGGAGTCGACCGTACGTAACTTCGGAACTACGGTACGTAACGTACGGTACGAACGCCGAAGTACGACGTAACGTTGGAACGTACGTAACGGTACGGTAACGGTAACCGGTTTACGGTTAAACGGTTAACGGTAACCGTAACGTACGGTACGTAACGTCGGTAAACGTACGGGTTACGGAACGGTTACCCGTAACGTTAACCCGTACGTACGGAACGTACCTTACGGGTACCTACGTTACGTCATNCCTNAACGTATCCCCCGTAAGACCCCCCTTCGTAAAAGGGGGAACGTGGAGTGAAAGTCCCCCTTGAAAAAGAGTGAAAGTCCCCCTTGTTAAGCTATGCATTAGTCACATTTTTCTTAACATAATGGGACTTGACACCAGAAGTGGTTTTCGGGGAAAGTAGAAGCCAAGTCTGTGCGATATCATGCAGTCGTCGCAGACCCTGCCAAAGGGTTTTCACCCCTGGTTCACCATCTCTATTGCGCGCCAAAAATCCACCCAACTGGGCTATCCAACGCACACAAGTCCTCAAATTAGGGGGGACCTCAGGTGGGGAGGGTGTTTGATGAATAGTGCAGTAAAGCGCTTGCCACTCATGGGTTTCTAGTACCGTATCCCCAGGAGTATCAGGGTGGTAACGAGCCAAGTAAGTCATCCACAACAAGCGCCAAGCCACAATGGTGTAAGTGGCTAAAGCTCGGTGGATGCGGTCGGCAGTTTCCAGTTGCAGTTGTTCGAGGCGACAACCGCTCTTGAGGACATAATGATAGCGTTCAATCAACCAACGATAAGAGTACCAACGCAAACATTGCACCACATCCTCAAAGCAAGTAACCTCTAAGGTAGTCAAGAGTAACCAACGAACTGGTACCACACCGGGTGGTGGGTTTTCTTCTTCTGCTTTTATTACCTGTAGGCGGATTGGTTGGAGGCGCTCCCGTTCGGGATGAGTAGCTGGTGGTTGTAACTCAATGGTTGTAGTACGTAGGGTCAGGGTAGCTTGACGGGCAAGGCGTTCTGGATTTCGTCTGAGTTCTAAGGTCAGCTGACCACAAGGCATTACTGTTCCAATTGCTTGGTCAAGACGTTGGAGTTGTTGGTCTTCAGAGGTAGGTTTGACTGTACGGTTGTGCATCGCACGAATCAGAAACTCCGAGGAAGGGCGGCGCGGCAGCATGAACAACTCATAGATGTCAGCTTCGCGATCAGCCACTGTGACAACGGTAATTTCTGGAGCAATCAGACTCTGGGTAGCATCCAAGGTCGTTTTCCAACGCTGGCTCTCTTTTTCAGAGATGGGTTTTTTGTGTCGTTGATGCTTCTTTCCCAACGAGCGCGATATCCCTAGCCCAGACTTGTTGATGTAATACACCTAGAGGCACACCATTACTTGTACTACAAAATACTGAGTGAATTTTTAAGCCTCTTGCCTTAGCATTGTCCAAGTAACCCATACCCCTCTTCGCTGGATGATGAGTGAAATTCAGTTCTGTTGTGTCTTGAATGGCAATGACAATAGACTCAAGTTTTACTCGTTCTAATGTACGGCGTTGGTGAGCTGATGCGATCGCTTCCGGTTTAATGTAAGGTGATTTCCAAAACTCATAGGCAGCCTGGGTCGCAGCTAAGTTTCCCGAAGCTTGCGGCACACTGGCATTTGGTTGGGCTGCCAAATCGCTGACAATCCGCATCAACCGTTTTTTGCGACGTACATCCCCTAATTCAGCATCTTGCAGCTCTTCTACTGCCCAAGCTTTCATTTAAGTCCCTCCGAGTTGAGAATTTTTCGTGGCTCTGTCAGTTTACTCACTTCCATTGGATCATCCCTGAGTTCGTCAGCACGTTTTTGCGTACGCCAAGCTACCCCAAATGCATAATTCTTCTGTATTACATTATGAAGTACCCAATGGAGGTTGAATGGAAGAACAAAAACTCAACACGGATATGGATTAAGTAATATGAAGTAATTCCACCTTGCCTCACGTCCCATCAGCTCTCTGGATTGTTAAGAAAGATGTGACTAATGCATAGCTTGTTAAGGGGGATTTAGGGGGATCCCCCCTACGGAGAAACGATAGAGGCGAATCAAGAGCAACTACCAATTATAATTATTACCAGTAACAAAGAAAAAGGTAGTCTCCCCTCTCCCTTCTTACGCCGCTGTTTATATCACTATGTGCGTTTCCCTAATCAACCGGAAGAGTTAGAGAAAATTGTCAAAGTTCACTATCAACAGAAACAGAAACCACAGACCATGGCAATGCCTAAATCCGATTTAGTGAAGACTGCGATCGCTAAATTTTTAAAG
>NZ_GL890970.1:94185-160213 GCF_000211815.1 Moorena producens 3L
CGTGTTACACTGTCTTATGAAATTGGTATGAGTAACGTTAATCCCCGCCCTCTGTTAACTCGCCTCTTTTACCGCTTGCGCCGGGATGGGTTTGCCTTGGGAATTAATGAATATTTAGCTGCCTTACAAGCTATGGAGGGCGGCTGGGGAGTGCAGGATGCCAATGCTCTCAAAAAACTTTTGCGGACGCTTTGGTGTCATTCCCTAGCCCAACAAGACCATTTAGAAGTCATTTTTCGTTCCATTAGCGCAGAAGAGAGCCAAGAGGAAGCAAAACCAAGGGAATTTCCATCAGAATCACCGGAATCATCGTCCTCCCCTAAGAATCCTCCTCCTGTATCCTCTGGGGAACAAGTTACCTCAAGGGTAGACTCTCCTACTCCAGTTCCTGAATTATCCTTACTGCCGGTCAAATCATCAATCAATTCATTAGAACAGACAGAAGACCGGGATTTCCAAGGGTATTATCCCATTTCTCGCAGGTATATGGTTTATAGCTGGCGTTATTTACGGCGGATGGTGGCAGATGGTAGAGAAGATGTTCTGGATGTGGA
Source organism: Moorena producens 3L (assembly GCF_000211815.1). Lineage (GTDB taxonomy): Bacteria > Cyanobacteriota > Cyanobacteriia > Cyanobacteriales > Coleofasciculaceae > Moorena > Moorena producens. Next base: position 94,740 of record NZ_GL890970.1, read on the forward strand.
AGGGACAATTGCCAAGGTCTGCCAACAGGGATTTTTTTTAAAGCCCAAATACAGCCGAAGGGAGCAAAATCACGCTGATTTGCTATTGTTGCTGGATCAGGAAGGCTCCATGACTCCCTTTCACCGCTTTACGCGAGATTTAGTGGAAACTGCCCAACACGACAGTAATATCGAACGGGTGCGGGTGGGCTATTTCCACAACGTTCCACCAGAGTATGTTTATAAAGACCCTTATCTAACCGAAAAGGTAAAGTTTGAATCGATTTTGGCAGAGTCCGATGGGGATACCAGTGTTTTAATTGTCAGCGATGGGGGAGCAGCTCGTGGCGATCGCCGTTCGGAAAGATTTTCAGCAACCGCTGAAGTTTTGTGGCACATTAAACAGCATACCAAGTTAATTGCCTGGTTGAATCCCGTTCCCTCTGAACGCTGGCAGGGAAGCACTGCCCAATTTATCGCTCATTTAGTACCAATGTACCCCCTCGATCCTCATGGGTTAAATCAAGCGATCGCACAGATTCGTTAAGATCTATGACAACTTCCTCATCTGACCAATTAACGGGAGAATTAGCCAAACAACAAATTGAACGGTTTGTGGCCAGGTTTGAACCTAACTATCGATATCTAGCTTGTCATTGTGCCTTGCCCTTGGTCTTGACTCCGGAATTGGTGAATTATATCCGAGTGCAATTTTTACTGAACGAGGAAGTGCCTTGGATAGCAGAAGCGGATTTACTGTTATCGGAGTTATGCCGTCCAGTTGGTTATGAATTATATGCCATGACTCCGGCGGTACGGTCTAATTTATTGGCACAATTTGAAACACCAGAATTTCAGCATAAATTTGGCACAAATCGCCTCAAATCCGTCGCCCAATTGCTGATGGACTACGTGACTTATTTAATGGGAACCCATCCCCCTAGCCGACAGGGAGAATTCCAGGCACAACAATGGGCAGCCATGGTGTATTTAGATCAACATCGCACTCAAGCAGAAGAAGAGATTGCCACAGCCCTACAAGGATTGGTTAACCGAGGAAAAAATGGACAGGCAGAATTAGCCCGATTACAGCGTTTAATTCAAGAATTTAGACCCCAGTTGAGTCAATATGACCGATTAATGAAATTTGCTCAATCCCTCGGAATCTGGCTCAAAGATCAAATTCCCCCTGATGCTGGTCAATCCTATGGTGTTCATGGGGTAAACCTTAGCCTTAATCAAGTCACTCAGCTTGAAGGTTTTCCACCTTTGCAAACCTTTGAATGTGAGGTGGTAACCATTGGGCTGGGAGCAGGGACAGAGATTAACGCTAGACTTTTCCTTTCTTCAGGGGAACGGATATCAATAGATCTTGTGCTAGAACGTTTTACGTTTGAAGTGGCAACTATTGAGTTGAAACCAACACGCCGGTTGAGAACAGAAACAGAACTAATTATCAACCGTCATCAGCATGGAGCTTATGGTTTTACCGAAGACTTAGGGAATGGAGTTGAGCTAGAGATGGTTGGCATTCGTGAAGGGAGCTTTATCATGGGTTCTCCAGAAACCGAAGAGGGGCATAGCAAAAGTGAAAGTCCCCAGCATCAAGTCACCGTTAAATCCTTCTTGATGGGTAAATACCCAGTTACCCAAGCCCAATGGCAAGCTGTGGCCGCCCTACCCGAAGTCAAAACAGAACTTGAACCCGATCCATCCTATTTTAAAGGGGAAAACCGACCTGTAGAGAGAGTCTCTTGGTATGATGCGGTGGAATTTTGTGAGCGACTTTCCCAGTATACGAAACGCCAGTATCGCTTGCCCAGTGAAGCCGAGTGGGAGTATGCTTGTCGAGCAGGTACAACGACTCCGTTTCATTTTGGTGAGACAATTACAACCGACCTAGCTAACTATGATGGCAACTATACTTATGGCTCTGGTTCCAAAGGCAAATATCTTGAGGAAACAACCCCAGTGGGGAGTTTTAGGGTAGCCAATGAGTTTGGACTCTACGATATGCATGGAAATGTGTGGGAGTGGTGTGCAGACCATTGGCACTCAAACTATGAAGATGCACCAACTGATGGTAGTGCCTGGGAAGATGAGTCTAACAATAATAACGATAATGATAATCTATCCCGGCTGTTGCGGGGCGGTTCTTGGCGCAGCGACCCTGGATTCTGCCGTTCTGGGTCTCGCCCCTTCTATAATCCGCTCCTCAGGCGCAGCGGCAGCAAGTTTGGTTTTCGTGTGGTGTGTGGGTGTGCGTGGACTCTTTAGCCCTTTACCCTTTTGCCCTTTTGCCCTTTACCCTGTTTTTTTTATTCTTGTGGAACAGGCTTCTAGCCTGTTGCGGGCATAGCTTGCCTGTGTCAAGCTCAATCAACTAATAATATTGGTCACTGGCAAGATCTAATAATATTGGTCACTGGCAAGATGCCAGTTCTACAACTAATAATAATATCACGCGGCAAGATGCCAGTTCTACCGGTAGAAATCTGTTGTATAAGCATCTCTTGTAGAACAGGCTTCCAGCCTGTGATGCATAATCATCTTGATTACTGGCAAGATCTAATAATATTGGTCACTGGCAAGATGCCAGTTCTACACAAGATGCCAGTTTTACATCAGTAAAACCAAACAATGGTGATGGCAGAAACAAGTAAAGAAGAACAGCAATCAGAACTTAATATCAAACGCCATCGGCGACAAATTCAGTACTTCACTGAAGACTTGGGAAATGGTATCACCTTGGACATGGTTGCCATCCCCGGTGGCACTTTCGAGATGGGTTCCCCAGAAACCGAAGAGGGGCATACAGACACAGAAAGTCCACAGCATCAAGTCACGGTTAAATCCTTCTTCATGGGTAAATACCCAGTTACCCAAGCCCAATGGCAAGCGGTGGCCGCCCTACTCCAAGTCAAAAGAGAACTTGAACCCAATCCATCCTATTTTAAAGGGAAAGACCGACCTGTAGATACAGTCTCTTGGTCTGATGCGGTAGAGTTTTGTGAGCGGCTGTCCGAGTATACCAAACGCCCTTATCGCTTGCCCAGTGAAGCCCAGTGGGAGTACGCCTGTAGAGCTGGAACAACCACCCCGTTTCATTTTGGAGAGACGATTACTACAGAGTTTGCTAATTACAATGGAACAGATGATCAACACGGTGGTTGGAAAGGGTCTTATGGTAATGGGCCATCAGGGATTTATCGTAGAGAAACCACCCCAGTGGGTAGTTTTGGGGTAGGCAATGATTTTGGACTCTACGATATGCATGGGAATGTGTGGGAGTGGTGTGCAGACCATTGGCACTCAAACTATAAAGGTGCGCCGACAGATGGCACTGCCTGGCAAGATGAACCGGATAGCCATAATGAAAATGATAATAAATATCGGGGGTGGCGGGGTGGTTCCTGCTACACCTTGCCTAAAAACTGCCGTTCTGGGTCTCGCGGCGTCTTTAATCCGGCCTTGAGGCACCTCGTCGGCAATATTGGTTTTCGTGTGGTGTGTGCCCAGGAGTGGACTCCGTAACCCTTTACCCTTTTCCCAATGTGGAACAGGCTTCCAGCCTGTGATAGGCAGGCAAAATTTTTGGTATGGCAGTTGTAGTAAAGGTTAAGATATATTTCTGCGTTGAAGCTTCCTACTCCCTAAGAATTTTTCAAACTAAATAATTTGGCAAAAAGGCATGGATATAGCCTAAAAGTGTGATTTAATGACGTCTAAAGTGTTAGAGGGTTTTTTTAGCTATTAGGTGAGCTTGACCTTGGCGAATTAAATTCACCACGGGTCGCACCTGAGGTACACAGGATTTTTTCCCTGTTCCCTATTCCCTGTTCCCTAGAGCCTAAAATTATGACTTTGAAAATTTTCTGTGACCAGAACTATCTGCCAGAGGGCATGACCTATGAGGCAATCCTATACCCCTTTTGGGGCAAGCCTCCCGAAAATCCTGAGGATCCCATTAGTAGTTGTTTTGACCACTATGTAGAGATTGGAAAGTCTCTATTTAAGATGTCGTCTCTGGAGGAAGCAGATTTTGCAATTGTACCAGTTAATTGGGCACTATGCAATTCTGAATTGGAACATAAAGCCAGACAATTAGCAGAAAACGTTAAATCAGCAGGCAAGCCCTTAATCAGTTTTTTTGGTGGAACTTCTTCCCATCTTAACTTACCGATTGAAAGTGATTTTGTATTCCGTAACTCCCTCTATCGATCCCTTAGAAAAAACAACGATTTTACCCTACCTCACTGGAGCGAAGACTTTGTTGAAAACTATCTGGACAACAAACTCAATATCCGCCAAAAATGCTTAAAACCGGTAGTTGGTTTCTGTGGTTATGCCGTCAGGAAAAATCCCAAAACCCACTTAAAATTTTTATGGTCTAGAGTCAAAAAGAATGTCTTGAACTTGACAACTACTATTCCTCCCTATAATTGGGGACATGTGTTAAGAGGTCGAGCCTTAGATATCTTAGCCAAAGACCCTAACATAATCACCAACTTTCTGATTAGAGAACGCCCAGTTTTCTTCAATCAACCGGACTTCAAGTTGAAGCAAAAGCATCGGCTGGAATTTGTGTATAACCTAATAGACAGTGACTATATCTTCTGTTGCCGTGGCTCAGGTAACAATTCCTTTCGCTTCTATGAAGCATTGTGTTGTGGCAGAATTCCAGTTCTTGTAGATACCGATTGTGTGCTTCCCTACGACTTTGACATTGATTGGAAGAAATACTGTGTTTGGATAAAGGAGAATGAACTTCATTTAATTGGCGATAAAATTGCTGAGTTTCACGACAATCTATCATCCCGGGAATTTGTAGATTTACAGTATGAATGTCGCCGGATTTGGAAAGAACGAGTATCCCCAGAAGGGTTCTTTCGTAATTTTCATCGTCATCTGCCTATAGCAAAGGGAACAGGGAACAGGGAACAGGCAACAGTAGGGTGCATCTGATATAGCGCTACGCGCAAGTCAGAAGTTAGAAGTCAGAAGTCAAAAGTAAGCTAGGACTAGGTTTCGGAGTTTAGAAATGTCAAACATCTAAATGCGTAGTGCTATTTTTGTAAAAAAGAAGGGAAGTGTGGGGCGGGGGCGCGGGAATTTTATTAGAATTTTTGCCTAATTTCATAAACTAAAAAATATCAGGTCAGTTTGCACGATGAAAGTCACAACTAAACTAGCACAATTAAGGGCGTTGCTGAATTAAGGAATGAATGCGCGATAATCTGGTTTTATTAAAGCCCCCTAAATCCCCCAATTCTGGGGGACTTTGAGAGTTTTTCCCCCCAGAATTGGGGGGCTAGGGGGGCGAAACCATACTCAGAATCAGCAACGCCCAATTAAGAGCTAATTCCGGAAATATCAGTTACGAAGAAATTTCTGAATCTACGGGAATCGATCGGCAAGAATTAAGGGAACTTGAAAATGGGGAAGCGAATGCGATGAAGCGTTCGCAAAGCGTGGCCCAAAGGCCTCAGCTTCCGCTAAGAGCGATCGCTTTTACTACCCTCGCTCAACTCTGCGCCTTCTTTCACTGTAGTCCCAACGATTTATTGATTGTAGACTGGGAGGGGGAAGAAATAGAGAAAGCTTCACAGATAATGAAACAGACATTTACCAATGCTGAGGCGATGCCACCCCGTTATGCGGAGGAAATTTGGGATACTTTTTAAGGGACTATCTAGCTAGGGCAAACGCATCTAAATTCTAGAAGCCTTACTCAGAAGTGATGTAGTGCGGTCTTGGGGAAGCAGGGTCAAATAGCAAATATGAGATCCACCCACTTCGGATCAGTAAAATGTATTAACTTATAACCTTAGTGCTATAACAGCTTAGTTGTCCGAATGACGTACCAAACCTCAGATCATTTTATGCATCTGATGGTTTCTCCCTGACACGCTCTTTCCAATATCCTGGCTCACGACTACAGTGCATCACCGCCACAATTAAAATGTAATCTTCCTCAATAGTGTATAAAATCCCGTAGGGAAATTTACGTGTCAGACATCGAGGAATATCTTCATCAATAACAGCCCAACGAGTTGGTGACGCAACAATTCAGAAAATTGCATCCTCAACTACATTGATAAATGCCTGTGCCAATTCAACTCTACGTTCTGCGTAAAACTCGACTGCTTCACCATATTCAGTCAAGGCTGCTGGGTGAAAGACATATTTCATGGCTCCAGAAGTCGCCTCACTCTAGCTAACCCTTCCTCTCCAGGAATAGGCTGAACCATACCACTTCGGATTTCATCTCGACGCTTCTTAGCTTCACTTACCCAAAGTGCTTGTAGGTTTTCGTCTACATCAAACTCAAGACTTTCAACCAGCTTCTGAGCCAACAATGCTCTCCATGCACTGGGCAAAGATAAAGCTTCTTTGATTACTTGCTCAACAGAGACCATAACATTCGGGCATCATAGATAATACCCAGAGTCTAGCAAAAAAGTAGTAAACATAACACAGAATAAAAATGCGATTGGCCGTAGGTCATCGCTACTTGAGGTGCATCTACTGAATTTGATATCAACTCAATCGCTGGCAAAGCCACAAAGCAAAGACTGGAATTGTGCTTGGGGCTCAACCAATTCAAATGGCGCTGATAAATCCAAAAGATTCACGGGCTTTTGCATCCCAATCCCAAGTGTAGACATCTTGCGGTGGTACACCTTCACTGTTCATGTTTTCTACAGCGTACTAATTTAAGCTTGTACCCATTATCCCCTCAATCGACACAGCAAAGCGCTAGAGCATCGGTTTAGTAATCAAAATCAAAAAATATTGTTATTATTACTTACACTTCCTGGGAGTTACCTGCAATCCAAGTAGCTATAGACTCTTGATTTTCTATTCCTTCTACTAAATTATTAATCTTGATCACGGCTTCTTCTTCTGCGGCCACTAACTCATATCCGTTTAAACGTAAAAAAACGTCGATGACAGCAAGGGCAATTCGCTTGTTACCATCGACGAAAGGATGATTTTTTGCCAAACTAAAAGCGTAGGCTGCTGTCAGATCAAACAGACTAGCACTATCACTGTAAGCAAATAAATGTTTAGGTCTAGCTAAACTACTGGAAAGTAAATTCGGATCTCTTAATCCAAAACATCCGCCATGCTCTAGGATTAACTCGTCATGGATAGCTATTACTGCTTGCTCTGGCACCCAGCGAGGCTCTTTCACTTAGCTAATTCCCGAAAAGCATTGCGATAGTTTTTGCGAGTTATCGCGAAAGCTTCCATTGCTGCCTCGAATTCAGAATTATCTGGAATACTAGCAGGATTTGACACTGTAATACTCATTTCCTTTTGAAGCTGAACCAGAAGTTGCTGAATTGGGACTGATTCTTGAGCTATTTCCTTAGCTGAAGCTACAGAGTCTGAGGCATTTAACACCGTAATAAAATTCCGAAGGTCTTCTTGATAACTCTCGGCTGCATCTTCAAAATCAGACCCAGCGCAATTGAGGCGTTCTCCTGGGTCAGCTTGCAAAATACCACGAGCCTTCTTGTAAGCCTCTTCCAAGGGAGCCAAACCCTTAGCCAAGAAATGAAGATTGGAAACACCGGAGGGAAACTCCTTCCCAAGGGCATTTAACTCACCCTGAAGTTCCGCTGAGAGTGAATCCTCTAGCTGAGTTAGGGCGACCAAGAAGGCTTTGAGGGTGATTGCATCTAGGGAGTTCATGGCTTGAAGTGTGCGTTTATTAGCTCAGGCAAGTCAAAAAGGATAAAGCGTCTTTCATTGGGCATCATAGATAATACCCAGAGTGTAGCAAAAAAGTAGTAAACATAACACAGAATAAAAATGCGATTGACCTACAGTCACGCTACTTGAGGTGCATCTACTGAATTTGAGATCAACTTAAACGCTGGCAAAGCCACAAAGCAAACAGAGGTAAAGCCAGTCGGTAGCCTTGCTCGGAGCCATAAATCAAACCTTTGTGCTGCAACCCAGCGATCGCTCCTTGGAGAGAACCCCCTCTCGATAGGTAATGCTTTTGAATGTAATCTCGACTTTGTGGCTTGTCGGTAGGGTCTAGGGCCAGGGATTCTAAAAGATGGGCTTGATTAGCTGGAAGCAGCATCAGTAATGACTCGAAGACCATGGATAAGTCCGCTAGCAGTTCTTGGATGGCCTGCTGAACATGGCCATCACGAATTAGCCCATCAGAAACTCGTACCGACTTGAGGCGTCGCACCAGTGCCGAAGCATCACCGAAGTGTCCTTGGACGGCATTGACAAAGATTTCCAGTGCTTGCGATCGCGGATCGAAGGTCAGCCGTTGCGTATGCAAAACTTCAGTTACCCAAGCCGCAACCACATCATTAGCTAAAGGAGCCAGCTGCACGATTTCCAAATTATTCCCTGGTTCATGGGGATAAATACTAGTTTCTGCAATCGTTGCCACTAGTACATAACTTACCTGAGTCTGACCCTCGATCTGTTCCCTCAAAAATTTTTCCCACACCCCATGACGATCCCAAGAGCGGATGTGGGGGAAACTTTCCAAAATCAACACTACCCGTTCCCCCTCAGATTCAGCTAACCTTTGCAGGAGATCGAGTAATGCTTCAAATGCTTTCCGTTGCAGCTCTTTGCTCTGGATCCGAACTGGTTTAAGTCCCTCTGTGCCACTGGCTTCATCCTTCAGGACAAATAATTCCGCTGCCTTACCTTCAATCCAATCTGCCATTAGAGCTTGAACCGTTGCCATTGGAAAGGTCTGGTTTATGCTCTCCCACAGCAGTTGCACAAAGCGCTGACCATCCGTAACCCGGATGCAGTCAACCTCCAGGATTTTAACTCCAACTTCCCGTGCGGCCCGCCTTACCAAAGTCCGCCGTCCGCTTCCGGGCACTCCCACAATCAGCAGATTGCCATCACGGGCTAAAACTTGAGTGATGCGCTGGAATTGTGCTTGCCGCCCAACCAATTCAAATGGTACTGATAAATCCAAAAGATTCACGGCTAATGCATCCCGATCCCAAGTGTAGACATCCTTCGGCGGCACACCTTCACTAGTTGGCAACCCCCCAATTGTATCGCTAACTGTATCGCTGACATCCTCAGGGCTGAGGTTAACCATTGATTTGCCATCAGTCGATTCTGTCATCTGCTATTGCCCGTGTTTTTCCCAATTCCAAGCTCAAACCAAAACCTTGGTGTGGCATGAGTCTATAGTTTACCTTGGAACTTTTCAATAGTGTCAATCGTTCCTAGCACTATTAAAACGTGCTATATATTTTATAGCACTGTTCGACAGTATCATTGTATAAAGATAATTACCACCAACCCTTACCCAATAGGCAAAAACCCGTGTTAGAAGCATTCATATTTGCCACAATATTGTGCGGATTTTTCGGCATCATCCTGAAAAAGAACCTGGTTATGAAAATCATCTCTATGGATATCATGAGCACGGGGGTGATTGCCTATTACGTGTTGGTTGCATCCCGAGATGGTTTATTCACACCCATTCTTTCAAACGTCGAAAATAGGGCTTACGCAGATCCAGTTCCCCAGGCAGTGATCTTGACAGCGATTGTGATCGGCTTTTCGATTCAAGCCTTGATGCTAGTAGGTGTTATGAAACTGGCACGGGACAATCCCACCCTGGAAAGCAACGAGATCGAGAATAATAATACCCCATGAGTACCATTACCATTGCCTGGATTGCCCTACCGCTATTTGTGGGATTCAGCATTTATCTGATCCCCAAACTTGACCGATACCTCGCCCTAGGCGTTGCCATGGTTTCGGTTGAATATGGGACACAGCTATTTCTTCGAGCAAAATCGCCATTAACCTTACAGCTGCTAGATAATTTCGGTGTCACATTACTAGTTGATCAATTAAGCGCCTTTTTTATCTTGACCAATGGGCTGGTAACGGCAGCAGTCATCCTCTACTGTTGGCAAAGTGGTAAAACAGCTTTTTTTTATACCCAAACCATTATTTTACATGGCAGTGTCAATGCCGTATTTATCTGTGCAGATTTGATCAGTTTATACGTAGCATTAGAGGTAATCAGTATTGCTGCGTTTCTGTTGATTGCCTATCCCCGAACCGACCGATCAATTTGGGTAGCCTTGCGCTATCTTTTGATCAGCAATACAGCCATGCTGTTTTATCTGATCGGCGCAATTTTAGTCTATCAGGCCAATCATTCCTTTGCCTTTGAAGGCTTGGGCGGAGCAACTCCAGAAGCTCTTGCCCTGATCTTTCTGGCACTGTTAGTCAAGGGGGGAATATTTGTATCAGGATTGTGGTTACCCTTGACCCACTCCGAATCTCAGAGCCCAGTGTCGGCGTTGCTATCGGGAGTTGTGGTCAAAACGGGAGTCTTTCCACTGTTGCGTTTTGCTCTGATTGTGGAGGAACTTGCTCCCATCGTCAGGATATTTGGAGTGGGGACAGCGCTTCTGGGAGTAGGCTATGCCGTCTTTGAAAAAGATACCAAGCGTATGCTGGCTTTTCATACCATTTCCCAGTTAGGCTTTATCCTCGCCGCACCAGAAGTGGGGGGCTTTTATGCCCTGACCCACGGCCTGGTGAAAGGGGCGCTCTTTTTAATCGCGGGTGTTTTGCCCAGCCGCAACCTCAAGGAACTGCAACATCAGCCGATTAATACCCAAATCTGGATTGCCCTGGCTATAGCTAGCTTCTCAATTTCCGGCTTTCCCTTATTGTCAGGCTTTGGGGCGAAGGTGTTGACCATGAAGAATCTAGTGCCCTGGCAAGTTATCGGTATGAATATTGCTGCCGTAGGAACAGCAATATCCTTTGCTAAATTCATTTTTCTGCCCCATGGGGATGGCAGCCAAGGGCAGGTAAAGGTCGGTTTTTGGTTAGCGATGATACTGTTGCTCGGTGGGCTGATTGCCGTCAATGGTGTGTATTACCAAGCATATAATTATGCCAATATTATCAAACCCCTGGCAACCATTGCCCTTGGGTGGTTGGCATATTTGTTGATTTTCAAACGATCTGTAATCAAGCTGCCCCGTGTGCTTGAAGAATTTGACCATCTCATTGGGATGATGAGTCTGATGTTAATCCTACTGTTCTGGATGGTGTTTCAACCATGATTGGGCATCTAAATCTAATCTTACGACTGGTTATCTGGTTTTTGCTGACTGCCAATCTGAGTCCGTCAAATATCATCATTGGCATTGCGATCGCATTCCTATTACCAGGACGCCCCAAAACCCCAGAAGCCTTAAAGGATTGGCTCCGGGTGCTCGGTGAAGTGATAGTGGCGATTCCCCAGGCATATATTGAGGCATTTGAAATCATGCTCCGTCCCCATAAGCACGAAGATGTGATCATGGAAGGAGTCAAACCCCAACGGACCCCTGGGCTAATATTCCTGGATATATTCCTGATCACCTTTACACCAAAAACCATTGTGTTGAAATACCACCAAGATGGCAGGTACGAAGTACACCGGGTTAGACGGAGGAGAAAGCGATGACACTGATCCTGATTGCCATGATTCTGGCTCTGCTCATCCCCATTTATGAGGCTTGGCAAGATGATGATATTTGGCAAAAAATGTTGGCATTTGCCAGTATTGCCACCAAAACATCGATCATGATCCTAGTGGTATCTGTTTTGCGCGATGATTGGATGATCGGTGTTGTCGGGGTGATCATCCTGAGTGTGGGGAATGCTGGATTAATGCTACTGGCACATGTAATTAAACGAGTCAATAACCCCAACCTAAGAGGATGGGGCGAGGGATGACGACCAACTGTCCGTGTTTGACTAGACCATTGAGCCGAATTTTGGTACGAACATCCGGATGCTTCCCCAGTCCGGATCTCTTCAAAACTGTGTCGTCAGTTGCTCTTAGACAGGACATCTTAGATTCGGTGGTCGAGGGGACGGGTAATCAACCCAAATACTTTTCTCGTGAGGTTTATCACCATGCTACGAGTTCCAGTTATTTCACCTGATGGCAAACCATTGATGCCTACAAAAGCCTCTCGTGCTCGGCGTTGGCTTAATCAAGGTTTAGCTGTTATTTACCAAAACGATCTAAATGTTTTTGCTGTTCAGTTAGTCAACCAACCGTCTGGAGAACAAACTCAGGACATTGCTATTGGGATTGATCCTGGAAAGATGTTTTCTGGTATTGCTGTTCAGTCAAATAATGCCACTCTTTGGACAGGGCATTTAGTGTTGCCGTACAAAAAAGTCCGCGTACGCATGGATACTCGACAAATGATGCGAAGAACTCGTAGAAGCCGTCGAATAAACCGCAAGGTACCTTACTCGCAAAGGTCTCATAGACAAAAACGATTCTCAAATAGAGTAAGCAAAAAGGTACCTCCTTCAATTCGAGCAAACCGCCAGTTAGAGCAAAGAGTAGCCAAAGAACTTAGCCTTTTGTACCCAGTAAAAGCCATCGTTTATGAAATAGTCAAGGCTAGAGGAAACAAGGGTTTTTCTCCTGTTATGGTAGGCCAATATTGGTCAATATCTCAGCTAGAAAAAATAGCCCCAGTCACTCAAAAACAAGGCTGGGAGACTGCTCTAAAAAGGGAAGCGTTAGGACTAGTCAAGGACAAAACCGACAAAAGTCGGCAGTCAGTCAACACTCATGCGGTAGATGGGATAGCTTTAGCTGCTACTCATTTCTTCCGGCGCAAGAATTACTATCACAGCAAAGGCAAATTGAGTGTTCCAGAAAACTGCAATATAACTAACACTTTGATCTTTGTGATTAGACGTGCTCCTATAAGTCGTCGTCAATTACACCTGTTGCAATTTTCTAAAGGTGGAAAACGGCGCAAATACGGTGGAACAACTACTAGTCATGGTTTTCGCAAAGGAGATTATGTTGAAGCTGTTAAAGCCGGAAAAGTAACCCGTGGTTGGGTAAGCGGTGAAACAGCAAGACAGGTTTCTGTGAGCGATATCGATTGGAAGCGGATAGGACAATTCACCGCCCGGAAAGTCCGACTCCTAAAACGTTCAACGGGCTTAATTGTAAACTACTAATTGGAGGCGCGGCTTTCCTCCCCACCCTGTAGAGGGATGGGGTATCCAGCCGCGAAGACTGATGAGCGATGTATAGACTTCTTTCAGAAGTCGGGAACAGCGGATCTGGGAACAGGGAACAGTGGACAAGAATTCACGAAAAGCGATGCAGTCGGCCAAAGGGGGTTACCCCCACTCGCGCTTTGCATCAAGAACAGTATCAGAAAACTACTTTTTCAAGAGGTCTTATAGCAATTTGCATATAAGTTAATGATGAAAATGGGGCAAACACAATAAAATTTACTTCTTAATTGGCAATAATAAATAACTTATGTTGGATGCAAAATGCTCTATTTACTGTTCCCTATTCCCTGTTCCCTGTTCCCTAAAAAACTATAAATATGTACTTAACAAAGTCGCAAAACGCTATATGATTAATGCACTGAGTTACACTTGCATAGGTGTCGGAATCCTATTCTGGTTTTGGGGAACCTTTCCCCTAATCGGTCACCGATCAGTATTATTCAAGCTGCATAGTCTTTCAGTGGCAGATACCCTGGGATCGATGAGTATCATCGTCGGGCTGCTCCTGAAGATACCCAGTGAATGGCCGCTGCTGATTCTCGCCATTATCTCCTTGGCGATCTGGAATACAGTGTTGGGATATGTGTTGGCTTACTGTTCCAGTAGTGGGGGTGACAATGACTGATAGCTATATTTATGTCATAACCGCCCTACTGCCTTTGTCCGCCTGCATGCTGGTATTTCAGGTCAATCCATACCATGCTCTGGTGATCCGAGGCATACTGGGAGCGGTGGCGGCTTTGGTCTATGCAATGTTTGGGGCAGCGGATGTGGCTTTGACTGAAGCGTTGGTGGGTACAATGCTAGCCATTACCCTCTATGCGGTTGCGGTGCGTTCATCCTTAACCATGCGTCTGGGAGTAATCCAAGACTGGGAAGAAGTTGAGGCAGATGGGGAGTCTTTAGCAGAGGGCAAGACCAAACCGGATTTTGGGGAACTGATGGATGACTTACGGACAATTCTGAGCAAACACTATATGCGCCTTGAGCTGGTAACCTACACAGATAGGGAGACCTTGCACCGGGCGCTGATAGAAAAAGAAGTCCATGGGACCTGTACCGAAGATGAGGGATGGCTCTTTGAGCAAGACCAGAGGGGATTAGCTCCAGGAGCTACCCAGAAGGCATCACCACAGGATGATCAAGACCAGGTAGGGCAAGAGTATGAAACCCTACCTTATCACACCCAGACCAGGGTTCAACGCCTCTATGAGATCATGCAAAGTGAACTTTCATTATCGGCGACAAGCTTGACTTATTTAAATGTACCAGAGGCAGGGGGAGATCATTAATGAAATGGATTTACATTGCAGCAGGGATAGCGCTGTACGTCAAATTTATGGTTTTGCCCAATCCGGCGGCAGACTTATCAGATATGTCTATCGTCGAATCCGTTGTACAAGATAGTGGGGTGCCCAATGCGGTTTCGGGTATCATTTTCCGGAATCGGCTCTATGACACCATCTTTGAAGTGGTGGTATTTTCGATCGCGATCATGGGAGCTAAATTTCTACTGGCCGATGAAAAGCCCTTCTGCACGATCTACCAATTTACCGATAAACCATCCATTGTTCTAGCCCGTCTGGGAGCGACGATTGCTGCCTTGGTAGGTATAGAGTTGGCGATTCGGGGGCATCTGAGTCCAGGGGGTGGTTTTGCGGCTGGGGTGGCGGGGGGAACCGCAATCGGTCTAGTTGCCATTACCTCATCATTCCAGTGGATGCAGGGGTTCTACAAGCGTTGGCAAGCTGCTAGGTGGGAGAAGGTTTCAGTTCTGATTTTTATTGTACTAGCGGTTATAACCTTGACGGGAGTAGAATTACCCCAAGGGGAGTTGCAGACACTTGTCAGCGCTGCCGTCATCCCCATACTCAATATATTGGTTGCAGTAAAAGTTGCCTTGGGTTCGTGGGCAGTTATTTTGGTTTTTATTCATCATCGGGGATTGCTATGATCGATTACAGCGGTTTTCAATTCAGGGAACAGGGAACAGCGGATCACTGGAACAGAACAAAAATTATGTGTACCTTATAGTTATGAAAAACGGTGCGCTTGACCCGTAATTAAATTCGCCACGGGTCGCACCTCTGCATCGCTTTCTTATCCCCCACACCCCACACCCCACACCCCACACCCTACTCCCTACTCCCTACTCCCTACTCCCTACTCCCTATTCCCTTTGGCTGATGAAATCTCAGATACGTGACTTAAAACAACTTTATGAAACTGAGTACGATCAGTGGTTAACTGAAACAGTTAAGCGACTGAAAAATCGTCAATTAGAAGAATTAGATTATGACAACTTAATCGAGGAATTAGAAGCCTTGGGACGCAGCGAAATAAATGCTGTTAAAAGTTTACTGTTGCAGATAATCATTCATCTAATGCTGTACCAATTTTGGGAAGCAGAGAGGGGTAGAAATGCTAATCACTGGGCGGGGGAAATTATTACCTTTCGAGTTCAACTAGAGGATAAACTTACCACTAATTTACGAAATTACTTAGCCGAGGAATTACCCAAGATCTACCAAAATGCTTTATTGATTGTCCAGAAGAAAACTCAGCTTAAGTCTCTACCAGAACAATGTCCTTATTCCTTTGAGGAATTACTGGATAAGGATTGGTTTCCCAAGTGATATAGCAGTCTCCAATCTTGTTCCTCAACGACGGGACTGACCAAATCCCCCAAAGTTCTACCAAAATATCCAGAAATGTGAGAGCCCTGCGTCTTTAGACCGGGGATGAAACAGAGCGACGGGATTAATCCCGTCGTATCCATAAACTTGGGAACTCTTTTAGTTTTAAATATGTCATAATATGTATAAGGAGGTGATAGCAAAATGTATAGGACAATTCCAGTAAAAGCAATATTCACAGATGAAGAAAAAGCTTTTTGGCTATTTCAAGGCGAACAAGCGAATAGCTTATGGAATTGTGCTACCTATTACTCCAAGCAAAAACATTATACTTGGCTAAAACAGCAACCAGAAGCTTTTACTACTTACTGGAAAGAAGATGTGCTGCGTTATGGTTGGAAGACGTATAAGTGTAATGTTAATTACGCGGAACTTTGTAAAGAGCTAAAAGATAATCCTCATTACAAAGCGATGGCGGCTCAATCAGCACAGCAAACTTTAAAGTCTGTGGCTGAATCAATTACAGGTTATAACCAATTAGTCGGACTTTATTATAAAGGCCAGGTAGATAGACCAAGACTTCTTAGATATCGCCAAAAAGGCGGGTTGACTGGTGTGACTTTCCCGAGACAAGCTCTTACCTATAAAAAAGGCTTATTTTATCCCTCTGTCAGCAAAGAGAGTAAACCAGAACTGCTAACAGAAATTGTACTAGAAGCTCCAGATTTTATAGATCCAGATTGGGTCAAAGAGGTGACAATTCGCCCGTACCTGGGAGAATTATGGATTGATTGGGTGATCGACGACGGGAAGCAACCAGTCGAGAACAACCCCAATCTTGATTATTCACAGGCTTGGAGCTTCGATCATGGTGGGGATAATTGGCTAACCGGAGTTTCGACCCATGGAAAGAGCCTGATTATTGGGGAGCATCTCATTTTGGAAACAATATTACCCAAAGCAACTATATTTCAAGGGTTTCAGCCCCCTAACAAGAGCTAACGTGCCAAATTGGGATGCTCCCGATTATTGATGGTCGGAAACTCAAATCCATGAATCAGGGGTACGCCAGATTGGTTGCCAAATATAAAGCCGGTAAATCAGATTTTTACTGGGATAGCAACCTGGATCGTGTCCAACGGAAACGCAACAATCAGATGCGAGATGCGATCAACAAGGCAGCCAGATTTATAATTAACAGATGCCTCAATGATCGTATTGGAAACTTGATAGTTGGATGGAATGAACGTCAAAAAGATTCATCAAAGATGGGGAAACGGGAATCAGAACTTTGTAGTTATTCCCACTAAGAGGTTAATCGAAAGACTAAAGCAACTAGCCTGCGAATATGGAATAAAACTAACGATTACCGAGGAAGCGTACACCAGTAAAGCGTCTTACCTTGACGACGACAGCCTCCCAAAACATGGCGAAAAACCCAAAGGATGGACACCGTCGGGCAAAAGGGTAAAACGTGGATTATACAAGTCTTCTGAAGGGCACCTAATCAATGCTGACTGTAACGGGGCAGGCAATATTGCTAGGAAAGTAGCTGCACAGTTAGGAATTGACTTAACCAAGGCAGGTAGGGGATCAATGACAGTCCCACACCGGTACGATCTGTTTAACTCTCTTTCTAGATCGTACAGGACAAGAAGTGAAGTGGCACGGGTTCACCCTGCCACGTAACAACATTGTAGAATCCCCCGTGCTTTAGCCGGGGGAGATGTCAACTTTACCCGCAATCGACGCAAGGGGAGTCCGGCGCAATACTTTTGGTTCAGTATCGGAAATATAGCGATTTCTATCCTAATGAGGTAAACAAGATTTTTCCCTGTTCCCAGATCCGCTGTTCCCTGCTCCGAAGTCCCTGCTCCCTGCTCCCTAAAACCAAGGTACCCGATCGGGTACTGCTTCTAGTCTGACTGATGAGCCACACTAGGAGTAGGGAGTGTGAAGGGAGGATAGCATTTATGAAATTTCAGGCAACTTTCTGCGCAGCTACGGCATCATATACCATCAGGATTGAGAATAATGTTACGTTTTATTGCAGTTAATGGAAAATGTCAATTGCATAATGTGTAGCTATTAAGTCGATAAATTATATAGAGGCTGTATATCCGTTTGCAGCGTAAATTGGTCAGCGATGTCGATCTGGCAGATATCGGGGTGTAATCTGACAATAGTCAATTCGTCTACCGGGGGGAAGTTTAATGACAGTGAATTTCAGCAGATTTTTTCGGGTCTGTAATCCCAGTAAAACCCTGAATGTGGGGAGGGCTGAAGACCAACAATATTACATTGATTTTTCCAAGGTGCGGGGCAGCAATATTATTCGAGAACTCAGACGCACCATTACCTTCTCAGAAGACGAACCCACCTGTCAGTTGTTTACCGGACACATGGGCTGTGGCAAGTCTACCGAGTTATCGCGATTGAAACGGGAATTAGAACAACAGGGATTTCATGTCGTCTATTTTGAGTCCTCTAATGACTTGGACCTGGCAGATGTAGAGATCAGTGATATTTTGCTGACCATTGCTCGTCAGGTGATTCAAAGTCTGGAGGACGCTAAAATTAGACTCCAACCCACCCGCTTCCGAGGGTTAGTGCAAGGGGCGGCTAAGTTGTTAAACTCCGAGGTGACCGGGTTGAAATTCAAAGTTCCTGAGTTTCAGGCCGCTGGTGTAGGGGTTAACATACCTGATGAGATTGGCATCAGCTCACAAGAGGGGGAGTATTCCCTAGCCTTTGGGATTGGGGAAATTACCACCAAAGCTAAGAATTCTAAGGACATTCGCTCCCTATTGCGACAACATCTAGAGCCACGGGTCAACAATATTGTAGAAGCGATTAATACAGAACTGATTGAACCAGCTCAACAGCAGCTGCAACAGCAGGGTAAAGCTGGACTAGTGGTGATTGTGGATAATCTTGACCGGATCCATAATAAACCTAAGTCAGGGCAACGCAATCAGCCAGAATATTTGTTTGTAGACCAGGGGGAGTATCTTAATCAACTCAAATGCCATGTGGTCTACACCATTCCCCTGATTTTGGCATTTTCCAATGACCAAGAAAACCTCAGGAATCGCTTTGGTTGTGAGCATTTACTGTTACCGATGGTACAGGTACAAGAACCAGATGGTAGTCCCAGTGATGCCGGAATTGCTTTGCTGCGACAGATGGTCTTAGCCAGAGCCTTCCCAGATCTGGAGCCAGAGCAACGGATCGGTTTAATTACAAAAGTGTTTGATAGCCCACAGACCTTGGATCGGCTGTGTCTAGTCAGTGGGGGTCATGTCAGGAATTTGTTGGTGCTGCTCCGTAACTGCCTCAGGAAAGACGAGCCGCCTTTATCTCGTAACTTGGTAGACAGTGTGATTAGTCAGCGTCGCAATGAATTGAGCAGGGCAATTACACCGGATGAGTGGGAATTGCTCAGACATGTGGCTGAACACAAAACTGTCAGGGGTGAGGAGGAATACCAAATCCTGTTGAAGAGTTTGTTTGTGTTTGAGTATTGTAATGACCACGGATGTTGGTATGATATCAATCCGGTGTTAGATGATGCCAAAGAATTGAATGGAAGCTAAATATAATATCAGCTATCAGCCGTCAGCTGTCAGCTATCAGCTATCAGCCGTAAGCTATCAGCTATCAGCATTCAGCATTAACCTCTACCTGAAATTACTCAGTTCCATGACTCCCTGTGTAAGCATTCAGCTATCAGCTATCAGCTATCAGCTTTTAAATAACACAATTAAGCATTCGTTTAATCTTTGTTACGTCAGCTGAATGCTGACGGCTGACGGCTGAATGCTGAATGCTGAATGCTGAATACTTACCTCCCTGTCCGGTTAAAGGGCGTAAATGAAGTCATAAAAATATCAGGCTCATGATGTACACATAGTTGTTTAACACTCCCTCCCTTACCTGCGTCCAGTTTACGACCTAATCCCTGCTCCCTGCTCCCTAAAACCCAAAACTTTGTGCCTCACCCAATTGAGAAATACTATAAGTCATGCTAGATACAACCGCAAATCACAACCAAGATTCCTTGAGAGAACTAATCCGACTGATTACTTTTTCTCAGGGAGAATTTTCGTTGATTTTGGCGGTTGGTAACTATGGGGTATTGAGGACACAAATTATTGAGCAGTTGCAGGAGCAATGTTCTATTCCGATCAGGGAGCTGGTCTTAGAGCAATCGGTTAAAACTCTCTATACCACTATTGTGGAAGAGCTAGGTCCGGAACAGCCAGAGGCGTTGATGGTATCTGGGATAGATTCAGTAAGTTGCATTGAGGAAGTGCTGACAGCAACTAACCAGATCCGGGAAGAGTTTCGGAACTTTCGGTTTCCACTGGTGTTGTGGGTGACGGATAAGTTGCTGCAAATGCTAATTCGGTCAGTGCCAGATTTCCACAGTTGGTCAAGCTGTGTTGAGTTTGTGATTAGCAGCGGTCAATTAATTCAGTTTATTGAGCAAACCACTGATCAGGTGTTTGCCAAGATGGTAGCTTCCCGTGAAACTGAGTTTTTGCAGAGTTGTACTCTTAATTTAAACAAAGACTCTGGATCCTATGTGGAATTACACTCAGCACGACAGGACCTGGAAAAGCGGGGAGTGGCCTTAGCACCTGAGTTAGAAGCCAGTTTGGAATTTGTGCTTGGTCGAGTGGCTGATAATTGTCAAGAAGAGTCTCGACAGCATTATGAGCGCAGTTTAGCTCTGTGGAAACAAACCGATAACCTGGAACGCCGTGGACATGTACTATTCTGTTTAGGCTTGTGGTGGGCTGGTTATGCACTGTGGCATCAAGCTGAGAAGGAGCAAGCTTGTGAACAAGCAAAAGTTTATTTTCAGGAATCGGTTGAGGGTCTTGAGCAGGCTAACCGCCTCGACTTAGCTGCCAAATATATTAATTTTTGGGCAGAGGCACTTCGGCACCAGTCAAATTGGGAGGAGTTAGAGAAAGTTGCCAACAAAGCCTTGGCGCTCCATCAAACCTATTCTGATCCGTTCAGAATGGCACAAGCTTATGGCTTTTTGGCTGAAGTAGCCCTAGCCAAATCAGCCTGGACTAAAGCCCAAGAGTATTCAAAACAAGCGCTTTTTCTGCAATCAACGGCATCAGCTAAGATAGTCAATCCCTCACCAGAAGAAGAGGTTTTCTTAGACTGGAACAAGTCTTTTGCTAAGGGTTGGTATTTATTTTCCTTGGGACGAGCACTGCTTGGGGCTATGCGATCGCAAAAACATGTTGGTCAATTACAAGCAGCACTTTATAACTTGGAAACCGCGAGAGCAGAAACCAAACCCCACTATGATCCAGAACTTTATATTGGTATCTTGAAGGAATTACATCAGGCCTATTGCCAACAAGGGGACTATCTCACTGCCTTTGAGATTAAACAAGACCAACAGGGGATTGAGAGCCGGTTTGGGTTTCGGGCATTCATTGGTGCTGGTCGATTGCAGCCTAAGCAGCAGGTAACTAACCCAGTTTTAGCAACGGTTGAGTGCTCAGAAAGGATAGCGCCAGAAATTGCCGCTTCTGGCAGGGAACACTATGTTAATCGCCTGATTGAGCGCATGGAACAGGAGCGCTCTAGACTAACTGTGATTCATGGACAGTCCGGGGCGGGGAAAAGTTCGATGATTGAGGCGGGATTAATACCAGCATTAGAACGCAAAACCATTAATACCCGTCGGGTATTACCGGTTTTGCAGCGAGTTTATAGGAATTGGATTCAAGCACTAGGCAAATCCTTAAAAAACACTCTGGAGAAGAGAGTAAATTTAGCCTCTGTGCCTAGTAAGCTTGATTCAACCGCCCTCATTCTTGAGCAGTTGCACAAAAATGCTAGGCAAAATTTGCTTACTGTTTTAATATTTGACCAGTTTGAAGAGTTTTTATCAGTTTGCTCAAACCCCAACCAGAGGCGAGGTTTTTATGAATTTTTGCGAGCCTGTCTGAATATTCCTTATGTGAAGGTAATCTTGTCGGTGCGGGAGGATTATTTACATTGGTTGTTGGAATGTTGTAATAAGTTCAAAATCGATTTAGAGGTTATTAATAACAATATTTTAGAGAAGAGGATTCTGTTTTACTTGGGGAATCTTACCCCACCAGATGCCAAATTATATCTTCAAAGGTTAACGGAGCAAGCTCAGTTTCCCCTAGAGCAAGCACTGATTGATAAATTAGTGGAGGATTTAGGGAAAGAATTAGGAGAAATTCGACCAATTGAGTTGCAAGTGGTAGGGGCGCAACTGGAACGAAACCAAATTACTACCCTAGAACAGTATCAACAGCTAGGATATAACCCAAAAGCTGAATTAGTCAACCAATACTTAGAAGAAGTTCTGGAAGAGTGTGGTTCGGACAACAAACGGGTTGCTGAATTACTATTGTACTTGCTAACGGATGAAAACAACACCCGCCCTCTCAAAACTCGCCATGATTTGGAAAAAGAATTAAAAGCGTTGGAGGCTGATGTAGACACAGAGCTAAAACGATTAGATTTAGTGTTGGAAATTTTTGTAAAATCTGGCTTAGTGCTGCTGTTAAGAGAATTTTATGGTGATCGCTATCAATTAGTCCATGATTATCTGGTCGATTTCATTCGACAAAGAAAAGGGGCTGACATCATAGCCGAACTTAAAGCTGACATCAGAGCAGAACTTGAAAAAGAACGAGCAGAACTTGAAAAAGAGCAAGAGGCGCGACAACGGCTTCGGAAATGGTTGCTGAGCGGGTTAGGGGGATTTAGCGTGGTGATGACTATACTAGCGGTGATTGCAATCGGGCTGTGGCAAGAGGCAAAATTTTACCAAAGACAGGCGACCCTTGCTAAATTCAACGCTGACTATCAGCTCTCTCTTCTGGAAAAAAATCAACTTGATGCCCTTTTAAGCAGCATCAAGGGAGGGAAACTATTAAACCATAAAATAGCCAAATCAGAAATTGGAAAAGAGATTGTATCTAACCTCTGGCAAGCAGTCCAATTCACCCAAGAACGCAATCGTTTAGATGGACATCAAGGTAGTGTCTTGAGTGTTAGTGTCAGTCCTGATAGTCAGCTAATTGCCTCAGCTAGCTCTGATCAAACCATCAAACTGTGGAGTCGTGATGGCCAATTGATTAAGGACTTAAAAGGACATGAAGATACAGTGTGGTGCGTCAGTTTCAGCCCTGATAATCAAATAATTGCTTCAGCTAGTAAAGACAAAACCGTTAAACTCTGGGGTCGGGATGGAAGGTTAATTAACACCTTGACCGGACATGGTAAGGGGGTGAAGTGGGTAAGTTTTAGCCCGGATGGTGAAACCATTGCTTCCGCCAGTGGTGATCAAACTATTAAACTCTGGAAGCGTGATGGGACTTTGCTCAAAACCTTGAAAGGACATCAGGATGCTGTTTTGAGCGTTAGTTTCAGCAATGACGGAGAGTTAATTGCTTCAGCCAGTAAAGACAAAATGGTCAAACTCTGGAGCCGTGACGGTAAATTCATCAACACTCTAGAGGGGCATGACAAGGCTGTTTGGAGTGTAATTTTCAGTCCCAATAGTCAGACCATTGCTTCAGCTAGTGATGATCAGACCGTGAAACTGTGGAACCGTGATGGAACCTTACGGAAAACCTTGGCAGGACATGATGATGCGATCAACAGCGTCAGCTTTAGTCCTAATGGTGAGTGGATTGCCTCAGGGACTAGTGACGGAAAAATAAAACTCTGGACTGGTAATGGTACACCAATTTCAACCCTTCCAGGTCATAAAGATACTGTCAATCAGGTTAGTTTCACTCCTGACGGTAAGATGCTAGCCTCAGCTAGTCTTGATTTCACTGTCAAACTTTGGAGTCTTGACCAAATCTTGCCTAAGGTTTTCCAACCTACCAGCTATACAGTCTATGGTTATGGTGCTAGTTTTAGCCCTGATGGTGAGATAATTGCCTCTGGTAGTCGAGATGATAACACAGTCAAACTCTGGAACCCCAAGGAGGAGATTAGGAAACTAACCCTCCAGGGACATCAGGGTTTTGTGAATGGGGTTGATTTCAGTCCCGATGGTCAGTTAATTGCCACTGCCAGTAATGACAAGACAGTGAAACTCTGGAATCGCCAGGGCAAACTGCTACATACTCTAGCGGGGCATAGCGATCGAGTTTATAGCGTTAGTTTCAGTCCTGATAGTCAAATCATTGCCTCTGCGAGTGAGGATAGCACAGTGAAACTCTGGACCAGGGAAGGGAAATTGCTACGTACTTTAGCGGGACATACAGATGCCATTAATCGTGTCAGTTTCAGTTCCGATGGTCAGTTAATTGCTTCTGCCAGTAATGACAAGACGGTGAAACTCTGGAAGCAGGACGGAACTCTAATTACTACCCTTCCTGGGGATAGAAAGTTGTCCTCCGTTAGTTTCAGCCCCGATGGTAAGCGGATTGTGGCAGGTGCTGCTGGTGGTTCTATAGTAATCTGGAGTCGTCAAGACATCTCCTGGCAGCAATTCGAGTCTAAAAGAGTAGTAGGGGATACAAAAACTGTTTATGATGTCAGTTTCCACCCTAATCAAGACATTATTGCTTCTGGCAGTGCAGACGGAACAGTTAAACTATGGAACCCCAATGGAATTTTAATCGCAACCTTAAAGCAGGGTTCTGAACCTGTGGAGTCTGTGAATTTTAGTCCAGACGGTGAAACCCTAGTCTCGATTAACGCAGCTAATCGGGTGAGTATTTGGAATTTAGATTACAGTCAATTAAACGATGTGAATTCCTTACTGAAGCGTGGTTGTGATCAGCTCGGTAATTATCTGAAAAATAATCCGAACGTCAATAAAGAAGACAAAAAACTCTGTCAGGGAATTGAGTAGCAAGAGTAAATCAGCTGGAATATATAGCAGTTCTCATAGTAATCAGGTACACAAGATTTTTTCCCTGTTCCCTATTCCCTACTCCCTAAAACCCACAACTTGTGTAACTCACCCAATTAAGAACTGCTATATATGATCAAGCTCTGGGTGAGGCAGACTCTACCTAACTCACCATCGTGACGTTTCGCGGCTTGGTGGTACAGGCTCTTCCTCTCCGGGCTCTCTAGCGCTAGCAGCGTTATCAAATATAGTGTATTCAAGGAATGAAACATCCTCCAATAGACTATTGCTAGTAGAGTCAGGTTCGGTGATTAAGTTCCAGGAAGCTGTATCCATAGCTAAAACCTGACTAGCAGTGATTGTCGATACTGCTGTTATCCCCAGAAGGGAGAGAATTTTGTAACGTTTCATAAGTGGACTCCGTGGGTTCTCTGCTAATTCCAACTCGATTCATATATACATTTTTCCCAGATTGATGGCTCAGATCAGGATATTTCCCAGATTGATGGCTCAGATCAGGAAAGTCTCTGAGTGTAGAATATCGTAGCTTTGGCGGCTTTGACGAATCTGCGGAGGGAAAGTTCCCCATGAAGAATTGAGAATGTAGAATTAAGAATTAAGAATTGAGAATTAAGAATTAAGAATTGAGAATTAAGAATTAAGAATTATACATTAGGTATTATTCTTTATACATTATTCTTTATACATTATACATTATACATTATACCTTCAGCCTTCAGCCTTCAGCCTTCAGCCTTCAGCCTTCAGCCTTCAGCCTTCAGCCTTCTCCATTCTAAATTCTAAATTCTCAATTCTTAATTCTGCATTCTACATTCTTAATTCTACATTCTACATTCTTAATTCTAACAACTTTTAACTTTAGAACAGAGCTGATTTAATAACTCCTTTGGAATGGCCTCGAAATTTTCTAAGAGAAAATCCATTAAGGCCAGATGATGCAAGGAATCGGAAGAGGGAGTTTTATAGCGAGCACCTTGGGCTAGCCAGCTGTTGACAGCGTAAGTTGAGCGGGAGCAGATGTTAGCAATATCTTCTTGCTTAACTTGCCATTTCCAGTAAAACTCCTGGGGGGTCATGGACAGTCGGCAGTTGCTGTATAGGTAGATCAAGATTTCTTCTCGCTCGGTGATGGGACCAGGAATTGAATGTTCCCATGTGGATTGGCTCCTGGCAATTTGGGCAAGGCGGTCTAGGGCTCGCTGGCAGTTAATTAGATGATTCAGATGGTCATTTGAGCGATTTGTTGGCATGATGTAATTACCTCACACATAGCTTGTGACTGGGGACATAAGCCGCGCTTCTTGGTTGACGCACAAAGCGCGGCTTTTTGTCCAGAAATATTATCGAAATCTCGGACATTTTTATTATTACTAATAAATTGGCAAATGTCAAGGATATTTTTAGATTTTTGCAACATTTTTTTACAAATTTAAAAATTGATTAGCTTGGGGGTTTGATATATAACAAATATCAATTTTATGATGTATTTTTGGATTATATTTTAGGGAGCAGGGAGCAAGGAGCAGGGAGCAGTAGGAAAGAGCTTGGAGGATTGTTTGATGTTATGATAAATTAACAAGATTGTTAATAACCTATTGATAAAGCGGCTTTGATATTAATCAACTTACAGATTTACCGCCAACAAACACACAGAGAAGCACGCTAGCACTAAGGTATTTGTTGGTGGGTATCTGCTCAAAATGCGATCGCATTTCCCTAGGTTTAAATTGTAAATTAATTATAAATAGTCAGTTTACGGACCTGGGACTAGGGCGTGTTGTCAAACTGGTTGTATCCTAAACAATAAGCGATGGCAGAGTGCATTAATGAATCGAGTCAACTTAAGTAATCAGCCCTGGGAGAGGTGACCAGAACACTATGGAAAGTGGGTGCATCGTGGGAACATGGTTTTATCGGTGGCAAAAAGCCGGGATAGCGATCGCTCCAGCGTAACGCACCGAACCTGTAAAGACACCCACAGCATAAGGATAGATGACTGAATTCCAGATTCGCTTAGCTCAAATTTCAGATGTAGAACCTATCTTGGCATTCTGTCAATATACCTGGGAACATCAAAAAGATTACATGCACTTAGTGTTGGATAAACGGATTAACAATCCTGAAAATAAAGTTTTTGTAGTTACTCTTGATGATATCCCTGTGGCAATGCAGCAAGTAGTTATTTTGTCAAAACAGGAAGCTTGGCGAAGTTCTTTGAGAGTAGATCGTCGCTATCGAAGGCGAGGTTTATCTAAATTATTAGATTCACATATAAATAATTATTTATCTCAAGTCAATATTCCTATATTACGTTACTGTGTCTTGTCTGACAATGAAATAATGTTGAAAATTGTCTCTCGTCGAGGAGATAACAAAATCGCTAATTATAGTATATATAAAGCTAATATTTTGGCTTCAAAAATCAACAAATTGTTTAAATTATAATTGAAAAACTTTGATGATATTTGGTCTTTGGTAGTTAGAGAAAATTTATTAGATCATAAACAAAGTTTGTACACAGAAAATATTGGCAAATGTCAAACCCTTACTCCTGAGTTATTAAAAGAGTGTTTGATTGCTGGAAAAGTTTTCGGATTAATACAAAATGAACGTTTACGAGGTATAGCTATTCAAAGTTACTCGGAAATTTCAGAGGAAGATTTTTATATTGGTTATCTTCATGGAGAGCCAGAAATCTTAACAGAGCTTCTCTGTGAATTATGTAAATTAGCCTATTCTTTAGGTAAGTCAGTGGTTAAAGGTCTTTTTCCGTTGAATGATAGTTTCGGCGATGCTCTTTCCCAAGCTGCTTTTCAAAAAATAAATCAAGGTGAAATAGGGATATATAGCAGAAGTCAGAAGTCAGAAGTCAGAAGTCAGAAGTAAAACTCTTGCGCTTACAAAGGGTGTGAGACTTTTGTCATGTCCTAACTGCCCTGGCGACTGCTATATCGCTCTTCTTTCAAACCGGGTTAATTTCTTGGGTGCATCTCATTGTTGCTGTTTGATCCGGTGGGTGGAATGGGTATCAGGGGTGGAACGGGCATCAGGGGTGGAACGGGCATCTTGCCCGTTACAATTCCCAGGCGGACTGTCCCAACCCGGGCGTTGAGGCGAAAAATTAGGGCTCGCCCGTCTTATCACGCACCCTAAGCAACTCAGTATTATCCTCGCCAGGCATACAGATTGAAAAGATTAGAACCATGTAAAATAGGTTCCTGTTGGACTTGAATTTCGCTAAAGCCGTGTTCTTTGAGCAAATTCGTAATTTTTTGGAGTCGATGCTCTAGGTCGTGAACTTCAACAACAATTTGCTTGATCTTTTGCCAATCCTGAGCTTCGATGCCTAAAAGTACATCCAACTCACTTTTCTCTACATCTATCTTAAGCAAATCAATCTGTTCGAGCTTGTGTTCCCTTATAATCTCTGAGACAGTTTTTAACTGGCAAGTTACCCGCTCGATTTTAAAAGCTTTTTCTATGCTATTTTGGATGAACATTGATCGCACAAACAAAGGAAACCAACGAAGCCAACGAAAGGCTTTAGGGGCGTATTTAATATTGCGAATAACAGCCTGCTTCAGTTGCTTTTTTAGCTCAGTAAAATCCTCTTGATATGCAGTGGATAACATGGTAGCGTTGGGATTATAAGCGAATGTTATACTCTTGGATTCCTGAGAAAGTCCACAGGAAAAGACTTTAATTTTATCTGAATCAAAGCGTTGAGCGTTAGCCTGTAGTACATTAAAAATGGCTGGAATAGGTTCAAAAGCATAAATACTAACATTTTTATTACAATTTTGATATGCCCATAAGGCAAACAAACCAATGTTAGCTCCTACATCAAATATGATATCACTTTCGTGCAGCTCAATTCCATATTTAATGTAGTCTTGAATCTGTTCGTACAGAACTGGTACTTCTTCTTCCCGCAGGCAAAATATTTTCATTCCATTGGGAAGCTTAGTTTCCTGAATTCTAGTTGGCATAAGGATAGAACCATGTGTTAATAAATTTGATTAGGTAGTGACTGAGGGGGTGACATGATCTCTAAAAAGATGACTCTATAAGGCTTTGATGCCAATGAGCTCAGCCAATATACAGTCGCAAATTGACCATATTTTCATTTTCTGGACTGAAGTTATCCGTTCATTTGTACTACTTTAATAGTTAAAGGTTCTCCCCATAAGGGATTTAGACATAAAATTATTCCTTGTAATAATTCTATTATTGTTTTGTTGAAGCCAAAACTGGTTTACCTGTATGCACCACTTGTTCTACAATATCAGCCGCTCGACTCACTCCCCCTGCTCGTATAATTGCCTCTTGTAGCCTCAAGGCATTCTTTTTATAGGAATCTTCCGTTAAGACCAGTTTGATAGCCTTTTGTAGCTTTTCCAGGCTCATTTTTTTCAAAGGTATGACCTCTCCTGTTCCTGTCCAAGCGATCCGCGCCGCCACTCCAGGTTGATCGTTGGTAATGGGAATAGCGACCATTGGTACTCCATTACTCAAAGATTCTAGGGTAGTATTCATTCCGGCGTGAGTGATGGTAAGGGTCGCTTTTTGTAATAGTTCTAATTGAGGTGCATAGCCAACAACTAAGGTATTTCCTGGCAATTCTGGTAAAGATTCTGGACTAGCACCCCCACCTAAAGCAATGACTAATTGAGCATCCAATCCCACACAAGCGTCTGCAATCATTTGGAAAATCCACAGAAGCCGATTTTGTAACGTTCCCATAGAAGCATAAATCAGTGGTTGTCCAGTTAATTTTTCATAAGGGAAAGGTGCAGCTTCTCGACTCGCTGGGTTACTATAAGATCCTGTGAAATGAAAACAAGACGGTAGTTCTTTTCTAGGAAATTCTAATTCAGCAGGCTGTTGACTAATTTGAGCCAACTGTGAAGAGTATTGATTGGCATTATTATAGGTAGATAAATTCCAATGCTTACGATGATAATTAATAACTTTTTTCAGGGATTCACCTATAATATTAAACAGTTCATAACCCACTCGGTTGCGTAGAACTCCCCGCCATGAAGGGTCATAATTCCAGGACATGCTAAAGGGAGGAACGCTCATTTCCCGATTGAACATTAAGGCACTGCATACAGTTACAAAAGGAATGTCTAGATACTCAGCGATAGTTCCTCCTGCTGGAGAAGCTTGATCTACTAATAACAGCTCTATATCTGCTGCTTTAATTACGTCTGGAGCATCCCGAAGAGACATTTTTGCTACATTGACAATCCAATTGATTGTATACTGGAATGCCTTAAATCCACTGAGATTACCTAGTTGAGTAAATAAGTCTTTTGTGGCTCCTTTGGGAAAATCCGACTTGCCAATCAGCTGAAATTCTAATCCTGCAGCTAGAGCTTTTGGTTGAGCGTCTTCAATGCCGAATACAGTGACGCGATGACCACGCTGTTTCAGTTCGTAACCTAACGTAGTCATAGGGTTAAGATGACCAGAAGCAGCAGGACAAATGATGCCAAAATGAGTCATGATAGTTGCTCAGTAAAAGACGTTACCCCGATTTAATGGGACTTAAGCCAAAAGTCAACTCAAATTTAACATAAACTGGCTTGCTAAGGGATGAATAGGTACCGAGACTTGTCTAAGCAGTAGAATGTAGAATGTAGAATGTAGAATGTAGAAGGTAGAAGGTAGAAGGTAGAAGGTAGAAGGTAGAAGGTAGAAGGTAGAAGGTAGAAGGTAGAAGGTAGAATTTAGGATACAGACTTCAATTATAAATTCTAAATTCTAAATTCTAAATTCTAAATTAGTAAGATAGAATAGGATGATCAGCTCTGGTAACAGTATTTCCTATGGTTCAGCAGCTTACTCCCAGCACCGATGACATCTTATATCCCGAAAGTGACGGCAAACCCTTGGCGGACAATACCCTTCAATTTGAACTAATTACTACCATTAAGTATGGCCTGGAAGCCCTATTCAAAGATGACCCCAATGTATTCGTTGCCGGGGATTTGTTGTGGTATCCAGAACTTGGAAAACCCAAAATCAATCAAGCCCCGGATGTGATGGTGGTTGTGGGTAGACCGAAAGGGCATCGGCGTTCCTACAAAACCTGGGTTGAAGATAACATGAATCCCCAGGTAGTATTTGAAATAGCCTCATTAACGAATACCATCAAGGAATTAGAAGAGGATAAACTCAAGTTTTACCAGAACCATCAAGTAGAAGAGTACTATCTTTTTGATCCAAATCGGACAAAACTAAAAGGCTGGTTGCGTTCAGCCGAAAAACTAGAACCAATCCCCCAGATGCTGGGTTGGGTTAGTCCCCGTTTAGGAATTACCTTTGAGTTAGTAGGCTCGGACTTGGTGCTGTATTATCCCAATGGCGAGCCTTTTGCTACGTATTTGGAAATTATTGAGCTCAAAGAACTTGCTCAACAACAGGCAGAGCTCGAAAGGCTAGCAAAAGAACAAGAACGCCAACGGGCAGACCAAGCGGAGGAAGCTTTAGAGCTTGAAAGACTCGAAAAAGAACAGGAACGTCAACGGGCAGAGCAAGCAGAAGCTTCCTTGCAAGCCTTGCTAGAGCAATTAAAAGCAAAGGGCATAGATCCAGAACAGTTCGAGCTATGAACCCCACCATTTGGATATAACCCTACTAAGAATGTAGAAGGTAGAAGGTAGAATGAAGAATGAAGAATGTAGAAGGTAGAAGGTAGAAGGTAGAAGGTAGAAGGTAGAAGGTAGAAGGTAGAAGGTAGAAGGTAGAAGGTAGAAGGTAGAAGGTAGAAGGAAGAATGTAGAATGTAGAATGTAGAATGTAGAAGGAAGAAGGTAGAAGGTAGAAGGTAGAAGGTAGAAGGCAGAAGGTAGAAGGCAGAAGGTAGAATTCAATTCTAAATTCTAAATTCTAAATTCTAAATTCTAAATTCTAAATTCTAAATTCTAAATTCTAAATTCTAAATTCTTCATTCTTGATCACTGAGGAAATATAGGTTTCAAGAATCTCGATACAATTTGCGATCGCACCCAAATGAGAAATTTCAAAACCATGGGTATTTTGGGTAGGAAAACTCAAGCAAGCAGCGCGAGCAACATGACCAAACTTCATGGCGATGGAAGCATCAGAGCCAAAACCATCAATAACAGCTAACTGAATCGGGACCTCACAACTGTCTGCCGCTTGTTGCAATTCCCGATTTAGCCCTTCATCGTAGATGCCATAATTATCTTGAGAGAGCAACACTGGTGCTGGTCCATCTTCGATGGGATACTCCGCAGACAACGGACAAATTTCCAGAGCAATCAAAGCATCTAGAGATTGATTCTGAGTAAAATACAAAGCCCCAATTGCCCCTACTTCCTCCTTTGCTGATGCCACCAAATAAGTATCAACTGCGGGAGTTTTCAACCGTTGGGCTAAGGTTAGCAAAATCGCGATGGATGCTTTATTATCCAGAGTATAGCTAGCAATATAATCCTTAAGCCGCACAGGTCTCTTACGATGTTTACCAACCACCATACGAGTCCCTGGACGCACCCCAGCCTCTGCCAATTCTGTAGCACTACATTTCGTTTCAATCCAGGCATCTTGCCAACGTAGAGGAGCATCATCCTGCAACGCTTTTTGGGGAGATTCATGGGAAACATGACGTGAGCCAAAAGATAGAATACCACTAATGGTATAGTTATCCCCCAACAGATCCACCACACCCTCACCATAAACCCAAGGAAAAGAACCCCCCAACCGGCGCACTTCCACCCGTCCTGCTTCAGCAATCCGTTTAACAATGGCACCAATTTCATCTTTATGAGCAGTAATCGCAATGGGACTAGCACCAGCATCCTTACCAGGGATTTTCGCAATGACATTTCCAGCCCGATCCTGCCAAGTTTCCACCCCTAAAGCTTGAAACCGATGCAGTAACAATTGGTCAATTTCCTCTTCCGCACCACTGGGGGAATGGTGCATAACTAACTCTTCTATGGTTTTGAACAGTTGGTCGTAATTGTTAGTCATTGTTGGGAATAGGGAACAGGGAACAGGGAACAGGGAACAGGGAAGAAGAATTGACGAAAAGCGATGCAGAGGTGCGACCCGTGGCGAATTTAATTACGGGTCAAGCGCACCTAAGCTGTCTTGGGGAGCCAGTTGCTCATCTGATATCATATCGAGATAATTACCCTTAATAACAAACTCCCCAAACTCCCCACACTTCCCACACCTCCCACACTCCCCTGTCTTTCCCGATTCCCGATTCCCGATTCCCGATTCCCAATTCCCGATTCCCGATTCTAAATTCTAAATTCTAAATTCCCTATTCCCGATTCCCTATCCCCTATTCCTTCTTCCTGATTCCCTTAGAACCTATCCCTAAAGCCCCCAAGGCGAATAGACCTAAAGCCGTTGCTGGTTCAGGAACATTAGCTGGGTGTGAATTGTTATTATCTGGGTTTGGATCGTTCAATGCTGACAGGGCTAAATCCGCAATGATTCGATAAACACCAGTAGTTGGATGTTGTAAATCCCAGAAGAAAAACTCCTCGGGATTCTCACATACAAATTGTGCTGGTATATTCAAACAAGGACTAGTTACATTGGTGAAACCAAATTCCGTCGGCTGAGCCAGAATTTCCCTAAATATAGAATTAACATCAACCGGGATGATATTGACATCTGAGTCGGGAGTCTGACTGAATTGATCGAGTAGTTCAGACAAACCAGAGTTATGGTCTTCTGTCAAAGTGTTGAGGGCATCGCTAGTACCAGGAACACGCCCATCAACTCCCAGAGCAATGGGCGTATTGCCCAAATCTGGCAAGTTAACTACCATAATATTCTTAGCCCCAACCTCAGTCAGGTCTTGCAGTGCATCTGACAAATTTGCCAGAGTGGTGTCAGTTTCTGTAAATGGTTCAAAACTGCCTTGGTTGGGTAGATAATCATTAGCACCAGCCCACACTATATACAGAGCATCTGGGTCAGCCGACTGACCGGCTTGTATCAGGGGAACAGTAAAGGCATCAATCTGTGGTTGCAATCCTGGTAAAACTACCAATCCAGAGGAGGTAACAGGGGCAGTTTGTCCAGTGCCTGTAGTAGAACCACCAAAAGCGAAGTTAATGCCAACAGTCGGGATAGCACCTGAGCCAATAGTGGTAAACAGAGTGGGGTTTAATTCCAAATCCCCTGCGAGATAATCCACCCAGTTGGGACCATTGGAAAAACGTCCCTCAAAATAAGGTGGACTGGGGGGAATTCGCTCTGCGGTGGCATTGAATAAATTGCCTTGATCAGAGAGGCTGTCTCCAAAGATATACATCTTGCTAAACAACTCGATAGCATTTGCCTTGAGGGGCAACATTAAAGAGAAAAAGACTAATCCTGTAGCAGCAATTTGTGTCTTCATGATAGTTTTTTACCTTAATTGCAGATAATTATCTCAGATCATGTCCGATTTAATACTTATCCTTCTTGGTTGATAGTAAATTGAACCTTGAAAATTAACTAACCATAAGCAATTAGCAATTCAAAATTCAAAATTCAAAATTCAAAATTCACAGGCATCGGATCAACCATTTTAGACGTGATTAACCGGACTTGATATCATGTCTGGCATTGACACACTTTACCAATCACCACTAATTACTAACCAATGACAATACCTGTTAGGAATTGTGCTTAAGCACAACTAAAAGCTGTTTTCAACTGTTTTTTAGTGAGCATTCAGCCCTCAGCGGTCAGCTATCAGCTTATTTTATTCAAAGGTGCGCACCTAAAAGCACCGATTGCGCTACGCACAAGCTGCGCGAACAGTAGCACCTCAAGTAACCCATAAGCTGATAGCTGATAGCTGATAGCTGATAGCTGATAGCTGATAGCTGATAGCTGATAGCTGATAGCTGATAGCTGATAGCTGATAGCTGATAGCTGATAGCTGATAGCTGATAGCTGATAGCTGATAGCTGATAGCTGATAGCTGATAGCTGATAGCTGATAGCTGATAACTGATAGCTGATAACTGATAGCTGATAGCTGATAGCTGATAGCTGATAGCTGATAGCTGATAGCTGATAGCTGATAGCTGATAGCTGATAGCTGATAGCTGATAGCTGATAGCTGATAGCTGATAGCTGATAGCTGATAGCTGATAGCTGATAGCTGATAGCTGATAGCTGATAGCTGATAGCTGATAGCTGATAGCTGATAGCTGATAGCTGATAGCTGATAGCTGATAGCTGATAGCTGAATGCTAATAGCTGATAGCTAATAGCTGATAGCTGATAGCTGAATGCTTACGTTTTGTATGCACCTAATTCGATGGTGTAGCTTTTGGTGCCCCTGATGGCTGACTGGTTTGAGGTTTAAGAAACAGTGCTTCTTGGGCAGATTGCCCTTCACCCTGAGAACCGAAATACCAAAGCGCTGCTCCTGCTTCAGCACGGGTGACTGGTTTTTTAGGCTGAAACAATATTGTATAACCAAAAACTCGGCGAATGTTTGCCAAATCGCCATTTCGGAAATCAGCTAAGACGGCTCGCAATGCTTTCGGGTCAATTTCAGCGGTATCTTTGAAGCCCCAGGTTTCTTTCACTGCTTCAATAGAGGCTTTGGGCAAGGCTTTACGAGTATCGAGAGGCACTTTCCACAACATCAGATTTTCCCTAGTCAACGGTGCATCTGGACGAAACAATACTGCGGTAGAATCGCCACTGAGGGGACTAGGAATTAATCCAGCATCAGCTAATCCCTGAATATAGGGAAAATCAGGATCCGTACGAGGCACATCCTGAAATGCAGGTTGAGTAGTGTTGGATGCTAAACGGATTTGCAATCCTGGACGATTAGCATAGATTCGATTATTGGCATCCATTAGCCAACGGGCGTACTGACGGCGGTTTATGGTTTGATTCGGGGCAAACTGAATACCTTGACTATCAGTATTAGTTTTTGGGTTAGTCGTGTCTGGCGTTAAGACTCCCAATTTTGCCAAATCTGCCACATACTTACGCAAATCTCGGGGGACTTTATCCAAGTCAGTAAATTTCTCTGGTTGTCCTGACCTGACCTTAGCTGGCTTACTGGCGACCTCAGAGGGTGGTTGTGGTTTCTCAGGTTGTGTTGGTTTTTGAGCTTGTGTTGGTTTCTGGGGTTGTGTTGGTTTCTCAGGTTGTGTTGGTTTTTGAGCTTGTGTTGGTTTTTGAGCTTGTGTTGGTTTCTGGGATGGTTGTGGTTTCTGGGATGGTTGTGGTTTCTCAGCTTTGGTATCCTTACCATCCCGGACGTACTGAATATCAAATGTAGTCACACTGCTGTTGGTAGCAACCGCTGGGGGCTTTGATGAAGAGGCAGCAGTGGATTTGCCAGTAGTGCCACGAGCAGGAATCGAAAGGGTAACATCCAAGTCATTACGACGGACGATGAATGTGCCACCATCTTGATCCTCTGGCTGGTCGAGGACTTGCCAGCCTCCCGACTCAAAGGTCTTTTGGTAAAAGTTCTGAATTAAATTAATTGGGTCAGGGGATGACCAAATCGTCAGCTTACCTGGACCAGCAGCATCTTTGAGGGGTTCCACTTGTTCCAAGGTTGCTTCTTGATAACGGGGAATCTCAGTGGGGAAGTCTTCTGGCAACGGTACTGACTTCTGTTTCTGGGGAGTACTTTGAGGCTTATTCGGAGATGGCCCACTCAAGTTTTTGGGTGGGTTATCTTTCAGTTTGGGGTCTGCTCCCAAAGACCGCTGCAAAGCGTTACCTAGGTTAGTGTTGGCGCAGGCACTCAACAAACCGAGAAGACAAACCGCTAAACTTGCACGTAGGACAGAGTGTGGAAACAGCACGGGCATTGTCCAACAACAGTAGTTACCTTTTAAACTAACGCAAATTCACAAAAGGGCAATCAAGCATGTTATCCTGGCTGAGTTGCCAAACTAGGAAAGATGTTTAGGGCAAGGGCTAGGCCAAAATACCGAGTATTGTCAATTTAAATGTCAATTTAAATCTTGTATGGATGCACAGAAAAAGAAATTAGCAGCACCGAGTGAATCTTCTGAATCTGTTCAGGAGCAGCAAGCAGATGCTCAGGGTCAACAACCGGACAAGGGTGGCACGCCATTTTGGAAGCAAGTACAGGAAAATTTCCAAATTATTGCGATCGCACTAGCCTTAGCTCTATTGATTCGAGTATTTGTGGCAGAACCTCGCTACATTCCCTCGGATTCCATGTACCCGACGTTGGGAGTAGGCGATCGCTTAGTGGTCGAAAAAATCTCTTACCGTTTCCATACCCCAAGAGTCGGTGACATTATTGTGTTTGAACTACCGCCACAATTACAAATTTTGGGTTACTCAAAAGACCAAGCTTTCATCAAGCGGGTGATTGGCACATCGGGTGATACGGTTCAAGTCAAAGATGGCAAAGTTTATCGCAACGGTACTCCTCTAGAGGAGGACTACATTGCCCAACCTCCCCATTATCAGATGGGGCTGGTGCAGGTGCCAGAAGATCAGCTATTTGTGATGGGAGACAACCGCAACAATAGCAACGATTCCCATGTTTGGGGTTTTCTAGGTAAAGACAAAGTCATTGGTCGTGCCTGTTTCCGTTTTTGGCCACTTAGTGACCTTGGTTCGATCTGAACTATAGCAGTTTTCAATTGGGTGAGGTACGTAAGTATTCAGCCGTCAGCTGTCAGCTGTCAGCTGACGGCAGTAATTACCATTACCCATTACCCATTACCCATTACTAATATTAAGGTTGTGTGAACTTAAGCCCTCTACGGATTTCGTAACTTACTATAAGTTTAACTAATCAATTTTACTACTTAGGGCTGATGGGAATTAGATGGTAAACCTATATAGCAAGGGAAGTATAGTTTAGGACATAGTCTTTTGGTTGAAAGGGACTTCGGAGCAGGGAGCAGAGAGCAGAAGATGTCTTAAGCTTTACTTCGACTGCTATATAATTTAGCTCAACTAACGATGTCGCTGTTCAAGCTAATGTTTTAAAGCCTTGAGAGCACAAAGCTAAATTTAATCGACATCAGGGCTTACTTTCTAAGTAAGCGCTATAGTTAAGTATTAAAGTTTAGCAATCATTTATCAATAGTTATTAATTATTATAAGCAAAACTTATAATTCAATAAAATAATGATTTTGTGAATCCTACCGATTCATAGTTTCGGAGAGAGAAAAATCTAGTTAAATTTAATGAATATAAACATAAGCAAAAGGTAAATAATTTTCTCGTTTGTAGGTTTACTATAAGCATTCAGCCGTCAGCTTTCAGCTTTCAGCTGCTGCCAAGGATTCATAGTCTTGGGCTGATGGGCTTTTCCCCAGACTTTGAATTCTCTAAAATCTCGAATGCTTAAATTCTACCGTTTGAGGTTTATTTTAAGCATTAGGCTGACCGCTGACGGCTGATAGCTTAATGCTTAGGATTTACTGATCTTACTTTGGAGTAGTTTATTGATATCAAGTCCGGTAGCATCAGTATTGTCTAAAACAAGAGTATTCAAGGAAAAAGGGCACAAAAAAGCCGACTATAAACCAGGGAATCAAACGGACTTGATATCAAATTTCAGAGTAAGGTCACTGTCTACATCTAAGAGTTGCAGCATAAAACTATCATGAAAAAATTACCAATAGCTATGGCTGGGGCAGTAGTTTTTAGCCTAGGAACAATAGGAACAGCTCAGGCGGCATCCTTCCTCTCTACTTCCAATGGACAAGTTGGAAAAATCGATACTTCAACCGGAAAATTCACACCATTGAACAGCGACGGTATCCCCTTTTTTGATATAGCTTTATCAAATAGTGGGGAGCTATTTGGTGTCACTCCCAGCGCTTTGTATAGTATTGATAAAAGCACGGGTTTATCCTCCCTAATTGGCTACCTTTTTGCGTTTATAAATGCTTTAGGGTTTTCTGATGATGATAACGTGCTTTACGGCGCTGGAGATGATAGTTTTTATACTATTGATACCTCTAGTGGTGCTGCATCATTAGTGGCTACAATTCCTAACTTCAACAGCAGTGGCGACATAGCATTCGATTCTGTAAATAATCAATTTTTTGCCACATCACTCTCTGTTGACGGCAGCTCTGACATCTTGTTCTCTATCGCTAATGACGGTACAGCTACTGAGATTGGTAGTATCGGCTTTAGGGATATATTTGGCTTGTTCTTTGAAAATGGAACCTTGTTCGGTTACACAGCTGATCGACAACAGATCACCATCGATCCAACCACAGGAGCAGGTACTTTTAGTCAAAATGTCGCCTTCGGGGGTATTAATAGGATCTTTGGAGCAGCAGCTGTTTCTAAGACTACTGTTCCTGAACCGATGTCGGTGCTAAGTCTGCTAGCAGTAGGAGCCTTTGGTGCCAGTGTGCTCTCTAATCACAAACTGTAATAGCAAC
This sequence comes from Moorena producens 3L, assembly GCF_000211815.1. Taxonomy (GTDB): domain Bacteria; phylum Cyanobacteriota; class Cyanobacteriia; order Cyanobacteriales; family Coleofasciculaceae; genus Moorena; species Moorena producens. The sequence goes on from NZ_GL890970.1 coordinate 133,763, forward strand.
GCTATAGTTAAAAGCTATAGTTAACTGTTGATGATTCACGGTAACCAACCTACACTCTCCTACCCTGGTGAGGGTAGATTGGTTACCCAACCACTGAGATCCACTGCTAAGGTTTGACCCAACTTGAGTAGGGGGCTTGGGGAAAGTGAAGTACTAAGGGAAGCACTGGAGGTACACATGTTACATAGCCAGGGATAGCTGCCATTGCTATCACTATCTTTACTATCTTTCTTTAAGTCTTGGCTTTGGATCAGCTGAGGCAAAAGTTGGTTATGTAAGTACTGCAAGTAAAGTTCTTGGCAACGATCTAAGGATAAGCTTAGATTGAGCTGATTGCCTAGATCAATCATTTTGTCTAGCCGTTGAATATCGACTTCCACTTCCTCTGGGTTGCTATCGTAAAGAATTTGCCAGAGCGTACGCAAAATTAACTTTTCTAAGGTTTGCTTGACTTCTAGGGTATTCAACTGACAGTGGAGATGATTCGCTGCTATTGCGATCGCTTCTAACTCTGCCAAGCTACTCCATACCACCTGCTGATCACTGCTATCACTATCTAATGCCCTAATCACAGTAATACACTGATTGGATATAGCAATTTCTGCTGCTACTTGCAACTCCTTGGGAACAGATAACCCACCCTGATGGAAAGCCATCAAGGCTCTATAGTTATCCCGATAAACCTGGGTATAGAGCTGATCCAAACGGGTCAAGGTTTCCTGGCTCAACAGCTGCATAATCCGGTGTCGCTCTTCAGCAAACAGATGCTGCAAATTAAAATGTTGCTGCCCAAACAGCTGATTCATTACCAAAATTGTGTGGGCTGCACTGCCTTGGTCTAGGGCATTAAATAATGTGTCCAACCGCTGGCGGTAGCCTCGACATTCAGCAAGGGGTTGAATACAGCAGTGGAAGTCCCAACCACCTAGGTATAGCAAGGCAAACACAAAATCATCACTTTCCCTAGTTATTTCAGAAACCAATTGTAACTGTCCCACAGCTAGGGTTAATGCCCCGATTCGTTTTAGCTGGTAATATTGCTGATGGGCATAGTAACAGTAGATTTTGTCTTCTTGGGAATAGTTGTTAAATAGGGAAGTAATGGCATAGTCTGCTACTACTTGCTTCCAGCTAACGTGGGCTGACACCACTAGTTGGCGATAAATCTGGTCACCAGTTTTAAAGCATTCCACATTACTGGGTGCTAGAGCAAGGCGTTGGATAAATTCTTCTTGCAGTTGGACTTTAGCAACATCACCAGCTAACTCGATAGCACGGGCAGCATACCGCAGAATCTGAACCCCTTCTGGACGGGAGATTTCCTCAAAAAACCAACCACAACTGGTATACATCAGCAGAGCATGACGCTGCATTTCCAGGAGTCGTAAGGCATCCACTTGTTGGGCTTGAGCCAGTGGGTGAGTACTATGACGCTCCAGAAAACTTTCCACATTGGCTGGGGAACGGTTCTGAACCACTTGGATATACTCATCCCGGGCTAGCCAAGGGTCATGGAAGAATTGGCTAGCAGTCTCTTGATATACCTGAATCAATTCATCCCGTAACCAATCCAGGGCATTCCGCAGGGGACGACGCCACGTTTGGTACCACTTCCCGCCACCACCACAGCCACAATCATCTTGCCAACGGTCAACCCCATGGGAGCAACTCCAGGCTGTTACTGGCTTCAGTACCACTTCCCAGGTGGGCGGATTAAAGCTAAGGTAGTGGGCAAAGTTGGTTACTGTCCAGTTGCGCTGGGGAAACTCATGGGTAAAAGCGTAGGCAATACACTTCTCAGTGCCTGTTTTGTGATGGCCAAAGGTTTCCCCATCCGTTGCCACAGCAATCAACTGGGCACTGCGATGATCCCCACGTACTGCTTGACCCAAACGCTTGGCGAAGTGTTCAGTACTGCTGAGTAAATCATTGAAGCCCATATCTCTGGAGATTGGGCCATCATAGAAAAAGATATCAATAAATTTGCCATTTTTGAGGAAGCAACGGTAAGGCCGAGTAGGGTCAATCTGAGCACCTCCCACTTCCTGCCATGGAGAATTACTATTGTGTTCACTGGTGAGTTCAGTGGGAATTGGGCGGCAACGTTGAGCTTGGGCAGGGGCTAGGATAATAAAGCGAATATCTTCTGCTACCAATGCTTCCAAGGTGGGATAGTCTACTGCCGTTTCCGCCAGCCACATCCCTTCGGGTTCACGACCAAAGCGGGAACGGAAGTCCGCTTTTCCCCAACGGATTTGGGTGTATTTGTCCCGTTCATTGGCTAAGGGAAGGATGATGTGGTTGTACACTTGAGCGATCGCATTTCCGTGACCATTTAAGCGATCGCAACTCTTCTTGTCCGCTTCCAGAATCCGCTGATACACTTCCACATCGTAATTTTCCAGCCAGGACATTAACGTTGGACCAATATTGAAGCTCAAATACTCATAGTTATTGACAATATCTATTACTTCTCCTTGGTCATTTAATACCCTAGCAAAGGCATTGGGGCGGTAGCACTCATAGTAAATCCGTTCGTTCCAGTCATGAAACGGAGCAGCAGTAGGCTGACGCTCAATCGTATCTAGATCAGGGTTTTCCCGAGGCGGTTGGTAGAAATGACCGTGGATAGTAATATAGACACCTGTGGCAGGATCTAGGGGGTCGTTGTTGAGCGTCGAGTAGTGTTTGATCTTGGCAGTGGACTTAGCAGTGGACTTTATTTCCTCAGCTTGTAACACTAGCAGTTCAGCTACTGAAGTCATGGGAATATGCATTCAAAAAACAGCAACACAGCTCACCCAACCCGATAACTTCATGTTTGGGACCCGGAGCGCGAATACCCTTGAGCAAACTTATACTGGTTTGGCAGTAACGAACAAAAGTAGCGGATAGTTGGGACAGCGGATAGTTGGGACAAACGTTAAATGCTTAACACAATGATTAATTCAACCGCAAGGTTTAATTCAAGTAACTCCAATCAGTTTATGCAAATTGCGGTAATCTTATCAATCTTCACCAGATCATAGCAAATTTCTATGGTTAAAAAATATACCCTAGGACTGATGCGCTTGAGGAATCGTTGAGTTCTGAAAAGCTTTATTGAGCACACCAGGGACAGAGTAAGGTACTTGACTATCTAATTTGTGTATATCAGTTGATCGGCTAACACCCATGTAAATTGAATTTGTTCATGTTATAGCAGAAGTCAGAAGTCAGAAGTCAGAAGTTAAACTCAAGCCAAACTGTAGTTTGAGACTTTTGTCATGTCCTAATTACCCTGGCGACTGCTATATCAAAGAAACCGTCAAACCATCTGCCCACCTCCGTATCTCCCCATTTCCCCATCAGTCTCAACCCAAAAATTAAGTGCGTGACAGCTTAGGGGCGTGACAGCTTAGGGAGACGGGGGGATGGGAAGAGGGATTGACCAAGCCCCTTGTAATACTGCCCTAGTCCCTGAAACTAACTAGAATAGTCAGGACTTACGCGGTTAAGTTGATTTCGCCCCGCTAGCACCCCAATTATGGGGCGGGTAATGATGTCAAAGTCCCCCAGAATTGGGAGACCAACGGGGGCAAATGCGTAAGTCCTCATAGTAATTCTTTTGAGGTAAAGAAACCTAAATGCTCACCAAAAACCAAATTTTGTCAATTTTGCTAGTGTTTATTCCCATTTCAGTAGCCGCTGAATTTCTAGAGTGGAACTCGGCAGTTATCTTCATTACCTCTTGCTTAGCAATTATTCCTTTAGCAGCATGGATGGGAACAGCCACAGAAGAAATTGCTGTGGTGCTCGGTCCAAACCTAGGAGGGCTATTAAATGCCACCTTTGGCAATGCTACAGAATTAATCATTGCCCTAATTGCCCTCAATGCTGGGTTAGTAGAAGTGGTTAAAGCGACCATCACTGGCTCCATCATCGGTAACCTACTCCTAGTGATGGGATTTGCGATGCTGCTGGGTGGATTGCGTTACAAAGAACAGGAGTTTCAGCCCATTGTGGCGCGGGTGAATGCCTCTTCAATGAACCTAGCGGTGATTGCCATGTTGCTACCGACAGCAATGGATACCACATCTATTGGTATTCCTCAATCTACATTACAACAGCTTTCAGTAGCAGTTGCCCTGGTTTTAATTCTGGTTTATGGGCTAACTCTGTTATTTTCCATGAAAACCCACACCTATCTGTTTGATGTAGGCATGGCGGAAATGGAGTTAGAAGAAACAGATCACGGTGAAATTGCCAGTTCCGAATCTAAACATCAACCTAATATTTTGTTGTGGGTAGGAGTCTTGGTAGTGGTTACCCTGCTAGTAGCTCTAGAATCAGAACTTTTGGTGGATAGCTTGGAATCTGCCACATCACAGTTAGGACTAACAGCCCTGTTTACCGGAGTAATTTTACTCCCCGTAGTTGGTAATGCAGCAGAACACGCCACTGCGGTAACTGTCGCCATGAAGAATAAGATGGATCTCTCAGTTTCGGTAGCCGTAGGGTCTAGTCTGCAAATTGCCCTATTTGTTGCCCCAGTGTTAGTGCTAGCTGGGTGGTTTATGGGTCAGCCCATGGATTTGGATTTTAATCCCTTTGAATTGGTAGCAGTAGCCGTAGCTGTGTTGATTACTAATTCAATTAGTTCTGATGGTAAGTCCAACTGGCTCGAAGGAGTTTTGCTATTAGCAGCTTATGTCGTCTTAGGACTAGCGTTTTACTTCCATCCAGTGGTTGAAGGATTGGGTTGAGTTAACGCCTAGTGTGTAGAGTTTGACCGTTGAAGGTGATGATGAACAAAGGGATGCTCGCCCGGTCGTAGCTACGGGAAGGCAAATTTCAAGTGAATAAACTTGTCAACATCCCTGTTATCCCAGAAAAATCTGGCTATATTAAAGCTAGAGGGGTCGAATGTCAATGATAAATCGGTTTGATTTGTAAGACAAATTGATTGGTAAGAAAAATAATCATCTAATCCACCCCTTTAGCCTTTGCCCTTTGCCCTTCATCCACCCATCTAGCTTGAGATTAACCGAGCACGCTGATGGGATGGATGAGCCCCTGAGGACATTAAGCCGAGATGCTGGAAGCCGAACAGATATTACATGAGCGCTATCAACTCAAGCAACAACTGGGACATAATGCTGGACGACAAACTTGGCTAGCTGAGGATCTAGGAGTGTCACCTCCAGAATTGGTAGTTGTTAAACTGCTGGCATTTGGTGGTGACGTTAATTGGGACGATTTAAAACTCTTTGAGCGAGAAGCACAGGTGCTTAAACAGCTCAATCATCCCCGGATTCCCAAGTATCTTGATTATTTTAACATTGATGACCGAGTACTCTGGTTTGGCTTGGTACACAACTATATCCCTGGCTCCTCCCTCAAGGAACAACTAAATCAAGGTAAACGATTTACAGAAGGGGAAGTGCGCCAAATCGCTGTGGATGTGCTGAAAATTATTGAATTTCTCCATCAGCTGAATCCAGCCGTACTGCACCGAGATATTAAGCCTAGCAATCTAATTTTAGGGGATGATGGGCAGATTTATGTCATCGATTTCGGGTCAGTGCAGGATCGGGCATCCCAAGAGGGCGCGACATTTACGGTAGTGGGAACCTATGGTTACGCCCCCATGGAACAGTTTGGTGGTAGGGCAGTACCAGCATCGGATTTGTATGGCTTAGGGGCGACGTTGATTCATTTGCTCACCAGGACTGCACCCGCTGACTTGCCCCAGCGGAATTTGCGCATTTGCTTTAAAGACCAAGTCAACCTCAGTGCTAACCTGATTAGCTGGATTCAGAAGCTGACAGAACCGGCTCCAGAGCAACGCTTCAAAAGTGCGTCTGAAGCAATTCTAGCCCTAGAGTTGGGCATGACACTCAATACTCCCAAAAGCAACAAACTGATCAAACTCCCCCGAAGCAATTTTGTAAATAATTCAGGTCAAGGGGGTGTATTGGATGATCGAGTACCCGTACCAGATGAAATCAAAGGCTGGAACTGGGGAGCTTTTTTGATACCTGGGTTTTGGCCTATAGTTATTTTAAATAAGGAGGAGACACTAAGAAGCACAATATTCACGAATTACTTCATCCAGAGAAGTGTCTATAGAAGTATACATTCTGGCTCTCTTTAAAGCACTAAAATCATGCTCTATATCATTGAAATCTGGAGAGTATTTCGGCAAAAATAATACTTGATGACCGGCTGACTCTACTAATTCTCTAATTGCATTTTTTCTATGAATTGGTGCATTATCCATAATTAATACTGAAGGAATTGTTAATGAGGCTAATAAATATTGGCTTAACCATCCTTCAAATACTTCTGCATTAAGACTACCACTAAACAAGGGGCTATTAAATCTTTTGATTTCTTCCTTCTTCCTGCTACTAAATTTTCTCTTTTTATTCGTTTTCCTGTTTGTTCACCATACAGTTTTTTCCCTTTTTTTGACCATCCATAAAGGCATGACTGTATTTTGTCAAACCCCGACTCATCAATGAATACAAGGCTTTTAATTCCAGATATTTTTATTAATTCTCTTAATGCTCTTAAATACTTTATTCTTTCTTTCCTATCTCTTTCCCGATAACGAAGTTCTTTTTTTTTACGAGTTATTTTCATTTTTTTGAGTGCGTATAATATTGCACTTGGGCGCACTCCAAATTTTTTGGCTCTCTCTATTAATTTAGCATCTGGATTTTCTTTGACATCTTGTTCTAAGGCTTTCCAATCTAGCTTTCTTTGACGACGTTCTACTTTATTAGCCTTTAGTTCGGAACGATTCAACCACTTGTATATTGTCGCTCTTCCTATCCCAAATACTTTCGCTGCCTCTGTAATTTTTCCACCTTTTTCTATATAGTTTATTACTTTTTTTCTGAAATCTAGACTGTATGGCATTGCTGTCAGTTATTGAAAATATACCCTTTTCATTTTACCTCATCACCGTCTTATCCTTAATTGAAACAACTATATGACGAATAATGTTTGGATTGGACTGATAGCATGGGTGCCTCAATTGGGTTGGTTTATGGCGATCGCGCTCGGTGCCAAGGGCAATGAATGGGCTTGGAAAAGTCGTCGCTGGCGGAGTATTGAACACTTCAAAGCTCACCAAAGAGGGTGGGCAATCGTGGGGATTCTCTTTGGCGCACCAGTGAGCCTGATGTTGTGGATATTTGTCTTGGGCTTGGTCTCTGGTTTTTAATTTTTAATACGTAAATTAATACCTAAACGATCTACCTTGCTGCTTCACCCTGGGCAAACTTGAACTCAAACATGCCATATACTTCTAACAAAAACATACCAGTGCAATTGTTAAGAAACAGCAGTATTTATCGCCGTATGTATCAATGACAATAGCGGACCATTCTGCTCTGTGCCACTAACCGCTAATTCGCTATGACACAAGTAAACCCGCTCTGTAACTCTACCGAATAAATCTCGCAAAATTCGCTCTAATCGCTGTTGATCAGCTTGGACTTTATCTTCCTCTGTCCAAGGACGTCCAGACCATTCCTTTAGAAATATATGAGCTCCGAAAAGGGTAGCTGCACCACCACTAAGCCAGAGGGAAGAACCTGCATCTAACCAAAACTGCCAACGGTGGCAGCGGCGAGCGGCACGGTATTGGAAAATAGTAGCAAGGGTGACGGCATTGGTAGCTGTGGGTAGGCGGCGGACAGGATAGGGATTAGCAGTAACGGTGCCACGACGTAGCATCAGAATGAATTGGGCGATAGTTTGGGTGGAACGCTGACGGTTAGACGGTTGTTGGTTGGTTTGGCTCGAATCATTCACCTTCAACTCTTTCCCCAGTCGTCCATTCACTTCCCAGTAGTGTTGAGCAGTTTCCATCAGTTCCCGCAGTGCTGCTAGCTGGTCATAGGCGAGATTAGAACCATGCCACAAAAATTTCTGAATGGCGCGGTCGAAAACTACCAGGCACGAAGGAATCAGACCCTGTTGTTGTTGCTCCCGCTGTAGTTCTAACCATTGGAAAATCTCTGAGTAGGCAGTTGTTGCCTGATGCCCTAACCTATCCCAACGAGGAAACGACTCCACTGGTAACAGACGAGGTTGCTCAGGATCAGGAGCATAGCAGTGATCCGCTAATAAACCAGCACGGACAGGATCAATTAGGGTTGCCGGTTGCAGATTTGAACCCTCAACCTTCAACCTTTCAACATTCAACCTTTCAACCTTCAACCTTTCAACATTCAACCTTTCACCCTTCAACTCCTGTACTTGTGGTTGGCTACTGAGTACTACCAACATTTGTGCGATCGCATCTCGATTCACTAACCGTCCCAAGCCAGGATACACTAGCGCTAGTAGGGTTAGTAATCCCTGAATCATCGGTGAGCTAATTAATGGACGCTGGTCGTTGAGGGGTTCTACGGCAATGCCTTCCTTAGTCAGGATTTCCGTTAAGGTGTAGCGTGCGATCGCATCTAGACCTGGAGCAATGATCGCAATTTCACCAGGCTGCACTTGCCCAGACTTGACCGCTTGACTTATCACCCCAGCCGTTTGCTGCAACAGTTGAGCGCGGGAGGTAGTTTGAATCGATTGGATAGACTCAGGTAGACCTTCAATAAACATGGAATTACTAATTAATTCCACTACTGTGTTTGCCAATTCATCTCGAAAAGCATCAACAGATAAATCCGGTAAGATTTCCACCAAGCAACGGGATGCCAAATCCGCTAGATAATTCGGGTCAGCATTAAGTCCCAAGCGTACCTGTCCATTAGGATTAAAGCTAAAAGCTCCCACAGCCCCTTGATTGAGTAGAGTCTCAAATAAATCCCGAGCGATCGCGGGATAGTCATCCACATCATCCGCCAGCACTGCCTGATAGCGCTGCTGCAAATACTGCTGATAAGTGGGGTCTGGCAACAAATACCGCCAATACAGTTCAGCAATAATCCCGTAGGTTAATAATCCCCTTTCTAGACACCAGCTTCGCCACTCTAGCAAAAGCTTTCCCACAGTTGACCAAAGTTCCGGGTTTCCTTCCTCCTCTGGAATCCCGACCGTTAACATGTGGGGAATGTCTTCAACAGGTATCCCACTCACTGCTGCTAATTGTAACAAGTCCAGGAGCCGACGAACTCTAGTGTAATCATTCCCCCCTGGCAGTTGTAGTAGATCATTATCCAGGTCAGTACGCCAGTGCTGGGTGGCTAAGTCCTGCTCAGTCTCAGGACGCAATCGCAACGGAAACTGTGCCTTGAAGTCCAATCGCCCAATTAACAAGGGCCAAAATAGCATTACCTCATCTTGAAAAAAACCTAAAGGTGTCTTGGAAAGTACGGGATACCGTCCCCGGATTACCTCTGTCAGCCGATCCGCCAACTCACGCCGATTATCGTCATTAGCCGCAAACACCAAAATTCCTGGGGCTTTTGAGGGGGTTCTTTGATATCTTGAACTCGACTTTGGGTTTGACCAATCCAGTCCTCCTTCAACCCATTGGTAAAACTGACTCACAAGGCGAGTTGTTTTGCCAGTGCGAGTTGAGCCAATTATCCACAGTGAATTTTGAACCACGGAATTTTTCTTTAGGTAATTTGTTATCATACCACATGAACTAGGATGTAAGAGTTCTAGGAATAATTAGGTGCAAGAGCGCACCCCTGAGATGTTCAGAGTATGAACCTAAAGAATTGAATGAATCTTCAAACAATCTTACGCACAGCTAGACAATGGTTCTTCAATACACCAGAGAGAGCCTTGGATCAGGCATACAAAGCGGCACTAAAAATTCAAGCGATTGAAGATGAATATTTTGGAGGTAAAAAAATCTCCGCCGATACCAGTCAATATAGTAACAGCGTTATTGCCTATTTTGAGGCAGAAATTAATAAATATATAAAGACTATCAACCTTAGACTAGCAGAATTTAAAACCAGTCGTTCTGTTATAATAAATTCTGAATTAACTGGATCTAATCCTCTCGAAACTAGTCAACAACAAGCTAGGGAAAATTCTCGGTTATCTGAGTCAATCGACCTCAGCGATCAGCAGTCAATACTTATTGAAAAATTAAATTTTATTGATGAAATTATCAACAAGTATGATCCACCAAAACCCGAAAAATCCACCGCAGCCTTGATTCCCATAGACCAAAAGCCAGATAATCAGATTACTAACGCCAGTCCAAGAGAAGTTGTCAAGCAAAATTCCAATCTTAGAGAAGCTGCTTATTTGGAATCAGACAACAATTCATCTCGAAATAATCAAGGAGCTAACTCCAAAAAAATAACCGATAAAACCGGTGTATTACCTAGGTCAATTGTAGGGACAGTAAAAAGAATTCAGCAGGAACTCGATCCACGAGCCGAAGAGAAAGTTGTCAAAACCTTTCGTCGGTCTCAACGTAAAACCGTAATCTCTATTAAATTTATCCTAATTTTAACTATTGTTCCTATTTTAACTCAGCAAATTTCTAAAACGTTTTTAGTTAGTCCCATAGTTGAACACTTTAGAAGTAGCCAGGAATCAGCTATTTTTTTAAATTATGAGATGGAAGAAGAAGCTCTGATAGAGTTAAAAAAATTTGAAGAAGAACTCCACTTTAGAAGCTTACTGGGATTTACTCCTAAACTATCTGAGGAGGAGATGAAAGAAGAGATTAAGCATAAAGCTAATGAACTGGCAGAAGACTATCATAATCAAGGGTCCAATGCCATTAAAAATATTTTTGCTGACATTATAGCTCTAGTTGCTTTTGCCTTAGTTATCATGAACAGCAAACGAGATATAATTATTTTAAAATCTTTTATGGATGATATTATCTATGGACTTAGTGATAGTGCCAAAGCGTTTATCATTATTTTGTTTACCGATATGTTTGTAGGATTCCACTCTCCCCACGGTTGGGAAGTAATCCTAGAAGCCGTATCCCGACATTTAGGAATACCAGAAAGTCGAGAGTTTATATTTTTGTTCATTGCCACATTTCCAGTTATCTTGGATTCGGTTATCAAATATTGGATTTTCCGCTATCTGAATCGGATATCTCCTTCAGCAGTAGCTACCTATCGCACCATGAATGAATAATAATATAGCAGTCGAAGTAAAGGTTAAAAAATGTTTCTGTTCCCAGATCCGCTGTTCCCTGTTCCCTATTCCCTACTCCCTACTCCCTCACCCAATTCACAACTGCTATAGCAGTTTTGGCAATCTTCAAACTTTCCAACTTACAACTTGAGCATAGAGATAAGCGATTGTTTCAGACATGATTGACCGCACTCCTTGACTAGAAACCCACCACTGTTTTGCTTCATAGTCAAGGGAGTTAGCGGCTATTGCTCCAACTTTAACCTCAGGAGCAAGAACTTGCTTAAATAGCATCCAACTTCTGCGAGTATGAACATCAAATGAATAAAGATTAATAGACTTGATTGATTTATCTGAGGTTAATAGCCACTCCCGTAACGCCTGAGCCGATGCTAACGTACGATTGACATTAACATCTGGTGCTGGAACAGCAACTAGTTTATCTGGCTCAACACCCAGTGCGATACACGTTGCCGCAGTCAGTTCAGCATAGGTTTTATACTCTGACAGATAATATCCTTTACGCAGAGGAGGGCCGGTGGTGATCAATTTTTGATAATTACCCCGATAAAATTCTTCGATGGCACCTTTTAAGGCATAGTCCGGTAGCCATCCTTCTACTACTAATGCATCAGCGTTAATCGGAGACTTAATCGATAAAAATGGGTGGATATGAGTTAACATAAAAAGACTGCAAGTAATAATCAAAAAAGTATTCACAAACCATCCTTGAACCGTTAAAACCCACTGTTTTCGCCTACATACTAAACGCATGATTGGGACTTTTAATGAAAAATTATCTCGTCAATAGTCACTAGTCATTAGTAACCACAAATAAATGATATTGTGGTCACTAATGTACGGTATAGTCTACGGTATAGAAAACCGTGGTCACCTAATCACTGATGACTAATAATCACTGATGACTAATAAGGTCTAGAGCATCTCACTTTTCTATTACTTACCAATCAAAGTCCCATCTGTCCGGATTATTTAAAAAAGGATTATAGTCAGTCCCCTTGCTTCCTTCGTTTATAGTATTGTTTTTTGGTAATTGACTAATGACTAGCAGCTTATTAATTCTCTACAGGTTTGTAAGCATTCAGCCGTCAGCTGTCAGCCGTCAGCTGTCAGCCGTCAGGTTAAAATAAACCTCAAACAGTATAATTTAAGAGTTCGAGATTAATGAGAATTTCAAGTCTGGGGAAAAGCTGATCATAAGCATATGCGCTACGGGCACGCTACTTGAGGTGCGGTCAAGCGGTCAGCCGTGAGCCTAAGGCTCACGCTGCTTGAGGTGCTTAATTTTATCCAAAAGCGGTTCGGTGTAGCGTGGCCTTAGGCCAATGGCTGATAGCTGATAGCTGATAGCTGATAGCTGATAGCTGATAGCTGATAGCTGATAGCTGATAGCTATTAGCTATTAGCTTACAGACGCTTCTTTTTGAGATACTCAAAAACCGACTTATCACCAATATCATCGGGAATCGGTTGCAATAGTTTACGCAGGGCAAACACCATAAACAAAACCGCCCATAGTCCTAATAGAATCATCTCCCAATCTGTAGACCAAAATCCAACGATATGTCCCAGTAACAGCATGGGTACTAGGGGAGTTAGGAATTTAGTTTCCAAGCGATTAAAGCAAAATGCTTCCTTGAAATAAATTCCGGTTAACGCTGCAAAGGTAAAACCAATTCCGAATAGAGAAATAGGATGGTTATAAATGTATAGAGCAAGGGGCTCATTGCTGGAAAATGCCAGTACAATGGCGGAAATGCAACCAATGCCCCAAAAGATTTGTAGTAGGCGGTGCAGGGGGGCTAGATAAATATGAATTGTGACTAAGCTAACCCCTAGGGCAAGGCAGAATAAGCCATAAAGAGGAGTCAGGACATTTAAAATACTTGGGCTAGCTCCCCGCAATAGAATTAAATTACTCGCGATCGCAAAGCTCAAGGCTGCTACCACTAAGCCAGCACGGTAGATAACTACGCCAATGCGATCGCTTTCGGTAATGGTAAATTCCCCAAACTGACCTTGGTAAACTACCGGTTCAGATGGTTGTAGTGATGTGGTCATAATATCCTGGAAAGGAACTCGGTACTATTAACATTCTAATTTTTAATGCTTAATTCCACTGTATCTCCCCAATCCAGCTGTAATTGAGACTTAGCGCTCCCACCGTTAACAGCGATTTCCACCCAACCATGACTACCAATTAGGGCAACGTACTCTCCAAGTTGGCAATTGCTGTAGGTTTGAGTATGGGGGATAATGCGATCGCTTATCTTAACCGACCAAATTTTGCCATCAACCTCAGCTCCTGGGATATTGGTGATTAAATTACCAAAATGGTCAACATATTGGATAGAACCAATAATCCCATCATCGGTTAGTCTTTTTATTGGCATATCTAGTGTTACCAAAGTGTTTGGCTCAATTACCTCTCCCAACCTTTCGATTGGTAAGCCACTAGCCAAGTGAGCTCCAAGACTGGCAAAGATATCTCGACCATGAAACGTAGTGCTAGGATTTCTAGTGCGCCAGTAGTCTGAGTTGCTTAGCTCAACTGCTGCCATGAGTGGGTATTGCTCTAAAACTCCACTGAATAGCCCATTATCTGGACCGACCAAGAAACCCTGTGAGAGTTGGATAGCGATCGCTCTGCGGTGACTGCCGACTCCTGGATCAACCACCGCCACATGAACTGTCCCTGCTGGAAAGTAGGGATAGGCATTGAGCAAATTAAACCGAGCAGCGGCTAGGTTTTGAGGGGGGATTTGGTGAGTCAGGTCTACTATAGTCAAAGTTGGGTTAACTTGGGCAATGACACCCTTCATCACACCCACATAAACATCTTGTAAGCCAAAATCACTCAGGAGAGTAATAATCCGATTCTGAGGCATGGTTATCTCAAATCCAGTTGACTGATTATCATATCCCTTCTGGGGTAATGAGGCAGAATTGCTATGAGCTTCAAGGGCTTCCAACTTTAAACCTTAAACTTTCAACTTTCAACTTTCAACTTTCAACCGTCAACCGTCAACCGTCAACCGCTTATTAAGGCTGAAGTATGAAGTATGACCTATGAAAGCTCAAGCTCAAAGCTCAAGGCTGAACGGATGAGTTAGGATAAGGATTAAATTCAATACCACTTAAGAAGGCTAATCTACCCTAGAGCAAAGGTTCACTAATCATGTCTATGGACACATTACTAACTGAGGTATGGAAAGCTTGGCATAGCAACAATGACTGGATGGCTTGGAATTTGTTTCTAGCATCAATACCATTAGCTCTAAGTTTTTGGCTATTCCGCAGTAAATCTGGCTTACACTCCGGATTATGGTGGATAGGTTTAGCAGTTTTTATCCTATTTTTGCCCAATGCGCCCTATCTGCTCACCGATGTGATTCATCTAATTCAAGCCATTCGCAGGAATTACTCAGTATGGACAATTACTCTAGTTGTTATTCCCCAACATCTGCTAGTTATCCTAACCGGTTTTGAAGCTTACGTTCTATCTGTGATGAACCTAGGTGAGTATTTGCAGCGGCGAAGGTTAGGAAAGTTGATCTCCTCAGCTGAGTTAATTACTCATGCTCTGTGCGCCTTTGGTATTTATCTAGGACGATTCCAACGGTTCAACAGCTGGGACTTGGTTGCTCAACCCAATACCTTAGCTAAGGGCATGATTAATGATTTAACCTCGAAAGGTCCACTACTAGTGATGGCCGTAACATTCGTGGTGCTGACAGTATTTTACTGGATGATGAAGCAAATAACCTTAGGAATTATGATCAGAATGCGCCACCAACGTTCTGGCAGCGCAGCTTCTGGATAATAGATTCACAGCGTGCAAGGTTTTACGGCTGATTACATTCAGCCTTTTCTTGACTGACATCTGGCGGAGTATAGTTTTCCCTGTTGTGGTAGATATAGCCGTTAGGTTCGTTTTTGAAGATTACACCATTGGTAACTAACCCCAGAACATTTTGACCTGAGCTGTTGAGAATTTCCTTAGCCGCATTAGCGCTTGCAGAATCTACCTTTTCAGGTCGGGCCACCAGCAAAATGCCGTCAGCCATTTTGCCCAAAATTGGGGCATCAGCCATACCAGCTAATGCTGGAGTATCTAAGATAACGCAGTCATACTCTTGTGAGAACTTCTCCATCAGTGAAGCCATCTTCTGAGAGTCCAGAAGAGCCACAGGATTTGGAGGGATGACCCCAGCCATCAGAACATCAAGACCAGTCATTACTTCCTGTTTAGCCTGATCAAATTGAGCCTCACCCACGAGAATATTACTTAAACCCACTGAGTTAGTTAGTTCCCACAGATGATGTTGAGATGGATAACGCAGATCAGCATCGATTAGTAACACCCGACGTCCTACTTGAGCCATAGCTGCAGCTAAATTAGCACAGACATGAGACTTGCCTTCCTTAGGAACACAACTGGTTACTACAATCGATTGCAGTGGTCGATCAGAACTGATAAATTTCAGATTGGCTTGCAGAATTTGATAGGCTTCACCGATGACAGAGCGGGGCAAATCTCTCGGAAAAATGGGGAAAACATTCTGTTGAGAAAATCCACCAAAATAGCTTGTACTGACCAGCTTGCCGTAGTCTGGAATAACCCCTAACAACGTATATCTGAACAACTCTTTTAACTCTTTGAGCGTATGAACCGATCTGTCTAAGAGGTCGAGCAAGAAAGCCGTAGCGATCGCAACTAAGATACCAGCAAAGGCTCCCCCTGCCAGGATCAGGTTGGTTGGGATCGGAATCGGGTTTTCAGGAACGATAGCCTCTGAAATAACACGGGCATTACCTACATTTTGATTTTCCGCAACTCGGGTTTCTTGTAGTTTGCTTAACAAAATTTGGTAAGTTGCTTGTGCAGCAGCTACCCGTCGCTCCAGTTCCCGCTGATTCTGCTCTAGTCTCGGTAGGACTCTAGACCGCTGTTTGTAAGCCGACTGAGTATTGGTCAGAACAGCTAGCTGGCTAGTCAGCCCTAAACGCTGTACCTCGGACTGAACCAGTTCTGCAGTCAGTTGTTGCTGGATCGGTCCAAACTCTAACAAACTATTAACCGGTGGCGCTGGTTGTTGGCTACCAATGACCTGTGCTATTCGCTCTTGTAGTAGTTCTAATAGTGCAGCTTCCTGAAGAGCCAACTTAGCCACTGTCGGGTATTCATCGTTGAAGCGGGTGCGCTCGACTGCTAACTGAGCTTGTACCTCTTGGAGTTGTCTAAGTGCCTCCTGCACCCCAGTAGACTGGTTTAAAGACGTAGCTGCGACAGCTTGCTGTGTATCCAGACCGATCTTATTGCGCAAGCCCTCAGACTGAGCATTTATCTGTGCTAACTGAGCCTGAAGTTGAGAAATTTCGTCGTCTAATTTGGCAATCGACCCGACTGCAATGCTAGCTTCTTGTTGCAGATCTAATATTTTATTAGCTTCTTTGAATCTACGCAAATCCGCTTCTGCTTGGCTGACAGTAGCTTCAACTTTTGGGAGTTGTTTCTCAATAAAGTCACGAGCGGCGACAGCTTCCGCTCGGTTAGTTTGGATATCATTCTCTATGTAAACCCTAATCAGTGTGTTAACGATCTTTTCTGCCCAATTAGCATCAGGGGATTGATAGGAAATGGTTAGGATGTCTGTCCCCAAAATTGGTTTGACACTCAGTCCTCCTAAAATGACCCCAGGAGGGTAAAATTCACCGTTTTCATCCCTGAGGTTGAGAGCTCTGATGGTTTTTTCTATAATTGGTCTGGAACGAATAATTTCTACTTCCGTAGATAAGGGGTCGCTCTGGCGAGCCACATTATCAATCGTGCCAGTTGGATTATCCAACCCGGTCAGAGAAGAGGAATTATCTGTCTTTAACAGCAGTTGAGCTGCTGCTAAATAAACAGTTTTTTGAGAGGAGGCATACCATGCAGCAAGACCGAGAACACCACCAAAGGCTAGGGTAGCTGGCAAAAAGCGCCGTTTGAGAACTAGCCAGTATTTCTGAAAATCTATTTCTTCTGAATAGTCTATAGCTTCCATAATTGCTCAGGAAAAAAGTTTAATACTCACTGCAAAAAAAAATTAGTAGATTACTCACCCTTTTTTCACCGTCAGAAGCTAGGTATTTTTTTTATAAATCTATCTATAGTTAGATGCTATATAAATTAAAACAAATTAGGATGTTGGTTGATTATAGTTGATTAAGTTAGAGTTGTTAACAAGAATAAAAAAAAATTTTCCTATCATGTATATTTGGTTTTAGTGTTAATTTTATAAGTTTTTATGGTAATGGGTAATAGTTTGGTAGTCATCACAATTCCCAGTTACCCATTACTAATTACCAAATCTTACACTCTTAATGCTTCCAGACAGGATATAAATTGTCTTTTGATTACTCTTCTACTAAAGTCTGTCTGGCTTTCCCCTTAGAGGGCGAAGTATTTGTATACAAACTGGCACTCTTGGAGCTACTGTTTAAGCTACATATCCAGGTACAAATACTTCGCCCCTACCTAAAATGGGTTTGGGTAGATTTAGCTAGCGTGTTGTCGATACCAGTCGATAGTATTCTTCAACCCCTGCTTAAACTCCATCTGAGCAGTGAAGTTAAACTCCTCCTTCGCTCGTTCAATATCCAGACAACGGCGAGGCTGACCATTGGGTTGATCAGTTTCCCAGACAATTTCTCCCTTAAATTCCATCAATTCGCAAATCAACTCAACTAAATCGCGAATTGAGATTTCATAGCCTGTACCCAAATTAACTGGCTCTGGTTGATTGTAATCCGTGGTAGCCATCACAATACCCCGTGCTGCATCAGTTGAGTAGAGAAACTCACGGGTAGGACTGCCATCACCCCACGCTGGCAATTTCATTTCTCCCTTTTGTTGGGCTTCATAGACTTTACGAATCAGGGCAGGGATTACGTGGGAACTGCTGGGGTCGAAATTATCTTCCGGACCATACAAGTTCACGGGTAACAGGTAGATGCCATTGAATCCATACTGTTGCCGATAGGCTTGTAGCTGGACTAAAAGAGCTTTCTTAGCAACCCCATAAGGGGCATTGGTTTCTTCCGGATAACCATCCCAGAGGTTATCCTCTTTAAACGGTACTGGTGTGAATTTGGGATAGGCACAGATGCTACCAACACAGACAAATTTTTCCACACCAGCTTCATAGGCAGCATGAATTATCTGAGTACCCATCATTAAATTGTCATAGAATAGCTCACCTGGCTTTTCTCGATTAAGACCAATGCCACCAACGTGAGCAGCAAGATGAATGATGATATCCTGCTGAACCACAGCTCTTTGACAGTTCTCTAAAGAACGCAGGTCATAATCACGCGATCGCGGAATAGTAATCTTCTGTGCATCCGCTCCAGCTTTACACAACTGATCAACTACCTGACGCCCTAGAAATCCAGCTCCACCAGTAACTAGAATTCTCTTATTACTAAGATCTAAACTTACCATTTATTTGTCATCCTTGCCTAGCTTTTGGAGAACTATCACCGTCTGGTACATCGCAATGCAAGCAGGAATATACTGAGTCATTATTCAACACAAATCCTATCGATCCGGATTTGTGGGTCAGATGTATTGGCTTGCATCACCGATGCTACCTTCATAATCAGTCATAAACTAACGGATTAGTCAACCATCGTAGCTAAGCCTTGACGGATATAGGCTTGATCATTCAAAGGTTGAGTACTTTTGCCGTTAGGGAGCGACAGACCCAAGGCTTGTAAATCCGCTTCTACCATTAAGGCTACCAACTGCTCAAAGGTTACAGATGGCTCCCAACCCAGCTTCTTCTTTGCCTTGGTGGGGTCACCAATAAGTAGATCTACCTCAGCAGGACGCAAATAACGCTTGTCAAACTCCACATAATCATGCCAATCCAGATTGACATATTTGAAGGCAATATCTAAAAATTCCTGAACCGAGTGGGTTTCACCAGTAGCTACCACATAATCATCTGGTTTGTCTTGCTGGAGCATCATCCACATTGCCTTGACATAGTCCTTAGCGTAACCCCAGTCTCGCTTAGAATCAAGATTACCCAGGTAGAGTTTTTTCTGCTGACCTCCGACAATTCGGGCAATTGCTCGGGTAATCTTGCGGGTTACAAAGGTTTCCCCTCGACGGGGTGATTCGTGGTTGAATAGTATACCATTGCAGGCAAACATGCCATAGGATTCACGATAGTTTATAGTTTGCCAGTGAGCATACACTTTAGCACAGGCATAGGGAGAGCGGGGATAAAATGGAGTAGTTTCCTTTTGGGGTATCTCCTGTACCTTCCCAAACATCTCAGAAGAACCAGCTTGATAGAAACGCACGTCGATACCGGTGCGCTGACGATAGTCTCGAATCGCCTCCAAGAGTCGGAGAGTACCCATTCCCACCGAGTCAACGGTATATTCTGGGGAGTCAAAACTGACCCGAACATGGGATTGAGCCCCTAAGTTATAAATTTCCAATGGCTGAACCGCCTCTAAGATCCGGCGTAGGGTCACACCATCAGTCAAGTCACCGTAGTGTAGGAAGAACCGTGCGTTTTCATTGTGGGGGTCTACATAGATGTGGTCGATGCGATCTGTGTTGAAGGTGGAGGTCCTTCGGATAATGCCGTGAACCTCATAGCCCTTTTCTAGCAACAACTCACTCAAGTAGGAACCGTCTTGACCTGTAATTCCAGTGATTAGCGCTCTCTTTGGTTCCGTCATTTTTTCCTTTTCCTGTAATGTAATGTGGGCAATTTTGGTAGATATTGCTTCCCGAGAAAATCTCCCATGCAAACTTCCCAGTTTGCATGGGAGTGAATCATCACCACGTTAACTCAAAAATTTATTTGTGGCTGTAGTGAATTTACCGTAAATAACCTCTCAGCCAAAATTTCACATATTCTCCACAGAAAGTTCAAAATTATCGATTAATACAATTCTTTAAAGAATAAAATAGTGTTGACGTAAATAAAATTTTGCGCTACAAAGTTGGTAGTTGCTTTTTTTTGACGAACCGATAAGGATGTTTGTGATTTTTTTTGATGATAGTTTTTTAGGCAAACATCCTTCCCAAATAGGGAGCCTCACATTTGATTACATGCATCGCCACTAATGCAGTAGTTTAGCATAGATATAAGTAGGGAGCATTCCACCTTAGAGGGTGTCTTTAAAGTTAAAAATTTTACAAATTTAGCCTAATTGCGCAGGTTATAAGTTCTCAAATTTTATGAGGATGCGCAGGTGAATTAGTTTGTCTAGCCCCATGGTTTAGTATGAGGTAGACTTTTGAAACACTGGTTTAGTCAAGCATCAAACAAAATTCAGTGTACGGCATTTTTATACTTAGATAGGAAGTCTAACCATTTTTCAAAACCATCCGGTTTTGTGCCTATTTATTTGTATAGATAATCGTTGATATTTTTATTTTTGCGGTTATCGCTGGTTCCTCGCAAAAAATCTCTGTATTGAATCAAAAAAATGGCCGATTTGCTTAAATTGATGGATAAGGGTCATACAGCGGTTTGCAATTCAATTAGGTACAAAATTATGGTTTTTTAGGGAGCAGGGAGCAGGGAGCAGGGAGCAGGGAGCAGGGAGCAGGGAGCAGGGAGCAGCTAAGAGGGAAGAGGGAAAACAATCCTGTGTACCTGATAGTTATGCAAACCGCCGTAGTTAAAATTTATTTAGTGTTTTTTTATTAAATTATAATAATATGTTCTAAGAATTAGCATTTTTTTATAAGTATTAAATCCAAGTAGTTAGCATTAAATACCATTGAGTATTATTTATAATAATTTGGTTTTCATCGGATATTAATTAATGGAGTTGTCATGGAACTGCCCTTAACTGAAACCTATAGATTTGATATACGTGATCCTGTTTTTGCCAAACTTCGTCGCAATACCTATGCTGTATGGCTTCGCATCGTTACATTAGTTGTCACTGATGTATTCATGCTATTGATGGCATGCTTAATTGCCGTTAATTTTGGTAATCACATAAATAATGATTGGGGAATAGTCAATCAAGCAATACTAGTTTATGTAGTCATACCCTGGGAAATTTTATTGCTTGCTTTACAAGACCTTTATAATTCTGGTAACAAACGCCGTGACTACTTAGCTCTAGCCCAGACAATCACTTTTTCCCAGATTAGTCTACTCGTTATTGCTTGCCTGTATCAGCCCGATCAATTTGTGATTCAACCAATTTATAGTTTGTTGTGGCTATTAAGCCTCGCTCTTGTCTGCATCGGACGCTTAGGAATAGATTTTATTCTGAAACGGCTTCGCAAAAAAGGTTTACTTCGCTATCCAACCCTGATAATCTGTTCACCAGATCAACAACAAAAAGCAATTCAACTACTGGGGAACGAAGATTGTTATGGCATTATTAAATTCTTCGATGTTAATTTGTTAGATAAATCGAACATATCCGATTTTATTAAAGAAATTAGTGCTCTAGAGGTAGCCGAAGTCTTTGTTTGCTCTTGGAACAAGGTAAAAGATTATATGTTCTTTTACTGGAGTCTCAGAAACGCAGGTATAACCTTGCGAATTTTGTGTACAGAATTAGGACCTATTTACCAAAACTTGGAGATGTCTAGTATTGCTAGTGTACCTACCATACGGTTTTCTCCCCCTCTAATTACTGGTATTGACTTTTGGGCAAAAAGATGTTTTGATTTTGTGCTTTCTGTATTAGTAATGATTGTGCTTTTGCCACTGTTTGTTAGTATTTCCGTTTTAGTCAAGCTTGATTCGCCAGGACCGATATTTTACAAACAGGAAAGAGTGGGGTTACATAATAAACGATTTAAGGCTTGGAAATTTCGCAGTATGTTTGTGGATGCTGACCAACGCCTCAAAGATCTAGAAGCTCGTAATGAAATGAAAGATGGTGTTCTCTTTAAGATAAAAGATGATCCACGGATTACTAAAGTAGGAAAATTCATCCGCCGCTATAGCCTAGATGAACTTCCCCAATTATTTAACGTTCTCTTTGGAGAAATGAGTTTAGTTGGTCCTAGGCCCTTGCCAATCAGAGATGTCAATAAATTCTCTGAACAACACTTTATACGTCATGCAGTTTTACCGGGAATAACCGGACTTTGGCAAGTGTCGGGTCGTTCCGATATTACTTCTTTTGAAGAAGTGGTACGTCTAGATACTTTTTACATGGAAAATTGGTCACTATGGCTAGATTTGAAGATTTTAGTAAAAACTGCCATAGTGCTTTTACAAAAAAAAGGTGCTTACTAGTAACCTGAGTTCGAGATAACTAACTTTATCCAGGATTCAGGAGCTTCGAGTCAAGAGTCATACCGAGTTGCATTCAAAGATAGTAGATTGGTTGGATAGGGAGATAGGGAGATAGGGAGATAGGGAGATTGGGAAATTGGGAGATTGGGAGAAGAGAAAGTTGTACGTTTGACCGCAACTTGGTGTCAGAATAAATTATTTCTCAGTTAATTGGCAATTAAATCATAGTTTTATGCCATAAAATTATGTAGTCTGTCTTGATGCAGTCCCTACTCCCTACTCCCTACTCCCTACTCCCTACCTCACTTGGGTAGGTTTTTTACATTTGGGCGAGTACGTACTGGCACTCTTGTTGAAATTTCGCCAAATATGTCTGTCGGAAAATCTCCCAGAATTTCCACCGATTACCGACCCATCTCCCGCTCTTCCCCTCCTGGTCGGGGTTAGGGGTGGGTTCCGATTACCCATTCCCCATTCCCCATTCCCCATTCCCCATTCCCCATTCCCCATTCCCCATTCCCCATTCCCTATTACCTATTACCTATTACCTATCTCCAAAGTAAAAAACCTACCCTTGTCAGCTACTCCCTACTCCCTACTCCCTACTCCGGTGATCCGCTGTTCCGGTGATCCGCTGTTCCCTTTGCTATAGCATTTATCAATAGATACTTCCCACGGGCATAAACTGAACTTTTGGGTTAGCTGTTGAAGGTAAGCTCCTTCGCTGCAGGGGCTGAGGGGCTGATAGCTGTTTGCGGAAAGCAAACCCAAGGGCGCGCGTAGCGTGTAAGCTTTCCGCTTAAAGTATCGGTTAAATTGCCTAAACCAATAACAATTTATATCCTCAGAGAGAGATAATGTTGCTTAACACTTGGGAATATTCTCAATAATTAGTTAGGGTTATTTTTCTACATTCAGAAAAAAACTATGGTTATTAAGTTAACTGTTGCCATCCCCACATACAACGGTCAGAACCGTCTACCAGAAGTCTTAGACCGACTGCGAGACTGTTGCCAGCAAGACCAACTCAGCTGGGAAGTTATTGTTATTGACAACAACAGCACTGACGGCACCGCTAAGCTTGTTCACGCTTATCAAGCCAATTGGCCAAGGCAATATCCGTTGAGGTATTGTTTTGAAGCGAAACAAGGGGCAGCTTATGCCAGATGCCGTGCCATTCAGGAAGCCAGAGGTGAACTAGTGGGTTTCCTAGACGATGACACGATTCCATCAATGTCTTGGATAGCTGCTGCTTACGCCTTTGGCAAATCTCACCCTACTTCTGGTGCTTATGGTAGTCAAATCCATGGTGTTTTTGAAGTCACTCCTCCGCCAAATTTTGATAAACTTGCGCCATTTTTAGCAATCACTGAACGTGGCTGTGAGCCATTACTTTATGAACCGCACAAAAAATTACTACCACCTTCAGCTGGGTTGGTTGTGCGAAAACAAGCTTGGTTAGAGAGTATGCCCTCTCGGCCTATTTTGACTGGGCGCACTAAGAGCAGTATGTTAACTGGGGAAGATTTAGAGATGTTGTCTCGTATCCAAGCTAAGGGCTGGGAAATCTGGTACAATCCTGCTATGGAAATTGAGCACAAAATCCCTAGCTGGCGTCTGAGACGTGAGTATTTAATTCCATTTTTCCGTGGGATTGGTTTAAGTCGTCATGTGACCCGGATGTTGAGTGTAAAACCTTGGCTAAGACCATTGGCAACTGTGGCTTATATGACCAACGATTTGCGCAAAATTACCTTTCACTGGCTCAAGCATGGTGGTTCTATCCAGTCTGATTTAATTGCAGCTTGCCAAATGGAGTTGTTTATTAGTAGTCTATGGAGTCCTTTTTACCTCCTTAAACATGGGTATTTGGCTGAGTATGATAACTAGTTCAAATAACTAGTTCAAATAACTAGTTCAAATAACTAGTTCAAAAGGATTAACAGGGGGAATAAACTGGAAGAGGGAAGTCATAAATTGGTCATAAATTGGTCATAAATTGTGATATAATACCACAAATAGGCAATACCTAAAAATGCGATTATCGCGGCTGTCGCTGCTACGCGATGAAGCGTTCGCGTAGCGTGGCCAAAGGCCTCAGCTTCCGCTAAGAGCGAACGCGAAGCGGTTCGTTGTTCCGTTCGCGTTTTGATGCTCACGTGGGATTTTCTTGAAATACTCACTGGTTTAAGCCGATTGTCTACTTTTGACTAGCTCTGATAACTGATTTGAGTAGCGAGGGTGGAGCAACCCCAGTACCTCCTGTTTCTTGTAAGTGAGAGTCAAAGCATCCATAATCCCTTCCAGCCATCCTTGCCGATTTCTAAACAGCCAACGCTGTAGTTCTTTTAGGGGCATTCCAGCAACCGCCTCAGTGGGCAAAGCAGTTAGAATTTCCAGAGGGACAATAAAACCAAGAGACACTTCCCCATAGGTAACCATAGCTAATTCAGTTCCTGACTGCCAGCGTGTGCGATCAGAACGTGCCTTGGTGGAAAGTTGGGCAAGGGAAACTTGGTGGTAAAGAAAAGTCATAGTTATAGATTCAATATATTCCCATGCCATACTGGAAAATTCCAGCTGACATCACTAAAACTCAGAATTCCCAGTTAGCCAACACCTGTGACTAAAAACCTGTAACTAACAGAGTTTCTGAACTTAGCAGATGGCACCCTGATCCAAATCTTTGCCTGTTCGCGTCTTTATGGTTTAACCACTTTTGGTTTAACTAAAACCCCTAAATCCATGCTGCCATTTTTACTAAATTTCACCCTGGCTCAAGCCACCCCAGCACCAACACCTCAAGTAGAAATCGTGCAACTCCAAGAAATACGCCCTCTACCAGGACAACTAGATAATGTACCCGTATTCAACAGCAACAGTCCCGAACTAGTACAGACTGAAGGAATTTTACTGTCCACATTTCCCCCTTCTGACAAAGCCAACCCAGGGGCTCACTTAAACTTTCCATTTCAGGGGCGCTTTGATATCTTTGCCCACCATGTTGCTAAAGCAGCCACCCGAGACGATTTGCGCACCCTCTATCTGGGGATTATCCTCCACAATCCAGGCAAAGAACCAGTAACAGTAGATATTATTGAGGCAGCTAGTTACCTGAGTCAGCCTGATGCACCATTTATCGAATTGCCCTCCCAAGTAGATAATTCTGCCGGTAGAGTTTATGCTGGGCCTGGTAGCCGAGTGATGAGTGATATCCTGCGTGGAGGTAGGCAAGACGGATTTCCTGCCCAATTGGTGATTCAGGCTCAGCAAAGTCGCATGTTGCTGAATCTCCCAATTCCAGTGCGAACCTTGACACCACCTATTAATGGTCGCTCAACTTTGATGCGGTTATACAGTGATGGAAAGGTATACGCCGCTAGTCTTGCCCAGTATGCACCTTTAGATAGTGATGGCAATGAACGCTCTCCTACTATAGCTCAATGGCAGGATTTATTAGAGCAAGGGGAGTTAGCCGGACCACGCGATCGCGCCCCGAGTGATCCAATTGCTACTACTGGTTCAATTATCTACGGTCGAGTGGCAGGAGTAGCCCGAGGCTCTAGATGGCAAGCTCAGTTAGTGGATAATCCTACTGCTCAATCTCTAACTATTCCGCAACCGGGAAAAGCCTTTTCCTACGGACTGAGTACCCTCCATCATGGCAGGTTAGGTACTGGTCAAATTCAGAGTGCGCCGATGTTAGTCCGTTATCCAGATACCGCCTATTTTGCCCATGGTAATTATGGGGTGCAATACAGCCTGACCTTGCCACTGATTAATCCCACCGGGGATACTCAAACGGTCACCCTGGCTATTGAGACACCGATTAAACAAGATCAAATCCAGGGAGGATTAAGGTTTTTAAAGGCTCCAGCTAAGCAAATATTTTTCCGGGGGACAGTGCAATTGAGCTATAAGGATGATCAAGGTTTACCTCGGACGCGCTATGTGCATTTGGTACAACGGCGTGGTGAGCAGGGGGATACCCTAGTTAGGTTGCAGATGCCACCCCTTGACCAGCGGCTGGTGCAAGTCGATTTTCTCTATCCCCCAGACTCGACACCCCCCCAAG
>NZ_GL890970.1:160233-227866 GCF_000211815.1 Moorena producens 3L
ATCTCCCGCTTCTGACGACTCCCGACTCCCGATTCCCAGGGAGTGCGCTTACAGTCGTCGAATTAAATTCGCCACGGGTCGCACCGCTCCCGACTCCCGACTTCCGACTCCCGACTTCCGACTCCCGACTCCCGACTCCCGACTCCCGACTCCCGACTCCCGACTCTTGACCCAAATGTAAAAAACCTACCCCTGTCAGGGTGGCAAGGTTGGGAGTATGTCACATCAGGTTCTACGTATCAATGTAAATTGGTATTGTCGTCAATGTAATAAATTCATGAAATGATGAGTTGATTATCTCGAAAGGTAGATAAAATTTTACAATCTAACTTATTAGACTGAAAAAGTCAAACAATGATCAGCGTCTTCCTATGTTGTCCTGTGAGCATCCTGCCTTGCGAGTTCTAGTAGTTGACGACCATGAATTAACTCGATATAGCCTTCATTTAGCATTTTCGGCTCAGGAGAATATTGAGATAGTTGCTCTTGCTAGTAACGGGAAAGAAGCCATTGATATGGTAGAGTGCCATCACCCGGATGTGATTGTACTTGATCTACAAATGCCTATGATGGATGGTCTAAGTGCAGCCACCCGGATCAAAAGCCTAGAGCCAGACACTAAAATCATTGCCTACTCTTCAGTAGAAGACCCCCAAATTGAAGTGATGAGCCAAACTGCTCCCGTTGATATCTTTTGTAGGAAAGATGTTGCCACTTCAGATCTAATTAATTTAGTTAGGAAAATGGGCAGCAGTAAACTTAACCATCTAGAACCACTAGCTAAAATCAGCTGAGAAACGAAAACTAGAATAACGCGCTGCTAAACTAAGGAATTATGCAATTATTATAGTGGGCTGATTTCCCTATTACCTAATTACCTTCAATTATTCCATTAATCAGCAACGCCAATTGTTTGAGGCATCAGTTAGCCTTTTTATTCCGGGAAAGTACGCTTAAATTCATCGATTAGGTCATCGAGTTCTTCTAGGGCTTGATTAACATCAATTCGGAGGGTTCCCAAATCTGGTTGCTCCAGAAGCCGTAGCAAGGATTCCCGTTTACTGGTGATTAAGGTAATTCGCTCCTTAATTTTTTCCAATTCCATTTTTGGCTGTCTCTTGTCTACAACAATTTTATAATAACGATCAAATTTTCCCATAAAAAGGGGAATAAAGTATGTCAGAGAAAGACTGGGTGCATTTATTACTTCATTCTGACTTAGCCAGAGTCTGGAATATCGGTTAAGTCAGAATGAAGTATTGGGTCAATTTGATGATCTGTCAATGGGGTATAGGGGAAATAGGGGGGATAGGAGTGGAGGAATTTTACTTTAACCCATATATCGGTCATTTTGTCAACTTCTATGACTTGACCAGCGCTCTAGGATAATAAAACTGGAGTTATTTCTGTTACATAGCTAAATAATGTTACCCCGAACTTCCCTAGGAACTTTAGGTCTAGTCATTGGTGGATTACTGACCGTAATCGGCTTTGTTGCCTACGCCACCGATAATGCTACAGTGAATCTAGTGGGATTCTTTTACGGAATTCCAATTCTACTAGGAGGTCTTGCCCTCAAAGCTGCGGAGTTAAAGCCTGTAGAATTAAGCCAACCAACAATTCCTGAAGTCCTGACGCTGCGAGAGGAAACCGCCACCCCAATCCAAAATCAAATTCGCAAAGACGTAACGCGATATCGTTATGGTCAAGAAGCCCATCTAGATAGTTCCTTGGAAAGCCTGGGTTTATCTCCTACTGATGAAGAAAGACCTGTGTTGATGGGTTTACGAGAAACTTCGGTGGATGGTGCTTATGCCTTAATTCTCGAATTTGACTCCCCACTAATTCCTTTTGAGACTTGGCTCAAAAAGCAGGAAAAACTGGAAAAATTCTTTGGACCTGGTATTAAAGTAGATTTAACCCAACTTGAAGAAGACCAGGTGGATGTAGCACTAGTGGCAATGCCCGAAGAAAGCACCAGCGTGTAAAGACCTTACCTTTAAAGCTCCCCGCTGTTACCTAGACGGGGATTCTGATTTCAAACAGTCGGTCATATACCAACCCGTCACGCTGAGCGCCGAGTTCTTGCCTAGACATCGGCGCTCAGCGCTCCTGTTCTGTTGCCGGTATAGTTTCTACAGGCGGACTACATACCACTGTAAATACTCTCCAGGTCCTACATCTAATTCACAGCTGGTCTCCATCAAATACTGTCCTTGCTCCTCCAAAGAGGTCAAATGCTGCAAATCCCTGGGCAAATCATCCTG
This sequence comes from Moorena producens 3L, assembly GCF_000211815.1. GTDB lineage: Bacteria > Cyanobacteriota > Cyanobacteriia > Cyanobacteriales > Coleofasciculaceae > Moorena > Moorena producens. The sequence goes on from NZ_GL890970.1 coordinate 162,501, forward strand.
ACGATTTGCCAAGATTGCCATTAACTTTGACTTTAACTCCATTGGAGTCAGAATCACCTCTGGTTGATTCGTTTCGAGAACTACATACCCATCTTCCTGGAACATTATAGAATTAGGCATATCTTAGATCAAATCTGCTTTCTTCCTTCGTTAACAATCTTAGATGGTTTATCATTCTTTGGGTCTTTGTGGTGAATAAAAAAACTATTCCTTTGCCAACCTATTCCCTAAGAGCTAAGAAGCCCTGATCGATATGTTCCTTTCTCTCAACTACGAGCCAGCTTTAGAATCCCTGGGATATGACTATTTTGACGAAGTAGCAGCAGCAGAATTTCCCAGGCATATCCTGCGGTTTCGTAACGACCAATTGCTACCCCGTATTGGGTTAAATCCCCAAGACACTAACGACCAAGACTTTATCCAAGCTTTCGGTAAATTTCAGGGAGTTCGACCCTTTTTAGCCCTGCGCTACCACGGCTATCAATTTGGTGAATATAACCCTAGACTAGGGGATGGCAGAGGTTTTCTCTATGGTCAAGTAAGAGGTATCGATGGGGAACTTTACGACTTCGGTACCAAAGGCTCTGGCACCACACCCTACTCCCGAACTGCCGATGGTAGACTGACCCTCAAAGGAGGGGTGCGGGAAGTACTTGCAGCTGAAGCGTTGCACAATCTTGGCGTTTTGACCTCCCGTTGTCTGAGCCTGATTGAAACTGGTGAGCAACTGTGGCGGGGTGATGAACCCTCTCCAACTCGCTCATCAGTGATAGTACGTTTTAGCCGTTCCCATATCCGGTTTGGTACCTTTGAGCGACTGCATTACTTTAAGCGTCCGGATTTAATCAAAAAGCTATTAGACCATGTGATTGAGCAGTACTACCCAGCCATCATCCCCCTCAGGGAGGATAAGAAACAAGAGCAGTATGCTCAGTTTTACGCCGAGTTGGTGGAACGAGTGGCTCGATTGGCAGCCCAGTGGATGGCAGCGGGTTTTTGTCACGGTGTCTTAAATACCGACAATATGTCGATTACTGGAGAAAGTTTTGATTATGGACCTTATGCCTTTATCCCCACCTATGACCCTAAGTTTACCGCTGCTTACTTTGACTATTACAGGCGCTATAGTTACGGCAATCAGCCTGGAATTTGTCAGTTAAATTTAGAAATGCTTCAGCAACCGTTAGGGATGGTAATCCCAACATCGGAGATGGAAGCAGGTTTAGCCGAGTTTGGGAAACATTATTACCGCAATTATCGGCACTTGATGCTGAATAAACTGGGATTTGAACAGTTGCCAGAATCGGAAGAGTCAGAGTTATTGAGGTTAACGATTCAGTTCCTGCAAGATACTCAGGTGGGTTATCACGCTTTCTTTGCTGAATTAGCCCAACAGTTTGATAAGAGTTGGCGAGATGATGTTAGTAAGATAATGAGCCGAGAATCCTTTTGGGAGTCAGATGCTAAGTATTCCTCCCTAGCAGATTGGCGCAATTTCTACCACCACCTTTTACAAAATTTATCAGTTGATCAGCTCAAGGATATGTCAGCACTTTTGCGAGATAAGAATCCGCAAACTGCTTTACTTAGACCTGTGATTGAGGCAGTTTGGGAGCCAATTACTCAGGAAGATAATTGGGAGCCGTTTTATGAGTTGATCAGCAAACTACAAGCTAAACACTGAAATAGTAAAAACTGAAATAGCGATTAGTTCCAAGCCGAGGCAAGAACCATTTATCCCATTTATTTATCCCATTTAAGTTAATTTAATTCAAATTAGGATTATTGACATTTCCCTTAAGTTCTGGTATAATCCCAGCCGGTCTAGGAGATGACACTGGAGCTTTAGGTATCTCAAGCAGCGGTCGATTCACAGCAATCCTGAGGGGTTCTGTTTGCTCCGCTATCTTTAGCTCTGGTGACGAGCCATTAGGCACAATCATCGAAACTGCACCGACAAACATGGCAGCAAGGGTGGCACCACCCCAAACAAATTTTCGGCGATTCCGGCGGCGGTCAATTTTTGAGAAAACTTGCTGTGCCAGTTCTTGAGCTGGTTGCTCTGTTGGTGGGACGGGCATGGTTCGGAATGCCTGACGTAGCATCACCAGTCGATTGTATAATCGTTTGGCATCTGGGTCAGTTGCCAATAGCTGCTGGACTTCAGAGCGCTCTGCTGATGTTACTTCCCCATCAACGTAAGCACTGATTAATTGAAAGCTATCGCGTTTGAGGGAATCCATATCTTTGGCAGATTCCTGCCCATAATTGTTATCAGGGTTAAATTTAGAGGTCATTTTCTCATCACCAACGAGTCATCGTAAACTCCCCACACTAGATCTCCGATATTTTTTATTTTAAGGGAATAACCAATAAAGGAAATCCGGCGCTTTAGATAAAGATCTGATTAAGCTTGTCTTGTTAAATCCGGCGCTTTAGATAAAGATCTGACTCACGCAAGCCTTGTAAAAATTTGATATATTATTAAGTAACTATACTGATGTTTAGGAATCTAGATAAGCTTGCAGGTGAGATTGCAATCTCGCTCTTGCTCTAGCGATTCTAGACTTAACGGTTCCGAGAGAAGCGCCAGTAATTTCAGCAATTTCTTCATAAGCCATACCTTCGATTTCCCTAAGGATAATGGTAGTACGAAACACTTCTGGCAACTCTGATATTGCCTTGTGCAGTTGCTCATAAAACTCTCTGGTCGTCATATCTTCTTCTGGACCAGGCTCTGCTGAAGCAATTTCCCAATCCATATCGCCATCATCCATATGACGTGGTGCATCCAGAGACAGGGGGTGGGCTACCCGCTTGCGTTTGCGGAGCTCATCATAGAACAGATTGGTGGCAATACGGCTTAACCAACCTTTGAACTTGACTGGTTCATTAAGTCGTTTAATATTACGGTAAACCCTAATCCAGACCTCTTGGGCTAAATCGGAGCGATCTTGCCAGTCTGGTGCTAAGTGATACAAAATCTTGTCCACGTGGGACTGATACCGACGTAGTAGCTCAGCAAAGGCTGTGCGGTCAGGACTCATACCTTCCTGACAGCGTAAAACCAAATCATAGTTAGAGAGTTTCTCAGGTTGCACCGGCACTTGAGGAAGCTTTACCTCTGTTGACCAGGATAGAGAAATTGGTTGGCTCATGATTGGAATAGCTTTTAAAACTTTCTTCCTCTCATTGACTCCCAACTTCTGCGATTGGTTCCCGTTCATCGAGCACTAGTCTATCTTACATTTTCACGCTCGTAGTGGACTGAGCCAGTAAACAGCTAATTAACTATTAAATTAACTAGTCATTACCTATTAATTAACTATTAATTAAATTAATTATGGCCATAATCCACTCAATTAACACCAGCTTAATGATCTTTTGCTTTGGGTCAGCAGGATTGTTAATCTCAGCTAAACTACCACAGCTTAAGCTGAAGCAACTTACACCTGAAATTAGCCAGGTCTTGCCAGCAACCTCTCGGTTGACCATAGCAGGACTCAGTACAGATAAGACGTTGACAAAAACCTCTTCAGTATACCCAGAACTGGAACCGTTGTCATCCGAAAAGACAGCCTCAGATCTGGTAGAACCTCAGGTAACGCCAAAGAGACTGAAATCAAAAATTCCCAAGGTTTTACCAGCCACCTCTTATTTTACTGACGCAATTGCTGCTATTACTTACCAGGTAGTTGTGGATTTGAGTGATACTACGGTTTACTTGTACTGGGGAGAACAATTGCTCCAGAGCCACCCAGTTGCTATTGGTAAACCAGGTTGGGATACACCCACTGGCAGTTTCAAAATTATTCGCAAACAACCCAACCCTATTTGGAAAGAACCGATTACTGGTGAACTCATACCTCCTGGACCTGATAATCCTTTAGGAGAAAGGTGGATTGGTTTTTGGTCTGACGGGCACCATCAAATCGGGCTTCATGGCACTGATGAAGAAGAGCTAATCGGCAAAGCGGTTTCCCACGGCTGCTTACGGATGCTCAACCAGGATATTAAACAGTTGTATGAGCAGGTCAGTCTAGGAACACCAGTCATTGTCAGGAATTAAACATTTCAGTTGTAAAAATTATACTTTAAAATGTTTTTTTAAACATCACATGTTAACAATGACTCAACGTAATCCATGTAATCCATTTGAGCGCTGAGGCTTTGGCTCAAAGCCTGGTGCACAGCCCTCTAACATGTTACTAATCTGTCCCATCAGATCTTTGCTGGTTTGTTTGCGGATTGCTTGGCGATCAGCGCCAAAATGAGGTCGCTCTAGGTATTTGGCTATGGCATCCTTGACTTGATGGTTAATTAAATCCATTAGGTCTTGCTTTGCTCTTTTACGCTGGTATTGAGCACCTTTCTCGGTAGTAGCATAGAGAGGGGGCAGTCTATTGAGGGCATAGGCAGCAATATCTCCTACCTCCAGAAAGCGATCGCTCTTGTCTTCTATCTTGGTAACTTGATCAATTGCTTCGCTTAATACCAACTCTTCCATGACATTGATAAACTGCTTGCGAGCAACTGTAACCACTTCACCAGATAGAAGCGCCCCCATCAGTTTGTCTAATGCCATATATTCTTCAATGGAGAGTTCCGAAGCTGTGTCACAAAGGCGACCGACCTCACTCTCCATCAGGGGAGTTAAGTACCCATCTTTCAAGGCTTTTTCTATAATTTGCTCAATTCTCATGAGTAGATTGAATAGCTATTGGTTTAATGGTTAAAATAATTAATAGTATAATCTAGGAATTTAGCTTCGTCTTGATCTGATTAAGCTGATCCCGATAGATGAATCTGGGGAATTTCGTGAAGGGAAGTGAGTGGTTAGTGGAATTTCCTAGTAAAATCAAAAAAAGAGTAGGAGTAAGTGAGGCATAGGGCTTTAGCCCATGACTAACTGCAAACACGAGGAATTTATTGAGTAATGGTAAATAACGACTAAGTCCTAAAGGAAGGACAAGTTAACAGCTAACTAATTGGGAAAGGGCAAGAGGAAAGAAAATTGTTCGCTCTTGCCGGTTACCTTTAACCTTTAACCTTTACCCTTGATGTTTAGATTTATCTATGATATCAAATGTGCTGGCTTAGTTATAGTATAGGTGATCCAGGTGACATACTCCCGACGCTGACAAGCGCGGTACAGCGCGGGCTTCTTACCAACACCATCCAACGATTCGGTTACACGGGTTACTTTATTAACGACACGGGATGCCCCTCCGCGCCGGAACAATACAACTCGTTCTATGTTTAGCTAGTAGGTGGCGGTTAGCTCTTAATTTGTTTTCCCTACTGTCCCTAGTATAGCCCATTGGCATTTCGACGTTCCGACCCTTGCCCCGCGCTTCCCATACGACACTTACCCAATGAAGGTAAAGTGCGGGGCTTCTCGCGGTTTAGCTAAGTGATGGGCTGGCGGAAAGTCAATTTACACCTTCCCATCTCCAGGGTACTGGGTCAACCGACTGACCGTGAACATAGAGACCCCAATGTAGATGAGGACCAGTGGAAGCACCTGTAGAACCAATGCTACCAATGACCTGGCCAGCTTGAACGAAATCCCCCTCTTTAACTTTAATTTGGCTCAAGTGCAGCATAATACTGAGTACCCCTTGACCATGGTTAATCCCTACGGTGTTACCATGAACCCGGAAACCTTGAGACTCTCGTCCTACTAGTGCTATTCGTCCTGCTGCTGGTGCTACTACTGGTGAACCGAAGCCACCGGCATAGTCAACACCACGATGGTAGTAGTTGTTAGCAAAGACACCGTTGTAGTAGCGACGAATACCGAAAACGCTGGAGACACGAGCATTGTTGGGTCTATAGAACTTACCATTCCAGAATTTTTCTGGTGTCACTAATTTTTTAAACTGGGCAACCCGATTTAATTCAAATTGGGTTGCTGGGGCAGAGGCTTTGCCAGACAGCCAGATGCGTTGGACAGGGAAAGAGCGATTCTTAAGTGGTACAGCTATGTTGTTGACTTTACCATCACCAGCCACCCGCAAAACCAATTTTCCTGGTTTATCTAATGGTGTAGTGGGTACTAAAGCTCGATAACGATTTGTCCCTGTTGCAAAGGTAGGATAGGTCTTTTGACCCATAGAAACGCTCGGTGGTGAACCGACTGTTTCGGTTTGAATTACCACTGACAAAGTATCGCCTAACTGGGGATTGTCTGGTTGAACTTGTACCTGTAAAGCTTGCACTGGTTGGCACAGGGCTACAAAACCCGATGCCAGGGCTATTGCTGTCGTTTTAATCAGACCTTTTGCAAGGTGCTTTGCACTCAGAAGTGGGGTGGGACTAGAAGGAGAATAGTGCTCTAGCCCTGATAGTGAGCCATGAGAGGATAGTGATTTCACTGACTTATACAAATTAGACTAAGATTTTTACTCTTTAGCTACTAGGGCATAGACTATCATTTAGCCCAGTGTGTTTCCAATTCCATCTAGTTTGCAGATGAACGGGACCGGGAATCTTGAGCCAGGTGCCATCATAAAAGGACATCTAACTAAGGTCGATAGTCTATCACACTAACGGTTAGGCTAATTCGGTCGATGGATGCTCTATATCAATCAATACCAAACTATGAAATAGTTTTTTTAAGGGTAACTCACGATTGCCAAACTAAGTCGAGGTTTAAATTAATGGACAGTTGGATCATCAAGCTCCATGATTTCATTGGTGAAATCCCATTCCTGGTGATTTCTTTAATTACAGCCGTAACATTTTGCTTTTGGTTAATTCCCTACACCACTGACTTGATGGTGAGCTGTGCAGCGGGTCTTGCTGGTGACTATTTAGGGCGCGAGCAACGCACCTTGGTGATTAACTCAAGTACCAATAATCCTGAGTTACTTTTAATGCTTGTCTCACTGGGATTAGGTAGGCTAGGAGGGATAGCTACCCCACTAGGCTCCAATTTTGCCAACATTTATCTTATGTTTATTGTTGCTCCATTATTTGTTTTAGTTAAGTGGTTTTTTAAGAGGGATTTCAATAATATCTTAAGTCTACTTACTCTAATGAATAGTGAAAAAAAGTTGGTTGTTTGGCATTCAATCATGTCTTTAACTATGTTTGGATTTGCCAGTGTAGCCTATTGGTGCCTAACGGGAGGGTTTCAGTTTAATTATTTATCAGAAGACATCCCATTGAGAACATGGCACTGGTTATTAATCGGAGTGTTTATCTGTATAATTGGGATCGGTATATTTGTGTATTTTGAAAATAACTTGAAAACTAAGCGCCCAGGATTATTTGAAGATATAACTGAGGAAGATTTTGAGTCAAGTTGGTGGAAGTTTATTTTAGGTACTATATCACTGACGGTATTATGTTATATTTTAAATGCCTTATTTTTGGCGTATACGGAACTCTATAGTTCAGTATTAAGTCAGTGGTTGGGCTCAGCAGTTTTTGTGGGATTACATTATTTTATTGGTAGTCTGATCTCTTCTTTACCAGAAGCTAATGTAGCAATAAAAAACTATGAACGTCTAACTTCACCGGATCTCAATACAGCCCTAGCATCAGCAAGTCAATCAAATATGACTAATCTTGCCCTGGGATGCTTGGGCTGTATTATTGCAACTATATTGTTACTGACTGGACTAAGCTATAAGTTGTAAATCAAAAATAAAGTACGAAGTATGAATGTAGAATGCAGAATTTAGAATGTAGAATTAAGAAGGCAGAATTAAGAAGGTAGAATGGTGAAGGCAGAAGGCAGAAGGCAGAAGGCAGAAGGCAGAAGGCAGAAGGTAGAAGGCAGAAGGCAGAAGGCAGAAGGCAGAAGGTAGAAGCCAGAAGTCTAAATTCTAAATTCTAAATTCTAAATTCTAAATTCTAAATTCTAAATTCTAAATTCTAAAAGGTTGAAGGGTAATGCTTGGTTGTGGATCAAGTTTTTAGTTAACCTTGATCCACCAATAAACCCATTTCAGCCTACCCTAAACCGAAGGCTATCCGGCGAACAGTCTTGAGCCTTGAGCCTTGAGCCTTCAGCCTTCAGCTGCCTCTGGCTTTAGATAAGCGATCGCATGATGAGGGATCATGATGGTCTGCTGATCTTGAGTGATCAGACACAGGCAGTTTTGATCTTGCCAGCACAACTTCCCCCTGAAGGAATCCCCAGTGAGAAGTTTTAGCTCTAGGAGTTGTTGGTCTTTGATATAGCCTTGAATTTGACTAATACTGGGCAAGCCGGTATCGAATTGGGCCATAATCACAAAAAATCGTGGGATGTTTGGGAACCCTACCAATCATAACCAATCATACTTGGCCAGGAGGGTTTTTGGGATTTTGGGCAGCATAATCAGAAAAAGTATTTTAATCAGTCGGTAGCTAAATCGACGAAAATTCGCGAAACTTAAACAAAAGGCTGCAAAAGAATTACCATTGCGCCAGAGCAGATGAATCAGGAGGTTGACTATGGAGTTTACAAAGTACCATGGACTGGGGAATGACTTTATTCTGATTGATAATCGGGATGACCCAAAACCCAGAATAACCTCAGAGCAAGCGCTACAGCTATGCGATCGCAATTTTGGAATCGGTGCAGATGGTGTGATTTTTGCCCTGCCTGGACAAGAGGGTACTGACTATACGATGCGGATTTTCAACTCTGATGGTTCTGAACCAGAGATGTGTGGTAATGGGATTCGCTGTTTAGCAAAGTTTCTGGCTGATTTAGAGGGGGCTAATCACAAAACACACTATCGGATCCATACCCTGGCTGGGGTGATCATTCCTGAACTCAAGGACGATGGTAAAGTCAGGGTGGATATGGGCATGCCCCAGCTTAGTGCAGCTCAAATTCCGACTGTTTTGGCAGAGGCTGACCAAAAGGTAATCAATACCCCGATCGAAATAGCTGACAAATTATGGGAGGTTACCTGTGTCAGTATGGGTAATCCTCACTGTATCACCTTTGTGGAGGATGCGGATGCCATACCTCTGGAAACTATTGGTCCGCTGTTTGAGCATCACTCAGTTTTCCCCCAACGAACCAATACAGAATTTATCCAAGTGGTGCGCCCTGATTATCTCAAGATGCGGGTTTGGGAGCGGGGTGCTGGGGCAACTCTCGCCTGTGGCACGGGGGCTTGTGCTTCTGTGGTAGCTGGTGTGTTAACTCAGAAAAGCGATCGCATTTGTACCGTGGAGCTTCCTGGTGGTTGTCTCGACATTGAATGGTCCGAAACCGACCAGCGAGTTTACATGACTGGGCCAGCTGAGCAAGTTTTCAGCGGTAAACTATCGCCAATCTGGGGATAAGTCCAGATTTGTTGGCTCTGTATCAATCTTGCTTGGAAAATCCTGCTTTAAACTGCTTGACTACCTGATCGAGACCAACGGAATGGGAGGCTTTAAACAATAGACGATCTCCAGGTTGGACAAACTCCAGTAGATGTTCCACTAGAGGATTAGAGTCACAGAAAGACTCAACTGGCACCGAAGTAACACCGGTTGCGATCGCTTCCGCTTCTGGATCACTTTCATCCACCAAAATCCGCAAGCCATCTAGATTTAGTTGCTCAACCTTTTGACCCACTTGCTGATGAAGTTCACCGGATTGGGTTCCCAATTCCTTCATCGCCCCAAGTACTGCTATATGTCGTTTCCCAGGAGTCTGAGCCAGCATTTCGAGAGCAGCTACCATAGATTCAACTCCAGCATTGTAGGTTTCATCGAGAATCACTACATCGTTAGGTAACTCATAACGCTGGGATCGCCCTGGGGGTAGCTCAACGTTTAAACCATTCCTGAGGGTTTCCCAATCCACCCCCAATAATTTCCCAATGGCTAGGGCCGCGAGATAGTTCAGGGCATTGTGGCGACCTGGGAGGGGGATGGGAAACTCCATGCCCTCTACTTTCAGGATTTCCGGTGCAATCAACTGTCCTTGGACATCACCACCCTCTAAACCATAGGTTAAGGTTTGCCCTTGCCAAACCTGAGCTGCGGTGTCAATTAGGCGTTGATTGTCGTGATTGAGAACCGCGACACCGTTGTTGGACATATGGGCTAATAACTCACACTTGGCTTTTGCGATCGCTTCAGTAGAACCCAACAGACCAATATGAGCTGTACCCACATTAGTAATAACCCCCACGGTAGGGTTGGCGATCTCGGTCAACTCAGCAATCTGTCCTGAACCACGCATTGCCATCTCGATTACAGCATAGTCATGGTCTGGTGTCAACTCCAGCAAGGTTTTGGGTACACCGATTTCATTGTTGTAATTGGCCTGGGTTTTGAGTACAGTTCCTTTAGTAGACAAAACTGCTGCGATTAGCTCCTTAGTGGTAGTTTTGCCTACAGAACCAGTGACAGCAATCACCGGAATCTGAAACTGGTCACGCCACCACCGAGCAATTTGCTGGTAGGCTTTGAGAGTATTTTCTACCTGAATCAGGGGCAAACCTTCGAGTTGGCTAGCGTTAGTCGCCTCAGCAATGACCGTTAATGCCCCCTTCTCTACTGCCAGAGCTGCATAATTATGACCATCAAACTTTTCACCCCGCAGTGCTAAAAATAGTTGACCCGGCTCCAGGTTACGGGTATCAGTGGTAATGCCAGTGAATGACTTTTCCAGGATTTTTTCTGGAATGCCTACTGTCTTGGCGGCGAGAATGTCAACTAATTTTCCTACAAGAAGCCGACACACCATAACCTTATTGTTCTCCCAGTGTCCTAATTGTGCTGTTTTCTCTAAACGCTCTATTTTCCAGGTAATTCAATAAATTTCACATTGTTTTTACTTAATTTTCACAATTTCCACTGATTGGCACAATTAGGTAAATACTAGATGAAGATATACTAATACTATAATAGCTCACCTAAAGTTTAGGTGATCATTAGAATATATCTACTGCCGTAGATATATTGTGATACCCCAAACTCTCTTTGTGTTAGCTAAGCCATTTAAAGTTGAATTTTCATCTTCTCAAGCCAACCACCATTGATGAGCCCTAGCTTTAGCACCTAGGAGAGCTACCTAAAGTGACCACCTGGAGAGACTCTAAAGAATCGGAAATTCGACATATTAGCTTGCAAGAGCAGCAAGTTTACAATCACTTACTCCAGTGGGTAAGGGTAGAATCACCCAAGCAATCAATTGAACGCTTCAAAAGGCTCTTCCTGGATGGAGTGGGATACGAAGATTTTGACATCTGGTTGGCCTTGGAAAAGATAGTAATGGATAAACGGGCTCGGACAGAGTTCCGATTTGTGATCAATCGCTGCTGCCATATTCTGATCAATCACTGGCATCTGAAACCAAACACCAGAAGAGCAGTCCAAGAATTGGTAGCTCTGTTTGATCATGTGCCGTCTCCAATGAGGGTTCACTCTCGGGCTCCTAGACGCCTGCGGGAACTAATGCAGCTGTTCAAAAGAACAGAGCAATATCTAACTTTGCAACGTCTATCCATAGTAATGAGTGATACACCTCTATACTCTAATGGTTCTAAGCGAGTGGCAAATTTGATTCAGCGGTATCCCTACTTATATGAACATTGCTTACTCAGTGAAGACAGCTCTCAGGAATATCAGCAAACTGTCCGGCAAGTTCAAGCTAGGGTTCAACGGCGCTTTGAGTGTGATTTATCTAAGTACGTAACCTATCAGGTGCGATGCGCCCATGTCATGCGAAATCGGCAGATCAGGACTCCAAGACGAATTATTCAACCAGTGTCAAATCCCACATTGCTGACCGAACGAGAGTTGGCGAGTGCTCTCAAGCAGTTTTTTGGCAAAGTGCAAGGGTCTTACACTTACCAAGATGTTGCTCGTAGCTTCCATACCCACAGTCAGCACACAGCCTGTTTCAAAGACTTCAAGGACGATTTATATGAATATTTGATTGCCTCGATTGACCCGGCCTATGGGAAGCAACAGTTTAACAAGCGGTTGTATAGTCATTTGCAAAACACCTTGTCTGAATGGGATTACCAAAGGCCAAATGAATTTATGGTGGTGCGCACCTGTAGTCAATTGTTAAATTTTTTGGTGGTGGAAAGCCCTCAGCGCCCCCATCACTATACATTTGTTGATTTGATTGGCAATATAGGAACCACCATTACCACTGGACTATTGCTCAAGATTGTATTGATCTGCCGTAAAGTCAAGCCCTATTTAGAAAAGCGATTTTCGATTTTGTTTAACCACTACGAGTCCCAAACCAGAAACAGCGTACCCTGGTTAGTCCCGTCTCTGGAAAACTTGAATATTGCCTTGAGTGTACACTTTGGCTCAGCTGATATCTCCTGCCTTAATCAGATTATGTAAGTTATTGCGTAGCGCTATAACTATAGCGTTTATCATACCTATGAGGTACACAGAATTTGTTACCACTTCCGACTTCCCTACTCCCTACTCCCTACTCCCTACTCCCTACTCCCTACTCCCTACTCCCTACTCCCTGTTCCCTTTGCTATAGTTGCTAGATTCCGATTATTGTAGAGACTCATTGCTTTTTCCACACCTTGCTTAAGAGACAGTTCAACCGCCTCAACTGCTAGTTGGACTACCTCAGACATTAACTCGGCTTCCTGGGGTGAAAATTTTCCTAGGACGTGGGAGATCGTGTCTGGCTTCTGACTGGATTTGCCGATGCCAATCCGCAGGCGAGGGAAGTTTTGCGTACCCAGATGGGCAATTGCGGATTTCATGCCATTGTGTCCTCCCGCTGAACCAGAAAGGCGCAGACGCAAACGCCCTACTGGTAAGTCCATATCATCATAAATGATCAGGACTGACTCAGGTTTTAGCTTGTACCAATCAGTCACCGCCCGAATTGCTTGTCCAGAGCGATTCATGTATGTCAGGGGCTTGAGCAAGCTTAGCTTATTTCCTTTTAGTCCAATTCCTTGACCAAACCATCCCTGAAACCGGCGATGTTCGCTTCCTGAAATCTGTAATCGACCTGCGATCGCATCTACCACTTCAAAACCGATATTGTGCCGGGTTTTATCATACTTGGGTTCCGGATTACCTAAACCCACAATCAGTTGAGGAATTATAATCTGTCCGGTTGTTTCGATAGTGCTCATGGTCAAAAATCGTTTTGGTAATCGGTAATGGGTAATGGGTAACCCATTACCTACGGTTTATGATCTCGATGTTTCCGGACATCATAAACAGGGGAGTGGGGAATAGGGTGAAGTCGTGCAGGCATGGGTGCTGAACTTGACACGTCATACTTTACATGTTATATTTCACACGTTATATTTAACACGTTATACCTTTCCCCATCCCGGATTAATTAAGCAGGATATTGAAATAAGGATTCCAGATAGACACGAGCACAAGCGCGATAACTCTGGGAGGTTTCTGGGGTCTTACCAATACCATTTTGGAGCAAAAACAGAGAAAGTGCTGCTGTGAAGACCCGGTCTTGGTCCCAGCTAGGATGGGTTTCTAGGTAGCGCTTGAGAGACTCATGCAGGTCTTCGGGGATTTCTGCCAGGATACTTACAGTTGCGTTCATAATCACCTCTTCATATAAAGGTATTTTTGGAAAAAGCCACCTGATTTCAAGCACTTCAGATAACTGCCTTGGCTACAAGAAAGCCAAGACAAGCCAGCACCGAAGCACTGAATTTTGATGCCACCCTTGCTTTAGTTAAGAACTATCCCCAAATCGGCTAGGGTAGTCCGTGCTAACCGCTGCTACTGGGCGTAGGTTAGCTTAGAGCAAATTTTTTTATAGGTTGGTCGCACCATTTTCATCTGAAATGGGGTGGGTTTGTCAATGCTGCGAAATATTACAACTCTTGTTGAAATTCCGAAATGTATACGAAATAATCAGGGTTTGAGGCGCTTTTTTGTTACATAACTTTACATAAACTGCGGTCTTAACTGCTGCGGAATACTAAGTCGGGAAAATCCCCAGTAAAACTGGAATACCTAATGCCACCGTTGAAGCTTGTGGAAAACTATGGGAAAACTGTGGAAAAGCTTGAAGCTCTGTGTGGAAACAGTGGGGAATCTGTGGGGGAAAGTTGGGACAAACGATAAGAATTCTTACAGTTTCGTTGGCGGTGGAAAACTGGTGACCACAGATGGGGTCATTGTATATTGAAACACCTAATTAATTAGTTTACTTTGATTAACAAACTCTTAAGTTGACTCCTTAAGGAAAAAACAGCGATGCAGCGCGGTCTTGGGGAGGCAGCGCGGTCTTGGGGAGGCAGCGCGGTCTTGGGGGTTTCCCCCACTCGCTATTGCCGTGGTTCCCCCCACTCGCTATTGCCGTGGTTTCCCCCACTCGCTATTGCATCAAGACAAGGAAAAAAAATATAACCACTGACTAATTGCTTCTAACCTAATTATGTGATATTGTCAGATATATTGTATCTACGCCACCTAAAAGTTTCTTCACGGATTTGTTGTATGTCTTGATCAGAGATTTTGTTCAAGTGAGACAACACTAAACTCATGCGGCCTTGAGCCTTGAGTTGGTCACGGTGGCGGCAGAGAAAATCCCAGTAGAGGAAATTAAAGGGACAGGCTCCCTCCCCAGAGCGTTTCCGAGGATTGTAAGCACAACTGCTGCAGTAGTCGCTCATTTTATTGATGTAATTAGCTGATGCAGCGTAAGGTTTGGATGCTAGGATGCCGCCATCGGCAAACTGACCCATACCAATCACATTGGTTTGCATGACCCAATCATAGGCATCAATAAAGGCTCCATGAAACCATTCTTCAGGTGCGACCCGTGGCGAATTTAATTCGCCAACGGAAAGCGCACCTAAGATCGATTGAGGGGAAACTCCAACAATTAGAGCAAAATTGCTCAACACCATCAGTCGCTGAATGTGATGGGCGTAACCGGTTCGTTCAACCTGACTCAAAATTTGGAGTAAACAGTTCATGTCTGTTTTCTCGGCATGCCAGTAAAAGTCAGGTAGGGGCTGGGTGTGGTTGAACCAATTGCTTTGGGAGTAGTCAGGGTTCATATAGATATAAATGCCGTGCATATATTCCCGCCAACCCAGGACTTGACGAATAAATCCTTCTGTGCTGCTTAAGTCGAGTTGGTTTTAAAGTGGCCCATGGCTGACCAAATGAATACGAGTTTTTGGCGGTGGTAACGTCTTTGTTGGACGTAGCTTAGGGATTCAATCAGAATTACTGGCGTATTTTGATGGTTTTGTTGACAACTGTTTAGCGCTGATTGTTGAGTCCAAAGTTGATCCCCTAGTACCCAAATCCCGATAGTCATTATGGCTGATGCTTTTTACTGTCTTGATATCATACAATAACCTCAGGGATTTTTGTGTTGAGTTTTAGGAATTAGGGAATCGGGAATCGGGAATCGGGAATCGAGAATCGGGAATCGAGAATAGGAAATATAAAAAAAGTGGAAATTAGATTAATTTTCTCCACTTATTAATTAAAATTTATGGGTAAATTAATCAGAGATTATTAAAAATTATTTTTTTACGGCGGTTTGCATAACTATCAGGTACACAGGATTGTTTTCCCTCTTCCCTCTTCCCTACTCCCTGCTCCGAACGCGCCCCGCGTGGCCCACGGCCTCAGTCCCTGCTCCCTAAAAACCTAGAAATTTGTACCTAATTGAATTGCAAACTGCTGTATATGTTTTTTTAGAAAAATTATCAATCAAACAATAGTTATATAGAGCAGCTATAAATTGGTTTATAACTGCTCTACATATTATTTGGGTGCGGCTCTTTTAAAAGTACGGTAGACTAGATCTCAGTAAAACTGACAAATTAGTCAGAGTAATAGTTTGAGTCAATACCTCCTGGTGGGTGACCAGCTGAAAAAGTCAGCAGTAGTTCAGGAAAAGTTTGGACCTATGCAACCATCGATCTCAAATGAAGACATGTTTTTCTCACAAGCGCGAGAGCTATTTGAAGAAATAGTGGACTGGCTGGGTTCAGATAGTGTTTGCGGTTTACAACATGGGGAATTAGAGAGTAAACTGCTTGAAAACGGATACGAACTATTAAGACGACTGCTGCAAGGTTACTTCGACAGACGAAGTGATGACGAGATCGAAGGAGAATGCTTAGGTAACGACGAAGCCAAGAGAACCCATAAGAAGAGATTTACAAGGAAGCTGACAACAATATTTGGCACGATCATCGCCAATCGAATCGGTTATGGTGGACGAAAAATAACTTCCCTCAACCCACTCGATGCCGAGTTAAACCTACCAGTAGAAAAATACTCCCACGGACTGAGAGAGCGAGTGGCTGTCGAAGTAGCTCGTTCAGGGTTTGGCGAAACAGTCGAAATCATACAGAAAACAACAGCCGCAAAAGTTGGTAAGCGACAAGTTGAACAATTGGCTTATAAAAGTGCTTGTGACTTTGATCAATTCTATGCTCATCAACAAGCACAATCGGTTGAATTGAAGGAGACGGGGGAAATAGTAGTTATTAGTGTGGATGGCAAGGGTGTTGTCATGCGTACAGAAGACTTACGTGCTCCCACGCAAAAAAGAGCGCTGGCAAATAGCAAGAAGTTAAATAAACGATTAACTAAGGGGGAAAAACGCAATTCAAAGCGAATGGCAACAGTGGCTTCAGTTTATACCATCAACCCTTTTGTTCGTACACCTCAACAAATTGTCAGCACAGAAGAAGAACACAAAAAAATCAAACGACCCAAACCAATCGGTAAGCGTGTTTGGGCAAGTTTAGTTAAAGAACCATCACTTGTTATAAAAGAAGCTTTTGACGAGGCATTACACCGCGACCCCAATCAACACAAGCGTTTTTGCGCTCTGGTCGATGGTAACAAGACACAATTATCGCGCTTTGAAAAAATTTGCTCGCGAACACCATCTCAAGTTAACGATTGTCCTGGATATTATTCATGTGATTGAGTATCTGTGGAAGGCTGCATTTGCCTTCTATTCGGACACTAGTCAACAAGCCGAAGTTTGGGTTAGTAAACGTTTACTGCTGATCCTTGAAGGTAAATCGAGTACAGTTGCTGGGGGTATGCGTGGTAGCGCTACAAAGCGCCAACTTTCTGCATCACAACGTCAGCCAGTGGATAAGTGTGCCAGATATTTACTCAACAACGCTGCTTACCTCAAATACCACGATTACTTGAAAGCTGGTCTTCCCATTGCCACTGGGGTTATTGAGGGCGCTTGTCGTCACTTAATCAAAGACAGGATGGACATTACCGGGGCTAGATGGAGTCTTATGGGTGCTGAGGCGGTTTTACGTCTGCGCTCGCTTTATGTTAGCGGTGATTGGCAAGAGTATTGGCCCTTTCACTTAAAGCAAGAGCATAAACGTAATCACTTGTCTTTGTACAAAGATGGCCTTCCTTTGATGAAACGACTAATTCAAGCTCGTTGCTCTATTACTGCTCCTCCTACTCTTCCGATACCTCTCTAAACCTGACCAAACGTCTTTCCAAAAGAGCCACACCCATATTATTTAGCGGTTTTTAGCCTAATCAGGTACACAGTCTTGTTTCCCGATTCCCTACTCCCTACTCCCGATTCCCGATTCCCGATTCCCGATTCCCGATTCCCTAACACCCAGACCGAATTACAAACTGCTATAAACACTGCTAAATACTACATATCTCAAGGCGAGAGAAGAGAGATACGCCACCCATGAAAAAGGCAAAGTATGCCCAACCGGAAAAGAATCCGACATAGCTGACTGGTAGATGCCCCTGGGGAGCATTGAGGGTGAAGGGGAGGTCAACGTAATCTAGCCACTTTTCGTTGGTGTGCCATCCAAGTTGATCGCCAAAGCGACAGTAAGTTTCATAGTCATAATCGGCACCAGGAGTTACCTGCACACTCTCGGTGACTATGCTCTGCCAGATTCGCTTCTGTACACTAAAGCCAAAGCGCCCATGGCTGTACTTTACCCAGAGGCTGTTGAGAGTACAGAGGTCTGTACAAGGAAAGGTGTTGATATCTGGGATGTCAAGCCAGCCTTCTTCTTCTCGTCCTGCTGCTTTGAGCATAACGGCGAGAGTTTCTTGATCTGCCTCTTGCCACTTTCTACGGATTAGTAAATCCCGTAATGGGCGGTAATCTACTCCTACATCAGAACTAAGGTCATCAGCTTCACTCAAAGAGATGAAATAATCGTTTTCAGTCACGGGCTGTAACCATTCGTGGACTGACTGAGGACGGTCTTTTGGCTCTAAGGCCATGCCTTGGAGAATTACTTGATTTAAGCGATCGCTAATACTAGGAACCAGTTGGTTTGGTGGCACCAGCTCTTCACCGTCATACTTGCGGTAAATTGACTCGGTAGGACTTAGCCCGGTTACGGCATGGTACATCGAAGCCGCTAGAGAGTAGACATCCACCGTGGCGTGACGACTGCCTTGGTAGTATAGCTCGTAGGGTCGAAATGGTTTATTGTCAATATGGCTCGACACATTACTATCTCGGAGTATATCCCCAGGAATCCCAAAGTCAATCAATACCGGTTTGCCACTGTTACTGACCACGATATTATGAGGGCTGATATCTAAATGCACCAGCCCTACTCCATGGATTAGATTCAACGCTGACCCAATTTGAGTGATGTACTCTACTGCATCAGTTTCAGGTAATGGTCCTGTGCGTTGTACCAACTTCCACAAACTTTCCCCGGAAATAAAATCCATCACTAGGAAGTAGGTATCTCCTTCTTGAAACAAGTCTCTGACCTGGACCAGGGATTCAAGGTCAGCAGACAGTTGAGCCAGCAGTTGTCCTTGCTTGATAAATTGTTCTCCATAGTTGGGGTAGTCTGGAGCCAATCTCAGGCTTTCGTGTGGTGTTTTAATTACAACATCTTGATTGAGTAACTGATGGACTGCTTTGTAGGTAATTCCAAACGCTCCACGTCCAAGAATTTTCTCGATCTTGTATTTACCACCATGTAACAGCTGTTGCTCTGACCAGACCATATAGATTAGTTGTTAGTTTTTTCTTGTTAGTTGTTTATGATTTGTTTTTCGGTTTAGTAGATTTACCCTGGCTCCAACGGGGATTATCAACAATTTTCAAACACCCTAAATTCAAATACTATTGATAATACAATTAATGCTATAGCATTATTGAGTGAGTATTCAGCTATCAGCGTGTCGCGTATCAGCTAATGCGCTACTTGAGTTGCTACTTGAGGTGCTTTTGAATAAAACAAGTAAGCATTGGAATAATGCTGAGTAAAGTCACCTCCCAGCGTCGTTCGCACAGCGTGGCCATTCGCGTAGCGTGGCCGAAAGGCCAAGGCCAAAGCCTGTGCCACAAAACTGACGGCTGACGGCTGACGGCTGACGGCTGATGGCTGAATGCTTACATTATTGACATGCTATTAAATCTGATAATTAATTTTTTTAGGATTAATTTTCAGTACTCATATACTTTAGTATAATTCCCTCAGCTTTGCCATCCTCTGGAGCATCAGGTGTTAGCGGTTAATTCTCTCCCAAGAGAAAAAAGCTAGCGATAGGGAATCGGGAATCGGGAATCGGGAATCGGGAACAGGCAAGAGGCAAGAGGGAAAAAATCCTGTGTACCTCATTAGGTTAGAAAGCGCTATACTAAAGCTACTGACAAATGCGTTCGCGTAGCGTGGCCTACCGCCAATCGCGTTTAGCTCAAGTCCGGAGAATTCTGCCCATTTCCCGCTTTTCCCGCTTTTCCCGCTTTTCCCGACTCCCGACTCCCTCGGTGCGCTTTCCGTAGGCGAATTAAATTCGCCACGGGTCGCACCGCTCCCGACTCCCGATTCCCGATTCCCGACTCCCGATTCCCGAGGCATCTGTCTAGCCCTTCGCCAGTAAGATAGGATTATCCACAGTAAAGATAACGACTTACGTAAGCTATGGCGGAAGAAACCCAACCCTTGCCTAACCCTGAGGAAGCGAATACTCCTTCTGATACATCAGCAGAAAAACCGCAGGCTAAGGCCCCTGCGGCCAAAAAGCCTGCTGAAAAATCAGAAGAGAAACCAGCGGCTAAGGCTCCTGCGGCTAAGGCCCCTGCGGCTACAGAGGCAAAAGCTAAAAAAGCCAAACCACCAGCAATTGAAAAGAAACCCTTTACTGAATTTGTGGAACAACATTATGTGCCAGCCCTTAAGACTGCTTTTGCCAAACAAGGTATTGATGATGTAGATGTGACGTTTGCTAAACAGAAAATCCCCATTCCGAGTTTGAGTCAAATGGATGACTGTTGGCAAGTAATGGGTAGTTGGCAAAATGGGCAACGTAAATTTAACGTTTATTTCCTAGACGAAGATATTAAAAAACAAAAGGCTTTTTCGGCCTCAGCTAATGGTGTTAACCCTAGTACAATCGAGTCTTTTATGATTGATGAACGGAGAGTGACTCTTGATCTAATGGTTCATTACACTATACAACGGCTAAATGCTCAGAAGTGGCTAATGTGGAATTAGTTATTCTTGGATAAAGCTTAGGTAGATTGTAAGCTATCAGCTATCAGCGTGTCGCGTATCAGCTTAAGCGCTAAGCGCACGCTACTTGAGGTGCTTATGCGCGTAGCGTGGCCTTTGGCCAAGGGCTTTTTCCCAGACTTTCAAGTCTCTAAAATAGAGAACTATTAAATTCGGCATTGCTTAACAATGGAATGATTTGAAGAGTTTTGTGGAATGGGCATCTTGCCCGTTACAATTCCCGGGCAGGCAGGATGCCCACCCCACTCATATTCATTCCTTGATTCAGCAACGCCATTTTTTTAGGTTTTTAGAATTGTTTTATAGCACTACCCATTAAGGTTACGACAAGGTTACGACATTGATACAAGCTGAAAAGCTATATACTGAACTTTTGCCTTTTGCCTTTTGCCTTTTGCCTTTCGCGTAGCGCTATATTCCGTAGTTTTACTAGGGCTAAATCTTATAGGGCTGCGCCAAAATAATAGAAAAAAGGGAATGGGTGCTGCATGGCTTTATCATAGCACTAAAAACTACTCCCATAGCTTTATATCATGTCAGGATAATTACCCTTAATAAAAATATCCACCATCTGCCCACACTTCCCTAAGTCTTACTCCTAGTGAAAAATAGGGATTCCCGCAAAAAAATGCGATCGCATCAACCAAAAAAATGCGATTGGCCGTAGGCCACGCTACGCGAGTCACGCGTTCGCAAAGCGTGGCCTACGGCCTCAGCTTCCGCGCTTTTGCGAACGCTTACAGATACTCAATACGCCCAACCATGTCCTCTGGAGTATATACTTCATAAATCCGACTACTCACCCCGAATAGCCCTCAATCGTGATTCTAAAGGAGAAGGGGGACTATTGCGCTTCATTTCTTCCACAAACGCTGCACTTTCTGCGGTATGGCGGTCAATTTCTTCCCGATGATCGTAATAATAGGCCATTGCCGCATAAACCGCTGCCTTAGATAAATTATACTCAGAGGCAATTTCTTCTAAGGATTCTCCCATCTCCAAATACATTTTGGCAATAGTTGCGACAGGCATTATAGTGCCAATAATGCGAGGTTTACCACCACAAAAGTCAGGGTCTATAGCAATATACTCTGTACTGATCTGTTGGATAGACGTTTGTTCAGCATTCATCATCTAAAACCCAAAGATTAAGAACAGGGGTGTATTGATAAGTTTGACATATAATAGGATATCTGAAAAGTTTTTTTATACTTAATTTTGCCCCCCTAGCCCCCCAATTCTGGGGGGAACAAGAATCAATTTTATGGTAAAAGTCCCCCGAGGGGATTGCTCGCTCGGGGGACCAACGGGGGCTTCGATGTAGCAAATAAAACTTCCCAGACAACCTCTAAAAAAGTGTCAGGTTCTGTTCCCTGTTCCCTGTTCCCTGTTCCCTATACTAGCGCTATAACTTTATTTCCCTTTAGACTTAGGTAGTGAAAGTCCCAGATAGCCTCCAAGTCCTATTTTTGCCATATCCATAAACGTGGGGCGGTACTCTTCATCCATGACGGCTAGGGTAAGTGACCCCCCAAGTAATATGGAGATAATAGCAGCTTGAACCATTTCTTTGATTGTCAGAGTTTTATGAGCCATAGGTTTTTGTTGTAACTGGTACGCTTGACTGCTACTTTTAATGGTGACCGACAAAAACTGAAACCTTGACTGGACAATGGATTAGTTGCTAATATGATTTGGCTTTTGTTTGATTGCCTTGTGACTGAGTTGTGATTGCGCTAAAGGTTATGGCGCTGGCGGCAGGGAATAGGAAACTTCAGGTCAGGGAATTATTGAGTTTGGTGATTTAGGGCTGCATCGCTTACTCCATTGAATTATAAAAAAACGGCGTTGCTGATTCTGGATATGATTCCGCCCCCCTAGCCCCCCAATTTTGGGGGGAACAAAACTTTCAAGCGATGCAGCGCGGTCTTGGGGGTTTCCCCCATGAGCGACTGCATCAAGACAAGTCCCCCCGGTGCGCTTTCCAATGGGCGAGTAAATCGCCCTTGGGTCGCACCGCAAAGTTGGGGGATTTAGGGGGCTTTACCAAAACAATACTATCTAAATTAATACTTTAATTCAGCCACGAAAAAAAAATTATAGTTATTACTATATTTATAAATAATTAGCCAGACGATGAAAGATTGTAGCCCAGGTAAAAAAAATAAAAAACTAACTATCACCGCCTCTTCAGAAGGTATAGAAAAAGCGGAAAGCGCTTTAATCAGGCTAGGATTTGAGTCTAAAAGTAAGTTTGCAAAGTCACAACTTATAGGTCGCACTACAGTAACAAAGTTTTTTCAATCCAAGCCAATTCAGCTGGATTCCTTTAAACGGATATGCCAGGCTCTGAAACTAAACTGGAGAGAAATTGCGGAAATAGCAGAGGAAAACCGATCAGAACCGCTAAGCAGAAATGATGGTAGTAGGTCAGAGCTAGTGGAGGGGATGCAGCAAGGGCAAGCACTTAGGCGCAAAGTGACTGTAATCGATAAAAAAAGTCAAACAATTAAAGCTGTTATCGTATTAGAAGGGCATATAGATTCAGTTGAAAATTTAGACTTTATTCAATCTATTTTACGAGCCTATTCAGGAGACAGTATAAACATTATTGATATTGAACCAGGCAGCATCCGATTAATTGTAGAGGGGTCTCCAGAGGATATCGAACGGCTTAGATCTTGCATAGAATCAGGAGAACTCAAAGAATTAAGGGGTTTTCCTGTTCAAGATATTGAAATTTTGAGCACAAGTTCAGAGGATGATCAAAATAACGAGTTTGATCAGAAATGGCGTCTAGTGGAAGAGATTGCTAGCCGTGGAGCTGTGGGTCGAGACTTAAACGGTGTTGACCTGAGTGATGCTGACCTCAGTGATGCCAACCTGATTGGTGCCGACCTCAGTGAAGCTGACCTCAGTAGTGCTGACTTGATTCGTGCTAATCTAAAGGATGCCAACCTGATTTTTGCCGACCTGACTGAAGCGGATCTCAGTGAAGCGGATCTCAGTGAAGCCTACCTGAGTGGTGCCTACCTCAGTAGTGCCAACCTAAGTCATGCCTACCTGAGGGGTGCCTACCTGATTTATGCTGACCTCAGTGATGCCTACCTGATTTATGCTGACCTCAGTGATGCCAAGCTTAGTCGTGCTATCGTGAACAAATCCCGATTTGGAAATAACTTAGGAATTGATGAATCGATGAAACTTGACCTAATTAAACGAGAAGCAATTTTTCATGATTCTTTTCCAGGGGATAGCTCTAAAAGTCTTACCCCTATTAAAAGATAGGGATTACCGAAATTACAGGGTGCTGATAATTTTTTGGAATCCTGTCAGCTTCAATCAAACAAATGGGATCAAAAGAAAGAATGCGATTGGCCGTAGGCCACGCTACGCGAACGCTTACAGATACTCAATTGGAGTAGATAGCGTTTTTAATAGTAATGAACTACACAGGATTTTCTCCCTATTCCCCTAGCAGGGAACGGAGTTTGTAAGGTAGAGATTTTTTCATAATTCATCATCAACAACCCAAAGATTAAGAAAAGGGGTGTATTTCTAGGGTTTATCTTACTTATGAGGTAAACATAATTTTTTCTCTATTCCCTATTCCCTATTCCCTATTCCTTTCCCCCCTTCCGCGCGGGGGGTTAGGGGGGATCCGCTGCTCCCTACTCCCTAAAAACATGTACCTCACCCAATAGACATCTCCAGAAACTCGGTTTTGACCCAGGCAGTGCAAGGGTTTGAGGTTAATTTTTGGAGATGTCTAATTGATAACCGTAAATTTTTATGACTAAAGAATATTCAGTGATTTATTTAACTGTAATATTGACGTGGCATATATCAAAAAAGGCTGATTAACTCAATGGAAAACTATAAAGGGAGCGGATTGAATAAATTACGGAATGTTGTTGGTAAGTTAACGATATTTCGTAAAATCCGTAAGATTCAGGAACGTGTAAAACCTATACGTCAGCGCCTAGAAGAAATGCTCGGTGGTGAGGGTGAAACTAAGCGCAATGTGGAATCTTGGTTTTTAGGACCCAAGGGTGAAAATGCTGCTCTTTTCCAAGAGCTGATTACCCAAGCCCTTTCCGATCACATTGATTGGCGCAACAACTTCCATCCTGAAGATCCTTCCCCAATTCCAGATGAAGTTAAAGACGATCCTGGTTACATAGAAGCAGTAGAGTTACTGCGTACAGAATTGAACGAGCTTCTGAAGGAGCTCCGGAATTCAGGTCCGTTTTTCAGCATGCGCTATCAGGGACACATGCTCTGGGACCAGACTCTAGCCGGAATGGCTGGCTACTTTGCTGGGATGCTCTATAACCAGAACAATACTGCTATTGAAGCGGCCCCCTTCACCACGGTCTTAGAAGTTGAGGCGGCTAAAGACATCTGCGAGATGGTTGGCTATCAATACGATACTGAAGGCATCCCAGAGCCCTGGGGGCACCTGACTTGCGGTGGTTCAACGGCTAATATTGAGGCGCTTTGGGCTGCACGTAACTTAAAGTATTATCCCCTCTCCTTACAAAAGCCCCTCAATGATTCCAATTCGCCTCTTTATGCAGCCCGCGACATGATGGTAAAACTGCCATCAGGAGACGAGGCTAAACTGGCTACCTTAGATCCTTGGTCAACCTTGAACTTGGGGATAGATGAGGTTCTGGCTCTATCAGAGAGATTGCTAAATGAATATCAAATTCAACCAGACACAGTCACAGAAGCCATCTCTCCCTACACTCTCCAAAACCTGGGTTTCGTAGACTTTACCAACATATTTTTGCAAGATACTGATATCCAGACGCCGGTGATCTTTGTACCGGGTTCCAAGCATTACTCTTTGCCCAAGGGAGCAGCCATCCTGGGTGTAGGAGCAAACCAAATGCGGAGCATTCCCCTTGATATCCATGGACGGATGAACTCTACTATTTTGGAAGAACAGATAGATAAGTGTCTAAGCGAAAATCGGCCAGTGATAGCGGTGGTAGCAGTACTTGGTACCACGGAAGAAGGAAACGTCGATCCAATCAAGACAGTTTTGGATCTACGGGACAATAAGTATCACCTCCAAAACATTGAATTCGCTGTACATGCTGATGCGGCATGGGGTGGCTATTTTGCTGCAATGCTGGAAACGAAGGCTGTACCCGTCAGCACAGAGGCTGATGAACCAGTGCCTGTGCTGCCCATGAGCGATTATGTGTATGCACAATACGATAACCTTTACCGAACAGATACAGTTACAGTAGACCCTCATAAGACTGGTTACATGCCTTATCCAGCCGGGGCACTGTGCTATCGGAACATGTTGATGCGGAGTCTAATTGCCTTCGAGGCTCCCTACACCAATACCGGTGAAGGCTCTGAAGGACAAGATGAATATCTTTTAGGAACTTACGGCATTGAAGGGTCGAAACCCGGTGCCGCAGCAGCAGGAGTATACCTAAGCCATAAGGTTATCCCACCAGAACCCTCAGGATACGGCAAAATCCTTGGTCGAACCTTATACAACTGCAAAATGTTCCACTGGAAGCTGCTGGAGCTGAATGAGGATCCAGGCAAAGGCTATGGCGTCTTTCCAGTACCAATAGAAGACCCAGAAGGACCAATTAGCAATTATGCCAGTGAAAAAGAATTCAGAGACAAGCTACGCAGCCTGTTAGCTGGAAAGCGTCCTAAAGAGATCTTGAATGGTGAGGATACCGAAGCCCTAGAATTGCTGAAGGAGACAGGAGCAGACCTGAATATTCTCACTTATGCTTTTAATTTCAAGAACAGTGATGGGAGTTGGAACCAAGACTTAGAAGCAGCGAATGACTTCAATCGCCAGATCTATGATCGGATCAGTTTGAAACTAGTGCTTCCAGAAGAAGAAGGCGAAGATGTTAATGCCCAGTATAATGTGCTAGTTAGCACCACAGACTTTCAAAAAGATTATTACGGAGAAGAGTTTTTCAATAATTACAAACAACGGTTGTTACAACTTCCAGAGCCTGTAAATTCTGAACAAGATAAGGAAATCACGGTGATGCGATCAGTGGTCATGGATCCATGGATTGCTGAAAACTTAGATGGTAGTTGGTTCCTCGATACTATTATTGCGGAGTTAGATAAAGTGGTACTCCAGGTTCTTGCGGAAATGAATAACAATTCGTAAGCATTCAGCTATCAGCCGTCAGCCGTCAGCCGTCAGCCATTCGCGTAGCGTGGCCATAGGCCAAGGCTCACGCTACTTGAGGTGCTTATTTTATTCAAAAGCACCGATTCGCTACGCGCACGCTGCGCGAACAGTAGCCCATAAGCTGATAGCTGATAGCTGATAGCTGATAGCTGATAGCTGAATGCTTACAGCAATTCTTCTGTTTAAACTAGTCGGCTTTTTTAGCTCGGAAAGTAGCTGTGACTGTATAGTCAGAGGTGCGGTAACCGGTGAAGCCGACATGTTCACATTCGACAAATCCAACTGATGCCATTAGTTCTAAGACTTTGGAAATAGGTATAGCGCCTGCTACACAATCGCACCAACTCCCTTCTTGTATTTCTGACTCAGAATTGCCTTGGCGAACTACATCCACCAAATAAAACCTACCCCCTGGTTTCAAGCAATTATAGGCTTGGACAAAAGCACATTTCTTACGAGGTGATAAGTTAAATGTCCCATTGGCAATGACCACATCCGCTACACTTTCGGGAATGTCTTCGTGTTTGCCCATATCAAAGGGTGCTTTAATCACTTCAATAGTCGTGAAGTTACATAATTCGGCATTTTCACGGGCTTTTTTCACCATTGCAGCGGTCATATCTACACCAATGACTTTCCCGGTTTCACCTACCAAACTAGCAGCAACACAAAGGTCAGCACCGGCACCACATCCTAAATCGACAACGGTTTCACCTTGGTTAATCGAGCCAAGGGAAAAAGAATTACCGCACATACAGGAAGACTCCCAAACTTGCTCAGGAAGTTGGGATACGTCATATCCCATTTTGGCGGCATTTTCTTTACCATAGGGTAGGGGATTAATGGTGCCGAACCCTGCTTGAGGATTTTCAGCCAGTTGGGTATACTGCTTTAGAATTTCCTTAAAGGAACGGGTGACACCAACTGTTAACTTGATTTGACTCCAAAGTTCATCACTTTCCAGGAATTCATTGTAGTCAATCACACCATTGTTGTCACTGTCTGCTTTGGCAATGAGTGTCGTCAGTTCATCTTCCCCAAGATTAACCTTCAACGAGTCCAACAATTGACGTAATTCATCGAGTGAGATAGAACCATTGCCATCTAAATCAATCAGGGAAAAGATTTCCCGTAGATCATCTTGGGAAGTGAGGTCTACCTTGTTGACTACCCATTCCGCAAATTCAGGAAATTCGATAGTTCCACTTAAGTCGGCATCGGTCTTGATCAAGACCGCTTCTAGTTCTTCATCGGTTAGAGTCATTCCCAGAGACCCCATAGCATTGGCTAACTCTTCTCTAGTTAGAGACCCATTACTATCAGCGTCAAACAAATCAAATACTTCTTTGAATTCATCACGTTGAGCCGGTGTCAATTGACTTGATTCAATCGCTGACATAAGTTGATTTACCCTTTTTGTTAACTACAAATAACTACAAGTTTTTTGAATTATAATTGAATTATAAAAGTTGTGTATCCAAATTTATCCAGATAAATAATCGAACATTAAAACGGCGGTATAGCGACAATATCTATATTAGTAAGCAATGGAATAAAAATCAATGCTCAATCATTAATAAAATCTAAAATAGATTATCTTAATTGTCAATTATATGGAAGCAATATTTATTAAATGTAACGTCAACATTCAGCATCGGCAAACTTTGGAGCTAAAAAAAAGGGGGAGTCGGAACGGTTCCCCCTTGACAATCCCCATTTTTAGGTCAAAACTATAAAGATGATAACGAAAAAGGTAATAACTTGATTGAATAACTTTATTAAATAACTTTATTAATTAATTATTTTCTTTAAGTTATGTAACAGCTTTTAGACTTCAGGTTTGCTTAAGCTTTCAGGTTTGCTTAAGGGTTCAGGTTTAAGCTACGGCAGGGGCAAAATGTGATAAAACTTTAAATTACGTTGTAACTCTTAACAAAAAAAAGCGCTTGAGATCACCAATACCCTGGTAAACTCAGAAAGCAATATATATATAGCAATAGATAGCAATCGTCATTGATTGGTGAAACTGACCCTGGGACAAGGTGTTGCCTTGTGTTCCCTGTTTGGGGAATCTTTCTCGGTTTCACGAGCTGATCCCGATTGCTATATGATCAGTCTTGGGTTTGGGCGTGGGTTGAGTAACCCGGATATGGCCACACCAGGGCACCGAGAATGGTAAGCAACTATAACAAGCAAGCAAGAGCTTAAGATGGTAGATTCCCTTAAAAAACCTGATTTTGATGAAATCCGACCCGGTATAAAAGTTCCGGCCAAGGACACGATCCTAACTCCCCGGTTCTACACTACTGACTTTGAAGCAATGGCGAAGATGGACCTCTCGCCTAATCAGGATGAACTCGAAGCCATCCTGGAAGAGTTTCGAGCTGACTACAATCGTCACCATTTTGTCCGGGATGAGGAGTTTAATCAATCCTGGGACCATATTGATGGGGAAAAACGCCGGTTATTTGTTGAGTTTCTGGAACGTTCCTGTACAGCGGAATTCTCTGGTTTCTTGCTGTATAAGGAATTGGGACGGCGCTTAAAGAATAAAAATCCTGTGCTGGCAGAGTGCTTTACCCTGATGTCTCGTGATGAAGCACGTCATTCGGGATTCCTGAACAAGGCCATGTCAGATTTCAATCTACAGCTGGATTTGGGATTCCTGACTAAGAGCAAGAAGTACACCTTCTTTCAGCCGAAGTTTATTTTCTACGCTACTTATCTGTCTGAGAAGATTGGCTATTGGCGGTATATTACTATCTATCGCCATTTAGAAGCGCATCCTGAAGACCGGGTCTATCCAATTTTCCGCTTCTTTGAAAACTGGTGTCAGGATGAAAACCGTCACGGGGATTTCTTTGATGCGCTGATGAGAGCCCAGCCGGATACGCTGAATGACTGGAAGGCTAAGCTTTGGTCCCGATTCTTCTTGCTGTCGGTGTTTGCCACTATGTATCTGAATGATGTTCAGCGGTATGGATTCTATGCCTCAATTGGTTTAGATGCTCGTGAGTATGATAAGTATGTGATTGAGAAGACTAATGACACCTCAGGACGGGTCTTCCCAGTTATTTTGGATGTAGACCATCCGGAATTTTATGAGCGTCTAGAGATTTGTGTCCGGAATAATGATAAGCTGAGAGCGATCGCTAACTCAAATACGCCCAAGTTCTTGCAAATATTCCAGAAGTTGCCCCTATACATGTCTAATGCCTGGCAGCTCCTGAAATTGTACCTGATTAAGCCCATTGATATGACGGCTAAACAAGGTTCTATGATCTAAAGTTTGCTCCGCTAACTGTTAGCTTCGTTTTTGTGGTGATTCTACATTAGGTAGGATCACTTTTTTTTTGATTCCCTGCTCCCTACTCCCTACTCCCTACTCCCTACTCCCTACTCCCTACTCCCTACTCCCTACTCCCTACTCCCTACTCCCTACTCCCTACTCCCTATTCCCTTAGATCCGGAAATGATATAAGAATGACAGAAGTTTTATCGGTATAGGTGCGTCAGTTCTGTTAGTGTATTTTTTATTGTTGAGTGTTGAAAAATTTGGGACTTAAGTATCTAAAAACGGGATTACTGGGACTAACGTTTAGCTTCACAGTTGCTTACCGAGCTGGGAGTCAAACCGTGCCAGTACCGGACTCGACTACAGGCAACCAAGAGGAAACCCAGGGGAATCCCCCTGAGCCTAATCCAGATAAGTTACCAGAGTCTCCCCAGTCTGATCCTCCTGGTAATTCAGCAGCCCAGGAGTTGGATTTAAGTCCAGAGGTAATCGAAGGCAGTCCGGTGCTACAGCGTTGGCTAGAGGAGGTGCCCGATGTTTGGCAGAATATTCGCCATCAACCCAGTTTTCGTACTCGGTTGCGGTTGGGTTACTCCCAGTTTCCCTCTAATGGACAAGCAGCAGGGGTGAATGTGGGAGTAGAAGATGTGTTTATTGGTAATTCTGGCTTAACGGTTAGTGGGGATTATCAGGCTTCCTTTAATGGTGAGCGAGAAACCTTTGGGGTAGATTTGCGGTATTATGTGCGGCCCTTAGGGAGTTATTTCAATATTGCCCCGATGGTAGGTTATCGCAATTTGGAGACTGATGGTTACTCTACCGATGGGGTAAATGTGGGAGCACGGTTGCTGTTGGTTTTGTCTCGCACTGGTGCCGCTGATATTTCCTTCACTCAGAGTTTTGTGTCTATTGGCAGTAGTGATGAGGTGGGGATAAGCAAGCTTTCCTTCGGTTATGCGATTACTCCCAATTTGCGGCTTGCTACGGATATTGAGAAACAGAATTCTATCGAAAATAAGGATAGTCGGGTGGGGATTGGGTTGGAATGGATGCCTTGAGATTTTGATAGGGTGGGTAGTGTGGCTTACAGGGGTAGGTTTTTTACATCTGGTTCGGGAGTCGGGAGTCGGGAGTCGGGAGTCGGGAATCGGGAGTCGGGAATCGGGAGCGATCGCGTAGCGTGACCTAGGGTCAATCGCACCAGCGCGGAAGCTTCGCTTCATCCCGTAGCGTGGCCATTCCCGTAGCGTGGCCTTTTGGCCAAGGCCAATCCCATTGATAGCGCTAGGTACAGAGAATAAAAAAATTCCCTGGATCAGGGAATTGAAAAGCAGATCAGCTAAAGGTTTGAGCAATGATTAGTGCCTTGAGTTGGTAAACACAATTACATCAATTGCTATCCCTATTCTATTAAGCTAACCAAGAGCGCGCTCGCGTAGCGTGGCCTACGGCCAATCGCATTTATCGATCCCATTAAGCTAACCCATTTAGGGATTTGATCTAAGCCATTTAGCTATAGCATTTACCTATAACATATCCAAATTGATCATGAAACCCAATGCTGATTTGTCATAACACCAAACAATCCTCGGATCTCTTTCCTACTATTCCCGATTCCCGATTCCCGATTCCCGATTCCCGATTCCCGATTCCCGATTCCCTCTCTCCCCTAAACTAAAACTCTACCGATGAAAACCAGTAATTTAGTCAAGTCTGAGCCTCCCTCCTCAGCAAAGCACCAAACACTTCCCAAGATTAATCTATTTACCATGTTCCGGCTTGGTCTATTCTATATGGGATTAGGGGTCTTGGCAGTGCTCACCCTAGGAGTGCTCAACCGAGTGATGATCGACGAGCTAGGTATTCCAGCCTCAATTACCGCGAACCTCCTAGCCATTTCGCTGTTTGTTGCCCCAGCCCGGGTATGGTTTGGTCAGCTCTCGGATACTAAACCCGTCTTTGGATATCACCGTACTGGTTACCTCTGGATGGGAAGCGGGTTATTTATGATTATCCTATCCTTAGCGGTACAAATCACCTGGCAATTGGGCAATCTCGTCCAAGGGGCTGGAGGTTGGACATGGTCAATTCCAGCCTATAGTTGGGTCGCTCTTGGGGCTCTAGTTTTTGGTCTATACGGTCTAGCCCTAAGTATGAGTTCCACTACCTTTTTTACCTTATTAGTGGATATTTCTGATCAAGACAACCGTGGCAAATTAATCGGTATTACCTGGTCAATGATGACTGTGGGTATTGCGATTGGGGGCATCAGCAGCAAAATTTTGCTGAAGCGATTAGATAATATTGATACATCCCTGGAAGTATTGCGGTCATCGATTACTGGACTGTTTTTCTTCGTACCCTTAATCGTCTTCGGGCTAGCGGTATTAGCCACCTTTGGAATCGAGAAAAAATACTCGCGCTATTCTTCCCGTTCTATCCTAGCGAATCGCGAAGACCAGATTACCTTGGGCCAATCCCTAAAACTATTAACGGCTAGTCCCCAAACTGGCCTGTTTTTCACCTTTTTGGTGATCATGACCATCAGCCTATTTCTCCAGGAAGCGGTGCTAGAACCCTATGGGGGAGAAGTCTTTAATATGTCAATTCCTGAAACTTCTCTACTGAATAGCTTTTGGGGGATTGGGATGTTGATGAGCTTGAGCGCCACTGGCTTTTTCCTAATTCCCAATTTGGGTAAGCGCAAAACCACTCAATTAGGCTGTCTAGCGGTATCTATGTGCTTTATCTTGATTATTATGTCAGGATTTACCGGAAATGCTCAGCTATTCAAGGTAACCTTACTCTTATTTGGTTTATCTACTGGTATCGCCACCACAGGAGCTCTCAGTTTGATGTTAGACCTAACCGCAGCAGAAGCGGCTGGCACCTTTGTGGGGGCATGGGGATTAGCGCAAGCCATGTCACGAGGCATAGCAGTAGCCAGCGGTGGTGTGATCCTTGATGTAGGTAGAGCAATTTTTACTACCCCAGTCTTGGCTTATGGTGTCGTGTTTGCTCTCCAATCGGCAGGGATGATAGTAGCAATTTGGTTCCTAGGTAAAGTGAATTTTCAGGAATTCCAAGATAATGCTAAAGATGCGATCGCTGCTGTGATGGAAGGGGATTTGGATGGTTGAAGGCAGAATTTAGAATTTAGAATTTAGAATGAAGAATGAAGAATGAAGAATGAAGAATGAAGAATGAAAAATCTAGAATTCTAACTTCTAACTTCTAACTTCTAACTTCTAACTTCTAACTTCTAACTTCTAAAATGCGATCGCTTTCTTGGTGCGCGTTCCCTATTGAGGTAAAAAGTCAGCTCAGATGAATTGTAGGGTGGGCAAAAACATTTTGGTTCACATCAGTCTTCTAGATAAGATAACTTTGCCCACCCTACTTTAATTGGTATTTTTTTTATAAGCAAGTCCCTAAAAAGTCAGCTCAGATTAATTGTAGGGTGGGCAGTGGGTACTTTGGCGATGGCAAGCACATGACTCGGTTTGATGCACTGCCCACCCTACATCTACTGTATGCACTATATGGTACAGTTCCGCTTAGGAAAGCTCGGGTTACCTGTGACCAGCACCCCTCCTCCTGCCAGGACCAAATGGATCAAGAGCATCATCAGGAGGGTAGAAGCCAGGCTTCTCCGGAGGGTTGCTAAATCGGCTGATTGGTTTCCCACAACCATTATTCACGCCCACCCAAATACCTTCAGGTATAGTCCATTTGTTGTTGTTGTGGCACTCAATGACTACATAAGCTCCCTTAGCTATTCTTAGGAAGTCACCAGGATAAAGTTCTTCACCTATCGATACAGGAATGGAAACGTTTTCAGGTAAGCGGAAGATCTTACCCACTCCCTGAGCTGTGTCCACAGTTCCTACAGGTAATTGATCGGCAATAACTTTATTGGTAAAACCTTGTGCAACGGTAATACCAACGATTGTCAAAGCAGCTACTATGTGTTTCATTGTTTATTGGGCAACTGTTTAGTTAAGCCAGTTTCTAAGCGCTGTCTAGCTTGGTCAATCCATTTGTCTTGATCTATATTATAACTGGAGGAATATCCCAGGCAAGATGCCCAATTATTCATGATTATTGCAGTATTATTGTCACCTGCTTCTTCTAGTACCTGGGCTAGCAAACAGTAAGCTGGTGCCTTTTCCTTATCTAAAGTAATAGCATCCTGGAGATGACGTTTTGCCTCAGCATAGCGATTTTGTTTTAGCCGAGCCCACCCCAGGTTTTTAAGCAAATAGTATTTCACTTGCTCATTGTCAGTATTCTCAGTTAGGTATAGACCTCTTAGTAACAAGGAACTAGCCTGATAATATTTTTTGTCGAGAATATACATTCTTCCTAAGTTATTATAAGCAACTTCAAAGTCATCTTGTACAGCAATTTTGTATTCAGATAAAGCCTTTTTATTTTCTTGTAGTTCCTCATAAACTAATCCTAATTTATAATGAGGTTCAACGTAGTCAGGATTTAGTACTAGTGCTCGTTTGTAGCTTGATATAGCAGCAGCAAATCGCGGAGGACTATTTTCATCAAAAATATATCCATCACCAATATTTTTGTAAACCACTGCAATGTGAGGTAACGACAAACGAACGGTAACAGAAACTAGTAAAAGACTGAAGGCAATACCACAACTTACTTCTTCCCACAAATATTTAGGAATATTCAAACGGGTAAGAGCACGTTTGATTGAATCCTGTCCAGCTTTTGTGAGAGCGCTTCTACCGGCCAATAGTGTTAAGACGCTTTGAGTAGCAGTAACAAAAGCCCCTACGGTATCTGGTCCACCAGTCAGAAAGCGTGAGGAAATGTCTACGGTTAAACTCAACGACGATGTTAGAAATACAACTGTCAGTATTTTCCCTAGCCAGTCAAGATAATCCCATCGATGCTTTGGAGGTTTGAAGAACCACCACCAAGCGTCTACTTTAGGGTTCAAAATAGAATGCCATTCAGTTAGATCTACTACTGTGGTAATCTTATTAGTCTCTTGCTTTAATCGGTTATCTAGATCGTTAACCTTAATCAAGCTTCCTGTAGGAATCTGTGATTGATTGCTTAATTC
Organism: Moorena producens 3L; assembly: GCF_000211815.1. Taxonomy (GTDB): domain Bacteria; phylum Cyanobacteriota; class Cyanobacteriia; order Cyanobacteriales; family Coleofasciculaceae; genus Moorena; species Moorena producens. The sequence goes on from NZ_GL890970.1 coordinate 197,525, forward strand.
TGCTTGAACCGTATCACGAGCAGTCAAAACTTCTAGAACTATTTCTTTTGATGGCGAGCGGAAGGATCCCACTTTGGAAGAAACATACCGCATTAAGCTGTATGATCGTGATTCTACCGCCCACTTAAAAAGATATATTTGCCAAAATGGGATGCTCCCTGACGAGCTAGTGTCTTCAAGTTTAGTCAGTGCATCAGTATAACGTTGAATAGCAGACTCTAACTCTGACATAGCAGAATTATTATTAGGAGTTTCTCCTGGCATAAGCTGACTTGACATTTGATTTCCCTCTAATTTCAGCCTCCCGTTCCACCAACCTCCTCTCAAATTCAGCCATTGTCTGAATGATGGGAATGTTTTCAGCACAGCCAGGTATAAGCGCGATCGCATCAACAATCACATCAGTCTTTGACCTGCCAGTTTGCTCAACCTAGCAGCTATTGAGTTATGGGAGAAGGGTTGAAGGAATCCTAATGGCGATTTGAGGTTTAGTAATAGCATAAATCTAAAGTAGCGCTATTATACCAATTGTATGACTAAGTGTTGCTATTGCTGTATTAATTCTTAACATTACGGTAAATCACCTCTGGAGGTGTTTCTGCTCACCGACATCAACTAGTCCGTTGGTGGGCAGTGCTTAGTCAGGCGATTGACCGTAGGTCACGCTACGTGATCGCAAACAAATGAATCGGTGTGATGCACTGCCCACTGACATGAACTAGTTAGTTATCAGTGGTGAGTTACCGATTACTGTCAATCGTAAGGTGGGCAGTGTGTACCAACCCGATGGCAAGCAAATGACTCTGTGTGATACACTGCCCACCCTACATCTAAATGATAGATTTACTGTGGCCAAGGGAGCAGGGAGCAGGGACTGAGGCCGTAGGCCACGCGGGGCGCGTGAGGCCGTTGGCCACGCTGCGCGAACGGAGCAGTGGAAAGAGGCAGTATTCAGAAAATTTTGTTAGTTGAATAGCCTCATTTCCCTTTTACAGTAAGCTTTATGAGTTTTTTAACTGGAAATTTAGCATAGCAGGTACTGAAGAACCATTTAACGGAGTTTTTAAGTGCTGTCTAGCTTGATAAAACCATTTGTTTTCATCTATATTATTAGTATTGGCATACTCATAGCAATATCCCCAATTATTAATTATTTCCGTGTTTTTTGTTTCCGTATTTTTTTCATCTGCTTCGTTTTTTTCAGCTTCTAATACCTGGGCTAGCAAACAGTAAGCTGGTGCCTTGTTATTATATAACTTCTTAGCATTCTCGAGATTATATTTTGCCTCATCATAGTACTTTTGTTCTAGCATAGCCCACCCCAGGTTTGTCAGCAAATTGTATTTCACTTCTTTATCATTGTCTTTATCATTTTCAGTCTCCTCATTAATTAGGTCTAGACCTCTTCGTAACCAAAAACTAGCCTGAGCATATTTTTGATCGATAATATACATTCTTCCTAACTTATTATAAGCAGGAATGAAGTTATCTTTCACAGCAATTTTGTATTGAGATAAAGCCTTTTGATTTTCTTGTAGTTCCTCATAAATTGTTCCTAAGTGATAATGAGATTCAGCGTAGTCAGGATTCAGGGCGACTGCTCGTTTGTAGTCTGATATGGCGGCAGCAAATTTCGGATGATTATGTTGAATGTCTTGATCACCAAGATGGTTGTAAAAATCGGCAATCTTAGGTAACAAAAAATAAACTATAACACAAATGAGGAAAAGACTGAAGGCAATACCACAAATTACTTCTTGCCAAAAATAGTTAGGAATATTCAAACGGGTAAGAGCATTTTTGATTAACTCCTGTCCAGTTTTTGTGAAAGCGGTTCTACCAACCAGTAGTGTTAGGACGCCCTCACTAGCAGTAACAAAAACCTCTAAGGTATCTGGTGCTCCACCACTCAGAAAGTGTTCCGAAATATCTACCGTTAAACTAAAAGACAATATGAGAAATACAATTGTCAGTATTTTCCATAGCCAATCCAGATAATCCCATCGATGCTTTGGAGGTTCAAGAAACCACCACCAAGCCTCTACGTTAGGGTTGAAAATAGCATGCCATTCAGTTAGATCTACTGTGGTAATCTTATTAGTATCTTGCTTTAATCGGTGATCTAGATCGTTAACCTTAATCAAGCTTCCTGTAGGAATCTGTGATTGATTGCTTAATTCTGCTTGAACGGTATCACGAGCAGTCAAAACCTCTAGAACTGTTTCTTTTGATGGCGAGCTAGCGTCTTCAAGTGTAGTAAGTGCATGAGTATAACGTTGAATAGCAGACTCTAACTTTGATATAGCAGAGTTAGTCTTAGGAGTTTCTTCTGGCATAAGCTGACTTGACGTCTGATTTCCCTCTAATTTCAGCCTCCCGTTCCACCAACCTCCTCTCAAATTCAGCCATTGTCTGAATGATGGGAATGTTTTCAGCACAGTCAAGGTAATTAGCGATCGCATCAACAATCACATCAGTCTTTGACCTGCCAGTTTGCTCAACCTAGCAGCTATTGAGTTATGGGAGAAGGGTTGGAGGAATCTTAATGGCAATTTGAGGTTTAGTAATAGCATAAATCTAAAGTAGAGATATTATACTACTTGTATCACTAAGTGTTGCTATTGCTGTATTAATTCTTAACATTACGGTAAATCACGTCTGGAGGTGTTTCTGCTCACCGACATCAACTAGTCCGTTGGTGGGCAGTGCTTAGTAAGGCGATTGACCGTAGGTCACGCTACGCGATGCTCCGTAGGAGCCGCTAAAAGCGATCGCAAACAAATGAATCGGTGTCATGCACTGCCCAGCCTACATTTACTCCCGGGTTTATTTTAAGGATTAGGCTGACGGCTGACAGCTGTTCGCGTAGCGTGAGCTTTTAGCTCACGGCTGAATGCTTAAGAGCAGGGAATAAGGGAATCACTCCTGAAGTGCTTGGCTCAACATCATTAAAGAATAAATTTGTTTTTCCTACATAAGCTTGATTAGGGAAAACAATAGTAGATTTTTCGGTAGCTAGGCAAATATTAGCAATGTAGCCAGCAATGCGACTGCAATAGAACATAACTGTCATCAGTTGATCAGGAATTCCTAGGTTTTTCCATAAAACACCAGAATAAAAATCTACGTTTGGTTTAATCTTATCGAAGTAAGGAATAGTATCTATTTGCTTATGCATTTCCCTCGCAATATGCATGAAAGTATCTCCCTTTCCTTCTTCAACCATTTGGTTGCAGATTTTGCTGAGAATTCTGGCTCTAGGGTCTATCCCTTTGAATTCAATATGTCCTAACCCAGGGATTTTCTGTTTTTGAGCCAGGGATTGCTGGATATAATTTCTGATCTTGTCTTCTAGGTCTCCATCAGCAGCAGCAATTTCCTGAAACATCTGCAACACCCTGAAATTAGCGCCCCCATGTTTGTCTCCAGACAAGGCGTTTAAGGCGGAGATTAAACTTCTCCACATTCCCGTACCATTGCTAATATTTTGTTTAGCAGCAAATGTTGAAGGACTCAAGCCAGCGTCTGCATGCAACACCATCAGTGTATCCATCAAAGAGCGTTGCTCATCGGTTACTTTACCGAAACCGCAGATCATCCCCAGGAGATTATTGATATAATCATAATTTTGTCCATAACAGCCAACGTCTTGGGGCAATACCAAAGGCTGCTGTTTGACATGTTGTAGGATCATCCCTACCAGAATAGGAGTTATGGCAAGAGCCTTCAATATTGCTTCCAACTGTTCGCCTTGATTCCGTAAAGGCAAAGAACATTCTCCGGAAAGATAGGATAATCCAGAACTTAGAATAGCGACGGGATTAGCATGGGGAGAAAAGGAAGAGATTACACTCTTGAGTCCCTTAATAATTTTCTGATCCAGAAGAGAGTTTTTGGCCAGTTGCTCCTTAAACCATTGTTTTTCCTCTTGGCTGGGGAGATGTGATTCATATAACAAAATAATGGTATCTAAGTAATCGCAATTATCGACTACTAATTGGATCGGAATCCCCCGGTAGTATAATTCTAGAGCTCCGGCATCTAAATAACTTAGACTGGCTAATTCAGTAGTTGTGTGCCTGAGTTCGGAATCGTAAATTTGATAGCCTGTAGTTTTTGCTACTGTTTTCCCACAGATTAGTGTTTGTCCTGTCTTGGTCAAGTATATGGGAATAGGGTGAGATGAACCATCGGGTAAGATGATAGTGAGATGAGAATGTTCCATTTTTACAATCACCTAATAATCCTATCGATCAGCTAACTTCAGAGCTATCAAAAAACATCTCAAAATGGATCCAAAAGCCCACAAATTAGTATGGGTTTATACTAACTTATAGATTCTTGGTATCAAGAGATACAAAGTTTTGCTATAACTAGCAACTTTTGTGATTAGCATCCACTCCAAATATAGCATATTGTAAACAAAAATAAACACGATCAGCCAAAAATTGTTTATGGTGAGAATAAAAGAAAATTTTACAGTCAACAATTTTGGCTAGATTTTGGTAATTAAGACCCCTTATGTCCAAAGACAATACGGAAACGTTTCATCTTCGCTTTCTGCGATTAGCTACTGTCAATATCCTCTCCAACATCGCGATTCCCTTAGCAGGGTTAGTAGATACCGCATTTTTGGGACACTTAGCAGATATTAACTATTTAGCTGGGGTTGCTCTAGCTACAGTTATCTTCAACTTGGTGTATCGCAACTGTAACTTTCTGCGGATGGGAACTACCGGCCCAACGGCTCAAGCGGAAGGACGCTTTGACCAAGATGGAATTACGTTAGTACTTCTACGTAATGGTTTAATTGCTTTAACCCTCGGAATACTCATTATCTTGTTGCAATATCCCCTTAGAGAAATTGGCTTTAGCCTACTCAGCGCTGCACCTGAGGTTAAAGCTGCTGGACAAGATTACTTTAATGCTCGGATTTGGGGAGCCCCCGCAACCCTACTCAACTTGGTCTTAATCGGCTGGTTTCTAGGCCGGGAAAAGAGCAGCAAAGTATTGGTGTTGTCAGCTATTGGCAATGGAGCGAATATCATACTCGATTACCTGCTGATTATCCGTTGGGGCTGGGCAAGTGCAGGGGCTGGATTTGCTACGGCGGCTGGCCAGTATCTAATGTTACTAATGGGTCTGATTTTCATAGCTACAGAAAATGGCTATCCTCAAATGCTAGCCCTAGTAGACAGGATTTTCGACCTAGAGGCCATAAAATCGACCTTTAAGTTGAATGGAAATATCTGGATACGCTCTATTGCTTCAACCATCACCATTGCTGCCTTTACTGATTTGAGTGCTTATTTGGGCACGATGGTGCTAGCTATCAATACTTTACTGTTGCAGGTGATGATCGTGACCTTCTACTTTATTGAAGGATTATCCTTTGCGACGGAAAGTATAGCAGGGAACTTTCGCGGTCAAGGCTTGACCAACAAATTTCCTTCTCTGTTGCGCCTATCTGGAGCAAGCAGCCTCGGCATAGGACTAACCATAGCTTCCTTATTTGTCCTCCTGCCAGATCCTCTGTTTGGGTTGATGACCAATCATGGAGAGGTAATTGACGAACTTCACCATTATCTTCTGTGGCTACTTCCCTTTCTAGGACTGAGTTCTATGGCTTTTATGTTAGATGGGTATTTTTTGGGCTTAACTGAAGGAGCTCTGCTTCGCAAAGGTGTTGTAACCGGTAGTCTTGTTGGTTTTCTCCCTGTAGCTGTAGCATCTTGGTGGTTCCACAGTAGTCAAATCTTATGGCTGGCTATGTGTTGTTATATGGGAGTAAGAGCCTTAGCCCTGGCAGTTCAAGTCCCAAAAACCATGAGGTCTGAGAATATTTAATCCCAGGAGTGTTGAATAGGGAAGAGTGTGGGGAGATGGGGAGATGGGGAGATGGGGAGATGGGAAGATGGGGAGATAGGAAAGATTTTGATAGTGTTTATCATAGTTATGAGGTACAGGAAGTACAGTCAAGTGTCTTACCCCGATTCCCGATTCCCGACTCCCGACTCCCGACTCCCGATTCTAAATTCTAAATTCTAAATTCTAACTTCCCTACTCCCTACTCCCTTTCCAAAAAAGTACTTGACAAATCTACCTAGTAGTAGGTAGTATAAAGTCATGAAACAGAAAACTGCTCAACAAATCCTAGACGTAGCTCAATCAATGGTGCGCAACCGAGGCTACAGCGCCTTTAGTTACGCCGACATTTCCAAAGAAATAGGTATCCGTAAGGCTAGTATCCATTACCATTTTCCTTCTAAAGATGATTTGGTAAAGGAATTAGTAAAACGATACCAAAAAAACTTCGCACGGAAATGTGTTGAGATTGAGCAACAACAAACAACACCTCAAGCACAATTGAGAGAGTTTGTGAATCTCTACCGAGATGGTTTGCAAGACAATAAAATTTGTTTGTGTGGAATGTTGACAGCAGATTTGAGTGTTTTAAATTCCGAAATCCAAGCAGAGATCAGAAGTTTCTTTTCTGTCACTGAATCTTGGTTAGCTAAACTATTGCACCGTGGCTGTGAAACCCAGGCTTGGCAGTGTAGCCAATCGCTGGAAGTAGAAGCAAAAATGCTACTTTCTATGTTACAAGGAGCGCAATTATTAGCCCGGGTAGCGGAAGATAGTAGTGTTGCTTTTGATCAGATTACTGGTGCATGTCTGGAAGATAAGCTATCAGCGGTCAGCGATTAGCTATCAGCTATCAGCCATTAGCTATCAGCGGTCAGCTTATGCGCTACGCGCACGCTACTTGAGGTGCTATCAGCCATTAGCTATCAGCCATTGGCTAAGCTACTTGAGGTGCTTTTGAATAAAATAAGCTGACCGCTAACCGCTGACCGCTGACCGCTGACCGCTGACCGCTGACCGCTGACCGCTGACAGCTAATCAAGGAATAATTTTTTTTATTCCAATATCTACCTTCTAGTAGGTAACTAAAATAAAATCAATCAATTAAGGAGATAATCATGACACAAGCATTTGCGGGACAAAAAATCATTGTTGTTGGTGGCACCAGTGGTATGGGTAAAGCGGTTGCTCAATTAATTCTTCAGCAGGGTGGTGCTGCGGTTTTAATTGGCTCACGTCAGCCTAAACTGGAAGAAGCAGTAACGGAACTTAGTCACTATGGAACGGTAGTTGGTGAGTTAGCTAATATCTCTGATCCAGAGATGAGAAATGCTTTAATTGATCGTTTAAATGTCAATCATAGTGATGCCACATTACTAGTCAATGCAGCAGGAGTGTTTCTCCCTAAACCGTTCATTGAGTATGAAGAAAAGGATTATGACCTCTATTTGGATATTAATAAAGGAACCTTTTTCATCACTCAGGGGATTGTCAAAAATATGATTAAGAATGGCAAGGCTGGTGCGATCGTTAATATTGGCTCGATGTGGGCGAAACAAGCGATAGAAGCTACTCCGTCTTCTGCCTATTCTATGGCTAAAGCTGGTTTACATTCCCTAACCCAACATTTAGCAATGGAACTAGCCAACTATAATATTCGAGTTAATGGGGTATCTCCTGCGGTAGTAGAAACTCCCATTTACGAAGGTTTCATCCCCAAAGAACAAGTCCATTCTGCCCTAGAAGGATTCAATAGTTTCCATCCCATTGGCAGAGTAGGAAAACCTACAGATATTGCTGAAGCTGTGGTTTATCTACTTTCTGAGAAAGCCAGTTGGGTGACTGGCGCGGTCTGGGATGTAGATGGTGGTGTGATGGCTGGACGCAATCAGTATAACTAGGCTTAATAAGGGTGCATCTCATATTTATAAAAAAAGGGGAGATGGGGAGATAAGGAGATCAGGAGATCAGGAGATAAGGAGATAGGGAGATCAGGAGATAGGGAGATCAGGAGATAGGGAGATGGGCAGATTTTTATTAAGGGTATAATTGATAATTAATCTAGGTAAAAGTAAAGTAAAAAAAGCGATAGCGTAGCGGCTATTTCAGAGGCTATCTTAATATTTATTACCTCTTAAAAAAGTTTTTACCTCTCCCCACACTCTTCTTATTTATTTCCTATAACCATACTTCAAAATTTCCTCACAATATTATAATATTCTGACACTTTTATACCTATTTTATTAAAAACAAATATAAAACCTCTTGACAAAAATAATTATAATAATTATGATTATAATATGCAAACGAATTCAAGTTGTTAATCAGGTTTACAGACTTTGTTCCGAATCCTGACAATAATCCAGAGTATCTAATTCCGGGGAATACTTCTCAGATTTTTTTCGGGAAGAAAGAACCGGTTGAGCACAGGCTTAAGGGCTCCCGTAAGGCAGTAATGAATACTATCTATTCCCTGTATACCCAGGGCTACGCACAACTTTATGAGTGGACTCCTCTTGAGCCGAGTGGCATTCCTGGAGAAGTGATTAGTACTTTGACCAGGTACCTAATTCTGGATTAAGATTTTAAGCAGCTGGGGGGTTTTCCCCCTAGCTATAAGACCAGGTCTAATCAAGTAGGATAAGGATTGGACTGGTCATGGAACAAAGTCACATAACATAAGTAGTGAAATCGACTTACTGTGGATTTCCGCCAGCCGTGGAAATAATTTCTACGGCTATTTTTTTTATGGTTAGCAGAAGGTTAGCAGGTTGAAGGTTAGCAGGTTGAAGGTTAGAAGGTTTAAGGTTAGGAGTTTGTTCGCGAAGCGTGGCCTTTTGGCCAAGGTTAGGATGTTGAAGGTTAGAAGGTTGAAGGTTAAAAGGTTGAAGGTTAGCAGGTTTAAGGTTAGGATGTTGTTCGCGAAGCGTGGCCTTTTGGCCAAGGTTAGCAGGTTGTTCGCGAAGCGTGGCCTTTTGGCCAAGGTTTACTGTTGAAGGTGATCAGAATCTACATTCCGCACTTCAAAATCTAGTATCAAAGAAATCTAAAAAAGACTCCCAACTAATGACTAACCACAATCCTAAATTACTGGAAAGCAAAATAGCAGAAGTCAAGCGGCTCCTTAAAGAGAGGATTCAACTACACGTAAACGATCCCAGAGTCACCGATTACGGGGAAAATTAACCGAGGTAATTGGTTCGGATCTTATAACGGCTAAGGCTATACTCAATGCCTGTGACCAAGAGGAGCTGTTCTGGGTCAGTGAAGTCTTCGAGGATATCTCTGCCAAGCTTCAATCCCGCTCCTTTGTACTATTCTTGATGGAACTGGATGAGAAATACCCAGACATACATATGGAAGGAGAAATCAAGTACGCCAAATTAGTCATTGGTTGGAAAGACTCTTAACATGCATAAAGTGCGCCTTAGCCTGTAGGTTTGGTTGAGGTACCAAACCCAACATTTGCACTAGCTTTGTTGGGTTTAATTAATTACAAAGCGTCAGTAGTCAGGGGCGAAATTTGAAGAAGGTGGGTTACGGTGCGGATAAAAACTGATTGGTAATTCCTCAAAATCATGGCCGCACCTAACCCACCCTACGAACTTAATAAAAATCTCCCCATCTCCCCATCTCCCCACACTCCTATTTCTTCACTCCAGACTGCACCCGCCACAGCATGGCATAAATTCCCTGTTGCTCTAACAACTTTTCATGTCGTCCTTGCTCTACTAATTTGCCTTGGTCGATTACATAAATACAATCAGCATTGCGGACTGTGGACAACCGATGAGCGATCGCAATGGTTGTGCGATTTTGGGTAATCTTTTCTAGGGAGCGCTGAATGGCGGCTTCGGTTTCATTATCAACGGCGGAGGTGGCTTCATCTAGAATCAAGATTGGGGGGTCTTTCAATAGTGCTCGTGCGATCGCAATTCGTTGCTGTTGTCCTCCAGATAGTTTCTGACCCCGCTCTCCCACAATGGTGTCATAGCCTTGGGGCAGCTCCATGATAAATTCATGGGCTTCTGCGGTCTTAGCGGCAGCAACTATTTCCTCGGTGGTGGCATCAAAGGTGCCATAGGTGATATTCTCTTCTACTGTGCCGTGGAATAAAAATACATCCTGGCTAACTAGACCAATGGCATGGCGTAAGTCTTTGAGCTTGAGCTGTCTGATGTCAATTCCATCAAGGGTTATCGAACCTGCTTGGATTTCGTATAGTCTTAATAACAGTTTCACTAAGGTACTTTTACCAGACCCTGTGGAACCTACTATCGCGATAGTCTCAGTGGCTGGAATGTGGAGGGAGAGATTTTCTACCACAGGGGGGCGATCACGGTAGGCAAATGTAACATTATTTAATACCAATTCCCCCTTAACCTCGGACCTAGGCAATGGTGTATCGCCAGAGTGCATGGCAATTGGGGTATCCAGCAGATTCATTACCCTAGTGGTGGATGCCATGGCTCGTTGATACTGATCGAGGGTGTTACCCAGTCGAGTTAATGGCCACAGCAAGCGCTGAGTCATGAACACTAAGACACTGTAGGTGCCTACAGCTAGTTCCCCGGCTGCTGCGGACTTACCACCGTAGAGCAGAATTCCGGTAAACCCAAATAGGATTAACATCCGAATCAAAGGGACAAAGGCAGCAGAAAATGCGATCGCTTTCTGGTTAGTGTACTGATACCCTAGACTTTGTCTCTCAATCCGCTTAGTTTCATACTCTTCCGCTGTAAAGCTTTTAATGGTAGTAATCCCAGTTAGATTATTCGCTAACTGTCCATTGAGTAACCCTACCTTTTCCCGCACTGCTGCATAACGAGGAGCAAGCAGACGTTGAAAGGTAATCGAACCCCAGAGGATAAAGGGGATAGGGATCACAGTTATCCATGCCACATTGGGAGCCAGGATAAAGAAGCCCGCACTGACAATAATAATGGTTGTGGATATCTGGAGAATTTCGTTGGCACCAATATCCAGAAAGCGTTCTAGTTGGTTGATATCATCACTCAGGATAGACATCAATCCCCCTGTACTACTATCTTCAAAATACGCTAGTTCCAAGGATTGCAGATGAGAGTAAGCATCTAGGCGCAATTCGTGTTGAATGGTTTGAGCCAGATTCCGCCACAATCGTTCGTAAGCATATTGAAAGGCAGATTCCAATCCCCAAACAATAAAGCTCAGGAATGCCAGCAATACCAGTTGGCTAAAGATATCCGTTACTCCTAGATGGGCAATCAAGGAATCTTGTTGTTTGACCACCACATCCACTGCCATCCCGATCAAGACCGGAGGGGCTAGGTCAAAGATTTTGTTGAGGATTGAGCATGCGATCGCTTTCCAGATTAGGGAACGATGGGGCTGAGCGTAACCAATCAGCCGCTGGAGGGGAGAGTTAGAATGCTTACGCTGATTTGGTTTTGACGTTAACCTTGAATTGAAAACGGTAATTAACACGACTTGGCAAGAATTAGAGGATTTTAGCAAAAGTGAGATACACCCTGCTAGAATACCCTAGTCGATTATCCAGGAGAGAAGTGTTTACTATATAACTCAGGTTTTGGGATACCAGTTCATTCCCTCTAGCTCCATACTTGCTTTGTGCGGGACTTGCCGCCCCCCAAGTCGCGAGACAACTTTTGAACCGGTTCACCTGCCAAGCGTTGATGGGCATCGTCTAAAAGAGCAGGAATTTTATCCGCGTGAGGGCTATGGCGCAAACAGTCGCTTAAATCAATTTCCTTGATATTTTCAGCCCTAGTACCGGGATGCCAGAAATCGGCATAGCCAAGGAGGTTGTACCGCATTTTTGCATATTCAACCAGGTCATAGGCGATCGCCAGATTTCTTAACCACAGAATCATCGGTATATTAATCCCTTTGGGAGTTTTATGATGAGGAGGCAAACCAATATGCCAGGTACGCCACCACTCTTCTCCCAAACGAGCGATCGCCGCCTTCTCCAAACGCTCCACAATGGGTGGTAAAATTTCCTCTGCCCGATCTAACAAATCCAATACCTGAACATGTGCGTCAAAATCCGACGGCCGTGCAGCCCCCAAACTCAGCGTCTTGACCTGATGATGCCTCAGACAAAACAGATCGTTAAACATCATAGGATGAAGGGGATGGCACAATTCTACCAAACGCTTGGGTGGAGTATGCAACATTCCCCCTTTATCCGAGGGGCTAATAATAAATACCCCCATGTCATGACGATCGGCAGCTTCGATGGCTGGCCAGTTGAATTGATTGATGTAGTACCAGTGCAGGTTAACGTAGTCAAAGCGATCGGTTTCAATGGTTTTAACAATTAGCTCGGTTGGAGCATGAGTTGCAAAGCCGATATATCGAGCCTTTCCTTGTTTTTGTAGCTCCCGCGCCCGATCTAGGCACCCTCCGGGACACAAGCTATCTTTGAAGGCTTGGGGATCATTGATTCCATGTAGGGTCAGCAGGTCAAGATAGTCTACCTGCAAAAGAGATAAAGATTTTTCAACTTGACGCTGAAATTCTTGGGAATCTGAAATGGGGGTAATTTTCGTTTGAATTAGCACTTGGTCTCTAGGTAACTTAGAAAGCGCCCATCCCAACTGCATTTCAGAGGTTCCATAGGTACGACTTGTTTCAAAATGATTAATTCCCACTTCGAGGGAACGACGAATAATAGCTTCTAAATTTATCTGATTTTTTTCGGGAATTTCTGAGGGAGAAAGCTCATCCCAGGTGCAGTGAAACCGCATGCCGCCGCAGGAAAAAACGGGCATTTGCAACTCAGTTCGCCCAAATCTTCGATATTTCATCACTCGCTACTCAATTTCAATTCTTATAATTAAAAGATTTGGCATCCTTACCAGTATAGTTCATAACGATATCAGCCTAAGCGCAAGAAAAAATGGCTCATAATATGCATTGGACTAGATATCGGTTGATCGTGGATCGAAACCCCTATAATCTCGTAGGACTTTAGAAGCAACAGAGTTAATTTGTTAATAGTTTCTCGGTTTTTGTATCAATAAGCCTAGGCTTATTGATGCTTGGGCTTACCCGTGAGGGATATACTTTATTTTTTAATCAACAGACTCTAACTATAATATCCCTAGACTATAATTCATCAACAAACTAACCATTGAATACTCCTAGCCACGCCATTATTAACCTTGCTGTTTTGAATCACCAGGCTCAAATTCAGGCAGCTTTACCCATTACAATTGGTGCTATCTTACCCGATGCACCAATTTTTATCCTTTATATCTGGGCAAAATTAATTCGTCGTCAACCAGAGTCCCAGATTTGGTCACAAACCTACGAATTACCCTTTTGGCAAAACCTTGTTGCTACCTTTCATTCCCTGCCCCTAGCCCTGTGTGGAGTGATGATCAGCCATTACTGGGGATGGCAACTTTGGGAAATTCTTTGTTGGAGTATGATACTGCACTCCTTATTAGATTTACCAGTTCACAACGATGATGCTCACCGGCACTTTTTTCCTGTTAGTAACTATCGTTTTATTAGTCCTTTCTCTTACTGGGACCCCAAGCATCATGGTTATACCGTATCCACAGTGGAAAAATTGTTGGTGTTAGTAGCAACAATTTTTACTTTCTCTATAATTCACTCTTGGATAGGTAAAAGCTTACTAATTGTTGTGAATGTGTTGTACCTGATAGCATTTTTATATTTAGTTAAGTCCAAAGTCGTAGAATTGCTATATCCATCAATTAGTAGTTAATCTACCCAAAAAATATATCCCACATTCCTCACGAAGTGAAGAATGTGGGTTCAGATTCAAACGGTAAGCAATAGCCTACCCTAGGTAATCAAAATTCCACTAATGCCTAGTGCCTAGGGCCTAGTGCTTAGTAGCCGATGTACAACTTGCCAGTATTATTGTCGATTACAAGAGTTTTCAAATCTGCACTAGCAGGAGCAGTAGAAGCATCAGGAAGCTCAGTGATATGAATGGTAATTGGATTATTTGAAGTAGAGTGGATTTTCAGAGGGCGATTCTTAGTATCGATATTATTGATATTGTCGTATGCTCCTACAATCATGTACCTTGTAGGATCTCCATTTACACCAAAGTCAACACGTGGTCCTGTACCTGTAGCTCCAGAGTGAGAGAATCCTGCATAAGCATTGGCTGGGGATGCAGCACCAACTAAGGTAAAACATACCAACAATAACGAAACGAAAAGAGATGCAACCTTTTTCATGATGATTTTCTCGGTTTTTTTGATGGCGTACCTAACGGTAATTCTTACCAGTTCGGCTTCGCCGAAAACTATATATTGGGATATATCCAGAAATAGTTTTGGGAGTATTTCGATGCCACCACTGGTTAGATAATTAACCGCCAAAACCAGACTATACCATCAAAGCCTAGAGAGTATGTCAAGTTAATAATAAATTAACTATTGGTTAATTAAACTTTAAAATTTAGTTATTTTAAATAGATGTAGGGTGGGCAGTGCTTTAGACAGATAAAATAAGCAAGTAAATCCCGTTGCTAGGCACTGCCCACCAACGGGATTGTAATAAGTAATAATTAAAGTAAATCATTAACCATTACCAAAAAAATTAGGAATGATTAATCTTAGTATTAGACCTTTTGCCCAAGTAGTTTAAAGTTAAGCATTCAGCTATCAGGTATCAGCCATCAGCCATCAGCTATCAGCTATCAACCATCAGCCATCAGCTATCAGCTATCAGCTATTGGCCTATGGCCAATGGCTTTTCCCCACACTTTCAATTTTATTATAAGCTGTCAGCTGACAACTGACAGCTGACAGCTGAATACTTACAAGTTAGCTCAATTCCGCTCGAATTGTTTCCACCCGTTTCCGATTAACTCCCAAATCGGATTTTCCTAAACGGGAGGCGGAGCGAACATGGATTACCTTAGCACTGTCATCCAACAAAAATTCTACATCATCCACAAACCCCATTAAAGGAGTAGTGAATTGTGCGTAAAGATAGTTGTCTGTTTCTTCAATAATTTGTGTTCGTTCTAGGTTTTGGATCACAGTTTTTAGCTTAGCTATTGCTTCGGTAGGGGTTGAGTTGTAAGCTAAAGGTTCAATACCATGCTCGGCATCTTGGCTATAGCTGCTGACACAGTTAGGGCTATTTGGGCAAGGTGCTAATTGCCCTGAGGACTGAATCCCAATATTGGTGGGTTGTTTTCCTGGAAATTTCATCAACGATTCTCCTGAAAGGGCAAAGGTAGATCCTATGGCAACAATAGCGACTAATACTAACGATATTAATACTACTAGTATTAGTCTCAAGGGTGATAGTTTTTGGCTTTGTACAGTCATAAAGCGTTTGTATCTGGGTTATCAACACAATTGCTGAAAAAGGCAATATAAGCATTCAGCAGTCAGCCGTCAGCCGTGAGCTAAAAGCTCACGCTACGCGAACAGCTTTGTGGCACAGGCTTCTAGTTTGTGGCACAGGCTTCAACGCTGTGACATAACTCAGATTAAACTTTTGCTGACCTGTTTTATTCAAAAGCTGATAGCTGATAGCTGATAGCTGAATGCTTACTAGGCAATATCGGAAAGAGGTCTGGAGTTTGATTGGACAATAAAACAAGACCTCCTAGGTTTACATCTCAAATACAAACACTATAGTGTATTAGTGTGTCTGTATTATTAATATCATATTTGGTTTTGGTTGACTAATTATCCTATTGACTGACAAAACTCCGTAAGCATTCAGCCGTCAGCTATCAGCCTTGGCCTTTGGCTGATAGCTGATAGCACATCAAGTAGCGTGCGCGTAGCGCATAAGCTGATAGCTGACAAAACTCCTAAAACCATTGATGTGACGTAGGAAGCGGTGGAGGGGTAGTGAAGCCCAACAAAACCCTTGCCAGGGTTGGATTTCACTTAAAAGTAACAATTCGATTAATAGCATAACTAATACATCAATTTACTAGTACACTCAGATCAAATGCATAGGGCAAACACCCTCACCACTGCTGTCACCTGGTCTTGCTGGAGAGGCTCTGGATTGTTAATCATTAGCAGACGCTCTAGGGTGCATTGGTGCTCGATTCCTAGTCAGAAGAGATTGTAAGCTGGTTAAAGCGTTGTGTGATAAATAGGGGTCAACTGTGAAGGAAGCCACTAAGCTACAAATCAAAAACCTACTAACGAAAAAAATCAATGAAAAGCTCGACAGATACGCTTCTGAATCAGAATATAAACCATTTGTTGAAGCAATATTTACTAAAGAAAAAATAGTACTCGCATCTAGAATGCATTCACTATATACCTCTTTCGGGATGTCTATCTACGAACAAATTGCCCTAATTTTAGCTGAAAGTGCTGGGTACCAGGTAGAAACACAATATGATTTGTTGGGAGGTATAGACAGAGACACTGAAACCATCATCGATCAAATTTGCTCAGAAATAGAAAAGGAAGAAAGACTGCCTGATAAGACGAATGAAATAAATTTAATTAGGAATAGTATTAAGCCAGTAGAGCCTCAAGCAGACCAAGATAAAAGGGTAGATGTTTTTATTACCAAGCAGAATGGCGAGGAACTATATATAGATATAACTACTGTCAAACCAAACCGAAAAGAGTTTCGGTCACTCAAAAGAAAAATGCTTCGTTGGTGTGCATTACGGTTTAGCCAAAATCTCGATGCTAATGTAAGGACTTGTATTGGCATACCTTACAACCCATATTACCCTAATGATTATCAACGTTGGACTGCTAAAGTTTGTGATGTCAAAAATGAATTATTAATTCAAAATGATTTGTGGAAGGAATTCGCTGGTGAAGATGTCTTTTTAGAACTTCTTGAAATATTTCAAGAAGTTGGTAAAGAGTTAAGGGATAAAATATCAATTTTTTTGGAAGGACGTTTTTGAGTTACAGTCCAATTATCGCTCCTTTTATATCAGCAATAAAACCAAGGTTAGTCAGACTAAGTGGTTCAGCATTTTTAACTATATTGGTAACGATAACTGAATAGCTTTGTCTTGTTCTCTGTGTTCGATTACCATCGTTTCTGAATCGAATTTCCCTTGCAACATCGCAATCAGACATTCTCCAATGCGGTAAGCCAAATTAACAGGGACCGCATTACCGATTTGTCTGTACCTCGATGATAGAGAACCGGTAAATTCCCAATCATCGGGGAAGCTCTGAATACGTGCATATTCCCTAACTGTCAACGGTCGTGTTTCTTCAGGATGACACCGCTCGGTCTGTTTTTGAGCTGGGTTACAGGTTAGAGTAAGGGAAGGTTCTTGCCAAGAAAGCCGCCTAGCCATACCGGTTTTGCCGCCACCGAGATAGAAACTCTTTTTCATATACTCTTTTTGAAGCTCTATTGGTAAGTTCCGCCAATAACCTCCTGGTGGTATTAACTCCATAATTTCTCTCTTGCGGGGAGGGTATTTTGCTCCTATTGATTTAGGGCAATCTTTGAGCACCTCCCTCAGGGAAATAGTGTAGTCCTTTTCCTTAGGAAATATTGCGTTTAGGTCTAAGTCTTTTCTGACCGCAATGATAATTACCCTCTCTCGCTTTTGGGCGACATCTAGAAACTGCGCTCTGAGCAACTTATAGGTAGGGTTGTAGCCTAAATCCTCTAAGGTTCGCAGCATGGTGGATAAGGTTCTGCCTTGGTCATGTTGGATCAGACCTCTAACGTTTTCAAGCACTGCTATTTTTGGCTGTACTTCCTTGACGCATCGTGCAAACTCAAAAAAGAGCGTCCCTCTAGTATCGTCAAAACCTTTACCTAGACCGGCATAGCTGAAAGCTTGGCAGGGCACCCCACCAGCCACAATATCTACATTGTCTTTGTAATTGGTAAAATCAACGTTGGCTATATCCTCAGGTATGATTTCCCAGGAAGGTCTATTCAGCTTCAGAGTGTTTACGCAGTCTTTATCAATCTCCACCAGCAGCTTGGTGGTTAAGCCAGCATTCTCAAAACCCAGTGCCATGCCTCCACACCCAGCAAATAACTCGATTACTCTGAAGCTAGTGGGTTTGCTCTTTAGAACACGAAACTCAACCCCAGTAGCTAGCCCTTGATACTTTCTTTGAATTCGTTTTAACTCTTCAATATCAAAAAAGCGGTAGTTTCGTTCAGACCGCTTTGCCCTCAGCAGCTTTTTCTTTTCCCACCTACGTATGGTATCGGAGGAGACACCCAAGATTTCAGCAGCTTCCTGAACCGTAACTAGGTCTTGAACAGTGCCAGATTTAGTGTTTGCCATACCCAATACGCTCTAATATAACCGTTGCATAATGCAATGGTTACAAAAAACGGGATACAGATCAACTAAATTCCTGAATTACTTTATCCGCCCCCCGCTCCTTTGGTTACGACCTAAACCTAGAACAGCTAATGATATAGCTAGTTACTATGTAAGTCCTGTTCGATTCAATCAACTACCATCAAACAAAAACCATTTGAGGAGCCAGCAATACCCCAGAGGTTGAGGATATCACCTTACCAATACCCAAAAAACTGCCATCTTCGTGATACACTTGCAAAGGAATTGTGGGAGTTTCAAGAGTATCATCCCCAGAGATACGCTGTCCCAAACACCAGCGACGGGCTTGATCAGCGGACAAGGTTACAGAGGGTAAGTGCCCCAAACCTACACTAGGGGACACTGGCTGGAATAGGCTTTGTTCCAGCTGTTCGGTCAATTCTTCTAATGTCAGACTATCGGCTAAATCAAAGCCACTGCTGCGAGTACGAGTCAGAGCGGCTAGCACACCACCGGTTTCAAGGGCATCTCCTAAATCCCGGGCTATGGAGCGAATATAGGTGCCAGGACCACATGCGATCGCTAAATCAATTTCCGGAAATTCCCCCCCACGCCAATCTAAAACCTCGATCTTCTCAACCTCTACAGTTCGTTCTGGTACCTCTACCACTTCACCAGCTCTGGCTAAATCATACAGCCGTTTACCCTTGATCTGAATAGCGCTATACATTGGTGGCACTTGCTGAATCTTGCCCTCAAACTGTTTCAACAAACCCTTGACCAACTCCAGAGTCAACTGGGCTGCAGACTGAGTAGCAATCACCTCTCCTTCCAAATCATCAGTAGTTGTCCTCACTCCCAGTCTCACCGTAGCCTTGTAGGCTTTATCCTGCTGCATATACTGCAAAAGTCGGGTTGCCTTTCCCAGAGCTATCGGTAAAACCCCGGTAGCAGCTGGGTCAAGGGTCCCGCCATGGCCTACTCGCTTCAGCCGTAGCAGACGCCGCACTTTAGCAACGCAATCGTGGGATGTCCAACCTGCTGGTTTGTTTAAGTTTAGAAATCCTTGCACAATACTCAGATTTTGCACCAAGTTTAAAATTTATCTGTAAAGGTAGGGAATCGGGAATCGGGAATCGGGAATCGGGAATCGGGAATCGGGAATCGGGAATAGTAATAAGATTTGATTCTATCTTGATGCACTAGCTCATGGGAAGCATGGCTGTTTTATTTTCCTACTCCCTACTCCCTACTCCCTACTCCCTACTCCCTACTCCCTACTCCCTACTCCCTACTCCCGATTCCCTACTCCCTCGGTGCGCTTTCCGTAGGCGAATTAAATTCGCCACGGGTCGCACCGCTCCCGACTCCCTACTCCCTTCAAACCTAATTACTCAACCACATGTAACCGTCGAGTAATCATAATCATGCCATCCCCCCGAATTAATATAGCTGAAATCCAGCGGTCTTCTGGTAACAGTGGGGCTCGGCCAATCTTAAAAATTCCACCGGCAGCCAAAGATTCCAGGTCAACCTCCGTGGGATTAGTATAGCGCTGTGACCTGACTGATTCTTCTATAGCCACTCCCAGCAGCAAATCATCTCCGAGGGGTTCCTGGACAATGGCATCAAAATTAAATCGCTGACCAATACGCACTTGTTCTGGTAACTTCACCGTTACCTTGGGAGGATTAGCTCCTGATGTGATTTGGGAACGCTCTGCCAAAATGGTGGAATAGACAATTTTTTGGTTTTCAAAGCGCTGACGCGATCGCAAAGTCGATTCAAATTTGGTCTTACTAGCATCCTGTTGGTTACTAGTAATATAAGTCACAGTTTCTGCCACGATCGCGTTGCCCTCTTGCTGCCAATCCGTCAGTTCCGTGCGGTAATTCAACACAGGGTAGCGCTGCCACAATTGAAGCAACGCTTCTCCCATCACATCCCGACTTAAGCCATCGGAGTTAGCAAAATTAGCGCTATAGAATTCCAGCAACCCTTCAACATCCTTGCCATTAGCGAAGCGATCAATTTGGCTGAGGGTATCTTTAAGCTGAGGCGGTGCGGTTTCCGGGCTATCTGCTTGGGCTTTCAGAGGAGAGCCGAGGGTCAACCCTACCGTTAATAGTACAAATACTGACCAGTCCAAAGAAATAGACTTGACTTTAGTAGTAAAAGATTGGGATAGTCGTTGCAGTAAGGTGGCTGGATTGGTCATTGGTAATCGTTAACTGGTAACTGGTAACTGGTAACTGGTAACTGGTAATTCTGGTAACTAGTAATTAGTAATTGATCATTGGTGATTGGAGAAAGGGTAATCCCTTGGATTCACCAATGATACCAAATCTAGTTTGATAACCTATGTCTAGCTTGTAGGGTGGGCAAAAACAGTTTGATTTTTTTGAGTACTCTAGAGTATATGACTTTGCCCACCCTACTTTAATTGGTATTTTTTTTCTTCCCGATTCCCGACTCCCGATTCCCGATTCCCGATTCCCATTAACCCAAGACAAAAGCCCCTCACCCAATTGATCAAGGAGACCTATAGCCGTGTCTAAGTCACCCATGCGATTGCTGATTGCCGCCAGTGGTACGGGGGGACATATATTTCCCGCCCTCGCAGTAGCCCAACACTTACCCAATTACACTATCGAGTGGCTTGGTGTTCCTGACCGCATTGAAAATGAGTTGCTACCACCAGACTATCCCCTGCACACCATTGCCGTAGAAGGTTTTCAACAACGCTTCGGTCTCGGTACTCTGCGCATCTTCACTCGCCTGGTCAGTTCAATTTGGCAAGTGCGGCAACTGCTGAGAGAAGGTAAATTTGATGGTGTCTTCACCACTGGGGGTTACATCGCTGGACCTGCAATTATGGCAGCACGGTTGCAGGGTCTACCTACTATTATACATGAATCTAACGCCATTCCCGGAAAAGTAACCCGGTGGCTGAGTCCCTTTTGCAATACCGTAGCCATAGGGTTTGAAGCCGCTTCCAAGTACCTACCCCGGATTAAAACTGTAACCGTTGGTACACCAGTGCGGGATAGTTTTCAACAGAGTCAATCCCTGGAACTCCCGATTCCACCAGAGGTACCCTTGATTGTGGTGGTTGGGGGTTCCCAAGGAGCAGTGGCAGTGAATAAACTAGTGCGCCAATGTGCTCCCGTCTGGTTTGAAGCTGGTGCTTGGATTGTTCATTTAACTGGAGAACAAGACCCAGAGGCTAACACCCTTAGCCATCCTCAGTACCTGTCTATGCCCTTTTATGACCAGATGGCACCATTACTGCAACGGGCCAATTTAGCCATTAGCCGTGCTGGTGCTGGAACCTTAACTGAGCTAGCCATAACTGAAACACCAGCCATTCTGATTCCCTACCCTTATGCAGCGGAAGACCATCAAGCTTTCAATGCAGCTAGCTTTAAGGATTCTGGTGCTGCTTTAGTATTTCGTCAAGACCAGTTGACTCACGAAACGTTAGAACAGGAGGTGCTGGCTTTACTCAAGTCTCCAACTAGGTTAGAAGAGATGAAACAAAAAACAGCTAGTCTTGCGATTAGAGATAGTGGAAAGCGTTTAGCCTCTCTAGTTCGTGAGTTAGTTGAAAAATAAAATATGAAAGGAGAACTATGATCTCATGTCAATCAAGCTTTACCTTGACTTTAAATATTAATAGTTTCAGAGGTTTGATTAAATACCTAAAAATTGCTCAAACCGAATAAGAACAATAAAATAATTGCAAAAAAGTCAAAAAAATAATGTAGAATAGCTTCGAGTTGTTGATTCGATAATGACTAGATTGATTTATTATTATTTTGCCCTTATAATAGTTATTGCTTAAGCGTAATATCGAACCAAATTTACTGTGATGATAACTTTGTATAAGGCACCACCTTTATGGGGATTACCGAGCATTAGTCCACCCTGTATTAAATTGGAAACTTGGCTGCGTATAGCTAATATTGCTTACGATATCGAGATTACTAAGGACTTTACTAAAGCTCCCAAAGGCAAAATTCCGTTTATAGAATATAAAGGAGAACTCATCGGTGACTCCACCATAATTATCGAGATGCTTAAGGAAAAAGAGGGCATAGATCCTGATCGGGATTTGACCTCAACAGAAAAAGCAATCTCCTTAGCTTTTCGGCGGATGCTGAAAGAAAATACTTATTGGGGAGAGATGTATATTCGTTATAACATTGAAGATAACTGGCAATTATTCAAACAAACATTAACGACTCTCTACTTTGCTGGGAGCTCGACACCAGAATCGTAACAGTTTTTACAACAGGTGCGAAATTCCCTTTCTAATCAGATTTATCAACAGGGACTGGGTCGTCACTCCGAGAAGGAAATTTCTCAAATTATTAATGCTGAGTTTCAAGCCCTGTCTGATTATTTAGCAGATAAACCATTTTTTATGGGGGAGAGACCGACCACTTTAGATGCAACGGCTTATGGTTATATTGCAAACATGATTTTACCTCCTTTCAAGAGTCTGATTATTGATCGGGTATCTCAATTTAACAATATCTGTCAATATTGTGAACGGATGAAACAGGCGTTTTTTCCAGATTATTTGCCTTCTTAATCCAGAAAAATTTCTAGGAGATGTGGTAATTGCCTTAAATGTCAAGTAATCACAATAGCGATCGCATTTTCAATTTACGGGTCGCACCTGTGGAATGGGCATCAGCCGTGGAACTGGCATCTTGCGTAGAACTGGCATCTTGCGTAGAACTGGCATCTTGCCAGTTTCCTCCTTATTTTCGGGCGGGCAGGATGCCCACTCTACTCCTATTCAGCGCGAAGACTGACGCAACGCCAGAAAAACGGCTGCTTTAGCAATATCGACTGGTGAACCAAAAGGTCCTGGGATGAGGCGATTATTGACCTACTTGGCAACGGATTGCAGTTGTTCTGGTGTTCAACCAAGATCTGACCAGAGGGGTGTTTCGATTCGCCCTGGGGCAATAGAATTAACGCGGAGCTTTTGGGGAGCGAGTTCAACGGTCAAAGCTTAATCAACCATAAAGTTTTCAGACTTCTGTCACCTTCTAGACTAAGGCAGTGGGAGAATAGAGTTATCACCAGCTAAACCATTCAAAACCCTTAAAAACCCAACTATGGCTAAAACCGTTGCTGAAGTCATGACCCGTGACCCGATCGTGGTGCAGCCCGAAACACCGATTAAGGAAGTGATCAAAATTATTGCTGAACAAAGCATCAGTGGCTTGCCAGTGGTTAACGAAGCAGGCAAATTGGTGGGAGTGATTTCAGAAACTGACTTGCTGTGGCAGGAGACAGGAGTAGAACCGCCAGTCTATATCATGTTTCTCGACAGCGTGATTTACTTAGAAAATCCTGCCCGTTATGACCAAGAACTCCATAAAGCACTTGGACAAACCGCTGGGGAAGTAATGACTGGTCATCCCATGAGCATCAAACCGGATCAACCCTTACGGAAAGCGGCTAAGTTGATGCAGGAAAAATCAATCCACCATTTACCAGTAACAGATGAAGCGGAGCAAGTGATTGGAATTCTGAGCTCTGGGGATATTGTCCGCGCTATGGCAGCTGAGTTAAAGAATTAAGGGAACTGTTCTATCTCAAATAGTGTTCACGCTGAACAAATAACATGGTAAGTTGAGTTTTGGCTAGATATTGAGCAATTACCCATGACCGTTACTCGTGAATCTGTCCAAGAGCTGCTGAATTCAACGGATTTTGGCCAGCGCATTAGTGGATTAAACCAACTACGCCAGCTGGAACCATCGGTGGCGTTTGAGCTAATTCAACCCTTGGTTAACGATAACAATGTTCGGATTCGATATGGGGCAGTCAGCCAGCTCGATACCTTGGGTGATCAAGATTTAACCGTATCTTTGACCCTATTACGCGATCGCCTTTTGAATGATCCAGAACCAGATGTTCAGGCAGCAGCAGCGGATTCCTTGAGTGCCTTGAAGCTCACCGAAGCCTATGATGATTTAGAGCAAACCTATCACCAAACCACTGAGTGGATCATTAAATTTAGTATTATAGCTGCCTTAGGGGAACTAGGTGAACCCCGTTCATTTCAACTTTTAGAAGACGCTCTCAAATCCGATATCAGTTTAATCCAAACCGCCGCCATTAGTTCCTTAGGAGAATTGGGAGATCCCCGGGCTGTGCCTCTGTTGATTCCCTTTGCCACTAATTCCGATTGGCAAATTCGTTACCGGTTAGTACAAGCACTAGTTAATCTGGGAGGAGAAGAGGCTAGGGCAGTCCTAGAAACATTAGCTAATGACAGTGTTGAGCAGGTGGCTAGTGTAGCGCAAGAGGGGCTACAAGCATAAGGGAATAGGGAGAAGAGTGTGGGGAGAGGCGGGAGTGTGGGAAGTGTGGGAAGTGTGGGAAGTGTGGGAAGTGTAGGAAGTGTGGGAAGTGCCCAACGCAATAACAAACCCAATTACAAAAACCCTTCCATCTCGATCATTTCAATCATCTGAAGTCCACGGGGGTCTCCCACTTTCAAGAGGGCAGCTTTGGCGTCTTCTTGTACCCCTAGGTCTTGATCATCAGCAAATGCTTCAATTAAGGCATCAATAGCACCAGCGTAAACCGCATTGGAGGGCAATTCCCGACACAGTTGCCCGATAGACCAAGCACAATTACTGCGCACTGCTGCTACTGGGTCTTTCCTTAAAGCAGTAATTAAGGGCGGAATCGATGCGATTACTTCTTCATAATCTAACTCTGCCATTTGCGCCAGAGCACTAGCTGCCCACAAACGCACTGCAGGAATATCCGTTTTTAGGGAATCAATTAGAGACGCTAAAGCACGGCGATCGCGACAGTTCCCCAATGCCCAGACAACCCCTTTACGGACATAACCGTTCCAA
Source organism: Moorena producens 3L (assembly GCF_000211815.1). Taxonomy (GTDB): domain Bacteria; phylum Cyanobacteriota; class Cyanobacteriia; order Cyanobacteriales; family Coleofasciculaceae; genus Moorena; species Moorena producens. The sequence goes on from NZ_GL890970.1 coordinate 222,542, forward strand.
TCTTGGTTAAGTTGGTCAATCAAGGGCTTTACTGCCGTGGGACTGGGATTGCGCCCTAGACCATAGGCAGCACTTACCCGCACTAAGGGACAAACATCATTTAACAGGTTAATCAGATCGGGAATTGCCCGCTCATCTTGCAACTCACAAAAAGCACGAGCTGCTAGCATCCGTTGCTGGCTTTCCGGTGCCGTTAACAGAGCCAGCATTTCCTCTGGATCAGGTTTGGGAGCTTCTAACTCATCTTCAATCGGCTCTATGTCATCTAAAGGGCTTTCTAGTAAAGCCGTATTATCCAGTAAACTTAGATCATCATCTTCATACATGCCTGATAACCTACCTTATCTTGCCTGATTCTACCAGTTTCTTAATTAGTATTGTCTGTGCAATGGTTTAACCATCCACAGAGATTGGGTTCTAAAACCCAGTCCGTGGTAAAGGTTCAAAGCGACTTGATTCGATTGAAACACCTGTAGTCCAATTTGGCGATCGCCTCTTGCCCTTGCCCTAGCTTCAGCCTGCTGCATCAGTGCTGAACCAATGCCTTGACGGCGGTGTGCTGGCATGACGTACAGTAAAAAAATATAGGTATAGCGATCGCCATTTACCTGATCAACCCCATTTCCCATCCACAGACAACCAACTGGCAAGGGATGAGTTACGATAGAGCCTTTCCTAGAAACGTTCCCATCCGCTACTGTAACCCACCACAGCGGGGTTTCTCTGGAAAAGTACTGTTTAACAGTCCTCGCCAGGTGAGAAAAATCATTTTGTTCTGGGAAAAGCTCTTGGTAAGTTAATTCCATGAACTTCACCAAAATTGCCCGTTCTCGTACCGTTCCCAGGCGTAGCTGGTACCGTGCTAACAATGGCTTACTCACCAGTGTTCCCAGAATTTTGGTTAACAACCAACTGAGCCGATACTGGTGCTTGAATGCTGGCAGCGTCAAACTCTTCAATCGGTGCAGGGGCTAGCATATCGTTCGGTAAAAAGATCCGAGAACTGACTGCCAATAGGGCAATTAAGAAGCCTAGTAATGCCAGTAGGGGAGCAATGTACTGACGAAATATAGCCATGAATTTAATGGTTCGTTGATTTTAACAATTCTTTACTTTCTCCATCTTACAACAATGGCAAAGCTTTTAGCGGTTGAACGCGATCGCGTGGCCTTTTGGCCAAGGTTATTTGGTTGAAGGTTGAAGGTTGACGGTTGGGGGTTGGAGGTTGGAGGTTGGAGGTTGGAGGTTGGAGGTTGAAGGTTGGAGGTTGCAGGTTGAAGGTTGGAGGTTGGAGGTTGGAGGTTGGAGGTTGAAGGTTGGAGGTTGCAGGTTGAAGGTTGCAGGTTTAAGGTTGTAGGTTAACAGTTGACGGTTGACCAACCTATGGAAGACAGGCTTATGGGTAAGAGTTTGAAGGGGTGACAAGCCGAGTCACCCTCAGACAGGGAAAGCGTTACAGCTATCGCAGTCCCTACTCAAATAGTGAAAAATTCCTTGGCTTATTGAGAATAAACAGGTAACCCAACTTTTGTCCCTATCCAATAGGCAACTCCAAGCAACAAGATAATCCCAAAAATCAATGCTAGTTTTGTCAGAAGGTTGCCACAATTCTTAGATGGAGTTGGTTGTACCTGAAAATGAGGGGTATGGAGATGATCAAGAAGGTCTTCTGGCGTTGTCTCCCCCGCAAATATCTTATCAGCACCAGGCCAAACATAGTCTATGTTATAAGCATTGGGTCCATTTTTGACGCCACCGAAATGTTTGAACAAGCCATCACCATAGTATTGAGTAGAGGTTACTGCCTGATTGTGAAATGCTACCAGTTGAGGCTCCGCCTGATCATTAGAATATGAGAAATAAATAGCCTTTTGCTCGCTATTGATAGCGTCATAATTGGAACACTTACCACCAACCCATTCAGACGGTGGAACCAACTCATCGGAGTTACCATGCAAAATTGCCACAGGTTCCGTCAGACTTTCACCCGTATTTTTAATCTTGATAGGATTCTTAACAAATGGAACGCAAAACAACTTCAAGATACAAATGACAAATTTGGGAATCCCATTCTCTGTGCTTGGAGTCGGATCCGCCACTACAATTTTCTTGGGAAAAAATCGACTCTCGGGCGAATTTACCTCCAAATGAAAAGGTAAACTTAGGGCAATTAACCCTCCCAAAGAATGACCAAAGGCAAAAGTATCTGGCTGATTCTGATCATTCCAATGTAAATATTGGTCCTGCTGCGACAGATACTCCCAGGCATCATTCGTGCAGGTGATCGCCTTCTCTAGGCATTCCTCAGGAGAATGGACTAAACTCAATGCTACTGTGGATAACAGATGAATTAAATTATTACTATACTCCCGCCGAAACCAACTAAGAATCATTAATAGAATAGTAATAACGATCATAGCTCGGGCTACTCTGCGCAATTCAAAAGCGCTGAATTCCGATAATTCGCCTTTTACAGCTAGATCGCCCCGTTCGTAAGCCTCAAACTCGGAAAGTATGGAGTCAATATTGTCTGTTGTTAATGAGGGAGTATTAATTGAAGAGTTAGCATTGGCTAACGTATCGGCTGACAATTTAGCCAAAGATCGCCATTTCTGCAAATAAGGGAAAGATTGTTTAGAGGGGGTAGGACCTTGAGGTGGAGTATTGGGATAAAAACTGTGTTGATAATCGGGGAAAAACACAATATATCCCTTTTTTACTAACTCAATGAGGTGAGCTTCATAAAAAGAGGGCATACACAGAGCAAATCCATGTAAATAAATAATGGCTTTCAGCTTTGTTTCAGTATTTTTGGCTTCCTCTGGAACATACACTCGGATAAAATTAGCGCTGAGGTGGCAACCATGTTGATACACATCATATCCTTTCTCAGATGGCACATGGACACATTGCCAAGATTGGGATAAAGAGTTTGACATTTAATGGTAATCCTACAATTGTGATAAATATTATACCAAGGAAAAGCAAATGGTAGCACAATTAGATTTAACTTAGGAAAAATAGAAGCAAATTTCGAGTTACCCCAGCACAAACATTCTGTCCCCAATTTGATTCAACCGTCCCTTCTTGATACAAAGCACGAGTGGGGGAAACTCCCTTTGGGCGACTGCATCACTACCAACTTTTCAAGCTCGTGATCTTTCCCTACACCCTACCCCCCTTCCCTTTCAAGGGTATGTTTTTTACAAAGACGTCAGGTGTGGGGTGTGGGGTGTGGGGTGTGGGGTGTGGGGGATAAGAAAATGTACTTAATTTGTCGCTATTGCATCAAGACAATGACTAACAATTCGTGATTCGGCCTTCGAGGATGGTTAGATAAATTTGGCCAAAATCCCGACTATTCGTCCAAAATTACCCCCATATCCCCATATCCCCACACTTCCCACACTTCCCATACTCTTCCACCTGTTCCCTGTTCCCTATTCCCTGTTCCCTTAGACTCGCTCGGCTAGTTTTGTGATCACTTGAATCACGGTATCCGCAAGTTGATCATTTCCCCGGAGCCAACCGAGGGGAGTTAGATGCTTACCGGGAAGTTTCTCATCAATGAGAAGTTTATTGCCTAAATTCTCCTCTAGCCAACGCACCGTTCCAGCTTGTTGAGCAATCTTATCCTTACTGAAGCTAATCAAAGCAGTAAGATTAAATAAACGGCTATTTTTGATCAAGCAATAGGTTTGTTCGGGTGTGGGTAACACCCCGAAACCAAGTCTGTCTACTAAATCAGCTATGAATGGAACAGGAACCGCACTACTGGTACCGCTAATAACAGGAGCCATTAATACAGATGGTTGATTGATCAAAGAAATATATTTTAGCTCAGCATCTCTGAGGCTATCTTCAATCTGCTTCTCTTGATCTTTCCCCACACAATCTCCCAGAATTTCCTGAAGTTTTTTGGACTCCAAATCACTTAAAAGTTCCAAGAGTGCGATATATTTTGTTCCTAGGCTGTGACCTAACCAAAAATAATTGCTCCCTCTGGCAGAGGAGTCTTGTTGATAGATACTGTACTCATAGCCCAATTTTTTTGCTTCTTCCAAAATTCCCTGGAATAGGGTTTTTTCTTCTTTGACCAAACCAATTGCTACAGGCCAATGGCGGAAGGTAAATCTAAACGGTCTGGCAACAACGGTATAACCTGATTCAAATAATCGCTTGGCGATATATCGGTAGAAAATTGTCGGAAAACTTCCGAAAAACGCACCACCAATTAACTGAACAACACCTATCGGCTTGGGATGGATAGCAACCCAAGCAAAGGGAATTGGTCTAAATTTAAATTCGGCATTCATGGCAGTAAGCTCTTTTAGGATAACTAAGTTGCAGGTTGCAGGTTAAAGGTTAGAGGTTGAAGGTTACAGGTTAGAGGTTGAAGGTTAAAGGTTAGAGGTTGAAGGTTACAGGTTAGAGGTTACAGGTTACAGGTTAGAGGTTGAAGGTTACAGGTTGAAGGTTGCAGGTTGCAGGTTTAAGGTTGCAGGTTTAAGGTTACAGGTTGCAGGTTGCAGGTTGCAGGTTGCAGGTTGCAGCTTGAAGGTTAGAGGTTGAAGGTTACAGGTTAGAGGTTACAGGTTACAGGTTAGAGCTTAGAGGTTACAGGTTACAGCTTTCAGGTTATTAACCCTTCAACCTTGGCCAAAGGCCACGCTACGCGAACAACATTAAAACCAAGCTTGGCCAAAGGCCACGCTACGCGAACAACCTTGGCCAAAGGCCACGCTACGCGAACAACCTTCAACCCAACCTTGGCCAAAGGCCACGCTACGCGAACAACCTTGGCCAAAGGCCACGCTACGCGAACAACCTTCAACATTCAACCTTCAACATTCAACCCCACCTTCAACCTTCAACCCAACCTTCAACCTTCGTTGTCTTTTCACCTGAGCCGAGTTGGGCACGAACAAACTGTGTCCGCCGCTCAGTTAATAGCAAACTCAGAGCCATGACGAATTCAGAGGCACTACCGACAAGGGTCCCAACTCGAGAAATCGGTACAGCATTGCCAATTAGGGCAACCAAGGTTCCCACAAATAGCCATGGCCATTTCAGCCTTACCCAGATGCCGATACCAATCAGCAGCACGAACAAATTGACCAAAATTGTTACAATTGGTGGAGCACTCACTTCCGCTACTGTGTAGCGCAAGGTGCCAGCAAAGGTGACTGGAACCAATTCTAGGCCAACAAACTGGGTCGCCACTTCAAACCCACCCAGTCCTAGGGCAAGCACCCAGGAGAAAACTCGTACAATTGTATTAGCCCAAACTGCTCCAGCGCGGTGAGCTAGCTCAACAGCAATTAC
>NZ_GL890970.1:227886-252049 GCF_000211815.1 Moorena producens 3L
AAACTTCCGAAAACGCACCACCAATTAACTGAACACACCTATCGGCTTGGGATGGATAGCAACCCAAGCAAAGGGAATTGGTCTAAATTTAAATTCGGCATTCATGGCAGTAAGCTCTTTTAGGATAACTAAGTTGCAGGTTGCAGGTTAAAGGTTAGAGGTTGAAGGTTACAGGTTAGAGGTTGAAGGTTAAAGGTTAGAGGTTGAAGGTTACAGGTTAGAGGTTACAGGTTACAGGTTAGAGGTTGAAGGTTACAGGTTGAAGGTTGCAGGTTGCAGGTTTAAGGTTGCAGGTTTAAGGTTACAGGTTGCAGGTTGCAGGTTGCAGGTTGCAGGTTGCAGCTTGAAGGTTAGAGGTTGAAGGTTACAGGTTAGAGGTTACAGGTTACAGGTTAGAGCTTAGAGGTTACAGGTTACAGCTTTCAGGTTATTAACCCTTCAACCTTGGCCAAAGGCCACGCTACGCGAACAACATTAAAACCAAGCTTGGCCAAAGGCCACGCTACGCGAACAACCTTGGCCAAAGGCCACGCTACGCGAACAACCTTCAACCCAACCTTGGCCAAAGGCCACGCTACGCGAACAACCTTGGCCAAAGGCCACGCTACGCGAACAACCTTCAACCCAACCTTGGCCAAAGGCCACGCTACGCGAACAACCTTGGCCAAAGGCCACGCTACGCGAACAACCTTCAACCCAACCTTGGCCAAAGGCCACGCTACGCGAACAACCTTGGCCAAAGGCCACGCTACGCGAACAACCTTCAACATTCAACCTTCAACATTCAACCCCACCTTCAACCTTCAACCCAACCTTCAACCTTCGTTGTCTTTTCACCTGAGCCGAGTTGGGCACGAACAAACTGTGTCCGCCGCTCAGTTAATAGCAAACTCAGAGCCATGACGAATTCAGAGGCACTACCGACAAGGGTCCCAACTCGAGAAATCGGTACAGCATTGCCAATTAGGGCAACCAAGGTTCCCACAAATAGCCATGGCCATTTCAGCCTTACCCAGATGCCGATACCAATCAGCAGCACGAACAAATTGACCAAAATTGTTACAATTGGTGGAGCACTCACTTCCGCTACTGTGTAGCGCAAGGTGCCAGCAAAGGTGACTGGAACCAATTCTAGGCCAACAAACTGGGTCGCCACTTCAAACCCACCCAGTCCTAGGGCAAGCACCCAGGAGAAAACTCGTACAATTGTATTAGCCCAAACTGCTCCAGCGCGGTGAGCTAGCTCAACAGCAATTACAATGAACAGCGGCACTACTAAGAAGTGTAATAGGAAGCGCACCATACTCAGTGATTTCAGGAGATCTCCTTCACCAATCAGGCTCCCCATGGCCAGAACTAGATTGTCATAGCTAATGCTTGCTAGCACAATTGGCAGCACAATCATGGCCAGACTAGTTGAGCGACGCCACAGGCGAATCGCCCATGCCAGTAATACCCATTCCACCAAAGCAAGACTGAGATGGCCAAGGGGATAAATTTTTAACAAACTTTTAGTCATGATGTTCCATAAACTGAAACAATATCTAAGCTTGGTCGTGATAAGTCGTATAGCTCTCAAAAACGTGACCCACCTATGCAAGACCGGCTTATGGGTAAGAGTATTGATCCTCGAATAGCATTTACCCTTATTTACCAGTTAATTGATTTCAATTCATTGTTGCAAGTTCCTGGATTGATAAATTTACGTTAATTAATAAATCGCAAGATATTGTATTCAAATCCGACATCACCATTCAGCTCTTAGCTAAGATAAGACAATGCTGGATCAATAAAGAGAGTCAGCCCTAATCGCTTTTTCAAATAGGGCACTTTTTCGAGACCCGGTTTGGCAGGGCAGAGTTCTGTTACCCTTCAGAAATAGTTGATAGCTGATCAGCCTTGGGCTGAATGGTTACCATAGGATTACAGTCACGGTTAGGATCTTGAGGATTTTTCGGTTTATTCTTATGTCAATTAAGATAAAATACTCTAAAATAAGTAGGGTAAAATAAGTAGGTGCGAAAAGGTTACCATCACCAGCATTGAGCTGGTGGGATTATTCCCTATAGGTTTAAGCAACTCTCTCTCTCCTAAAGGGGACAGTGTTGCTTCTAATGCAAGTAATTCAAAAAAAATAGCAGGAAGACAAGGAGTAACTAACTCGATAACTTCAGATAATTTCAATTGAAGAACGATCGGGTTTTTAGCCCGTTAGTGCTTTGATTGCTAAGTTAAACTTAAGCTAATGCGCTACGCGCACGCTACTTGAGGTGCTATCAGCTATCAGCTATCAGCGAACGGGTGACCCCTGACCCCTGACCACTGACTACTGACCACTGACGGCTGACGGCTGACGGCTTACATTTACACCGACTTGGGGTGGTCAATCATGACGAAATCGAACGGATTAGCTTTAGTCTCAGGGTTCATCAAACTGATTATCATTTGTAGTCTGATTCAACCGATGCTCGGTTGTACTCAAGCAACGGAAAATTTGAGTAAGGCGGATTTAAATCAAGAGATTCAAGCAACAGAAAATTTGGTTAAGGCGGATTTAAATCAAGAGATTCAACTTCATATCGATCAGATGGCCTTAATGGAATCGAAAACGATGCAAGTTAAGGTTCTGGATATAGTAGAGGATTCCAGATGCCCAGTTGATGCGGTTTGTGTGCAGCCAGGACAAGTCACCATTGCCTTCGAGGTTGTTAAGGAAAACTCACAACCAGAGGAGGTTGAGTTAACCCTGAGAGCAGCCCAAGAAAATTTAGCCGTTAAAAATTTTGATGGCTATTCCATGATATTAAAAAATGTTGAACCCTTGCCAATGACTAATCAGGAAAAAATAATACAATCCGACTATATTGTAACGATTGTTGTATCAAAGAGTTAAAAGCTCGGAAATCTAACCTATAATGTAATGCTGATTTGGGTATCGATTTTTTCAATCGAGACACCACAGATAAAGGCGTTGCTGATTTGGGGGGATGTTTTATGAAACGGTGAAACAGGGTGAAGAGACTGGAAGTAAGGAAAGATAGAACAGACTTAATCATCCGACCAATAAGCAATGCCATAAATCAGAAACTGTTTTGAGTTGACTTCGCTATGATTAAAAGTGGCTGGCAAGGTTTCCAAGGTGTTGCTTCTGGCAATAAAACTTGGCAATAAAACCTGAGCTAGCAAGGGCGATCATAGTAATAGCAAAAATACTTAAATACTACTATGCCTACCAAGATAAACCATCACCACCATCACCACCATCACCACCATCACCACCATCACCACCATCACCACCACAACCCTCTGCACTGTATTGTTCCGGCGTATATGCTGCGGGAAGTTTCAGAACAGGGAAGCCCTATGCAGCGAGAACGGGCATTGAGCGCCCTAGTGGAATCTGGTCAGTTCCGTGGGGTGCGCCAGGAATTAGCTGACTTCTCCACACGACCCAGTTCCCGAGAACCAGGAGCAGCAAAACAACGGGTGATCTGCCATGCAGACTACCAAACTCGTTTACCTGGCCGTCAAGTCCGGGGGGAAGGAGACCCGGCCACAGGTGACACAGCAGTAGATGAAGCCTACGATGGTTCTGGAGCCACCTTTGATTTATATCGTGACATATACGAGCGGAACTCGATTGATGATCGAGGGGTGGTGTTGACCTCAACCGTTCATTATGGGCGCGGTTTTGACAACGCCTTCTGGAATGGTCAACAGATGACCTATGGGGATGGGGATGAAGATTTGCCAGAAGAGGAGAGACTCTTCAATCGCTTTACTATCGCCATCGATATTATTGGTCATGAGCTGACCCATGGGGTGATCCAATATGAAGCAGGACTGGTCTATCGGAATCAACCAGGTGCTCTCAACGAACACTTCGCTGATGTGTTCGGAATCCTAGTTAAGCAACGGACACTGAACCAAACTGCTAGTGAATCGGATTGGGTGATTGGAGCTGGTCTGTTTACTGAGAATGTCAATGCTAAAGGCATTCGCTCCATGAAAGAACCAGGGAGTGCTTATAACGACCCCAGACTAGGTAAAGACCCTCAACCAGGTCATATGAGAGACATCTACACCGGGTCTCAAGATAATGGTGGGGTTCATATCAATTCTGGTATCCCCAACCGAGCCTTCTACATTGCTGCTCTGGACATTGGTGGATACGCTTGGGACAAGGCCGGTTGGATCTGGTATCTTACCTTGAGGGATAAGCTGGGTTCCACCTCAGATTTTAAGGATGCTGCCAGAGAGACATACAAGGTGGCAGGTGACCGATTTGGTGTTGGCAGCCTGGAACAAAAAGCTGTCCGTAAAGGTTGGGAAGAGGTAGGTGTTGAGATTATTGAAAAGCCTCCGGCACCTCAACCCTCTGAACCCCCAGGATGCTCCGCAGGTGCGCCAGACTTTATCAGGTCTTTTTTCACCCCCTCCTCTTAAGGTTAGGAAATTCTTTAGGGTGCGTTAGGGAAGGGCTCGCCCAAATTTTCCGCCTTTTCGGGCCTGGCAAAGTCCGTCCAGTAACGCACCATCCATAGGCTCAGATTTTGGCATTGCTGAATAGTGGAATGATTTGAATAGTTTTGTGGAACGGGCATCAGGCGTGGAACAGGCATCTTGCCCGTTATCAATATTTCCGGACAGGCAGGATGCCCACCCTACTCATAATCATTCGAAGATTCAGCAATGCCAAAAAAATGGTAGTGGTAAAGATGTAGTGATTTGGCTACGGTAAGCGTCAAGGTTTCGGGGATTAAAATCACTACTTTTGTACCACTACCGAAAAAAGATGTAAAATCACTACTTCTACAGGACTACTAAACTCCCCCCATAGACGCTCGCAACCCTGCCAGGAGTCATCTCACCTTGAGATTGAGGTTTTTAACAGATTTTACAACATTCTTTTGATGATTGAATTCCAACATTTTGAACCGTTATATCCAAAAATGTCTTGGTAAAAAGCATCAATCTTGTAAGTGTCTTTATACTGCATCAAAAATCTACTAACCTCTCTAATCTTGTCACTCTTAACATCACCAATATCTTCAAAGTTTTCATCCCAATACTTCCAGCACTCTAGATTGGTGTCCTCAATAATAATATAGTCTCCAGCATGTCCATGAGAATGAAAAGTGCTTAAAATCCCAGAGACATTGACATGAGCATCTTCAATAATTAGCCAGGGATGATCTAATTCAGAAAGCATTTTGGCAGAAAATAATTCCTCAATTTTGTTGACATCACCCTCAATGAAAGTGATGCGATCGTCTTGTTGTGATTTCTTGTCTAAGAAGGCAAGATTAATGTCAACAGAGTAAACCTGGCATGGAATCTCAAAGATCTGCAGATGATCAGCGATCCAGACAGCACTACCGCCTGTAAACGCCCCAATTTCAATGACTACTTTAGGTCTTAGTTCGTACAGAAGCATTGGGTAAATCACCATTTCCAGAGCACTCTTCCAAATAGGAATTTCCTTCCAATGCTGTTTGTAGCTACTTTCAATTAGAAACGGCCATATATTAGATGGCAAATCGCAACAATCTTTTCGTGCATCAATGTCAATAAATCGATCAGATGCAGACATCTCCCGTTGAGGTAAATTTTCTTCTTTAAGGCTTTTATATCCAAATTTATCTGACATTGTATCTACCTGTTTATTCATAGTTCGATATCTTTGTTGCGCAGAAAATATAAAAAAATATTTTCAGTTATCTCCAGATGTGAGCAGTTTAATAATAAAGGAGCTTACAGTGGATTCAGAGAAGCATTATTTTGCAAAGCATCAATAAACATACTGACAAAGCGTCTCTTGTCTCCCATACCGCCTTTAATCATTAAGTCTGCGAATCGCTCATTTATGTGCTCTTTCACACATTTCACAGCAGCTTCGCCATGTTGTTCATCTTCTTCACAATGTAGTTGCAACCATCTACACTCTTCTGCTTTTAGTTTGAGTCTTTCGCGCATAGTTTTCGCACAGGAGTTTAGGTAACTTATAAGATACTCTATAACGACATTCATACCCAAATACTCTATTACTTTTTCATCTGAAAAGTTGCTCCAATAGGCATGATAGCCTGCTGTTAACTTCGATTCTGGTTCAAGCTTATAGCCCAGTGCTTTAAGATCTCGTATTGCTAATATATCGTGATCAGCCTCGTCTCTGGCGAGATGAATATATAGCATTTTCATGGCATTAGTAGGAGCTGCCTCAGCTGCTCTTAACAGTTGTGTTTCGCCAGGAGCAGAATAATGATAAAAAGTCGACACAAGGTGGATGTAGTTAGTTCTGGTAGCCAAATCAAAGGCTGCTGCTATTTCTTTAGCGCCCTCCTGGGCAATACAATCCAGTGTTTGAACAGTCTTTTCTGCCAGACCACTGTAATTCATATTTGCTCCTTCTAATCTTGGTTAACTTAACATTCTATACTAGCAGGACTTACGCAAAAACACCAGACATGGGGTATTCTCAGATCTTGCACCTAATGACAGAGAACTCACAACCAAGGTCATCTGCTCGCTGGGGAAGGCATAGATGCCCAGGGTAATCGCACTTAACTTTAGATCAGATTTACTTGACAAAAAGGCTTTAATACTTGCTCTGAGATTGTAGACAATATTGGTTCAATCGTGCTCCACTAGCTAATATCGTCTCTCCTTCGGTTAATTGCCATGACTAAAGGATTTGCACCAGGGTCTAGCTCAACACCAACATCCAGTTCGAGGCCATCTGATCCTGTTAAAAGGGTCAAACGCACCATTATCGATGAACTCAAGAACTTAGATGACCCCAGAACAAAGCGTAAACCAGACCATCTGCTGGTAGATAGTAGACCTCTTGCAAAAGTAGCGATCGCTAAATTTTTTCTTTGTCCTTCGGACAGGCTTCGCCAACAAACAAAGTTCGTAGTTGTATATAGCAGCAATTAAATTAAAGCGCAAACCAAATCTTTTTCTTCTGTTACGATATCGCTCTGAAAATATTTTAAATATTTTGATATTCCGATAGACATGTTCAATCACAATTCTTTGTGAAGCTAGCTGACGATTCTCTTCTTTTTGGAGAGGTGATAATTTACTCTTGGGAGGTTTTTTATGAGGAATATGACTCATTTTATGTATTTTTTGAATTCCTTGATATCCCTGATCTGCCAGACATTTAGTTTTTACCGAGAGATTAGTTTTACTCTTTTTGAACAAATTAAAATCATGTTCTTTTCCTTTACCGTAAGCAATACAGATTATCTCTTTGCTATTTTCATCAATGATAACTTGAGATTTTAAGGTGTGCTTTTTCTTCTTACCACTGTAGGACTTTTTCGGTTTTTTTTTGGACGCTCAATCGGAGTTTCCGTTACATCAATAACTGCTATCTCGATTTGGTTACCTGATTTCAATAATTGTTTTTTTCCTGGAATTCTAAATTCGAAGGACTTAATTAAAATATTTTCTATAGACCCGAATTATTCGGTACACTGTTGATTCATTCAGTCCCCAATGTTGACCAATATGAAAGTAAGTTCTGTATTCTCGTAAGTATTCCAGGGTCATCAATACTTGATTTTCTAGACTCAATTTGGATGGTCTCCCGGTTTTTGTCTTCTGTTTTTCATTTTCTTCTACTAATTTCACCATCTGAGTAAAAGTCTCAATTCTTACCCCACAAAGGCGTTTGAACTCCTGGTTAGTTAAATCTTTAACTTTTTGATAGGTCATTATTTTCCCTTATACTGACCCATTTATATCTTTTTTATTGGACTTTTGCAAGAGGTCTATTGTAGCGATTGGGATCAAGCGCCACTTTAGCTGGAGCAGATAATATGGTGGCGGTCGCTACCTAAGGCCCGCGAAGAATACGAGTGGTTAGCCACCTTGTCTTGATGCAAAGCGCGAGTGGTTTGAATTTACCGTAAGACAGTTGAGCCTTAATCAATAAGTTTTACCCCTTTTCTGCATAGCCTACCAACCATAAAGGCTCAACTGTCTAAGGTTTTGTCTCCGGGGGAAACCCCCGCGTGAAGGCGCTGCATCGCTTTTGGAGTTGCCAAATGGGATACCGTCTCACGACACGACGCTCGCGAGTGTTTGCCCTGATTGACCCAGAACAGTTTCATGACTTTTTATTGCGCTGGATAGAGTATCTTACGGATCAATTAGATATCAAGCTGATTTACATCGATGGGAAAACCTCTCGTGGCTCTTACGACCGTCAAAGTAAGCTCAAAGCCTGACCTAGTGTGAGTGCTTGGAGAATAGAATGAAAAATGCTGTAAAGTAAATTTTCATGAATAGTAAGTATTAAAAAAAATATTGCCATGCTGTGCTGTATGGTACTATTTTAAGTAGATTTCATAGTATAATAATAAAATGGTAAAAGCATTATTTTCATGCCTACTTTGTTAAACTTATCGAAGTACTATATCAATGATTGAAGTTAAATTTTTTGATAAAAAAGAACGAGGAATTGTATCAACAAAACTGATTACCAAAGACACATTGATTGAGGCTGCCCCAGTGGGATCATTTCCTGCCGAACAATGGTCAATTATCAATAAAACTGAAGTGTTTAAGTACTGCTTCGTAATCCCTGCAGAATATGAAAAAAAACAAAATGTGGGCGGTTATATTGCCTTTGGTCTTTCATCCCTATGTAATCATTCGGAAACCCCCAATGCTTATATCAATTGGGTTAAAGATGAGATTGGTCTATGGGCACATTTAATCGCATCGAAAGATATTCAGCCAGGGGAGGAAGTTTTGCTTTTATATACCAACATTGATCAATATTCTTTAGCTAATAAATTTATTTGAGTTATTGTTTAGAGGATATCTGAAAAGTTTTTTGATACTGAATTTTGCCCCCCTAGCCCCCCAATTCTGGGGGGAACAAGAATCCATTTGTTGGTAAAAGTCCCCCAAAATTGGGGGATTTAGGGGGCTTGAATGTAGCAAATGAGACTTCTCAGACAACCTCTTAAACCAGAATAGTACTTTTTTAATGCTTAAAACAAAGCAATCACAGATAGACAAATGGGCATTCCTGAATCAAGTAATGAATATGAGTGAGGTGGGCTCCTGCCTGTCTGAAAATATCAGAAACGGGCAAGATATCCATTCCACAGAACTCTTAAAATCATTTCATTATTAAGCAACGCCTCTTCAGGCTTGGTTGGCACAGGCTGAATGGTAACGGGCAAGATTCCTGTTCCACCCCTGATATCTGTTCCACCCCTGATCACCATTGCACCCATAATTTCCATTCCACCCAGCGGGTCAAACAGCATGCATTGAAATGCACCCAGTGCCTGTTATGGCGCTACGCGCAAGGCATGCATGCTAAATTGACTACAACAGCTTTTAAGCTTGTATCAATGTCAAACACCTTAATGGGTAGTCTTATACCGATGGAGCCAGTTTGCGTTCGCGTAGCGTGGCCAACGGCCAATCGCGAAGCGGTTCTTTTCGAACATCGCGTTTTTACCCACTGCCCACCCTAGGATTAATCTGTAGGATTAATCACTACAATTAATCCTTATAATTAATCACAATGGTCTAAGCAAGATTTTAGTAGTAAAGACGGGGGTGTTATGAAAATACACTTTGAGCGTACTGGCGGTTTTATGGGGATGAATATGGCAACTGAGGTTGATACTGAATCCCTATCGCCAGAAGAAGCTGATCAGCTGCAAGCCATGATTAATACTAATAGTTTCTTTGAGCTACCAGCACAGCTGATGTCATCAACACCGGGTGCAGATCAGTTTAGCTACAAACTGACCGTAGAAGTTGCTGGACGGAAAAAAACTGTGGAAATTGGTGATACAGCAGTTCCAGAGATGCTGCAACCTTTGCTAAGACGGTTGACAACGATGGCAAGGTCAACTTTGAAGTAAGAATGAAGAATTAAGAATTTAGAATGAAGAATGAAGAATTAAGAATTAAGAATGTAGAATTAAGAATGTAGAATTAAGAATTTAGAATTTAGAATCTGGGGGGGTGAGATGCAAGCAAGCTTAAATCGTTACTGGGTAGTAATTTTAGCCCATAAGTGATCAAAAGATACATGCTGTTTTGGGCTGACATTTGACATAGTGATAAGGCTCCCTCGCTTCCACACAATCAAAGTCGGGTTAGTTTCCGAGTGTATCTTACCTGAGCTCATTGGCGTCAAAGCCTTATATACTACTAAGCTTTTTAGGGCTCATGTCACCCCCCGAGATGTATAATTCTAAATTCTGCATTCTAAATTCTGCATTCTACATTCTACATTCTAAATTCTGCATTCTAAATTCTGCATTCTACATTCTACATTCTACATTCTACATTCTACATTCTAAAATAACGTAGTCGGAGCATAGGGGATAATATCAGGATCGAATCCCCCCACTTGATTAGTGCGGATAACCCAAAGTTTAGCGCCATGGTTTAACAAAAGACTAGCGATTTCATCATGACCACGTCGCGGTAGTACAGTCCGCCAGCTAGCAAGTCCTCGGAGGATCGACATAATTGGACTGTCACTAGCAGCAACTCCCACCAAGGTTTCAGAATTTTCCTTCCAGTCACTACGAACAATTCCTAGGGGAGTCAGCTGTTGTTCTAGTGCTTGTCCCAACTCGGATAATTGTTGAAATCGCTGAGTTTGGGGATGATCTGGATGACTGTTCAACCACTCTTGAATTTCAGGATTGTCATTCACTTCATCTTCTATCTGTTGGATGGCTACATAAAGCGCTTGATTGGAGTCTTGCACACAGGACTCTGCTGGTGAAGCCAATGCTGCACCGTCACCATCCCCCGTGCGGTAGCGAGCCATCATGACTTGTAACTGATGCTTCAATTCATCCAAAGGTGATAGTTTAATATCACCAAACTCGTAGTCTTGGGTGACAGCATCCAATTTAACAATCACATCAGAAACAGGTCGATTGCCTAACCAACCCCGCTGCAAATTTCCCATATAGTTCGGCCATTTGATTGACCCTGCAATAATGCCATCGGGGTTACTAGCATAAACTTGCTGGTACTCTATATCAAAGCGTAATTCATCGCTTAATGGGTCACGCACTACATGAGCAATACCATAGGCAAAGTGACCGCTTACCATATTAAAAAGGACACGTTCATCTTTTTTATTACCACCAATTCCCCCATAAAGATGGATGACAATTCCCCGGTCTCCCTCCTGCCAAGGGGATATCGCAGCGTCTGGTTGTTCAGCTAAAGGATCCAGCAGAACTGTCTTGGCAGTACCTTTTTGCTGTTCGGTATTTTCCCAATTTTTTTCCTTAATGTAAGTTACCCCTTCCTCAACTCCCAAAATTACTTGATCTGGCTCTAGCATCATCAAAGCCCTAGGTTCAATCCCTTGGGTAACAAAAATGCCGTCAGGATCCTGAGCACCATAAATATACCAACCAGCGCTATTTAGAGGAGAGTCTTCAATCTGGGAATTGGTAGATCTAGGGATGTCATACCGGTCAGCCACCACTTGAGGAATACGAATAATTTCTTGAGGTCCATCAAATTGTTTTGAGTCTTTATTAAAGTGAGATACTTGAAAGCGATCGCTTTCAAGTGTCTCCCGCTTAATAATGGTAACCAAGCCATAGAAGCGACCGGTAATTTGCACTGGGTCTTCGGCAATAGTCAAAGATGTCGTTGTTTCTGACTCAGTCACAACTGGATTGTTTACCATGACAATCACATTATCGTCAGGTCTGGCTGCAGCCAAAGATTCCAGGGGACCTACCCGATTCAGATGATTTAATCGAACCGGATGCATAGCGCCCCCTGTCATGCTATCTTCAGTGGTTTGATTAAAATTAATATCTATGGTAACTCGCTTCACATAGTCTTGGATCCCTGGAGCATCCTTACTCCATCCTAAGGTCACAATCTCTCCTACCAGATGCTGATACTCCGGAGCAGCATGGTAGACTTCAAACAGTACGGAATCATCAGTTGTTCGTTCATCCTTTTGCAGCTCGATCAGTCGTCCTATCCACTCACTAACGGGTTGATAAAGACTTGATGATAGGGTCTGATTGATGGGATAATAGCTAGGTTGATTAATCTGATCGTTACGACAAAGTTCGTAGTTAGATGGTTTCGGTTCGGTCATTTTTTTCTGGGCTTGAGAGTAGATAAAAAATACCACCCCGATTACTAAAATTAGGATAACCAGGACGATTACCAAAGGGTTTTGGAGATTTACCATTATTACTATGGTTTTTTTAAGGGAACAGGGAACAGGGAATCGGGAATCGGGAATCGGGAATCGGGAGTCGGGAATCGGGGTAATAAAATTGACTGTACCTGATAATTATGACAACCGCTTTAATAGTATAGTCCTTGCAATTACCTATCTCCAAACTTCTCATAATTTCCTATCTTTCCCACACTCCCCACACTCCCCACACTCCCCTTTCTCCCCACACTTCCCACACTTCCCACACTTCCCACACTCCCCTCTTGCCTCTTGCCTCTTGCCTCTTGCCTCTTGCCTTTAATCCCCTACTCCCTACTCCCTTTAATCTGACGCAACCACATCCATCCTAGAACGGCTATTACCAGAGAAACCCAACCGGTCAAGGGCTTTAGCAACAAAAATCCTCCAATGGCTAACATTGCTCCAAACATTAGCAATATCGATGCCAGCACCCGTTTTAGATCGTGTTCCAAATCCTGGATTGGGGCTAAACCGGTGCGAAGCTGCTGACGTTTCCAGCCAGGCCCTGCTGGACGCACCCGTCGATAAAATTCATCTAAGGTGGTATCAGATTCTGGTGGAGTGAGCAACATTACCACTACCCACAACACACCAGTAATTCCAGCTGTTACTAGCAGACGCCAACCAAAGTCAGGAATCTGAATAACTGGCACGACACTAGTACCAAACCCGACTACAAAACCAGCAACCATGGCGGTTAGTTCAGCAGCAGCATTAATCCGCCACCAGAACCAACGTAACATTAACACTAATCCCGGTCCGGTACCAATGGCAATTACTAACCGGAACACCGTGGCAACGTCTGTGGCAAAGAAGGCGGCAATTGCTCCTAAAACCGTGACCAGCACTGATGCAATCCGCCCCACTAAGACCAGTTCCGATTCTCTGGCCTGGGGATGAAAAAAGCGCAAATAGAGGTCATTAGTGAGATAGGAGGCTCCCCAGTTAATGGAGGTAGACACGGTACTCATAAATGCGGCAATCAGGGAGGTTACCACTATCCCGAGCATGGCTGGTGGCAGAAAATCTAGCATCAGTTTGGGATAGCCCAATTCCCGGTCTGCCAAATCTGGATAGATTACCATTGCGGCTAGGGCAACTAGGATCCACGGCCAGGTCCTGATTACATAGTGAAAGATATTGAATAGCCAAGCGGCTTTCTCGGCATCTGCTTCATTTTTGGATGCGGCCAGGCGCTGGACAAATTCACCACCGCCATCACTGCGACGCCATGCCCACCATTGCAGGAAGATATAGGCAGAGAATGTGCTAGCACTGATGCCAGCGGTTTCACTCCAACTAATCCCTCCGGAACCGACAGTGAGGGGAAAAAAGGCTAGTACATCCTGTTGGGTGACTTCCTGCACTTTTGGGATTAGTTGATGAATACCACCGACATGGTTAATGGCAACTACAGCAACTATCATTGCTCCGAGTAGGGCAAAAAAGAATTGGAAGAAATCTGTAGCTACTACGCCCCACAGTCCAGCAAAGCCAGCGTAGACTAAGACTAGAATACTTATTCCTAATACACTCCAGAGTTTTACACTACTGGCTTCGGGCGCAATACCAAGGCTTTGCCAAATTTCTAGAGCACCTACTACTTTGACCATGGCTAGCATGGCATAGCCAATGGCAATACAGTTGATTGGTACCGCAAACAGAAAGGCTTTGGTTCCCCGTAATAGGGCAGCGATGGAGCCACCATAACGGATTTCGGTGAGTTCGGCATCCGTAACAATTTCTGAGCGTCGCCACATCCGGGCAAAGATGTAAATCATGATCAGATGGGATATGCCAAAACTCCACCATTCCCAGTTGCCCGCAATGCCTCGATTGCCAACTACCCCGGCAATGTAGAGGGGGGTATCTATGGAGAAAGTAGTGGCAGCCATACTGGTACCGGCTAACCACCACGGGAGCGATCGCCCCGAAACAAAGAAATCCACAAGACTGCCAGAAGCCTTGCGAGATAGGTATAGTCCTAATCCGAGGGACAAGACTAAGTAGACTAGGACAATCAGCCAATCAACGAGTTGCATAAATTCCGGTTGCTGGTCACGGATTGAGATATCATATCAGATTCGGACGGGATCCCCCTCCCGTCCCCCTGATTAAGGGGGAAGCCAGTGCGTAGGGTGCGTTAGGGGCGGGCTTGCACTCATTTTCCGCCTCGTAGTGTTGGGATAGCCCGTCCCGTAACGCACCGCCAGTGTTGGGACGGGCTCGCACTGATTTTCCGCCTCGTAGTGTTGGGATAGCCCGTCCGAAAATTGCCACAGGCTGGAAGCCTGTTCCACGCCTGATGCCCGTTACACCCACAGGATCAAACAGCAAACGTGAGATGCACCCCAATAGGCAATAGGGGCAACAGCTCCAGAGTTTTTTAGTAAAATCAAAGAGATGCACCCAATCCGGAAATAGGGAGATATTTGATATGGTTTTCCCCTTGCCAGATAAATACATTGACCTGCTCACGGATTTCGGATTTAAGCGCGTCTTTGGCACTGAGCCCAACAAAGCACTGTTGATCGATTTCTTGAATACTCTGTTGCCTCCTCACCATCAGATTCAGGATGTCACCATTAAGAATCCGGAGTTCTTGGGTAACACTTTAGTGGACAGAAGAGCGATTTTCGATATTTATTGCCAGAGCACAACCGGTGAACGTTTCATTGTGGAAATGCAAAAGGCAAAACAAACGTTCTTCAAAGACCGCAGTGTCTACTATGCCACTTTCCCGATCCAAGAACAGGCGCAACAGGGAAATTGGAATTATAAGCTAACGGCAGTCTACACTGTCGGTATTCTGGATTTTTGTTTTGATGACCATAAGCAGGATTCAGAACTGTTGCATGTGGTAGAGCTAAAAAATCAGCGGTGTGAAGTGTTCTACGATAAGTTGAAATTCATCTATGTGGAACTACCAAAATTTACTAAATCTGTTGATCAACTAGAAACCCATTTTGATAAGTGGTTATTTTTATTGAGGCATCTCGCCAGCTGTAATGCTCCCCCTGAACCGTTGCAAGGGAATGTGTTTGCCCAGCTATTTGAGGTGGCCGAGATTGCCAATTTCTCCTCTGAGGAGCAAGCCCTGTACCAGGATAGTCTGAAGGTGTACCGGGATATGTACAGTGTTAATCAAACCTTAATTCAGGAAGGTCTTGAACAAGGTAGACAAGAAGGTCTCGAACAAGGTAGACAAGAAGGTCTCGAACAAGGTAGACAAGAAGGTGAACAAGCAGGTATACAAAAGATTGCTAAACAGATGAAGGCAGCAGGGTTACCCCTGAAGGATATTGCTGAATATACTGGGTTGAGTGTGGATGACATTAATCAGTTGTGAGCGAGCCTCTGAATATCACCGTTAAGTCTCTGAACCTCAACCTTTAGTATTTGAATATCAACCATGAGTATCTGAACCTCGACCTTGAGTATCTGAACCTCGACCTTGAGTATTTGAATACCGTTGTTGAGTATCTGGACCTCGACCTTGAGTATTTGAATACCGTTGTTGAGTATCTGAACCTCTCCGTCGAGTATTTGAATATCGTCTTCGAGTATTTGAATATCGTAGTTGAGTATCTGGACCTCGTGGACGAGTATCTGGACCTCGTGGACGAGTATCTGGACCTCGACCGTGAGTATTTGAATACCGTTGTTGAACCTCTGAGCCTCGTGGACGAGCCTCAGAGCCTCAACGTTGATGATTTGAGTACCGTGGTTGAGCCTCTGAGCCTCAACGTTGATGATTTGAATACCGTGGTTGAGCCTCTGAGCCTCAACGTTGATGATTTGAGTACCGTGGTTGAGCCTCTGAGCCTCAACGTTGAGTATTTGAAGATAAACGTTGAGCCTCTGAGCCTCGTGAACGAACCTCTGAACCTCGACGGTGAGTATTTGAATACCGTTGTTGAGCCTCAGAGCCTCTTGCCTCTTGCCTCTTGCCTGTTCCCTATTCCCTATTCCCTATTCCCTGTTCCCTGTTCCCTTTTCCCTCTGGCATACCCATAACTTCTCTTTAGCTTCAGGATGCCTAACAAAGTAATCTTCCAGCAATTCACAGCCCCTAGCGAGCAGATCACCTAAACTTTCAACCTTCCAAATTATGACAGTGCCGTCCAATGAAGCAGTGGTAAGGGTCTTTCCATCCGGGCTGAATGCTAGACTATATACCTTGTGCTCATGCTCTGTGAGCCGGGCTAATTGATTGCCCTGTAAGTCCCAAATTCTGGCCGTGTTGTCCAATGAAGCCGTGGCCAGCCTCTGTCCATCCGGGCTGAATGCTAGACTTGATAACCTGTCCTGATGCCATTTGAGCACGGCTAATTGATTGCCCTTTTTGTCCCAAATTCTGGCAGTTTTGTCCTCTGAAGCCGTGGCCAGCCTCTGTCCATCCGGGCTGAATACTAGACTTGATACCTTGTGCTCATGCCCTTTGAGCACGGCTATTTCATTGACCTGTAAGTCCCAAATTATGGCAGTTTTGTCCAATGAAGCCGTGGCCAGCTTCTTTCCATCCGGGCTGAATGCTAGACTTGATACCTCGTCCTGATGCCCTTTGAGCAGGGCTAATTGATTGCCCTTGTTGTCCCAAATTATGGCAGTGCCGTCCCTTGAAGCCGTGGCCAGCCTCTGTCCATCCGGGCTGAAGGCTAGACTTGATACCAAGCCCTGATGCCCTGTGAGCAGGGCTAATTGATTGCCCTTGTTGTCCCAAATTATGGCAGTGCCGTCCCTTGAAGCCGTGGCCAGCCTCTGTCCATCCGGGCTGAAGGCTAGACTTGATACCCTGTCCTGATGCAATTTGAGCACAGCTAATTGATTGCCCTTTTTGTCCCAAATTCTGGCAGTGTTGTCCAATGAAGCCGTGGCGAGCCTCTCTCCATCCCGGCTGAATGCTACACTCGTTACCTCGTCCTGATGCCCGGTGAGTAGGGCTAATTGATTGCCCTTGTTGTCCCAAATTCTGGCAGTGCCGTCCCTTGAAGCAGTGGCCAGCCTCTGTAGATCCGGGCTGAAGGCTACACTCGTTACCTCGTCCTGATGCCCTTTGAGCTTGGCTAGTTCATTTCCTTGTAAGTCCCAAACTTTAGCAGTCGGATCCCATGAAACAGTGGCAATCTTTTCTCCAGAAGGACTAAATTCTACACTAGTTACCTTGTCCTGATGCCCGGTGACCACCGCCCGTTCTTGGAATTTACTAATACTCTGCTGGAGGGCATATAGAGGACTGATAGCAGGATAATGATCCAGGGGGCGACCATCTTTAACGAGATTATCTAGCTTTTGCCCAGTCTCCATTGCCTCATACAAAAGCTTTTCCCTTTCTGTACTGGTGTCGTAGTAAACATTATCCTGTAACTGTCGTAAAATATCATTCCCTTGCTGTTCCAGTTTCGTGGCTAATTTGGCTTCCTGTATTTTTTCTGTAGCTTTGATATTAGTGACCACCGCAACACTTGCTGCAAGTAAGGACAAACCCATTACAATTCCCCCTATGCGTATGGTTCGCTTAGCTTTCTCTTGAGCCTTGGCTAATATCTTACTAGCCTCTTTCTCAGCGGCCAAAGCCTTTTGTACTTCTCGCTTGTCTAAAACCTGACTAGCTCTTAAGAACTGGGAATCCCAATCGCTTAAGGCTTTTCCACTAGACCATTGTTCCGCCTGCTCTAATGCTTTCCCCCGCAACAGTCGAGATTCATCCTTACACCCAGAATCAACCCAAGCGGTAAAAGCCTCAGCGTAGGGGCGCAGTCTGGCCAATTCTTTGTTGACCCAATCGCAATTGAAAACCTCCGGATAAATCCGGTTGTTAACCTTTAAACAGCCATGACACTCAACCACCAGCCCCGATAACCTTAATTCCGTCTGTTCCTCACTGCCATCCGCAGGTATGCTGCCCTGATCCAAGACTTGCTGATACAAACCCAACAGCCTCCCAGCCCGTTGCTCATTTCTGAGAATGCGATCGCGTATAGTCTTCAAATGCTCCGGTTCATCCTGGGTTTCCCAATTTTCAATGATCTGGGTACGCACTATCTGTTCTACGGAAAGACTATTTCCCGATGCCCAGGTCTCGACCACCAAACGACACAACCGCTGAGTCAGAAAGGGTTGTCCCCCCGTCCAGTTTACTATCTCACCTAAAACCTGTTCAGGATTATCCACCTGGCCTACCAAACCCAGAACCAAAGGCTCTTTGGCTTCCTGAAAGGTAAACCCAGTTAACTGAATATCCCGACCAATATTAAAGGGGGTGCGCTGTTTATCCTGAATTAAATCTGCTGCAGTTGCCACCCCGAGCAAACAAAACCTTAGACGATTGTAGGCTGGATTTTCGGATCTTTGATTATAACACGCCCTAATTAAGGCAAATAAATCATCTTTAAACGTAACTTTAATAATACTATCAATTTCATCGAGAAAAATAACAATCGGTTGACTTATTTCTTCTAGGATAACCGACTCAATAAACTCATCTAACCACTGCACTGGTGATAATTGTTCACGCTCTTTTAACCAAGGGATTAGCTTGATTTTTTCCTTTAATTTAAAACTAGTAACCAGACTTCTCATCAAACTACCATACCACTGCTGGGAGGTTACTTGATTGCCAATCCTGGTCACATCAATAGAGGCACAAGCTACTCCCGCCTTTGTTAGCTTTTCCATGGTTCGTAGCCGCAAACTGGACTTACCCATCTGTCGGGAGTTCAGCACATAACAAAACTCCCCAGCCATCAATGCCTGATAAAGCTCGTGATCAGCTTTTCGGGTCACATAAGTGGGCTCATCTTGAGCTAAACTCCCCCCTACTTTGTAGATTGTTGATTGTTGATTGTTCATTGTTGAATAGGGAACAGGGAATAGGGAACAGGGAACAGTGGGAAGTGTGGGAAGTGTGGGAAGTGTGGGGAGATGGGGGAGTGATGTCAAAGTCCCCCAGAATTGGGGGATTTAGGGGGCATTGATGTCAAAGTTTCCCATAATTGAAGGATTTAGGGGGCATTGCCTAAGTCCTGTTCCTGCTGTGTTGATAATAATGATATTACCCCGACTCCCGACTCCCGACTCCCGACTCCCTGCTCCCTATTCCCTAAAATGCGATCGCTAAAATACTGACGATACAAATTACATCTCAAACTACAATCATTCCCATGGCGTTGAACCAGTCCCATACTTTCCAACTTGCGAGTTATATTAGCATCTAGGCGCACCGGCTTGGCTGTACTAACTAATAGTTTAACAGCGTCCAGCAATTGGGGATGCTCTTGAATACTAGTTAAGAGTGAGAGCAGATGACTGCGATAAATTCCTGCTTCTGTGGGGGCTAAATCCAAAAATTTATCCAGGGTATTTTCTACTGCTTGGTGATTATTCATATGATAAAAAGCTTGGGACAATAAATAGGGATGTCCCCCAACCATTGCCATCAGCTTGGTTATTGAATCCACAGATAAGGTCAACCCATAACTCTCGGCAAACTCGTTAACCTGCTGAGCATTAAACTCTAGTAACTCTATAGGTACTCCCACATTAAACGGCGACTTATTGATATCTAAATCAATATAAATTTCCGTGGCATGACCCACCACCAAGCGCAGTTTTTCCCAACTATCCTCAAACTTACCACTCTCATGCCAACTACGGAGCAAGGGCAGAAATCCTTCCGCAATCTCTTGATGCTGAAACACTCGATCAAGGTCATCCAAGCACAACACTAATGGACTTTCTAAAGAGTCTAACAAATACTCTTCAAAGTAGGCCGTGCAGTTGTCTACACTGGTAAAAAAACTATCATCCCAATAGGTCTGCAACTGATTGGCCAATTTCAGTTTGTTACCAACTTGTCCACAAAACGACTTTAAAAATATATCTAAATTAGTGAAATCTAGCCCATTCATGTTTAAGTAAACCCTGCCATAAACCTGTTTTTGGTCATGGGCGATAATCTTATGAATCAGTAAGGTTTTGCCCATCAGTTTCGGCGCTTTAATCCGAATTAACGCTGCTGGTTTAACAATTTCCTGATAACAACGAGCTTCCATGGGTGGGCGCTCAATATAAATCTCTTGATCAGCTCTAGGTCGAGACGATGACAACCCGCACTCTTTTAATACTTGTTCAGCCACTAATTCCGGCTTATAGGTATTAACGATTTCAACTAAGTCACAACGACTCTTACAACCGTTAGCTTCAATATCAAAGTCTTGATAGATTTGTTGAATATGCTTTCTTACACTAGAGTCATGAGTGGCATCTAGCACTTTGTATTGGATTTCTTTATCTTTCTTGCCGCCCACCACCGCCTCCAACACTTGTCGCCTTTTCCAAGGCATGGTCTTGAATTTTTCCTGGAAGGCTTCTTTACTAATCATAGGCGATCGCTGCTTGTGCCCTAGGTAGTCCTATAGTTAGTTTAAAGTATTGTTGATGATTTCATCAAGATAGAGACAATAATTTCACGAAGTTTTTTTTAGCAGTGAAAAAATAATCACCGAGATTTTCTTGGAGTTTCACTAATGTGAAGATGTGAAGAGCCGTGAACTAACGTGAAGTTTGTTCGTAAGCATTCAGCTATCAGCTATCAGCTATCAGCTATCAGTTTATGCGCTACGGGCACGCTACGCGAACAGCCAAAGGCCAACGGCTGACCGCTGACCGCTGACTGCTGACGGCTGATAGCTTACCAAAAAAAATTCGGTCAAGTTTTGGTTAAGCAATTCTTGACCGAATTCTAATATATAAGCCATTACAAGTATTGCTGAGCTAATCAGCTGATCAGCTATCAGCTGATTAGCAATCAGTTATCAGCTATCAGCTATTAGCCATTCGCGTAGCGTGGCCAAAGGCCAAGGCTGACGGCTGACCGCTGACGGCTGACGGCTGACCGCTGATCACTGACCACTGACCACTGAATGCTTACCTCAGCAACTGATCCAAAACAACAACATTCCAACTTCTAACTCAGTAAACTAACCTCCACAAAACAAATTTCACTGATGGTCGCCAGGGCGTCAAAACCCTGTCTTGATGCAGTCGCTCATGGGGGAAACCCCCAAGACCGCGCTGCATCGCTGGCAAATTACTATCCTAGTCTACATAAAAATAGCGAATCAAGCTGCTCATAACCTCACCGGGCTTACCGGTAGGCTCGGGAGTGCTCCACTCGTCGGGATAGGCGTACTTAAGGCCATAAATGGCAAGAATTGTCTTCCGAACTTGTTCAGGAGAACCAACCAATAAGTGCTTGACTTTCTTACGTTTGCGACCAGGGTTTTCTGGGGTGTTATTGTCATCGGAGTTAGGCGGAATGTTGTTGGTCATGAATCGTGACTCGTGTAAATTGATTATATTATTAATATATTTATAAATTAATCATTTGTCAAGGTATTTAGAGATTTTTTTTTATTACGAAATATGGAGATTGTGGAGAGTGAAATAAATCGTATAATCGTAGGGTGGGCAGTGCTTGATAGCAATTTCAAAGCTTGTAGTAGCTTTAATTGGCACTGCCCACCAGCAGAAAATAAATTGTAAAATATAGTAAAATGAATCGTAAGTTAAAATGAATCGTAGGGTGGGCAGTGTTCCTATATTTTTTTTTAGCTTGTAGTCAGTAAAATGAATCGTAGGGTGGGCAGTGCTTGATAGCAATTTCAAAGCTTGTAGCAGGTTAAATCGGCACTGCCCACCAGCAGAAAATAAATTATAAAATAGTAGTTGTATAAATTTTTGCTAAAATGAATCGTAAGGTGGGCAGTAATCATACCAATTTAAAAGCTTACCATCGGGATTATACTTACTGCCCACCCTACATCAACTACTCTGCCCACCAACAGAAAATTAATTGTAAAATAGAGTAAAATGAATCCTAGGGTGGGCAGTAATCATACTAATTCCAAAGCTTACCATCGGGATTATACTTACTGCCCACCCTACATCAACTTCTCTGCCCACCAACAGAAAATTAATTGTAAGATAGAGTAAAATCAATCGTAAGGGGGGCAGTAATCATACTAATTCCAAAGCTTACCATCGGGATGATACTTACTGCCCACCCTACATCAACTACTACCTATTCCCTAGTTTCACGATTTTTTAGAAAGCAGTGAACAACTAATCACGGAGATATTTTTTGATATTCACCAATAGTAAAAATCGTGAACTAAGTGAACTTTGAAATCACAAATTACTAATATTAATTTATTGAGCCTATAGTTGGAGATAAGAGGGTTACTCAACTAAAGGCTGAATAAATCATGTCTAAATCAAACAAAGAATCTGACCCAGAAACCACCTACTTTAACGAGCGCATTCGTCAAGCCAAGCTTGCCTTTAACTTGCTTGTCGGGGCTACAATTATAAGCGGGATTGTGGGTCTAATCGGGGCAGGATTATTAATGTCCAACAAGCTATCTGATGGAATAGTTACTACCAGTGTGGGATTAGCATCAAGTATGCGTTTTGTTAAGCTAGCTAAGGATGCTAATGACCGGCTAGATGAAGCGATTAGAGAAGCAGAAGAGGAAGATGATAATGAAGAGTCGTAGAGACTAATTATAGCCCAGGGAATAGGAAACCCTGTTCCCTATTCCGGACAACTGTTGGGAAGTCTAATGTATCGCTGCTGGTGTTAGATGCTGCTCATATCCCCGCCAGACACCAACTAATACTCCTTGAACCTGAACATGTTTTGCCATCACTTCTATGGGGTGGTACTTAGCATTAGAGGGTTTGAGAGTAACTTTGTGACCCTTACGATAGAAACGTTTCAAGGTTGTACCATGTCCATCCACCCGTGCCGCTACAATTAGACCATTCTTGATGTCATCGGGATCAGGCACTGGTCGCATAATCACCACATCCCCTTCTGTAATTAAATCTTCGATCATGCTGTCTCCAGTAACCCGCAGAGCAAAGTTACCTGGTTGGTGGAAGAAGCCAGATATATTCAACTCCTCAACTGTGTCGGTGAAGGGTTCCACTAGGCCCCCGGCTGCGATCGCTCCTAAGACAGGAACTCCCAAATTAGAATGCCGCAGCAGCCTAATCGTCCGGGCTTTTCCTTCCGTCCAATCAATATATCCCTTACTACGCAAATGTTCCAGCCTACTCTGAATCGGTGCTGGTGAGCGCAAGTTCATTGCTCTCATCATTTGCCGGATCGAAGGGGCATGGTGTGACACCCGAATATAATTAACCAGCCAATCGTAGAGTTCTTGTTGAGCAGATGTGAGGTTTTCCATAAGACTCTTGACAAAAAATGGTCGTTCTTAGTGATTGCTCTATAGAACATTGGTACTATCAACTATTGTCATTTGTCCAGAGTATTGTTCGGTTTTGGAGGGTGGTAAGTGTGTTAAGTGTGGGGAGATGGGGAGAAACCGGAGATGGGGAGAAACCGGAGATGGGGAGAAACCGAAGATGGGGAGAAACCGGAGATGGGGAGTCATAGCATTTTTCCTAGCTATGAAGTAAACAGGATTTTTTCCCGATTCCCGATTCCCGATTCCCGATTCCCGATTCCCGTTCCCCTCCTGGGAGGGGTTAGGGGTGGGTTCCGACTCCCGACTCCCGACTCCCTACTCCCGATTCCCGATTCCCTACTCCCGATTCCCTATTCCCTATTCCCTTACCATTCACTCAACCCCTAAAAGACTGACCAGTAAAGCTTTTTGAGCATGTAAACGGTTTTCGGCCTGGTCCCAAACACGCGATCGCGAGCCTTCGATTACCTGGTTTGTAATTTCTTCTCCCCGGTGAGCGGGTAAACAGTGGAGTACAATTGCTGATGGGTCGGCATGGTCTAACAACTGTTGATTAACTTGATAAGGCTCAAAAATTGGAATTCGCTCCTCAGCTGAAGCTTCCTGACCCATACTTGCCCAAACATCAGTATAAATACTTGAGATT
>NZ_GL890970.1:252069-261828 GCF_000211815.1 Moorena producens 3L
ATCACAGCTGAGTCATCAGCCTCAAGGGCAACGATATCAATAGTTGACCGTATTTCCTCAAAGTGACTAAACGCTAAGTGATGACCGCTGCGTTGCGATCGCCAACGTCCAATAGAACGTTCTATAAATTCAGTAAGCTCCATCTGCTATGTGTAGTTTAATTTAAAAAAGTTAACAATTTTGTTTGCGTATAGCAGCTGAATGATCAGCGGGGGTGGTGTTGTAGCTCACGCAAATCTAGTAAATTAGAGCCTTTACCCGGATTTACATCTTCAGTTATACACCGTGGCTCCAATCCTTAAACATTAGTAATTGTAAACTTTTGTGACAGTTATGTTTGGAGACCAGAACTAGTATCAACGGAAACATAACAGTCAACTGTCAACAGTTAACCATCAACAGGATTTATAGCATTTCTCATAGTAATGAGGTACATAGGATTGGTTTCCGATTCCCGATTCCCGATTCCCGATTCCCGATTCCCGATTCCCGATTCCCGTTCCCCTCCTGGGAGGGGTTAGGGGTGGGTTCCGACTCCCGACTCCCGACTCCCTACTCCCGATTCCCGATTCCCTACTCCCGATTCCCTATTCCCTATTCCCTTACCATTCACTCAACCCCTAAAAGACTGACCAGTAAAGCTTTTTGAGCATGTAAACGGTTTTCGGCCTGGTCCCAAACACGCGATCGCGAGCCTTCGATTACCTGGTTTGTAATTTCTTCTCCCCGGTGAGCGGGTAAACAGTGGAGTACAATTGCTGATGGGTCGGCATGGTCTAACAACTGTTGATTAACTTGATAAGGCTCAAAAATTGGAATTCGCTCCTCAGCTGAAGCTTCCTGACCCATACTTGCCCAAACATCAGTATAAATTACTTGAGATTCCTTGGCAGCAGCTATTGGGTCATTGGTAACCATTACTTCTGTGCGGCTAGCTGCGGTTTTCAGGGCAAGCTCACAAATAGCACTATCAGGTTGATAAGCTGGTGGTGTGGCGACTCTGACATTCATTCCCATTAGAGCGCAGCCCAACATTAGTGAATGAGCGACATTATTACCGTCGCCAACATAAGTCAATGTCAAACCAGCCAGTGTTCCAAAGCATTCCTGAATCGTTAACAAATCGGCTAAAATCTGACAGGGATGCTCCCAATCAGTCAAAGCATTAATAATTGGAATCTTGGCATATTCAGCAAAGGTTTCCAACTGTTTTTGCTCAAAGGTACGAATTGCTAGAATATCCAAATACCGATCTAACACTCGCGCTGTATCTACTACCGGTTCTCCACGACCAACTTGGGTGACATTGGGATTTAAGTCAATCACCTGACCGCCTAGTTGGTACATAGCTACGGAAAAACTAACCCGTGTTCGTGTGGAAGCCTTATAAAACAATAATCCCAAAACCTTATTGCACCTAGGATTCCACTGACCTTTTTTTAACTTAGTGGCTTTATCCAATAGTTCCTGAATGTCACTAGCACTGAGGTCTGTGAAGCCTAGAAAATCGCGTCCTTTTAACGTATTCATGTTCTGTATTCAATGAGTAAACTAGTTTCCCATAGCCACAGTTATACACACAATTGCCCAGAAAACAAAGTGTACTATTTACCTGGAATGAGCACCTTATAGCTCCCCAGTTTTTGTTAAGATGCACCATCTTAAGACGCTATCATATTTATCTTAAAAAATCATAGCCATTCTCCCAAAAAAGACTAAAAAACTAGTTAGTCTTTTCTAGGAAAACAACCTTGAATCTTGGCTAGAGTTATTCACTCTACCACAAAATTTCGCTATAACATAATCCCAGTCTATTTAATCTAGCCCTAAATGTCATCAAAAATTGACAAATCCTTATTAAATAATACAAATGTCTGGCCCGATTCAGCACTAGGGAGTGGGGAGTCGGGAGTGGGGAGTCGGGAACAGGTAGTAGCGCTATAGTATTTACATTTGAGATGTGAACAAATAATGAAATGCGTTAGGGAACACAAAACTCCGGATACATAACAATATTAGGTAATACAGCGTTTTTTGTATTAGAAAAAATGACAATCTAGTTTTACAAATCATTTGGAAACCCTATATGTTCAGATTCGCAAAAGGTAAACCACAAACTAGACTAAGATGGCTGCTGCTGAATCTAGGATTGTTGGTCACCCCAGTGATGATTTATGCACCAGTTGAGGCAGCAGAGAAAATCTATATTTCCTATGGTCCAATCGAGTTTTCTCTACCGATCGCAGCTCTAGAAGTTTATGCGACAGTTGGCAAAGTTGAGCCATCCTTAGCTTTCTATGCGGGGTATGTAAAGCCGGAAGAATTCAAACAACTGCGGGAGGTCTTAATCACTCCCATTGA
Organism: Moorena producens 3L; assembly: GCF_000211815.1. Classification (GTDB taxonomy): domain Bacteria; phylum Cyanobacteriota; class Cyanobacteriia; order Cyanobacteriales; family Coleofasciculaceae; genus Moorena; species Moorena producens. The sequence goes on from NZ_GL890970.1 coordinate 254,431, forward strand.
TGTCACACCAGTAGCGATCGCTCAATTCCTCTACTCACCTCAAGGGGAAATAATTCTACAACGGGTAGGTGAAGTCATACAAACCAAAGCTCGTCAACCCGGTTTCTATGCCATTCGAGCTGCTTTAATCAAAGCCGCTTTTAAGCCAGAAGGGTTGACGATTTTGAATGTGTTGCAGGAATTTCCGACTTACGGCATTCGGATTAACTCACAACGGGGTTTTGAAATTATTGATGACTTATCGAAGCTGATTCAGCAAACCCAGATCGCCATTGCAGCAGTGGAACAGGCATCAGAGCAGGAAGCCGCAGCCCAGACAGAGCGAGGTTTATCCGATTTTTCCCTAGACTTACGGCAACCCGGTTCAGTCAACTATGCCAAGCAAACCATTACCTTCGATCACCTCAGCCGTCGCCGAGAGTTTCCCGTTGACTTGTATTTGCCAGAGTCCCCAAGGGAAGGGTTAGCACCAGTGATTGTTATTTCCCACGGACTGGGTTCAGAACGGAAGACATTTGAGTACTTAGCCCGTCACCTGGCATCCCATGGATTTGCTGTGGCTGTACCGGAACATCCAGGCAGTAATGCGGATCAAATACAGGCTTTGTTAACTGGTCTTGCCAAAGAGGCAGCTCCACCATCAGAATTTATTAACCGTCCTGTGGATATTAAGTTGTTACTGGATGAACTAGAAAGTTCCTTTAAAGGGCAGTTAAATTTGCAACAGGTGGGAGTATTAGGTCAGTCCTTTGGGGGTTACACATCCTTAGCTCTTGCTGGAGCCGAGATCAATTTTGAGCAATTGCAAAAGGATTGCGCTCCTTTAAATCAGGATACCTTGAATATATCCCTACTACTTCAGTGTCGTGCCTTTGACTTGCCACCACAGGACTATCAGTTATCGGATCAACGGATTAAAGGTGCGATCGCAATTAATCCAATTACTAGCACAGTCTTAGGAAAATCCCAACTTAGCGAAATTCAAGTGCCGCTGATGGTAGTCGCTGGTAGTGGTGATACCATAGCGCCAGCGTTACCAGAACAGATTCAACCCTTTACTTGGCTGACAACTCTACAGAAGTATCTAGTATTGCTCAAGAGAGGAACCCACTTTTCCACCCTCGCCCCATCAGAAGATGATGTCCCCTTACCTGAGGCAGTGGTTGGTCCTGACCCAACTATTGCTCAGGAGTATATGAAGGCATTGAGTTTAGCATTTTTCCAAACCTATATTGCTGGTAAATCAGAGTACCAAGCTTATCTGAGTGCTGCCTATGCTCAATCCCTTAGTCAAGAGCTGATGCCCTTGAGTTTGCTGACAATTCTCGATCCTCTGGTACGGGAAAAAGCGGGGTTGTAAGGTAAGAATTTAGCGGTCAGCGGTCAGCGGTCAGTGGTCAGTGGTCAGTGGTCAGTGGTCAGCTTATTTGATTCAAAAGCTGTTCGGTGTAGCCTGCCCTATAGGCATAAGCTAATAGCACCTCAAGTAGCACCATCTGTAGCGCTTAAGCTGGTAGCACCTCAAGTAGCGTGTGCGTAGCACATAAGCTGATAGCTTACTCAATTATTGATTTACAGCCCCACCTTTTGGACTATTTTCCGCTGAGGTCGCAGTCACAGGAGGGTTAGACTGATCAAAATTAGCCAAGTCTTGAAAAGCGTTGGCTAAAACCACTAGGGCTTGTTGGCGGTGCTTAACGCTTTCTTGTACTCCTTGGACTTGTTTTTCTAGTGCTGAAAGTTTTTTTTGGTTAGCTTCTAAGTCAGTTGCCAGATTCGATGGCACTTGGTTTTTAAGTTCAGATAGCTGACGTTCTAGCTGTTGAACTTGTTTTGCTATAGCAATTCTATCTCCCATGAGGTACAAAGGTATCCCCCGTTGGTCCCCCTTAAAAAGGGGGACTTTGAGGTTTATAACTGTACCTCATAAATTCAATAAACGCTATAGTTCTAATTCTCCCTGAGCCTCTTTCAATGACGTAATTTCTGTAGTTAGCTGCTTGAGCTGGGTATAAAAGAAATATCCTGTCCATGCTCCTGCTGCTCCCACCATCAAGATTAAAATCATCCAAATAGCGGTGAAGCGACCCATTTTTTTCTGTAGCTGCTTTGTTTCTTGCTCATGTTTCTTCTTATCGGACATGGCAGTCATTTGAAATTCCACCAATGCTTCAGCGACTTCTTCGATATGTTGCTGTTGGAGATTAGCAAGAGGATTGGCTGGGGTAACAACAGGAAGGGCTGTGTTGGGAAGGGCTTTGTTGTCTATAAAAAAATCGTTGATCGTGCTTTTTTCACTTAGATGATTGTTGTTAGACATGGCCTTGATTAGAAACTGTTTAGTGTTGAGGGTTGATAGCAAAGAGAACAGTGATTAGTTAGTAGGTAGTAGATAGTAGGTAATTTATGATCAACAATGGGCAAAATTAATTGAGTAATACTCTAGTGTTTAGTGTTTAGTGTTTAGTGTTAACCGTCAATAATTAATCAAAAAAGTTACCGGTTTTATTGAGTGTTTTTCCAGAAATTTACTGGTGCAAATTGCTGCTGCAACTGCTTGTAAGTCATAGCACCAAGGGGACTGATGGCAGCAATACTACCTCCTAGGATCACAATACTTAAAACCAGCAAGATTTGGAGCCGTTTCACTGAGGCTTCTAGGGCTTGCACCTCCTGTTGCAGCCCATTGATAACTCTAAGTGCTCTGAGGTCAGACCATATACTATCTTCTTGAAGAAATTCGCAATCGCTATTGTTGTCAGTCGTAATCATTGTTTGAATACTCCTTCAATAAAGGTTTCTTGCTACCTTCTAAGTGATTACTGAGTAAGCATTCAGCCGTTGGCCGTAGGCCAACGGCTGAGAGCTGAGGGCTGAGAGCTGAGGGCTGAGAGCTGAGGGCTGAGAGCTGAGGGCTGAGAGCTGAGGGCTGAGAGCTGTTCGCCTAGGGTGCGTGGCACAGGCTTCTAGCCTGTGAAGTAGCGCATATGCTTACATTACTGATCAGCGATCATTAACACAGAGATGATGTTCTGCAGAGAGCTCTGTTTTTCTTTTCTCTCGGATGCAGCGGTTTCTGCTGGTGTTTGGGGTGCAGTTGCTTCTGGTGAACTCGGAGTAGGTTTAGACTGAGAGTTTTCATTACCATCAGTAGCTAGAGATAACAAAGATGCGATCGCTAAAATACTTAGCACCATTGCAAATTGTCTAGTTACCAGTATTGCAACTTGTCTCATGGTATTTTTCTCCTTGAGTTGTATAGACAAAACACGTTGCTCAAATGAGTTAGTGCTTAAGAGCTGTTTCGGCAGATTCTGGTTCAGAACTAGCTTTGAGTGTCTTGTCTTTCTGAGCAGCGTCTGTAGTAGTAGGGGAGTCAGCACTCGGCAACTTTGTCTTTACTTGAACTAGTTTTTCCTTAGCCTGGTCAGTCAGCTGTTTAGTAGTTTGTTGTGCTTGACCAGCAACCTCAGAAAACTTATTTTGCCTATTCTCCGCTACTTTTTTAGTAGTTTCTTGCACTTGAGTGGTGACATCAGAAAGCTTCTGTTGAGCATTACCAGTCACCTGTTTAGCAGTCTGTTGCACTTGAGTAGCAATCTCATAAAACTTCTCTTGGGCATTGCCCGCTACTTTTTTATTGGTCTGTTGTGCTTGACCAGCGACCTCAGAGAGCTTCTGTTGAGCATTACCAGTTAGCTGCTTAGTGGTCTGTTGTGCTTGACCAGCAACTTCAGAGAACTTATTTTGGCTATTCTCCGCTACTTTTTTAGTAGTTTCTTGCACTTGAGTGGTGACATCAGAAAACTTCTCTTGAACATTACCAGTCACCTGTTTAGTAGTCTGTTGCACTTGACCAGCAACCTCAGAAAACTTATTTTGGCTATTCTCCGCTACTTTTTTAGTAGTCTGTTGTACTTGACCAGCAACCTCAGAAAACTTATTTTGGCTATTCTCCGCTACTTTTTTAGTAGTTTCTTGCACTTGAGTGGTGACCTCAGAGAACTTATCTTGAGCATTACCAGTTAGCTCTTTAGTGGTCTGTTGCACTTGACCAGCGACATCAGAGAGCTTCTCTTGGGCATTCCCCGCTACTGTTTTAGCATTTTCTTGGACTTGAGTCGCTAGCCCCTGAGCCCCTTCCATCAGCCCCGCCATATCTTCCTTGGTTTTGGCGTAGTCATCTTTCAAGGATTCAGCCGCCTGAGCAACTTTTTGGTTGATGCCATCGGTATACTGCTCAGCGTTTTGCACCATCGCCTCGATCGCCATCACTCGTTTACCCCCCACACTAGCGATGGCGACAGGGGGAAGTCGGTAGGTGCCATCAGTGACACCACGCCAGCCCTTGGAGCCAAAGATATACTCAACTACCTTTCCAGTTTGGGGGTCGAATCTATAGTCCACCAAAGTACCTGCCTGATTCCCTCCGTCCGTCCACAACTGATGTCCCACAATCGATTCCACTGATGGGGGTTTTTTCGGTGCGGTTTCCGAGTCAAGGTAAACTAGAATGCTGTCGGAGCCAATCGCCTCAATTTCTGCCCAAGTAAATGACCGTTTTTTGCGACCCAGCAGTCCTGACTTGCAAACCAAACCCAAAACTTTATGAGCCATTGGGTCGAGCCACAGCTCAGCTACCCGACCAATTTCTTCAGTGTTTTGGCGATTCAGTACTATCCGGTTGATTACATCACTGTGCTTAATGGCAGTTTCTGATTGTGTGTTCATCAACGTTCTCCTTAGTTTTAAATCAGAGTTTTTAGAGCAAATCTGGTAGCATCGGAGTTGTTAACAACTGGCATTTGCCTCAATTGACTCTTTCGATCTCCTCCTCCCCTCTATAGTCACGACATTAGGCATCAGCTGGTTGTTTAGGCCGAAACAGAGTATTTACTTAGAAATTCGGCTCCTTTGATTAAGCTCTGATGAAAGATTAATCAAACTTTGTGAACAAACTGTGAGGATGCTAGTGGCCTTGGGCGCTAAAAAAGCTTTTGAATGACGGATATCAAAGCAACAACAGAATTCTTCTGTAAGCAGAAAATTGTCAACTGCTTGACCAGATTTGTAAACTATTGGGTTGGTGAAAATTCCTAACTCAAGGTGTAAGCATTCAGCCGTCAGCATTCAGCCGTCAGCTTATTTTATCCAAAAGCTGTTCGGTGTCAGGATAGGCTGAGCCAGCGGTAAACTTTTCAGGACTTACGCATAAAGGCGTTTCTCGTACTTATGAGGTACACTCAATTTTATTCCCCCTACTCCCTACTCCCTACTCCCTGCTCCCTACTCCCTGCTGCCTTGCACTTGCTCCCCCAGCCACTTAGTAATTAGTTCTGGACAATTCTTCTTAAACCAACGCAGAGCAACAACTCTGAAGGCTGGTTTCGACATACGGGCAATTGATTTCATCATCCAGTTGAGGGAGCGAGATTGAAACTTTTTGTTGATCAGGTTGACTGAGCCGACATCGTAGAGGCAATCAAGGATGAGCTTCACGGTAGCTTCTTCCCTCTCTACTAAATGTTCCAGCAGCAGCAGGACATCATGCATACGCTCGTTTTGCATGCGCTCTTCTGCCAAGATTTTCGGCACCTCGACCAATGGTTCGGAAGATGTCATCATACTGGTGGTATCGATACTTGACTGTTCCAGGCTTGGATTCATTCCTGACACCCTAATCAATAATTTACCTATTTTCTAGTAACTATAACCTAGGATTGCGTCAAAATTGAATTGATCAGCATTAGGTACCCTTACACAAGCATTGGAAGAGTTTGCCACGAATCACGATCAAGCCCTTGATCATAGCTAGCGATCGCGCTTTTTTAGTAATCTGATTACTCATCTCATTTTTTCGGATTGCTTCCGGTAGGGGAAAAGAAATATAATCTGAGCATCCTAGTCCCAAGAAAGAGCAGAAGCAAGGATAGCTAATGAATAACCAGCCCATCCTCTCCCCATCATCGTCCATTTACCCTAGATAGCCAGTTAAGTTTGTAATCGCTGACTATCTCTACGGGGTCGGTCTTTCTCTGTAAAGGCTTGCTGAAAATTTAATCACAATTAAATCACAATTAAATCACAATTTAATACTTGATGCGATCGCGAACAGCTCCACTTCCAGGCCCACCTTTTTTCTCATTCGCAGCACTTTTTTCGAGAAATCCAATAATCTTCCCGGCCACATCCACCCCAGTCGCCTTTTCAATTCCTTCTAGTCCTGGTGAAGAATTAACTTCCAACACTAGCGGACCACGATGGGAGCGTACCATGTCTACCCCAGCTATGGGTAATCCCATGGCTTTAGCAGCACGAATTGCTGTGCTACGCTCTTCAGGGGTTAACTGGATTTTTTCTGCTGTTCCCCCTCGGTGTAGGTTCGAGCGGAATTCCCCTTCTGCTCCCTGTCGCTTCATTGATGCCACTACCTTACTATCAATCACAAGGCAGCGAATATCCATACCCCCTGCTTCTTTGATAAATTCTTGGACTAAAATATTGGCGTCTAAACAGCGATTGGCTTCAATAACGGACTTGGCAGCTTGATGGGTTTCTGCCAGTACCACCCCAATGCCTTGGGTACCCTCCAATAGTTTAATAACCAAAGGAGCACCACCTACCATCTCGATTAAACCGTCAATATCTTGGGTTGAATGGGCAAAGCCAGTTACGGGCAAACCAATACCTTCACGAGAAAGGATATGTTGAGAGCGTAGTTGATCACGGGAGCGGGAAATTGCCTGAGTTGGATTAGCACTAAAAACATCCATCACTTCAAACTGCCGTACAACAGCGGTGCCATAGAAGGTCTTTGATGCCCCGATCCGGGGAATAATGGCATCAAAGTTTTCTAAAGGTTTTCCCTGATCTAGCAGAAGTCAGAAGTCATTTGTCATTTGTCAGAAGTCAAACTCTTGCGCTTCTTGATGCAGTCGCTCATGGGGGAAACCCCCAAGACCGCGCTGCATCGCTTACAAAGGGTGTGAGACTTTTGTCATGTCCTAACTGCCCTGGCGACTGCTATACATTACCATTGGCTTGTGAGCTGTAATATTCAGGTAACAGCGCATATAGTCAATCACCCGCATTTCATGACCCCGCTTTTCCCCAGCATCCTTCAACCGTCGGGTAGAATATATAGCAATTCTCATAGCTATGAGGTACACAATTTCGGGATTTTAGGGAACAGCGGATCACCGGAACAGCGGATCTGGGAAGAAAGAAGAGGAAATAGGGAATAGGGAATAGGGAATAGGGAATAGGGAATAGGGAATAGGGAATAGGGATGCGCTGCATCAAGAGGTGCGCTCTTACTTGGCGAATTAAATTCGCCAAGTAAGAGCGCACCTAACAGGGAATCAGCTTCCCAGGACGACTGTACCTCATAACTGTGAT
>NZ_GL890970.1:261848-327122 GCF_000211815.1 Moorena producens 3L
CTTGTGTAAGGGTACCTAATGCTGATCAATTCAATTTTGACGCAATCTTAGGTTATAGTTACTAGAAAATAGGTAAATTATTGATTAGGGTGTCAGGAATGAATCCAAGCCTGGAACAGTCAAGTATCGATACCACCAGTATGATGACATCTTCCGAACCATTGGTCGAGGTGCCGAAAATCTTGGCAGAAGAGCGCATGCAAAACGAGCGTATGCATGATGTCCTGCTGCTGCTGGAACATTTAGTAGAGAGGGAAGAAGCTACCGTGAAGCTCATCCTTGATTGCCTTTACGATGTCGGCTCAGTCAACCTGATCAACAAAAAGTTTCAATCTCGCTCCCTCAACTGGATGATGAAATCAATTGCCCGTATGTCGAAACCAGCCTTCAGAGTTGTTGCTCTGCGTTGGTTTAAGAAGAATTGTCCAGAAAGTAATTATTAAAGCGGCTGGGGGAGACATTGGCCAGGCAAGCGCGCACCTAACAGGGAATCAGCTTCCCAGGAGACTGTACCTCATAACTGTGATAAACGCTATAAGGCAGCATTTAGGGATAAGATCGCAATTTTCATTTAGTTTACTCTATATCATCAACGCTATAGAAGAAAAATAACTCTTAGGGGCGCACGGGATGCGCCCCATTGGTGTGTGACCAATTGATTGTAAACGGCAGCAAGTCAGCAGTGCGATTGGCCGTAGGCCACGCTACGCGATGCTCGGTACGAGCCGCTACGCGATCGCATAATTTGATTAAGCGCTGTTTGTTGACACTCAAGCGTCAACAGTTAACGGTCAACACATGTCACTTCAGGCATGGCCTTCCCAGCTCAAATCTACCGACTCAGCGATTACTGGTCGGTCGTAACCGTTTTCATGCATCATCCACATCCCTGTCTTGCCGTCAACAGTATTGCTCCAGAAAATGTCATCGTAAGCATTGTCGTCAAAATCCATAACTCCTTGAATTTTCCAGGTGTTGTCAAAGGGTGCATTATTAACAAATACTGATTCTATGTAATCGGTACCTGCCATGCGCCAGTAGTAAAGATTTTGGTTTTCAGTATTAAGCCAGAGAATATCCGTATTATCATTTCCATCAAAGTCTCCGGCACCAACCATCTTCCATTTACTGTTCGCTGATTCTGATTTGATTAGTACTCCCTGAATCGGCTCAGTGCCATTCATCAGCCAAACTGCATTTTCGCCAGTGGAGTGATTACGCCACAGCAGATCGGTTTGCTGATCACCGTTGAAATCTCCTGTGCCATGGATTTTCCAGTTGAGGTCTGAGACTGGGACGATGGATACTGCTTCTTGGAACTGGGAACCCTTCATTAACCAGATACCAATGTCTCCATTAGCGGTATTGCGCCAAACCAGATCTTTGTGGCTATCACCGTTGAAGTCTCCAGCAGCACGAATCTCCCAGTCACTGTTAACGGATTCCATTTGAATCGTCACTGCCTCATCTAGGTCAGTACCCATTACCCCATGCATCCGCCAAGCTCCCATGGCACCAGTCTGAGAATTATGCCAAAACAGATCCACTTCAGCGGAAGTAAATTCAATGGCGTCAATTCGCCCTAACTCGAAGGTCTCATTATCAAGACTATCTGCCTCTACAACAATTTCGATGCGATCGCCTGGGGCAAGTTGTACATCTTTAAAGATAGGATTTGGATTAGGATCACTATTGCTGAGAGAGTCAGTGAAACCGACATAGTTAAGGGGGTTGGGTCCATCTCCACCAAGGTTTTTCTCCAAAGTATAGGTGTCAATGTCAATACCATTAACCCGTAGTATTAGTTTAGCTTTTCCATCTACTTCATCAAAGTGAGCAATACCGATATGGTATTTGCCAGCAACACCATCAGTTTCTGTCCAGTCAATTCTGATTATGCCGTTGGTTTCAATGTCTTCGATTCTGACTGCTTTAGAGCCTGAAGCACTTACATTATCAAAAACCTCGTAATTTTGTAGGGTAACGCGAGTTGAGTTTTCTGCTTCGATTTTCATGGTTGTTTTCCTGTTTTAGATGAAGCGCGTTTTGTTGATTGGTAACTGTTGACAGTAAACTGTCAGCGGTCAGCGGTCAGCGGTCAGCGGTCAGCGGTCAGCGGTCAGCGGTCAGCGGTCAGCTTCAAATAAAATTGAAAGTCTGGGGAAAACCCCCATTGCGCGTAGCGCATAGGCTATCAGCTAATGCGCTACGCGCACGCTACTTGAGGTGCTTATGCGCTACAGATGGTGCTATTTGAAGTGCTAGCAGGCGCTTTAACTGCACGGGGTCGGATGAGTAAAACAACCAGGGATTTTCAACCAACCGTACTAGCCCCCCCAGCTTGTTTACTAGCTCCCGTTGATTACCTGACGGCTGACAGCTGATAGCTGAATGCTTACAACTATTAAGCAAAACTATTGGTAGAATGCAGTTTTTGGTTTAAATGCAGCCTGGTCTGATCTTGTGTCGATTACACAAGTGTGTCTTTTACGTGGATGGTGGAGATTGCACACTAGATTATTTTCTACCATGATAGATTTTGGATCTGTTTTGAAATTATGTCACTTTAAAAAGTGGCATAGTTAAATGCTATTCTAAAAATCAGCTGCTATAATATAGCCGGTTTTAATTCGGTAAGGTATAGGAAAGGGAACAGGGAATAGGGAACTTCGGATCAAAAATTATCACAATTCCTACACGGATTGCTAGAGATTTTTCTAGTTATCATAGGAAGCGATGCAGAGGTGCGACCCGTGGCGAATTTAATTCGCCAACGGAAAGCGCACCTAAGCGGTCTTGGGGGTTTCCCCCATGAGCGACTGCATCAAGAAAAAACCTTGTCTATTCTGTTAACCCTACAGCATGTCGAATCAGACTTATAACTGGCAGCGATTTTGGTGTTCTTCCTCTGATCGCTTCGATTTAGGCTATGATGGTTACTTATGCGATCCAGACGTTAAATCGGTTAACGGTTACAATTACAATCCCAATCCTAAGTTGGTAACCTTTAGGGAAATTTCTGAAATACCCTGCCTCATACTCCTCGGTGAACCGGGCATCGGCAAGACTCAAGCCATGAAGGAGGAAGAAGAGAAGGTTACTGCTGAGCTTGAAAATACAGACGATGAAATCCTGTCACTTAATCTTCGATCAGTTTCTACGGAAGATCAACTCAATAAAAAACTGTTTGAAAGCCCAAAATTTACTAGGTGGCAATCTGGTAGCCATGGCCTTTCGGCCACGCTACGCGAACGGCTCCACATATTTTTAGATAGTCTTGATGAATGCCTTTTACGACTAGAAACAGTGGCAGCAATTTTAGTTGATGGGCTTAAGGATTATAAGGAACATGTTAACCGTTTAACTCTTCGGATTGCTTGTAGAACAGCTGTCTTACCATCTGTGCTTGAGTCAGATCTAAAGGAAATTTTTGGGGAAGATTCCCTAGGAATATATCAGCTAGTTCCACTTCGTCGTAAAGATGTTGTTAAAGCAGCAGAAGCTAACGGAATTGATCCAGAATCTTTCTTAGAAGAAGTTTCTAGAAAAAACCTCGTCCCCCTAGCTATCAAGCCGATCACCCTAAACTTTCTGATGAAGAGTTACGGTGATCGTGGTCAGTCTCTCGAAAATAAGAGGATTGATGAAATTTATCTTGATGGCTGTCGCTGTTTATGCGAAGAAAGTAATTCTAGCCGTCGTGACTCAGGTGCTATGGGTGGTCTCGATCCAAGCCAGCGCCTGATCATTGCTGCTCGGATTGCGGCTGTTACAATTTTTGCCAATCGATTTGGTGTTTGTAATGGAACATATGCAGATTGTGCTCCATATAAAGATGAGCTAGTTCTAATTGAAAATCTCTGCATTGAGACCGAAGTTGCTAATAGCAAAAATTTGGAGGTCACTGCATCAGCTATCAAAGAGGTTTTAGATACTGGATTGTTTTCATATCGTGGTGAAAAGCTGATGGGGTGGTCTCATCAAACCTATGCTGAGTTTCTAGCAGCATGGTATTTGAAGGAACATCATGTATCTGTGTCCTTATTCCAGAGTCTTTTCTATTTATCTGAGGATGAAGACCCTGAGCAGAAATTGATTCCTCAGCTCCATGAAACTGCTGCATGGTTAGCCACCATGATACCTGAGATACGTGAGGTAATTCTTAGCACTGATCCTGATGTGTTACTTCTGAGCGATCTACCTCCAGATGGTACTGTGCAAGAAGCGGTAGTTTCCTATTTATTGCTGGAGTCTGAGCAAGGAAAAATAAATCAAAAACTAATTAACTACCGCTTAGACGAGAAACTAAAACATCCTAACCTTGCAGAACAAATTCGTCCATATATTGTGGATGAAACTAAGCCAATTTATGCACGATATACAGCTATCATGATGGCTCACTTCTGTCAACTGAAGGAACTCCAAAATGAATTGGTTACCTTAGCAACTGATTCAGCGGAAACCATTGAACTTAGGATTAGTGCTGTTCAAGCTATTGGGGAGATTGGAGATAAGAATTCAAGACTCAAACTCAAGCCGTTAGCCCTTAATCCCCTTCTAGAGAATGACCATGATAGGCTTAAGGGTTATTGCCTACAAGCATTGTGTAATAATAAGCGGAATGATTTGACAGATGATGATTTATTTGATATTATAGCTATTCCCAATAAAACAACTCCTATTAGTAATTCCTACCGAGTGTTTATCAGCTATACACTTGTACCAATGCTTAAAGAAAAATGGCTGAGACAACCAAGATTAAAATCGGATTTTATCAAAAAATATGGTAATAGCAATAAGTTGATCAACGTACTAGTTAATTTAGGTGAAGTTGACTCTGATTTCGTATTAGATTTAATAGGAGATATCTACCTAAAACCTAGGCTTGCTGATCACGATCAGGATTGGATGGAAGATCCAATGCTTAGCTCACGATTGGCAATACTAAATAAACATTTTGCCCAGAGAATCTACGATACATTTAATCAAGATAATACAGCATCGATTGATTCGATTATTGGACGTTATTGTAATAGGGCTAATCAAAAATGGCTCTCTGAGCAATTTAGTTCTGATTTTAATTATGGTGAACAGGGACAACTGACTTCAGAAAAAGCTGCGAATCAGCGTGCTCAACAACAATTATTAGACCCATCTCCTAGAGAGAGAGTTATTCGTAGTTTGGATAAATTAGAAGATGGTAACTTATTAGCTTGGTGGTGGTTGAATCTGGAAATGACCCTAAAGCCATACAGCCGACACTATTCTAATGAATTTGAACCTGATTTAACTAAGCTTCCAGGGTGGAAAGAGGCTGATAAACTGACTCGCAATAGGATTATTCAAGGTGCCGAAAACTATATTATAAATAAGAAAGAGATAAATACTGATTGGATTGGTAATAATAAATTTGATCGGCCAGCCTTGGCGGGTTGTAGAGCTTTTCTGTTGCTTCTAAACAAAGATCCAAAGATTCTTGACAAGATTCCATCTGAAACATGGCGCATTTGGGCACCTGTGATCATTGCTTTTCCTGTTGAAAGCGAAAATTATAACAGCTGTATAGAGTTAGTAAAGAGGGTTTACTCAAAAGCTGGTGATCAGGTAATTCAAACTTTGGATATCCTGATCGATAAAGAAAATCAGCAGTTTGACTCTATATCTATAATTAGACTTTTTGAAAAATGTTGGGATGACGATCTAAGCGATTTTATTTTAGAAAAGGCTCAGAATAAATCCCTAAAGCCCAGCTGTATTCGGTATCTGTTAGAAGAGCTTCTCAAACATGGCTCGAATGAAGCTAGAGATGAAGCTATAGAATATCTACAAACATTGAGCTCATTGCCATTGCCTTTGAACAAAGATGAACGTGACAGAGTCATCATTGCCTTAACATTCCTATTCGACTATCAAACTACCGACCGTTGGTCTAGTATATGGTCAATTCTTGAGCAAGAACCAAATCTTGGACGAGAGTTCATTGAGTCAGTTGCTAAGCGCCATATGTTGTTTTCCGGTGAGTTAAAGCTTGAGCTTAATGAGAAACAGTTAGCTGATCTATATATCTGGCTGGTTAGGCAATATCCCTATGACGAAGATCCCGATTATAGTAATGGTGAAGTTCATGTCTTGGGTCCAAGGGATAGGGTTGTTAGATTAAGAAATAACATTTTACGGCAACTGGAAAATTTTGGAACTGCTCAAGGCTGTGATCAATTGGAGCGTATTATTGGAGAATTTTCTGAACTACCTTGGCTTAATAAAACGCTGATATCTGCCAAAGATAGTATGCGTCGTAAAACCTGGAATGCACTTGAGCCAAAAGACGTTATTAAGACGATATTATATCATGATCCCATAGTTAGTAAAACTGTGGGAGATAATCAAAGTACATATAATATAGATTTGTATAATGAAGGTGGTAATGTTTCCATCGGAGGAAAAGATATAACCAATATGGCCAAAAATAGTAAGATCAACACAGATGGCGGTGATGTCATCACCAATTCCAACAACAAGAATAGAGGCAGTGTTAATAACAGCAAAACTATTACTACAAATAAATCGGAAAGGGAAACGTAATACTATCAAAGTCACTGACTCTAAAAGCAACCCTAACAGCGGAGATATATGGAACAAAATTAGTGTGATTATGACAATTGTTGGTGTGGTTGCGGCAGTGCTCGGATTATTCGGTAATGGGATATTGAACGAGCCAATAAAAAGATTTTTGGGAATAGATCAGCAGCCGTCACTGTCACCAACGCCAACTGTTCCATCTCCTTCTTCAACTCAATCTAGTGAATAGCGATAATCTATAGCAAAGGGAGTAGGGAGTAGGGAGTAGGGAGCAGTGAAGTCATAAAATGTAAGAGGGTAAAAATAATGTCTACCTGATTAGACTAGAAACCGCTCTAGTCTGATAGAAAAAGCTTTTTGATTTTTGAATGCTATACTAGCATAATTAATAATATTTACTTATAGCGTTTCTTGCATTTATAAAGTACGGTTATCAACCTCAAAGTCCCCCTTTTTAAGGGGGATTTAGGGGGATCCCTTTGTAGCTCATGGGATAGAAAATGGCTATATAGCGTTTTTAATAGCTATGAGGTACAGAGATTTTTTCCTTATTACCTATTCCCTACTCCCTACTCCCTACTCCCTACTCCCTACTCCCTGTTCCCTGTTCCCTACTCCCTGCTCCCTACTCCCTGCTCCCTTTACCATAGTTTACAAAACTTTACAAATCTCATCACCAAAATATCCGGGTTAACAAAATAAATTCTGCAAAGCTTACTAGACTAAAGTGCTGTCTATAGCGTTTCTCGATCAGATGTAAACCTAGGAGGTCTTTTTTTATTGTCGAATAAAACTCCCGATCTCTTCCCCCTCTTGCCTCCTCCCCTGATTGAGGGCGGTTAGGGGGAATTCCTCTTGCCTCTTGCCTTTTGCAGCAAGAAGCGTGTTTGCAACCTAGATACAAACGCTATATGCCTGACCCCTCAACTCTCCTACTACTAGCCTACAGCCACTGCAAAAATGCCACTGCTAGTCTTAACTACAGTCACAGCAGTATCTGCATGCCCACTGAGAAGCTCAACCAAGCCCCTGGGCAGTGGAAACCCCCCAATAGCATCAGTGCTCCAGAAGCGATCGCATTTGCTCAAAACTCTCGATTCAGTAATCTCAAAACAGTCCAGGGAAGGTATTCAGAAGAAATAGCCTTGCCCCCAACAGTGCGTTTGGGTAGCCAAGGGGAAGTTGTGACTAGACTACAAACTATACTGCAACAGTTGGGATACTACCAACAGCCAGTGGATGGTGTATACGGCTCCAATACCTTTGCTGCTGTCTCTACATTCCAGCAAGCACTAGGGTTGAATGCGGATGGTATAGTTGGACCAATAACCTGGATAACTCTACAACAATTGCACTCAGAATTTTTATCTGCTCAAGAGAGGGAGTTGATCGAGATTTCCCCAAATCAGCCAGAAACTAGAGGGGAACTCCAGGATACTATCATTGATAATTTTATTTCAACAGCAGAGTCTCCCTTAGCAAATCAATCGGTTAGTTCAACCCCCTTGAACGCCCTCTCCAATAAACCACTATACCTATGGTTGTTTGGCTGGGCAGTGGTATCTCTTGGAGGATGGGGAGTAATTGTACTACAGATAAACTATCATCGGCTTCCGATTCGGCTGAGGATAGGAAAATCCTCTACAAAAACAGGGCAACCTGACAATATTGTGCCCATAGAAGATAGCGAATCAAACATCTATTCAATGGATGATTTGCTAACTACCATCAGTGAGAGCGAGATAGACCAATCCTCAACCCCTGAAACAGTCTCTGAAACTGATGCTATAGAGGAAACTGTAGAGCAAAACAATCAAGACTTAAGCTTAGGGAAGTATGGTCTACTTCTGTTCACCAGCCCAGTGGCAACAAGCCCTAATAGTTTACCGATACAAGTTGAGGATAGTAAGGAAAATACAGCTAAGCTAAACTTGGCTAAATCCTCTACGTTGTTCTTGCCCTTAGATCAGATTAAATTTAAACAATCACCACCATCGATCGGTGAAGAGAATCTATCTTTCTCAGCTGTTTTGGAATCTCCTGCGGAAGGTCTCTACAGTTTTACCCACCCTTCTATATCGTCCGTTATTCAAGAATTGACCAACAGTGACTTAGTCGAAGTCGAAGCAGCTAAGGGGCGGATTCAACCTCTCAATAACTTCTTTACTGACCTGTATCGCCTTGCTCAAAACGCTAGCTTAGCTAACCAAAACCATCACCAAGATACCAGCACAAGTCAGGAAAATGTCCGCCGAACAGCCCAAAAGTCTGACCAAGCTGATCAACCTATCCCTGAGCAGATGAAACCAGGAACTGTAGTTGGTATCCTATCCCCGACTAACCCAAAAACAGGAGAACGGTATACCTACTCATTAATTGATGATGCTGGCGGGCGGTTTATGTTGACGGAGAATAAACTGGCTCTTACCGAGCAAAGCTTGATGAATTTCAAAACAGACACCAGCCATACCGTGATTGTCCGTCGCACTGATTCCAAAGGTATCTATGTTGATAAATCCTTTACTCTGCGTTTGAAGGCTGAGAACGAGTCAGCACCTCCTCAGCCCCCGGTTGAAAGCCAGAAGAAGGTATCCACTGAAACGCGATCGCTTACCAGTGTCAGCAGTTAATCAATTCAGGACTGACCGAGTAAGCCTACAGTTACAGGTAACTCTCAACTGATGGCACCAGCAGCAAAGATTGACCTTTGGTCACGCTACGCGATGAAGCGAAGCTTCCGCTAAAAGCGATTGGCCGTAGGCCACGCTACGCGAACGCAAATTTCTCAAAAGTGCATAAATTTGATAGGGTACCTAAATCAATTGTGATAATTTTTAATCTGAAGTTCCCTACTCCCTACTCCCTACTCCCTACTCCCTACTCCCTACTCCCTACTCCCTACTCCCTTTGCTATACATAGGTTTAGCTTAGCCGGATGCTACAAGTCGGGCATCAGCCATTTTTCTTCGGGTCTTGCCAAGATAAGCTAGAATTATTAAGAAATCTTTAGAAAAAATTTTAACTGCTGCTACCTATTTCCAGGCGCTGGTATGACTCTCCCAATTCGCAACGTTGCTATTATCGCTCACGTCGATCACGGCAAAACTACCCTAGTTGACGCTCTACTCAAACAATCCGGTATCTTCCGCGAAGGGGAAGACATTCCAGACTGCGTGATGGACTCCAACGATTTAGAGCGGGAGCGGGGTATTACTATTCTTTCTAAGAATACCGCCGTTCGGTACAAAGACATCCTAATTAATATTGTTGATACTCCCGGTCACGCTGACTTTGGTGGAGAAGTAGAGCGGGTATTGGGTATGGTGGATGGCTGCATCCTAATTGTGGATGCGAATGAAGGACCAATGCCTCAAACCCGATTTGTCCTGAAAAAAGCTCTGGAAAAAGGACTGCGCCCGATTGTAGTGGTCAATAAAATTGACCGACCCCAAGCCGACCCTTATGGTGCCATCGACAAAGTCCTGGATCTGTTCCTAGAATTAGGAGCAGACGATGACCAGTGTGAGTTTCCCTACCTATTTGCCTCCGGTCTACAAGGCTACGCCAAAGAAGATTTGGATGCAGAAGCGGTAGATATGCAGGCACTGTTTGAAGCAATTTTGCATCATGTTCCGCCACCAGTAGGAGACCCTGCTAAGCCCCTACAACTACAAGTCACCACCTTGGACTATTCTGAGTACCTAGGTCGGATTGTGATTGGCAGAATTCACAACGGAACCATTAAGGCCAGTCAACAAGCTGCTTTAGTTAAGGATACTGGGGACATAGTTCAGGCAAAAGTTACCAAGTTGATGGGATTTGAAGGACTCAAGCGAGTTGACCTAAAAGAAGCATCAGCTGGTTATATCGTGGCAGTAGCTGGGTTTGCTGATGCCAATATTGGTGAAACCATTACTTGTCCCAATGAACCCCAAGCCTTACCCCTAATTAAGGTAGATGAGCCTACCTTGCAAATGACCTTCTGCGTGAATGATTCGCCCTTTGCCGGTAAGGAAGGGGACTTTGTAACGTCGCGACAATTACGCGATCGCTTATTCCGAGAATTAGAAACAAACGTAGCACTACGGGTAGAACCCACTGACTCCCCCGATAAATTCCTAGTATCTGGTCGTGGAGAGCTACACCTGGGTATTCTGATCGAAACCATGCGTCGCCAAGGATATGAGTTCCAAGTTTCCCAACCCCAAGTGATCTACCGGGAAGTCAATGGTCAACCTTGTGAACCCTTTGAATATCTAGTGCTAGATGTACCAGAAGAAGCGGTTGGTAGCTGTATCGAGCGTTTGGGACAGCGCAAAGGGGAAATGCAAGATATGCAAGTAGGTGCCAATGGTCGCACCCAAATCGATTTTGTGATTCCTGCCCGTGGCTTAGTCGGTTTCCGGGGGGACTTCCTTCGCCTGACCAAAGGTGAAGGTATCATGAATCATAGCTTCCTAGAATATCGTCCCATGACTGGGGAATTAGAGACTCGCCGCAATGGAGTAATTGTAGCCTTTGAAGAAGGGATGGCTACCTTCTATGCCCTTAAAAATGGAGAAGACCGTGGTGTATTCTTTATTAAACCAGGCACCAAGGTTTACAAAAACATGATTATTGGGGAACACAATCGTCCTCAGGATTTAGATCTAAATGTCTGTAAAACTAAGCAGTTAACTAACCATCGTTCCGCGACTGGGGATGAATTAGTGCAGTTACAAGCCCCAGTGGAGATGAGTTTGGAACGGGCTTTGGAGTATATTGGACCCGATGAACTGGTAGAGATTACACCTCAGTCAGTTCGTTTGCGGAAGCTGTCTAAGAAGAAGTTGGCGAAGCAAGGTAAAAGGTAAGAATTAAGAATGTAGAATTAAGAATGTAGAATGTAGAATTGGGAATTAAGAATGTAGAATTGGGAATTAAGAATGTAGAATTGGGAATTAAGAATGTAGAATTGGGAATTTAGAATTTAGAATTTAGAATTGGGAATTCACCATTCTGCCTTCTGCCTTCTGCCTTCTGCCTTCTGCCTTCTGCCTTCTGCATTCTTCATTCTGCATTCTGCATTCTTCATTCTTCATTCTTCATTCTAAATTCTGCATTCTAAATGCTACATTCTAAATTCTTCATTCTTAATTCTAAATTCTGACAGACAACCTCCTAACCTTCATTCATCCAATCACGAGCCGAGGCGGAAGCATCTATACCACCAGTGCGCATCTGGCGTATCAAAGCCTGGGGATCAGGAGACACTTTAAGGGCTTCGGTGGGTGTGATTTTTTCATCAATTAGGTAGTTGTAGAGAGCCTGATTCATCACTTGCATCCCTTCAATGGTTTCAGTTTCCATCAGTCGGAACACATCCACATCTTCTCCCTTAAGCAGGTAATCCTGTACAGTTGGGGTATTGATTAAAATGTCATGAACCGCAATCCGACCCTTATCGATGGTTGGTACTAAGAGTTGGGCAATAACTGCCAACAGGGACTCAGCAATCTGGATGCGGATCGCTGACTGTTCATCAGGATTGTAGAGATTCAACAGACGGTTAATACTGCTGATGGCATTGCGAGTGTGTAGAGTACCCAAGACCAGATGACCGGTTTGGGCAGCTTGCAGGGCAGTATCAACTGTGATGCGATCGCGCATTTCCCCAATTAGAATTATATCGGGATCCTCCCGTAACACAGACCGCAGAGCGTGGTGAAACTCATGGGTGTGCAATCCCACTTCTCGCTGACTAATCAGGCACTTTCGGGAGCGGTGGACATATTCAACCGGGTCTTCAATCGTAACAATATGTTTGTACTCTGTTTCATTGAGATGGCGAATCATAGCCGCAAGAGTGGTTGATTTACCTGATCCTGTCGGACCGGTAATTAAAATAATTCCCTGACCCCTGCTAACTATTTTTTTGAAAACTTGCGGTAGAGTTAAATCATCGATTGAAGGAACATCAAGGCTGATTAATCGCAGCACAATGGCTCCGCCGTTTAGGGAGTCAAAACAATTCACCCGACAGCGCACTAAGCCAGGGTAAAAAATAGCAGTATCCAGTTCTTTGGCTTCAGCAAACTGCTTCCTCTGAGCCGGAGTGAGAATCTCATTGAGGTATGCCTCAAAGACTTCCACTGTGACCTTGGTATGACGTTTAGCCACATACATCTTGCCCCGAATCCTAAATCTGGGGACCTGTCCCACTCGAATATGAATGTCAGAAGCTTTGTGACCATGAGCCTCTGCGACGATTTGCTCGATAGAAGGGGAATGACTAAGGTTCTGGTTAAGTTCTACTACTGGTTTAAGTGGTGATGGGAAAGTTTGAGGCTCTTGATCAATTTGCACTCCTACACCAGAATTCGTGTTCTTCATAATATGATGTACCTAGGGATACCCTTGCTGGACTGATCGGGTCGGGGCGTTGATGTTTGCTGATCTTCTTGTTGGCAGTTAATTTCGGTTGCTTGTGATCCAACCAAAGAACAACCCTAGAGAAATTTTACTTTATATAAAAAGTTTTCACACTAATCCAGCTAGGTTTTTGATATTGCTGTCAGACATCACCTAGATCTGATCTAATTAAATTTTATAATATATAGCCTTAGGTAGCAGAACTTAAGCGTAAGTATTCAGCTATCAGCGGTCAGCCGTGAGCTTTTAGCTCACGCTAAGCGAACAGCGGTCAGCTGACGTAACTCAGATTAAAGCAATGCTTACCTGTTGTCTTGATGCCAAGCGTGAGTGGGGTAAACCCCCGCAGGTCGGTAATGGTGCGTTTACAGTCGTCGAATTAAATTCGCCACGGGTCGCACCTCTGCATAGCTGATTCAATAGCACCATCTGTAGCACCATCTGTAGCGCATTAGCTGATAGCTAGCTGATAGCTGACGGCTAAATGCTTACGGCAGAAGGTAGAAGGCAGAAGGGACGAGAGTTGGAGCTAGTTTTTAAAAAGTCCAGTGATTTTACGAATAATTAATTGCTTTAGTTAAGTTAAAGGAGTTAATTTAAACTAGCTAATTGAGCTGATGGAGTTAATGTTATAAAACGGTTTACTGGACAATATATTTTGATTTTGATATTTTTAGCGGTATAATCCATAATATCCCATAGCTTTAATCCCATCAAACCTTTAAGTTAACCCAAACCCAGTTCCCGTTTGAGCAGATTAATCGATTTGCTACCAATATAGTTTTCACAACGGATCACCTTGGGTGGTCGAATAATATCTTCACGAGCGGCTAATATGGCATCTTTAACACTTTGATAACTTGCCTGATCGCTAATAATTATCTGGGAACTGCGAACCAGAGCTTTTAGTTTGTAGTTGTCCTTGATCTGAGCCGTCATCACTAACAACTCATCTCCCCGTAGACTATGGATAATAATTTCTACTATTTTTAAAATCCCAGAACTGATGCTAACCACTCCTAAACGGCTACCTTTGGAGAGATTCTTAATTAGCTTAAGTTCTGGCTCATAGTCATAAATATCAACAGGGATGACACGGACAGATTTAGGGGCAACAATCGCTTCTGCTTTACCGATAAAATAGCGACTAGTAACTACTGTAGCCGAGTGAGTTTGATCCAAAGCTTCTGAGAGTTCTTCCATTGGCACCAACTGCACCGGGATTCCCAAGGATTGTTCTAACTCCTGCACCATCAATTCTCCAGCACCAAGATCTCGTGACTCTACTGTCACCAGTACCCTAGCGCTACACCGTAACCGCCAGTCAATCTCCGACAAAAATAGTTCCCTAGCTTGGTTAAGGGAGCAACCTTGTCCGAGAAGTTGATTGAGGCTATCTTGAACAACCTTGTAAGCTTCGGGGGAAAACTGGTTAAGAATGCCAACCTGACGTCGATTACCCCCTTCATGACCCTGTGCCTTAACATAAATGCCTGACCCAGCATGGGACTCTACTAGTCCTGTTTCTTCTAACTGCCGATATACCTTGCTGATGGTATTGCGGTGCAAACCCGTCTCCATGGCTAGCTGACGAGTACTGGGCAGTTTATGACCTGGGGAATATTGTCGGGATGCGATCGCAAACTGAATTTGGTCAAATAGCTGCTTCGAGGCAGGTATTTCACTATCTTGTTGAATATGATACTGAACCATTACAGAGTCTCCAAAATCCCCTGTTTATCACTATTATATGGTAAATTTTAGATTTTAAACTTTTCGGTCAAATTTTGCTATCCACTTCAGCTATAATGTAAGCATTCAGCTATCAGCCAAAGGTCAGCGGTCAGCGGTCAGCCGTCAGCTTAAAATAAACTTCATTTGGAATAATTTAATAGTTCGAGATTTGAAGCAATTCAAAGTCTCGGTAGTAAGCATTCAGCCGTCAGCTGATAGCTGATAGCACCATCTGTAGCAACTCAATTAGAGCATTAGCTGATAGCTGATATAGCTGTTTTTAATCTAGTCAGGTACAAGTTTTTGGGTTTTAGGGAGCAGGGACTGAGGCCGTAGGCCACGCGGGGCGCGTTCGGAGCAGGGACTGAGGCCGTAGGCCACGCGGGGCGCGTTCGGAGCAGGGAAGAGGGAAGAGGGAAGAGGAACCCACCCCTAACCCCTCCCAGGAGGGGAAGAGGGAAGAGGTAAAAAAATAAAATATGTGTACCTCATGAGGATAAAAAGCGCTATAGCTGATAGCACCATCTGTAGCACCATCTGTAGCCCATAAGCTGATAGCTGATAGCTGATAGCTGATAGCTGATAGCTGATAGCTGATAGCTGATAGCTGATAGCTGATAGCTGATAGCTGATAGCTGAAAAAAAATCAGCCAATTATAACGGATTTAGCTCCCAAATAATTAAATCAATAAAAATCAATAAAAATCAATAAAAATTAATAGATGGTAAAGTAATAATCTGGACTATCCTGAACTCTCCAATTAAGTAAACTAGTTAATAAACTTATTATTTATTTATTAAATACAGGTATAATTTAGAGTTAAGCTACTGCTGTAGAATTGGCGCTGAATTCAGAAAGCCAAGAAAACCTTTAGCTTAGCATCTATAACTGCCAAGCAAGAGCTTCACATCCTTCCAAATCGATTATGACACATAGGGAAATTCGTAGCATTACCGTCAAGGTGGTCAATGGTGATCTAGACATAGCAGCTTACCTGGCAATGCCGGTGGCAGAAACACCTCTTCCTGGAATTGTGGTGCTGCAAGAAATTTTTGGGGTGAATGGCCATATCCGGGATATCACAGAACGATTTGCGAAAGAAGGCTATGTTGCGATCGCTCCCGCACTCTATCAACGCCTTGCTCCAGGCTTTGAGACAGGTTACACCATTGAAGACATTAACATTGGCAAGGAATACAAGGAACAAACCAGAGCAGCGGAACTCCTGGGAGACATCCAAGGGGCCATCGGTTACCTGAGGAGTCAAACCCCTGTGCAAGATAACCCCATCGGCTCTATTGGCTTTTGTTTCGGGGGTCATGTTGCCTATCTGGCTGCTACCTTACCCGATATTAAAGCTACTGCTTCGTTCTATGGTGCTGGGATTACTACCATGACTCCTGGCGGTGGTGAACCAACGATTACTCGCACACCAGAGATTAACGGTACACTCTATGGTTTCTTTGGGATGGAAGATGCTAGCATTCCAGCAGAAGAGGTTGATCAGATTGAGGCTGCTCTTGAGAAAAATAAAATTAATTATCGTGTCTTTCGTTACGATGGAGCAGACCACGGATTTTTCTGTGACCAACGGGCTAGCTACAATGAAAAAGCAGCTACTGATGCTTGGCAAAACGTTTTGCAGCTGTTTAGGGAAAAACTTGACTAAACTGTCACCGGCTCCCAACTTTTTAAGCAGCTGCTCCTATATCAGAAATCATTACTGATTTTAAACCGTTAATCATCATGAATTCAAAATCAACCTCTTCGACCACCAGCAATTCATCCTTTTCTATGGATGATTTTGCTCAAGCCCTAGAAGAATACGACTATGAGTTTAAACAGGGACAGGTGGTACGTGGCAGAGTACATAACTACGAAAGCGATGGTGCTTATGTAGACATCGGTGGTAAGTCCCTGGCTTATCTACCAATTAGTGAAGTTTCCTTAGAATCGGATCTGGATTGGTCGGAAGTACTGCCCTTGAATGAGGAAATGGATTTCCTGATTATTCGGGAGCAAAATGCTGATGGTCAAGTTACCCTTTCCCGGCGTCAGCTGGAGATTAAGCAAGTTTGGGATGGGTTAGTTGAACTCCAAGAGAATGGAAAATCATTAGATGTCCGGGTTTCTGGAGTGAATAAAGGTGGTGTCACCGTGGATGTGCGGGGATTGCGGGGATTCATTCCGCGATCGCACTTGAGTCAGCACGACAATCTAGATTCCTTGATTGGTCAGAAACTAACAGTCAATTTCCTAGAAGCTGATCGCGATCGCAAGAAGCTAGTGCTTTCTCAGCGGGAAGCTGTGCGTGCTGCTACTTTCTCTGAGCTAGAAGTGGGACAATTAGTGGAAGGTAAAGTAGCTGCGATCAAGCCCTTTGGTGTGTTTGTGGACTTTAATCAAACCAATGGCTTGCTGCACATTAAGCAAGTAAGCCAAAGTTTCGTTGAAGACCTCTCCAAAGTGTTTGAAATCGGTCAAGTGATCCAGGTAATGATTATTAACTTGGATGAAGGCAAAGGTCGTATTTCTATGTCTACCAGGGTTTTAGAAAATTACCCAGGAGAAATGCTCGAAAAGATGGCAGAGGTAATGGCTAGTGCTCCAGCTCGTGCTGAACGTGCTAGGCAAAAACTATTACAAGCATAAGTTAGGTCGTTTGAATCGATCATGTTTTTTGTTTCTTGTTGACTGTTGACTGTTATAGCGCTACGCTTAGCGTCAGAAATTAGAAGTCAGAAGTCAAAGGTGCGCTTACAGTCGTCGAATTAAATTCGCCACGGGTCGCACCTAAAAGTAAGCGATTACTTAAGTTTCGGAGTTTAGGAATGTCAAACATCTGAATGCGTAGTGCTATAACTGTTGACTGTTGACTGTTGACTGTTGACTGTTGACTGTTGACTGTTGACAGTCAACCGTGAACCGTGAACCGTGAACTAAAATACCTGATGAATCAAAACAATAGCCCAATCCATACCCTTACCGTAGATATTGGTGGCAGTGGCGTTAAGGTGATGGTATTAGATGAATTGGGTAATCCCATCACCCAACGTAGTCGCTTAGAAACACCCCAACCTCCTAAGCCGGATGCTATCATTCATGCGATCGCATCCCTAGCTCTCGGACAAGGGGATTTTGAACGGGTATCGGTGGGATTTCCTGGAGTGGTTCGCAATGGGATAACCTATACGGCGGTAAACCTCGATCCTGATTGGCAGGGATTTGATCTGGCTACTACCCTATCTCAACGCTTAGGCAAACCGGTGCGGGTAGCTAATGATGCCGATGTCCAAGGATTAGGAGCAATTACTGGCAAGGGAGTGGAATTGACGATTACCCTAGGCACAGGGTTTGGTTCTGCTTTATTTGTGGATGGCAAGCTGGTGCCAAATCTGGAAATGGGACACCATCCTTTTCGTAAAGGGGAAACCTACGAAGAACAGTTGGGGCGAGCGGCTTTAGAGAAAGACGGTAAGAAGAAATGGAATAATCGGCTCCAAAAAGCGATCGCATGCCTGGAGCGTTTGTTTAATTATAATTACCTTTACATTGGTGGTGGTGAAGCCAAAAAAATTAACTTTGAGCTACCCCCCAATGTAAAAGTAGTGCCCAATGTCGCTGGGTTATTGGGGGGTATTGCTTTGTGGCGGGATTAGAAAAAGCCGTGAAATACTATAGCGCTAAGCTATCAGCTATCAGCTATCAGCTATCAGCTATCAGCTATCAGCATATGCTTATGATGGACTTTTCCCCAGATTTTCAATTCTCATTAATCTCGAACTATTAAATTCTATCATTTGCGCATTGCGCACGCTACTTGAGATGCGCACGCTACGCTGGGTTTATTTTAAGCATTAGGCTGACCGCTGACCGCTGACCGCTGAATGCTTACTACTAGATTGCTGGGCTATAGCTTGTCCTGCATAAACCTGTGTGACAAATTCCCGAATTTTCTGCTGATATTCGGCAGTAGCAACAGTTGTCAAATCATTGTGAGCTGCATCAGGAACTAGCCAAAGCTGTTTAGGAACTGTAGCAGCATCGAACAAGACTTGACTCATCCTAGCAGGAACTGTGGTATCACTAGTGCCATGGATTAAGAATATAGGTGTTTGGAGTGACTTGATTTTACTAATTGAGTCAAACCGCTGGGTAAGCAGAAGATCGATCGGCAAGAAACCATATTTTCCCTGATAATCTGCCATATCCCGCATGGAAGTAAATGAGCCTTCCAAAATCAACCCTGCCATGTCTGGGTTACGCACCGCTAGATCAATCCCGATTGCTCCCCCTATGGAATAACCATAGACAAAAATATCTTGGGGATTGATGCCTCGTTGTTGGACTAGATAATCCCAAGCCACTTGAGCATCTTGATAAACTTGGGATTCCCTAGGAAATTTACCGTCGCTGCGACCATAGCCTCGGTAGTCAATCAGCAGCAGGGATAAACCTAGCTGATGTAACCGTTGGGCTATTTCAAGATATGACCCAATATTACAGGCATTACCGTGCAGATATAGCATCACCTTACTTTCTGGTGAGTCAGAGGGAATCCACCAGCTATGGATTTTATCAATTTTACCCTTATTGGATATTGGTAACCAAAGCTCTTCGTAAGGCAAACCAAAGTCAGCTGGTGTATTTTCAATCACTGAAGCCGGACAAAACATTAGCCGATGTTGCAACAGCAACACTGAGGTACAGACTAAGGCGTAAGCGATCGCTATAAATCCTGCAACAATCAACATAATCAATGATCTTCATAGTTCATCCTTCATCCTTGAAAACCGGTTGGCTTAGATGCCATTCGGTTGCTTGTTCATAAGCATAACCTACTTGAAATAGCTGGTCTTCCCGCAATACATTACTAATCAACTGCATCCCAATTGGTAATCCCTGTTCATCAAAGCCACAGGGTATACTCATCCCTGGTAACCCAGCCAGGTTAACTGGAATAGTCATCAGGTCAGTCAGATACATACTTAAGGGGTCTTCTGTCTTTTCCCCAGCTTTAAATGCTGTGGAGGGAGCTGTGGGACAGACTAGCACATCGACCTTGTCAAAGGCTGCTTCAAAATCCTGTTTAATCAGAGTACGAACTTTTTGGGCTTTGAGATAATAGGCATCATAGTAACCAGCGGATAGGGCATAGGTTCCTAGCATAATCCGGCGCTTGACTTCTGCACCGAACCCTTCAGCACGGGTTTTGGTGTACATAGAAAGGAGATTGTCAGCATCTGATGCCCGTAAGCCATATTTAACGCCATCGTAGCGAGCTAGATTTGCTGATGCTTCTGACGGAGCAATGATGTAGTAGCAAGGCAAACCATACCGGAATCGAGCACAGGAAATTTCCTGAATCTCAGCACCTAAGTCTTTGAGCTGATCAATCGCTTTAGTGACTGCTTTCTCTACTACTGGGTCTAAGCCTTCACCAAAAGTTTCTGTAATAATACCAATCTTAACTTTACCGTTGGATTTTAGGTCTGGTTGCAGGAATTGGGTATAGTCGGGAATGTCTACTTTGAGGCTGGTCGCGTCATTGGGGTCATATCCTGCGATCGCATTCAGTAAAATAGCGGCATCTTCTACAGTGCGAGCAAATGGTCCAATTTGATCTAAGGACGATGCGAATGCCACTAAACCATAGCGCGATACTAATCCATAGGTCGGTTTCATGCCAACTACTCCACAGTAAGAAGCCGGTTGACGAATAGAACCACCGGTATCAGAACCGAGAGCAATGGGACATTCCCCAGAAGCAACGGCTGCGGCTGAGCCCCCGGAGGAGCCGCCGGGGACATGGGATAAATTCCAAGGGTTTTTAGTAAGTTGAAAAGCCGAGTTTTCCGTAGAACTCCCCATGGCAAATTCATCCAAGTTGGTTTTACCTACCATTACTGCCCCAGCATCTTTGAGTTTTTGGGTCACTGTTGACTCGTAGGGTGGGACAAACTTGGCCAGAATCCGGGAGCCGCAGGTGGTCGGAATCCCTTGGGTACACATATTGTCTTTGATGCCAATGGGTATACCGGCCAAGGTACCGAGCTCTTCACCAGCTGCGATTTTCGCATCTACTTGACTGGCCTGTTCTAAAGCATAGTCTGAGGTGATGTGGAGGAAGCTTTGGACTTGAGGCTCTAGGGCTTGAATCTTATCTAGGGCTTCTTGGGTGATTTCTACAGCTGAGCGTTCTTTGTTGATTAGCTGTTGATGCAACTCGCGGACCGTGTCCATGCTTACTACCTTTACTGACTTAACCATTTCAACTCTAGTATTCTGACAAAAAATTCCGTGCTTAGGGGTTTGGGCTCAGGCTTTAGGAAAGGGAGTCGGGAGTCGGGAGTCGGGAGTAGGGAGCAGGGAGTTGCGTAGGGTGCCTTAGGGGGGCCTTCATGTTTGGCCTCGTAGCCAGGGTTAGGTTGCTGCCCGTAACGCACCACTGCTGGGTCAAACAACTTTTAGAAGATGCACCCGATTTTGATTCAGGGAAATTGGGCGCGATGTTCCTTGGCCTTTCGGCCACGCTACGCGAACGGAACCGCTTCGCGAACGCATTATCTCCAGCACAACCGGTAGAGTTTTCTTCCTGGTCTAGTTCACAACTACATTATTAGAATTAGTAAGCCTATCTGGAATGATAGAAACAATCTTGTTTCCCGATTCCCGATTCCCGATTCCCGATTCCCAATTCCCGATTCCCTTTGCTATTAAAAATCCTATACAATTATTATTTATTTAATTCAATATAAATCATACGAGTTCGGATTGTAATCCCTAGGGTTGGAGAAGTACAACCCACAATAAAATAATCTTCCATGGCATTTTCGATGACCATTTTAGAATGGTCAGAAACTGGTATGCCAACCTTTTGAATATATTCCTCTGTTGTTTCATCAAGGCTAAAAATAATCGTTTTGCGAGCAATCCGATTCATATGCTTAATAGCTGTTGCCACGTCTTCGACACACAGTAAATAACTTAAACAAAACACAAAATCGTAGGACTGGCTATCAATTTCAGCTAGGGCTGTTTCAATCGGCTTGTGGATGGTTTTATACCCCCTTTGTGCCGCATAATCCAGCATTTTACTGGAAATATCAATCCCTGTATAGTCAAACTCACCTTCCAACAATTCACTTAAAAACCCTGTCCCACAAGCAATATCTAAAACACTGCCTTGATGGTGATTATGTCCATGGAATATTTTAACCGCTTCATTGACATACTGTACATTAGAACTGGGCTGCTTTAACACTTCGTCATATTTGGCAGCAAATTTATCATAATAGTCTTCAGCCGCAATTTTTGTTGACATATTTTTTATTGATATATTTAGATATAGTATAATCCATTATTCAACCATTTATCAATTGGTTTAGCTACAAAAATTTAGGATTTTAGGGAACAGGGAATCGGGAATCGGGAATCGGGAATCGGGAATAGGTAACCAAAAAAATCCTGTATACCTCATTACTATGATCAACGCTATAAATGGCATATTATACGTTTGACAAAGTGGCGATAATGGGATATAATAATTAACGATTAGCCTCCAGATTCGACAGTCTACATCTATATTCGCCCGTCAAGTGTTAGACTACCGAGGGTCATAACCTCAGCTAATTGACAATCAGAACCAGCCCCCCAAAACAGCGGGAGGAGAAGAGATAAAATCCCCACAAGAGAGCAAATTTCCAGTTGATGCCCGTGTCAAGTATAGGAAGCCGGAAAAATTTTTTTGATGAACGTTAACTTGAATAATCAGCAAGATAAATACCGTTGTATTCCTCAGCTATTTGAGGCACAAGTAGAACGAACACCGGAGGCAGTTGCTGTAATCTTTGCAGACCAACAGCTAACCTACCGAGCCCTCAATACTAAAGCGAATCAATTAGCGCACCATTTACAAACTTTGGGCGTAGAACCTGAAGTGTTAGTCGGGATTTGTGTTGAACGTTCTGTTGAGATGGTGGTGGGACTTTTGGCAATTCTCAAAGCAGGTGGAGCGTATGTGCCCTTAGACCCCGCTTATCCCCCAGAGCGCTTAGCCTACATGCTTGACCACTCCCAGGCATCGGTATTGCTCACTCAAAACCAATTAGTCTCTCAATTACCGAAACATCAAGCTAATGTGATTTGTTTAGATACAGATTGGGAAATCATCTCTACCCATAACGAACAAAATCCTACTAGCAGCCTGACAGTTGATAACTTGGCTTATATTATCTACACTTCGGGCTCTACAGGTAAGCCGAAAGGCGTAGCCATGCCCCACCGTTCCCTAGTTAATCTGATCAAGTGGCAGCTGGAAAATACTGTAGTTGATAACGATAGCAAAACACTGCAATTTGCCCCGATCAGTTTTGATGTTTCCTTCCAAGAAATTTTCTCGACCTGGTGTGCAGGGGGAACACTGGTTTTAATCTCCTCAGACGTGCGGCGCGACCCAGTATTTCTGTTAAATTTACTAGCAGAACAAGAGGTTGCCCGACTATTTCTTCCCTTTGTGGCTTTGCAGCAAATTGCTGAAGTTGCCGATACTTTCGGAATATTTCCGGCAAGTCTACGGGAAGTAATTACCGCAGGGGAACAGTTGCAGATTACTCCTGCGATCGCTAACTTGTTCGAGAAGCTAAACGATTGTACCCTACACAATCACTATGGCCCATCGGAAAGTCATGTGGTCACCTCCTTTACCCTAAAAGGTTCCCCAAGCAGTTGGCCAGCACTTCCTGCCATTGGTCGTCCTATTGCTAATACCCAGATTTATCTTCTTGATCAGTCCCTAAAACCAGTTCCGGCTGGGGTGGAGGGAGAGTTATACATCGGTGGTGTTTGTCTAGCGCGAGGTTACCTGAACCGACCGGAAATAACTGCCCAAAGATTTATTGCTAATCCCTTTAACAAGGTAAAGACAGATAGCGATCGCCTCTACAAAACGGGGGATTTGGCTCACTACTTACCGGATGGTAATATCCAGTTTCTCGGTCGTTTGGATGACCAAGTTAAGATTCGGGGTTACCGTATTGAATTAGGGGAAATTGAAGTATTGCTAAGCCAACACCCCAACCTGAAGCAGGCTGTGGTTTTAGCTAGAGAAGATAACCAAGACAAACGTTTAGTGGCTTATCTTGTACCTGGACAATCCGAATCTGTACCTGTGGAAACAGAGCAAGTTCAGCTGGTGTCCCAAGTACGCAATTTCTTACAAGAACAGCTACCGGATTATATGATTCCTGCTGCTTTTGTAGTTTTGGAGGCACTGCCTCTGACACCGAGTGGTAAAGTAGATCGACGGGCTCTACCTCCACCAAACCAGGCTCGTCGCGATCTGGTAGTTGATTTTGTTGCTCCTCGTACTCCCACAGAAGAGATCTTGGCCAGTATTTGGGCTGAAGTGTTGGGATTAGAGGAAATCGGTATTTACGACAACTTCTTTCATTTGGGAGGAGATTCAATACAAGTAATCCAACTGCTGTCGAGAATCAGGAATACTTTCTCAGTAGAGTTGCCTTTACACTACTTATTTGAAGACCCTACCATAGCTAAACTCAGCCAGAAGATTCTAGGCACCACAAGTAAAAATAATCAGCTGTTACCTCCCATAAAACTGGTTAACAAAAAAGAAGAATTACCCCTATCTTTTCCTCAGCAACGACTGTGGTTTTTGGAACAACTCGAACAAAGCCGTTCTGTCTACAACGAGCAAACTGCTCTGCATCTGCGTGGCTGTGTTGATGTGACTATCCTAGAACAAGTCTTAACAGAAATTGTCAACCGTCATCAGGTTATGCGTAGCAACGTTAAGATGGTGGATGGTTCTCCAGTAATGGTTATTTCACCTCACCTGAAGATAACGTTACCCATCTTTGACTTACAACAGTTGACCGAACCCGAACAATTTGCCCAGCTCCAACAGTTAGCAGTTGAAGAAGCTCAACTTCCCTTTGACCTGGCTGAAGGGCTTTTGTTGAGAGTAAGTTTATTGCGCCTAGCTGAAGAAGAGCATGTCCTACTACTGACCATTCACCACATTATCTGGGATGGTTGGTCAATGGCAGTATTTATTGAGGAATTATCGGCACTTTATTCGGCTTTTTACTCACAACAACCCTCCCCACTACCAGAACTCCCCATCCAGTATAGGGACTTTGCCAGTTGGCAGCGTCAATGGTTTACTGGGGAGGTGCTGGAAAATCAACTGAACTACTGGAAACAACAGTTAGCGGGAATACCAGCACTGCTGGAATTGCCGACAGATCGCCCCCGTCCTCCGGTACAAACTCACCAAGGTAGTAGCTTGGACTTTGAAGTCAATGGTGAGTTAACTGAGAAACTGAAAGCCTTAAGCCAAGCTTCA
Source organism: Moorena producens 3L (assembly GCF_000211815.1). Classification (GTDB taxonomy): domain Bacteria; phylum Cyanobacteriota; class Cyanobacteriia; order Cyanobacteriales; family Coleofasciculaceae; genus Moorena; species Moorena producens. The sequence goes on from NZ_GL890970.1 coordinate 286,943, forward strand.
GGAGCAACGTTGTACATGACACTACTGGCAGCCTGGGCAACTTTACTTTACCGCTATAGCTCCCAGGAGGATATTGCCATTGGTTCTCCTATTGCTAACCGCACCCGCCCAGAAATGGAACCCCTAATTGGCTTCTTTGCTAATATTATAGTGCTGCGTAATGATTTATCGGGTAATCCTAGTTTCTTGGAATTACTGGCTAGGGTGCGTAGTTGTGCAATGGATGCTTACGCTAATCAAGATGTGCCATGTGAGCAACTGGTGGAGGTCTTAAAACCAGAGCGCTCCCTCAGCCATAGCAATCTATTCCAAGTAATGTTTGTGTTTCAGCAAGCCCAAATTCAGAAGCAGGAGTTGGCTAGTTTTACATTAACTCCATTATCACTAAAAAGTGCTATAGCCAAGTTTGATCTGACCCTGTTAATGGAAGAAACCGGGTCGGGAATTGAGGCCAAGTTAGAATACAATAGCGATTTGTTTGATCAGCCAACTATTGTCCGGATAGTAGGGCATTTCCAAACTTTGCTCGAAGGTATTGTTGCTAATCCACAAGCACAAGTTTCAACGTTACCGTTGCTGACAGCAGTGGAACGCCAGCAGTTATTGGTGGAATGGAATAATACCGATAGTGACTATCCCCAAGATAAATGTGTCCATCAGTTATTTGAGCAGCAGGTAGAGAAAACCCCTGATGCTGTAGCGGTGGTTTGTGATGGCGAGCAACTAACTTACAAGCAATTAAATCAAAGAGCCAACCAACTAGCACATCACCTGCTTTCACTCGGAGTCAGACCAGAAGCATTGGTGGGTATTTGTGTGGAACGTTCCATTGAAATGGTAGTGGGACTGTTGGGGATACTCAAGGCTGGTGGTGCTTATGTACCCCTGGACTCCAATTATCCAGCAGAACGTCTGAGTTATATTTTGGCCGATTCGGGTGTGGAGGTGTTGTTGACCCAACAGGAGTTGTTGTCATCTTTGCCATCACATACTGCACGGGTGGTTTGTTTGGATAGTGATTGGGGAACAATAGAGCAACACACTCAGGATAATCTTGAGCTTGGGGTAGGTTCGGATAATTTGGCTTATGCAATCTACACGTCTGGTTCTACCGGACAACCCAAAGGAGTTTTAGTCGAACACAAAAATGTGGTTCGTTTATTCGCAGCCACTCAGTCTTGGTATCACTTCAATGCCAATGATGTTTGGACTAATTTCCATTCCATTGCTTTTGACTTTTCAGTCTGGGAAATCTGGGGAGCCTTATTTTATGGTGGACGGCTTGTCATTGTCCCCTACTGGATAAGTCGAGATCCTCAAAGCTTCTACGACTTGCTGTGTTCCGAGAATGTAACAGTACTCAACCAAACCCCATCTGCTTTTCGCCAACTGATTCAGGTTGAACAATCGAACAACACACAAGCACAACTAAATTTACGACTAGTTATTTTTGGTGGAGAAGCCTTAGATTTACAGAGCTTGAAGCCATGGTTTGAGCAGTATGGGGATAAAAGTCCACAGTTAGTAAATATGTATGGTATTACAGAAACAACTGTGCATGTTACTTATCGACCTCTAACAATAAACGACCTTAACAGCAACGGCAGTGCGATTGGTTGTCCAATTCCCGATTTACAGATGTATATCCTCGATGAAAACTTACAACCAGTGCCTATTGGGGTAACAGGGCAAATGTATGTTGGTGGAGCAGGTGTCACGCGAGGGTACTTGAATCGCGAACACTTGAATAATGAACGGTTTATTCCTAACCCATTTAATCATAAACAAGAAAGTCGGCTTTATAAGACGGGAGATTTAGCCCGCTATATGCCCAATGGTGATATTGAGTATAAAGGTCGCATTGATAACCAGGTCAAAATTCGCGGTTTCCGCATCGAACTTGGAGAAATTGAAGCTGTCTTAGGTCAACATCCAGCTGTGGGGGAAACAGTGGTTGTGACTAGGAAAGATCAATCCGACCAGAAACGTCTCGTGGCTTATATTGTTTCCGAGCAAGAAGAAGAGCTAACTAGTAGCCAATTGCGACAGTTTCTGAAACAAAAATTACCGGATTATATGATTCCCTCTGGCTTTGTCTTCTTGGAAAAACTCCCTTTAACCGCCAATGGCAAAGTTGATCTGCGCGCCTTACCTGAATTAGATACATCTAATCGACCTCAAGAAGCTGGCTTTGTTTCACCCCGTAATTCCCTGGAATTGCAACTGTCCCAAATTTGGTGTAATCTCCTCAATGTCCACCCAGTTGGAGTTAAAGATAACTTCTTCGATCTTGGAGGTCATTCCCTGTTAGCAGTTGATCTCATGGCTCGGATTAAGGAGCAGTTTGGAACTGATTTACCTTTAGCTACCTTGTTCACGGAACCCACTATTGAAAACCAAGCTAGTCTTCTGGTCAATACCACTGAAAACCAATCTTCTTCTCCCCTAGTTCCTATTAACAAGGTAGGAAACTTACCTGCTTTGTTTTGTGTTCATCCGGTTGGGGGCAATGTTCTTTGTTATGCAGAGTTGGCTCGTTATCTAGGAGATAACCAACCCTTTTACGGCTTGCAATCCCCTGGTTTATTTGGTGAGTCTGAACCATTAACCCGAATTGAGGACATGGCCAGTTGCTACATTGAAACCTTGCAAACTATTCAGCCGGTCGGGCCTTATTATCTAGGAGGTTGGTCTAATGGTGGTATTATTGCTTGGGAAATGGCTCAACAATTATCTGCTGCTGGGGAAGACGTGGCTCTGCTAGCATTAATCGATAGCTATTCACCTGTTGCTATTGACCGACCAGAACAGGTGGATGAACAGATGCTGGCAAGCTCTTTGGCTAAGGATTTGGGTAGTGTTTTTGGTACAGAACTGTCGATTGCGGTTGAGGAGCTTAAGCAAGGAGGGTTAGAGGAGCAATTGCAGCACATCCTTCGGGAAGCGAAAGGGCTCAATATCTTACCACCGGAAATCGGTATTGAGCAGATGCGTAAGTTATTTGGAGTTTTCCAAGCCAACCTCATGGCTATGTATCGCTATCAACCCCAGCCCTATTCTGGTCGGATTGCTCTATTTTGTGCCAGGGAGTTAGAAGCAGAAGACCGAGGTTGGCATGAGCTAGCAGTAGGTGGTCTAGAAACTTACAGGATTCCTGGAGATCATTATACTATGATGCGCTCACCCCATGTTGAGATTTTAGCTAAACAGCTAGAGCTTTTAGTTAGAGAGTGAGGGGATTGAGCGTTTAGTAAGTAAGGCTCACCTTAGGATAGCTTTAGGGTAAGTCTATCCATTTAACCATTTTGTCCTTAGTTAGGTAAAGCGCTCGATTGATCAGGTCATTTCCTTGCTCGATTTCTTCTTGCAGCACCGGGATAATTACCTCTTCCATCACCTGTTCCTGTTCCCGGCGGGTCATTTCTCCATCTTGTAGAAAAACGATGCCGGGATGCACTTCACACTCAACAACAAAGTTTTCAAAATCCTTGATATTTGCCGTTACCAAAATGCAGTCATTATCAATAGCATATGCCAAGACTTCACGGTCGCTTGCCCCCAATAATCCGCGATCGCGCACGGCAATTGCATCGGCTAGACATTGCTGGCAGAGATACCGGGCAACAGCAGGGGATAAATCTTCATCAATTAGTAACTTGATAGTATTTGACACTAATACCTATCTCTACTGATATATTTCCATGTAGAGTTGGGCAAAAGCTAAATCTATCGGAGATAGATAAGGATAGTCTTCAATAATCAACTCTGGAGATTCTCCCCGGTTAAGCCGACCAGCAATACGACAAACTGACAAGCGAGATTTAGGAAAAATTAACTCCCCTCCCATGATGTTAGGATCCCTAACCAAACTATTCACCCATATGGCAAATTTTTCAATTAATTTTTCAATTAGAGCTAGCAAGCAGAGATTATATATTTCCTTGGGCTGGGTTTCCAATAGCGAGCGCCAAAGTTGCCAATGATTAAGAAGTCCATTTTTAGGTTTAGTTTGCTCTAGGGTATCTATCATAATTTAGGATTTATATTCCATCAAAACTAAACGAATGCTTACCTCTTTTAGTCAAAAGCACCCCAATTAGCGTGGCACAGGCTTCTAGCCTGTGATGTAACGCATAAGCTGATAGCTGATAGCTGATAGCTGATAGCTGATAGCTGATAGCTGATAGCTTACTTGTGTCTCCTCTAAGAGTTAGCCGTGACAACAGCAATACGCTTCAAAATCCCCAAAACATCATATAAATAATTGCCAGGATTCCAGATATCAAATGCTTTTGATAAAGCATATCGTAGGGTTTCGCTTTTAACTAACTTGATAAATATAAAACTGGCACCATTAGTAACAAGACTAAATGTTGGTTGCTCTGTTTGGGGACTCTTGAGCATGTAAACTAGTGCTTGAGGAATTGCTGGTTGTAATGAAACAGCAGAACGTTTGGATTCAATAACGGCGATCCAAATTGGTTTGCTCACTGCCAAAATATCAATACGTCCTTTGACAATTGTGTCTTCATCTTTATCTTCAATGGGTAAAGACACTTCATACTCTGCTTTAACTTTAAAAGGCGGTTGGTAAAATCCTGCCAAATCCAATAAGGGAGAAACAACAACCATTTTAACTAGGTCTTCTAGTACCAAATCTTTAGACAAGTACTTGTAATTCGCTTTTGCTCTATCGAGCATTTGCCTTTCTATTTCACTTAGTTGGGGCAGGTTTTCCACGCACTCTGGGAAAAACTCCGGCTCCATTACTTCTTGGAGCTTAAATTTATCTTCTACGTCACTAATGCTGAGTTTTGATGGAGAAATAATAGTAGCCATAATGATTTTTGTTTTACATAGTCATATTTAAATTATATCTTAAATAAAACCTGTGGCATTATCGGGTGCATCAAGACAGCGACTCGTGCGGTTTTAACCGCTGTGATACCTACCACCTTGGGAATCGACTAGTTCGACGTATTGCATTCGCCTTTCGCCTAAGCAATTATATGACTTTGCGGCAGTTATGGGTAACTTCAGATCAGGGAACTTCGGATCAGTGGAGAAGAATTGACGGAAACAGTATCATAAAACCAAGAAGGAAAGTACCTGACCCGATTCAGAATTGCTATAGTATGGTCACATCTGTTTCTGGAACTAGCTGCCAATGGTAAAGATAGCTGCCTTACCTTTGACTCTCGAAGAGTTTCTGGAACTCCCAGAGACCAAACCCCCTAGGGAATATATCAATGGTGAAATTACCCAGAAACCAATGCCTAAAACTCGCCACTCCAGACTTAATATCAAGTTGACGAGTACAATTAATACTGTTGTTGAGGAAGAGCAAATTGCCTACGCTTTCCCAGAGCTACGATGTACTTTTGGCGGACGGTCAATTGTTTCCGATCTAGCAGTTATTCGCTGGAACCAGATTGAATTTGATGATGAAGGAGAGCCTGTAGATGATGTGTTTATTGCTCCAGACTGGACTATTGAAATTATCTCTCCCGGCCAGAGTTCAAACCGAGTGACAGGTAACATTTTACATTGTCTAAGACATGGTTCTCAACTAGGATGGCTCATTGACCCTTACGACCGCTCGGTCTTGATTTTTCTACCTAACCAACAACCGGAATTGTGTCAGGGAAGTGACTCTCTAGTGGTGTTAGATGGTATCGAGCTTCAGTTGACAGCAGAGGAAATTTTTTGCTGGTTGAAAATGGGAAGTTCAGCAACCTAAGGGAGTAGGGAGTAGGGAGTAGGGAGTAGGGAGTAGGGAGTTTTGATTAAGCTCAATTAAGGGCGATGTTCCGTTCGCGCAGCGTCTGGCACTGCCAGTAAGGAACCGCTTCGCGATTGGCCGTAGGCCACGCTACGCGAACGCATTATCTACCCAACAACCGGTAGAGTTTTTCTTCCGGGTCTATAGGGTTGATCATACTGTTGAAGGTTAGTCGGTTGAAGGTTAGTCGGTTGAAGGTTAGCTGGTTGAAGGTTAGCTGGTTGTTCGCCTTTGGCGTTCCCGAAGGGTAGGTTGTCTGTCAGAATGCAGAATCTAGAATGCAGAATGTAGAATGTAGAATGCAAAATGTAGAATTCCAAATTCTCAATTCTCAATTCTCAATTCTTAATTCTTAATTCTCAATTCTCAATTCTACATTCTTAATTCAAATACTCCCTACTCCCTAAAAGCCACAAGGAAGTTCAAACTGCTATATTACCAACTATTGACCAATCAGGAATCCCATAAAAGAACTATAAGACACAGTAAAGGTACTTTTGTCTACACCTTCTAATCTGACATCGACACGGTCTTTAGGATCTAATTTCATCATTGCTGTAATCGATTGTGCTGTGGAATTTTTAATCAGCCCAGGTTCAACCACAATAATCGTTGTATTATTGTCATTACTATCACCATTATTATAAATGCCCACAATCACACCATCGCCCTGACCATTCCCTCCTGAAAATTGTAATGTGGCAGCAAAAAAGTAATAGCCTGATCTGGGGGCGATAAACGCATTGCTTTTATCATCAAAAACCTGGTAATGGTCATTCTTTTCAACAAATTATATGACATGGGTTCCTGAACTTTTAATATTTTGACCATCAAATTTTATGTCTGCATAAAATTTATATCCTGTTGCTGTGCCTCCGTCTGCAACAACACCCTGACTAATTTTGTTATCAACATAGGCTTTTACCGCCCTTTCGGTGGGTACGGCTGAATCACTGTTACCTTTAAGATTTTGATCATTGGAAAACTCATTGACTGCTACACCCAATTGCAGCTTCAGATTACCATTAACATCTAGATTTGCCTGTGGACTGGTTTTGTTAATACCAAGTCTGCCATTATTGGTATTGAAGTGCATCTTGATATTGTTAGAATTATCCTCAGGATTATTAAAATCACGGATGTAGAGATTATCATCAACGGCTATATAAGCCTGTCCACCGTAACGATAGAAGGCACCATCTTTATTTATATGCTGAGTGCGACTAAATCCACCCACATCAAGGGCTTGGGTCTTGGTAATCCCAGCAATGGTTAGGTTACCGGCAACTTGAAGGTTGCTGTTATCTAGAATGACTTGCCCAGTGCCTTTGGGACGAATCACAATATCTTGGCTAGCATTACTGCCAATCGCTTCAATACGGTTATAGCCAATCCCAATGCCTTGGGTGAGATTTTGGGCATAGAAGGCTCCAATATCAGCAGTTATCTGATTGTGGCTAGCTCTAACTCTGAGTTCACCCAGTTCAACATGAAGTTTCTTCTCTGGAGTGTCTATAGCGATACCAACATTGCCATTAACACTCAGGTCTTCGGCTATGTTCACACCATTAGCTATTTCCAGTTTCCTGGATGAATTTTGCGATCGCACTGTGCCATGAAAGGTAATCTGATCTTCATCCTGGTCTCCCAGTAACACATCTCCCGGTTGATGTTCAACGTCCCGAGCAATTACATCGCCTCGAAATGTTACATTTCCCTCTACCTCTAGATTCCCGGAGACTGTCACTGCTCCATTTAAATGGGTATCTCCCCCATCAACCTTAAGCTTGTAATTCCCTGGTTGTGTTGTGCCAATCCCAACCTTACCCTCAACGGTCAGGTTTTCCGAGACGTTTAAGGCATCCGCTATCCGCAGTGACCCAGATGAATGTTGCGATCGCACTGTGCCATAAATAGTCACTGTATCTTGATCGCTATTCCCTAGGGTGACGTTATCACTGACGGTTAGAGCACTCTCAATGGTCAAGGAGCCAGTCATGGTACCCCCGGATTGACTCACTACTCCAGTCAAGGGAGAGAAAATAGCGCGACGGTCTTCTACCAATTCCCACTTGCTGCCATCACAGCGCAGTAGGGCTAAGGGAGAGTAGTGATGACTAATGCCGTGGGGATGGGCTTTGTCTTGACTCCATTCAACGGTCTGTGAGGTTCGCGTCGGAATCAACCAATAATCCCCAGTTCTGTAGTTTCCGGATTCAAACTTAACTTCTAGGTCATTGTTTAACTGGATATATCCTTCATTACCTTTTCCATTACCGCCAACAGCGCCCGTAGGGGTTCCCCTTGGGCAAAATCTCGCTGCCGGTAGATCGCAGGTAATAGATTATATAGCCCCTCGGTTGATTGGTTCATCTTAGGAATACCATTGGTTTTTCACCAGGGAGCTCATCGAGAAACAGGACTTACGCATGCCCCCGTTGGTCCCCCACTGTCAAAAAGCGAAGCATCCGCGCTCTTCCCCCCCAGTATTGGGGGGTTAGGGGGGCAGGGGACTTTGACATCATTCCCCCCCAAACTTGGGGGGTTAGGGGGGCAAAACCAACTAAACTTCGTAAGTCCTATAAAAACTCAACAGTCAAAAATAACAGGATTTGATCAGATGCGCATCTTATGGTATTAAACAAAATCTATTCTCAATAAGGGGAGCAGCAAAGGTAATTGATAATTCCTGAAACCCTTATCTATCAAGATACACGAGCTTGTAAATCAAAAAAAATATCTAAAAAGCCTAAACTCCTATAAAATTAGAGTTTGGGCAAAATTTAAGATCTGCAAAGCCTTTGACCATACTTTAGCTACGGTTTCCACAAAGGGGACCATTGAGCTGTTTGCAGTTACTTGCAGCAAAACACAACAGGGCTACTCACACGTAGTACCGGATTAATCTGTAAACCATTAGTTGGAGGTGCAGCGGAAAGGGGCTGAGTGCGGTATTGCGTCCACACCTTGAAAGCCCCGTGCTAACTCTCACCCTTAGGGTGTAAGTGGTGTATTCTGCTGCGAAAATTTTGATGAAAAAAATCCGTATTGTTCTGTGGGCGGCACTATTGTCTTGTGCCATGCTCATGATTCCACAGCCAGCTCAGGCGATTGAAAGCGTAATCGAGCCGGTCAGTTACTTTGATACTGGCACAGAGGATTGGATCGTTGTTGACCTCAATGATCAAGAATTTGACCCCGAACAGTCTAAAATCTGTGGATTCATCACTGGTGGTTACATTCATAATGATGATCAAGTCGGTGATGGACCCTACGATTACGTTGCCCCCGAGAAGTTTGTTGGTGACAAATCCAGTTTTTTCAATGGAAACCTCAGGTTTTCTGTTCAGGTTAATTTGGAAAATAGCGATCAGATTACCGAGGATATCAATAGTTTAAATAACAGTTTAACAAATGGTTTAACCATAAGTGGTGGTGGTTTGGAACTACAGAACCATGTATCGACGCCCACTATAGACCAATGGACTCCCTACACCATACCTCTGAATGCAGAGGGTGGATGGATAAAAACTGACAGCAATGAAGCAGCGACGAATTTAGAGATAATGCAAGTGCTGACAGATTTGGATTATTTAAAGATTAATGGCGATTGGTTGACAAATACCAACAAAGACCGTTCCAGTCTCGACGAAGTTCGCTGGGAAAACTGTGGATCTCTCTACGTCTATGAACCCCCAAATAATTCTGCCCCTGTAGTGGCTAATCCCATTGGCGCTCAAAGCATTAACGAGAATGAGCCTTTTACCCTGACAATTGGGGAAGCAACATTTAGCGATCGCGATGGAGATAGTCTGAGCTTTAGTGCAACCATACCGAGCTGGTTGAATTTCGATGGCACTACGTTCAGTGGTACTCCCAGTAGCGAGGACATTGGCACAACCACAATTACTGTAACAGCGTCTGACGAGCTATGCAAAACTGTCAGCAATGGGTTTGAAATTCAGGTTAACCATGTTCCCGTGCCTACTGAAATTGCTAATTCAGTGGAGGATTTTTCTGACACTCAAGGAGAGCATAACTGGTTCTATGGCTACTACGATGGTTCCCTGACCAGTGCTGATTTCCATGAAATGCAGCAATACACTAAGGGGTCCTGGAAAGTGAAGCAAGGAAAATACTGGACTGAGCTATCTAGCACTATTGCTCATCCCAACGGTCCCAAAACCAGCGGTAGACGGCAAAGGGTTGAGCAGTGGGGAGTTCGTCGCTGGGTTAGTGACATTGAGGGGGAAGTTACGTTCAAGGGTCACCTGGCCAAGAAAGACCGTCGTACTGCCAGCGATGGTGTGATTGCCTATATCTTTGTTGATGGTACTAAAATTTGGTCTGATGCAATCGATGGCAGGGATGGTTTTGGGGTTGATTTCACTGTATCCAGCACAGTGCAAAAAGGCTCGGTAGTTGACTTTGCCCTGGCACCTGGCAATAGCGACTTTTTTGATAAGAGCATATTCACTATTAGCATCATTGGTTTGTTGTAAAGCTTAAGCAGTCAGCGGTCAGCGGTCAGCGGTCAGCGGTCAGCGGTCAGCGGTCAGCGGTCAGCGGTCAGCGGTTATGGGAGTCAGGAAATTAAGTACTGACTCCCTTGGCACCAGCTAATTCTATTTTTGGTTAATAGCTTGATTCAGCAACAGCGCGATGGCGAAGCGGTTCCAAAGGAACATCGCGTTTTTTTAGTTCACGATCAACCTAAGATAGACTTTACAGATGGATGCACCAATTCATCAGGGACTTGGTTCGGCTCAATGTATTCATTAATCTCACCCTGATTGTCAAGATAGAAACTTAAGGCATCAAATACTTGCGCCAGAGTCAAATGAGTTAGATGGTTTAGAATTTCTTCTGGCATAATACCCAAGCGCCATAAACCAACAATAGCACGCACAGATGTCCGAGTGCCGATGATGATTGGTTCTCCGTTCAAAATTTCCGGATTACGAGTAACGTAGCGCGAGATCGTTTTAGCAGTCATAAGGCTCTTTGCTTTGGGAAACCAGTGCTATGTCTAATTTACCAATAAGAGCTAAGGTCAGCTGACGTTAGCACAAGCTAATTCTATTGTTCGTTCATAGCTTGATTCAGCAACAGCGCGATCGCTTTTAGCGTGGCCTACGGCCAATCGCGAAGCGGTTCCAAAGGAACATCGCGTTTTTTTACTTGACTGCTTGGTGATGTGGTTTTGGCATTTGGGCTGGGTAGTGATGATGCGTTCGCGTAGCGTGGCCTACGGCCAATCGCTACAGCCAACTCCTAACCTATCGCTATTTGTAGTGATATTTTTATCATATTTCCTTCTAATTGACAATCAGTATTTCGACGTATTTTTATCAACTATTAATCTTAATTTTCTCTTAATTATAAGTAAAACTTATAAGATTATTTTTTGACAAAAAAATAACTTATATAATCTAGTTTTTTGATTTTTTGTGCTTAGACAGACTAGTAAAGGGTAATGGGTAATGGGTGAATCTCAAAGTTGGCAATCAATAACTCAGGGAACGGGATTATAAGGGTTTAAGCCTGATAATCCTAGTTTTTTTGTAAAAATGAGATGCACCAAGGGTAATTTATAAACGTTATCCCCGCGAACTTAGAGCTGATTTGTAAAGATAATATAAAGGGAACTCAATGACGGGCTGATTAGCCTGTAACCTATATAAGGATTATGAGTTGTACACTACCAAAGTGCGAAGCGATGATTTATGGCTCGTTCTTTCGTTTTATGACTCGCCGATTAGCTTCTTAAGCTTTTATTTACAAATCAGCTTTAAACTGTCGGAGTTTTTCAAGAAAAGGAGGAGGATTTTTACGCTATTTATGAGGTAAATCCTGTAGGAAAATAGCTTACTATTGCTCAGGATAAATTATCTACCCCACTCTTCGCCACCTGGTAATTCAGTTAAATAATCATCTAAAACTGCTGGCAGTTCTTTAGCTGAATAGCGGTAAGTCAGACTAAGTAAACTATTGGCAGTCAAAATCAGCTGTGGTTTATCCAGCCTCTGGGAAAGTTGAGACCGCCTTAACTCTCCATTGAAAACTTCCAGACTAGCAGGAGCGATCGCTGCTTCTAGTGCTTCCTCTAATCTGGGCTGCCATTGTTCAGGTTTAATATAATAGGAAGTCTTGTTATCTTTAAGATTTAGCTTTTTAATTTCCAGAATTGAACTGGCAATTGAAGCTGCCCAAGAATTGGTTAAACGCTGCTCAACTTGATTTTTAATTAAGTGGATAAATAGCCTGACTAGGAACGAATCAATATTACGCAAAATTGCCTGTTTACTCATCCCTTCTAATTCATCGACAATTGCTAAAGCATCTGCGTATCGTCCTTCTACAATGCTAGTTTTGAGGTCTATAAGTTCTTGTGTCATAGGTAAGGACAAAATTTGGGTGTTAGGGAGTAGGGAGTAGGGAGCAGGGAGCAGGGAGCAGGGAGTAGTTAATTCAAAATAGGGAAGTTTGATAACATTACTATTATCAAATTTTAAAGTAGAGGCATAAAACTAATTTGGTTTTGATATTCATCTAACTAGCCTCTACTGTTTTAGTCTTTTGATAGGCAGCCTCTTTTTCAGCTTTAAACTGTCGGAGTTTTTCAAGAAAAGGAGGAGGATTTTTACGCTGTTGTTCGCGCATTTGATGACTCCACAGTATATATGTCATTTGACAGACACGATCGGTTTACCTACCAAGCACGGGGTTCAAAATCAGGGGCATTGCTAATCAAAACACTTTCCCCCGCTTGTTGGATCACAAATAACCCCTGGTTATAGGCAAACTTATCAACATCCCCATCAATTTCAATGGCAGCCACAGCACCATACAGACGATAGTTTTTGTAATGGGGCATGATTGTCTTAAATTGTTCTAAATTAGTCAGGAATTGTCGTAGATTCTTCTGGGTCAGGCGAGATTTTACTTCCACCGCCACTGCCACATTGGTATTGACTGCCAAAATATCGATTTCCAGGTTCTGAGATCCTGCCCTTGCCTTTACCCGTTGGAATATGGCAGTGACCAAAATCCCCCGTTCTTGAAACAGACGAACCACCGCAGGAGCCACCAGGTTCTCCACAAAGTTGCCCCAGCGACTGGTCAAGGCATTAACGGCCTGATTCGTCTGAGCCGCAATAGCTTCCACGCGAGCCAGCCGTCGATCCGCCTCAGCCGCCCGTCGATCAAATTCAGCTCTTGATTCAGCCAGGTTCTGCTGAAATTCATGGCGAGACCGTTCTAAAGACTCCCGCAGAATTCGCTCAGTTTCCTGACGTTGACGTTCGCTCTCTTGAAAGAGTTTATAGAAGTCATCTAAGGTAATTGAGTCAGTCATGGCAGGGCGTTATCCAGGTCACTTAATCGAGTTTAGCAAACCCCGTAGAAGCAGTGCCTTTTGCCCGGTGACTTATCTTTGAAAAAAGAAAGTGCGATCGCAACATCCATCGCGATCGCATCCCATAGTTATTCAAGCAAGAAGTGAGTAGTAAGGTATGTTCATAACCCACCCATCCCATTAACAATTCCCTCTTCTTTCTTCCCTGTTCCCGACTCCCGACTCCCGACTCCCGACTCCCGATTCCCGACTCCCGATTCCCGACTCCCTAAAATCCTAACCCAATCGAGATTCAATAATAGCGATCGCATTAGCAATGCCATCTTCATCCCGGATTTGTTTCCCCAAGGCTTCAGCATTTTGCCGAATGGTCTGGTTTGTCGTCACTTCGCGGATAGCAGTAGCCAGCTTCTCGGCAGTCAATGTCTTTTGGGGAATCGGTTTACTGCCGACACCAAGGGCATGAACACGCTCGCCCCAAAAGGGTTGGTCCCCAAAAAAGGGACAAATGATAGTGGGACGACCTGCCCGTAAGCCAGCAGCGGTTGTGCCAGCCCCACCATGATGCACCACTGCCGCCATACGGGGGAAAAGCCAATCGTGGGGAGCGCTATCAATTTTGAAAATGCTGTCTGGCAAGTCAGCCACTGCCAAGCCACCCCAACCGGTAGCAATAATACCCCGCACATTGGCTTGCTGTAACCCTTCAATCACAATTTCCGTCAACCGCTGGGGATCTCGTCCAGCCATACTGCCAAAACCGACATAAACCGGAGGATTACCAGCATCAAGGAAATTCTGTAACTCAGCCGGTGGTTGCCATGTATCTTGTTCCTCTAGAAACCAGTAGCCGGTTGCCATCACACTCTCAGGCCAATCCGTAGCTTCATCGCACACAAACTTACTGTAACAATATAAAACCGGAATCTGTTCACCGGTAGTGGTACGCAGAATATTAAAATCCCCCCGTTGGGGTGGCAAATCATGGTCAGCTCGCCACCTTTTAACAGGTTTGCCTGCTGAAAACTCCATTAATCGATTGACGAAGCGATAGGTCAGTTTGTTATACCAGCCCCCTAAAGGCCATTTCGGGAAGCCCATGTTAGGAAATTCAGCGGTAGGCACCAGCATCGGCAAAGGAACCGCCATGATCACTGGAATGCCCAATTTTTCGGCGAAATGAGGGCCCCCATAGGTTTTGGGGTGGAAGATGATCAGATCAGGGTTGGCTTGTTGTGCGGAATTCCAACTATCCTTAAGCATCATCCGTTGCATGGGAGCAACTTGTTTAGATAACTTGCGAGTCAGTTTGATGGTTTCCCAGAGGTTGGTCGTATTTTCCATGGCATCCCGACCTTGATCTGAATTGATCAGCTTGATCATCTCATCGTTCATATAGCCATAAGTTAAGCCATGCTCCCTGATGAATAATTCAAAACTGGCACTGGTACAGACTGTGACGGTATGTCCTGCTGCTTTTAAACCTTTGCCCAATGCTACATAGGGCTGGACATCGCCACGGGAACCGAGAGTTAGCTTCCGGCAAAAGAAGCCCCACAACGAACATGCGCAGCATAAGTGTGGGATGAATTTTGCACAGGGTCTGCATGGAATTGCTATAATATATTTACTGATAAACAAAGCCGTTCGCGTAGCGTGGCCTACGGCCTTAAATGCTGGGCAAGTCAGCACAGCAGTCTTAAACAAAAGACCAAGAAAACAGAGCGGCAGCGATGCAGCGCGGTCTTGGGGGTTTCCCCCACTCGCTATTGCATCAAGAGAGGGCAGTCCGTTCTTAAAGCCCAGCGCCTCCGCGCGCAATAGCTGGATTGGCGCTTGTTGCCCACACTGAACTCAAAGAGTCAGTGTGGGAGCTGTCACGATAAATACATGCATAGGTCAGAGACTTCTTTCCTGAAGTAGGGAACAGGGAAGAGCCGAGATCGGCATAAGGTTACCTGAATCAATTGTGATAATTTTTTTTCCCTGTTCCCTACTCCCTAGTTCCTGTTCCGTCTTCCCTGTTTCCTGTTCCCTCTGCCCTTTGCCATACCCACTCGACAAAGCTCGCTGTGCTCCTTGATCACCCAAGTTGGTTCACCATACCTGATGTAACGGCCATCATAGGGTTCTTGACACATGGAGTCGAGAGTTTTACAAGTGACATTATCGCCGTCGCTGGTACAGACAAAGTTTTGGAGGTGTTGTTGCGCCAGTTCCAGAGCGTCAATCACCACATTTTGCCGAATCAATTTCCGCGTCATGGACAAGGTTGGAGCGGATACATACCCCTTAGGGTCGGCCTCAGCTTCGGAACGATATTGTTGACACACAACTTCAGTCATAGGCAATCCATCACCATCGCAAAGTGCCATGCGCCGGTGCCTGGTATTGAAGACAATGGGCTGCTCGTGGATGTCACTGTCTTGGCTCTCAGAGATGGTGCGAATAGAAACTGCTGCGTTGACAACACCAAGGTCGTCCAATTTATTTTTGTCAACCGGTCCGGCGTTTCCGGTAACTGCAATGGAGACCATCGCCCGACTATTTTTCAAAGCACCGGCAGCCATTTGTCGAGCCGTGGTTTCGGTATAAACATCGCCTTTCTTGACCCCGAGCATCTTGCGCTTAGCATCACTATCATAGGTGGAAAATCCACCGTAGGTGTAGGAGCCATAGAGGGGAATGTTGACGATGGTGGAAATAATCATGCCACTGGTCAGAGACTCCGCTGTGACAACATTGAGCTGCCGTGCCTTAATTTCTTTCAAAAAGCTTTCAGCTTTTTCATTCATCACAGGAGTGTAATCAATGGACATATAATCTACTGTACTGCAACCGTTGTTTAGGTACAGTAACCCTCGTAAGCAGGTTTGAGCTGAGTCGCTGGTATCGGCCATTGCTAGTTGGACACCAAGCACAAAGGGTAGGATGAGCGAGACCAGTACCATCAAAACCTTATTTTTCGACATTTTCGACTGTCTTTCTCCAAAAGATAGATGAATTGACTCTGATTACACTATCAATGATTGGCTTGTATTAGCTAGTCTTTATTTAAATTTAATGGTTTTGACAGCAAGGGAGTAGGGAGTAGGGAGTAGGGAGTAGGGAGTAGGGAGTAGGGAGTAGGGAGTAGGGAGTAGGAAACTTCGGATTAAA
This sequence comes from Moorena producens 3L, assembly GCF_000211815.1. Classification (GTDB taxonomy): domain Bacteria; phylum Cyanobacteriota; class Cyanobacteriia; order Cyanobacteriales; family Coleofasciculaceae; genus Moorena; species Moorena producens. The sequence continues at coordinate 303,241 of NZ_GL890970.1, forward strand.
AATTATCACAATTCATTAATAGACCTCTTGCCAAAGTATTTTTCTGATAGTGTTGGCATCAATTATTCTCAACTCTTACCTGTTCCCTATTCCCTGTTCCCTATTCCCTGTTCCCTGCTCCGAACGCGCCCCGCGTGGCCCACGACCTCAGTCCCTTTACTAAAGTACTAAATAACCACAATTAATTAAGAAAAACTTGCCAACTGCTGCAAAAACTGTTGATGTTCCGAACTCGCCAACCCAGCTTGCAAAGTTGCCATCACCTCAAGCATATCCCCCGCCAAAAGTGCCGAAACTGCTAACCATAATCCCGGAAAAATTTGGCTGCGGATAATCCCTTCTTGATCAGCTACAAGAGAAACATATTCTCCGTCTTGCCAAGAAAACCAATCAAAACGCTGGTCAATTACTTGCCAGACCAGATATTCTTTTACTCCATTGCGACGATAGACTCGTTTTTTATCTCGCAGGTCAATGGAAGCAGTACTTGCCGCAATTTCTACCACTAGTTCTGGTGCGCCCTCAATATAACCATCATCGTCCAGACGACTTTGGCCACCACAATTGCTATCAATGAGTAAAACCGCATCAGGTTGGGGTTCATTATCCAGATCCAGCCGCACTGTAGGGTTATCACCTAATCTTACACCAGGAGTTGCTATTTTATAGTTGCCCAACCAAACGAGTAAATTAGCATGGGGCTCAGCGTGGGCTTCAAACCGTAAGGGGGATCCTATATAAACAATTCCTTCAATTAGTTCTGCTTTTTTGAGGTGGGGCATGGCTTGATAACGCCGCTCAAATTCTCCACGAGACAGCAGATCTCCATTTTCTAGGACTGGAAGAGTTCTCTGTCTGTTAGTGATGGGAGCGCTCATAACTTTTCTACTGTTTCCTGATGGGTTTGTACTAAAGTTATTAGTTATTAGTTATAGAAGTTTTCAATTGGGTGAGGTACATTTTTTAGCATTGCTGAATCTTCGGATGAATATCAGTGGGGTGGGCAGGATTCCCACGGGCAAGATGCCCGTTCCACAAAAGATGCCCGTTCCACAAAAGATGCCCGTTCCACAACAAGATGCCCGTTCCACAACAAGATGCCCATTCCAGCCACCGGGTCAAACAGCTTTAATGAGATGCACCCGATACTCATCGCAGAATTGTTTGATCAATCGTATTTTTAAGGATAGCTCAAAAACTTTCTGTTTTTACTATATTTCAGCTAACTGGTACTAGGGCGTGTTTTCAAACTCGGAGATCCCCCTAAATCCCCCTTAAAAAAGGGGGACTTTGAGAATGGCTCCCCCCTTCCGCGCGGGGGGTTGGGGGGGATCTAAATCTTGCGGAAAACTTTGAAAACACGGCCTAGCCCTCCCATAACTGTCCAGTTTATGCAGGTCATTTCGTTTGCGATCGCATAAATCAACGCTGCACCTAAGCCTCGTCAGCGATAGGCGGGGTCAATGTAAAGATCAATCAAGACTGCTCCATGGGTGTAATCAGAAGTGCTGAACGTTTAAAACGTTCAACACTTCTGGGATTTAAGCAGGTCAAGAATGAGTTGGGATGGGCGGATTTTTCGGTTAGGTCAGTTTTTTTCAGGAGTTATGGAATTCCACACTTCAAGGAGTACCTTGCCTTGGTCAAACAAAGGATAAGCTATTTTGGGTAAAAGATTACTCGACCAGGCATTTTTTCTTGATTAATCCAAGCGTAAACACGCAAGCAAGCTAAGACTTTACCAGGAGTACCTCTAACCTGTAATTTATCGATTACGTCATCTTTGTTCTCTGTATATTTAATAATATCATCTCGAACACCTAAAAGCCATTGACATCCTGCTTGATCACCCTCCATACTATTAACTCTTTCCACTGCTTTGTCAAGGGTTTTTCTTGCATCTTTCTGCAAATTACACCACCAGGAATTTGGGTCAGCTAAAGGCTGATATACTAATGAGTTAATCGCCTCGTCTAAGTCCAGCCTTGCCTTTAAGGATTTAATCGGATCTTGTTCATGGTCTTTGACTTTTTTGAAAAAAAGTATCAAGGTTTTGATATAATCCTCTCTATGCTGGGAATTAAAACGGGTTATACCAAAAAATTTAATACTTTTCAGGCAATGATGTAGGGAGGGGTCATTTTGAATAAAATATATGCAGATAGATACGATCTGGGCAAGAAATTTCAGATCCCCATCTAGATTTTTATCGTTAATCTCTGAGTCTAAGGAAGCTTCAGTTGATAAACACAACCCTTGAGCCTTAACTGTTCCTGTTAAACCAGGATAGAGAAGTTTATTTTCTGAAAAAGGAAGTTCGTTGTTGTTCGTATCATCTTCCTTTGCCTTGATTTTTTTAGCTGACTGTAGAGCTTTATTTTGCAACTTTTGAGCCATAGACCCTGGAACACGCAGTAAAAGCTTTTGAATTTCGTCCCATAAGTCTGAGTCATTAGTGCTTCGAGGTTTTGAATCACCAATATAAGGGTAAAGTTTCTTATCTGTGAAGAAGTCATTACAGAAATCTTGGAGAATTAATCCTGGATTTTTAAAATCAGTTAAATTTTCCGAATTTGTATTCTTGGAAGTATCTTTGTTAGAGAGAGCCTCGTTAGAAGTATTCTCTTTTAAAAGCTGATCTAGTAGTTCGGATAGCTGACCACAAAGGGTAGCTTCTTCTGAATTGTCTAATGAAATAGCTTCTGCACGGGCTGATTCCAAAGAGGCATACAGTCCCTTGAGAGTATGCCGTAGATATCGCCCTAGCTCCGAGTCTCTTACTAACAACTGTTTGAGCAGTTGACTCAATCCATCACCATCAGTGTACTCCACTAAAGGGGTTTTGCTCATCGTTATTCTCTTCTTCTATGGGACTACGCTTAACTCTAAGTACACATCCATCTTTTTCTTTTAAAACTTCTGGTTGATCCGATATCCAATAAGGAACTTCCCCTTCATGAATACGCAGATTACTTTGGTCATCAATTGTAATGTAGTATCTGCAGTTATCCTTAATCTGATTTTCCTCAAATCCTAATGTACCAAGATATATTTCCTTCAGTTTTGGGCTCTCTAAGCTGGGATAGTAAGCATAGAAGGTGTGTCTGCCACTTCTGGGGAATGGTGGGAGAGGTCGAGGCTTCTGGTTCTCATCTTTGCTGATAGCTCCTTTAGTTTCTTTAGTTGTTTGTTCTCCTTCGTCTTCATTGTGAAAAATATCATCAAGTTTTTCCCCAGCCTTGAAAACTAGGTGTGGAGATTCTTCATTGATCCCAATAGCAATATCCCACTGAAGTACACTATCGATAATCATAGCTTGAGGAACTTCTTCTTGTATATTTGCTTTCTCCAACTCTTCTGTTCGTGTTTTTAGCTCTTCCGATATTGTTTGGTTAATATTTGTTAAGGTAGAGTTATTGTCATCCACCTGATCCCCTACTAAATAATGAGGTTTGCCCCGACAAACTACCATTTCAATTTCTAGGGTTTGGTTAACTTCAAACTGAGCTTGGAATCCCTGATGCCATTGATTATTATTCTGGGAATATATTCCGATTTGTTTGGCAATCTCTTCAAAGTTAAATTTAGCCCATAAAATTTCTCTTTGACTTTCAAAGTCTCGACGATAAATGTTCGTAGTTGGTAAAACACCGAACCATTCACTTCGAGCTTTAGCTTCCTCATTAGGATTAAATTGATACAATGGCTGTCGTGCTTGAAAAACTGGTTCTAAAGATTCTACAACTTGCCTCAAGAAAGCACAAGGCAATGTGTAAAGTAAATTATTAACTTCGATATAGAGTTCGCTTTTACCTTCTTTTAGCTTATCTTTCGCGTCTTTCGGAGAATAAGTGAACTGCTGTCGGCTCATGCCATAACAAGCCCCGATTGACGTAGCTAATTTGGCATAGTCAGGTACAAAAGTAATCCTGGCTGGGTTCCACTCGAAATCGTTCTTGGTATTGCTAAATATTTCATTAATTTTACGCCTGACTAAATCTAGATGGCAAGTCTGTCCCGATAAAATTAACCAATCCAAAGGTTCTTTTTTACCAGTTAAACTGTCTTTAGGCAATCGGCTTTCTAGCAATTCTTTAGCAATATTGATTGCTTCTCCAACCACTTTTGAAGCAGCTGTTTCAAGTTGTTGTTTAGATAGCTTGATGCCAGGATTATATTCACCAAGCTCAATAGCTTGTTGAACGCGAAGAAATTGTTCTAATTGATTCGGCGGAATTTCATATTCATCATATTCAACGCTACTTTTGCTTAATTCAACTTTAGCATCATCAGCCCATCGCCAAAGGGTGTAAAAAGCTTGTAGTTTTTTTCGATCCTCTTTCCATCGAGTTGGTAATATTTCTTCTGCATAGTTTAAAACTGTTGAAGAAAATGGATCGTTTTCTGGGTTTTCTTTGTCAATGCACTCTAATAGGGAGCGAGTGCGGTATTTGTTGTGATTATCTTGTTGCAAAAATCTTGGCTCTAATCCTCTGATCAGCTCGTCTAACTTATCATCCTTTAATTTTCCTTCTGTAAATGCCGTTAACAAATTGTCAACAATCGCTACTTTAAGCACGCGAAAGAGTCGTAGAGTAATTAACTCACCCCCTAAAAATAAGTGTCCAGAAGACCCCATCAACTCTGGAGTCAGAACATAGTAACGTCCACCAGCTCCTCGATCTTCTCCTGGGTCAAATGGACTATCATCTCTTAGAAGTAAACGAATTAAAGCCAAGTCTGTCGTTCCACCACCAATGTCCAATACCATTAGGTTTTGAGCCCATTTTTGACCGCTACGACGACAGCGAGTTTTAAAAGCTTCTATACCGATAGTTTGGTTTCCACCAAATTCTCGCCATACATAGAAAATAGCAGCAGCGATTGCTTCATCAAAATCTTTTTTTACGTCTACTTTGACATCTGTATCTGTAAATTTTTGCTCAAGAATTTGACTTACTAAGTCTTCCAGTTTACGACGATTTTCTGGCTTAGATACCGTCGGATAAGTAACTATTACTCTGTAAAATTTACCGCTATCATAACGTTTTTTATTTTCCGGTTTATCTTTAAAATTTTCTGTTAATTCAATCAGACATTTCATCGCTGCTTGAATTAGCTCACTATATTCAATATTTTTATCTTCTCCTTCCCAATATATCTTGATTTTATCTTCTTCTCCTTTTTTTCTGGTTTTATTAAGGTAACGCTTCGGAGAATGATGAAACTTACTTTCTATTTTTCGCCAAAATGTTTCCTGGTTTTCATCTTCCTGGTTTTCATCAGTAGTCTCTTTGGACATCGCTGCCAATCGATTATTTCTAGCTATTTCCCCCATTTCCACTTCCAAGAATCCATTTACACCAACCAGTTCCAGTTCGCTAGTAATTTGTGTATCTTGGGGTAGATTTTTATCTATTTTTGCCAGAACGATACGTTCCTTTTGTAAGGGTGGTAACTGAAATAATTGACGGTAAATTTCGTTAAGTTTTTTACTAACTACCGGGTAGATTGGATCATCTAGTCTAGTACCTAAGGAAATTTCTAGTTGGCGAATTCCCTCTAACAAGATCGAGCTATTTTTATTGTCGATAATTTCTGGCCAAGATTTTCCCAAATTATTTTCAACTTGTTCGATATATTCCTGCCATTCATCATCACCAACTCCTGGTAATTTTGAGTCAGATGAGCCTAACCATTCGTTAAAAAGTTTAAATAATAGGTCTTTTTGTTCCAAGGATAATTCGTTTGGTTCTATTGCTTCTCTAGGATCGTAAAAAGTAACAGTAGAATTTGAAGTACCAAAATCGATAGCAATCCATCCACCATGTGAGAGCATTTTTTCCCCCTTACTTGTTTTTTTGTAAAATAAATTACAGGTTTGAGACTTTGTGTGCGATTCACTTACGTTGCTATTTTGCTCGATATAATCTATATTAAATCCTAAAAAATAATTGGCAGAAATGGGCAGAGATCTATCGAGTTTGCAGTATGGAGAAAATCGTAATAGCGAATCCAGATAAAATGGTATTGGATAATTCTTAAAAGAATTATTGTAAGCCTGTTGAATTTTATCTCTAAGTTCTAGAGGATTTCCTGTTATAGTACAGTTGATATGATCAATCCTTATAAGATTAGCTGGATCGTCGTGCTCATGAATCAGGTCTATTACAGGAAGCTTTAACCACTTAGTATTGTTTACTGTTTTGATTTGGTTCAACAGAAATTTATTTACAATCTTAATTCCAACAGGCATATCAACATCTTTGGCAAAGTTTAAAGAGGAATATTTACTAGCTCCTGTAGGATTAATAACCAATCTGGTGTGGTTTTTTCAGTTGGCTCTTCACCTACCATTTGTTTTAGCAACGTTCTATTTCCTAATAACTTATCTTGCAAAGTTAAAATAGCATTGTCTAAAAAAACTGTTTGTATTTTCTCATTAACTGTTTGATTTACTTTGCTTAAAATTTGAATAAAGCTATCACTAACGCTACAAATAATTGTATCTCGAAGTCCCAGTATAAAAGTTAGATGGTTTTCGTAGAGTGGTATGCTTCTAGTAGCTTGTTTATGGTCTGGAGACCACCCGAATATCAAAGCAGGTTCATGGCTATTTTTGTCTTCACGGGGTAAAGGAAATAAAGTATCCGGGTCTATAGTTATAGAACTATTTCTTTTCACTATTTGTAGCAGCATTGATTCCCATTCGCTCGGAGATGCTATAAAAAGTAAGTTTTTTATATTTTTTTCTATTTCTTCTTTTTTCACAACACAATTTTCAATTTCAGACCGTATTTCTTTGACATTGATTGTCCTCTGATTGTCCTTTAAGGAAATTAGTTTATTTGATAATTCATCTAACCAGTCTTTGATAGACTGGTCAACACGCTCCTGAATAAACTTTTCGAGTTGATCACAAGTCTCCTGAAAAGAAGGATACAATTCATCGCTTTTAGTAAAAGATTTTCCTGTTCCTTCTTGAGGTATTATTTCCAACGAAAATGGATTTTCATCCTCACTGTCAACTTGTGGTAAATTGACGATTCCGTTTTTAATTTTGAGAAATAGGGTTCTCCATTCACTCCAGCGAGAGATTTCAGAATTTACTTTTTCTTCAACCTCTTGTCGAAGGGAAATTGTGCTTCTTGTTTCATCTATTCCTACTCCCAATTCCAATGGATTTTTTTCTAAATGGGTTTTTAAGGCTTTATAACTATCTGCTAATTCTCGGAGTGCTTGGCGCAGGATTCGTAATTTGGGATTCTCAGAAGCCAGCAATTTAGCCAGTGAAGGATTATTAACTTTCTGTGCTAAATTTTGTTGTTCCTTAACCAAAGTTTGTACTTTAACGTTGACATCTTTATATAATTGTTCAAGACCATGAGTTGCCACGTGATTTTCAAGCAGATACCGTAGTCTAGAAAGACCACCATCTTTTGTGAAAGCATCTAGCCAAGTTACTAAAATACTATCAGGTTCAGATTTTTTTAACCTTTCGCTTAACTGCTGCCATTTTTCGTTTAGATCAGGAAAATGCTTCTGAAATATATTGAGGTTTTCTAGTACAGTTGGTGTCGCAATTTTAATGGTGCTGTCTAGGTTTTTTATCAAATACTCAAGAGCAGCAAATGCTGACATAAAAACGATTCTTTGCTCATCATTCCCTTTCGTCAATTTACGGGAATTTTCAATAACCTTACGCAAAGCTGGTATTTCATCGAAAATTTTCTGCTCTGTTAGTTGCTCTGTGTTACTAAGAAGCTTGTCAATACCAACTTCTGCCCCAGGCAAATCATCAAATCGCCCCACACCTACAAGGATAAAATCATCGAGATTTTGGTTTTTTCTTTGCTTTCGGAGCAGATCGATGATTTCATTGTTTGTTGTACTTCCTGGACGAGGACCATAGGTCAATAGTAAAATCGTCTGTACATTTTCCATTTCATGGACATTTACAAATCGATCTCGAAGCTCAGATTTATCAGCCCCTAATCCAGGCAAGTCTAGTAAAACTAACTTGTTTGCTTCTTGAAGAGATGAAAGATCCCAAATTTTATCTGACACTTTGACTTCAACATTTATTCGTCCGATTAGAGGAAAGGTGGCTTGCAAAAACTTAGGAAACTGCTCCTCGTCTTCTGGAGGAAACTGTTCAAACTTCTTAATATCTAAGATCGAACGGGGGTCATTAGGTAGCTGAAGACCTGCGTAAGCATGAGTAGAATTATCAATAGGCAAGGATTGACCGCATAAATTATTTCCATAACGTAGATAAGATTCAACAAACACTACTAGTTCTTGAATTGCGTTTTCTAATCCAGGAGTTTTGTCATAATTTTTTACTTCATCGTACCATTTGATAATGTTTTGCCAAACATCAGGATCTTTGGAAGTAAATTTTTTTAAACTAGCGATTTGCGTACTAGGTAATTGTGCTTCAGCCTGTACAACCAACTCCTCAACTATAAAGTCAAGACATTGATCAATTTCGTTCTGATTAAAATATTTAACGCTAAACTTAAATTCAGTTGGTTGCGAGCCTTTTACCTGAACGATATTGAGATGAGTCACATTCCCAGTAGCTGCCACTCGACTGTCTGGTAACATTCCTGCATAACCAAGTAAACTACCTAAGACCGTAGTTTTTGTAGCTTTGAATTCTCCCATAACAGCAATTTTAACTGGTGAAGAAGAAGATTTAACTACTTCTTCGGCTTGCTTTCGGACAATTTCAACTTGGTTGCTAATTTCAGTTAAAATCCTATCCTGCTGAAGGGATTGATTCTGAATAACCGAGTCATATTCCTCAAGTTTATTAAGTATAGATTCAGCGAACTTATTAAAATCACGCAGTTGTTCAACCTTTGACATGATAATTTAAGATGAGACCACTAATTATGACTTTGTTTAAATTTACGTAAGCGTATCTAAAGGAAACTGATCACATTTTTTTCAAATAATATTGTTCATAAAAAAAACAGATTTTTTTCGCTTCTTATCCTATATTAATAGCTCTCAAGAGTACTTCTGGTGGAGGTATTTCTTCTAAATCTCCTAAAGTTAGAGTGTCACAAATACCAGTTATTGCTCCCTTTTCTTCTAAAGATTTGTCCAATTCTTGTAGAAATTGTGCTGCTTGGGGATCTGAACCAACTTGAATAAAAGAAATACCAATTTCCGAATCCTTATCGATTCGACGAGTTGCGTTCACAAGTACATCAATTACTGGAGGCTTATCATCAGGTGCTCCATCTGTAAATACTAAGAAAATTTCCCCATTTGGTTTAGCACTACCGTTTGCTTTACGTTGGAAATAATTCTCGAGAGCATCCCGCAAAACCTCATCAAGGTATGTTCCACCCATAGGATATGTTTCTTTAAAGATTTGTTCTACCTTATTTGTCGTAACATTATCGTATCGCTTAAATCTACTCGAAAATACATAAACAGTAATCCCATCGGGGTCGATTTCTTCACAATATCTAGCATAAGCCTCTGTAGTTTCTTCCATAACCTCCCATCTAGTTTTTGTCCCCCTTTTCTCGTCCTTAATGGTCATACTGCCACTTTTATCAATAATGATGGTGTAATCACGGTCTTTTAATTCTTCTGGGACATACATAATTCTGATTACTCTGAAAATGTTGCTAAAAAACAATTCAAGCTTTGATAGCATTATATGAATTAATGTAGCAGATCAAAAATCCTAGATCGCTTCTATATAACCGACTTATATAGTCAGGGTATTGATAAACATGTAGTGATGGCATAATCTACCCGACAAACATTTATTGTAGTTATGAATAAAATTCCAAATAGCTCTTAACGGAAATCTCCAAATCTCTCCGGCAAATCCCTCCACGGTATCTCGGCTTGCTCCCGATACTTTACAATACCTCTACAATACCTCTTCTGTCAAACTAACTGATCACAGGCCCTTCGCTTCCGGAATAATTGCCCTAGTAGCACTGACAAACAGCGGTTTCTAAGGTTTTCCAATTTTTGATCAATTTCCTGTTCATTCTCCTGTACAAACTGAGTTATTGAGTGGTTGCTTGGAGTCTTTTGAGGTTTTTATCAACTCTTTTTATCAACTCCAAGAATACATATTTAGTTTTAACAAACGGTAGAAATTATTCCGCCGTACTAATAAAGTAATAAAAAATACATATATTTAGGAAATAGGGCTAGGGATTTTCCCACGGATATCTGCCTGACACTAGACAAATCAAACCTACCGAAAGCAGGGTAAAATCTTTATTATGCCTAGGAAAAGTGCCCCGGTAGCTGCACCAAGTAAGGGGGATTATTAGTAGCTGATCCTTAGGGTGAAATCTCAGTGATTTTACTTAAATTTTTTAGTATATAAATATACTTAATATTAAATGGTGGAATTTATACTTTCTTAAGATTTTTACTATAATTAATAAAATTTAAAATTTATAAAAAATTAATTAATCTTTTTTTATATTTATTCAACGTTTGTGATAATTATTTTAGTGAATGTGTTACCAATGATCAGATTATGCTATACTAATACAAATAAGACTTTGGAAACCATTTGTCAATTACCCAATCGGGAATATGCCTCTATTAATTAATGATAAAAAGAGGGGCAAGAGGGAACCTCATAAAGGTAGGTTTTTGGTAAGCATTCAGCCGTCAGCCGTCAGCCGTCAGCCGTTCGCGAACGGCTTATTTTATTCAAAAGCACCGATTGCGCTACTTGAGGTGCTGCGCCAACAGTAGCATGGCCATAGGCCAAGGGCTTTTCCCCAGACTTTCAATTCTGTAAAATATCGAACTATTAAATTCTCCCAAATGAGATTTATTTGAAGCATTAGGCTGAGAGCTGAAAGCTGACAGCTGAATGCTGACGCTTAAATGTATATACACTTATTTAAATAAATAAAAAAGAGGGGCTTGTGATCAGGAGTCTGTTGCCAATTATGCGATGGAAACCGTTTCAGTCAAGCGCTCCAATAGATTGTGCCACGGACCGACACCCAGCTTCTCAATCACCTCTGTTTGAGCTTGTTCCCAGAGGGGAATAGCTTGGGTCAGGTTTTCCTGGCCTTTTGCCGTTAGTGCCACCAATCGTGTCCGCCGATCCTCTCCAGGAGTGATCTCAATCAGTCCCTGCTTTTCTAAGGGCCATTTTTAGACTAATGCTCTCTTTCGGAGGACCACTGATTCGTTTCGCTTCAGTAGTGTCTAGGTCAGATTTACCCTGTGCAGACAAATCCGCTCCTGCTGTCCGGGGCGTAAGCGATCGCGTCATCGTCTCGGGATTGTACTGGAAAAGAATCACACTAGCTAGGGGGTTAGCAGGGTCTAGAGCGACTATTGCTCCTCTCAACCAACGAGGGGAAAGGGGAGATGTAGCCATGAAATCCTTGTGGTTAATAAACTGCTGTTCTCAAGTCTGTTTGAATACTTATTATTGAGCTAACTCATCAATTGTTAATTGTTAATTGTTAATTGTCAATGGTCAAAGTCAATATAGCAAGGGAGCAGGGAGTAGGGAGTAGGGAGTAGGGAATAGGGAGCAGGATATGTAAGCATTCAGCATTCAGCCATCAGCCTTCCGTAACTCAGATTAAAGTTTCGCGTAGCGTGGCCATAGGCCAAAGCTTACCTGTTTTATTCAAAAGCATTTAAAGTAGCGTGGCACAGGCTTCGACGCTGGGACTTAACCCATAAGCTGATAGCTGATACGCGACGCGCTGATAGCTTACCTCCCGACTGCCGACTCCCTACTCCCTATTCCCTTTACTATATTACTTTCTCTTAAAAATATCCTTGCGTTGGTTGAATAAAAATTCCCAAGGAACTACCATTATACTCCGTAAATCGGATTCTAGTCTATTCACTTTGTAGGTACGTGGAGCAGGAGTCACCTCCTCAAAATAGTCTGAATGTAAGCTGAAGCCAAAAGTTACCTTGTCTGGGAGACGAATTTTAGCAATTGGTCCATTGCTGATATTATCAGCAGTAAATAGCCAAGCCTCCAAGCTATCTGGGGTCAACACAGTAGTTAAAAGATACCCTTGGTTTTGGGGAATGAATTGAATACTATTTAAAATACTTCCTACAGGATACACATAAAAATCAAGCAATCCCTTGCCTAAATCACACACATGGGTGTCAGGGTTTTGTTCCTGTTCTTGTTTGATCTGCTCAGTCAGTTCTTGCCAATTCGTGTCTAGAGGAATTTTAGCGAGAACTGAAGGTAAGTCCTGTTGAGGAAGTTGATCATCCCTTAGAACTCTGTTTTTACTATCCCGAAAACTAAGATATTGACGACGACAGATAAACTGTTGGTAATATCCAGCATAAACTTGATAGAGAGCAGAGTATCCCTTTTCCGCCAAGAATTCTCGTGGATCAGCAGTGAAGAGGGTTGTGGTAAACCATCCTGGATGGACAAAGGTTTCTTCACTAATCACTTGAGTATCTTGGATCACCACTTTGCGCAAAACGCCAGGATCGAAACCAAACATCCAAGGGATACCATAATAGTCTTTATCATACTTCTCACCACTAAAGTGTTTCACATCATCCGGTCGCAAGGCTTCAGTGAGGCTAATTGTTGCTTGCTGGATCCCAACTAAATGGATATTGCCATCGATATGATGATAGTTACATAAGAAGTGATAGCTATCCCCATCAAACGTGACTAAACGGGATGGAACAGTTTCCTGGTCTGGTTTGAGTTCATCACGATCAACGATATAAATCTGTGTTTTTGGATAAGCTTTCAGAGGCGGAATCTTGACTCCTAATAGCATTGCCAATCCCATTTGGAATGGCATATCTGGAATCATAATACATTTTTCAGTTACTATCGCTGAATGAGGACTCCCCTCCAGAACTGTTCCTTCTAATTCCCAGTGTTTTAAGGTTCCTTCCCCATCCCAGGTTGTAATATAAACAGCACTGATCATATCAGTGAATAAATCCCCTGGATTGGGTTTAGATTTTAACTCACAAGTAATCAGTTGTTTGGTTTTAGGGTCAACTAATGGGTGGGCTGTATTGGCTACCATTGGGAAGAATGATAGGGGAACAGAAACCACATGTTCGTCAAAATACCCGATTGGGGTTATAGTATCAAGGGTGACTGGATCGACTTCCCAATAACGTCCTGCATCCGCCGTCAATATCAGCCTGCCGTTCATATTGACAATGGCTGTGTTAGCAATTTCTGACACCCCTAACGGACTGATGACTGCGGGAAAAAATCCTTTTGATAAATTGTATATGGGGAGGATCTTATGCCAAACACTATCCCAGGTTTTTAGTCTTTTACTGTAAACCTTGATTTTGCCATTATCACTCTTGAGATCCCATTTAATAATTACCCCTTCACCGGCAAATAGATGACGCTCTTTCTCTCGGTGATAAGGAGCAACAATAAAAACATAACCGGATAAATTTTCTGGCCAACTCCCCTCAATTACTGGGGCATCAAACTCTCCCAGTGTTGAGCGGCTAAAGTTTTTGACATTGACCTTGGATGTAGAACTTGATTGGGCTACCATCTTTTTTTACTTAGTCAATAATTTTAGTAAGCCGTAAGCTTTCAGCAGTCAGCTATCACTCAGTTTTTTAGGTTGAGGGATTAACGGCTGGATGCTTAGGATTTTCATATCTTATTTTATTAAAGAGTAAACTAGTCTCTTAAGTGTAATAATCGGAATTTTCTTAATAAAAATTTATAAAATTCATTGGGGTAAGACCCATCAGTCGCGAAGGGTGTAATGGGTCTTACACTGAACACTAGTCTCGGTGTAACTGTCCGCCAAAACTAGTTTATAGCAGGGTTTAGACTAGGTTTTTTTCAAGGCAATGATGATACTGTATTGTCGGACAACTGCCAGAAAGTGGTCGAGAAAAGAGGTAATATCTTCCTCGGTTTTAGCTGATTTGTCCGACTTACTCCTAGATTTGTCATTGCGCCATACCTCTATAAATAGCCTGAGCAATTTCCTTACCCATATCTGTAGGATTGTGGGTTTTAGTTAAGTTTAAATTCACTGGTACAGTGGGAATTTTGGTACTATCTTGCCAATTTAGAGGTAGTCCCTTCACCTTAAGCAAACGGGATAATTCTGCTTCCACCGCTGCTTGTAAGCGTACCCGTTCTAGTCGATTCAGGTCAATTCCTTCGTAAGCATTCAGCCGTCAGCTATCAGCTTTCAGCTGTCAGCTTTCAGCTTATCGGCTACGCGCATATGCTTACAAAATCTCGAACTATTAAATTCTCCCGTTTGAGGTTGATCTTAAGCTGACGGCTGACAGCTGACGGCACCTCAAGTAGCGTACGCGTAGCGCATATGCTTACCTTAAATTATACCAAAAGAAGTTTACAAAAGAGGTTTATTTTAAGCTGAAGGCTGACAGCTGACAGCTGTTCGCATAGCGTGAGCTAAAAGCTCACGGCTGAATACTTACATTCCTTCTATGCTTAGCTCTGGGATTTTAATGGTAATGTTCATATTAAGGAAAGGGAGTAGGGAGTAGGGAGTAGGGAAAGGCAAGAGGCAAGAGGCAAGAGGCAAGAGTTAATCAACTATAGAGGGATTTTGGGTTATGTAAAAAAAACGGTAATCAATAAATACTAGATATAACTATCCAAAATTATCTAATTTTAATTATTTGCTGACCCTAATCTCAGCACTTTTGCTATCCTTACTTATCCTAACTCTGTCAAATAACTCTGTCAAGCGGAGCTATAACTGTAGACTTATTTATCAAAAATAATTACCGTTTTTTCCCTTACCGAAAATCCCGATTCCCGATTCCCGATTCCCGATTCCCGATTCCCGATTCTATGTTACCTCAAATTAGCATTTAACAAAATTAATGATTAAATTATATGTAAGCATTCAGCCGTCAGCCGTTGGCCTTTGGCCACGCTACTTGAGGTGCCGTCAGCCGTCAGCCGTTGGCCTATTGAATGCTGAATGCTGAATGCTGAATGCTGAATGCTGAATGCTGAATGCTGAATGCTGAATGCTGAATGCTGAATGCTAAATGCTAAATGCTGAAGGCTGAATGCTTACAATTATATTAAAATATATGTAAGAATTTGCACAAAGTTTATTTTTATGTTTAAATAATTAATGAACACTAACGTCCTAATTTTAAGGCGATGTACACCAATTTCATTGTTTCACCTTTTCCGAATCAATCTAGTGAAATAATTCTCCCAGCTTCTCATGGGTTTTATCCCTACCAAGAACCAATTAAACATACCTTGACTGGTTCTAAGCGGGCGATTTATATCACAATCAGGAATTTGCAGACTCTGGGCTATGCCACAGTCAGCGAGTGGAGTCCACTCCAACGGACCTACAATCCTGGGGAATACATTTGTATTTTGCAGCGCAATCTGATTCTAGATTAAACTTATAACGTAGCTGGGGGGTCTTCCCCCCAGGTGCGACAGTTAAGACTAGTTTATTGGTTTTGTACTATGCCTTGTTATGAGGGGTCAGAGCCACAGAGGGGTTTAGCCTAAATTCCTCGTAAACTAGAATTAATCAGTAGATGCTACATCGCCTTAAATTGCTTTACGTTTGTAGTCATTGCCTTGAATTGGTTTACGTTTGTAGTCGTGGAAGTATTTTCCACGGCTATTTTTTTTGGTCTTGACTGGTAAGCTATCAGCGCGTCGCGTATCAGCTATCAGGTATCAGCTTTCAGCTTTCAGCTTTCAGCTTTCAGCTTTCAGTTATCAGTTATCAGGATTCAGCTAATGCGCTACAGATGGTGCTACTTGAGGTGCTTTTGAATCAAACAGGTAACCATTTTTTTAATATGAGTTACGTCTGCATTAGGCTGACCGCTGACCGCTGACCGCTGACCGCTGATAGCTTACTGGTCTTGACTGTGGAAGCTGGTGTGGATAGTGTGGAATGTATTCTGGTGAAGGTGAGCATAGGTCAAGCATGGGTGAATGGCAGGAAAATAATTCACGGCATCTGAGTGCGGCAATGTTCTGCTTGCGATCGCGTTTGCAAGAATTAGCTCAAGAATTAGCTGGAGATGAGTCGGTAGGCCCAGAAGCGATTAGCCAAGGGGAAGCTGCCATGGCAGAAGCTGAAGCCAATCATCCCCGACATCATCTCAAGCTGGGTATCTTTGATAAGATATAGCTTTTGTGTCTGGGTTGTGAAGATACTCTCAAAGGCAACAGGCAAGAGGCAAGAGGCAAGAGAGCCTCAGTTTTATTCTCCAATCAAAAAAGACCATGCAGGTTTACATCATCTGCTTAGCAGATGATGTAACAAGAAAAATTCGACAACCTTAACCCTACTCCCTACTCCCTACTCCCTACTCCCTACTCCCTACTCCCTACTCCCTGTGTCCTTCATGTCTATTGTTATTGTCGAAAACCTCAGCAAAATCTACCCAGTAGCAATCAAACAACCAGGACTAAAAGGTACCTTAAACCATTTCTTCCGCCGTACCTACCGTTCAGTCAAAGCTGTCCAAGACGTTTCCTTTGAAATTGGCTTTGGAGAAGTGGTCGGATTCTTAGGGCCTAATGGTGCTGGCAAAACCACTACTCTCAAGATGCTCACTGGACTGATTCATCCGTCTAAGGGTCGAGTCAGAGTTGTGGATTACATTCCCAAACGACGTCAACCAGGCTTTTTGAAAAAAATTACCCTAGTTATGGGGCAGAAGCAACAGTTGCTTTGGGACTTACCAGCCCTAGATTCCTTGAGAATCAATGCCGCTGTCTATGGTATTTCTGATACTGACTATAAGTATCGAGTTGGGGAACTTACTGAGATGCTCTCCCTAGAAGGGAAACTCACTCAGCCAGTAAGAAAACTCTCCCTAGGAGAGCGCATGAAAGCGGAACTACTAGCAGCACTGCTACACCAACCCCAAGTTCTATTTTTAGATGAACCTACCTTAGGATTAGATGTCAATGCTCAACTGGCCGTGCGGGATTTCTTGCGGGAGTACAACCAACGCACAGGAGCAACAATACTCTTAACCAGTCACTACATGGCCGATATCACTGCTCTTTGCCAACGGGTGCTACTAATCCATGAAGGTCGGCTGATTTATGATGGCTCTCTAGACGGATTACTTGACCGCTTTGCTCCCTATCGTGAGATCACGGTAGAACTTGCCCAGCCCTTACCTGAGGTAAAGAATGGCCAGGAAATGTCTTTACAGCGCTATGGTGAACTCAAAGAAATAGATGGTCACCACGTGCGTTTCCTAGTGCGTCGGGAAGTGCTTACCGAGACTGTGGCTCGGATTCTCGCTGAGCTGGAGGTGATAGATTTAAGCGTAACTGACCCTCCCATTGAAGAAGTTATTGGTCGTGTTTTCCAGGCAGGAGTAGTAGAGTGAACTTTGCTGCAAAGGTTAGCTGGTTAAAGGTTGTCGGTCATAATGCAGAATTAAGAATTAAAAATTAAGAATTAAAAATTAAGAATTTAGAAGGCAGAATTAAGAATTAAAAATTAATAATGTAGCCTTAATAATGCAGCCTTAATAATTAATAATTTAGACTGTAAAATTTAGATTTTTTTGATTGGAAGTTCCCGATTCCCGATTCCCGATTCCCGATTCCCTACTCCCTACTTAAAATAAATGAAGCGCGTCCTAAGAATCGTTAAAACCTTCCTGAGTGTTTATTACGCCCATATGATGGAATATCGGGCAGAAATATTTTTTTGGGTACTGTCGAATCTGTTACCTCTGATTCTAATGGGGATTTGGATCAAGGCATCCCAAGAAGCAGAATTTGGTCTGAATTCTACAGAATTTGCCCGTTACTTTATCTCAGTGTTTTTTATCCGCCAGTTCAACTTGGTATGGGTTATTTTTGAATTTCAAGAACAAGTGTTGCAAGGGAAACTTTCCCCACGATTACTACAGCCAATTGATCCAGTGTGGCATCACGTAGCCGCTCACTTAGCAGAACGATTTATCCGTATGCCGTTTAACCTAGGGCTAATCGGTTTGTTTTTTATGCTGTATCCCCAAGCAGCTTGGCTACCGAATCTTGGCAATTTGTTACTCGGTTGCCTGGTGGTAGCAATGAGCTTTGCCCTACGCTTTTTGATGCAGTATACCTTTGCCATGTTCGCCTTTTGGACAGAACGAGCTAGTGCTATTGAAGAATTATCATTTTTGCTCTACTTATTTCTTTCTGGGTTAATTGCTCCGTTGGAAGTCTTTCCTCCTTTGGTACGGCAAATTGCCCAGTGGACACCCTTCCCTTATTTGATGCACTTCCCAGCAGCACTATTTATTGGTTTACCAGTGAATGTGGTGGGGGGAATCTTGATAATTCTAGGTTGGAGTTTGGTATTTTTCCTAGTCAACCGCTGGTTATGGCGTAAGGGGTTAAAGCATTATTCTGGGATGGGAGCTTGATCTTATCTTGCATTCAGCCGTCAGCCGTCAGCCCTCAGCCCTCAGCCCTCAGCTAAAAGCACCGATTGCGCTACGCGCACGCTGCGCGAACAGTAGCGTGCGCTATGGGCATAAACTGTTCGGTTTAGCGTGGCCACAGGCCCAAAGCTGATAGCTGATAGCTGATAGCTGATGCTTATATTGCATTTCTCAATCAACGCTCTAGCTAGGAATGACCCTAAAACATTGGCGTTGCTGAATTAAGGAATGAATGTGCGATAATTTGGTTGTCTTAAAGCCCCCGTGGGTCCCCCAATTCTGGGGGACTTGTCTTGATGCAATAGCGAGTGGGGGAAACCACGGCAATAGCGAGTGGGGGGAACCCCCAAGACCGCGCTGCCTCCCCAAGACCGCGCTGCATCGCTTCATAGTTTTGTTCCCCCACCGGTGCGCTTTCCGTCGGCGAATTAAATTCGCCACGGGTCGCACCGCAGAATTGGGGGGCTAGGGGGGCAAAACCATACGCATAATCAGCAACGCCAAAACATTTGCCCCCAAATAATCCCCCTAATTTACCTGAACCACCTCACTGCCACCGGCCAATGCTATGGTTGGCAATGGTTTTGGCATCTATTGTCATTCATCTATGCTTCTTGTGGATACTGTATATGCTCTTGATGGGGCGCTTCGAGAGTTCGCAACCCAGTCAGGATTTGATTGCCATAGATCTGATTGATATCATTCCGGAAGACATAGCTGAGCAAGAGACATCACCAGAAGACCGATCAACAGCTCTAATCCATCAAAGCACTGATTTAGCTCTCACCAGTCCTAGGTCAGAGGGGAATCTTAATCACCAAACTCTCTCTAACTCTACCATTGATAGCACTGAGCCTGACTTAGATCCAACACCAACAGAGGAAAGCTTACCAGTTAAAGACCTAACACTGCCAACAGATTATCAATTAACTATACCTGTACCCGCACCTGAACCAACAACTCCGATCACTCCTGTTAAGCCTATTCCAGTAATCCAAACCCCCCTACCTTCACCCTTACCTCTGCCACCACCGATTCAGCCACCGGCTTCCAGCATCCCGGAAGAGTCGGCATCAAAAGATAGCTTTCTGGCTAAGATGAGTAACTTTGGTCTGACTAATCCGAATCACGATATTCCAGACCAATTGGCTCTACCGCTACCAGCTAACCAAACGGAATTTTCCGCTCAGGAGCTGAATTTGACAGGTATTGATTTATCGGAAGAGTTAGTGTTGAAGGTGGTGGTGTTAATTTATGCAAATGGTAAACCGGAACTGCTACCGGACTATATTCAAGTGCGGCAAGGCAATATTAGTATTGAGCAGGCTCAGCAACTGGCACAGCAAGTGATTCGCGATTGGCTGTTTGCCCCCACTTACATGGCAGGTCAGGCAGTTGTGCAAGCTTATCGCTTCCAACTGACCATTAGTCATTAGTAGACTTCGTGGCAGTTGTCGGGAACAGGCAAGAGGAACCCACCCCTAACCCCTCCCAGGAGGGGAAGGCAAGAGGCAAGAGTTCAGATTTTTGATGTGACAGCTCCCACACTGACTCTTTGAGTTCAGTGTGGGCTTCCCAGCCAATCCAGCTATTGCTTAGGAGGCGCTGGGCTTTAAGAACGGACTGCCCTGCCGCTCTGTTTTCTTGGTCTTTTGTTTAATAATGTTTGACCAACTTCCCAGCATTTTCGGCTTTGAAAGTCAGTATTTCCAGTATAACACATCGATTGGTCTAAAGTGAAAGACTCTGTGCAAAATTCATCCCACACTCATGCTGCGCATGTTCGTTGTGGGGCTTCTTTTGCCGGAAGCTAAAAAATGTGGCACTTTGATTTTCTTATGTTATGATGCTAGAAGTGCTGGAAACAGTGCGGATGTAGTTTAGTGGTAAAACCTCAGCCTTCCAAGCTGATGATGGGGGTTCGATTCCCCCCATCCGCTCTTGAGATATTATTTGTATATATTTTGTTGAATGCGATCGCACTGGACAGGTGGTGCGTTACGGGGCTGGCTATGTCAACCCTGGCAACGAGGCAAAAAATCAGAGGCTTTCCGCCCCTAACGCACCCTACGGCTAATGCGATCTAAATTCTAAATTCTTCATTCTAAATTCTTCATTCTAAATTCTTCATTCTCAATTCTCAATTCTCAATTCTCCAGCTAATTGGGAGGCTGGATTTCACTGCAAACTTCGTAGAACGATGTGGTGGGAGCTTTGGTAAACAAGTGAGACATTTGGTTTAAGATTGCCTCATAGGCTTCACTTTGATGATCTTCCATGTCTGCTATGCTTTCCCAAAAGATCACAGCAATGCCTCTATCGGTTCCCGGTTCTTGCAGTAGGTAAGCGCCTTTGAACCCTTGGATATAGGTAGATACAGCTTTCTCGTAAAGATCCTGAGCTTCTTGAAATTTGCCTGGCTTGAATTCACCAATGGCAACATAAGCATATTTGTGCTTAAGAAAATCTAGAAATTCGGTCAACTTTCCCTCCCTTGGGATTTTTTGGGTTAGTTCCCAATCATAACAACTAATGGTTGAGCTGCACAGATACCAATAGAGTTAGTAGGGTGGGCAAAGTTGTCTAATCATTAATACTGATTTCAACCAAAATGCTTTTGGCCACCCTACCTTGACAGTAGGGTGGCCAAAGTTGTCTAATCATTAATACTGATTTGAACCAAAATGTTTTTGCCCACCCTACCTTGACAGTAGGGTGGCCAAAGTTGTCTAATCATTAATACTGATTTGAACCAAAATGTTTTTGCCCACCCTACCTTGACAGTAGGGTGGCCAAAGTTGTCTAATCATTAATACTGATTTGAACCAAAATGCTTTTGCCCACCCTACCACCTACCACCTTGACAGTAGGGTGGCCAAAGTTGTCTAATCATTAATACTGATTTGAACCAAAATGCTTTTGCCCACCCTACCACCTTGACAGTAGGGTGGCCAAAGTTGTCTAATTATTAATACTGATTTGAACCAAAATGCTTTTGCCCACCCTACCACCTACCACCTTGACAGTAGGGTGGCCAAAGTTGTCTAATCATTAATACTGATTTGAACCAAAATGTTTTTGCCCACCCTACCTTGACAGTAGGGTGGCCAAAGTTGTCTAATCATTAATACTGATTTGAACCAAAATGTTTTTGCCCACCCTACCACCTACCAACTTGACAGTAGGGTGGCCAAAGTTGTCTAATCATTAATACTGATTTGAACCAAAATGTTTTTGCCCACCCTACCACCTTGACAGTAGGGTGGCCAAAGTTGTCTAATCATTAATACTGATTTGAACCAAAATGTTTTTGCCCACCCTACCTTGACAGTAGGGTGGCCAAAGTTGTCTAATCATTAATACTGATTTGAACCAAAATGTTTTTGCCCACCCTACCACCTACCAACTTGACAGTAGGGTGGCCAAAGTTGTCTAATCATTAATACTGATTTCAACCAAAATGTTTTTGCCCACCCTACCTTGACAGTAGGGTGGGCAAAGTTGTCTAATCATTAATACTGATTTCAACCAAAATGTTTTTGCCCACCCTACCACCTACCAACTTGACAGTAGGGTGGGCAAAGTTGTCTAATCATTAATACTGATTTGAACCAAAATGTTTTTGCCCACCCTACCACCTTGACAGTAGGGTGGGCAAAGTTGTCTAATCATTAATACTGATTTCAACCAAAATGTTTTTGCCCACCCTACCTTGACAGTCAAGAATCTACTCTACACTCGACATTGAAATTGAATTCCTCGGCACTACCACCAATGCCAATGCCAGTTTCAAATATCTCGGCATTAGTTAAGGTAACTTTGTTCATGACAGCTCCAGACACATCGGTGTCGTAAAGCTTGGCCGCTGTCAAATTCACTTGGTTGAGATTAGCACAGTTTAAACTAGCGTTGGTGACAAAGGCTTGGGTTAAGTTAGCCCCGTTTAAGTTGGCACCAGTCAGGTCAGCACCTTCTAGGTTGGCTTCAATTAAGATTGCTCCTTGCAGGTTAGCATTCCTCAAATCAGCCCCAAGTAGATGTGCACCCGATAGATCCGCTCCTTTTAAATTACACCCTGGACATTCACCAGTTGAAAGCAACTGTTGCACCTGGTCTGGGTTTTCAGCTACGGCTGAACCGGTGAAGAACAGAGAAGCGACTAAAGTTAGCGTTGCCAAAATATTGAATTTCATTTTTGGCCTCCCTAGAAGTTAAATCATCAGGATGTATTTGTTCATCCCAATTTCATTATAACCGATTAGTGGTGCGGGATTATAATGATGATTTGTTAAGGTTAGTTATGGAATTAATCCTTAAATTGCTGAGTTTGTTAAGAAAAGACACACAATTGTGAAAGTTAAGGGATTATGGTGCTAAGAGATTAAGCGATCGCCTAGTCCCACTCTTTGTCCAACTTGGAGCGTGGTCACGTTCTCTCCCAATGCGGCCACGGTACCAACGACCTCGTGACCTGGTACAAAGGGATACTGAGTTAGTCCCCACTCGTTATCCAACATACTCACGTCCCTGTGGCAAATACCACAGTATTCCACATTGATTTCTACTTCCTCTTCCCCCAAAACCCCTGGGTCGTATTCAGAAGGCTTCAGTTCTCCACCAGGTTCGTGGGCTGCGTAGGCTCGAATCATTGTTTGAATTTATGGTGTGAATTTATGTCTTCATTTATAGCAGTTTTAATTTGGGTGACGGAGTCGGGAGTAGGGAGTCGGGAGTCGGGAGTCGGGAGTCGGGAACAGGGAAAATTTAATAGGAATGCACTGCATTAATACAGGCAATAAAATTTAAATAATACTGTATATTATAACTTTTAAAAAAGCTAATTAAAGCTAATTTTTCATAATCTAAAAAACGTTTACAGCGGTTTTTAGATTATGAGGTACACAGAATTTTTTTCCGATTCCCGATTCCCGATTCCCGATTCCCGATTCCCGATTCCCGATTCCCGATTCCCGATTCCCGATTCCCGATTCCCGATTCCCGATTCCCGATTCCCGATTCCCCATTCCCCATTCCCCATTCCCGATTCCCGATTCCCGATTCCCTGCTCCCTGCTCCCTGTTATTGTGAATTTTCAGTAAAGTCTTTGTAAAGAATTTGTAAATTAATCCAACTGCAATATATTTCCTGGAATAATCAGCTTGTAGGGTGGGCAAAAATAGTTTGATTGTTTTAAGTACTCACGAAATCATAACTTTGCCCACCCTACTGAAATAATCAGAAAACTCGATAGCTGATTGATTAAAATGAAACCTCCGATTTCCCGACTGGTGCCAGCAACTAGCGTTTTGCTGTATTCTCTAGTGGCTGCAACTACGGCATTAGGGCAAATCACCCCAGATAATACCCTAGGGAATGAAAGCTCTGTGGTAACCCCCAATGTGACTGTTAACGGTGCCCTGGCAGATTTAATTGAAGGTGGCGCGATT
>NZ_GL890970.1:327265-451619 GCF_000211815.1 Moorena producens 3L
GCTAACTTATTTTTGATAAATCCCAACGGTATTTTCTTTGGTCCTAATAGCAGACTGGATGTGGGAGGTTCATTTTTTGGAAGTACTGCTGATAGTGTGTTGTTTGACAATAGTTTTAAATTCAGCGCCACCAACCCAGATGCTCCACCTCTGTTAACGATTAAGGGGCCTCTTGGTTTGCAATATGGTTCTAATCCAGGGACTATTACTAATCAGTTGAGTTTCTTACGGGTACCAGATGGTCAAACCTTAGGGCTGATTGGTGGTGATGTGAATATTCCTGGTGGCTTTAATATTGCATTGGATGGACGGATTGAGCTGGGGAGTGTTGGTGCTAATGGTGTGGTGAAATTGACCCCAACGGATACGAGTTTTGTATTGGATTATTCAGGAGTTCAAGCATATAAGGATATTAGTTTGTCCGACGGTGCTAGAGTCGTTACCACTGGGGAAAGTGGTGGGAGTATACAGGTGCAGGGGGGTAATGTGAGTTTACGCGATCGCTCTGATGTATTTGCGAATACTATCGGAAGTCAGAATGGCGGTGGGATAGTTGTTCGGGCTTCTCAGCTCAGTCTTAAGGATGGTTCTAGGATAATTGCGAATGTATTTGGCTTAGGACAGGGGGGAGATTTGAGTATTACCACTGGGGAGTTAATTGTCTCTGATGGAGCATTTGTTTCAGCTAGCACTGTTGCTGAAGGGGACGGGGGAGATTTGACTGTGAATGCTTCCTCTACTGTTGAACTTAGCAGCGACTTGTTTGCTGTAACTTTTGGGACAGGAAATGCGGGTAATTTAAGTATTACCACTGGGCAGTTAATTGTCAAAGATGGAGCAATTGTTTCAGCTAGCACTTTTGGTGAAGGGGACAGCGGAAATTTGACTGTGGATGCCGACTCTATTCAACTGATTGGTACCTCAGCCGATGATCGGGTTCGCAGCGGCTTGCTTGCTCAAACTAATGAGATAGCAACAGGAAATGCGGGAGATGTAAAGATTACCACTGGGGAGTTAATCGTTTCTGATGGAGCAAGAGTTTCAGCTAGCGCTTTTGGTGAAGGGGATGGCGGAAATTTGACTGTGGATGCCGACTCTACTGTTCAACTGATTGGTACCTCAGCCGATGGTCGGAGCAGCAGCTTGGTTGCTCAAACTGAAGGGAAAGGAAATGCGGGAGATGTAAAGATTACCACTGAGGAGTTAATCGTCTCTGATGGAGCAGAAGTTTCAGCTAGCACTTTTGGTGAAGGGGATGGTGGAAATTTGACTGTGAATGCCTCTTCTACTGTTAAAGTGATTGGTACCTCAGCCGATGGTCCATTTGGGAGCGGCTTGTTTGCTCAAGCTAATCCAAACTCAAAAGGAAATGCCGGAAATTTGAGTATTACTACTGGGCAGTTAATAGTCAAAGATGGAGCACAAGTTTCAGCTAGCACAAGGGGTGAAGGGAACGGGGGAACCTTAAGTATAGATGCCTCCTCTACTGTTCAACTAATTGGTACAACAGCCGATGGTAGGATTAGCAGCGGCTTGTTTGCTCAAACTGAAGGGAAAGGAAAAGCGGGAGATGTGAATATTGCCACTGGGGAGTTAATCGTCTCTGATGGAGCACAAGTTTTAGCTATCACTGTTGATGAAGGGGACGGAGGGAACTTGATTGTGGATGCCGACTCTACTGTTCAACTGATTGGTACCTCAGCCGATGGTCGGATTGTCAGCGGCTTGTTTGCTCAAGTTAATCCAGGCTCAAAAGGAAATGCCGGAAATTTGAGTATTACCACTGGGCAGTTAAGTGTCGAAGATGGAGCAAGAGTTTCAGCTGCCACTTTTGGTGAAGGGAATGGGGGAAATTTGACTGTCAATGCCTCTGAATCTGTTCAACTCATTGGTACTGGTACCTCTGCCGATGGTGAGTTTCCCAGCGGCTTATTTATTCAAGCTAATCGGGAAGCAACAGGAAATGCCGGAGATTTGTTGAATATTACCACTGACAAGTTAATAATCTCTGATGGAGCAGAAGTTAGCGCTAGAAGCATTAACAAGGATAGTTCAGCAGGCACGGTAGATATTAATGCCAACTCCATCTTCCTTGACAACAATGGCAGGATCACAGCAGAAACAGCAGGAGGAGACGACAGCAATATTAAACTCTTTTCCCGTGACATCCGACTCCTCAACGAAAGCAAAATTATAACTGAAGCTCAGAATACAACCACTGGGGGAAAGATAGAAATTAAGACTGATACCTTAGTCGGTCTGGGAGATAGTGACATCATTGCCGATGCTGACCAAGGCTCAGGAGGTCGTGTTGAAATTAACGCCAAAGGCATCTTTGGCTTAGAGTTTCGCGACCGTCTCACTCCAGACAATGACATTACTTCCACCTCCGAACGTGGCTCATCCTTCAACGGTGAGGTAATCCTCAACATCTCCCAGGTAGACCCCACTTCAGGCTTAAACGAATTGCCAGGAATCCTGGTGGATGCAGAAGCGATCCTGGCCAATGACCTTTGTGGCTTTGAGAATGATCGCATTGCTGGGGGCAGTTCCTTTACCATTATCGGAAAAGGCGGTTTACCACCCACTCCAGAAGATCCAGTGATTAATGCCCACAGAACAGTGAGGTGGAGAACTCGTCCTAGGTTAGCCAGCAACAGACAACCATTACAAGCCCAAGCATCCGTCAGACCCCGTCAAGACAAAAAAGTGATTATCGAAGCCCAAGGCTGGGTAATAGCAAAGGATGGCACGATTATTCTGACTGCGCAACCATTTAACGGAACTCCTGTGGAGCAGATATTGCCCAATCTTGATTGTCATTCGGGAAGGGGGAATAGGGAACAGGGAACAGGGAATAGGGAATAGGGAGTAGGGAGTAGGGAGTAGGGAAGAGTAATATATAGCAATTCTCTTTCCCATGAGGTACAAAGGGATCCCCCTAAATCCCCCTTAAAAAGGGGGACTTTGAGATTGATAAGTGTACCTCCTACATGCAATAAAACCTATATAATTTTTATTTAAGTTGTGAACATACTCTCTTAAAGAAAGGCAAGAGGCAAGAGTTAATAAACTATTATTATAGTACTATTCCCGATTCTAAATTCTAAATTCTAAATTCTAAATTCTAAATTTTAAATTCTAAATTCTAAATTCCCTTAATTATTATGAAAAAACTATCATTTATAATTGCTATCGCATTAACCTGCTTCCTACCATCCGGGAAAGCCTTATCAAACTCTGTTGTCATCACACCCAATTCCCGACTCCCGACTCCCGATTCCCGATTCCCGATTCCCGATTCCCGATTCCCGTTCCCCTCCTGGGAGGGGTTAGGGGTGGGTTCCGATTCCCGATTCCCGATTCCCGATTCCCCAGACCAACAAGCCCAACACCTCTATGAAACAGGTCAATATCAAGAGGCGATACCGTTGTTGGAGCAACTTATTAGTAACTACACCGACAGTGGCGACCTTATTGGTGAAATTAATTCCTTAGTAAATCTAGCGTTAGTTTATCAAACCTTGGGAGACCTAGACCAAGCTAAACAAACACTATCCCAGAGTTTTACTAAACTATCACAACTTCCCAATACTAAGGAAAGTCAACAATTAAGAGCCCAAACTTTAGAAGTCCAAGGACAAATATACTTATCTCTAGGTCAGGGGTCAAAAGCCTTATCGACTTGGCAGGAAACTAGTGCTATTTACCAAGATATCGGAGATTTAACTAGATTAACAGAAAGTCAGATTTACCAAGTCCAAGCCTTGCGAGTATTAGGATTATATCATCAAGCCACTAAAACCTTAACTCAAATCCAGGAAACTCTCCAAGACCAACCCGATAGCGCCCTGAAAAGTACCGCCCTCCAATACCTAGGTGATGTGCTGCGCCGAGTAGGTAAATTCAAAGACTCTAAAGCAATTTTACAACAAAGTTTAGCGATAGCGGAAAACTTACGAGATCAGACCTTGATTGCTGATAATCTGATCAGTTTGGGCAATACCGCTAGATTAAAAGGAGACACAGCAGACGCTTTAGAGTTCTATCAACGGGTTGTGGAGGAATCTCCCTTAGCTGATATGAAAATTCAAGGGCAATTAAATCAACTGAGTATAGTGATAGCTCAACAAGAGTGGTCACAAGCCAGAGAATTATTGCCTGCTATCGACAATAGTTTAACTAAATTATCTCCCAGTAAAGCTGCAATTTATGCTAGAATTAATCTAGCTAAAACCCTATTAAAACCGACAACATCACAACTCACATCTCCCAAAGATATTGCTACTTATCTCGCTGATGCTATTAAGCTAGCTAGGAATTTAGGAGATAAACGAGCGGAAGCGGAAGCAATCGGTAACTTGGGGACTTTATACGAATACAATCAACGTCTTGATGAAGCGGAAGACTTAACCGAAAAAGCGTTACTAATTTCTCAAGAAATCCAGGCTCCGGATTTAGCTTATCAATGGCAATGGCAACTGGGGAGAATTCTGAATCTAAAACAGGATAAATTGGACGCGATTGACCAAAGGTCACGCTCCGCGATCGCGGCCTATGCTCAATCCGTGCAAACCCTCCAATCTATCCGTAGCGACCTAGTCGCGATTAGTAGCGATATTCAATTTGGGTTTCGAGAGAGTGTTGAACCAGTCTACCGAGAATTAGTAGGACTACTGCTGGAACCGAATGCATCTCAAGAAAACCTCAAACAAGCACGAGATGTAATTGAATCCCTACAACTAGCAGAACTAGACAACTTCTTTCGGGATGCTTGTCTAGATGCTAAACCTGTTAATCTCGACGAAATAGACCCCAACGCCGCTATATTCTATACCATTATCTTGCCAGACCGCCTGGAAGTAATTGTCACTTTGCCCGGACAACCCCTGCGCCAGATTACTACTAACTTACCTCAACCAGAAATCGAACAACAACTGGCTTCGGTAAACATCAATATTATTAATTCTTGGCGAGGTCTGAGAAAGGACAACTTACAAACAATACACGACTGGTTAATCGGTCCGATTGAAGCGGAACTAGCCAAGAGTAACATCCGCACTCTAGTATTTATCCCCGACGGAGCCCTGCGCAATATTCCGATGTCCGTGCTTTATGACGGGGAACGCTATTCCATCGAGAAATACAGTATTGCGGTAGCACCTAGTTTACAACTAATCGACTCTCAACCTTTAGTCAGACAAAACGTTTCGGCTCTCACTGCTGGACTAACCGAAGCTCGTCCCCATCTTCCATTACCTCCACTTCCTGGGGTGAAGGTGGAATTAGAGAATATCAAGGGTCAAGTTCCCTCATTGATTTTACTCAATGAGTCCTTTACTGAATCCAACTTCAATACAGTAGTTAATAGCTCTGGTTACGAAATTGTTCATCTCGCCACTCATGGTCAAGTTAGTTCAGTAGCGGAAGAAACCTTTCTGCTGACCTGGGATGACGTGATCAATCTCAATGAGTTAAATACTCTGATCTCAGCGGATCAAAAGCAAGAAAATCCGATTGAATTACTCGTCCTCAGTGCTTGTACGACCGCCGTGGGAGACTCCCGAGCAGCGTTGGGATTAGCTGGTATCGCCGTGCGTGGGGGGGCACGCAGTACCATTGCCAGTCTCTGGACTGCGGACGATCTTGCTACTACAGAGTTAATGACTCGGTTCTATCAGAGGTTAGCCACAGGCCAGGTTACCAAGGCTGAAGCTTTGCGACAAGCTCAACTGGAGCTGTTGCAGAGCGAGGCATTTAATCACCCCATTTACTGGTCGGCTTTTATTTTGCTGGGAAATTGGTTGTGAAAAGTAGGGAGTAGGGGGTAGGGAGTAGGGAGTAGGGTGCGTTAATAACGCACCAAGCCAAGGATAAAGATGCTCTGGGGTGATATCTTTACAACAAGAAGGACAAGTCAACTTAGTAATTACCCAAGTAGTCAATGAATGGTAAATTCCCACTAACTGCATTATACAAGCGCAGATCTGCCGTGATGAACTTAGCTGCCATTGCCTCTGCTAAGGCTAGATAGAGGGCATCATAGACAGTCCGGTCAAAAACTGCTCCCAAACTATAGGCTCTGGGTAAAATAGATTCTGTCTCTACTGTTGGCAGAGATAGTGCTAGTAGGTGGGCAATGAGACTATTTCCCTCTTGCTCAGTAATCAAACCCACTCTTTGTCTTTTCCAGATGATATTTCCGACTTCTGCTAGGATCAGTTGTGGCGCAATCAAATCTACTCTGGATAACTCCCAATGTTTACGGACAGCCAGAGCCTGTTTGGTTAATGGCTCCACAAACAACCACTTAGCAACAACGCTACTATCAATCACCAACAGCATTAACGGCTCCGGTCCTGATTAATTTGCTCCACTGAATCAGGCATGACACCGACTCGGGTAAAGATTGTTTCTCTAGTGCGATCAATTGCTTCGAGAACCTGTGTTGAAGGTCGCTGGGAGAGTCCCACAGACCGCTCCAATAACACCAGAATCTGTTGATTCACAGAACGGCGTTCTCGGGCAGCCATTGCTTTGATTTTTTGGTAAAGCTCTTCAGGAATATCTCGTAGACTTAAATTGGTCATGGTTTTCCCTAATGTTTACACTATCATGATAGCATAGTAGTAGAAAACCAACCCATGGGAGTGGGATGCTCTTTCAGAGCCACTACGCGATCGCGCTCATCGTCTAACCTACGTTATAAGCATCCCGAAAGCCGAAAACCCCGTGTCTTTAGACCGGGTTAGAATTTACCGCAAGAATAGTGGAGCCAATGAGCGTCGGCAGGTTATGAGTAAAAGTTTGAAGGTTTTTGTAATAAGGCGACCCTATTCTAAGGTTTCGTCTCCGGGATGAAGGCTCGCAGTGGCAAAGCGCCACCCTTCAAGAAATATAGCAAAAATACTTTTCAAATTGCGCTAGGGCTGCTAGCATAATAATATACCAGAAGAGGTCGAATTCTGATGATTATACTTGAGTTTAAGGCATACGGAAACAAGTCACAGTATCAATCAATAGACGAAGCTATCCGAACTATGAAGTTCGTAAGAAATAGCTGCCTCCGCCTATGGATGGATAATAAAGGGTTGAACAAATACGACCTCAATAAATATTGCAAAACCTTGGCTAAAAATTTCCCGTTTGCCAATGAATTAAACTCAACGGCCAGACAGGCTGCGGCTGAGAGAGCATGGTCATCAATATCTCGTTTCTTTGATAACTGCAAAAAGAAAGTTCCTGGGAAAAAGGGTTTTCCTAATTTTCAGAAAAATTGCCGATCAGTTGAGTACAAGCAATCAGGGTGGAAGATATCCCCTGATCAGAAATCTATAACCTTCACTGACAAGAAGGGAATTGGAAAGCTTAAACTTAAAGGTACGTGGGACTTGTGGCGCTTTGATAAGAAGCAAATCAAACGAGTTCGCATAGTAAAAAGAGCTGATGGCTATTATGTTCAGTTCTGTGTTTCTGTCGAAGTAAAGGAACAATTAGTCCCTGCTGACGCGACTGTCGGTCTAGATGTAGGGCTAAAAGACTTTTACACTGATTCCAGAGGAAAAACTGAACCAAATCCCCGCTTTTACAGAACTGGGGAGAAAAGATTAAAATTTTACCAACGTCGGGTTTCCCGAAAAAAGAAAGGCTCAACCAATCGTAGAAAAGCGGTTAATAGGCTAGGTAGGCAACACCTTAAAATAAGTAGGCAACGTGAAGAACATGCCAAGAGACTGGTTAGAAGTTACCGCAAGAAGAGTGCAGCCTTTATAGTTGGTAGGCTATGCATCAAAGGTGGCAGGTTTTGTTGTAAGGCTGCACTCTTCTAAGGTTTCGTCTCCGGCACGTTGCGTAGTTCGGTCTAACGACTTGATAGCTTACGAAGATTTAAGGGTCAAAAACCTGGTTAAAAACCACTGTCTTGCTAAGTCTATTAACGATGCAGGTTGGTATCAGTTTAGGAAATGGTTAGAACACTTCGGAACTAAATTCGGTAGAGTTACCGTAGCAGTAAACCCTGCCTATACTAGTCAGAATTGTTCGGGCTGCGGAGAGGTAGTAAAGAAATCACTATCTACTAGGACTCATACCTGTCGTTGTGGCTGTGAATTAGACCGTGACCACAATGCCGCAATCAACATCCTAAACAGAGCCTTGGGTACGGTGGGGCACACCGGAACCTGGATCATTGATTCGAACGCTTCAGGAGATTTGGCCTCTACTGTTCTTGGCTTCGGCCAGGCTCAGCAAGTCGAGTCAATGATTGAAGAATCCCCGCGTCTTTAGACCGGGGAGTGTCAAGGGCAGTATCTCAATATATAGCACTATAGCGCTTTTTATCCTCATGAGGTACACATATTTTTTTACCTCTTCCCTCTTCCCTCTTCCCATATCCGCTGCTCCCTGCTCCCTGCTCCCTGCCTCATAAGGGTAGGTTTTTTACATGACAGGTCAAACAGGGAGTGTGGGAAGTGTGGGAGGTGTGGGAAGTGTGGGGGGAGAAGCTCAAGTAAACAGAAAAGCACAGAAAAAAATAGAAAATAATATAAACAATCAGAAGAGAACAGAAGAGAACAGAAGAGAAGAAGTGGTTATTTTTTTTGTGTAAGGGCGATTGGGTCAGATCTGATCGAAGGGTTTATGGGGAGATGAGGAGATGGAAAGAATTATCCCGGAAATTATTGTATAATATAATACATAGTTTTCGGAATTTCTACGTAATTAAAGTACCTACTCGCTCATTTGTAAAAAACCTACCCTTGTAAGCTGCTCCCTGCTCCCTAAAACCAAAAAAATTGTACCTTACTAGATTAAAAACCGCTATACACATTAAGGTTAGGACATTCCTAAATTGCGAAACGTAAGTCTAAGCTGACTTCTGACTTCTGACTTCTGACTTCTGACTTGCGCGTAGGTCAATGTAGTGTAAAAAAAAATCCCAATTAAAGTAGGGTGGGCAAAGTAATATTATCTAGAATACTCATTTGAACCAAACTGTTTTTGCCCACCCTACAAGCCTGTTCCCTTTGCTAGAGTATCTCAATATATCACTTCGGCTTTGTAAGCATCACGCGCCAAAAAACAAAAGCAATTAAAGATGTATAACCTAATACTGTTAGCCACTCCTGCAAAGTGCCGATACCAAATAAAACTGTGTTATCCATAAATACAAAAGTATTGAATATAAAATTTAGTTAACCATTCAGCCGTCAGCTGTCAGCCGTCAGCTGATAATAAACCCAGCGTAGCGTGCTTATCGCACAAACGGAATAATTTAATAGTTCGAGATTAATCATAATTTAAAGTCTGGATAAAAGCCCATCAAAGCATATACTGATAGCTGATAGCTGATAACTGATAGCTTACAAATTTAGCGCAATTCTCTTCCGAAGGGAAATAGAGACAGGGGAATTAATTTAAAATGCTGTTGGGCAAAGGGAATACCAATAATCGTAATGGCTAAAATTAGCCCTGATACCAAATGAGCCACAGCAATCTCCCAGCCAAAGGCGATCAACCAGATAATGTTAAAAATCATATTGAGGAGGCTACCAGCCTCTGAAGTTTCCTCAATTGTTCTGCCAAATGGTGCCAGAGTAGCGATGCCCAACTTTATAGCCTGTATTCCAAAGGGGATGCCAATAATAGTCAGACAAATCCCTAATCCACCGATAATGTAACCGGCACCAACAACTAAACCGCCGAAAATTAACCAGATAATGTTTCCTAAAAGGCTCATGACTCTATTTTATTAATTCCCTTGGTGCTACTTAACTATACCAGTTAATGGGATAAAGGACTTCGTCCTAGGTTTGAGGGAGTAGGGAGTAGGGAGTAGGGAGTAGGGAATAGGGGTAATAAAATTAAATGGTCTAATCCTGAAACATCACAGCAAAAAGCTCAGAGCAAACAGTGATCAGTCAACGTCACAGGGCTTTTGCTGTTGCTCTTCCAAAAACAGCTCTACAGCCCGATTAAACTCTTCCGGCTCTACTAAAAATGGCCAATGATTCCCATAAACTTGACGAATAGTTAGATTTTTGAGATAAGTTTTATAGGGTTTTAGCTGTCCATCGGAGCGATTAAGACCATTTTCTGGTACTATCAATACCGTAGGAATATCAATGATTTCCGTTAGTCCTGCTACGCGCATCACGTCTTCAAAAATCTCATTTCTGGCCTGAACCACAAATTTACTGCCCCAACTGCCATCAGGTTTAGGTTCAATGCTGGCTTGAAAGACGTTTTGCTGAAAGGGACTCCAGCCCCGGTATTGTTTTAATTGTTTAGCTTGTGCTTCCGCTTGCTCATAACTGACAAAGGGTCCCATAGCTTTTACAAAAGGCAAGACACGGAACAGTATGGGAAACAGAACCTTAAACCACATCGGAATTTTCCCGATGAAAAAGGGATCCACCAAAATTAGGCTGCGTAATCGCGATGGATTTTGCTTAGCCCAGATCGGAACTAATTTACCAGTCCAGGAGTGACCGAGGATATGAGCACTAGACCATCCTAGGTGATCCATTAAGGCTTCTAAATCCGCGATGTGATCATCAAAGGTATAGCCAAGATCCGGCTTGCTACTTTCCCCATGACCGCGCAGATCTGGAGCAACGATATGATACTTTGGGGCAAGGTAATCCCCGAGGCTAGACCACACTAGGGCATGGTCTGCTAATCCATGTAAGAGTAACAAGGGAGTTTGGCCTTGGTTCCATTCTAGGTAAGACAGTTGGATCTTTGGTAAGTCTAAGGTTTGACGTATGGGCATGATGGGATGATTGCGATTAAGCCATGGTACAGGCTTTCTTATTAGGTAAGCATTCAGCCGTCAGCTATCAGCGAACAGCGATTAGCGCTACGCGCACGCTACTTGAGCTGCTATCAGGCGCTTTAACTGCACGGGATCGGATGAGTAAAACCAGCAGGGATTTTCAACCAGTCGTACCAGCACCCCCTAGTTTGTTTACTACCTTCCGTTGATTAGCTGACGGCTGACAGCTGATAGCTGAATGCTTACCTTATTAGCTTCTTGTTCCGCTTTTAATTTTCGTAATCTAACTATACCTGGAGGAGGGTTTAGTTCTTGAGCTTTATGTTGCTGATGACTCCATTCCAGCCAGTCATAAATATATTGGCTGACAACTTCTTTGTTATTTAAGTAGTAAAGAATTGTAGCATAAACTTGTTCTAAGGTAATGGTGTAAAAACAGTTAAGAATTTCTTCTGGAGTACGATTACGATAAATGTACTCATACAGCACATTTTCAATGCCCACTCGGGTTCCTTTGATGCGAATATCATCAGGAGCCATAAAATCAAAATAGTCTTCTATTTTCATCAGTTCAATAATTGATAATTGATAATTTAAAAAGGACTGTTGATCCGGATTCCCCTCAAAGTACTGACAGGGTCCGCAATCGATTCAGCGCTGCTGCTAATTCCAAGGGGCGGAATTGAACTAAATCCCCTTCAGGAAAGAACGTTAGTACATCGAATCCTTCTTCTTCAATATCCCTCATCACCAGAGCTAAAATTTCCGATAGGGTCAACCGTTCATCGATATAATGCTCTTTAGCATAAACAAGAGCTTTGGAAATTGCTCTTAACTGACCTACTTCTACAATCTGCTCAACAGCAGATAAATCAATATTTTCTGCACCAAACCCTACTTCATCTACATCTCGGACTTTCAATTTTACGGCTTTGCGTCCACGACTGGGGTCAATCCCATGGGCTAATGGTACTCGTGGGGTAATAGTGCCAAAGTGTTTCCCGCCTTCAGCGCTGCGTTCGGTAAAGTATTTTTCGGCAATTAACTGAGCCTTTTCCGTGACATCCTGGGGTTGGAAGTTGTCCATGGCAATGACCGTATCGGCTACATCAAAGTAATCTCCACTGCCTCCCATGACTAATATAGTAGAGACACCATACTCGGTATAGAGCTGTTGGACTTTATCAATAAATGGTGTAATCGGTTCTTTATCTTTAGCAATCAGCTCCTGCATACGGCGATCGCGAATCATAAAGTTAGTTGCTGCTGTGTCTTCGTCTACCAACAGTAACTCGGTACCGGCCTCCAGTGCTTCCATAATATTTGCGGCCTGGGAGGTGCTACCACTAGCATTGGTGGTGGAAAATTTTTCAGTGGAGCGACCTTGAGGTAATTGATTAATAAATGGGGAAATATCTACACCAGAAATCCCCCGACCATCTTCAGCCCGAATCTTGACGGCGGTGGGATTGGTGACTACTAATTCCCGTCCATCTCCAGGAATATGATTGTAAACTCCTAATTCAATGGCTTTGAGCACTGTGGACTTGCCATGATAGCCACCTCCTACAATCAAGGTGATCCCTTCTGGGATTCCCATACCGGTAATTAATCCTCGATTGGGACAAGTGAATGCGACTTGAAGTGTCTTGGGAGATTGAAATGCGATCGCATCCTCTTGTAATGGTTTGTCATCCACCCCACTGGAGCGTGGCAAAATAGCACCGTTAGGAATAAAGGCAACTAATTCACGGGGTCCGAGCTGTTGACGCAGCCAATCGGCATCTTCCACTGTTTCTACATGATGCTTAATCTCAGCTGGATCGAGGACTTCATACTTGATGGATTGGTCAATAATATCAGGGATATCTTGGCATAGCATTTCTGCGGCCTGACGCCCAGAAATCCGACGACCACGAGCTGGTAATCCTACCACAAACCGGATTTCTACCCCTTGATCACTAACCAAAGCGGAGGTGCGCTCCAGCACGGATTGTCCGACACGGGTAATGGCAATCAAGCCACTATTCCCAGTACCCCGCCGACAGCTCATTTCCCCAGCTACCCAATCAAATGAGCGAGTTAGATAATCTTCTAGGGCAATGGCTCGGCTGTCAGTTCGATAAAGCTCACTGGGGAAACCAGCCACTGACTGGGGTAAGTACACGCGCACTTGGCTAGGAGAGGCAAAGGGGTCTCCCTGAACCCTGTCAATCACTAGAGTGAAATCTGGAAACTGATAGCTGCCCTTGATATCTCTGTAGGATTTGTAGCTGCGGTCATCGAGTTGTAGGAGTAAAGACTCCAATTGATTGCTAGTGGCCATAATTGCAAGCAGAAAATTGCTTGTTAATTGTCAATGGTTACTACCAACTTGTCAATTAACAAGGGATTAATGACTGTTGACTGTTGACTGTTGAGTACCCTGATGACTATTGAGTAATGACTTAAGCTATCAGCTATCAGCTATCAGCTATTAGCTATCAGCTATCAGCTATCAGCTATCAGCTATCAGCTATCAGCTATCAGCTATTAGCTATCAGCTATCAGCTATTAGCTATTAGCTTATGGGCTACGCCCACGCTGTCTTGATTCAGTCGCTACTTGAGGTGCTTTTGAATATAACAGGTAACTATCTGTTTAATGTGACTTCCGTCTGCATACTTGATAACTGACCACTGACCGCTGACCACTGACCGCTGACCGCTGACCGCTGACGTTTACTAACTTGACTGCTCTGAGAGATTTACTAGACTTAATTCTTGCAGTGATTTTTCCAGAGCAGCAGTTTCCCAATAGAGCTTAATTGCTCCATGGAAGTTAGGATTTACTGTAATATCGTCTATAGTATAGACGTTAACAAATCCGAATTGAATTGCTTTTATAACAGCCTTTCTGGGAATCAATTCAACATATTTTTTCAAGTAACCAGCACTTATATTCAGCGATACATCAATGCGATGATAATTACCCACATTCACAAACCCAAACATCTTAATATCAATTTCAGATTGTTCATGGAAAACGGCTTGTTGTAGGGTTAAAGCACCAGCTTCAATCAGTTCTTCCATTTGGCCGGCGTCTGCCAAGTTTTGCCTAAATAATCCCAGCAGCTTCCCTAAAGTAGCCTCATCTTGATCCTTAAGTACGACTTCTAAGTCTATTCCCAGCTTCTCTTCATTTACAGAGTTTTTGATCAATGCGATCGCACCTTCTCTGAATCCCTGATCTTGTGTTGGAGGATTCTGTCTCAACCCCTGATCTTGTGGTGGTGGATTCTGGTTGAACAGTAAGCTGGGTTGCTCACCACTTTGTTGACTGCTATCAGATCTATCAATTAAGCCAAACTTAAGTAATAGTTTGTCAATACCTAAAATTTGCTTTTGGGCAGCTTGCCATAGCATTGTTCTGAGGTTAGTCCTAAATTCCCCGATCGGATTTAATAACCACCAAGCTTTACGAGACAGAGACTTTTTGGAAAGATGATTCCCCTTATTCCATTGATTTTTCAGCTCCTGATCGCTAAGGTAACGGGACTGAAACGGTAAGGACGAGTCGGGAATAGAGATTAGTAGTTTTCCGCCCTCATAGGTTAAGCCAGGGGTAAAAATTTTATCTATTTTAATTTCAATCTCATGGAGTTGGAAGATACTGGTGGGTTGACCGAGGATGCTGATTTGAAAATATTGAAGAAATTCTCCTACTGCCTCCATTTGTTGTAAGGCCAACTTTTTTACTGACTTAAAGGGAATATTTTTACCGATTTTTACAGATATATTGTAAACCTGATCCAATGGTATAATGTTGCTAATCGAAATTTTACGACGTTGCAAGCAGTCTATTACTTCCCGGTCATGGTGTTTAAAAATATTGGCAGCATTCTCCTGAAAAAAAAATCGATACTCTTCGTTGTTTGCTGTTATAGTGCGGTTAGGAGTCATATCAAACCCTGGTCCTTAATGACTTGTTAATTGAAAATTTACGATTGAGACTTGTGACTTGAGACTTGTTAATTTAAATTTGACCAACACTGAAGACTAATACGTATTACACCCGACAATATCTTACCTATTACAAGTGATATTATAGTTGATAATTTGATAATTGATAATTTTTGGTTAACGGTTGACAGTTGACGGTAATATACACGTAAGCTATCAGCTATCAGCGTGTCGCGTATCAGCTATCAGCTATCAGCGAACAGCGATTAGCGCTACGTAAGCATTCAGCCGTCAGCTATCAGCGAACAGCGATTAGCGCTACGCCCATGCTACCTGAACAGCTAAAGGTCTGTGGCCACGCTACACCGAACAGTTTATGCCCATAGCTTAGGCTACTAATGGTGCTTTTGAATAAAATAACCTGACGGCTGACGGCTGATAGCTGAATGCTTACGCACTACAGATGGTGCTACTTGAGTGGCCATTGGCCTGTGGCCACGCTACACCGAACAGCTTTTGAATAAAATAAGCTGACGGCTGACGGCTGACGGCTGTTGGCTTAGCCTGCGCGTAGCGCATATGCTTACATATACACTCAACTGTGAACAAAAAAGAGTTGCATCAAGACATGGTGATGGTTAAATGGGTATGGGCTTAAGACTGGACAGTGAGCATCAACTGGCAATTCAAAATCACGCAGAGAGCACCTATCCTGAAGAGTGCTGCGGTTTACTATTGGGTAAGCACCGGGGTGATGTGAAAACGCTGGTTGAGGTATTACCCACACCGAACAACTGGGATGCTGAAGCAGCTGATGCCTATCCTACGGTTGAGGGCAAACATCAGGGAGATTATAGCAGACAGCGCCGATTCAGCATTGCTCCTGAGGTGCTAATGCGGGCACAAAAAGACGCACGCGATCGCAATCTCGATATAATCGGGATCTATCACTCTCATCCGGATCACCCAGCGGTACCTTCAGAATTTGATCGTGCGATCGCTTGGCAGCAATACTCGTATATTATTGTTGCTGTTGAGGAAGGTAAAGCGTGTGACTTCAGAAGTTGGAGCCTGGATGAACACCACCAGTTCCAGCCAGAAGAAACTATCATTATCAAAGGTTAAGTCCTGAGTCTTACCGCTTCAAACCCAACATGCCATGTTAAATCCCAATCTAGATGAAATCCAATTAAGTAAAGACGAATACGAACGTTACTCCCGACACCTGATTTTGCCCGAAGTTGGCTTAGAAGGACAAAAACGTCTCAAAGCTGCCAGTGTCCTATGTATAGGTAGTGGTGGATTAGGTTCACCCCTATTGCTCTATCTTGCTGCTGCTGGAATTGGAAACCTAGGTCTAGTAGATTTCGATGTTGTAGATAGTTCTAATCTCCAACGTCAGGTAATTCACGGGACGTCGTGGGTAGGTAAACCCAAAATTCAGTCGGCCAAAGAGCGGATTCTAGAAATCAACCCTCACTGTCAGGTAGACCTCTACGAAACCCTGCTGAATTCCGAGAATGCCTTGGAAATCATGGCACCCTATGACATTATCGTCGATGGTACAGATAACTTTCCCACCCGTTACCTAGTCAATGATGCCTGTGTACTTCTGAATAAGCCAAACGTCTATGGCTCTATTTTCCGGTTTGAGGGACAGGCGACAGTGTTTAATTACGAAGGTGGTCCCAACTACCGCGACTTGTTCCCTGAGCCCCCACCACCAGGAATGGTACCTTCCTGTGCCGAAGGAGGAGTTTTGGGCATTCTGCCAGGAATTATTGGTGTGATCCAAGCAACGGAAACGGTCAAAATTATTTTAGGCAAGGGGGATACCCTCAGTGGACGTTTGTTGCTGTACAACTCTTTAAATATGACCTTCCGGGAATTGAAACTGCGACCGAATCCAGAACGACCGGTGATTGAGAAGTTGATTGACTATCAACAATTCTGTGGCATTCCCCAAGCTCAAGAAGAGGAAGCCAAACGCCAGATGGATATCAAAGAGATGAATGTCCAGGAGCTCAAGGAACTCATGGAAAGTGGTGCGGATGATTTTGTTTTGATTGATGTCCGCAATCCCCATGAGTATGATATTGCTAAGATTTCTGGCTCAGTGCTAGTGCCATTACCGGATATTGAACAAGGTTCTGGTGTAGCAAAAGTCAAGGAACTGGTTAATGGTCATCGCTTGATTGCCCATTGCAAAAAGGGAGGTCGCTCAGCGAAAGCCTTGGGAATTTTGAAAGAGGCTGGTATTGAAGGGATTAATGTTAAAGGGGGTATTACCGCCTGGAGTCAGGAAATTGATTCATCAGTACCGCAATATTAAATCAAGTATGAAGGATGAAACGGATCTATAGCTTTTCTTGCAGGCGTTGCTGATTATGGGTATGGTTTCGCCCCCCTAACCCCCCAATTCTGGGGGGAAAAAAACTCTAAAAGTCCCCCAAACTTGGGGGATTTAGGGGGCTTCAACAAAACCAGATGATCGCGCATTCATTCCTTAATTCAGCAACGCCTTCTTGCATTTATGAGGTACGCTTCTCAACTTAAAAGTCCCACTTTTTAAGGGAAACGGGGGATCGCTTTGTACCTCATAGCTATAAGACTTGCTATATTGGTTTATTCCTGATGCTTGATTTGATAGTTAAAAGTGATAGTTAAAAGTCATTAATCGTAGGGTGGGCAGTGCCTACCAACGCGCTTTGCAAGCTTCATTATCTGTCTGGTGCACTGCCCACCCTACATGAACTTTCGACTAAACCACAACTGGGTCTAAATGCTCGATGCGAGTACCTAAAACTTTGAGGAATTCTGCTAGCCACTGGGGATGAGCAGGCCAAGCAGGAGCTGTTACTAAATTACCGTCTACTATTGCTTGATCTACTGGGATGTCAGCATAGGTTCCACCAGCACGGGTAACATCGGGACCACAGGCTGGATAAGCGGAACATTTTTTACCCTGGATTACATCTGCTGCTGCCAACAATTGAGCACCATGACAAATTGCTGCGATTGGTTTGTTGGCTTGGGCAAAGTGCTGCACGATTTTGATCACATCTTGATTGAGGCGGATGTATTCTGGTGCTCGCCCCCCTGGAATCACTAGGGCATCATAATCTTCAGGATTGATCCCATCAAAAGTGGCATTGAGAGTGAAGTTGTGACCAGGCTTCTCCGTGTAAGTCTGGTCTCCTTCAAAGTCATGAACCGCTGTGCGAACAATGTCCCCAGCTTTTTTGTCAGGACAGACAGCATCAACGGTATGTCCTACCATCTGCAACCCTTGGAACGGAACCATCACTTCGTAGTCTTCTACAAAGTCACCTACGAGCATTAAGATTTGCTTTCCGGCCATGTTATTACTCCTGTGGTTTGAATCGGAATAGCTCTTGACCAATCTTAATGTATCAAGGTTCTGACGTTGTTCGCGTAGCGTGGCCTTTTGGCCAAGGTTGTCTGTCAGAATGTAGAATGTAGAATGCAGAATGTAGAATGTAGAATGCAGAATGCAGAATGCAGAATGCAGAATGTAGAATTCTTAATTCTTAATTCTTAATTCTTAATTCTTAATTCTTAATTCTTAATTCTTAATTCTTAATTCTTAATTCTTAATTCTACATTCTTAATTCAAAAATTGGGATTTAGTGCTCCAACCAAACCGCTAAATCTGTTACTGTCTCAAAATCCAACAACGCTTCACTCAATTCCTCCAATCGAGTAATCGATAATCCCTCAATCTGCTGTTGGAGCACAGGGTCAAGTAAACCTAACCTCAGGGTTAGCTGACGCATCACAATTAATACCGCTTCCTCCTGCTTTCCGCGCTGGAGTCCCTGCTGGAGTCCCTTTTGGACTCCCTTTTGGATAATATCTTGATAGGTGACTGATTCTTCCATAACTTCCTCCCTTAACAATCGACGAACTAATTCTTGATCAAACCGCAAACCAGCCAGTACATCCACACAAGCTGCTAGGTTTCCCCGTAATGGTTTTTCTTCAATTTTATCCACATAGGCAACCACTTGCTCTAACAATTGATTAGGGTTATTGCTCCTGGCTAAAGTAGCCAAGGGTAACAGAGCTCGATTGGCTAACAGTGGTAATGGGTCTTGCTCCCACAGACGAATGATTCGATAACGGTGCCAGGTGTTAGTATCCCTAAACTCGTTATTGAATACCATCTGTGATGTCGTAGACTTGAGAAAAATTACCACCTGCTCAATGGGACATCGGTACTTTCGTTGTAATCTGACCCAATAGTCCAACATTCGAAATGGTAGTGGTGGCTCGGATTGAGGTAGGGTTTGAAATTCTAGGTGCAGAATTTGGTTTGTACTTTGGAGTAGACTCAGAGCATCAGCTTGAATGGGTTCAGCACTTAATTCGGTTTTAATTACCTGAATATCGCGAGGTTCTTCACCCAATAGCCAATGAAAAAATTCCGATGGGTATTCTTCTGCTAGGTATTTACAGATATTATCGTAGGCCAAGGCAAATTGTTCACAAATGTTTGACTATTTCAGACAGTGTAGTGAATCCCATCTAAAAAATTGATCGCACCTGGATCTTGTTTATGGAGTCAAGCTATGATACCCCAGCACTAATGATTTAGA
The DNA here is from genome assembly GCF_000211815.1 of Moorena producens 3L. GTDB lineage: Bacteria > Cyanobacteriota > Cyanobacteriia > Cyanobacteriales > Coleofasciculaceae > Moorena > Moorena producens. The sequence goes on from NZ_GL890970.1 coordinate 346,603, forward strand.
TAAGATCTAAAAAAGACCTGATTAGATCAGGTCTTTTCAAAATCATCTTCCCACCAAAAATCCTGGTGAACACTAACAGTTCAATATCAGCCGTGCTCCAACCAAACCGCTAAATCTGTTACTGTCTTAAAATCCAACAACGCTTCACTCAATTCCTCTAATCGAGTAATCGATAATCCCTCAATCTGCTGTTGGAGTACAGGGTCAAGTAAACCTAACCTCAGGGTTAGCAAACGCATCACAATTAATACCGCTTCCTCCTGCTTTCCGCGCTGGAGTCCCTGCTGGAGTCCCTTTTGGACTCCCTTTTGGATAATATCTTGATAGGTGACTGATTCTTCCATAACTTCCTCCCTTAACAATCGACGAACTAATTCTTGATCAAACCGCAAACCAGCCAGTACATCCACACAAGCTGCTAGGTTTCCCCGTAATGGTTTTTCTTCAATGTTATCCACTTGAGCAACGACTTGCTCTAACAATCCTAGGGGCTGATTACTCCTGGCTAAAGTGGCCAAGGGTAACAAAGCCCGATTGGCTAACAGCGGTAATGGGTCTTGCTCCCACAAGCGAATTACTCTATAACTATGCCAGGTGTTAGTATCCCTAAACTCATTAGTAAATACCAGATCTGAGGTCGTAGACTTTAGAAAAATCACCACCTGGTCAATCCGACATCGGTATTTCCGTTGTAGTCTGACCCAGTAGTCCAACATCCGAAATGGTAGTGGTGGCTCAGATTGGGGTAGGGTTTGAAATTCTAGGTGCAGAATTTGGTTAGTACTTTGGAGTACACTCAGAGCATCAGCTTGAATGGGTTCAGCACTTAATTCGGTTTTAATTACCTGAATATCGCGAGGTTCTTCACCCAATACCCACTGAAAAAACTCTGATGGGTATTCTTCTGCTAAGTATTTACAGATATTATCGTAAGCCAAGGCAAATTGTTCAAATTTAATACTATCTCAGACAGCGATGCAGCGCGGTCTTGGGGGTTTCCCCCATGAGCGACTGCATCAAGACAGTGTAGTGAATCCCAGTTAAAAAATTGATCGCACCTGGATCTTGTTTATGGAGTCAAGCTATGATACCCCAGCACTAATGATTTAGATAAGATCTAAAAAAGACCTGATTAGATCAGGTCTTATCAAAATCATCTTCCCACCAAAAATCCTGGTGAACACTAACAGTTCAATGTCAGCCGTGCTCCAACCAAACCGCTAAATCCGTTGCTGTCTCAAAATTCAACAACGCTTCACTCAATTCCTCCAATTGAGTAATGGATAATCCCTCAATCTGCTGTTGGAGCACAGGGTCAATTAAACCTAACTTCAGGGTTAGTAAACGCATCACAATTAATACCGCTTCCTCCTGCTTTCCGCGCTGGAGTCCCTTTTCGACTCCCTTTTGGATAATATCTTGATAGGTGACTGATTCTTCCATAACTTCCTCCCTTAACAATCGACGAACTAAATCTTGATCAAACCGTAAACCAGCCAACACATCCACACAGGCCGCTAGGTTTCCCCGTAATGGTTTTTCTTCAATTCTATCCACTTGAGCAACCACTTGCTCTAACAATCCTAGGGGCTGATTACTCCTGGCTAAAGTGGCCAAGGGTAACAAAGCCCGATTGGCTAACAGTGGTTGAGGGTCTTGTTCCCACAGACGAATTACTCGATAACGGTGCCAGGTGTTAGTATCCCTAAACTCGTTCGTGAATACCAGATCTGAGGTTGTAGACTTGAGAAAAATCACTACCTGGTCAATCGGACATCGGTATTTCCGTTGTAGTCTGACCCAATAGTCTAACATCCGAAATGGTAGTGGTGGGTCGGATTGGGGTAGGGTTTGAAATTCTAGGTGCAGAATTTGGTTAGTACTTTGGAGTACACTCAGAGCATCAGCTTGAATGGGTTCAGCACTTAATTCGGTTTTAAGTACCTGAATATCGCGAGGTTCTTCACCCAATAGCCAATGAAAAAACTCCGATGGGTATTCTTCTGCTAAGTATTTACAGATATTATCGTAGGCCAAGGCAACTTTTTCACAAATGTTTGACTATCTCAGATAGTGTAGTGAATCCGAGCAAAAAAATTGATCGCACCTGGATCTTGTTTATGGAGTCAAGCTATGATATAGCCCTTGATTTTAGTTAGAGTTATCTTGGAGCCAGTTGAGTAAGTCTTCACTGGTTTTAAAATCCCAGATGGCTTCTGATAAACCCTCTAGCTCTTGATTCGTCAAAGCTTCGATTAATGCGATATCATTACTGGTTAGTTTGCCAAAACGGCGCTCAAGCTGTCGCAATATTACCCTTCTTTCCCCTTCTTCTCGTCCCTGTATTATTCCCTGTTCTATTCCTTCCCGTTGAGCTAGACTCAATGCACCTCGCGTGTCCTCCAACACCATCTCCTGCTTGCGGAGTTTTTCCAATTCTGACACACTCAACCCCGCTTGATTGGCTATAGTTAACGCTTTTTCTAGCTGTGGTATTTCCCTGAGATTATCAGGAATAATTTCTAAGCTGGGCGCTTCTTTGATAAAATATATCCACTTATCTATCACACTTTCTAACTCTTCCAGTTGTTTATTAAATTTGGGAAGTTCTACAAACACCAGCTTTAATTCATTTTCCTGATAAGCGAAGTGCTCTTCTTTTTCTTGAAAGTAAAAACAGCTAATTACTTTCTCGGTTGATGGGAATAACTTAAAATCCGTGATGGTTAACGCAATGACTGGATTGAGATCGAAATATCCTTGTCCCGATTTTAGTTGATTACCATAGGTTTTGCACAAGTTATAGACCACTCGCTTCTCGAAAGCCTCTACATTCCAGATTTGCATTTCAATCAGCACAGTTGTTTGATCCTCTAATACTGCCTTAATGTCTAGATAAGTGTCTTTTAACTCCACTACATCCCCGGCACTGTAGGGGTCAAGGATTTCTAAATCCTGGATTACCGACTCCCCAGAGTAGATCATGGCATTAAGGAAGGAAATCAGAATATCCTTACTTTGATCTGAGCCAAAGATTTTCTTGAAAGCAAAGTCAGTTTTGGGACTAATGAATCTCATGGTTTTACCAGTTTACGAGGTAGAGTGGTTAATCAATGTCTTTCCTAGGGAATCTCACGGACATCGTTTCATTCATCATCCTAGCAAAATCCGTTGATATTCTAGTGTATAACCGGTGAGCATTTATCTAAGCTTAAAGCGATGCAGTTGGCCAAAGGGGGTTTCCCCCACTCGCTATTGCATCAAGACAAGGAATCAACGGAAGGAATCAACGGGAGTGAAGCAGGATGGTTGTTAAAAATAGTAGTAAAAATACTAGCAATAATACTAATACTAATCAATCCAGTAATAATCAATGGGATGATGTTCGTGCAGCGTTGAAACAATTCTGGGGTTACGAGGATTTTCGACCCCCCCAAGGTGAAATTATTCGGATGATTTTAGAACAACGGGATGCTTTAATTATTTTGCCTACTGGTGGTGGTAAGTCGATTTGTTTTCAACTACCAGCGTTACTACAAACTGGATTAACATTAGTGATTTCTCCACTGGTAGCATTGATGGAAAATCAGGTGCAGGAATTGCGCGATCGCAAATTACCTGCTGCTCTGTTACATAGTGAATTACCTCGCTACCAACGGCAACAAACCCTTCAAGCTCTAGAAAAGCAGCAACTGCGATTGCTCTACTTATCCCCAGAAACCCTACTCAGTGCAGCAGTGTGGAAACGGTTGTGTCAGCCACAGCTTCAGATTAATGGATTGATTTTAGATGAAGCCCATTGTTTGGTTCAATGGGGTGATACCTTTAGACCTGCTTATCGCCGTTTGGGAGCAGTAAGACCAGCACTTCTCAAGTGTAAGCCCAAGGGAACAAAAATTGCGATCGCATCCTTTACTGCTACCGCTGACCCCAAGGCTCAACAAACCATCCGCAAAGTCTTGCAACTGCAACAACCCCAAACATTTTTAATTAGCCCCTATCGAGACAATCTTAACCTCCAGGTGCAAACCGTCTGGACTCCCAAAGGACGTCGCCAACGAGTATTGAACTATATTAAAGCCAGACCTAAACAAGCTGGTTTAGTCTATGTGCGTTCCCGAAAAGATAGTGAAGTGTTAGCGCAATGGTTTACTTCCTTGGGATATTCCACCGCAGCTTACCACGCTGGCTTGGGTGCTCAGGAGCGTCGGAAAATTGAAGCCAGCTGGATTAGTGGTCAGACCCAATTTGTGGTGTGTACCTGTGCCTTTGGCATGGGGATTAATAAGCCAGATGTACGCTGGGTGGTGCATTTCCAAGCACCTTTACTCTTATCGGAATATATTCAGGAAGTAGGTCGTGGCGGCAGGGATGGTAAACCAGCGGATGCTTTGACCTTAGTCAGTGAACCAACGGGATGGTTCAATCCAGAGGATAAGCAACGACAAGAATTTTTTTCCCATCAAATGCGATCGCAATACCAACAGGCTCAACAGTTAGCAAAGCAATTACCAGCCCAGGGAGAAGTAGCCAAAGTAGCCAAAGAGTTTCCCAATGGTGCCATAGCCTTAGCACTCCTCGATAGTGCTGGTCAACTAGAATGGATTGATCCATTCCATTACCGGCAACACCGGTCTCAAAAATCTTCCTCCCTAGCACAGGTTAGTAATATCCAACAGCAAGCCCAGTCTCAGATGAATCAATACCTGAAAACTCGCCAGTGTCGTTGGCAATTTTTACTAAAGGCATTTGGTTTTACTCAGGAAGCAGTTGGCTTTAGATGCGATCGCTGTGATAATTGCTCATAGCATTTATCACAGGGAGTAGGGAGCGGTGCGACCCAAGGGCGATTTACTCGCCCTAGGAGGCGCGCACCGTAGGGAGTAGGGAGAGCTGCGACCGGTGGAATAGGCATCTTGCCTGTCCCTTGATCTCTTGGGTCGGGCAGGATGCCCACTCTACTCCTATTCATTCAAAGACTGACACAGCTTATTCAATTTTTATTGTTGAGATTCCTGTAATTCTTTTAAATAATTATTTAGTTTCAACAGACTATATATTCCTAATGCTGTACCAATTGGTAAACTCAACAGATTCACACATGCCGCAATCCAGTTAGCAGTATTTGGCTTGGCTCGCTGATAGAAGAATCCTGCCATTATATTAACAATTCCAAACCCAAGTAGAAATATATGCATGGCGATAGTGAAGAAAATTATCCAAGTATCACATGCATCTCCTCGGAAAGGTTCATTAATACATAATGAAGGACGCATCTGGATTATATATCTCGAAAAATCGAAATATATACGAAATACGAACAATCCAAAGAAGAAATAAATGCCGCCCCAAATATAGCGATGCAGCGCGGTCTTGGGGAGGCAGTGCGGTCTTGGGGAGGCAGCGCGGTCTTGGGGGTTTCCCCCATGAGCGACTGCCGTGGTTCCCCCCATGAGCAACTGCCGTGGTTTCCCCCATGAGCGACTGCATCAAGACAGTGAAAGATACTGAGCCACTTGAAACGTTTCATAGAGTGCTCTCCATTTCTGGTTTAACTCCCACTACTCAAATCTAGCTTGGTGATTGACTGACAAAACTCCTAAAACTATTGATTTTACTTAGGGAGCGGTGCAGCGGTAGAGAAACCCAACAAAACCGCCAGGATTGGGTTTCACTATGTTTCACCCAAGTAACCAAGCAAGATTTGTCAGTCAAGCAGGCGCTTCTTGAGATACCACTAGATTTTTCCACTAGATTTTTGGCACCTAGCTATGAAGGTTATTATTCTAGTCTACCTTAAACGTAATATCAAAGGTATGCGATCGCTCAGGCTAAGACTTATTTTTTACAATTTACAAGACGATCAAGGGATGACCGGACAGGGGATGTTAACTTAGCACGACCAAGTCTGGGCAGATCAGAAACACTAAAGAGGTGATGGTCAGATCATCTACAGAAGAGAGGTGGGTGCATCTCATATTTGAAAATTTTGCGTAGGGTGTGTTAGGGGAGCCTTCATTTTTCGCCTCGTAGTCAGGGTTTGGATAGCCCGCCCCGTAACGCACCACCGTGTCAAACAGCAAAAATGAGATGCACCCAGAGAGGTTGACCAGGTTGTGGTTCACTAGTGAAGTCCATGTAAGCACGAAACAGCTGGGTTAATCATGGCGCAACTCCACTCTAATGATCAAAACTTTAATTCAAAAAGAGACAATCTTGTTGTCGTTGGCTTAAACCGCTGGCAATGGCTTGCAAGTGTTTTTGAGAGTAGTTTATTCTCTCAAAGGTTGTGATCGGTCGTCTAGAGGTGTAGGCGAAAGTAATTGAGTATCGGTCTGATGCAGTAGGTGGTTTCAGACGGTGGAAAATGTTGCGTGTGTCAGTAAAAATTACTGTGCCGTAGGCTCCTGTGCAAGGGTTACTGGTAAATTTAGACGCAACCCTTGCCATGTATTTATCTGAGACTAAACCAGAATAGTAATAATTGTAGTTCAGGGCTTCAGCTAATGATGAGGTTAAATTTCTGGGAATATATTCAAAAGGGCCACCATCTAACCCCACATCATTCAAGTAGATAATGATTTTAACCATGCGATAGTCTTCTGGATCTACGTGCCATTGCCTGACATTTACTGGTTTACTATCGGCAATATTCCTTTGAAAGATTAGACCAGCTAATAACACTGGAAGACCAAGGTAATTTTCTACAATATCAAGCAATCGTTCGTTAAGTCCCCACTTCAAAATTTGTGGGTAATTAATTAGCTCGTTGCGATAGGTTATAGAAGACTCAATTTTCGGTATCGGCAATGCCCGTAATTTGCTTAAAATATCCTCCGCACTATCTCTCAGTTTATTAGAGGAAATTGCTAACTCTTCTAAAGAAGTAATAAACGTTCCTTCTCTCTTTAGAGAATTCAACAATGGTAAATCTACTGGTGCTAGGGTAGGTAGGGAATTAGAATGGTTTTCTAGTCTGATTAGATAGTTGCCATAGGATAACTTATGGAGTATCGGTATTCGGAAAAACTCTCTTTTCATTTTTGACGGTATACGTTTGGTCTTCATGGCAAAATAATTAGAGCTAAAAATCATGAAATTCCTAAGGTATTTATTTGAACACTCCTATTATTACTAGCATGCCAGCCTCAAATGTATACGTTTATATACAATAGCTTTAATAAATAAATATTTTTAATTCATTTTTATTTATGTCAAATTTTATATAGCAATGGAAAATTATGCGTATTTAAATTGGAGATTATTCAGTTAAAAAAAAACGTCACCCCCTCAGCAAACAGTCTATAAAAAACCTTCTATCCGCTCCCAAACTTTCTCCAACAAATCAGGACAATCCGCATCAAACCATTCAATCTCAGGATAAGCCTTAAACCAAGTGCGTTGACGTTTAGCAAATTGGCGAGTGTGGACAACAGTTAAATCTCTGGCCTGATCAAGGGATAAGTTACCAGCAAGATAATCTTTAATTTCCCGATATCCCAACGTATCCAGTAACGGTAAATTCCAACCATACTTCTGAGCAATAGTTTCCACCTCAGCCACAAATCCTGCTGCTAACATTTGGTCAGTACGCTGAGCAATCCGCTGGGTAATAGTTTCAGAATCCTGACATTCCAAGCCAATCTGGAGAATTGGATAATTAGGAGGATTCTCTCCCTGCTGCTGTGATATCGGAATTCCAGTTACATAAAATACTTCCAATGCTCGCAATGTCCGCACTTGGTCATTGGGATGAATCTTCTGAGCAGCAACAGGGTCAATCTGTTGCAGGAAATTATAGAGCTGAGCTTGACCAAGAGCAGCTAGTTGCGATCGCAAATCTTCCTGAGGCGCAACCCGAGGAATTTTTAACCCCCGCACTACGGATTTGATATATAAACCAGTACCACCAACTAGGAAAAGAGGTTTATTGTTTAAGTCCGCCTGATCTACCCGGTCTTCCTGGTGTTCCCTATGTTTGCTAGCTATAATTTCCTGGGCTTGCTGTTGATAATCAGCTACAGTTAAGGTTTCGGTTGGATCACAGATGTCGATCAGATAATGGGGTACCTGCTGTTGTTGAGCGAGTGTCGGCTTAGCCGTTCCAATATCAAATTCTCGGTAAACCTGACGAGAATCAGCATTAAGAATTATCGAACTAACCCGCTGGGCTAATTCTATCCCTAGACTAGATTTACCTGTGGCTGTAGCACCGCAAATTACTATGACTGCTGAGTGCTCAGTGTTGAGTTTTGAGTTTTGAGCGGAGGGCTGTTTCATCTTGCATGGTGACATTCGGAACCCACTCGACCACTGACCCACTGGGTGATAACCTATATAGTCAATCCCCTATAGAAATAACCTATGAAAGTGGTCTGTGGTCGCCTGTAAGGCTTTTGTGTTACAATTTTCGGGTGTTTTATCATTTTTGATGAATCATAGCCTTTCCAAGCTTTTAAGGGAGAACCCCGAAAGATTATGACGAGTAGTTACAGTGCCGATCAGATTCAAGTTCTAGAAGGTCTCGAACCGGTGCGGAAACGCCCAGGGATGTACATCGGGACAACTGGACCTAGGGGTCTCCATCATCTAGTCTACGAAGTTGTAGACAATTCCATCGATGAAGCGCTTGCTGGGTATTGTACTCACATCGAAGTTGATATCAATAGCGATGGTTCCGTAACCGTTACCGATGACGGACGAGGGGTTCCTACAGACACCCACCCTACCACAGGGAAATCAGCACTGGAAACCGTAATGACCGTACTTCATGCCGGTGGTAAGTTTGGTGGTGGCGGCTATAAAGTCTCTGGAGGATTGCACGGTGTTGGTGTTTCTGTAGTCAATGCTCTGTCTGAGTGGGTAGATGTAACGGTGTGGCGGGAAAAAAAAGAACATACCCAGCGCTATGAGCGAGGTGTCCCGGTTACTGAACTGCTCGTCAAGCCCTATAAAAAGACCAAGACTGGTACCTCAGTAAACTTCAAGCCAGATACCGAAATCTTTACTGGCGGTATTGAGTTTGATTACACCACCTTATCCGGACGTCTCCGGGAACTGGCTTACCTGAATGCTAGTGTTAGAATTACCTTCTCAGACCATCGCCTGGAAGAACCCAGAGTAGAAACCTATCACTACGAGGGAGGTATCCAGGAATATGTCGCTTACATGAACCGAGAAAAGCACGCCCTACACGAGGAGATTATCTATATACAAGGGGAACGCAAAAATATCCAAGTGGAAGTGGCACTACAATGGTGCATTGATGCCTATAGTGATAATTTGCTGGGTTTTGCGAACAATATTCGCACGATTGATGGTGGTACCCACTTGGAGGGGCTCAAGACAGTCTTGACCCGAACCATGAATGCGATCGCACGCAAGCGGAATAAAATCAAAGAAAGTGAGTCTAACCTAGGTGGTGAGAATATCCGAGAAGGATTAACTGGGGTGATTTCTGTCAAAGTCCCAGAGCCAGAATTTGAAGGTCAAACCAAAACTAAACTGGGGAATACAGAAGTAAGGGGCATTGTAGATTCCCTAGTTGGGGAAGTCTTGACTGAATACCTGGATTTTCGTCCCCAAGTGGTCGATACTATCTTAGAAAAAGCCATTCAAGCCTATAAAGCCGCAGAAGCTGCTCGTCGTGCTCGTGAATTAGTGCGGCGGAAGTCAGTACTAGAGTCTTCTCCCTTACCCGGTAAGTTAGCTGATTGTAGTTCTCGGGACCCAGGGGAATCAGAGATATTTATCGTTGAGGGGGATAGTGCAGGGGGATGTTTTTCTGGAGAGACACAGGTTGCCCTAGCTGATGGACGCTCCTTGAGCTTCAAAGAACTCGTAGCTGAACAAGCTATGGGTAAAGAGCATTTTTGCTACACGATTACCAATAATGGCAGCATCGGAATAGAACGGATTATCAATCCCAGAATCACCAAAGCCAATGCTGAAGTGATCAAACTTACCTTAGATAACTCAGAAACCATTATTTGCACTCCCGATCACCGCTTCATGTTGCAAGATGGTACTTATAAGCCAGCAGTATCCCTGACCCCTGATGATTTCTTAATGCCTCTGTATCGCCCACTGGCAGAAATCAGGAAACAGGCAAAGGTCAAAACCCAAAACAAAGAAGCCTATTCTGCTGTTGGGGGTAATCAGACACAGGTTTGTGAAGCTGTTGCCAACTATAACAGCGTTGCTGAATTGAAGTATGAATTCCCGTACGTTGGGTTGTGGTCAAGCCCCCTAAATCCCCCAACTTTGGGGGACTTTCAGAGTTTTGTTCCCCCCAAAATTGGGGGGCTAGGGGGGCAAAATCATACCCAAAATCAGCAAAGCCACTATAACTACCAAGTTGTTTCCATTGAACCCCTAGAACAATTGGTAGATGTCTATGATATCGAAGTGCCTCATACCCATAACTTCGCTTTAGAGAGTGGGGTGTTTGTTCACAACAGTGCTAAACAAGGACGCGATCGCCAATTCCAAGCCATTCTCCCCCTCCGTGGAAAAATCCTCAACATTGAGAAAACTGATGATGCCAAAATTTACAAGAACACAGAAATCCAATCCCTAATTACAGCCCTAGGGCTAGGGATAAAAGGAGAAGAATTCGATTCTTCCAATTTACGCTACCACCGCATTGTAATAATGACTGATGCTGATGTGGATGGCGCTCACATCCGTACTTTATTACTAACCTTTTTCTACCGCTATCAACGAGCCCTTGTAGACCAAGGCTACATCTACATCGCTTGTCCGCCCTTATATAAACTAGAACGAGGTCGCAACCATAACTATTGTTATAGCGATCGCGAACTACAACAGCGGATTAGCCAATTTCCGGATAACGCTAACTATAACATCCAACGATTCAAAGGATTAGGTGAAATGATGCCACAGCAGTTGTGGGACACCACCATGAATCCAGAAACTCGCACCATGAAGCAAATCGAAATCGAAGATGCTGCTGAAGCAGACAGAATCTTTACTGTACTCATGGGAGACCGGGTTGCTCCTCGCCGCCAATTCATTGAAACCTATGGCGCTCGACTCAATCTAAACGATTTAGATATTTAATTACGTAGGGTGGGCAGTGATTCCTAATAAATTTCGAGCTGGTACTAGGGATTATTGGCACTGCCCACCATCAGAGTCAAATTAATCGTAGGGTGGGCAGTGATTCCTAATAAATTTCGAGCTGGTACTAGAAGTTATTGGCACTGCCCACCATCAGCGTTAAATTAATCGGAAGGTGGGCAGTAATCATACCTTATCCAAACTTTACCATCCGCATTATAATTACTGCCCACCCTACATCTGTTCCTCTTTTATCTTCCCTATTCCCTATTCCCTGCTCCCTACTCCCTGCTCCCTACTCCCTTATAGTAAATCAAGCCATGGTTACCGCAATTCCAGCTAACCAAATTACCCTCTACGATTTAAGAATAAAATTTGGCTTAGAGCGCACCGATGATGAGCAATTCTTTCGGGAGTGGCAAGATGATTTACCAGAACTAACAGAATTAGAAAAAAAAGAGCTAAACGAAATAAAGAAAGACTATCTCCACTTATCAGAGCGTCCAATGGTGGAAACCATTGTTAAAATGGTAGTACTTTCCCCATTATTGAAACTAGCTGGTTTTTATCGTCCTCCCTTTTATCTTACTGCAGAGAAAGTCGTAGAAATTACTTCCGAAGATCAAGAAACAATTATTACAGGACGACTTGACCTACTGATCTATACTCCTGAATTTTGGGTTTTAGTGATCGAAGCCAAACGAGCTGATTACTCTCTGGAAGTTGGCATCCCCCAAGCACTAAGTTATATGCTAGGGAATCTTGAATCAGAAAGACCGGCTTTTGGATTTATCACCAATGGGCCAGATTTTATTTTTCTAAAACTGAACAAAGACAATACACCAAAGTATGGTGATTCAGATTCATTTTCTCTTCGGAATAAGACAGGCTTGGAGCAGGTTCTTAAAATCCTAAAGCGCTTTAATCAATTACTTAGGCAATAATCAAGTCCAGTAGGGTGCGTTAGGGACGGGCTCGGACTCATTTTCCGCCTGGTAGTGTTAGGATAGCCCGTCCCGTAACGCACCGCCAGTGTTGGGAATTTTATTATAATAATCCAAATATGGCCAAAGATATTTTCCACAATACAGTTAAAACAGCTTTACAAAAAAATGGATAAATTAGATCAATATCGTCAGATTACCTGCGAATTTTTAGAAAGCTTTGCCAGTTATGATCTCAATGCTCAACTTATCTTTGATAGAGAAAGGGATCGTTATCTGGTTTTCCACAACGAATGGCGTAATGAGTACCGCATCTATGGCTGTGCCATGCATCTTGAGCTAATCGAAGGTCAAATCTGGATACAGCACAATAGTACTGAGATTTATATCGATCGTGAATTGATTGAACGGGGTGTTTCTCCCAAAGATATTGTACTGGGATTTCGCTCTCCCAGCGTCCGCAAACGTATTGCTGCTGCGATGGAAGACTAGTAAATGCGCAATCTAACCGGATTTTAACTAACAGCAAACTCAGTAAATTGGCGAATATCTGGAGGATGAAAAGCTAAAACAATATCACTTTTTGGAATACCTGCTGCCACTAAATCATTAGCAATGCCGTCTTCAGTATTGTCACATTGAATCCAAATTTTAGAATTACTAATTTCCACATGAATCAAACAACTATGAAGATGTTCTTGCTTATTCCATCCTTCAGAAATAATTAAATATTCGTCTGTTTCTCGGTCAAATGCTGCATGGTTACGGATGTTAAAATTAGAGTAATCAATGCTAACATAAGGGCTTAAGGTTTGACGAATAATTTGGCGATAGTTTTCTAATTTATCCATTTTGTAATGACCTCCTCTTCCGGGTCAAAAACAATAATTTTAAGCGTGTTATCTTCTAATAAAATTTGTCCTACTTCTTTGCTAAATAAGCGATTAAATATAGGTTCTCTAATAGCTAAATAAAGAAGACGTTCTGAAAGTTTACGTTTAAGAATTTTATCGTATAATATATATTGTCCTAAGGCGTTTTTTAGATCTTCTATTTCTGATGAGCCAACAAAGCTTTTAACTTCTACAGCAATTTTTTGTCCTTGTTTTTCAGCTACTAATAATTTTTCAGCCGCTAGGTCAATATAGATGTCTTTTTTACCTATTTTAAGACTTAAAGGGTCATTGGTAATTGTCCATCCATCTTTTATTAGTGCATTTTTTACTGCATCATGATAAATATCCTTGGCTGGCATTTTCAAAATTATTAAGTGTGGGTGCGCAAATAAAAGCCTATCTTAATTATAGTGGGAACGATCTGTAATTTCATGACAGCCGTAGGGTGCGCTCTGCAGACGCGATCGCACTCATTGTCCGCTTGGTAGTGTTGGGATAGCCCCACCCGTAACGCACCGCTAGTGTTGGAACAGCTGTGTTAAGTCACAGGCTGGAAGCCTGTTCTACAGTTGAGCCTCTGAATATCAACGTTGAGTATCTGAACCTCGACCGTGAGTATTTGAATACCGTCGGTGAGTATTTGAATATAAACGTTGAGTATTTGAATATAAACGTTGAGTATTTGAATACCGTTGTTGAGCCTCTGAGCCTCAACGTTGAGTATTTGAAGATAAACGTTGAACCTCTGAACCTCGACCGTGAACCTCTGAACCTCGACCGTGAGTATTTGAATACCGTTGTTGAACCTCTGAGCCTCCTGAACGAACCTCTGAACCTAATTCCCGATTCCCGATTCCCTGTTCCCTGTTCCCTCTTCCCAACATACCCATAACTTCTCCTTAGTTCCAGGATTCCTAACAAAGTAATCTTCCAGCAATTCACAGCCCCGACGCAGCAGCTCACCTAAACTTTCAACCTTCCAAATTCTGGCAGTTTTGTCATCTGAAGCAGTGGCCAGCCTCTGTCCATCCGGGCTGAAGGCTACACTTGATACCCAGTCTTGATGCCCGGTAAGCACGGCTAATGGATTGCCCTGGTTGTCCCAAATTCTGGCGGTGTTGTCGAATGAACCAGTGGCCAGCTTCTGTCCATCCGGGCTGAAGGCTGCACTTAATAGCCTTTTCTGATGCCCGGTGAGTAGGGCGATTTGATTGCCCTGGTTGTCCCAAATTCTGGCAGTGTTGTCAACTGAAGCCGTGGCCAGCCTCTGTCCATCCGGGCTGAAGGCTACACTATTTACCCTGGACTGATGCCCCTTGAGCACGGCGATTTGATTGCCCTGGTTGTCCCAAATTCTGGCAGTGCCGTCAACTGAAGCCGTGGCCAGCCTCTGTCCATCCGGGCTGAAGGCTACACTCGTTAACCAGTTCTGATGCCCGGTAAGCACAGCTAATTGATTGCCCTGGTTGTCCCAAATTGTGGCGGTGTTGTCATCTGAAGCCGTGGCCAGTGTCTTTCCATCCGGGCTGAAGGCTACACTATTTAACGAGTTCTGAGGCCCTGTGAGCACGGCGATTTGATTGCCCTGGTTGTCCCAAATTCTGGCGGTGTTGTCCCTTGAAGCAGTGGCCAGCCTCTGTCCATCGGGGCTGAAGGCTACACTCCATACCCTGGACTGATGCCCTGTGAGCACGGCGATTTGATTGCCCTGGTTGTCCCAAATTCTGGCAGTTTTGTCGGATGAAGCAGTGGCCAGCCTCTGTCCATCGGGGCTGAAGGCTACACTATTTACCTTGTCCTGATGGGCGGTGACCACAGTTAATTCATGTCCCTGTAAGTCCCAAATTATGACGGTTTTGTTGAATGAAGCAGTGGCCAGTGTCTTTCCATCCGGGCTGAAGGCTACACTATTTACCCAGAACTGATGCCCCTTGAGCACGGCGATTTGATTGCCCTGGTTGTCCCAAATTCTAGCAGTGTTGTCCCTTGAACCAGTGGCCAGCCTCTGTCCATCCAAGCTGAAGGCTATACTATTTACCCTGAACTGATGGCCGGTGAGCAGGGCGATTTGATTGCCCTGGTTGTCCCAAATTCTAGCAGTTTTGTCATCTGAACCAGTGGCCAGCCTCTGTCCATCCGGGCTGAAGGCTACACTCCATACCGAGTCCTGATGCCCGGTGAGCACGGCGATTTGATTGCCCTGGTTGTCCCAAATTCTGGCAGTTTTGTCATCTGAAACAGTGGCCAGCTTCTGTCCATCCGGGCTGAAGGCTACACTATTTACCCTGGACTGATGTCCGGTGAGCAGGGCGATTTGATTGCCCTGTAAGTCCCAAATTCTGGCAGTTTTGTCATCTGAAGCAGTGGCCAGCCTCTGTCCATCCGGGCTGAAGGCTACACTCCATACCACATCCTGATGCCCTCTGAGCACAGATATTTCATGGCCCTGGTTGTCCCAAATTCTGGCAGTTTTGTCCCGTGAAGCAGTGGCCAGCTTCTGTCCATCCGGGCTGAAGGCTATACTCCATACCGAGTCCTGATGCCCGGTGATCACGGCGATTTGATTGCCCTGGTTGTCCCAAATTCTGGCAGTTTTGTCATCTGAAGCAGTGGCCAGCCTCTGTCCATCCGGGCTGAAGGCTACACTCCATACCGAGTCCTGATGCCCGGTGAGCACAGCCCCTTTTCGGAATTTACTAATACTTTGCTGGAGAGCATATATAGGACTAGTAGCAGGATAGTGATCCAGGGGGCAACCATCTTTTACTATACTAAGTAGCTCTTGCCCAATCTCTACTGCTTCATACAAAAGCGTTTCCCCTATTGTACTGGGGCCGTAGTAAACATTATTATCCGGTAACTGTCGTAAAATACCGAGGGCTTTTCGTTCTAGTCGTATCAATAATTTGGCTTCTGCTAGCAACGCTTCCGCTTCCTGTTTGGCCTTGGCTAATATCTCACTAGCCTCTTTCTCAGCCGCCAAAGCCTTTTGGACTTCTCTCTTATCTACAACCTGACTAGCTCTTAAAAACTGGGAATCCAAATCACTTAAGGCTTTTCCCCTAGACCATTGTTCCGCCAGCTCTAATGCTTTCCCCCGCAACAAAAAAGACTCATCCTTACACCCAGAATTAACCCAAGCGGTAAACGCTTCAGAGTAGGGACGTAGTCTAGCCAATTCTGTCTTGACCCAATCGGAATTGAAAACCTCCCCATAAATCCGGTTGTTAACCTCCAAACAACCATGGCGCTCAACCACCAGCCCCGATAACCTTAATTCCGTCTGTTCCTCACTCCCATCAGCAGCTATACACCCGTGCTCCAACACTTGCTGATACAAACCCAATAGCATACCAGCCCGTTGCTCATTCCTGAGGATGCGATCGCGTATAGTCTTCAAATGCTCCTGTTCATCCTGGGCTTCCCAATTGTCAATGATCTTGCTACGCACGATCTGGTCTAGGGAAAGACTATTGCCCGATTCCCAGGTCTGGACTACCAAACGACACAACCGCTGAGTCAGAAACGGTTGTCCCCCCGTCCAGTTTACTATCTCACCTAATACCTGTTCAGGATTATCAACCTTACCTACCAAACCTGGAACCAAAGGCTGTTTGGCTTCCTGAAAAGTAAACCCAGTTAATTGAATATCCTGACCAATATTAAACGGAGTGCGCTGTTTATCCTGAATTAAATCTGCAGCAGTTGCCACCCCCAGCAAACAAAAGGTGAGACGATTGTAAGCTGGCTTTTCGGCTCGTTGATTGTAACAGGCTCTAATTAACGCAAAGAAATCATCTTTAAACCTAACTTTAATAATACTATCAATTTCATCCAGGAAAATAACAATCTTTCCCGGAATACTGCTTAACACGATCTGCTCAATAAACTTACTTAAGCACAACACCGGAGAGATTTGAGCACGCTCCTCTAACCAACTGTCTTCATCAAACGTTCCAAAAAGCTCGAAATCATCCACCAATAACATCATCAAACTTTCATACCACATCGACACCGTGATATCTTCTTTACCAATCACGGTCAGATCGATAGACGCGCAAGCAAATCCCTCTTCTTTCAAGCGTTTTATCGTTCTTACCCGCAAACTCGACTTACCCATCTGTCGGGAATTCAGCACATAACAAAACTCCCCAGCCATCAATGCCTGAAAAAGCTCCTGATCCGCTTGTCTGGTCACATAAGTAGGTTCATCCTGAGGTAAACTACCTCCTACTTTGTAGATTGTTGAGTGTTGATTGGTCATTACAGCGGTTTGGCATTCGGTGAGGTACAAATTTTTAGGTTTTAGGGAGCAGGGAGCAGGGAGCAGGGAGCAGTGATAAGAGTGTAGCAAGTGTGGGAAGATGGGGAGAGAGAATAAGTGGTTTTTAAGAATTAGGTATAGTTAAAGATAGTTTTGCTCATTGTTATTCTACTTCCTGGTCTATTGATAATAATATTATTACCCGATTCCCGATTCCCGATTCCCGATTCCCGATTCCCGATTCCCGATTCCCGATTCCCGATTCCCGATTCCCGATTCCCTACTCCCCAAAATGCGATCGCTAAAATACAGACGATACAAATTAGATATCAAACTACAATCATTACCATGGCGTTCAACCAGACCGATACTTTCCAACTTGCGAGTGATAGTAGCATCCAGGCGCACGGGTTTGGTGTTACTAACTAATAATTTAACAGCTTCCAGCAATTCGGGATGCTCTTGAATACTAGTTAAAAGTTGACGGAGATGACTGCCATAAATTCCGGCTTCTGTGGGGGCATTAGCCAAAAGGCTATCCAGTGTCTTCTCTGCTGCTTGGTGATTCTTGAGATAATCAAACGCTTGGGACAATAAATAAGGATGTCCCCCCACCATTGCCATCAGTTGCGTTACTGAATCCCCAGACAAATTCAACCCATAAGCCTCAGCAAAGCCCTTAACTTGCTCTTCAGTAAACTCTAGTAACTCTATCTGTAATCCCACATTAAATGGCGACTGTTCGGTAGGTAAATTAACGTAAACTTCCGTGGCATAAACTACAATCAACCGTAATTTTTTCCAAACCTCTTTACTCTTAGCATCTTCATGCCAACTACGCAGCAAAGTCAGAAACCCTTCAGCCACCTCTTGATGAGAAAAGACTTGCTCTACTTCATCCAAACACAAAACTACTGGACTATCTAAAGACTTTAATAAATACTGCTCTAAGTATCGTTTGCAGTTTACCTTGCTGGGTAAACGCTTTTTCCAATAACTGTCTAAGTTATCCGACAATCCTAAGTTATCAGCAACTCGTACACAAAAGGACTGTAAAAAGCTATCTAAATTATTTAAAGGTAGCTCATTCATATTTAAATAAACCTGAGCATAACCCTGTTTTTCACTATGGGCAATAATCTTATGACTTAGTAAGGTTTTGCCCATCAATTTCGGTGCTTTAATCCGAATTAACGCTCCCGGTTTGACAATTTCCTGATAGCAACGAGCTTCAATAGGTGGGCGCTCAATATATATCTCTTGAGTTGCTCTAGGTCTAGGGGATAACCCGCACTCGTCTAATACTTGCTCAGCCACCAACTCTGGCTTATAAATATTAACGATTTCAACTAACTCACAACGACAATTAAAACCATTAGCTTCAATATCAAAGTCTTTATATATTTTAGAAATATGCTTTCTTACCGTAGATATATCATAGACGTTTAGCACCTTGTCTCTGATTGCTTCATCTGTCTTGCCACCAACCACTGCCTCTAACACTTGTCGCCTTTTCCAGGGCATAGTGTTTAATTTTTGCTCGAAGGCTTCTTTACTAATCATAGGCGATCGCTGCTTGTGCCTTAGGTAGTCCGTAAGCATTCAGCCGTCAGCCGTCAGCCGTCAGCTTTCCATAACTGAGATTAATGCTTACCTGTTTTATTCAAAAGCTCTTACCGTAGCTTGTCCATAGTCCATAAGCACCTCAAGTAGCTTGCCCATAGCCGATAAACTGATAGCTGTTCGCGTAGCGTGCGCGTAGCGCTTAAGCTGATAGCTGATAGCTTACGGTAGTCCTATGATTAGTTTAGAGTATTATTCATTAGTTGATCAAAATTGAGACAACAAGTTCACAACGTTTGTGTACCTGTGAAAAAATAATCACAAATATATTCTTCGACCGTCACCAATGTGAAGTGCCATGAAGTAACCTGAAGTTTGTTTGTAAGCTATCAGCTATCAGCTATCAGCCATCAGCTATCAGCTTATGCGCTACTTGAGATGCTACTTGAGGTGCTATCAGCTATCAGCCATCAGAGATTAAATATCAGCTTTTGAATAAAACAGCTAAGCTTTTGAATAATGCTGACCACTGACCGCTGACCGCTGATCGCTGACCGCTGACCGCTGACTGCTTACCAATAAAAAAAAATCGGTCAAGGTTTGGTTAACCAATGCTTGACCGAATTCTATAATATAAACCACTACAATTAAAGCTTAGCTTATCAGCTATCAGCTATCAGCTATCAGCTATCAGCTGATTAGCTATCAGCTATCAGCTTAAGCGCTACGCGCACGCTACGCGAACAGTTATCAGCAAAAGGCTGACCGCTGACCGCTGACCACTGACCGCTGACGGCTGACGGCTGACCACTGACTACTGACCACTTACCTCAGCAACTGATCCAAAACAACAACATTCCAACTCAGTAAACTAACCTCCACAAAACAAATTGCACTCATAGTCGCCAGGGCGTCAAAACCCTGGCAAATTACTATCCTAGTCTACGTAAAAATAGCGAATCAAAAAAGTCATAATCTCATCAGGCTTCCCCGTAGGCTCGGGAGTGCTCCACTCGTTGGGATAGGCGTATTTAAGGCCATAAAGGGCAATAAGCGATGCAGCGCGGTCTTGGGGGTTCCCCCCATGAGCGACTGCATCAAGACATTGTCTTCCAAACTTTTTCAGGAGAACCGATCAAGATCAGCTTGACTTTCTTAGGTTTGCGACCAGGGTTTTCTGGGGTGTTATTTTCATTCGAGTTAGGTGGAATGTTCTTGGTCATGAATCGTGACTCCTGTAAATGGTTCATACTATTAATATATTTATAAGTTAATCATTTGTCAAGGGATTTAGAATTTTTTGATTATTACGAAATATGGAGATTGTGGAGAGTAAAATTAATCGTATTGTGGGCAGTAAAATTAATCGTAGGGTGGGCAGTGCTTCCTAGAAAATTTCAAGGTTGTATAAAGTGAAATCGGCACTGCCCACCAACAGAAAATAAATTAAAATAAATTGTAAAATAGAGTAAAATTAATCGTAGGGTGGGCAGTGCTTCCTAGAAAATTTTAAGGTTGTATAAAGTGAAATCGGCACTGCCCACCAACAGAAAATTAATGAAAATAAATTGTAAAATAGAGTAAAATTAATCGTAGGGTGGGCAGTGCTTCCTAGAAAATTTCAAGGTTGTATAAAGTGAAATCGGCACTGCCCACCAACAGAAAATTAATTGTATTGTGGGCAGTAAAAATAATCGTAGGGTGGGCAGTGATTCCTAGAAAATTTCAAGGTTGTATAAAGTGAAATCGGCACTGCCCACCAACAGAAAATTAATTGTATTGTGGGCAGTAAAAATAATCGTAGGGTGGGCAGTGATTCCTAGAAAATTTTAAGGTTGTATAAAGTGAAATCGGCACTGCCCACCAACAGAAAATTAATTGTATTGTGGGCAGTAAAAATAATCGTAGGGTGGGCAGTGATTCCTAGGATTTTTCCAGCTTGTAGTCAGTTAAATCGGCACTGCCCACCAACAGAAAATTCATGGTAAAATATAATAAAATTAATCGTATTGTGGGCAGTAATAATACCAATTCCAAAGCTTACCATCGGGATGATACTCACTGCCCACCCTACATCAACTGCTCCCTGTTCCCTACTCCCTGCTCCCTACTCCCTAAAACCCAAGACTTTATACCTAAACGAATTGAAAACTGCTGTAATGAAACAAACCCACTATCTAACCACAACCGTTCAACAAGGCAACCGCCTTGAGATTTCCCTTCCCAATTTACCGGTAGGACAAACCATAGAAGTGATTTTAATCGTACCTGAAACTGCACAAAATCATTCAATGGAACGCCAAGCTTTTCAACAACTTCCCCTAGAAGAACGTCGTCGCATTTTAGCCCAACAAGCAGAAGCCATGAAAGACTATTATCAAGAAAATCAAGAATGGAAAGATTGGATAAATTTTGATAACGAGTAAATCTATATTGTTTAATTCGGTTAGTATAAATTCCTGTGTTTTAGGGAACAGGGAACAGGGAACAGGGAATAGGGAATAGTAAAAAAAATCTGTGTATCTGATAGGTAAGTATTCAGAATTCAGCTTTTGAATAATACCTGTTTTATTCAAAATAAAATTAATCGTATTGTGGGCAGTAAAATTAATCGTAGAATCGTAGGGTGGGCAGTGCTTCCTAGAAATTTTCCAGCTTGTAGAAAGTTAAATCGGCACTGCCCACCAACAGAAAATTAATCGTAAAAATAATCGTAGGGTGGGCAGTGCTTCCTAGAAATTTTCCAGCTTGTAGTCAGTTAAATCGGCACTGCCCACCAACAGAAAATTAATCGTAAAAATAATCGTAGGGTGGGCAGTGCTTCCTAGAAATTTTCAAGGTTGTAGTCAGTTAAATCGGCACTGCCCACCAACAGAAAATTCATGGTAAAATAGAGTAAAATTAATCGTAAGGTGGGCAGTAATAATACCAATTCCAAAGCTTACCATCCGGATGATACTTACTGCCCACCCTACATCAACTGTTCCCTGTTCCCTTTGCTAGCAATCCTCAGCTCGCCTTTAGTTGCAACTGGTGCATATGATCAAACAACTTCCAGCAATACTCCTCAGATAGCCCACAGGTAACAGCACCCCGGAGTACCACATGGAAATACCAATCATTAGGAGCCATTTCCTGATCTAACTTATTGACCACCACATAAGTCCGAACGCCCTGATACAACTTATTTTGACAGTGGACATTTACCATTTCCTGTCGGTAGCCACCGCGAGGCACTTCTTCCCGCAGATCCAAAGCTTCACTCACCCGCCAAGGTAAATGATACAAAACTCCTTCAACCCTTGACCCAGGAGTTTTCACCACATCCAGCGTCCCACAATTACGACGTCGAGATTTGCGATAAAAACCAATATGATAATCCTTGAGAGTAGCAGTACCAATCACAAAATTATGAGTATCTTCCCCAAGCGATCGCTTTAAATCTACTGGACACATACAAGAGCCATAAGCAAAATAGTAAAAGCCTGACTCTGTGTGACGTTGGTGTTTTCTGTCAGTGTTTAGCTCGGCAGCTGACATACGCAATCCTAATTCCTAACTTAGACCTAGACCTTGGCAAATAAAACCTTATTTTATCGAACAGTCGAGTAGTGGGGAGTGTCAACAAAAACCTTTCAGCAAAAATAAATCCCACCGTTTCAACCAGTGGGACAATTATTGAATATTGAAAGGCAAAGTATGCAGAGGTTTAAACTTTAAGATATTAGATATAGCGTTTCTAGAATTTATGAGGTACGCTTCTCAACCTCAAAGTCCCCCTTATTAAGGGGGATTTAGGGGGATCAAGTTGTACCTCATGGGTATAAGACTTGCTATAATTCCATAACAATTTGAGATCAGACCCCTGCTCTAGATCCTATCGATAACTCAGGATCATTACCCAACTTACCGTTCTGCATGGCTGAATACAGTCGGTTCAGCGCATTCACATAGGCCTGTGCTGAAGCCACAATAATATCCGTACTGGCAGCATAACCCGAATAGACCCGTTCATCGTGCCGCAAACGAATAGTCACTTCCCCAAGAGCATCAATTCCTGCCGTTACCGATTGCACCGAAAACTCAATCAGTAAGATATTAGATATAGCGTTTCTAGAATTTATGAGGTACGCTTCTCAACCTCAAAGTCCCCCTTATTAAGGGGGATTTAGGGGGATCAAGTTGTACCTCATGGGTATAAGACTTGCTATAATTCCATAACAATTTGAGATCAGACCCCTGCTCTAGATCCTATCGATAACTCAGGATCATTACCCAACTTACCGTTCTGCATGGCTGAATACAGTCGGTTCAGCGCATTCACATAGGCCTGTGCAGAAGCCACAATAATATCCGTATTCGCCGCATAACCCGAATAGACCCGTTCATCGTGCCGCAAACGAATAGTCACTTCCCCAAGAGCATCAATTCCTGCCGTTACCGATTGCACCGAAAACTCAATCAGTTCATTAGGCACATTCACCACCCGATTAATGGCCTTGTACACCGCATCCACCGGACCAGTACCAATAGCAGCATCACTAAGTTCTTCACCGGTAGGTGTTCGCAGGGTAATCGTAGCCGTAGGACTAGAATTATCCCCACAGGACACCTGCACCAACTCTAAATGGAACACTTCCGGTGCCTGATAAACTTCATCATTAACAATAGCTTCTAAATCCCAATCCGTAATCTCCTTCTTCTTATCC
Organism: Moorena producens 3L; assembly: GCF_000211815.1. Classification (GTDB taxonomy): domain Bacteria; phylum Cyanobacteriota; class Cyanobacteriia; order Cyanobacteriales; family Coleofasciculaceae; genus Moorena; species Moorena producens. The sequence continues at coordinate 370,061 of NZ_GL890970.1, forward strand.
GCCACCTCTTTAAACCGAACAAACGACTTATTCAGGTCATTGTCGGACAACTCATAGCCCAACTCCTTGAGGCGAGAACGGAAAGCATTGCGACCGGATAGTTTACCCAGTATTATCTGATTTTCCTTTAACCCAATCGACTCCGCATCCATGATTTCATAGGTCAGCTTGTGCTTAAGCACCCCATCCTGGTGAATACCAGACTCATGAGCAAAAGCATTCGAGCCCACGATCGCCTTATTCGGTTGTACCAACATCCCGGTAAGACTCGAAACCAGACGGGATGTCTTGTAAATCTGACGAGTATCAATAGTGCTTAGGGGTTCCTTCGACTCTGGGGGGCGTCCGAAGAAAGGATTAAAATACTGACGGCGGACATGTAATGCCATTACCAACTCTTCCAAAGCCGCATTACCAGCCCGTTCTCCAATACCATTAATCGTGCATTCCAGTTGCCGGGCTCCATTTTTCACTGCTTCCAGGAAATTAGCCACTGCCAGACCTAAATCATTATGACCATGGACAGAAATAATTGCCCGGTCAATATTGGGAACATTTTCCTTAATCCCACGAATCAAGCCACCAAATTCGCTTGGGGTAGTGTAACCTACAGTATCAGGAATATTAACCGTAGTAGCCCCCGCATCGATTACCCGTTCCAGGACTTGGTAGAGATACTCGGGATCGCTGCGCCCTGCATCCTCCGGGGAAAATTCCACATCATCCACAAAAGACTTGGCATAAGCCACCATTTCTGGAGCAATCTCTAACACTTCCTTTCTAGTCTTCTTCAGTTTGTACTCCAGATGAATATCCGAAGTAGCAATGAAAGTGTGAATACGGGCATTAGCTGCCGGTTTGAGGGCATTCGCCGCCGCCTTGATATCATCACGACTTGCCCGTGCTAGACCACAAATAGTTGGTCCAGATTCTATGCCCACGGCTTGAGCAATTTTTTGCACCGCCTCAAAATCACCAGGACTAGCGTAGGGAAAGCCTGCTTCAATCACATCTACTCTCAATCGTGCCAGTTGGTGAGCAATAATCAGCTTCTCATCCACATTGAGGGTTGCTCCAGGAGATTGTTCCCCATCCCGAAGGGTAGTGTCAAAAATGATAATGCGCTCTGATTGAGGTTGCTGGTTCATAACTAACTCGATGGGTTGATAGTCAGTGATTTGAAGAGAACGGTCGTCAGCCAACTAGATCGAAAGTTTGCTTCATATATAATTATAACTATGAATCAATTTTTTCAATTTGATCACGGACATCATTTAAATCAATATAACGGTCAGTGGCATTCCTCAGTTCCCTAGCAATCATCCCTTCTGTGGAAACCACCGTAATATGGGTATTTTTAGAGCGCAGTAATTCAATGGCTCTTTCAAAATCCCCATCTCCACTAAACAAGATCACTTTGTCATACTGTTCCACAGTATTAAACATATCCACAACAATTTCTATATCTAAATTAGCCTTTTGTGAATAGCGACCAGAGTTATCATCATAATATTCCTTTAAAATTTTAGTACGAACGGTGTATCCTAGACTAATTAGAGCATCTCGGAACCCCCGCTGGTCTTGAGGATCTTTGAGTCCGGTGTACCAAAATGCATTAACTAGAGTAATACCAGGCTCGTTTTTAAAATAGTCCAAAACCCGCCTAGGATCAAAAAACCACCCATTCTTTTGTTGGGCGTAAAACATATTATTGCCGTCTACAAAAATAGACATACGTTTCAGTGGACAATGCATATTTACTTAAACCTAACAATTTTCTATATAATCTTTAAGATAATTTTTTATTCTAGCAGTTTTTAGCTAGTAAATTAGTAATTACCTAAGACTTAACTAGTTAGTGGGTAAGCACTCAGCTATCAGCTATCAGCTATCAGTTTATGGGCGCTTGGGCAAGCTACACCGAACAGCTTTTGAATAAAACAGGTAAGCATTCGTTTAATCTGAGTAAAGTCACAGGCATTAAGCCTGTGCCACAAAGCTGAATGCTGACGGCTGACGGCTGAATGCTTACGTTAGTGGTAATTAGTGATTTGATTACTACTGATAGTGATGAGTGATCTGTACTTACCTCGTGAAAGAGTAAGCAATAGGGGGATAATTTCCGGATTTTGAGGATAGGATGCCAAATTTTCCCTCCTCTCCAGTTAAGTTATAGGGAGAAGGGGACCAACTCAGATCGAAACAATCAGGAGTATCAAAGGGGTGGTAGTTTAACGGGATTGGCAAGCTTTTGCGCAAGCAACACACTTAACCTGTTGCTTGCTTTGAGTAGTGCCACAGTTCCTCAAAGCTTTCAGCGTCAACGGGTGGGTAAAATTATAGATAAGAGCACCAGTCACTCCAACTCCCAGCATAGAGCTTGCCAGTGTTCATTCCTGCCAATGCTAGGGAGAAGAGATTGACACAAGCGGTTACACCAGAACCACAATAAACCAGAATTTCTTGTTTGTTCTCCAGCTCAGTCCAGCGCTCTTGTTGCAATGTTAATGGTTGCAAATAACCATTGGTGTCCGTCACACCATGCCAAGGGTAGTTGAGGGCACCGGGAATGTGACCGGCAACAGGGTCAATCGGTTCTCGTTTACCTAAATAGCGATCGCTTTCCCTAGAGTCTACCAACGCCACCTCTGGCAAATCTTTACGTACTTTCACACTATTAATATCCACCACCGAATCAGAGCGCAACTGCTCTACAAAGATTCCTGGTTTTGTGGTAGGCTCTTGATCAGTTACTGGATACCCTTGGGAATGCCATCCTGTCCAACCCCCATCCAGCAACGCCACTTGGTCGTGTCCCAAGTAGCGCAGCAGCCACCACAAGCGGGCTGCAAAGGCACAACGGGAATCATCATAGGCAATCACTAGGGTTTTTCGGAAATTAACACCAATCCCTGCTAATTTTTGAGCTAACTTCCGAGGTTCAGGCAAAGGATGACGCCCACCATGACGCTCTACTGGTCTCGAAAGGTCCTTATTCAAATCGAGATAGTGAGCGCCCGGGATATGGCTAACTTTATACTGCTCATAGCCCAGGTCTGGATCAGATAGAGCAAAACGGCAATCGACAATTACGATGTCGGGATCATCAAGATGCTCACTCAGATACTGAGCAGAAACTATAAAAGGTTGTTCCGTCATGTGACATCACGGATTATAAATTTTAGTATTGATTTAGGACGAATAAGCTTTAGCGATATCAAGTGAGTCCGACGATTTAGCCTCCTAGGACTCTGTTCAAACAAAACTAATTAACGTTTGCTTGTTTGGTTGAGATTTGAACTTCCCCAACCGTCTTGGATGGGGATTCCCAGGCACAACCAAATAGATTGTTATCTCCTAGGGCGTAACTTTCCCCCGCACCGGGGGTAGCTGAGTAAGGTCAATTCCCAGTTTTTTAAGACCTTTCTCTTTTATTTTAACACTATTTGAAAGTAAAAATTCATCCCCAAACTATTCGTCAAGGGGTATTCTTTTCCCTCTCAAACTCTCCCTTTTGATAAGTTGGTAGTGCTTCCTTTAGAGGGATGAAAACCCCCAGCCATCCGCTGTCAGATTTTCATCCCTGTTTATCCCGCTGTTTGCGGCGGCGATCGCGCCACTCAGCAGCAGTTAGATAAATGATTCCTCCGCTGACCACCACTAATAATCCAGCGGCAGCAAAGAACAACATAGTGATTACGGGATTTTCCACGATACTGTTAAAACCCGTTACGACCCCAGACAACCATTGAGATTGACCAAGTGAACAAAACCAGTACAGAAACCCAGCCTAGTGTCAGAATATCCATAGCAATATATAAAAAAATTACTCAATAACTCCAAATCTTATAATAGTTCAATTTGAGACAGCCACCTCCTGCAGAAGTGGAATTCATTTGGGAATTATCTGGTTATGGGGTTAGCCCCCTGGTCTTTGAGCAAAGCTGATCATCCAGAGTCTGGCTAGGTTTCAGGTCAAGAGTATTTTAGCTGCACAGGGGGATAGTGTGACACTTACAAAACTGTCCACAGATTACTTCAAGAAAACTTGTGATGAACACCAGGTGATCAGATTCGACCTTATGGCCAAATTTGTAATATATCTGTATCATTGTGTAATATATAAAAAAAATAAATAATTTATTGTTATGCCTTACGAAAAACTAGACATCTCCACCCCAAAACCTGTGCTGTCTTGGGCGAATCACTCCCTAGCTGCTCAGGAAACCCAAATGGCGAAAAATGTTGCGTCTCTGCCATTTGTGTTTAAGCACGTCGCATTAATGCCAGACGTTCACCTAGGTAAAGGCTCATTGGTTGGCTCTGTAATTGCCACCAAAGATGCCATCCTGCCAGCAGCTGTCGGGGTAGATATTGGTTGTTTTACAGGTGATACCCTCGTTCCCTTGGTTGATGGCAAATCTTACTCACTCCAAGCACTAGCCAAAGGAGAGCGAGAAATTATTGTCTACTCCTGCACACAAACCGGAAAAATCGTCGCGGCTAAGGCTACAGCAAAATTAACCCGCCGTAACCAACTACTCTTAAAGGTCGTTCTCGACAACTCAGAAGAAATTAAATGTACTCCCGATCATCGATTCATGCTCAGGGATGGTAGTTACCGGGAAGCCCGTGACCTCGAACCAGGGACATCCTTGATGCCTTTCTACTCCCAAACCGATAAAGATGGTTACACCTTAATCCAGCAACCCGATTCTGGAAGATGGCAAAAGGCAGATGGGATTATCCCTCCCTCTGATATCCCTTCCTCTGAATGGTTAGAATCTCAATTGTCAGGAACAGTACCATCTTTTCCAGGTCACAGAACAGTCATTGACCACCATATTGATCACCATAACCTTGCTCGTGCCGAGCATCGAAGCTCAAATCTGGTAGGGGGGGCAAATCACAAAGTCGTCAATATCTTACCACTTCAGGAAAAACAAGATGTCTACTGCCTAACGGTTCCAGAGTATCACAACTTTGCCCTGACCGCTGGTGTGTTTGTTCACAACTGTGGCATGTCTGCCATTAAAACCCCTTTTGTGGCAGACCAATTGGAGGGCAAGCTCAAGAAGATTCGCTTGGACATTGAAGCAGCTATTCCCGTTGGCTTTGAGCAAAACACAGATATCGAGAAAGCAGTGGTAAACTGGCAAGGCTGGCGTGATTTTAAGGAACTTCATCCAGGTGTGCAACGGCTAGATGGAAAATCCATGAAACAGCTGGGTTCCCTTGGAGGTGGCAATCATTTCATTGAATTGTGTCTTGATACCGACAATCAAGTGTGGCTGATGCTACACTCTGGTTCACGGCATATTGGTAATCAGCTAGCTAAGTGCCACATTAAGACCGCTAAAGAATTAGCAAAGCTAGCACATACAACCCTTCCTGACCGAGATTTAGCATACTTTGTCGCAGGAACCCCTGAATTTGCTGCCTACTGGCGGGATTTGCAATGGGCGCAAAACTATGCCCGTTACAATCGCGATATCATGATGGCTCGCTTCAAGGGAATTGTAGAGAAACATCTGGCTGGTGGTAAGTCCTTCAAGCCCTTGTTGTCAGTTAACTGCCATCACAACTATGCCGAAAAAGAAGTGCATTTCTCCGAAGAGGTTTATGTTACTCGAAAAGGAGCAGTGCGAGCTCGTACCGACGACTATGGTATCATCCCTGGGTCCATGGGGGCAAAGTCTTTCATTGTTAAGGGTAAAGGCAATCATGACAGCTACTGCAGCTGTGCTCATGGTGCTGGTCGTTTGATGTCTCGCAGCAAAGCAAAAAAGCAGTTCACCGTTGATGATTTAGTTGAGCAAACTAAAGGTGTTGAGTGCCGTAAAGATAAGGACGTTATCGATGAAATCCCAGGTGCTTATAAGCCAATTGATCAGGTGATGGCTAATCAGTCAGATCTAGTTGAGGTAGTGGCAACTCTGAAGCAGGTTGTTTGTGTTAAGGGTTGAAAACTATCAAAACTGAATCGAATCATTAAACTGTTAACCATTAGACAAAATGCAACAGAAACGTTTAGGTTTATGTTGCATTTTGCCTGTTGTAATCTCAAAAAAAAATGTAAGTATTCAGCTATCAGCTATCAGCTATCAGCTATCAGCTATCAGCTATCAGCTAATGCGCACGCTACTTGAGGTGCTACAGATGGTGCTTTTGAATAAGCGATGCAGAGGTGCGACCCGTGGCGAATTTAATTACGGGTCAAACGCACCATTACGGTCTTGGGGAGGCAGAGGTGCGACCCGTGGCGAATTTAATTCGCCTACGGAAAACTCACCATTACGGTCTTGGGGGTTCCCCCCATGACCGCGCTGCCGTGGTTTCCCCCGGAGACAAAACCTTAGATAGGGTCGCCTTTATAGTTAGCAGGTTATGCAGAAAAGGGTTAAATATTTTTTAATAAGGCGACCCTATCTTACGGTAAATTCAAACCACTCGCGCTTGGGATCAAGACAACAGGTAAGCATTGGAATAATGCTGAGTTACTTTAGCTGACGGCTGACGGCTGACGGCTGACGGCTGACGGCTGAATGCTTACAAAAAAATAGATATCTACAGACATCAGCCATTGTGGTTAACGTTTATTACGCAATTCAACACATCGGTAATACGACACCACCATTAACGGTTACAATTACCTTAGGATTTAGAGCGAGATTTTATGGTGAGAATCACCAAATCTACCTCCCGGTCAACCCTTAAGTGAATCTGATAGTTTTTTTGTTCCGTGATTAATAAATTTTTCTGGTTTTCACTAAGTTCTTTCAACCCATAGTTAATCCAAGCCATACCATTTTCCCATTCCGGTGATACTACCCTAATGAATAATCCTAAGAGTAAAGCAGATTGGCTTTCATGAGAGTATTTATAGGGAATTTTAGTGGCGATCGAGGCTTGAGTTATATTGTTAACATTTCCCAGGATATTAATTAATACTGTGTCCCCCGTATTTAGGCCGATAAAATTAATTTTATTGTGAATATTTTCTACCTGGTTAAATGTAAAACCAATGGCTTCAAAGCCAGGCTTAATATTGTCTATACCTATCCCTATCCCTAGTCCAATTTCTTCATAGTCAGTTATAATAGGTAGGATTAGTTTATTGAGCAGTGAAGCTTTATATACTAGTTGTTCAGAACTAGTAGAAGTAACACTTGATAATGAGTTTTTTGGTTCTGACGTGTCTTTGAACCAACTAATCAGTGATTCTATTGGATTTACAATAATTGTTGATGAATCTGTCAATCTAAAATTGTTGTTTTCGATTAACAGGCTGATTCCCCCTAGGATAATTACTAGAGAAGGTAACAGGCAAAAAGTATTAATAATGAACGATTGTCCATTGAACCAATTTTTAGAATACTGTTCTTTAGTCATTTCCTGCCAAGCTCAAAGTCGCCAAGGGTGGATATTTTATTATGAATAGACATAGGGGGAAAAATGATTCTGGAAGCGTTACCCCACTTAACCTTAAACCTAATTTCAACGCCTATGTCTAAGGTCGGAGAGAGATAGTTATTCGGGTATATATCATCGGTACATGATAATTGGTAATTGCCAATTTACAATTGAGTATCATACTATTCCTGCTGTTAAACACCACTTGTAGATCGCAATTACCTATTACCTATTACCTATTACCTATTACCTATTACCTATTACCCTAGACCTATTAACAGAAACTCATCTCTATCAACATGCATAGAAAATTAGTATTCTGGTTGAGATGTTTTTGAGGTCAATCACGAAGTTTTATCACACATTGTGAAAATCTTGGGAAGGCTATCCTCAGTCTTGTATAGTAAATATCCCCCAAAATGTTAAATTTTGGTGAAAAACACTTGGTGAAGAACACTTTGAGGTGCGACCCAAGGCCGGGGAACCCGGCCTAGGAGGCGCGCACCTTAAGTGTCTTGCTATACAAAAGGAATGGCAAGCACTCACCTTCGGTCTCACGGGACTTGTGAAAACTTAACGTTTCCACAAATAAGGTAAAAACTTTAACGAGTAAAGTTTAAGTTAAAAGGTACTACTGACAGAACCTTCCTTTTCCCCTGACCTCAGCGATGCAGCGCGGTCTTGGGGAGGCAGAGGTGCGACCCGTGGCGAATTTAATTACGGGTCAAACGCACCATTACGGTCTTGGGGGTTCCCCCCACTCGCTATTGCCGTGGTTTCCCCCACTCGCTATTGCATCAAGACAGGGAAAAAATGAGGGGTTACACCCTTCATATTAACAAATTTAACAGATTCCTGTAAATCCCTGTCTTGTTCTTTACTTGTCTTACAGAGACGCTTCAGGAAAAGCCTAGCAAGTCGGGCTAGTTGATCAGAAAATTTTTTACCCTATTGACCCACTGATACCACGTTGCTTTATTGCCATGCTACTTCCTGGGATTGATCGGGGAGATAGGGAGGATGGGAAAGATGGTAAAATGAGGAGAATGGGACAGGAGAATGGGCAACAGGAAGACTATTTCTTTTTTCCCTTTGCCAACAGTGGCAAGGCAGACAGTATACCTAGGAAACTGAGTGCTAGGAAAAATGGTAAGCGATCGCCTCCTTGCAAAGCTTCCCCCCCAGTTACTCCCAGCCAAGTATAAGCGAGGGTACCAGGAATAATCCCAAAGAAAGTGCCAAGGGTATACTCTACCGAGCTAATCGGGGTTAGACCAAACAAGAAATTCACTACATTAAAAGGAGAAATGGGGGCAAAGCGTACTGCTAAGACAAACATCAGGGGTGTCTGCATCACTGCTTGATTGAAGCTGACCAATGCTTTATGATGCCTGAACTTGTATTCAACCCAATCTCGCAATAGATAACGCGCTACCCAAAATGCTCCCAATGCGCCTAAGGTTGCTCCGATAACAGACCAGAAGGTACCCCAAACTAAACCAAAAACTGTACCACCAGCGATAGTCAGTACTGTGCCAGGAATTCCTAAAACCGTTGCCAGAGCATAAACCAGGATAAATAAACAGATTGCCCAATGGCCTAATTCTTGCAACTGTTGCACTAGAAACCTCTGGTTAAATAAGGCTCTGACAGGAGTCGAGTAACACAATAGGACCAAAATAAATAGCGCGATCGCTAACCAAAGGCTTCGTCTTTTCAGCAATCTGTTCAATCTCATCAATCTTCTACCTTAATCACCTTAAATTGTCAGGACTTAGGGTCAGGACTTACGCAACACTCGACTTTCATTCCCCCTGATATTCGCCCTTATGGTGTAGGGTGCATTATTAACGCACCCGACAAGCAGAGTTATTGCCTAAGTTTTGATTTTTTCCAAAGTAGGGGGGTGGTAGATAGCACCGCTAATACAACTAGTGCTCCGATCAGTTGCCAGGGGGGACTACCGCTGATAGCTTCGAGACCACTGCGACCTAACCAAGCATAGGCAAAGGTAGCCGGGATAATTCCCACTGCGGTCGCAATAACATAGGTGGGTAGAGGAATTGGTGTTAAGCCAAACAAATAGTTCACGGCATTGAATGGAAAAATTGGTGCCAGGCGAATTGAGAGCACAAACCAAAAACCATTTTTCTCAATTCCCTCACTGAGTTGATCAAAACGAGAGTCCTGAAACTGATACTTAACCCAATCACCAGCAACAAAGCGAGCAATCATAAACGCAGCCGTTGCTCCTAAAGTAGCACCAATCACAGTCCACAAAGTACCCAGCATTAGTCCAAACAGAGCACCAGCTGAAAAGGTTAAAATCGCATCAGGAACAGCTAGTACTGTGGCAACAATATAAATTAGAATGTACCCCAGTGGTCCAAAAATACCCATGCTTTCCTGAAGCAATCTCAAATTTTCCAGCTTCAGCCAAGACCCAACGGGCGTAAATAGTAAAATTAAGGCAGCTGTCACCAAAACTATTGCCCCAATCCCTAACCTTAGTCTTAGCTGTATCTTGGACTGGGGCAGATTTTGAGATTTCGAGGATGAAAGGTTCATGAGCTGGTTAAAAAGTAATTGGTAATTGGTTATTTTGAAATAGGGTTATTATTTGAATTAACAACAATTATAAATTAAATTGCCTCCCATAACATATTAGATAACTATATCTAATATGTTATGGACACAATATCGCTATTTGTAACGTCCCAATGATCTAATTTTTATAGATTTTAATCGTCATTTTAAAATGCTCATTAAGTCCTAGAAATTTCCAGGCTTATGAATCTATTAAATCTTAGCTTAATGAGTTTTTACTGAGAATAGCCTTAATCAATAAGGAGCTAGTTTAGTAAATCAGGGAATCAGTGTAAATCCTAGAGATAGAACTTATCCAAAAGTGCAGAAGTCCCTGATAGCAAGTTGCTTTCTGGTGATGTTACTTGCTGATCACAAGCTCATCCCCCTGATCCTCCTCATATCAAGTCCGGTTGAATACTGATCATAAAGGTGCGCTTTCCCCATCTAATTATTAAATTCTTATTAAATTCGCCACGGGTTGCACCTAAAAGTGTGGGATCGGGGAAATGACGAGATAGGCTAGCAATAGAACACATCAATAGGGTATTGTTTTCGCCATATCTACAAGAGAATTTAGATTAATTTTAGAAATAGGGTACCCATATTACAAGTAGAACATGCTACTATTAACTCCGTCTTTACGAGATGGCTATAGACTAGTCATTGTGGGAGGTCTAGCAAATGATCAAGTTTTAGTTTCAAGTTTAACTAGCCGTTTATAGGGAATTAATTGTTTACAAGTTGGGTTGACAAGTCTGGCCAAGCAGGAGTAACTGGGTTGTCTTGATGCTTGTCTTGATGCAAAGCGCGAGTGGGGGGAAGCCCTCAGGTTGGTGCATCGGCGCTATTCGAGGTCTCGGCATCAGCTCCTGGCACGACCCTGGAAACTATGGGCACAGAACTTTTGATTCTACAAGCCCATGACTCTAATCAACCCAAACTGGGCAGTTGATGGATTGCAGTTGATTTGCGATCGCCAAACCAATAGCTAGTAATCCTTCGCTATTTCCAGCTTCTTTTACTAGCTAATACTTTTCGGTAAAATCCAGATGTGATTGACCGAATATTTTTCCTACAAACAGATATTAAAAGTTTAAAACTGGCTCCTAGGGTGCTGCGGAAACCGGCAATTGCTCTCAATCCTGTTTGTGGATTACAATCCCAATTGCATACCCAGAACTATTGGGGAAATTCGCGACTTATAGTAAAATAATTTCACCAAGAGACTTGCCATCGACTTGCCATCGACTTGTCATTTAACTAGGCAAAGGTCGATCTATGCTGTTGCATTTTCGTCGAAACTATGGAAAACCTTAAGACTACATTCAACAATACAATCAACGTTATCAAAGAAAGAATCTTTGATACCGACTTCAAGCTCGCCAACATCCCTCTTTCCACGATAGTTCTTGTGGTGCTCATCCTCATGTTCACCCAGATATTGCGAGGCTTGTTCACTGCCATAATCATTAGCAGAATCGAGCGTCTGACTAGCGGTACAGAAAGCACCCTAGACGATGAGTTCCTTAGGATTATTAGGGCACCATTAGGCTGGCTAATTTGGCTGGCTGGACTATGGGTAGTACAGCTAGTTGTGGCAAGCCATCTTACTCCTGAACAGAATCAGAAAATCCCCGAAATTCTGTTTGTGAGCGCTCTGTTCATTGCCACCTATATTCTTTACCGTGCTGCTCCACTACTGGGGGAGCTTCTAGGGGGATTGGCGGCCAACACTGAAACTGAACTCGACGATTTGTTTGTGCCCTACTTCCCAAGGCTTTTTCAGATATCAGCAGTGCTGATTGCCGCTATTAAAGCCAGTGAGATTTTGTTGGGAGCATCTGCTGGTGCACTGATCGGTCTACTGGGTGGTGCAGGTGTCGCCTTAGGTTTGTTATTCAAAGACATTATCTATGACTGGTGTTGTACGGTGATTATCTACGCTGATGGTCTCTATAAACCGGGTGACTATGTAATAGTGGACGGAGTAAGTGGTTTTGTTCAGATAGTCAGTATTGGTCTGAGAAGTACAACACTTCTTATTACTGAGTGGGGTTCTATCAAAAAACTTCCCAATTCTAAAATGATTGCTGGAGTTGTGGAAAATTGGTCCCAGAAGACTGGCAAGACCTTTAAGTGGGGCATAAATTTAACTCTGAAAGTTGATGGAACTTCAGCTGATAAAACTACCAGAATTTGTGAGGCTATTAAAGAAAAAATACCGACTATCGATGGCTTGCACAAGCAGAAAATGAAAGTTTTGTTTTCCCACATTGAAGATAATGCTAGGGTAATTAAAATTATAGTATATGTGATTGATACCAACCTCTACACTGCTGCCCAGCAATCCTTGAATATAGCAATATTAGAAATCCTGGAGAAAGAGGAGATTGATCATCTGCATATTGAGCTGGAAAAGCAACTTGAAGACTACAAACAGATGAAGGGAAATTTAGTTAGTGAGGTGATATCTAAATCCTAGCAATCCTTTGAACAAGGGATGCAGCGCTCGTTCCCTTCGAAGCTGCATCGCTTTTAGGCGCGACAATCGCGCGAATTTAATTCTTAATGGTAAGAGCGCACCTTTCAAATTAGGCAAAAATTCGGCGTTGCTGATTCTCAGTATGGTTTCGCCCCCCTAGCCCCCAAGCGAGGGATTGCTCGCTTGGGGGGAAAAACTCTCAAAGTCCCCCAGAATTGGGGGACCAACGGGGGCTTTAATAAAACTAGATGATCGCGCATTCATTCCTTAATTCAGCAACGCCAAAAATTCTAATAAAATTCCTGCGCCCAGGCCGGACACTCCCCGCCCCCCTTCTTTTTTAGAAATATCAGATACACCCCAGATAGTAAACCTTTGAAACTGGCTCCTAGGGTGCTGCGCAGACGGGCAATTGCTCTAAATCATGTTTATTGCATACCTAGCACGCCTAGCACTATTGGGTAAATTCCCCACTTATAGTAAAATCATTCCACCAAGAGACTTGCCATCGACTTGCCATTTAGCTAGGCACAGGTCGATCTCTGCTGTTGTCTTTTCGTCGAAACTATGGAAAACCTTAAAAGTACATTCAACACGACAATCAACCTAATCAAAGCAAGGATCTTTGATACCGACTTCAAGCTCGCCAACATTCCTGTTTCCACGATAGTGATTGTGGTGCTCATCCTCCTCGTCACCCAGATATTGCGAGGCTTGTTCACTTCAATAATCATTGACAGACTCGAGCGTCTGACTAGCCGTACAAAAACCACCCTAGACTATGAGTTAATTAGGATTCTTAAGCAACCATTAGGCTGGCTAATTTGGATCGGTGGACTATGGGTAGTACATCTAGTTGTGGCCACCCATCTTACTCCTGAACAGAATCAGAAAATCCCCGAGATTCTGTTTGTGAGCGCTCTGTTCATTGCTACCTATATTCTTTACCGTGCTGCGCCACTACTGGGGGAGCTTCTAGCCGGATTGGCGGCCAACACTGAAACTGAACTTGACGATTTGTTTGTGCCCTACTTCCCAAGGCTTTTTCAGATATCAGCAGTGCTGATTGCCGCTATTAAAGCCAGTGAGATTTTGTTGGGAGCATCTGCTGGTGCACTGATCGGTCTACTGGGTGGTGCAGGTGTCGCCTTAGGTTTGTTATTCAAAGACATTATCTATGACTGGTGTTGTACGGTGATTATCTACGCTGATGGTCTCTATAAACCCGGTGACTGGGTAGTAGTGGACGGAGTCAATGGTTTTGTTCAGATAGTCAGTATTGGTCTGAGAAGTACAACACTTTGTATTATTGAGTGGGGTTCTGTCAAAAAAGTTCCCAATTCTAAAATGATTGCTGGAGTTGTGGAAAATTGGTCCCAGAAGACTGGTAAGACGTTTGAGTGGGGCATAAATTTAACTCTGAAAGTTGATGGAATTTCAGCTGAGCAAACTTCCCGAATTTGTCAGGCTATTAAAGAACTAATCCCGACTATCGATGGCTTGCACAAGCAAAAAATGAAAGTTTTGTTTTCCCACATTGAAGATAATGCTCGGGTAATTAAAATTATAGTATATGTGATTGATATCAACCTCTACACTGCTGCCCAGCAATCCTTGAATCTAGCCCTATTAGAAATTCTGGAGAAAGAAGAGATTGATCACCTGCATATTGAGCTGGAAAAGCAAATTGAAGACTACAAACAGATGAAGGGAAATTTAGTTAGTGAGGTGATATCTAAATCCTAGCAATCCTTTGCACAAGGGATGCAGCCCTGGCTCCCCTATTCCGAAGCTGCATAGCTTTTAGGTGCGACCCGAACGCGCCCCGCGTCGGCTTTGCCGAAAGACGCGACCCAAAGCCGGGTTACCCGGCCATTGGAAAGCGTGCTGCCACGGGAATTTAATAATTAGATGCGGAAAGCGCACCTTTGAAATTAGGCAAAAATTTTAATAAAATTCCTGGGCCCAGGCCGGAGACTCTCCGCGCCCGGGCCCCTTCTTTTTTACAAAGATGAGATGCACCCTGACTCCTAGGGTGCTGCGCAAACGGGCAATTGCTCTAAATCATATTTATTGCATACCTAGCACGATTCGGTAAATTCCCAACTTATAGTAAAATCATTTCGCCAATCGATTTGCCATCGACTTGCCATTTAGCTAGGCACAGGTCGATCTCTGTTATTGTATTTTGGTCGAAACTATGGAAAACCTTCAGGGTACATTCAACACTACAATCAACCTAATCACAGAAAGGATATTGAATTCCGACTTCCAGCTCGCCAACATTCCTGTTTCCACGATACTTATTGTGGTGCTTATCCTCCTCCTTACCCAGATATTGCGAGGCTTGTTCACTGCCATAATCATTCACAGACTCGAGCTGATAACTAGCCGTACAGAAACCACCCTAGACGATGAGTTCATTAGGATTCTTAGGGCACCATTAGGCTGGCTAATTTGGATCGCTGGACTATGGCTAGCCTATCTAGTTGTGGGAAGTCATCTTAGCCCTGAACAGAATCAGAAAATCCCCGAGATTCTGTTTGTGAGCGCTCTGTTCATTGCCACGTATATTATTTACCGTGCTGCTCCACTACTGGGAGAGCTTCTAGCCGGATTGGCGACAAAAACTGAAACTGAACTCGACGATTTGTTAGTCCCCTACTTTCCAAGGCTTTTTCAGATCGCAGCAATCTTGATTGCTGCCAGTAAAGCCAGTGAGATTTTGTTGGGGGCATCTGCTGGTGCACTGATCGGTCTACTCGGTGGCGCAGGTGTAGCCTTAGGTTTGTTATTAAAAGACATTATCTATGACTGGTTTTGTACAGTGGTTATCTATGCTGATGGTCTCTATAGACCCGGTGACTGGGTAGAATTGGACGGAATAAATGGTTTTGTTGAGATACTCAGTATTGGTCTGAGAAGCACAAAGGTTCGTATTATTACTGTGGGTGGTACCAAAAAAATTCCCAATTCTAAAATGATTGGTGGAGTTGTGGTCAATTATTGGTCACAAAATCCTGGCGATACGTTGGAGTTGGGAGCGATAAATTTAACTCTTAAAATAGATGGTATTTCGGCGGATAAAACTACCAGAATTTGTCAGGCTATTAAAGGAAAAATTCCGACTATCGATGGATTGCATAAGCAGAAAATGTTCGTTTTATTATCCAGCATTGAAGAGAATGCTCGGGTGATTATAGTTAGGGTATTTGTGATTGATAAAACCATCTATTTGGCAGCCATAAATGACTTGAACATAGCCATATTAGAAATCCTCCAGAAAGAGGAGATTGATCACCTGCATGTTTATCTGAGAAAGGAACTCCAAGACTACAAACAGCTAAAGGAAAATTTAGTTAGTGAGGTGGCATATAAATTCTAGCAATCCTTTGAACAAGTGATGCAGCGCTGGCTCCCCTGTTCCGAAGCTGCATCACTATTCGAGATCTAGGCATCAGCTCCTGGCAGGACCCTGGAAACTATAGGGACAAGACCTTTGATTCTATAGCAGAAGTCAGAAGTCAGAAGTCCTTTGTCAGAAGTCAAACTCTTGCGCTTCTTGATGCAATAGCGAGTGGGGGAAACCCCCAAGACCGCTTAGGTGCGCTTTCCGTTGGCGAATTAAATTCGCCACGGGTCGCACCTCTGCATCGCTTACAAAGGGTGTGAGACTTTTGTCATGTCCTAACTGCCCTGGCGACTGCTATACAAGCCCATGGCTGTAATCAACGGAACTGGGAAGTTGATTCGTGATTGCAAAACCAATAGCTAGTAATGGGTAAGCATTCAGCCCTCAGCTGTCAGCCGTTGGCCGTTGGCCAAAGCTAACAGCTGAATGCTTACAGTAATGCATCGCTATTTCTGCCGTCTTGTACTAGCTAATACTTTTCGGTAAATTGCCGAGTTGATTGACCGAATACGTCTCCTCCAAACAGATAGTAAACCTTTCAAACTGGCTCCTAGGGTGCTGCCCAAACGGGCAATCGCTCTAAATCATGTTGATTGCATACCTAGCACTATTCGGTAAATTCGCAACTTATAGTAAAATCATTCCACCAAGAGACTTGCCATCGACTTGCCATTTAACTAAGCACAGGTCGATCTCTGTTAGTGTATTTTGGTCGAAACGATGGAAAACCTTAAGAGTACAATCAACAGTACAATCAACCTAATCAAAGAAAGGATCTTTGAATCCGACTTCCAGCTCCCCAACATTCCTGTTGCCACGATAGTGATTGTGGTGCTCATCCTCCTCTTCACCCATATATTGCGAGGGTTGTTTACTTCAATAATCATTCACAGACTCGAGCGTCTGACTAGCGGTACAGAAACCACCCATGACGATGAGTTCATTAGGATTCTTAAGCAACCATTAGGCTGGCTAATTTGGATCGGTGGACTATGGCTAGTACATCTAGTTGTGGCAACCCATCTTAGTGATACACAGAATCAGAAAATCCCGGAGTTTCTGTTTGTGAGCGTTCTGTTCATTGCTACCTATATTCTTTACCGTGCTGCTCCACTACTGGGGGAGCTTCTAGCCGGATTGGCGGCAAACACTGAAACTGAACTCGACGATTTGTTCGTGCCGTACTTCCCAAAGCTTTTTCAGATCGCAGCAATCCTGATTGCTGCCATTAAAGCCAGTGAGATTGTGTTGGGGGCATCTGCCGGTGCACTGATCGGTCTACTCGGTGGCGCAGGTGTCGCCTTAGGTTTGTTATTCAAAGACATTGTCTATGACTGGTGTTGTACGGTGATTATCTACGCTGATGGTCTCTATAAACCCGGTGACGTGATAGTATTGGACGGAGTAAGTGGTAGGGTTAAGATACTCAATATTGGTCTGAGAAGTACAAGGCTTCTTATTACTGAGTGGGGTTATATCAAAAAACTTCCCAATTCTAAAATGATTTCTGGAATTTTTGCAAATTGGTCAGATAAGACTGGCGATACGGTTCAGTGGGGCATAAATTTAAATCTGAAAATTGATGGGATTTCGGCTGAGCAAACTAGGCGAATTTGTCAGGCTATTAAAGAAAACGTTTCCTCTATCGATGGCTTGAACAAGGAGAAAATTTTAGTTGTATTTTCTCGCCTTGAACAGAATGCTCGTGTGATTAAAATTAGGGTATTTGTGATTGAGCCCAAGCTCTACTATGATGTCCAGAGCAACTTGAATCTAGCCGTATTAGAAATCCTGGAAAACGAGGAGATTAATCAGCTCCATGTTTATCTGAGAAAGGAACTTAACTGGTTGCCTGACACCAGTATGAATTAGGAACAATCGTAAGCTATCAGCTATCAGCTATCAGCTATCAGCTATCAGCTATCAGCTATCAGCTATCAGCTATAGCTGAAGGCTATGAGGTACACATTATTTTTTCCCTCTTCCCTCTTCCCTCTTCCCTCTTCCGAAGTCCCTGCTCCCTGCTCCCTGCTCCCTNAAACCCACATATTTGTATCTCATGGGTATAAGAATTGCTATATCANCTATCATCTTACAACTATCAGCTATCAGCTATCTACTTTTGAATAAAAATAAGCTGACGGCTGACGGCTGACCACTGACCACTGACCACTGACGGCTGACCACTGACGGCACCTCAAGCAGCGTGGGCGTAGCGCATATGCTTACGGGAATTCGGAGCACGGAAGACCACAGCTTCATCCTCTAATTCCATTGACATAGGCAGCTGTCAAAGCTTGTTGAGGTGATTCAAAAATCTGCTCCACACAGCCGTATTCAATCAATCGCCCCACTGCTTCTTTAACCCAGAAGACGGCAGTATAGTCAGCAATTCGTCTAGCTTGAGCTAGGTTGTGGGTAACAATCACCAGGGTGTAGCGTCCCCTGAGCCTAGCTATCAAATCTTCGACTACACCGCTGGATATGGGATCGAGGGCACTACAGGGTTCATCTAACAGGAGTACTTCCGGTTGCAACACCAAGGCACGGGCAATGCACAGGCGCTGCTTTTGACCACCAGACAGAGCAAGAGCCGAGGTGTGGAGTCGGTCTTTGACTTCATCCCACAAACCCACATCCCGGAGTGCAGTTTCGATGAGCTGAGCAATGTTAGCCCGGTTTTTAACACCATGTTCCCGCAACGGAAAGGCCAGATTCTTCCAGATTGAGAAGGGGAAGGGACTTGGCTTTTGGAAAATCATTCCAACACGACGGCGAAGTGCAATTAGCTCCATAGCACCACCCTTTGCGATCGCATCCATCCGAGGACTCAGCACATCCAGGGAACCAAAGCGAATTCTACCTGTAACTTTAGCATTAGGAATCAAATCTGTCAAGCGGTTGAGGCAACTTAAAAAACTAGTCTTGCCACAACCAGACGGTCCCACTAGTGCGGTAATCGAACCTGTATAAATTGGCAACGATACATCAGCAAAGGCCGGTTTTGTTCCATAATGTAAACATAGCCGCTCGGTCTGAATCAATGGGTCGTTTATAGACTGGCTTACCGGTAATTTTTCAATTGTGTTTAAAGGGTTAACCATTGTTTTTGGGAATTGTTAATGTTCTAGCAATTCTAAGACTTGTGAGGTACAAATATCTGGGTTTTAGGGAGCAGGGACTGAGGCCTTAGGCCACGCTACGCGAACGGAGCAGGTAAGAGGGAAGTCGGAAGTGGGAAGAGGGCAAAAATAATGTGTACCTCATAGCTACGAGAAACGCTATAATTGTTAATTAGTAATTAGGTAAGCCGTCAGCAATCAGCTTATTTTATTCAAAAAGCTGATTGCTGATTGCTGATTGCTGATTGCTTACAAACAGACTCCACCCTCCGATGCAACCAATACTCAGCCATCCATGCTGCTGTACCATTAATCAGCAACAACAACACTAGCAACACTAAAGCTGAGGCGTAAGCATTAGCATTTCCCCCTGTTACATTCATCGACAAATCAAAAATATGAATCGAGAGCGATCGCCCAGAATCGAGCAAAGACTCTGGCATCCGATCCACATAACCACTAGTAAATATCAGTGCTGCTGTTTCAGCGATCGCTCGCCCTATCCCTAACACTAATCCCACCACTAGTCCCGGTGCTGCGGCTGGTAACAGCAAATTCCAGAGAGTGGTAGTGCGGGATAAACCAAGGGCAGTGGCAGAAAGCCGATAATCATCACTAACGGCGCGAAACCCTTCCTCTGTTGATCGAATTAGGATTGGCAACACCATACAGGCTAATGTCAACCCCCCAGATAAAATCGAAAAGCCTAGCCCTAGGGTTTTGCAGAAAAAGGCATTGCCAAATAGTCCAAACACAATCGACGGTACCCCTGCTAGCACATCTAAGCTACGACGAACCAGACGCCCGAAAATACTCTTAGTATCTGTGAACTCAGCTAGCAGTATTGCTGTGCCTACTCCAATCGGAATAGAAACGGTCATACATACACCCAAAATTAGGACAGTGGAAACCAGAATTGGACCAATCCCTCCTTCCCGTCCAGCATTCTTTGGTGCAGTAGTCAGGAATTCCCAGTTAATTTGTCCGACACCGTGCCAGACGATATCACTCAAAATCCAGAGGAATACAGCAGTTACGAACAGTGCGATCGCCCAAATCATCACTGTTGAAACTTGGAAGTTGTCGGTTGTCGGTTGTCGGTTGTCGGTTGCAGGTTGCAGGTTGTCGGTTGTGGCTTGTGGCTTGGTTTTGGTAGGATTCTTACTCATAGATTCCTTCCTTGCTGATCATTTCTGCAATTGCTACCAGTACCAAAATTATTGCCATCAGCAGCAAGCCACTGACAAAAAGTGCTGAGCGGTGATTGCCCATAGCGTAAGCCATTTCCAAGGCGATATTGGCAGTAAGAGTTCGCATCGGCTCAAATAAGCTTTTGGGAATTTGCACCACATTGCCACACACCATCAGCACCGCCATAGTTTCTCCAATCGCCCGTCCTGTTCCTAAAATCAAGCCAGTAAACAGCCCCGACTTAGCAGCCGGAAACACAACACCTCTGACTGTTGCCCAGCGGGATAGTCCCAGAGCCGCTGCTCCCTTTAGGTATTCTGGAGCGACTTTGGCAAAGCTAGCGTCTGCGGTCAGAGCAATAGTTGGCAAAATCATCAGGGTCAGAATCGCAATTCCAGCTAGAAGACTGGCTCCTGGTGGTTGGAAGCGTCCAATTAGGGGAACTAGCTCCACCAAACCCCAGAATCCGTAAACAACTGAGGGCATCCCTGCCAACAATTCAATTAGCCGTCGATAAAGTCCAGCAATGGATGAAGGCGCGTAATACTGACAAAAGACTGCAGATAGAATGCCCAGGGGTGTGGCTACTACCATCGCCCCAGCCGTGACGAATAGGGTACCCCAAAGCATGGGGGTGAAGTTGTAAAGACTCTCCGCAGGATGCCAGGATGGATCGGTAAAAAAGGGGAGTAATCCCACTTGTCCCAATACTGGCAGGGCTTCCGTGATTAGGAACACAAGAATCAGCACCACGATAGCACCAGCCACCACAGCACAGCCTTGTAGGATCGAGATCAGGAGAGTATCACTCCGAAAAAAATTGAGCATTTAGAATTGGGAATTTAGAATTTAGAATTTAGAATTGGGAATTTAGAATTTAGAATTTAGAATTTAGAATTTAGAATTGGGAATTTAGAATTGGGAATTTAGAATTGGGAATTTAGAATTTAGAATTTAGAATTTAGAATTTAGAATTGGGAATTTAGAATTGGGAATTTAGAATTGGGAATTTAGAATTGGGAATTTAGAATTGGGAATTGGTAAGGAGCAAAGGTATAATTCTTCATTCTTCATTCTTCATTCTTCATTCTTCATTCTTCATTCTTCATTCTTCATTCTTCATTCTTCATTCTTCATTCTTCGAGGGGGACAAAGTTTTGCTCTTTAACAATGTCTTGTACCTTTTGCGATCGCGAAAACTCAATAAATGCTTTATCTAACCCAACCGGAATAGTTTTGCTCACTAACGTCAGGGAACGAGATAGCGGGAATGTGCCGTTTTGAACATTTTCTGTGGTTGCCGCTATTCCAGCAACGGGCAGTAATTTAATCGGAACATCCTGTTTGCTGCTATATTCTGCTGTGCCAATGGAGACATAACCAATCCCATTAGGATTACCCGCTACTGTTTTAATCCCCTGCTCATTATCCCCAATCACCACATCTGCCTTAATCTCACTATTTTTAAGCTGGAAGTACTTGAGAAATAACTCCAAGGTAGAGCGACCCTCAGCTTTGTTAACTACTGTAATTGGTGCCCTTTTGCCTCCCACATCTTGCCAGTTATCTATTTTGCCCTGATAGATATCCACAATCTGTTCATTACTTAGGGATTGCACCGGATTAGTTTTATGGACGATAATGCCAATCCCATCACGAGCGATCGCAAACCCTTGCAGATCTTTCTCGCTCTGCTTGAGGTCACGAGACACCATCCCAATATCAGCGACTCCTTGGCGAGTATCTGCAATACCCCGAGACGACCCTCCTGTCTGCACATCCACCCGTACACCAGGATTTTCTGATTCAAAACGCTTGCCAATTTCCGACGCCAGGGGGGCTACTGTACTAGAACCGGTTAAAACTAACTTACCCTGCAACTGATCCCTTGATTGGGTTGCTACTTCTGGGGATTGGGCACAGGATTGTAGCCAAAAGCAAGCTACTAAACCCATAGACATTGATGCGAGAGTTGTTAAATTTTTCATCAATCATCAGTCAGTCATCTTATCTAGAAACTAGTGAGAGTGCTCAGCTAAGCATTCAGCTGAATGCTTAGCTCAAAACTCAGCACTTACTCAGCACTTTGTTAATCAAAACAGAGGCAACAACATCCCAAATCAATTGCTCTATTACCATTGGCTTGCCGAATGGTTAGCGAACACTGATAAAGCACCGCCTTACCATCTCGCGTCGCCCTAACAAATCCCTCATCCCGCAAAACTCTGAGATGATGGGATAGCAGACTTTGCTCTATTCCCAAAACAGCCTTGAGCTCTCCAACATGTTTTGGTCCTTCCATCAGGATTTCCAGAACAGTGAGACGAGTGTTGTCCGCTAAAACTTTCAGCTTACGGACACAGAAGGCTTGAGATGATGGACTTTTTGAGTTCATGATTCAGCACTGGTCAGCAGTTGAATTATTATTGATATGAAAATCCATTCATATTATAATCAAAAAAAACTCTGATTGGATCAAATCAAAGCACCACCACAACTGGAACCAGACCCTGCTGTACAGCCATAACAATAGGAAGCAGTGCGAATTTCCTCAATGATGTCTAAACTTCCTGCTTCGATAAGTTTACTAACTGTCAACCTTTCTCCAGTGCCAGAGGTTGCTGCTACATTTTCCATCTGATTAAAATCGCAATCGTAGACATTACCCAAATAGTCAATAGACAGTTCATTGCGACACATCAAATGCTCCACCGTAGTGGCATTGAAACTGTTTTCTAGAAACACCATATAGGGAGCATATAGCTTGGTGCGTTTTAAATGAAACTTTGTTCTACCAACAGGAATATTGGTAATTGTAAATAGCTGGTTGAAGTCAAGATCAAACTGTTCTTTTAGGAACACTTGATAATCCTTCTCCAACTTAACCTGATTAGGAGTGAGAGAAAACTTTTCACTCAGTGGCAACGAAGGATTGTAGACCAAATCAAGAATTAATTTGGGGTTTCTCCCATAGCCCAACCGATTCAGCCATTGAATCGCCCGAATCGAACCATCGTAAACCCCCTGGCCGCGCATTTTATCTACATTATCTTCCAGATAACAAGGCAAAGAAGCCACTACTCGTAATTGGTGCTTAGCGAAATAGTCAGGTATATCCTCATATCCCGGTTCAAAATAAATGGTCAAATTTGACCGAACAATCACCTCCTTTCCGGTTTGGTATGCTGCTTCAACTAAGGGCTTAAAGCCATAGTTCATCTCTGGTGCGCCACCAGTCAAGTCAACGGTCTTAATTTGAGGAAACTGATAAATCAGCTTAATAAGCTGGTCACAAATTTCTGGAGAAAGTTCTTCAGTTCGCTTAGGACCAGCTTCCACATGGCAGTGACTACAAGCTAGATTACAACGCTTCCCCAGATTAATTTGTAAAACCGTGATTGGCTGTTTACTTAAGGGAGCTTGCAGTTTTTTGCGGAACGGTGTAACAGCTAAAACGTCTGTTTTAATCATATTTTTATCGCCTTGGGATTGTGAGACTTATTAAGTCTAAAGTCTGTTCGCGTAGCGTCGGCGAACAGACTTTATCCTTGATCTCTAACAACAACCACCACCAATATAGTGCCAAGTTGAATCGGTGATTAAGATTTCTTCTGGATTGACCTTTCCTAATTTCGCGGCTGTTTTATCACAAACAGCGGCTGGCACACCACGGGAGAGGATGTGTCCCGCATTGTCATCAAAAAACTCTTCCGCGCCCATGTAAATTGCTGTTTTGCCAGTAAAAATACATGGTCCATCCTCTGGGATCACAACTTTGAAAGAAACAGAATCCAGACTTTCCAGCAGCAGGGGTTCTTCGAGGTTGTAGTTTTGGCAATCCAGAAGCCGATAGGGACGCTTTGCTCGAATTTCTACTTGACCAAAACCTGACCTGACCAAGTGCTGGACATAGGATTGATAAGTGAGGGCACCAGACAGACACATAGCTCGTAGCCGCTCATCTTCCTGTAGATGGGGTGGAATCGGACGAGTTGCAATGGGGTCACTCATTAACAGTCGTCCACCTGGTTTTAAGACTCGATAGGCTTCTTTGAGTGCCTTCATCAGGTCAGCCGGTTCAAAGATGTTGAATAGGCAATTCTGAGCAACCACATCTACAGAATCATCTGGCATAGGTAGGGCAAAGGCATCCCCTTCCCGAATTTCCACAAAACTCTGGTCAAACCAGGAATTGTCTTGAGCAGCAATCTTCAGGTTACGGGTAGCCGCCTCCCGCATGGCCTGAACTGGCTCAACAGCAATCACACCCCCTGGACGTTGGGAAAAATAAGCAAACTGTAACGCCTCTAAACCACCACCAACACCGACATAGAGGACCGTTGGCTGATTGCTGAGTTCCGTGGGATGTACCGTCGTACCGCAGCCATAATTCATATCCGCCATCATTGGAGGAATTTTCAGTCCTGGCAGTTGTAAGGGGCTACTTTGGACACAACACAAACCAACTTGGGGTGTTTGGGCGACTTCAGAATAAAATTCAGCAGTTGTTTCGAGATAGGTCATCAGAATCCTTTACTTGGCAAAGATGGTAATGCTATTGATAGTAGGGTGGAAATTGAAAACTAATTCTGAACCAGTATAGTTCCTCAGTTGAGCGTTAATGCTACAAAATTCATGTATCCTCTGATACCAAATCCCGGTTCAAAACCCCGTTGATTATTTTGATCATCTAGTCAGCGAAGTGCGGACTTTGTCATCTTCAAGAAGGCTTCGCCTATGTCTAGCCGCGATTTATAGCAGAAGTCAGAAGTCCTTTGTCAGAAGTCAAACTCTTGCGCTTACTTAGGTTTGAGACTTTTGTCATGTCCTAACTGCCCTGTCTTGATGCAAAGCGCGAGTGGGGGAAACCCCCAAGACCGCGCTGCATCGCTGGCGACTGCTATATTATTCGTTTAGGCTATAGGGAAGCTACAATAGGGAATTTGGAATTAACGCGCTGTTGCAGGCTTTTGCTCCAATTTGTCTTCAGGTAAGCAACGGTACAATCCCTTGCCTCACCCTTAGATGCTATTAAACTCATGCCAGATGAATTTTTCGAGTAGTACACCATGAATTTTTACTGAGATTACCACGCGATCGCTCATGCTTAGGGTATAGGATGCTGGGGTAATCAGGTGATCAGGTCATGGGGTGACTCGGGTGACTTAAGCATTCAGCCGTCAGCTATCAGCTATCAGCTAGCAGTTATAGCGCTACGCGCAAGCTTAAAGGAACTTGCGTCAGAAGTCAAAAGTAAGCTATGACTAAGTTTCGGAGTTTAGGAATGTCAAACGTCTGAATGCGTAGTGCTATATCAGCTAATGCGCTACAGATGGTGCTACTGATCGGTGCTTTTGAATAAAACAGGTAAGCATTCGAATAATGCTGAGTTACGGAAAGCACCGATCAGTAGCGTGAGCCAAAGGCTGACGGCTGACGGCTGAATGCTTACACAGAAACTAAGACAGAAACAATTGTGTCCACTCAACACCCCCAATCACCTCTGAGCATAAGAGTATGGTAGAAAGAGCTACCATTACAATCAGGGAGTTGATGAATGTCGAAAAACCAGTATGCAGAACGCCTCAGACAACAAGAGAGAGTTTACCTCAAGCGTGTTGCTGATTACTCTTCACTAAAGTCGATACCAGAAATATGGCCCCTTGCTGCCCAACGGTTTGGGTCAATCATTGCTCTGCAAGACCCTCACGCTGTGGGAGCTCATGGTGCTCCAGCCTCGACCCTAACCTATACCCAGTTGCACGAGCAAATCGAGCAATTTGCGGCTGGATTACAATCCCTAGGTTTCCAGCCAAAACTCGATGAGAAGGGTATTCCTACCCGAATTGCTTTATTTGCTGATAACTCTCCTCGATGGCTAGTTGCCGATCAGGGGATCATGACTGCAGGAGCAGTAAATGTGGTGCGCTCAGGTCAAGCAGAACGGCAGGAATTGCTTTATATTCTCCAAGATAGCGGTAGCACGGCTCTGGTAGTAGAACACCTCAAAACTTTGGAAAAATTAGGCGATCGCTTGGATGGGCTACCGATTGAATTAGTGATTCTCCTTTCTGAAGAACAACCACTATCGACCGGATCATCCCGACAGATTGTTAACTATACTCAACTCATGGAAGCCGGGGCATCTCGGTCTGTTACCAAAGCTAACCACAACCGGGAAACCTTGGCAACTCTGCTGTATACGTCTGGTACCACAGGCAAACCCAAAGGGGTGATGCTGAGCCATGGTAATCTCCTGCATCAGGTCAACACCCTTGGTACAGTAATAGAAATCCAAAAAAGCGATCGCGTTCTTTCTATCCTGCCTACCTGGCACGCCTACGAACGCTCAGCGGAGTATTTTCTATTATCTCAGGGTTCCACCCAGATTTACACCAACCTGCGCCATGTCAAAAAAGACCTTAAAACCTTCAAACCTAACTTTATGGTCGGAGTACCCCGACTGTGGGAATCGATTTATGAGGGGGTGCAAAAGCAGTTTCGTGAGCAACCGGAAGGTAAGCAGAAATTAGTCCAAAACCTGCTAGGGTTCAGTCAACGCTACATTGAGGCACGGCGGCTTGCTCAGGGGTTGACCTTAGATAATTTAAATCCTTCACCCATCCAAAAACTATTGGCCACAGTGCAAGCTTCCTATTTATGGCCGGTTCATCAATTGGCTAATAAACTAGTTTATCAAAAAGTCCGGGAAGCCACTGGGGGAGAAATCAAGCAAGTCATTAGTGGTGGGGGTTCCTTAGCGAGGCACCTGGATAACTTCTTTGAGATTATTGGTGTCGAAGTCCTAGTCGGCTATGGCTTAACCGAAACATCTCCCGTTACTAATGCCCGGCGTTCCTATCGTAACCTGCGTTTTAGTGCTGGACCACCTTTACCGGAAACTCAAATCCGGATTGTTGACCCTGAGACTCATCAGCCTTTACCCCAAGGTCAAACCGGCTTGGTGATGGTAAAAGGACCACAGGTGATGCAGGAATATTATCACAAACCAGAAGCTACCGCTAAGGCAATTGATCGAGACCGGTGGTTTGATACAGGGGATTTAGGTTGGGTGACCCCCCAGAATGATTTAGTCCTCACTGGCAGAGCAAAAGATACTATAGTTCTGACCAATGGAGAAAATATCGAGCCACAACCAATAGAAGATGCTTGTTTGCGCAGTGCTTACATTGACCAGATTATGCTAGTGGGTCAAGACCAAAAGGCATTGGGTGCCTTAATAGTACCAAATCTAGATGCCTTGCAAGGGTGGGCAGCGGCTCAAAATCTTACCCTTGATGTATTCGCTCAAGATGTTGATTTAAATACTAAAGAGGTTCAGACGTTATACCGGACTGAATTAAACCGAGAAGTCCAAAATCGACCAGGTTATCGCCAAGATGACCGCATCAGCACCTTTAGGCTGATTCTAGAGCCGTTTTCCCAGGAAAATGGCATGATGACTCAAACCTTTAAAATCCGACGACCTGTAGTCACAGAACGCTATCGCGCTATCATTGACGGGATGTTTGCGTGAAGTACCCCAACCGGCTTGACCAAAGGTCATGGGATTGCTCGCATTCTCAGGTCAATTCAGGGACGGTCTTATTCGTCTTATCGGCAAAGCCGACGCGGGGCGCGTTCGGGTTTCCCGCGCGCGTCCCCGACGCCTAAACCAGAGGCGCTTTCCTAGGCCGGGGAACCCGGCCTAGGAAAGCGCGCCTGCTGGAATTGGTCGTTGACGAGGCGTCCACAGGCAGACATCCGCCTTCTATCGACGTATAACTTTTACGACAGACTTACCATGGAATTACAGCTCTATGGCTAACCAGCCGGGGCAAGTCTCTTCCGGGAGACTAAACCTTAGAATAAGGCAGCCTTAATCATAAAGTTTTAACCCTTTTACCCATAGCCGACAAACCATAAAGGCTGCCTTATTCTTGCGGTAACTTCTGACCCTGAGCTCTGAAGCGTACTTTGTACACCTTTGATAAGGTAGCCTTTTAGTCAGTCAGGCGGGTCAACGACCAAGTTGATTATATCACGAATCGTCGTAAGTTGAGGCGCGACCCCGTAATTTAATTCTTCAAGCGGAAAGCGCGCCTCCGTAGTCTCGCTATCCATCCCCACCTTCAAAGAAGGTGGGGAATTCCGCGAGTTTCTGTTAAAACGTTAGAAGGTTTAGAGGTGCGGGCCTCAAACCTTGAGACTGAACCTCAATCTTCTTTTGAAGAATTATTGAGCAATATCACCAGTCAAACTCTCAATCCCTCAAAGTTACATAGTGGAACGCATATGGACGACTCTAATAAGAACTTACTCTTGAAACGGCCAATTAATATCAAAGCCATCGTTACCCCTCGATGGAAGGAAGAGGTTCAGCAACAACTACAAAATCAAATCAACCAACTCGACGGCCAACTGCAACAGATTGATCTGCAGGGACAAAAAGCGATCGCTGAGATTAAAAACCAGAGCGTGAATCCTCCTGGTCCTCAGGTATCGCAACAAATTGAAAGCATTCAAACCCAGGTCAATCAAAAGAAAAGTGAACTGCTAGAGCAGAAAAACCAGCAACTTCAGCAACTACAACAAGTCCAAACCCTCGAACTCGACCAGGAAGTTAGTCAAGGTCAGCTAGAAAGCTTCTTCAGGGTGGAAGAAGGAGATAACCTAGTCAAAAAGATGAACGTGGAAATTCTGCTGCGGGATGGGGTTATCGAAGAGATTCGCGGTGATATTTAACGGAAACACAGGACATGAATAAACAGGGATACACGGATATCTGATTATCCGTGTATCCCTGTTTAAAAATCTCTGTATTGTCTTTCACGCCTTTGCCATTGACCCAGCCATTACTGGCAAAATTCCGTTGACCAATCCTGATGACCCCGTCCCTCTCGACAGGTAAACTGTTGACCAACCCACATGATCTGCCACTTTTTGCCAGTTTGGGCTGATTCCTTGGGTGATAACTCAATACGATACCGGATGCCACGTACAGAGTCATCCGGTAAACCCGTTTGAGTGATGGTGACTACCGCTTGATCAGGTTGAGGATAATCTACCTTGACCTGTTGATCAAAGTTTCCTTCAATCAACGATTGGTTTTGACCAAAGGTAGATAATGCGATCGCTTTTGGATCGGCACCAATCAGTTGATCCGGTTTTGCCTTATTGGCTAGGTCAATGGCTTTATAGTCTTCTCGCTTAGTCTGGACATTAGCAGGAGACTGAATTGGTTTGGGTTCAGGGGGTTTGCTAATCAGATTGCAAGCACTCAGGATTAGGATAATACCTGTAAGCGCGGTCAGGGAAAGTTTTTTGTTAAGCATCTCATATCAAGTTGCATTCGATAGAAATCAAGCTAACTTGTCGGCTGTTGACAGTCAACTCTCAACGATCAACATTTAACAGTCAACAGTCAACACTTAACACTTAACACTTAACAAAACACATTATCCCCGGGGGCCCAAGTCCATCTAATTACTGATGGCATTATTTATAGCGCTTGAACACTGACCCAGCACCGATAGCACCCAACATCAACAGACCCAATGTCGAAGTTGGTTCGGGAACTTTCTTAGAAGGCTTAGGGGGATCTGGGAAATCGGTAAACTTGATGCCAGAAACCGCACCACTTCCTGGTAGTTTAATATCCAGCTTGGTCACTGAATACTCAGGAAGATAGCTGAAATCGTAAGTGGATAGGGAGTTGTCTGTGCCAAATTTTAGTGATTGTTTCTCTGTTGTGCCATCCTCCAGAAACGCTTTAACATATCCGTTTTTATTCTTCGGATTCTCATCAATGTCTAGAAGCGTGACGTAATCAACAGAAACGGCTTGATCAAAAACAAAGGAAATGATACCACCGCCAGCCCAGTCATCGGGTGTTTTACTTTTGTCCTCGTTGATAATTAGAACGTTACCCTGTGGCTTCGTACCAAATGAAGGTCCCGTGGCTAAGTCATCGTCTCCACCGGTGCATGTAATCCCAAAATCAGGTCCGCAATTGCTGTTGAATAACCTTAAGGGATGATTAGACCCTTTGTTACTGGTTATATGCACACCGAATTTTGCCCATTGCTCACCAATATTTTTCTTAGTCCCCGCCTTGAGAATGTTACCAGCATCATCCTTTTCAAAATCCAGTAAGTATTCATCAGCTAGAGCGGGATTACCACCTACTGTTCCCAAAGTAACTAAGGCAGCTGTGAGCGTAACTGTTGATAACTTTTTCATGGTTTTTCAACCCCTCAATACTGACTTAATTTTAGCGCTAAAATCTTTTTTTATATCTTTTTTTGAGGATTTTTATTAACCTTTACTATCTACTATTCAGGTAATATAGCAGAATTCAGAATTCAGAATTCAGAATTCAGAATTCTGAATTTAAACTCTTGCCATACTGTAGTTTGAGACTTTTGTCATGTCCTAATTACCCTGGCGACTGCTATAAATAGATTATTATATAGCAATCCTCAATCATTTTTAAAATCACTGGACTTATTAAAAAATAGCTCCAACTCCGGTCCCTTCTGCCTTCTGCCAGCCCCCCTTATTAAGGAGGGGGGATTACTCCTGCATTAAAGCAGCCCATTTATTTCACGAATCAGATCGGATTGCTATAGTTATTTTATGGTTAATTAACCTATAGATTAGGTATAAGTTTCCTCTCTTGGGATAAATTATTCATTTCTTTAACGTTTGAGTCGGTTAATTAAAGATTCAGTGAAATGACCTTCATCCGGCCACCAAAATCGATAGGATTTAAGGTTATACTAAACTAGCTCTTAGACTGACCCTCTCAGCAGTCAACCGATAAGAGCTATTAGCATGTATAGAGTGATTGGTAGCTACCCACTCCCCTAATCCCTAATCCTGAGCAAAAAGAGGATATCCGTATTGTATAAAACCATCGAAGCCCTCTGCCTCATGGTTTCTTTACACAGTACGATGGCTTTGTGGGGCTTATTCAAGCTACAATGCAAGCTGGCATAATGTTTTTGCTAGCTCACTAGAATTGATTTAGAAGACCACCCCATGATTCACGAAGTTTTCATGCCCGCCCTCAGTTCAACCATGACCGAAGGCAAAATAGTTTCCTGGGAAAAATCTCCCGGAGACAAAGTCGAAAAAGGTGAAACCGTGGTGGTGGTTGAGTCGGATAAGGCTGATATGGACGTTGAGTCCTTCTATGAAGGATATCTGGCCACAATCACGGTATCAGCTGGTGACTCTGCTCCGGTGGGAGCCCCGATTGCTCTGATTGCGGAAACGGAAGCGGAAATTGAAGCAGCTAAACAACAAGCTGCCCAATCTACACCAGCTACTGACACAGCAACGCCTCAGCAAGCAACGGCCTCAACCCCAGAACCGGTACAGACCGCTCCCGCTGCCATTGCTGATACTCCCAGCCGCCGTAATGGACGAATTATTGCTTCTCCCCGAGCTCGTAAACTAGCGAAGGAATTAAGGGTTGATCTGAATACCTTAAGAGGAAGTGGTCCCCATGGCAGGATTGTGGCTGAGGATGTGGAAGCAGCAGCAGGTAAAGTCAGTACTCCCCCAGCACCAGCCACCACCCCAGCAGCACCGCCGACACCGGCTGTAATGCCCACTCCCACCCCAGCAACTATGCCAGCTCCTCTGCCAGCACCTCCTGCGGCTGTACCCCTGGGAGAAGTGGTGCCGTTCAATACCCTGCAAAATGCAGTGGTGCGGAATATGATGGTCAGCCTGCAAGTGCCTACCTTCAGGGTTGGTTACACCATCACTACGGATGAGTTGGATAAGTTATACAAAAAAATCAAGCCTAAGGGTGTTACGATGACAGGGCTGCTAGCTAAGGCAGTAGCGGTTACCTTGCAGAAGCATCCCTTGGTCAATGCTAGTTATACCGAACGGGGAATTCAATATCACAGTTCCATTAATGTAGCTGTGGCTGTGGCAATGGCTGATGGTGGCTTGATTACCCCAGTATTGCGCCATGCGGAGCAGCTGGATATTTATTCTCTGTCTCGCACTTGGAAAGATTTAGTAGACCGTGCCAGAACTAAGCAGTTGCAGCCAGAGGAATATAATTCCGGTACTTTCACCCTATCCAATTTAGGCATGTTTGGTGTAGACCGGTTTGATGCGATTTTGCCCCCAGGACAGGGTTCTATTTTGGCCATTGGTGCATCCCGTCCTACTGTAGTAGCTAGCCCTGACGGCATGATGGGAGTAAAGCGTCAGATGCAAGTGAATATTACCTGTGACCACCGGATTATCTATGGTACTGATGCGGCAGCGTTCTTGCAAGACTTGGCGAAGTTGATTGAAACTGATCCGCAATCGTTAACTCTTTAAGTCATTAATCGTAGGGTGGGCAGTGCCTAGCAAAGCCCTTTGCAAGCTTGATTATCTGTCTGGTGCACTGCCCACCTACATGAACTTGGTAACCTAGTCATTAATGGTAAGGTGGGCAGTGCCTAGCAGCCCTTGCAAGCTTGATTATCTGTCTGGTGCACTGCCCACCCTACATGAACTGCTTGATCACTGAGAGGGGGTCGCACGGTTGGTTGTGCGCCCCTCTCNGTAAAATTGTTCACTATTGCGTTTAACAGTGAGATTTTCGCAGTTTCCGATACCTTTTTAGCTACCAAAGTCTACCAAGATCAACTTTAGCCCGCCAATGCCAGCTGATTCGAACGCCAGGGGGTATCTCCGCGCTTCACGAAGAAATATTCCTCGTGCGCCCATAAAAGTGCGTAAACCAGATCCAATGTCACTACAAAACCCTTGGTTTTCGGGAAATTTATTTAATTGAGACAAGGTTGTGGCACTAAGAACATAGTTAAAGTATAGCAAATTACTTGAGTTTTTGGCAAGCTTTGTGATACTTTTGCCTACTGTCCACTAACCCTCCAGCAGTAAACAAACCACCCACAACGATTAGACCAAGCAAAGTAGAGGATTCAGGCACATCTTGTGGGTTCGATAAATGCGGTGGAAGAGAGCCACCGAACGCCAGTTGGTAGTTGCCTGTGTGAGAATACGTGTAATCGTTATTATCGTCAAGGCTGACCAGCCCAGAATCTGTGGCCTCGAAACCATAAAGGTATTGGGTTTTCCCATCGTATTCAACCTTGACAATTTCACTAGCCTGTATACTAGGTGGTAGGAAACCAGCGAAGGCTGGAGGAATTATCTCTGCCAACATATCTCTAGCATTAAAGTGACCTGCTAGCCCAATGGTAATTAGGCCTGTTGTGTCATCTTGGTTGAGGTAGGAAATATTGGGATCGCTAAATCGTTGCAATCCTCCATTGCCGAAAAATTGTCCATACAGAACATTATCTAGACCTGACCCAATCAAAGATACAAGACCGTTTGCAGTTAAGGCATCACTGAACCACTTCTGAGCTAAGGTGATGCCACCAAAATCAGTAGCCCAGTCAGCGAATGTCAGACTGCTCAAGGTGATGTCCTTACCACCGATTTGACCTGTTAGGCTAGTGACATCGTTAGAGAAGAAAAATTGGAAGTTTTCCAGGGTTTCACTGCTGGCAAATAGCTCTACGTTTCCACCAGGGTCACTAGCGTCACCTTGCAAGAGGGTTGACAAACTAGCACCTGGATCTATATAGGTATTCGTACCGTCAGATGCAATCTTGAGGTAGTCACTACCGATTAGGGTCGCTCCTGTGAGGCTTCCAGCAACAGCTGGGGTAGTGGCGATCGCACTGATACCGGCAATAATTGAGGCACCGAGCCACATTTTCATTACTGTGCTTTTCATTGACATGTCTCCCTTCGAGTTTGTTCAGGTTGCTGGCAGCACTTGGTGTCTTTTTTTTAGTATCGGAGTGGGATGTTAGCGATCGCGTTTGTGATACGGTTTAAGTTATGTTAATCTTTGACATAATCCTGAGTTCGTCAGTTCCTAACTTCTGAATAGGGCAATATAGCGCTACGGGCAAGGGCTTTAGGAATCACCCCTAACCCCCCGCGCGTAAGGGTGGCGGCCATGGATGCTAAATTTGACTACAACAGCTTAGGTGCCCTTTCCGGAGAATAAACCTTGAAGAGGGTCGCCTTAATTACAAAAGTTTTAACCAAAGGTGCGCTTTCCGTAGGCGAATTAAATTCGCCACGGGTCGCACCTCTTTTACGTATAGCCAGTAACCCATAATAAAGGTGACCCTCTTAATGCGGTAACTTAGTTCCCGCATCTAATTATTAAATTCCCCACGGGTCCCACCTTTTTCAAGGTGTATTAATCTCAAACACCTTAATGGGTAGTTCTATAAATTTTCAATCTTGTAGCGATTACCCATTACCCATTACCCATTACCCATTACCCAAGACTTGATCAGATTATTCACCTGTTCTGGTATCTCATCATGGGGACAGTGTCCTGCTTGTAGATAATATTCCGTTAACTGAGGATAATATTCCCTAAACTTTGCTCCCCGTTCTCTGCTCTTGATCCAAGGATCCCCTTCTCCCCATAGCATCAATAATGGACAAGTCATCTGTTCCAACAACACATCGACTTTTTCCCCTTGGGGTGACTTGAACACGGAGGCAAATACCTGAGCAGCACCAGGATCACAAGACGGGCGATAAATCTCGTCTACTAACTGTTCCGTTACCGCACTCTGGTCAAGATAAACCTTCTGGAGGGTTTTGCGAATGATTGACGGTCGCCGCAGGTACTGGAATAACAGGAAACTTGCCCAAGGTTGTAGAAAAATTGATTTGGTTACCTGATTGAGAACTTTTTTGACAGGATTGACCTTAGTGGCAGGTTGAGTATCACTAAATGGTCCAGCACTATTGAGCAATACTAAACCTGCGGCGGAGCTAGGACGCTGTGCAGCTACACACAGAGCTGCATAACCCCCCAAGGAGTTTCCAGCTAAGACTACTGGTTGACCAATCACCTCTGTAATAAAATCATGCAACTGGTCTCGCCACAAATTGCCACTGTACTCCCGATCTGGTTTAGCAGAACGTCCAAACCCCAACAAGTCAATCACCCAAACTTCAAAATCCTGACTCAATTGAGCAATGTTTTTGCGCCAGTGGTCTGTAGATGCCCCAAATCCGTGAATTAGCAGTAACGGTGGGTATCCTGATGGCTTTTGTCCAGCCTGTACATAATATATAGATTCCCCCCGCCACTGCCAGTAAGTTCCAGGGATGGGAGTATTAGAAGGGGTAGCACTTACCTGGGTAATCACGGTAAACTATTAAGTAATGTTAACTTTTTGATCATAGCGCTCCCTGTCAGTTGTCTGATGTTAGAATAATGGCAGTATATAATGGAGAGTTTGTGTAAACATATAAAAGAGAGAGGGACAAGCTTTGTCAGTCGAAACCATTGAGAAGCGTTCAACAGTTCGTAAACACGCGCCTCGCTATCGCGTATTGCTCCATAATGATGACTTCAACTCTATGGAGTATGTGGTGAAAACCTTGATGGAAACTGTGGCGAGTCTGACTCAACCTCAAGCAGTCAACATTATGATGGAAGCCCATCAATCCGGGCTGGCATTGGTGATTACCTGTGCTCAAGAGCATGCTGAGTTTTATTGCGAAACCCTGAAGAACCGGGGTCTGACTAGTACAATTGAACCTGACGAATAAGGGGCAATAGGAGAGATTCTTCCCTTTCCAAATCTTGAAATTATAAAACGTTTTACACCCAGGCTGGCTAGATTATCCCTATACCCAGCACCATTCAGGTTGGGGATGTTTATACTAGCTTTGCTGTTGCTTTGGTTACCCATAGCAGCACCAATATACTTAATTGGTAGCGACCCAAACTCAGTGACAATCCTGACTATGGGGCTAATGTTCGGGGTATTTCTGTACTTAGTCCGAGTTTGGGGAAGGAAGGTTTATCGCCAGCCAGGACTGTTAAAAAAATATGGTTTGCGGCTAACAGCGCAAAACGCTCTTGAGTTAATCAGAGGACTAGGCCTAGGTCTGTTAATGACTCTTAGTCTGTTTGGATTACAAGGGTGGCTGGGTTGGCTAGCATTCCAAACTCCTCCACTCCCATGGTCACGGCTGATTGTAGAGGGATTAATCAGTGCTTTGGCCATAGGCTTCGCTGAAGAATTGGTGTTTCGGGGTTGGTTGCTTGATGAGTTGCAACGGGATTATAGTTTTAAGACATCACAGTGGATTGGTGCGATCGCATTTGCGCTGCTGCATTTCCTTAAACCAATTCCAGAAATGATTCGCGGCTTACCGAGATTTCCCAGTTTATTGCTGCTAGGGTTAATCCTGATTTGGGCAAAGCGATCAACTCAAGGACGGCTAGGTTTATCGATTGGTCTCCATGCTGGCTTAGTTTGGGGTTATTATATTATTGATGTTGGGCAATTAGTAGTCTATTCAGGCAAGGTTGCTCCCTGGATTACTGGCATTAATCGCGATCCTACTGCTGGGATAATGGGATTGCTATTTCTAGCTTTAGTTGCTTGGTGGATGAAGCGCAATCATCATAGTAATTAGTAATAATTAGTGATTAGTAATAATTAGTGATTAGTGATTGGTATTTAGAGTCCAAAGTGATAATAGTTTAAAAGTCTAAATAGCAAGAGGTGCGACCCGTGGCGAATTAAATTCGCCAAGGTCAAGCGCACCTAAGCGAATTCTGGGCGGTTCTTGATGACTTCTCTATCATCCATGACTTAAGCTTATAGCAAAAATCCCAAACTTGTGTACCTCTCCTATGATGGAAGCAAAAGAGGAGGATAGGAGATAGTAGGTGAGTTTGGCAAGAATTTGGGCGATCGCAGCTAATGGTTTTCGGGAAGTGATACGCGATCGCGTTTTATATCTGATCGGCTTTTTTGCCCTAGCCCTAGGCATAGCTCTGAGGCTGTTACCTGAGATAGCAGCAACCACAGAAGAGAAAATTTTTCTGGATTTGGGTCTAGCTGGGATGGGTATCCTGGGTGTAATCGTGGCGGTATTTGTTGGTACCGGGTTGATTAACAAGGAAATCGAAAAGCGTACTGTATTAGTGTTAATTCCCAAGCCTCTTAGCCGGGCTGAATTTATCATTGGCAAACACTTAGGGTTATCGGGTGTATTGGCTGTGCTGGTTGTGGCTATGACTGCCATTTATCTGCTGGGCTTACGTGCCTCTAGTATTGAATACCCTGTGGTTAGCATCCTGGTTTCGGTGCTTTACCAATTTCTAGAACTGTCTCTAATCACAGCAGTAGCGCTAATGTTTGGTGTCTTTACTAGTTCACTCCTAGCAACGTTACTTACGTTTGGGATTTATATGATGGGACACTTGAGCCGTGATTTAGTGGAGTTAAGCAAGTTGAGCGAAAACCCTGGCATTGAGCGGATGACCGAAACCCTATACTTGGTTATCCCGGATTTATCACGGCTCAATTTAAAGAATGATGCCGTCTATGGTGTCTTACCCCCGTTCCCAGAACTGTTTTTAAATGGACTTTATGGATTACTTTACATCGTGCTACTGTTAGCGATCGCTATCCTAATCTTCTGGCAACGGGAGTTTTGATTTATAGCGCTATGGGCAAGTCAGAAGTCAGAAGTCAGAAGTCAGAAGTCAGAAGTAAGCGATTACTTACGTTTCGGAGTTTAGGAATGTCCTAATTTTAATGGGTAGTGCTATACCGTGAAGTCTAATTATTACAAATGGGGCATGATAGTAGATGGGGATAATGCTACAAATAGGGAAAATTATTTATCAAAACCATGCTAGAGCAGAAACTCAAGCAATTAAAAACTATATTTGCGGAGATGGAACGGGCTTTGATTGCCTATTCTGGGGGAGTTGATAGCACGCTAGTTGCTAAAATTGCTTACGATGTTTTAAGCGATCGCGTAATAGCGGTCACTGCTGAATCCCCGTCACTATTACCAGAAGAA
The DNA here is from genome assembly GCF_000211815.1 of Moorena producens 3L. Classification (GTDB taxonomy): domain Bacteria; phylum Cyanobacteriota; class Cyanobacteriia; order Cyanobacteriales; family Coleofasciculaceae; genus Moorena; species Moorena producens. The sequence goes on from NZ_GL890970.1 coordinate 408,183, forward strand.
TTAGAAGACGCTCGCATCCAAGCCGCTACCATTGGCATTACTCATGAGGTTGTCCAAACCCATGAGATGGATAATCCTAATTATACCTCTAACCCGGTCAATCGCTGTTATTTTTGCAAAAGTGAACTCCACGACACTCTCAAACCTCTAGCCCTAGAGCGAGGCTATCCTTATGTAGTCGATGGGGTGAATGGGGATGATTTAAGGGACTATCGTCCAGGGATTCAGGCGGCCAAGGAACGAGGTGCGCGATCGCCTTTAGCGGAAGTGGGGGTAACTAAGGCGGAAGTGCGCCAACTCTCGAAACAATTAGGACTGCCGTGGTGGGATAAACCTGCCCAACCTTGTCTGAGTTCTCGCTTTCCCTATGGGGAAATGATTACAGTGGCTAAGTTACAACGGGTAGGACGAGCAGAGATCTATTTACGGAAGTTAGGTTTCTCGAATTTGAGGGTTCGTTCAGAAGGAGATACCGCACGAATTGAGTTACTACCGGAAGAGATTAAGGAATTTGTGGTAACAACAGATTTACCAAAGTTAGTAGCAGAGTTTCAGGAGTTGGGTTTTGTCTATGTGACCCTGGATTTAGAAGGATATCGCAGTGGCAAATTGAATCAAGTTTTGAGTCAGGATGTGATTAGTATGAAAGCTTAATCAGTTTGGATTTGTGTAAGCTATCAGCTATCAGCTATCAGCTATCAGCTATCAGCTATCAGCTATCAGCTATCAGCCATTCGCGTAGCGTGGCCTTAGGCCAAGGCTGACGGCTGACTGCTGACTGCTGAATGGTTACATTGCTCCAGTAGTTGGTCAAAATTACGACAATATACCAATTGTTGGTAGTCTTGCCATGCTTGTTTGTTATTGTAGGGAATTCTGGTCAATGTTGCTTGTTGAATCTTCTCCATTAATGGACGACGAAGAGATTCATAGTTAAGGAAAGCATTGGCGATTGCTTGGATATTATCAAGATTATTTTTATGTACAATATTAGCGATAAGGGTAGCTACAACCAGAGCATCTTCCAATCCTTGATTAGCCCCTTGAGCCATGAAAGGAGGCATCCCATGGGCGGCATCACCCACTAATACAACTCTACCTGAACTCCAGGGAGATAGAGTTTCTACACGGTGAATGTAATACGGACGGGATTGCATTTTGACAGGAGGAGATAACGCCACTAATTGTGTGAGAGCTTTGGGAAAATTAGCGTTTTCCAACTCTCGTAATGCTAAAGCAATTAAGGCACTTCCAGATTTTTCTGTCAACTCCTCCTGGTTTAAAGGAAGATGGATCAAATACCCAAACTGAGCATTGGAACGGCGAAATAGGAGCATCCGTGGGGATTCCATAGAAGGGGAATCCTCTGAGATTTGATCATTAGTGCGATCATTAGTGATACTTATAATCCGTTCCTGCTGAAAAAATTTGTTTTCAAGCTCTGTGCTTAGCTCTGGGGGAATATCTGTGATTTCCATACAGAATAGGGCGGCAAACCCGGAATAGTCAGGTCGTGCTAAACCACTGTAGGGACTATCATTATAAACAATTCGACGAATGCTAGAGTTGATCCCATCTGCAGCAACAACTAGCCTAGCCCGGGTTGATTGTTTTTGAAATTGTTGGGGACTATGTTCTGAATTAAAGGAGACTGTATCCTCATCGTTTTGTCTGTTTGACCAATGAGCATAGGGATTTGCTTCTATGGCTGCATCAGAAACAAAATCTAGCCGAACATATTCGGTGTTTCCTTCATCGACTACATTGATACAACGATGATTCGCTTTAACCTGTTCAACGGGAAGTTGCTGTCTGAGAGTGGTCTGTAAATCATACCAAGAAATTGAGACTCGACCCTCTCCATAATCCTTGAACCAACTCTCATAGCTAAGAGGAATTGAGTGAATTTGCTCTCCCTTCAAATTTTTGTAAACCCATTTTTGATTGGGTTGCACTTTCTGCAAAAACTCCATATCCGTGTTTTTAACGGCTTCGTAAGCAGAAGGCGCTATGTGGTTGAGGGCTTTTAATCCATTGGGCAGAAGATCGATAACCTGACCCACTCGACGAAAGGCACGAGTTTGATCAAGGACTATAAAATTAGAGATACCTCGCTGCTGTAAGCCAATGGCAGTGGCTAATCCCACTGGACCAGCACCAACTACAATAATATCATAAGTGTCGATCATAATTATATTTTTGCGATCGTTTTTGCGATCAGCTTCGCTACTGCTGTTTGGGCAATGCCATTACCCTACCAACTATAGGAATTCTACGACTTGTGAGGTCAAATTTCTGGTTTTTAGGGAGGAGGTAGCAGTGATGCAGCGCGGTCTTGGGGAGGCAGCGCGGTCTTGGGGAGGCAGCGCCTTCACGCGGGGGTTTCCCCCGGAGACGCGCGCCTGATTACGTTGAGCCTCACGCCAAAGGCGAACGCGAACGGAAGAGGGAAAAGGGAAGAGGGAAGAGGTAAAAAATAATGTGTACCTCATGAGTCCTATGAACGCTATATCCGGGCTGAATGCTAGTTAAGCCAATTTTCTAAATCAGTTATGTTATTGAAATCTAAGAAGTCTTCTCCCAAATTTTCCAACTCTTCAATTGTTAAAATTTCTATTTTGCTAATGGTTTTTTTATCAATTTCCCCAAAACGCTTTTTCAGTTGACGTATTATTAAGGCGATCGCCTCATTTTTTCTACCGATTTCTTCAGCATAAGTTATTTTCCCTCTTTCATCTTGTAATGCCATAGCACGGCGATCGGCAATTTCTAATTCTTCTGGCGTCATACCAGCTTGATTAGCAAGATTTAAAGCTGATTCTATCTCTGATACTTCTCCTAAAGAAGGAGGAATGTTATCGAAACTAGAAGCTTCTTTGATGAAATAAATCCATTTATCGGCTAAAGTTTCTAATTCTGAGAGTCTTTTATGGAATTTCGGTAATTCTATAAATATTAACTGCAATTCCTCTTCCAGACATTCAAACTTTTCTGTTTTTTCTTGAAACACAAATTGATTAATAATTTGCTGAGTTTCGTCAAACAAAATAAAATCCGTAATTGTGACAGCTATAACAGGTTTAAGACGAATATAGTCCTCTGCTGTTTTTAACTGATTAACATATCCTTTCACCATATTATAAAGTACCCGTTTGCTAAAACCAGTCATGGATGATACTTGCATTTCAATTAGGACAATCTCTCCATCCGCTAACACTGCTTTTACATCCAAATAAGTGTCTTTTAAAGTCAACACTTGACCGGGATTATAGGGATTAATAATGGTTAAAGATTGAATGATTGGTTCGCCATCATAAATAATGGCATTTAGAAAACTAATTAATATATTTTTACTTTCTTTGGAACCAAATATTTTTTTGAATACATAATCTATTTTAGGGCTGATAAATCTCATAGTTTTGGCGTTCCTTAATTAAGGAATAAATGCGCGATCATCTGGTTTTATTAAAGCCCCTGTTGCTCCTCGAATTCTGAGGGACTTTGAAAGTTTTGTTACCCCCAGAATTGGGGAAACCATAGCCAGAATCAGCAATGCCCTTAGTATCAAGCACTAGCCGGAAAACTACCACCAATAAAATGAACATCACTGAAGGTTTCGATCCATAGACGAGCACCACAACGCAGTGGGTGATCGGGCTGATAGACAATCCGACATGGACCAAGGATTTCGATCTGGTTGCCGTATAGATTGTTGCCGCTTCGTTTTACCGAAATCACTGGCTGACGGTCTTGGGGAGGTTTACCATTGTTGGTGCCAATCCGATTACGGTTGACATTGATCGTGGCTAAAGCGGGAGGACGACTGGTACGCCATTTGCCCTTTGGTCCACGGGTACCTTTGGTGATTTGTGGTAGGTGGTTGAAAAGAGGGATAATCCAGAATTTGCCACTTTTATAGGCACCCCTGACCCGACCCTTCTCCAGGAGTTGGCGCAATCGTCGAGAAGAAATACCTAATAGAGATGCGGCTTCGGTAGTACCAACGCAGTGGTTCATGTTCGGATTCCCTAACTCTTCCTATAAAACTAGTATAGCAAAAATTTATTCCTGGACGCCTTAATGTAAAGTTATGTAAAGTTTTGCCAAACTGACCGGACAACTAGGGTGAAATAATTTTTCATGATTGATATCTAATCAAACCGGATTTAGTATTACAGCAACCTAGCTCTGCCCTGCAAACCGCTATATGACTACCAACCAATTGTTAGAATCAAACCTTGAATCTCTAATCAATACAGCTGCTCAAAATCATCAATTAGGTAAATTAGATGAGGCTGAATCTATCTACAGACAGGTAATACAGATTCAGGGGGATTATCAGGGTGAGGAAAAGTCTTTATTGAAGCCCTATAACGTGATAGCCATTGCTAATTTTGCAAGTATATTTGAGGAAAAAAACAAGCTAGAGGAAGCGGTAGCCTTGTACCAACAAGCCTTAACCCTAAAACCTGACTTTGCTGAAGTTCATAACAATTTGGGCAATATCTTCTGGGCAAAAGGAGAGTTAGACAAAGCGGTACAGTATTACCAAGAAGCGATTAAGGTTAAACCTGACTATGCTGTGGCTCATAATAATTTAGGAAATTTGCTTCATAATCAGGGTAAGTTAGGGGAAGCGGTACATTGCTACCAAGAAGCGATTAGGGTTAAACCTGACTATGCTCAGGCTTATTGTAATCTGGGAAATGTACTGCAGGTACAGGGTAAGTTAGATGCGGCACGAGAGTCCTACCAGGAAGCGATTAAGCTTAAAGCAGATTGTTTTCAGGCTCATAACAATTTGGGGACTCTATTCCAAACACAGGGCAAGTTAGATGCTGCAAGAGAGTCTTACCAAGAAGCAATTAGGCTTAAACCTGACTATGCTGACGCTCATAACAATTTGGGAACAATACTCCAAAAACAGGGCAAGTTAGAGGAAGCGGTACAGTCCTATCAGGAAGCGATTAGGCTGAAACCTGACTTTGCTGAGGTTTATAACAATTTAGGAAATACACTCCACGAACAGTGCAAGCTAGAAGAAGCCCTACAGTCTTACCAGCAAGCATTAAGTATTAACCCTAACTTGGCTGAAGCTAAACTGGCCATGTGCGTGTGTCAGATTCCGATCATTTATTCAAGTGTTGATGAAATCAAGGTAACGCGAAATAATTACCAAGGTAGTCTTAAAAAATTAGCGGATAGCTATACACAGAGCGATACAGAGCTAAGTCCAAGGGAACTGCTAAGTGCCGCTAACGCGGTGGGAGCGTTTCAGCCTTTTTATCTGGCCTATCAAGGGTTAAATAACCGAGAGTTACAGGAAATTTATGGACAAATGATTTGCCAGATCATGTCCCAGTGCTATCCCCGGTGGAGCCAGAAAATTCCTCTACCAAATTTAGCGCCTCATGAAAAAGTTCGGATTGGAGTTATTTCGGAATTCTTTTGGGATCATTCTAATTGGAAAATACCGATTAAGGGCTGGGTAGAAAATCTAGATAGATCGAATTTTGAACTATTTGGTTATCACACAGGGTTAAAACAGGATAAGGAAACAGCAATAGCCGCAAAATCATTTGTAAAATTTGTTCAAGGTTCTTTCACTATCGAAGAATGGTGTGAGGTAATTACAGAAGATAAATTACACATCCTTATTTTTCCGGAATTCGGGATGTCGCCAACTACAGTTAAGTTGGGTTGTTTAAGACTGGCTCCAATTCAAATGACATCTTGGGGACATCCGGATACTAGTGGGATGCCGACGATTGATTATTACTTAAGTAGTGATTTAATGGAAGCAGAAAATGCTCAAGATCATTATAGTGAGAGGTTAGTTAGATTACCGAATCTCTCTATCCATTACACGCCTTTGGAAATTACACCGGAAGCGATCGCTAAAAAGGACATAGGCTTAGATGATGATGAGATTATGTTCTGGTGTTGCCAATCGTTATATAAGTATTTACCTGACTATGATGATGTATTTCCTAGAATTGCTAAGGAGTTAGCTCATCGGTGTAAGTTTGTATTTATTAAATATGTTAAAAGTGACCGGGTTACTGAGATATTTGAGCAGCGTTTAAGGGATGCTTTTAATAAATTTGGCCTCGATTATACAGACTACTGCATATTTTTACCATTCATGAATAACAGGAGGTTTGCTGGAACCTCAGCGATAGCGGATGTATTCCTGGATAGCATTGGTTGGTCTGGATGTAACTCTAGTTTGGAATCTATTGCCCATAATATTCCGATGGTGACATTGCCAGGAGATTTGATGCGTGGTCGGCATACGATGGCAATTCTAAAAATGATGGGTCTGGAAGAGACAATTGCTTCGAGTAAAGAGGATTATGTGAAAATTGCGGTACGCTTGGGTCAAGATGCTCAATATCGTCAATACATATCTGATCAAGTTGCTGAAAATAAGCATAAGTTATATGGTGACTTGAAACCGGTAAGAGCATTGGAAGATTTTCTATTAAATGTAGTCCATAAACCAAGACAATTTGCGATGGAAACTGTTTCTGAAGCACTACAAATTGCTGTTCAACATCGTCAAGCCAATCGCTTAAACCAAGCTGTACAGCTTTACTATAAGATTTTGGAACAACAGCCTAATCATCCGGAAGCTTTATATGGCTTAGGGGTGCTGGCACAGCAAACAGGTCAGTATGATACTGCCGAGAAGCTGTTCAGAGCTACTGTGGAAGCGGAGCCGAATTCTGTTAAGGCTTGGTTCAGTTTAGGTAATTTGTGCCAAGGTCAAGGTCAGTTGTCTGACTCGGTGGAGTGTTACCAACGAGTTTTAACAATACAGCCGAACTTAGTACCGGTTTACAACAACCTTGGGTATGCTCTACAACAACAAGGTAATTGGGACGATGCGATCGCATCTTATCAACAAGCTTTGGAGATTGAGCCTACCTGCACTGAAGCTGATGTGAATTTGGGCAATGCACTCCACGCTCAAGAGAAGCTTGCCCTAGAAAAACAAGCACACTACGCACAATTGAACCATGAGCTAGGGGTTACCCGGCAAAAAGCAGGAGATTTGACTAATGCTGTGGCTTACTATCGCCAAGCGGTGGCGATGCAGTCAGATTTGGTCAGCGCTCATTACAATTTGGGAGTGGTGCTTCAAGACCAAGGTGAGTTTGAAAATGCGATCGCATCTTATCAGAAGGTTCTCGAACTCAATCCTAGTTATGGGGAAGTGTACTTTAATTTAGGCAGGATTTACCAAACCCAGAAGCAGTTAGAGGAGGCAGCATCTGCTTATCGACAAGGGTTAATGCTAGTCAATCCCCGGTATGGGAAAGTAGTCAATCCTGACAACGGTTCTGACAAAGGTTCTGACAAAGGTTCTGATAACGGTTCTACAGTATCTCTTGAGACACTAACACCACCGCAGGTAGAACAACCAGACGTTACGATCGGGGGATATCAGTTTCCAGGGATTCCGAGCGTATCGGTAAGTGAAGACAAGCGACCGTTTTGGACAGTAATTATTCCTTTATATAACCGTACTGACTATCTTCTAGAATGTTTGGCCAGTGTATTGGCTCAATGGCAGGGCGAAGAGGAGATGGAAATTTTGGTTATGGATAATGCCAGCACACCTCCTCTATACGATTTGGTGAATTCGATTGGGGGAGGGGTAGTTCGCTACTACCGCAATCCAGAAAATATCGGTGCCCGACGCAATTTTAATCTTGGTATTGCCCTCAGTCGCGGTCAGTGGATTCATGTGCTTCCTGAAGATGAATATGTTCTTCCAGGTTATTATTCCCGCTTGAAGAAGAGTCTAGAAACATGTAGTGATTCTGTGGGAGCAGCATTTACGGGTTATGAAAATATCAATGAGAAAGGAAAGATAATTTTCTCCCAACAAGTGTATGGAAAAGATACGGGTATCCATCAAGATTGGCTGTGGAAGATTGGCACTTCCAATGTCTTGAATCCCTGTGCAGTTGTGATTCGTCGCTCTACTCATGAACATCTGGGCTGTTACGATCCGGGGAACACGTATACTCCTGACTGGGAAATTTATAAGCGTATTGCTAGTTTTTATGATTGGTGGTACGAAGGCGATATTTTGGCACGTTACCGTGAGCATGATAATAATATGACCAGTGAACTGATATTATCTGGAGCTCAAGCAACGTCTATCCGCCAGGGGATTGAAATTTCCGAGAGCTATCTTCCTGCTGAGCATTGTGCAGCAATTACAGCCAACGCTCGTAACCATTACTTTAATTATTGTCTAAACCATATGGTAATTCCCCTAAAGGCTGGGAATCTTTCTGGTGCGTTTCGTCTGCTCCAAGAGGCACTCAAAATTGATCCGTCTCCTCAAGCTGTGGAGAAACTATTTACTTGGCTTACTCAAGCCGAAGCTGCTCCCCTACGGGATGAGATTGCTTCAAAGTTGCGCTCGATTATGTTGAATCATAATTCAGAGAGTTTTTACTTTGCTTATCCCTAGTTATAGCAGAAGTCAGAAGTCAGAAGTCAGAAGTCAGAAGTCAAACTCTTTCGCTTACTTAGGTTTGAGACTTTTGTCATGTCCTAACTGCCCTGTCTTGATGCAGTCGCTCATGGGGAGGGGCTGTGTGCGGAACCTGCGTCCGCACCTTGTAAGCCCCGTGGAAACCACGCCAGTTGCTCATGGGGGAGACCCCCAAGACCGCACTGGCTCCCCAAGACCGCGCTGCATCGCTGGCGACTGCTATAGATATAGGGTTTTTATCTGGGTTGTGAACACACTTATTGCCAATACCCAAGGGCGAATATGTTCACAACTCTATACAATTACCAATTACCAATTAAAAAGTAAAAATTGAGGATTACAACAGTGACACAACTTTCTGAAGCACTTCAAGTTGCTCTTCAATATCATCGAGCCAATCGCTTGGTCGAAGCTGAGCAAGTTTATCGTCAGATTCTAGCAGGAATACCTAACCAACCAGATGCCTTGTATGGGTTAGGAATGCTAGCACAACAGGTAGGTAAGTACCAAACTGCTGAGGAGTTTTTCAATACAACCCTCCTTGTCAATCCGGAGTCTTTCAAGGCTTGGTTCAGTTTAGGCAATTTGCGTCAAGCTCAAGGTCAATTGTCAGAAGCAGTGGAAGCTTATCAGCGAGCGTTAGCCCTACAGCCGAACTCGGTAGCGCTTTATAACAACTTTGGCTATGCTCTACAACAACAAGGCAAGTGGGAAAATGCGATCGCATGCTATCAAAAAGCTTTGGAGATTCAGCCCAACTGTGCTGAAGCTGATGTGAATTTGGGTAATGCTCTCTACGCTCAAGGGCAGCTTTCCCAAGAAAAACAGGCCTACTACGCTGCCTTAAATCACGATTTGGGCGTTACTCGGAAAATAGGAGGCGATGTGAAGACTGCGGTGGCTTACTACCAGAAAGCGATCGCAATACAGCCAGACTTGGTCAACAGTCATTATACCTTGGGAGTTGCTCTCCAAGAACAAGGCAAATTAGATGATGCGATCGCGTCCTATAACAATGTCCTCAAACTCAATCCCAGTAACACTGTAGTCTACACCACTTTAGTCCAAAATAAATTAGCTAGGATTGACCGAGAGCAAAACAAATTAAACAACAAATTAAATAATCAATTAAACGGAGCAGATTCTAATAAACGATTAAAGATAGCATTTGTATGTCAACCCTTTGTGATGACATCGTTTCCAAATCCGATGGATTCCATCGGGATTTTGACCTATGAATTCGTGCGTCTTTTAGTTCAAGATGGTGATGTTATTGTCTATACACCAGGAGAACGCTTTAATACGGCAAGTCATGACGGAGTAGACTATCGATATATTCCCATAGGCCGGGATAAAAAACTGCTAAACTATCTGGAAAAAATTCCAGGATTCCAGAATCAAAAACGTCCTATATTTGGATCCCAACTCTATTACCTAGCATATATTTTACAGGTAGCCAATGACTTGAAAAAACAGCAATGTGATGTTGTTCACATTCACAACTTATCTCAGTTTATTCCAGTGATACGAGCCTTAAACCCAGGAATAAAAATTGCCCTGCACATGCATTGTGAGTGGTTGACCCAACTCGATCACAAAATTCTAGAAAAGCGGCTTAGTAAGGTAGATTTAGTTATTGGTACTAGTAACTATATCACAGAAGGTATTCGCCAGCGTTTTCCTAAATTTGCCGAGCGCTGTCAGCCGGTTTTTAATGGGGTAAACCTTGATCGCTTCATAAATTTCTATGTCAGCCATAATCAGCAAAATGGCAGAAGCAACAATCCGGCTAAACGATTACTCTATGTGGGTAGAGTATCTCCAGAAAAAGGCTCCCATGTCTTATTAGAAGCGTTTAAAAAAGTGCTCGAGCGCTGCCCTCAAACCAAACTTGATCTCGTTGGTCCTGTAGGTGCATTACCCTACGACTATCTTGTCGGATTAAGTGATGACTCCAAAGTGGCAGAGTTAGCGTCATTCTACGGTGATGAAAGTTGGACAGGTTACGTGAGACGATACCTTTCCGAATTGAATGATCACTTTGGTGCTGATCTAGCCAGCCAAGTATCCTTCACTGGCTCCCTTCCTCAATCTAAGTTAGTCAATTATTATCAGCAAGCAGACATTTTTGTATTTCCCTCAGTATGTCACGAAGCATTTGGGATGCCAATTGTGGAAGCTATGGTTGCAGGTCTTCCGATTATTGCTACCCAAGCTGGTGCTTTTCCCGAGATTGTGGAAGATGGTAAGACAGGTTTGCTGGTTGAACGGAGTAATGCTAATGCTTTGGCAGACGCCATCTTGCAACTTCTTTCTGACCAAGAACTTAGAACATCCATGGGACAAGCTGGACATCAGCGAGCAGTTGAACTATTTTCTTTCGAGAAAGTTGTTGATGATTTACTCAAGCAGTACAAGACTATTCTTTGAGGCGTTACTTAATTGAAGTATGAATGCGCGATCGTTTGGCTTTGCTAAAGCCCCCTAAATCCCCCAAACTCCCAAACTTGGGGGGCTAGGGCGTGTCTTCTTGCCTCGGAGATCCCCCATTATCCCCCTTAAAAAAGGGGGACTTTGAGTATGGCTCCCCCCTTATTAAGGGGGGCTGGGGGGGATCATAATCTTGCGGAAAACTTTGAAAACACGCCCTAGGGGGGCACAATCATACTCAGAATCAGCAACGCCTTATTTTAAAGCAAAAGACAGAAGTGTTGAACATCCTAACAGGGAATAGTGACAAGTGACAAGTTAAAAATGAGCAATAAATTATCCTTACAAACTCTGGTACGCCAGTTTTATCGTTTTCTAGTCCATAGTACTAGAGTTGAGTATGACAGAAATAATCTAAGACGCTCGGCGATTATATTTTCACCCCATCAGGATGATGAAACCCTTGGTTGTGGTGGAACAATTATCCGTAAAAAGCAAGCCGGAGCCGATGTAAAAATTGTTTTTATGACAGATGGATGTCAATCTCATGCTCATCTGATTCCAGAAAATCAGGTAAAATCAATACGTGCTAATGAAGCCTTGGCAGCAGCTCAAAAACTTGGTCTGCAAAAGCATGATGTCAGCTTTTTGGAATTCAAAGATGGAACATTAGATAAAACCAGAAATTTAGCTATCCAAAACGTCGCCAAAATTATTCTTAACTATCTTCCTGAAGAAATTTTTATTCCCTACTACAACGATGGGGTATCTGACCATAATGCTACCAATGAAATTGTCGTAGCTGCACTCAAAACAATTAAATTTGATGTGACAGTTTATGAGTATCCTATATGGTTCTGGAATCACTGGCCTTGGACAAGGGTCGAAGGGAGTAAACCAAACCTGATCTCCTTTTTTAAAAAAAACATCATCTCAGGGTTTCGCTTACTGAATGATTTTAGATTATCTGTCTATATTGGTGATATTTTTGATATCAAACGTACTGCCCTAGACCAACATCAATCTCAAATGAAACAACTAATTCCTCATCCGCGCTGGCTAACCCTGAGGGATGTTTCAGAGGGGGAGTTTTTAGACTGTTTTTTTCAAAACTATGAATTATTTCGTCGATATAGTTTGAATCATAATTTTGAAGAGTATTGATGCAGCGATAAATTAGCCAATTTGGCAACTTCATTCAAGATAATCATGAAATCATAAATAATAAGAGTGTTCAAGATTTTTATCAGTCATATCAGTTATGGATATATGGGTTATCATATATCCATTTTATTTTGTGTTTATCTTAAATAAAGAAGAAGGGAGTAGGGAGTAGGGAGTAGGGAGTAGGGAATTCATAATTTCCATCAATCCTAGTTTCACATCTCATTTAAAAACGCTATATAAATAAGTAACAACATGCAACAATTAAATCCACCAGAAAATTTAGTAAACAAATCCTTTACAGACACATTCTCAGACAACTGTTGTGCAGGTAAAACCATTGGTACTAAAACTCCCAGTGGTGCAGTTCGTAAGGGTATAGATGTCGAAAAGCTGATTGGGATTGATAATGGCGCATTACGTCTCCAGCCTCTGCTAAAACCTGCGTGGGGCAGACAGGGCATTGCGTATGGTCCGTACACCCGTACCAATGGACTCGCCTTTGCAGTGTTTCTGAGCAATGGTCATAATACATCCCAGACCGAAAGGATTGAGCCCCTAACAGAACGACTCCATCGGTGGATGATTGGTCCTGAGACAGATAAACCGGCTAAACGACTTCTGCGTTGGACTTCCAGTCAGGGAAAAAGCAGGATGCTGCGAAAGCTCCTATGGTGGATTCGTAGTACCTCCAGAATTTCCAAATATTTCAAACCGTTTAAATTGCCAAATATTGATGAGAATCTGGCAGTGGGTTGGTTCCCCAGGGAAGTTCCTGTTGACGCGACTGCAGAGGGAAATGCCTTTATTGTTCATGCCACTGGGGCAGAAAATGGAGAGTTGTGGACTCGGTTGGGGGGGTATCTGCTATCAGCATTTAGGGGCTTACAAAATCTCCAGGTTTATTACATCGTGGTTCTGCGGGAAAAGGGAGCCGCCTATTATGCTGCTTCTGTCAATCATGCTCATGGTCTGGCCGCTTACCCTAACATGCGTCCCATTGCTATTGATCCTTTCAATGATGATGCCACAGTATATGCTGGTGTATACCAAAGTATTTTGGGACAGAATGGTTTTGAAGTCGATACGCGAATCTATGGCGCTAATGTAGCCAAAATTTCAGACCTTGCCACCTGGTACGGTACAGCTCAGGCAGCAGATGACCTGATTGGTGATGGTTTGCTAGATGGTGCTGAAGCGGACAAGGGTGGTTTCTGGAGTGTCTCTCAAGGAAGTTATGAGTTAACAGCTAATGGTGCTAGAGCCACTCAACCGGATAGCTTCGCTATGTTGGAGTGTCCCACACCCTCTGGGCTAATCCATTTGCTGGTCGAAACCTCTACTCAGATAACTGGAGTCCGCATTGTGTGGCGTGTTCAGGATAAAAACCAATTCTGGAGTTTCCTAGCAGACGGGGAGAAATGTCAACTTATGATTCAAGACCATGATAGCTGGGAATGTTTAGCTGTGAGCGATCTATGGTATTTACAGCCAAGAGCGATCAACTCTTTACAGATATTGGATGATAGTAAGACTTTCAGCCTGTATCTCAATGGCCAGTTAGTCTTTAACAAGTGCTTTACAGATACCCGCCTGCAAAACGCTACCGGTGTTGGCATTGGTGGGATTAACCCTAATAATAGTCTGTATTTTCGCTCCTTTGAGGCTCACCCACGCACTATCCCTATTCCTTCCGAACTTGACCTAGGCTCCCCTTGGGTAGTAGAGGGTACCGAAATAGCTATCACTGAAGATTTTGCTGGTGCAGCTGGGGACTTGATGGGAAAAACCACCACTAGTGGTAGCAAAGTCTGGCATCGGAATATTGGGCTAGGGGTAATTAAGCTGACTGGGAATAGTACAGCCAAAGTCCAAGCTGATGCTAAGCATCCTAATCCAGGTCGCACTGCCTACACCATTGATTGGGATCAGCCAGAAATAGCGGATTTACAGGTAGACATTACTCCCCCTGGAACTAGACGAGGACAGGGAGAAAAAGGTCGTGGAGGGTTTATCTTTTGGCAGGATGCTGACAACTATATCACTATCAATAACTGGTTAGATGACTGTTACGGTGGTGCTTCCATGTCTTCCTTTTTCTATCTCAATGGCTTTGAAGAATTATTTGATGCTGTCTGGACAAATGTGGGTAAACGCATTTCCTGGGGTGTCTCTCATCGGCTCCGCATGGTTTTTGATGGCATGAATTACATGATATTCATCAATGATGAGCCAGTATTGTATCGTGCCCTGACAGATGTTTATCCAGATGCGGCGCGTCTTAGAATTAATCGAGTTGGGATTGTTGCTAACTGGGAATGGGGCAACGATACAGGAAGTGTATTTCAAAACTTTGTAGCAAAGGTGTAGAGTCATGAATTTAAGCAATCAACAGGTAACCCTTAACCATGGAGTAGGTGCAGGACTAAAATTCCATGGGGATGGTTCTAATCCTGATTTTGCACGTGGTACCTATGAACTTCCACTTCAGAACGCTTTAGCAAGCTGCTTAAACCGTGATCATATCTTCTATGATATCGGTGCCAATATTGGATTTTTTACTATTATTGCTGCGAAGCTAGTTGGGCCATCTGGACAGGTTTATGCTTTTGAGCCAGTCCCAAACAATGCTGACATTATTCGACGGAATGTCGAGCTTAATAGCTTCTCCAATGTTACTGTTTTCCCACAAGCCGTTTCTGAATCAACCGGAACCGGAGAATTGTTGCTGGCCCATCATTCAGGGGGAGCTACTTTAGCTACAGCGGGTACACCTCCAGATCTCAGGGGTGAAATGACAGTTGACCTTGTGTGTATTGATGATTTGGTGTCCCAAAAGACTTTGAAACCCCCAACGGTCGTGAAAATCGATGTGGAAGGAGCAGAAATTAATGTTTTAAGGGGGATGATTGAAACTATTAAAGAGTATCAGCCCATCCTGATTTATGAAGTAGATGATGGTAATCAAGAGTCCTTTAAACTGAAGAATCAAACCATTGAGATTTTTATTGACTCTCTAGGATATAAAATCATGCCCCTGGAACCAGCTTATCCCAATATTCCCTGGTATGTTGGACATGCGATCGCGTTTTCAAAACTTAACTGAAAATGCTATAAGCGCGTTTGTATCTCGGTTGTAAACACACGAATTGCCGAAAAAGGCAATAGGCAATAGGCAATAGGCAATAGGGGAAAGTTGCGTAGGGTGCGTAGGGTGCGTTAGGGGCGGGCTTGCCCTCATGTTCAACCTCGTAGCCAGTGTTGGGGCAGCCCGCCCCGTAACGCACCACCCAAGGGCTAGCGTCATTTTCCGCCTCTTCGCGCTTTGTTGGGACAGCCCGTTTGAAAATTGTAACGGGCAAGATGCCCATTCCACGCCTGATCCCCATTCCACCCACCGGGTCAAACAGCTTTAATGAGATCCACCCCGCCGAAGTCTAGGCAAATTCTAAAATATGCTCAGCAGTAACTTGAGCTTGTTCCAAGTGAGGCACATGACCACAGTCTTTAATCCAGATTAATTGAGATTGTGCGATCGCATGCTTAAACTTACTAGCAGCAGCAGTCCCTAAAATTTCGTCATGGTCACCCCACAAAATTAGAGTTGGCTGGCTAATCTGAGCCAGCTTATCTCCAAAATCACCATAACCACCACTTTTGGTAAACGCAATCAAGGCTTGATTCCAACCAGGCATTTCTAGGTGCAATGCAGCACAAATTCGGGCATCTTCAGAGGCCCAACCTTTATCATAGTAAGCGTTTTTACTTATACTTTGCCTTACCTTGGGATTAGCCAAAAATGCTGTGGCTAGGTAGCCTAAGGGCGGAAATAAGAACTTCCCAATCGGGGGAGCCTTGGTGCAGCCAGCGCTATCTATTAATACTAACTGTTTAACAACCTGGGGGTAAGTGAGGGTAAAATCAATCGCCGCTGCACCCCCCATAGAAGCACCGACTACAATCACTGGTGTTCTAATCAGGGTTTTCCAGAAATAATAGAGATGGGTTGCGATCGCGTAGGGGCTAAATGGTGTCCCTGCCATGCGATCCGTAAACCCAAAACCCAACAAATCCACTGCCCAGGTTTCATTTTCCTGAGCCAGCAGTGGTAGCAAGCGGCGTAATTCTAGCACGGAACTATCGAAGCCATGGAGTAACAAAATTGGTGTGCCACCCTTACCCTGATTAACGTAAGTTGTGGCAATCGCCTGGGGGCTCAGGGGAGTTGAGATAGCTTGACGCTGGATACTTTGAGCAAGAACAATTGAGGTAGACTCAACTAGCTGCTGGGTATTGGAGGGCAGAAAATCAGGAAACATCAGTTGAATTGCTGTAATCAGAGGACAATCCTGATTCTCCCCCTCACAAGCGCAATTATGTTAGTCAGTGCTTGTCTTGCACGGATGAGCACTCCGGAACTATTGCCTCTTGCCTCTTGCCTCTTGCCTATCCCTACCCAAATACTTTTTCAGCAAGCCCTAAGTAACTGATGGGCTGAACTTATTACCCAGTAATGATTTTAGCTTGCATGTCACACCCCCAGAAAGTGTTCACCATTTTGTGGTAAAAAAAAGATAGGTCGATTATTTGCAACAAGACCTACCAATTGAAAATGTTACCTGCATTTTACCAAAACCACTTAAAAAGTCAACTTAGTAAATCAGAATACTTATTCCTTTTAATTCTGCTTAGTCTCGTACAGACAATTAAAAACGTAAATTTAGAAAAATTAGCAAATATTTTATCAATTCCCATAAAATTTGAAAGTCGTAGAAAAAGAATACAACGATTTTTATCATTGCCTAATCTAACGATTGAAAAAATTTGGTTCCCAATTGTAAAAACCTGGTTATCAACATACTTTACAACTGAACAATTAATTTATGTAGCGTGCTTATCGCACAAATTGGAGTCGCATAAATTTGATCATGATTAGTATAGTTTGGGATAAAAGATCCTTTCCCATATATTTTGAATTACTTCCCAAATTAGGGTCTAGCAATTTTAATTAACAGAAAACTGCCCTATCCTCAGTGATGCCACTTTTAAAAAATTATAATATTTGTATATTAGGGGATAGAGAATTTTGCTCGGTAAAGCTAGCAAAGTATCTCCAGTCATTGGATGTATATTTTTGCTTACGTCTTAAAAAAAACGAATTTATTGAAGTTAAAAATGAGATTTGGATTCAATTAAATAATTTAGGTTTAGCACCGGGAGTATCGTTTTTTATGCAAGGAGTTAAAGTAACCAAGACCCATGGTTTTTCAAGTTGTAATGTGGCTTGTAAGTGGCAACGTAAAGTCAAGGGAATAACCCCAAAAGAGGGATGGTTTATTCTCACCAATTTCGACGGTATAGAGTTGGCAATTTCCGCTTATAAAAAAAGATTTGATATAGCGGTGCGACCCCGGTCGGGTTTCCCGACCTAGGGAACGCGCACCAAGAGAAGAAGAGATGTTTAGAGATTTCAAGAAAGGTGGCTATAATCTAGAGGATACTAAAGTTGAGGGTAAACGGCTGATTTCTCTAGTTTTATTAATTGCGATAGCTTATACTTCTTCAACGATTCAAGGTCAGCAAATTAAAGCGATGCAGCGCGGTCTTGGGGAGGCAGCGCGGTCTTGGGGAGGCAGCGCCTTCACGCGGGGGTTTCCCCCATGAGCGACTGCCGTGGTCCCCCCCATGAGCGACTGCCGTGGTCCCCCCCATGAGCGACTGCCGTGGTTTCCCCCACTCGCGCTTTGCATCAAGACAAGGCTCAACTGTCTTACGGTAAATTCAAACCACTCGCGCTTTGCATCAAGACAACGAAAGTATTATCAACGAGGCCTAAGGGCTAGGTTGCTTATAGAGTCGGCGTTGTAACTTATTTCGTCGCCCCCTCAGGAACACTTTACATTTAAAGCGTTTCAGGTTATTTCGTCACCCCTTCAGCCTCTAAATATATTAGGAATATATGAACCAAAAAAAAGCTTTAATTATGCTTTAAAACTTGGTAGCATCAAAAAAGATAATTTAATAAAGTTTTTGGACAAAGAAGCCAAAGAAGCGGAAAAAACTAGACTAACAATAAGAATAGATACAGTCATTGTTCTGGATAATTCCTCAAGTCATAAAATTCATCAGGTAAGAGCTAAACAAAAAGAATGGTTAGAAATGGGATTGTATTTATTTTTTTTGCCAACTTATAGTCCAGAACTTAATCTAATAGAGGGTGAGTGGCGTCAACTTAAAGCGATGCAGCAAGGGAACAGGGGGTTTCCCCCATGAGCGACTGCATCAAGAAACTCATCAAATCTCTGGTCGAATGTTTGAGGATGAATACGATTTAGCTTTAGCAGTTAAAGAAGGTATAAAAAAACGAAGTTACCAAGTAGGTTATCAGCTTCAACAGTGGACAATATCTGGAAATGTAGATAGTAAAAATTATCAAGTTTTTAACCTTTAATTAAGCCCACCTACTTACCAGTAAACCTAAACCTCCCAAACCTCCTGTAATCATGTAGCTAGCATCTGAACGGAAACTTAAAGGCTTTTGACATTATCGTTTTCTCAAAAATTAAGTAATCATATTGGAGCTATATGGAACTTCATACATCACTATAATAACACAATTTGTACTTGACCATTACTATGCAGGACTACCGAATAAAAATAATCATTATTATTATGAAGTCTGCGATCTTCGATCGCAGACTTCACCAGCGATTGCTATCACCTAAATCCTTACAAATCTTTGCCAAAACGCTGTCTAAAATTGGCTATTGATTTTGCTGGAAGTACATAATGTTCACAATGTAGATCGCCTGCTTCAAATTCTAATTCTTGCAAAATTTGGTAATGTAATTCAGACTGTTCTCCATCGCAAATTCCTACAGTAGGCTCCAGTTGCTCGAACTGAGATGATAGTAAAGCAGAAAAAGCACAACCCATGATATTAAAAGGATTTGAATTAAAAACTGCTTCCTTTTGAGCATTATTCATTATTTTTTCTACAGAGGGTAGTAAATGGACTGTGGTTTTTATAGGAAATGGCGATCGCAACATCCCTCCCTCACTAAATAAAATATCTTCCCGTTCCTGAAAACGCTTAATAGCTTGCTCTACTGAAAAACAATGAGGACCAGAATCATCAACAATTAGCGTACCAGGCTTAACCTGCATAATATCTAATACATTTGCGACATTTGTAGCTCCAACAATTAAAGTAGAGTCGTAAATTTCTTGGGGAACTGTTGTTTTTGATAATGCCAACTTTATTTTACCTTTAAAACCAAATTTATGTACTAAATTTTGTTCAATATTCTCCAGGAATTCTAACTTACTGTAAACGTCACAAAGAGTAATTTCTTGAGGATGTGGTAAGCATTTCAACATTAACGGCAGCACATTCATTCCCACAGAACCTAATCCAATAAATCCTACTTTTTCTGTACTTAAATCCCGGCCACCTTGCTCACATATCTTCTTAATAGTCAATACAACAGCAGCACCAGTTGTTCTATGTCCAGTCGTAATTTTTGGCAAATCCTCACGGTTAGCAACTGCCTTAGTAATTGCCAATCCATAATCAGTAGCAGAAGGAATTAAACCAGTTAAAGAAACAAATTTAGCACCAATTATTCCAGCCATTTCTAATGCTTCAATAATTACCTGTACTGCATCATCTTGATTGCTATATAAATCCGAAACAAATCGAGGCAAAGCTATTATTGCAATTCGACCCCAATTAGTCTGTTTAATCATCGTCCAAAAAGGAAGATTTTCAAAGATATTTTCAATCATATAATCTCGACTCCAGTCAAACATTTCTGGATCATATTCTCCCCAATAACATAAAGCTGCAGCATCGACAGGAGGAATTTTACCCACAGTAAATAAAGATAACAAAGAGCGAGATTCAAATTGTACATACTCGGAATTTTTAGTTTGTACAACTTCCTTATTTAATGTTTCCTGAACTTCATTATTAATTGATTGAGAAATTGGCTCTTGAGAGACATTTTTATTTTGTATTAGTTCTGTCATAATATTACTTAACTCAGCAATTATTGGGTGTAATAATAAAGTTTTTACTGAGAGACTAATGTTGAAATTTGTGGATATCTTAGAAACTAATTTGACTGCGGTTAGAGAATGACCCCCCAAATCAAAGAAGTTATCATATATTCCCACCTGTTCTATACCCAACACTTCTTTCCAAATCTCTGCTAATACCTTCTGTGTCTGTGTCTGTGGAGCTACATACTCCGTTGACACACTACTGGCCACATCCGGTACAGGCAAAGCCTTACGGTCTACCTTACCGTTAGGAGTCAGAGGCAGTTGTGACAACACCATCAACCCCGATGGCACCATATATTCTGGCAACCGCGACTGTAGATACTCTCTCAACTGCGGTATCAGTTGCTTTCTCAACTGGGAACTCAAAGGATTATTCCCATAATTATCCCAGTTAACTGCTACCACTGATTTTTGAGTTAGGGGTGTTAACACTATCCCTTCTTTGGCTAAGGAACTGCGCACAAATACCCCATCCATCAATTCTGGACTACCTTGTGCTGACCAACACAACTCTAAGCTATACCCTAGCTCCGAACTCAGTTGATGTAGCCTCTCTGGGTCGATGCCATTGACTAGGTTCTCCTGTAAAGACTGCCTCAACTGCTGTACATTCTGTTTTGATTCTGGCTGTGATAGCAACTCTACCAACTCTACATCATTAGCTACTCTGCCATTGACTAAACCACTAAAGCAAATTGATTCTGGCCCTTTGGATCGCAGATAAGTTTCTATCTGTTGAACACTCAGATCCGCTCCACTTTCTACAGTCGGTGTTATTACTGTTCCTGGTTGTGCCTCTATATGCAACAGTACGCTATACCTATATTTATTAAGTTCATTGTGTTCTGTTCCCCTCTGTAAACGGATTTGTACATGAGTTATTTCTGGATGTTTTTCTTTCAGAGCTATAAACAACTCTGGTGAGACTAACAACTCGGTCTCCTGCTCCATTTTTATGTCTATTTTTGACTTGAGTTGTTGTCTCGACAGTGAGGGAGTTGCTTGATACAGTTGCACCGAAGAGTGAAAGGCTTTCATTAATGGCAAACTCCGGACATCTCCCAGGATAATTATTCCTCCTGGTTTGACTATCCGAATTGCCTCAGATATTATTTGTAACAAATACTCTACATTCGGAAAATATTGAATTACCGAGTTTAATAGCACTACATCGAAGTTTTGAGCTGCTATGTCACCTATCTCATCTGCTCTTTTTTGTGCTAGATTGACATGAGCATATTTCTCTGGTTCGGCTAGTATTTGTTGTTGGATATAATCTAGTGAAATACTAGATATATCAATGCCATAATAGGCTTGGGTTTGGGGGGCAATTTGAAATAGTAGCAATCCTGTACCACAACCTATTTCACATAGTTTTTCCGGTTTATGTGCTAATACTTGAGCTACAATATCCCCTGTCCAAATTCGCATTTGCCTTTCTGGTAAGGATTGGTTGTCGTAACTGCTGCGCCAACCTGAGATATTGAATAATGGGTCAGTTACTTCACTCTTATGTTCATCAATTTGTTGGTTAAATAGGTTTTGCCAACTGTTGATGTGAGTATCTAATAGTTGTAAGTTAGAAGTGCTAACTGTTTCAGTTTCTGCAAATAACCTTTGATAAAAAGGAGTTTGCTTAAACTGTTGTTTCCAGTGATAAGAAATGTGTTCAAAATCAATATATTCTCCTTGTTGCCTGATAATACGTCCTTGGATAGCATAATCTGGATTCAAATTATTTTCGCAAAGCTTTCGGCTACAAACAGCTTCTATCACATCTCCTTCACTCACCTCAATACCAGGCTCAAACACTGGGAAATACACTGGTAACCAACAATGCTCATGTTTCAGAATATCTATATACTCTCCCTCAATAGTTTGTAAATTTAACCAGACCAGAAAACCATCTAATCTGCCGGATTTTTCTATCCTTAAATGAATTTGATGACTCAATTCTGTATCTACAGATTTAGTAAAGTCTAAATCCTCAAATATTCCTCGATTGGAAAGTAAATTTGCTTGAGGAAATCCTTTAATACAAACCCGCAAATCAAAAGGATACCCAACCTGTTCAAATATTTTCTGGGTATAATAACCAGAAACCTTTGTAAATCTGGGTTGATTGAGTAAAGGCTCTGGAAGAGTTACTGCTGCAATCTTAGTCACACTTCTTTCAGGAATCATTGCACCATCTGGCTTCAAAAACCTTCTGGCATTATTAATAATTACTGCTGCTCCTTCAGAACCACCTATTGCTCCCACAATTTCCGAAACACATACATCTGCTAACTCTGGTAGGTTAACCGTCATCGCATCTCCATGTATGATTTCAATTTGTGCCGATAATCCAAACTTATCGACGCTAGCTTTAGCTAACTGACTGGTTTCTTGGTCTCTCTCAATAGCATAGATTTTCTTAGCTCCTGCTTTGGCACAAAATCTCGCCAAAATAGCATCCTTACCTGTACCAATTTCTACTACTACTCGCTCTTTAACAAGTTGATTAATTGCCACTTGATAACTTTGGTTTCGACGATGGTCATTAGTCATCGCATAGTACAATAACTCATCATAAACATAGTATTCTGCTATTGATGGCCAAAGTTCTATGCCTTTCATCTTCTGGATATTTTGTTCCAATTCTGGTTCGGGAACAAAATATGCTACCAATCGCTTGTTCCCTGGAGTATCTTCCTTGTCGATTACTACAGCTTGTTGGACTTGGGGATTCCTCCTGAGAACTGATTCAATTTCTCCAGGTTCAATTCGGAAACCTCGTATCTTCACCTGATTATCTATGCGACCAAGAAACTCAATATTGCCATCCGGTAAGTAACGAGCTAAATCTCCTGTTTTGTAAAGCTTCTCCTCGGTTAAATTCCTCAAAGGATAGGAAATAAATTTTTCCTGTGTTAATTGAGGTTGGTTAAGATAGCCACGAGCTAAACCAACGCTGCCTATATAAATTTCACCAGGTACTCCTATGGGGACTGGTTGTAAATTCCTGTCTAGGATGTAGATTTGAGTATTGCCTATCGGCCTACCTATGGGTGGCACAGAACACTCTGGTGAGCATTCAGCCATGGTGGCACATACTGTTGATTCTGTTGGTCCGTAAGCGTTCACAAATTGTCGCCCCTTTGCCCAGTGCGATATTAGCTCTGGTGGGCAAGCTTCTCCTGCTACTACTATGGTCTTTAAATCAGGTAATTCCTCTTTGGGCATCACTGCTAGAGCTGAGGGGGGTATGGTGATATGGGTGATTTTGTTGTTCCGCAACCACTGACTCATACCCACTCCAGGCATTAAGGTATCTCGGCTGCCCATATATAAACTGGCTCCTGAACCTAAAGCCATGACTATTTCCGAGATGGAGGCATCGAAACTTAATGATGCGAACTGAACGACTCTGCTGTTGGAGTTTACTTGAAACTCTTGGATTTGAGCTGTAGCCAGATTACACAGTCCCTTGTGTTCTACCAAGACTCCTTTTGGTTTACCTGTGGAACCTGATGTATAAATTATGTACGCTAAATTTTGGGGACTGACTTCACTCTTGACCTTTTCTGGTGTTTCAGTGGCTATTTTTTCCCAATCTCTATCTAGAAAAACCACTTGAGCTTGATGTTGGGGCAATTGAGCTAATATTTGTTCTTGAGTTAGTAACACTGACACTCCAGAGTCAGCGAACATATATTCTAGGCGTTCTTGGGGATAGTTCGGGTCTAATGGCACATAAGCTCCTCCGGCTTTGAGTATGGCTAATAAACCTACTACCATTTCTACTGAACGATCTACACATATTCCCACTAAGGTTTCTGGAACTACTCCCAACTTTTGCAAATAATGTGCTAGTTGATTGGCTTTACTATTTAATTCCGAATATGTCAGCTTTTGTTGTTCAAATACTACTGCTACTGCATCTGGGGTTTTCTCTACCCGATCCTCAAATAACTGATGGATACATTTGTCATCTGGATAATTTGTTTTGGTATTGTTCCACTCCACCAGTATTTGGTCTAGCTCTGGCTGTGTCATTAATGGCAACTGGCTAATCGGTCGTTCGGTCGTCTCTACTGCTGCTGATAGTAAGTTTTCATAATGTGACAGCATACGAGTAATTGTTTCAGCCTCAAACAAGTCTGTGTTATAGGCACAAAATCCTTTGATTTCTTCTCCTACTGGCCACAGATGTAACTCTAAGTCCATCCGCACTGTCATCTCAGCTCCTGCCCCTTCATACCAACCTACTTCTAAGTTAGGTAAGCTAAAGGATGGTTTTAAGATTTCCTCCTGCTGCACCGCAAACACTACCTGAAACAAGGGATTTTGCGATAGTGCCCGTTCTGGTTGCAACTCTTCTACCAACTTCTCAAAGGGTATGTCTTGGTGACTATAAGCTTCTAGGGCTGTTTGTTTGACTCGGTTTAATACTTCTGTGAAACTAGGGTCTCCTCCCAGGTCTGTGTACATGACTAGGGAGTTGACAAAGAAACCTATCAACCCTTCTATTTCTCGGCGGTTGCGGTTGGCTATCGGTGTTCCTACTGCTATACTCTGTTGACCACTGTAACGAGACAGCAATACTTTGAATACTGCTAACAGGGTTATAAATAGGGTGGTTCCCTGCTTTTGGGTGAGTTGTTTAACTTTTGATGTTAGTGCTGCTGGTATGTTTATGGGTATACCTGCTCCATTAAAAGTTTGAACTGGGGGTCGGGGATGGTCTGTGGGTAGTTGTAGTTGGGGTAGGTCAAGGAGCTTTTGCTTCCAGTAGTTGAGTTGGCTAGAGAGGGTTTCACCTTGTAAGTAGTTCTTTTGCCAAACTGCAAAGTCGGCATATTGTATTGGTAGTGGGGGTAATGGAGATGATTGGTCTGCCAGTGTGGCAGTGTAAATAGCCGAGAGTTCTTTGGGTAATACTGTCAGTGACCAGCCATCACTAGCGATGTGATGTAATGTAATTTGCAGTATGTGTTCTGTTGTTCCTAGTTGAAACAACTGAGCCCGTATGGGGGGGTCTACTTCTAGATTGAATGAAAGTTCATTTTCTTGTTGGAGTAGTTGTTGGAGTTTGGTGGTAGCTTCTGATGGTGTTAACCCAGTGAGGTCAATTATGGGTAGTTCTAATTCAAAGGGGGGTTGAATTATTTGTACTGGTGTGCCGTTGATTTCACTGAAAGTGGTTCTCAGGGTTTCATGGCGAGCGATGATTTGGTTGATACTTGTTTGTAGGGCTACATAGTCTAGTTTTCCTACTAGATGTAGGGTTAATGGCATATTGTAGGCGTTGCTACTCAAGGCCATTTTTTCTATAAACCATAGCCTTTGTTGTGCATAGGATAACGGGATTACCTGCTCCCTAGAAATTGATTGAATGGAACTAGCTACAGATTTCTGAGTTATTTGTACTTCTCGAAGAAACTCTAAAATTTCTGTCTTGCGCTCCACTAGATTCCGTTTTAGCTCTGCTGTCATTACTCCCTTGGGAGCATAACATTCTAGTTGCTCTTGCTCTATCCAAAGTTTAACACCCAGATTTTGCAGGTAAGAAATAAAATTAACTGTTTTCATAACACAAATCTCTCATATTCTTCTGTTTCTGAAATTAACGTAGTCTTATCTTGGGGTAGCTGACGCAGCACTTCAATATTTTTAGCTATGCCAGCAATAGTTGGTGACTCAAATAAACGCTGTAAAGTCAGTTCATTCCCAAAAGCCTGACGGCAGCGAGACACAACCTGAGTTGCCATCAGGGAATGGCCGCCCAAATCAAAGAAGTTATCGTGTATTCCCACCTGTTCTATACCCAACACTTCTGCCCAAATCTCTGCTAATACCTTCTGTGTCTGTGTCTGTGGAGCTACATACTCCGTTGACACACTACTGGCCACATCCGGTACAGGCAAAGCCTTACGGTCTACCTTACCGTTAGGAGTCAGAGGCAGTTGTGACAACACCATCAACCCCGATGGTACCATATACTCTGGCAATTTCGACTCCAGATACTCTCTCAACTGCGGTATCAGTTCCTTTCTCAACTGGGAACTCAACGGATTATTCCCATAATTGACCCAGTTACTTGCTACCACCGATTTTTGAGTTAGGGGTGTTAACACTATCCCTTCTTTGGCTAAGGAACTGCGCACAAATACCCCATCCATCAATTCTGGACTTCCCTGAGCAGACCAACACAACTCTAAGCTATACCCTAAAGATGCACTTAGTTCATATAACCTCTCTGGGTCGATGCTCTTGGTTTCCTTTGACTCTAAAAACTGCCTCAACTGCTGTACATTCTGTTTTGATTCTGGCTGTGATAGCAACTCTACCAACTCTACATCATTAGCTACTCTGCCATTGACTAAACCACTAAAGCAAATTGATTCTGGCCCTTTGGATCGCAGATAAGTTTCTATCTGTTGAACACTCAGATCCGCTCCACTTTCTACAGTCGGTGTTATTACTGTTCCTGGTTGTGCCTCTATATGCAACAGTACGCTATACCTATATTTATTCAGTTCATTGTGTTCTGTTCCCCTCTGTAAACGGATTTGTACATGAGTTATTTCTGGATGTTTTTCTTTCAGAGCTATAAACAACTCTGGTGAGACTAACAACTCGGTCTCCTGCTCCATTTTTCTGTCTATTTTTGACTTGAGTTGTTGTCTCGACAGTGAGGGAGTTGCTTGATACAGTTGCACCGAAGAGTGAAATGCTTTCATTAATGGCCTACTCCGGATATCCCCTAAGAAAATCATCCCTCCTGGTTTGACTACCCTGATACTTTCTTCTATTACTTGCAACAGATACTCCACACTCGGGAAATACTGGACTATTGAACTCAGTAGCACTACATCGAAACTGTTATCTGCTAGATCAGCCATATCTTCAGCTCGTTTCTGTGCTAAGGAGACATGACCATATTTGTCTGGTTGCTGTTCTATTTGTTGTTTGATGTATTCTAATGAGACCTTGGAGATGTCTGTGCCTAAATATTTTTGTGTTTGCGGTGCGATTTGAAATAGCAGCATTCCTGTGCCACAACCTATTTCCCACACACTCTCTGGTTTCTGGGCTAATACTTGGCTAACAATATCCCCTGCCCAGATGCGCATTTGCTCTACTGGTATGGGCTGGTTATCATAACTGCTGCGCCAACCTGAGAGGTTAAATAAGGGGTCGATAATTTCACTCTCCCCATTCTCTATTTGTTGATTGAATACTTCTTGCCAATTACTGAGTTGATTATTTGATAGTTCTGGGTTAAAATTCGTGGCAGTTTCAGTTTCAGCTACTAGGTATGCGACTAAACGTTTGTCTCCTGGCTTATCCTCTCTGGCAATTACCACTGCTTCTTTGACTTTGGGATGTTCATTTAAAATCCCTTGAATTTCTCCAGTTTCTATGCGGTAGCCTCGGATTTTTACTTGGTGGTCTATTCTACCTAAAAATTCTATATTGCCATCAGGTAGGTAACGTACCAAGTCTCCTGTTTTGTATAATCTTTTCCCTTGCCAAAAGATGAACTTTTCGCTAGTTAATTCTGCTTGTTTTAGGTAACTGCGTGCTAGCCCTTCTCCTGCTATGTGTAGCTCTCCTGCTACTCCTATGGGTACAGGTTGTAAATGGACATTAAGAATATATACCTGGGTGTTTGCTATTGGTCTGCCTATGGTTGGTGATTTGGTTGCTCCTTTTTCCATTAACCCATATGTTGAGTAGGTTGTGTCTTCACTAGGACCATAAAGATTGTATACCGCTTTAATTGTTTGTTGTTCATACAGTTGTTGAACCAGTTGATTATCTAGGGGCTCTCCTGCCAGATTCACTGTTTTTACTCCAGTGGGAATACTTTGATTTCTGACTAATTCTCTTGCTGCTGATGGTACTGTGTTGATTAGGCTTACTTCTCCTGCTGCTGGTAGTTCGGGGAGATATAAAGCATTTTCAGCTAATATGACTTTTCCTCCCCAACTTAAGGGTACAAACAATTCAAATACTGATAGATCAAAGCAGATAGAAGTGGAGGCTAATACTCCTGATAATTCTTCTTGGCTATACACTTCTCGTGCCCAATACAATAGGGACACTGGACTACCGTGTTCAATTGCTACTCCTTTAGGTCGGCCTGTAGAACCAGAGGTATACAATACATAAGCTAGGTTCTGGGGATTAACATTACTGACTACATTAGCTTGTATTTCTGCCCTATTAGCTTGGTTGATATCTATTAGAGGTGTTTTGGTTTCTGGTAGGTTCAACTGGGAGTTGAAGTCAGTTAACACTAAGTGTAACTCCCCGTCTTCTAATATTTGAGATAAGCGTGAAGTTGGATAATTCGGGTCTAATGGCACATAAGCTCCTCCAGCTTTAAGTATGGCTAATAAACCTACTACCATCTCTACTGAACGCTCTACACATATTCCCACTAGGGTTTCTGGAGATACTCCCAATTTTTGCAAATAATGGGCTAGTTGATTAGCTTTGCTATTTAATTGAGAATAGGTCAGCTTTTGCTCTTCAAATACTACCGCTATTGCATCTGGGTTGTTTTCGACCTGTTCCTCAAATAACTGATGGATACATTTGTCTGTGGGGTAATCTGTTTTGGTATTGTTCCACTCCACCAGTATTTGGTATAACTCTGGCTCTGTCATTAATGGCAACTGGCTCACAGGTCGCTCTGGAGTCTCTACTGCTGCTGATAGTAAGTTTTCATAATGTGACATCATGCGACTAATTGTTTCCGCTGAGAACAAGTCTCGGTTATAGGCACAAAATCCTTTGATTTCTTCTCCTACTGGCCACAGATGTAACTCTAAGTCAAACCTCACTGTCATCTCAGCTCCTCCCCCTTCATAAAAACCTACTTCCAAGTTAGGTAAGGTAAAGGATGGTTTTAACATTTCCTCTTGCTGAACGGCAAACATTACCTGAAATAAGGGGTTTTGCGATAGTGCCCGCTCTGGTCGCAACTCTTCTACCAATTTCTCAAAGGGTATGTCTTGGTGACCATAAGCTTCTAGAGCTGTTTGTTTAACTCGGTTTAATACTTCTGTGAAACTAGGGTCTCCTCCCAGGTCTGTGTACATGACTAGGGAGTTCACAAAGAAACCTATCAATCCTTCTATTTCACTGCGGTTGCGGTTGGCTATGGGTGAACCTACTGCTATACTTCCTTGACCACTGTAACGAGACAGCAATACTTTGAATACTGCTAACAGGGTCATAAATAGGGTGGTTCCCTGCTTTTGGGTGAGTTGTTTAACTTTTGATGTTAGTGCTGCTGGTATGTTTATGGGTATACCTGCTCCATTAAAAGTTTCAACTGCGGGTCGGGGATGGTCTTTTGGTAGTTGTAGTTGAGGTAAGTCTTGGAGCTTTTGCTTCCAATAGTTGAGTTGGGTTTCGAGGGTTTGACCTTGTAAGTAGTTCTTTTGCCAAACTGCAAAGTCCGCATATTGTATGGGTAGCTCTGGTAATGGGGATGGTTTCTCGAACAGTGTGGCAGTGTAAATAGCTGAGAGTTCTTTGGGTAATACTGTCAGTGACCAGCCATCGGAAGCTATGTGATGTAATGTGATTTGCAGTATGTGTTCTGTTGTTCCTAGTTGATACAACTGAGCGCGTATGGGGGGGTCTACTTCCAGATTGAATCTTTGTTCATTTTCTTGTTGGAGTAGTTGTTGTAGTTTGGTAGTAGAATCATAAGGTGTTAACCCACTTAGGTCAATTATGGGTAGTTCTAATTCAAAGGGGGGTTGAATTATTTGTACTGGTGTGCCGTTGATTTCACTGAAGGTGGTTCTGAGGGTTTCATGGCGAGCGATGATTTGGTTGAGACTTTTTTGTAGAGCTACATAGTCCAATTGACCTAATAGATGTAGGGTTAATGGCATATTGTAGGCGTTGCTACTCAAGGCCATTTTTTCTAGGAACCATAGCCTTTGTTGTGCATAAGATAATGGTGGCGGGTTGCCATTTCGCTCAATAGGTTTTATTTGAGACTGCTGTGAGTATACAGATTGTTTGGCACTGTACAAAAAGCTGAGGATTTCTTCTTTACGTTCCCGCAGTTGAGCTAGCAATGTAGGTGTAAGTTTTCCTTCAGGAGCACTATAGTGTAGTTGATCTCCTTCAAGCCAAAGTTGGATGTCTTGGTTGCGAAGCTCAAATAAAAACTCTTCTATCATTTGCATTTGTTTCATATCTAGAGAACTCCTTGATTACGTTTGTTAACTGTGTTATCTTGGACAATTGGATGTGTTTTTGCTGCCCAAATACAGGCATCTATATATTTACTTATACTTTCCACTGTAGAAGATTCAAATATTTTCCTTAAAGGAAACTCTATATCAAAGGCTTGTCCTATTCGAGACACAACTTGAGTTGCTAGCAAAGAATGGCCACCCAAATCAAAGAAGTTATCATGTATTCCCACCTTTTCTATTCCTAATACTTCTGCCCAAATTCCTGCTAATACCTTTTGTGTCTCCGTCTCAGGAGCTACATATATTGACATACTACTGACCACATCCGGTACAGGTAATGCCTTACGGTCTACTTTGCCATTGGGCGTCAGTGGTAGTTCTGGCAACAGTAAAAACCTACTGGGTATCATGTATTTCGGCAACTGCTCTTTCACATACTGTTTTACTTTCTCTATTTGTTCTGTATCTGATACTTCTGGAGTTTCACTTTCTAGTACTAGATAAGCCACTAGACCTTTATTACCAAAGTTATCTTCTCTTGCTACTACCACTGTTTCTTGGACTTGAGGGTATGAATTAAGAACTGCTTCTATTTCTCCTGTTTCGATGCGATATCCTCGCACTTTTACCTGATGGTCAATTCGACTTATAAATTTTATATCCCCATTTGGTAAGTAGCGAACTAAGTCCCCTGTTTTATATAGCTTGCAATTGTTATCAAAGGGATTAGGTATAAATTTTTCTACAGTCAATTCTGAATTGTTGAGATAACCTCTGGCTAGACCAGCACCACCGATGTGTAGTTCTCCTGCTACACCTATGGGGACTGGTTGAGTATTCTTATCTAGGATGTAAATTTCTGTATTCGTGATGGGACGGCCAATAGTAGGTTCAGTCTTCGCTCCCTTTTCTAATAAAGTATATGTGGAATATGTTGTATCTTCTGATGGACCGTACAAATTGTATACACCTTGAACACTTTCTTGCTGGTATAATTTTTGTACCAGTTGGTTTGTAAATACTTCACCAGCTAAGTTAATTATTTTTACATTTGAAGGTATTGCCTTGATTATTAAAAGTTCAGTTACTGCTGAAGGAACTGTATTAATTAAAGTTACTTCATCTGCCTGTTTAACATTAGGTAAATCTAAGGCATTATTAGCCAAAATTACTTGACCACCACAACTTAATGTCACAAATATTTCAAAAATAGATAAGTCAAAACAAATCGAGGTAGAAGCTAATACACCAGCAAGTTGCTCAATTGTAAATATCTTTTTAGCCCAATTGCATAAAGCGACTGGACTATGATGTTCAATAGCAACTCCTTTTGGTTTACCTGTAGAGCCGGAAGTATAGATGACATAAGCTAAATTTTCTGGGTTGGCCTCATTTAGCAGATTTTGGTTACTGAGGGATGCGATCGCATCCCAATCTCGATCCAAACAAACCACCTGAGTTTGATGTTCTGGCAAGGATACCACTAACGACTGCTGGGTAAGCAATACTAATACTCCTGCATCAAAAAGCATATAAGCTAACCGTTCCGATGGATAATTTGGGTCTAATGGCACATAAGCTCCACCTGCCTTAAGAATCCCCAACAATCCCACTATCATCTCCAGCGATCGCTCTACACAAATACCCACTAATACTTCTGGTTTAACCCCCAGAGTTTGCAAGTAGTGAGCTAATTGGTTAGCTCGACTATTTAACTCAGAGTAGGTAAGTTGCTTATCCTCAAAGACTACCGCTACTGCATCTGGTGTTTTCTCTACTTGTTCCTCAAATAATTGATGGATACATTTGTCTTTAGGGTAATCTGTTTTCGTGTTGTTCCACTCTACCAGTATCTGATGTAGCTCTGATGATTTCATTAGTGGCAACTGCAATACTTTCTGTTCGGGATTTGCCACCACTGCTTCTAACAAAGTCTGAAAATGTCCCATCATCCGAGCTATTGTGTCTGGCTCAAAGATATCGGTGCTGTAAACACAATAAGCTTCTATACCAGATGAAACTTCCCAACAGTGAACTTCCAAATCGAATCTAGTGAAATCAAAATCAAATTCCATTTCACTTACCCTTAAACCTGGTAGATTCCAAGCCTCCATTTTGTTGTTCTGGAGAGCAAACATCACCTGTACTAAAGCGTTGTGACTCAGGTTTCGTTCAGTTTGCAATTCTCCCAGTAGCTTTTCAAAGGGTAAATCTTGGTGAGTATAAGCGTCTAACGTAGTTTTTTGTACTCGCTCTAATAATTTTCTGAAGGTTGGGTTATCCGACAAATCAGCCCGCAAAACAAGGGTATTAACAAACATACCAATTAATGGTTCAATTTCCCTTCGATTGCGATTTGCTATGGGAGAACCAACTACTAGATCGGACTGACCACTGTAGCGTGATAGTAAAACAAAAAATGCAGCCAACAAAGTCATAAATAACGTACTTCCTGACTCTTGGCTTAACTGTTTCAGTTTTTGGGTTAAATAGGAGTCAAGCTTAAAATATTCCATCCCACCTTTAAAAGTAGGTTCAGTAGGACGAGGGTAGTTGGTAGGAATATCCAGAATAGGGGAAATTCCAGACAACTGTTTTTTCCAGTAATTCAGTTGTTTCTCAAGGACTTCTCCTGTCAACCATTCTCGTTGCCAGCTAGCAAAGTCCGCGTATTGGATGGGCAACTCTGGTAAAACCGATGACTTTCCCTGAGCAAAAGCCTCATACAAAGTTGATAACTCTCTAACTAAAATTCCCAAGGACCAACCATCAGAGATAATATGATGCATTTTGATCAGCAACACATGATGTTCTGACTCTAGTTGCAACAAAGTAACTTGTACCACTGGACCATTAGCTAAGTCAAAAGTTGCCATAGCTTCCTGTCTGACTAATTCTTTAACCTTTTCTGACTGCTGGTAAGTCGAGTCACCACTTTGCAAATCTACCACAGTCAGTGGCAGTTCCATTACAGGTGCAACTATCTGTACGGGTTGTCCATTTATTTCGGGGAAACTAGTTCTTAAAGTTTCATGGCGTTGGATGATTTCTTTCAGGCTTTGCTCCAAAGCTACAACATTTAAAGGCCCCTTCAGGTTTAAGGCAATTGGCTGATTATAGGAAGAGTTATCAGGAAATAGCTGGTTGACAAACCATAACCTTTCCTGAGCAAAAGATAAGAGCAACTTACCATCCCTAGGAATTTGTTTAATAGTCGTTGCTAATGGTTCTTGAGTTGTGTGAGCTTTCCGCATAAACTCTAGGATTTCTGTTTTGCGCTCAACCATATCTTGTCTCAGATCTGGTGTGATTACTCCCTTCGGAGCCTGACAACCTAATTGCCCTTTATCTATCCAAAGTTTGACCCCTAGATTTTGCAGGTATGATACAAATTCAAATGTTTTCATAATAAAAATGCCTCATGTTCTTTTGTTTCAGAAATTAATGAAGTCTCATTTTGAGAAACTTGACGCAGCACTTCAAGGTTCTGGGCAATGTCAGCAATAGTAGGGAACTCAAATAAATCCTGCAAAGTCACTTCCTTCTCAAAAGCTTGTTGTATCCTAGATACAACTTGAGTAGCTAGCAAAGAATGACCACCCAATTCAAAGAAGTTATCGTGTATCCCCACCTTTTCTATGCCCAACACTTCTGCCCAAATCTCTGCTAATACCTTCTGTGTCTCCGTTTCAGCAGCTACATACTCCGTTGACACACTACTAGCCACATCCGGTACAGGCAATGCCTTACGGTCTACCTTACCGTTAGGAGTCAGAGGCAGTTGCGATAACACCATCAACCCCGATGGCACCATATACTCTGGCAACCTCGACTCCAAATACTCTCTCAACTGCGGTATCAGTTCCTTTTTCAACTGGGAACTCAACGGATTATTCCCATAATTATTCCAGTTACCTGCTACCACCGATTTTTGAGTTAGGGGTGTTAACACTATCCCTTCTTTGGCTAACTCTCTGCGCACAAATACCCCATCCATCAATTCCGGACCTCCCTGAGCAGACCAACACAACTCTAGAGAATACCCATTATCCGAACTCACTTCATATAACCTTTCTGGGTCTATGCTATTGACTAGCTTCTCCTCTAACCTCTGCTTCAACTGCTGTACATTCTCCTTTTCTTTGGGCTGTGATAGCAACTCTACCAACTCTACATCATTAGCTACTCTGCCATTAACTAAACCACTAAAGCAAATTGATTCTGGCCCTTTGGATCGCAGATAAGTTTCTATCTGTTGAACACTCATACCTGCTCCACTTTCTACAGTCGGTGTTATTACTTTTCCTGGTTGTGCCTCTATATACAACAGTACGCTATACCTATACTTATTCAGTTCATTGTGTTCTGTTCCCCTCTGTAAACGGATTTGTACATGAGTTATTTCTGGATGTTTTGCTTTGAGAGCTAGAAACAACTCTGGTGACACTAACAACTCGGTATCCTGCTGCATTTGTCTGTCTATCTTTTCTAAGAGTTGTTGTCTCGACAGTGATGGAGTTGCTTGATACAGTTGCACCGAACTGTGAAAGGCTTTCATTAATGGCAAACTCCGGACATCTCCCAGGAGAATTATTCCTCCTGGTTTGACTATCCGAATTACCTCAGATATTGCTTGTAACAAATACTCTACATTCGGAAAATATTGAATTACCGAGTTTAGAATCACCACATCGAAGTTTTGAGCTGCTATGTAACCTATCTCATCTGCTCTTTTCTGTGCTAGATTGACATTAGCATATTTCTCTGGTTCCTGGAGTATTTGTTTTTGGATATACTCTAGTGAAATACTAGATATATCGATGCCATCATAGGCTTGTGTGTGGGGTGCGATTTGAAATAGTAGCAACCCGGTTCCACAACCTATTTCAAATACTTTTTTCGGTTTATGTGCTAATACTTGAGCTACAATATCCCCTGCCCAAATTCGCATTTGCCTTTCTGGTAAGGATTGGTTGTCGTAACTGCTACTCCAACCTGAGATGTTGAATAATGGGTCGGTTACTTCACTCTTATGTTCATCAATTTGTTGGTTAAATAGGTTTTGCCAACTGTTGATTTGAGTCTTTGAGAGTTCTGGGTTTGATGTGATGCTGCTTTCAACTAATGGTACTATATATGCTACTAGACGTTGAGCATTTGAGTTATCTTCCCTGGCTACTACTACTGTTTGTTTGACACTGGGATGTTGAGTTAAGGTTGCTTCTATTTCTCCAGTTTCTATTCGGTATCCTCGTACTTTGACTTGGTGGTCAATTCTACCTAAAAATTCTATATTTCCATCAACTAGATAACGGCCATTATCCCCCGTCTTATATAATTTTGAATTTTGATTTTTGATTTTTGAGTCCTCAAAAGGGTTGGGGATAAATCTCTGATTGGTTAAATTCTCTCGGTTGAGATACCCACGGGCTAAACCAACACCACCAATATAAATTTCACCAGGTACTCCTATGGGGACTGGTTGTAAATTACTATCTAGGATGTAGATTTGAGTATTCGCGATGGGACGACCTATGGGTGGCACAGGATACTCTGGTGAGCATTCGGCCATTGTGGCACATACTGTTGATTCTGATGGTCCATAGGCGTTCACAAATTGTCGCCCTACAGACCAATAGGATATTAGCTCTGGTGGACAAGCTTCTCCTGCTACTACTATGGTCTTTAAGCTTGGTAATTCTTCTGTGGGCATCACTGCTAGAGCTGAGGGGGGTATGGTGATATGGGTGATTTTGTTGTTGTGCAACCACTGACTCATACCCACTCCAGGCATTAAGGTATCTCGGCTGCCCATATACAAACTAGCTCCTGAACCTAAAGCCATGACTATTTCCCAGATGGAGGCATCGAAACTTAATGAGGCGAACTGAAGCACTCTGCTGTTGGAGTTAACTTGAAAGGCTTGGATTTGAACTGTAACCAGATTACACAGTCCCTTGTGTTCTACCAAGACTCCTTTCGGTTTACCTGTGGAACCTGATGTATAAATTACATAAGCTGAATTTTGGGGACTGACTTCACTCTCTACTTTTTCTGGTGTTTCAGTGGCTATTTTTTCCCAATCTCTATCTAGAAAGACCACTTGAGCTTGATGTTGGGGCAATTGAGCTAATATTTGTTCTTGAGTTAGTAACACTGACACTCCAGAGTCAGCGAACATATATTCTAGGCGTTCTTGAGGATAGGCCGGGTCTAATGGTACATAAGCTCCTCCGGCTTTGAGTATGGCTAATAAACCTATTACCATCTCTACTGAACGCTCTACACATATTCCCACTAGGGTTTCTGGAACTACTCCCAATTTTTGCAAGTAATGGGCTAGTTGATTGGCTTTGCTGTTTAATTGGGAATAAGTCAGCTTTTGTTGTTCAAATACTACTGCTACTGCATCTGGGTTGTTTTCGACCTGTTCCTCAAATAACTGATGAATACATTTGTCTTTTGGGTAATCTGTTTTGGTGTTGTTCCATTCTACCAGTATTTGGTTTAACTCTGCCTCTGTCATTAATGGTAGTGCTGTTACTCTCTGTTGCGGATCATTCACTATCCCTTCTAACAAGTTCTGGAAATGACCAGCCATTCTGGCAATAGTTTGCTCATCAAATAAGTCAACATTGTATTTTAAGAACCCAACCAGATATGAGTCCTCTTCAACCATTTCCAGGAATAAATCATATTGACTTTCATACTGATCGAATACAAATGGTTCTACTTCAAGTCCCCCCCAATTCATCAAGGTTGTTTTGCTGCTAAAAAACACCTTTTGCACATCTTGAGATTCCTGGAATTTTTGTAGTACAAAGCAAGCCTGAAAAAGAGGAGAACGACTGGAGTCACGTTCTACCTGTAACTTCTCTACCAATAAAGAAAAGGGATAATCTTGATGAGCTAGTGCTCCCAGGACTGTCTGGCGTACTTGATAGAGGAAATCTCTAAAAGAGAGATTCTCTGACAAATCTGCTCTCATCACTACTGAGTCCACGAAGTAACCAACAATAGAAGCAAACTCCGCTTTTGTTCTACCAGATGTAGGCGATCCTACCAAGATATCCTCTTGACCTGTGTAACGATACAGAAGCACTTGAAAAGCAGCCAACAGAATCATATAAAGAGTTGCCCCCTCTGTTTGAGCTAGTTCCTTCAGTTGTTCAGTCAGCTTTTCAGATAACTTGAAGGGGTAACTGCCCCCATTATCAGTCTGTATAGGGGGTCGTGGTCTGTCTGTAGGCAAATTCAATACAGGTAATTCCCCGCCCAATTTTTGTTGCCAATAGTTCCATAGTTGTTCTCCTTCTTGTCCTTCTACTAACTCTTTTTGCCAACTAACATAATCTTGATAAGAATGCTTTAGTGGTAGTAGGGATGCCTCAAGCCCATTTAGTTGAGCTTGGTAGAGTTGTGGCAGCTCTTTGGTAATTAAGTCGCATGACCAACCATCTAAAGCAATGTGGTGTATTGTCAATAACATAATATGGTCTTGCTCAGAACAAGTGAACCACCTAACTCGCATCACTGGTTCTGTTTCTAGGTTAAAAGGATGTCTGTGAGCTGCAACTACCTTTTTATTTAACTCCTCTTCACTCCAACTAGAAGCATCTATCTGTAAGAAGTCTAACGCTTGATGTTGATGTAGTTGTTGGATTGGTTGTTCGCCCAACTTCGGGAATGTACTCCGTAGTAGCGGATGCCTTTCCCTTAGAGCTTGAAAAACCTGTTGCCAAATAGTTATATCTACCTTAGAGTAGATCCGAACCGAAAATGACACATTATAATTATGATTCTGGGGTGATAGCTGCCACAAAAACCAGAGACCTTTTTGACCATAAGAGAGGGGATGGACTTGGAATATATCTGGATTTTCCTTTAGTAACTGTAAGATTTCTGATTTGTACTGCTTTAGTTGGGCAATAACATCAGTGGTCAGTACTTCTTGGTAACCTCCAGTTTTTAATTTGCCTCCATCAGTCCATAATTTAAGACCTTTGATAGAAAGGTCTTGTAAGAATTCAATTAAGTTCATAGTTCTACCTCTATCCAGTTTTTTTTCTTGATGTTATCTGTGCGATCGCTTTGATTCAGTTGTTGATTTAGTTGATTTGAGAGATCAGCAATGGTGATTCCTTCCATAAATTTTGTAATTGGAACATCCACTTCTAGCTCACTTTGAATTTGATTTCTTAGCTCAATTGACATTAGAGAGTCCAGTCCCATTTTATTTAGAGGTTTGTGTATATCGATGAGATTATTTTTCATGGCTAATACTCGAGCTGCTTTATTTTGGATATGAGAAATTAGTATCTTTTCTCGTTCCATGAAGGAAACTGATTTTAATTGTTCTAAAAGGCGATTATCCTTTGTAGCTATTGAAGTAGTTATTTCCGACCAATCCGCCAAAAACGGCCACTGTGCCACTCTCTCCTGCCACCCTGACCACTCAATAGGCACTACCCCTACTTCCACATCCGAACCACTGATCAATAGTTCCAAAGACTCCAATACCTGAGTCGGAGATATTACACCCATCCCCTGCTTACTTAACCTCACATCTGCACCCCGTTCGGCTGCCTCTCCTACTTGAGAAACGGCTCCCCAATGAATGCTCAATCCCGGTAACCCCTGAGCGCGACGATAATGGGCTAAACCATCAAGGAAAGCATTAGCTGCAGAATGATTTCCCTGACCAGGCGAACCCAACAGAGATGCTGCTGAAGAAAACAGCACAAAAAAGTCCAATGGTTGATTTTGAGTCAATTGATGCAAGTGCCAAGCACCTTGGACTTTCGGTGCCATCACCTGCTCAAAACTAGACCAACTCTGGTTTTGTAGCACTCCATCTGATAACATTCCTGCTGAATGAATCACTCCTGCTAATGGTCGGTTTGACTCCTCAATTCTCTTCCATACCTCTATCATCAATTCAAAATCAGACACGTCGCCTTTTTCCACTACCACTTCGGCTCCTGCCATTTCTAACTCACTTATTTTTTGGCTAGCCTGATCGTCCGGAGCGCGTCTGGTTAGTAATACTAAATGTTTGGCTCCCTTTGACACCATCCAACTAGCTACCAGTAAACCCAAACCTCCCAAACCTCCTGTAATCAGGTAGCTAGCATCATTACGGAAACTTAAAGGCTTTTGAGTAGCATCAGCAAGTTGTGTTTGAGTCACCACAATCTTGCCTACTATGTTTGCCTTGTTGCATATAACGAAAGGCACTGATAACTTCCTCTATGGGAAATACCTTCACTGGTGGTGGTTGTAGTAAACCATCGCCAAATTCCTCTTTCAACCCTTGCAACATGGAATTGATTAATTCTGGTTGCTCTTGAGATTGGCGTACCAAGTCCACCACAAAATAAGATACATCCGGTCTGAATGCTGCAACTTTGCTTGAATCCCATACTCCTCGCTTGGCGATTTCCACAAACCGACCACTCTGAGTTACCACTGACATACTCTTACTAATAAATTCCCCAGAAGTCAGAGAGTTAAGTACAATATCCACTCCTTGACCTTGAGTTATTTCCATCACTTGGTCAGCAAATTCATAGGTTCGGGAATTCATAATATGTTTGACTCCCATATCTCGTAGAGCTTCCCATTTGGGAGGACTTGCAGTTGCCAAGACTTCGGCTCCTGCTTCCATTGCAATCTGCACCGCAGCCATTCCAGTACCTCCTGCTGCTGCATGAATAAGGATGCGATCGCCAGCCTGAATCTTGGCCACATGATGCAAAGCATAATAAGCTGTTAAAAAATTAGCTGGAATAGATGCTGCTTCTTCAAAGCTCAGATTTTCTGGCTTGATAACTACATAGGTAGCATCAACAGTTACATACTGACTAAAGCTGCCGTGAGCCATAGCCATAACTAAATCTCCCACATGAAAATCTGTGACTTCTGCTCCTATAGCTACTACTTCACCCGCACAATCTAGTCCCATTACAGCCTCTTCTGGATAAATATCCAAGGCTATGAGAACGTCACGAAAATTCAATCCTGTTGCCTTAACTCTAATTTCTAATTCCCCTGCTCCTGGCGAACGTCTGGTAACTGGCTCCAGGATTAAGTTATCTAAACTACCCTTGTGTGAACTGCCTAGTTTGAATGGTTGTGATGGTACTAACTGTTGTGCCACTGGTTGCCGATGACGACTAGCCACCAATCGAGCCACATAACGACCATCTCCACGCCATGCCACCTGGTCTTCGGAATCCTCCGACCAGATTTCATTAAAGAGTGCATCAGCTTGACCCTCTATAGTCTCCTCTGGGTCTAAATCTATACGAGTACAGTTCAATTCTGGATGTTCCAAGCTAATCACTTTCCCCATTCCCCACACCGAAGATTGAGCTACTCCTGGTATGACCGGATGATTTGACACCGCTTGAGCACCACTTGTCACTAACCATAATCGAGGAACCATTGATAACCCTGCTTTCACCAATGCTTGTACTAAAGATAGAGTTGTGCCACACCCTAGCTTAGACAAACTTTCTAACTCCTCAGAATTAATAGCTTGACCCTCTCCTGCTTTAGTAGTCCAACATTGTACTACTCCATATAATGATGGTGATTTCCCTGCTACTGTCTCTATTACTTCCTCAAAATCTTCAAGGTTGTTGGGATTAATGGTAAATTCTTCTGGAGCTATCTGTTGATATTTTTCTCCAGCAAACACTAAAGTACAAACCTCTCCCACTGAGTTCAGTTGCCTTGCTAACTGTTTACCTATTCCCTGAGAGTCTGCTAGTATCAACCAACTCTTAGAACCATCATTCGTTTGTTCTAACTTGGTTTGAGAGCTTTGAGCTACAATTACCGTTTGCCCTGACAATGTTTCTGCCATTCCCTCCACTTCTGGCATGGTGACTACTTCGGTAAAATCTGTTTCTATCAACACCTTTTGCCATTGGTCTCTACTCAGCAAAGGATAATCTGGTCGTAATTCATAATCATTGAATTTCCACCATCCTTCTAACAGTCCAAATACTAAATCTAACCATCGTTGAGCAGTTGTTACTTCTAACAACACTAACATTCCCCCATCTGCTAATAGTTCTCGCACATGGGATAATGTCTGCTTCATAATTGTGGTTGCATGGAGGACATTGGCTGCAATAATTATATCATATTGATTAGCCTCAAATCCTTGACTTTTCGGTTCTACTTCTATGTCTAAGGTTTGATAGCTAATGAATTGATAATCCTGGAATTTATCTTGGGCTTTTGCTGTAAATAATGCCCCTATATCGGTGAATATATATTCGGTTTGCTGGGGATTTAGATGAGGCAGGATGTAGCTTGTGGTCCCTCCTGTTCCCGCTCCGATTTCCAACAACCGTATGCCTCGGCTTTTAGGTAATTTTTCTATGGCCTTGGTGATGGATTTTTCTACTATTGTGTTCATCACTTTAGCTACTGTTGACTCTTCATAAAGTTGAGTCGCTGTGGTCAAATCTCCTTGGGGGAAAACTAACTGAACTGGGTCTATTGCTCCTCGTAATACCCCACTTAATTGACTTGCACAACGTTCCAGTAGTGTCAATGTTGCTGCTTCTTCTGGATATTGATTCTGTAAACTCTGGCTTTTTTCAGTAGGCTTGACTTGAGCTAAGGTTTGTTCCACTTGCCACTGCTGCTGATTATAATTGAGTATTCCCACCTCTGTTAATATTTGTAGCAGACGCTTAAACAGTTGTCTCTGACTGGGAACTATGCCTAATTTTTTGACTGCTGCATCAAATTCAAAGCTTTCTGTTGGTTTGTATGACCAACCCATTTCGTGCAATGCTTGTACTATATAATCTACAGTTAATTCTTCTAAGCTTGTTTCAATAGACCCTGTTCTTTTCTGATCTACTTGAGTTACTAATTCTGTCAGAGTTGGAGCTAATTTTTGGGCAATTTCTACAGGAGGTCTCAGGAAATCTGGAGGGAGTAGTTTACCTAAAATACCTTGGCTTCTCCACTCTACTTCATACAACCAATTTTCTATTGATTCGGTTTCTGTTCCCAGTAGGGTCTGTTTAGTTGCTAGTTTTAGTTGTAAACCTTTGAGGTTGGCAATTATTTCTCCTGAAGGAGTTACTATGGTGACAAGAGTCGTTAAACTTTCTGGAGTTTTCACTTCGGGACTGGTTACTGATGCGTAGGCCCATAGACTCAGCCCGGGATTCTTATATAGTTTGAATTCTTCTATTCCTACTGGCAGATAAGTTTGGTCACTATCTGTTGCTGGGAGTGCCTGAAATATTACTTGCAAGGCTGCATCTAATAGTGCTGGATGGAAATTATAGTCCCTTGTTTGTGTTATCAATTCTTCGGGGAGTTTGATATAAGCTAGTGCTTGGTTTGAACCCGACCACAATTGTTGAATGCCTTGGAAGCTATTTCCGTAGTCTATCCCTACTTGTTGACATTTTTGATAATGTTGTTTGACTTCTATTGCTTGATTACATTCACTCTTGTATTTTTCTAGGTCAATTTTTGTTTGAGGAGGAGGGGTTGATTCTTTTCTGATTTTTCCGGTGGTGTGGAGTTTCCACTCTTCTTCTTCAAGTTGAGAAAATATTTGAAACTTGTAGCTTTGGCTGTCTGTTGGGGTGAGTATGGTTTGGGCATTTGTCAATTCTCCTGCTGGTAGTATCCATCCTCTACCTATGGTTAGGTCTTCTATTACTATCTGGGGTGTTTTTAATTGGTGATTTCCTGCTGCTATTGCTATTTCTAGGTAGCCGGTTGTGGGAAATAGTGCTTGATTAAATACTCGGTGGTGGCTGAGATAATTGGGTGATTTTTCTCCTATTTGTGATGCAAATATTTGTTGTTCCCCTGCACAATTTAGCTTTTGACCTAATAGGGGATGGAGGTTTTCCCCTTTTGAAAATTGCTGTTTAGGCCAGAAGTTGTTGTTGGTTTCTATCCAATAACGTTCCCGTTGGAATGGATAAGTCGGCAATGCTACTTTCTGACGACTATAGTCAGAGTCAAACCCTGACCAATCTATTTTGGCTCCTTTTACAT
>NZ_GL890971.1:0-61778 GCF_000211815.1 Moorena producens 3L
ACAAGAGATTATTATCCTATGGAGACTGATCCGTTTTGAATTTGTAAAGAAAGAATGCAGATTTACTAGAAATCTGAACACTTTCAGCCCCGCATCTTTAGATCGGGGATGAAAGTGACTAGCGAGTTTAGTCGCCGTGTCACTTTTATTTTATCTGTACTTGACAGATTACGCCCAACCTGTTAGCGTAAGAATAGAGCGAGTGAGGTCGAAATTCGTTCCCGTAGCGTGACCGTTCCCGTAGCGTGACCGAAGGTCAAGGTCAAGGTCAAGGTCAAGGTCAAGGTCAAGGTCAATGATTATTGTTGAGATGAAAGCCTACGGCAAAAGCCATCAATATTTAGCTATAGATGAAGCTATTCGGACAGTTAAATTTATTCGCAACAGTTGCATTCGCCTATGGATGGACAATAAAGGAACGGGTAAATATGACCTTAGCAAGTACAGTAAAGTACTGGCTAAAGAGTTTCCGTTTGCCAATGAATTAAACTCAACAGCTCGACAAGCTGCGGCTGAAAGAGCATGGTCATCGATTTGTCGTTTCTTTGAAAACTGTAAGAAGAAGGTACCAGGAAAGAAAGGCTTTCCCCGCTTCCAGAAACACTGTAGATCAGTCGAATACAAGCAGTCAGGATGGAAACTGTCCCCTGACAAGAAGTCGATTATCTTCAGTGACAAAAAGGGAATAGGAAAGCTGAAGCTTAAGGGGACATGGGACTTGTGGCGTTTTGACAAAAAGCAAATCAAACGGGTTCGTATAGTTAAAAGAGCTGATGGTTATTACGTTCAGTTCTGTATTTCCATAGATGTAAAAGAACAATTAGACCCGGCTGATGCCACTGTAGGATTGGATGTAGGACTAAAAGAGTTCTATACCGATTCTAGGGGAAACACTGAACCATCACCTCGCTTTTATAGGGTAGGGGAGAAGCGTCTAAAATTTTATCAACGCCGAGTATCTCGGAGAAAGAAAGGCTCATCTAACCGTAAGAAAGCCGTTAATAGATTAGGCAGACAGCACCTCAAAATAAGTAGGCAACGTAAAGAACATGCCAAGAGACTGGCACGTTGCGTAATCCGGTCTAACGACCTGGTCGCCTATGAAGATTTGAGAGTAAA
Source organism: Moorena producens 3L (assembly GCF_000211815.1). Classification (GTDB taxonomy): domain Bacteria; phylum Cyanobacteriota; class Cyanobacteriia; order Cyanobacteriales; family Coleofasciculaceae; genus Moorena; species Moorena producens. The sequence goes on from NZ_GL890971.1 coordinate 1,120, forward strand.
GAATCTGGTCAAAAACCATTGTTTAGCTAAGTCTATTAATGATGCTGGTTGGTATCAATTTAGAAAATGGTTGGAGCACTTTGGCAAAAAGTTTGGCAGAGTCACTGTTGCAGTTAATCCTGCCTATACAAGCCAGAACTGCTCCAAATGCGGTGAACTCGTGAAGAAGTCACTATCCACTAGGACTCATATCTGCGAATGTGGATGCGAACTAGATAGAGATCACAACGCCGCTATCAACATTTTAAAAAGAGCCTTGGGTACGGTGGGGCACACCGGAACCTGGATCATCGATCCGAACGCTTCGGGAGATTTGACCGCTACTGTTCTTGGTTCCGGCCAGGTTCAGCAAGTCGAGTCTGTGAGCGAAGAATCCCCGCGCCTAAAGGCGCGGGGAGTGTCAATGATCAATATTTACTGATCAATTGGATATCAGGGGTGGTATCTTGTAGGGTGTATCTCATTAAAGCTGTTTGACCCGCTGGGTGTTTCCATCCGTTGCCTAAAACTATGTCAGCATCTGAACCGACTTCCATTAGCCAAGCTATCCCAGTTGACCAAGTTCGCTACAACGATCAAGGACTAGTGCCAGCCATTGTCCAAGATTACCTTGATGGTACGGTATTAATGATGGCTTGGATGAATCGGGAGTCATTGCAAAAAACCCTCGATACAGGAGAAACCTGGTTTTGGAGTCGCTCTCGTCAGGAATTGTGGCACAAGGGTGCTACATCTGGGCATTTACAAAGGATAAAATCCATCCGCTACGATTGTGACAGTGATGCTTTACTCGTGACGGCGGAACAAATTGGTGATATTGCCTGCCATCTCGGTGAGCGTAGCTGTTTCCATCAAGTGGAGAGTAAGAAAGTAGCCCCTCCAGCAGATACCTTGTCTCAGTTGTTTGAGATAATTTGCGATCGCCGTGACCATCCAGTAGAAGGGTCTTATACCTGTAAGTTGTTTAAGGGTGGGGATAATAAGATTCTTAAAAAAATTGGGGAAGAAGCTGCAGAAGTGGTAATGGCTTGTAAGGATGATGACCCGGATGCGATCGCATCTGAAGTAGCGGACTTGCTCTACCACAGCCTAGTTGCTATGGCTTACCATCAGGTTGATGTACGGGATGTTTATCGCAAATTGCAACAGCGCCGTCGATAGTGTTGGTGATTGGGAACAAGGGAATTGGTGAGTGGAGCAGATTTTGATCACAGGGGGAAGCCAAAAGCATAATCACGATGGATGGGTACGCTTTTTTTGACCAAATCCGGTAAAATCGGCCAGGTACTGTTAACCTAAGATAACTACCTTGGCTTACGATAATATATGTAAATATCTCGCCGAAAACTATCCAGCTGATTTGGTCAGGTGGCTTCATGGTATGGAAGTTACTGAAATATCGGTGTTGAAAACTGAGTTAAATACTGAACCGATTCACGCCGATTCCTTGACGCTGCTACAAACCGCTAATCAAATCCTGCAATGGGAATTTCAAACCCTGCCAGCTTCCAAGCCATCCCTACCATTGAGAATGCTCAAGTATTGGGTCAGACTGAAAGAAAAGTATAACTGTCCGATTGAGCAGGTAGTGATATTTCTCAAGTTCACCACCTCAAACAAAGCATATACTAACCAGTTGCTGGAGGGTAAAACCAGCCATGGCTATCGAGTAATCAGGATGTGGGAGCAAGACCCTGAGCTATTTTTGGCCAATCCCGCCTTATTGCCCTTTGCCACTCTGGCATAAGCGTGAATCTCCTAAGGGAGTAGCCAAAAAATAAAATACCAGATTTTAGCTTGTAGGGTGGGCAAAAACATTTTGGTTCAAATGAGTCTTATAGATAAGATAACTTTGCCCACCCTACTTTAATTGGTATTTTTTTTACATGCAAGTCCCTAAACGATTATTAGAGCAAGTGGCAGCAGCAGTGGATAGGATTGAAGAACCACTAGCTTTTGCTAACATCAGCGCTTGTACCCAGTTACTAGCAGGTTTGCGGTTCGACCAACGCTTGATAGGAGAATTATTTCCGGAGGAAGTGATGCAAGAGTCTGTAATTTATCAGAAGATAATTCAAAAAGGACATCAACTGGGTTTACTCGAAGGAAAACGTGAAGGAAAACGTGAAGGAAAACTCGAAGGAAAACGTGAAGGAAGGCAAGAGGAAGGGTACTCAATCATTATACGTCAACTGACCCGTCGGTTTGGGAGTCTTGACGACCAGCTACAACAGGGGATTAAAAAGCTTTCTGTTGTTCAATTGGAGGAGTTGAGCGAGGCGCTGTTGGATTTTGAGACAGTCAGCGATGTAGCTGTGTGGTTGGCATCCCATCAGCAATAAACCGGATGCGTACGGATCAAAGCTCAGTGCCATGCTCCCACACTTCCTACCCTAGTAAGTGTGGGCTTCTCGCCAAACCCAACCCTTGCTTATCCCTACTCCCTACTCCGATGATCCGCTGTTCCCTTTGCTATATAAATCCTATAAATCGGCTTTTGGTTTCCGATTGAACCCATTAAAAATCCAGTTTAAAAAATCCAGTTTAATAATTGGGGAAAAAAACGTTTAATAACTGAGATACTTTTTGCCATTCGATCAGGAAAAACATGAGGTTTATTATCAATGATTCCTTGAATCGTTTGCCTCATGACCTTAGCTGGATCAGTTATTATAAAGTCCGGCAACTCCTGATCTTCTTTAGCAAGGGTTCCGTACTGTTTGCACTGGATAATGGGAGTACGGCTGTAAAAGGGATAAACAGCTGTAACCTTGACGTTATAAATTTTAACTTCATTTAAAAGCCCTTCGCTGAATCCTCGCAAACCGAATTTACTAGCAGTATAATGAGCCATGCCAGCGGGTGCAATCCAGCCAGCAGCAGAGGAAATGTTAACGATGTGACCTTGGCGACGCCTAATCATATCAGCGGCAAATAGAGAACTTAATCGCATTGGTGCCAGCAGATTTACCTGCATCAGCCTTTCCCATTTTTCCGCAGGCACTTCGTCCATGCGACCAAAAAGGCCAATGCCAGCATTATTGATCAAAATATCGATTTCTATTCCCAGGTCTTTAACCTGCTGATAAAGAGTTTCGCATCCGTCAGGTTCAGAAAGATTAATCCCCAAAAGAGCAAGTATATCCCCAGTTTTAACCTCCCGTTGAATAGCATCGGCACGCTCTTTAAGAATAGTTTTATCAATATCCGTGAGGATCAAACGGCTACCAGCTTCTAATAATTGTCGAGTCAATTCCTGACCGAATCCACCGGCGGCACCGGTGATTATTACCACAGCTCCATGGAGATTGCTCATCTAATTGTTCTCAATTTTTGCTATCGGTTAAATTTTAGGAGATTGGAGTATTCCCCATAGTAATAAAAACCAGGGTATATTAATGTTAGGTATCAGCGACGCATATTTTATTAATGGTGGCCAAAACATTGGAGCTATAAAACGCAGAGAGCGTAGTGATACCGGACGTAACCCGTCTTTATCGAAGAGACCATAGTGCTCAGCCAGTTCTGCGACAACTCGAACGCGGCCTGTAAAGCTCATTACAGTTGGGTCTGCAGCAAGGGCAGCAATAACGCGCCCCGTGAGTAAAGGAGTTTCCCAATTATAGCCTTGAGAGATCAGTCGGCTTTGCTGATTGCCAGGTTTATCTTCTCCCATTTGCAAAGCCAAACTGGAAATATGCTCGGTACCAACTATGCCTGGCCAAATCGAAAGGGATGCCACATTATATTGCTTGAGTTCAACAGCCATATCAGCAGCCAGTCGATCACAAGCTGCTTTACCTGCCCCGTATGCGCTACCAAAGATGTAAGACATGCCGCCCCAAGATGAGATGGTGCAAATCAGCCCCTGCTGACGCTGAATCATCAGTCGAGCTGCAAAAACACTGGCAATATAATGGCTGCGGAGACCGACATCATTGACAGCATCCCAAAGATTGTCAACGCATTCCCAAAATGGTTTTTCGTATCCCTCTTTCAATGCCTGCACTCCTGAAAACGCATTATTGACCAGCAGATCCAGTTGTCCCTTCTGCTCATCTTGAATCCGTTCAAAGAGTAAGCGCACTTGTTGGTCGTCGCTATGATCTACCATTACCGGAATACAAATACCACCAGCATCTTGCACAGCTAATTGGGTTTCCCGAAGACTACCGGAAACTCCCTCTGTGACATTGGAACTGTCTAGACTACGACCGGTAATATATACCGTAGCACCTTCCTCTCCAAGGCCAATCGCAATTCCTTTACCAATACCACGGCTGGCACCCGTGACTAAGGTTACTTTGCCTTCAAGGCTCCCCATAATTGCTTTTTTTGATATTTATTATATTATTTAATGGTAGCATTTTTTTGACCGTAAGCATTCAGCCATCAGCCGTCAGCCGTCAGCCGTCAGCCGTCAGTTTTGTGGCACAGGCTTTGGCCTTGGCCTTTCGGCCACGCTACGCGAATGGCCACGCTGTGCGAACGACGCTGGGAGGTGACTTTACTCAGCATTATTCCAATGCTTACTTGTTTTATTCAAAAGCACCTCAAGTAGCGCATTAGCTGATAGCTGATAGCTGATAGCTGATAGCTGATAGCTGATAGCTGATAGCTGAATACTCACTTTTGACCTTTGCTGGTTGGGATTTTTATCTAAACTTCGATTATCGCGTTTTGGGAACTATCCAACTAAACAATAAAACGAATAATCACCAGTAATCATAACATAAAAATAATAAAAATGCAAGTAGTTATTATTGGTGCCGGCATGTCTGGTATCTGCATGGCTATTAAACTTAAAAAAGCCAAAATACCTTTCATTATTCTAGAAAAATACTCTCGAATTGGAGGGACTTGGCGGGATAATAACTACCCAGGATGTGCCTGTGACATTCCCGCTCATTTATATTGTTACTCTTTTGAGATGAAATATGATTGGAACCAAGTTTATCCCTCTCAGCCAGAGATATTGAAATACTTAGAACACTGCACACGTAAATACAATATTTATCCCCATATCCGTTTTAATCAAGAGGTTATTAGCGCCCATTTCAATGCCAAAAATTGCCTCTGGTATGTTGACACAGCTGATAATAAAACTATAACAGCTAACATACTGATCAGTGCCTGGGGAGGTTTAAATTTACCCAAATTACCGAATTTGAATAGCTTAGAAAGCTTCAAAGGAGTTTCGTTTCACTCAGCTAGATGGAATCACAGCTTTGATTTAACTGATAAAACTGTGGCAGTTGTAGGCACTGCAGCCAGTGCAGTTCAATTTATCCCAGAAGTTGCCAAAAAAGTGAAACAACTATTGATTTTTCAAAGAACTCCGAACTGGATTACTAACCGAGACGATGGGACTTATTCAGCCCAGATGCAATGGTATTTTAAGAAGTTCCCTATTCTGATGCAACTGCACCGGGGATTACTATACTTACGTAATGACTTAATCAGTTTTCCTCTATTCACTACTGGAAGTTTTATTAGTAAGTACCTACAAAAACAATTGGAAAAACGCATACACCAGGAAATTGATGACTCCCGAGTACGGGATGCGGTGATACCCAGCTATCAACCAGGTTGTAAACGAATTTTAATTAATAACGATTTTTATCAAACCCTGAACCGAAAGAATGTAGAATTGATTACAGATAAGATAGATAAAATAACGGCTGATAGTCTGGTAACCGAACCAGGAAAAGACTATAAAGTTGACGCTATTATCTATGCTACAGGATTTAACTCTTTGTCCTACAAAAAAATGGATATACGTGGTAGCAACGGAGAGAGTCTAGCGGGGATATGGGGCAACGAACCAGAAGCGTATCTTGGTATTTCTGTTTCCAATTTCCCTAACTTTTTTAGTCTTTTAGGACCGAATACTGGTTTGGGTCATAGCTCGGTTATTTTAATGGTAGAGTGCCAAGTTAATTATATTATTGGCTGCTTGAATAAAATGCTCACAGAAGACTGGAAATCTCTGGAAGTGAAGGAGGAAGCCATGAGACGTTATTATCAGGATTTATGGAAAACTATGGCAAAAAGGGTGTGGACAAAAGAAAACTGTATGAGCTGGTATCAAAATAAAGATGGCAGAGTATTCGCTTTGTGGCCTGGTAATACTATCCAATATTGGTGGGCTACAAGAAAACCAATTTTTGATGACTATATTTCTACCTAGCCTAGTCGGGTAAGACTACCAATTCTTTTGAGGAGATAGGCGGGGAAGAGGGGGAGATAGAGCAGATTTTTATTTCAGGGGGAAGCCAAAAAGACCAAAAGCCCAATCACAAAAAAAGCGATTGGCCTATGGCCACGCTACGCGATGCTCGCTTATGAGCCGCTAAGGGATTGGCCTATGGCCACGCTACGCGATCGCTTTTTTTGACCAAATCCTGTAAACTCGGCCAGGTAGTCTTAACCACAGATAACTACCTTGGCTTACGATAATATATGTAAATATCTCGCCGAAAACTACCCAGCTGATTTGGTCAGGTGGCTTCATGGTCTTGAAGTTACTGAAATATCGGTGCTCAAAACTGAGTTAAATACTGAACCGATTCACGCCGATTCCTTGACCCTGCTGCAAACCGCTAACCAAATCCTACAGTGGGAATTTCAAACCCTGCCAGCTTCCAAGCCATCCCTACCATTGCGGATGCTCAAGTATTGGGTCAGACTCAAAGAAAAGTATAACTGTCCCATAGAGCAGGTAGTGATATTTCTCAAGTTCACCACCTCATCCAAAGCTTATACTAACCAGTTGGTCGAGAGTAACACTAGCCATCGCTATCGAGTAATCAGGATGTGGGAGCAAGACCCATTGCAATTTTTGGCCAATCCCGCCTTATTGCCTTTTGCCACTTTAGCATTCAGTGAGTCTCCCAACAGATTATTAGAGCAAGTGGCGGCAGCAGTCGATAGGATTGAAGAACCACTAGCTTTTACTAACATATCCGCTTGTACCCAGTTACTAGCTGGCTTGCGGTTTGACCAAAGGTTGATCACAGAATTATTTCCGGAGGACGTGATGCAAGAGTCTGTAATTTATCAGAAGATAATTCAAAAAGGACATAAACTTGGTTTACTTGAAGGAAAACGTGAAGGAAGGCAAGAGGAAGGTTACTCAATCGTGATACGTCAACTGACCCGTCGGTTTGGGAGTGTTTCAGACCAGCTACAACAGGGGATTCAAAAGCTTTCTGTTGCTCAATTGGAGGAGTTGAGCGAGGCGTTGTTGGATTTTGAGACAGTCACCGATATAGCTGTGTGGTTGGCATCCCATCAGCAATAAAAAAAGCGATGCTCTCAAAGAGCCCCTACGCAAACGCGATGAAGCGTTCGCAAAGCGTGGCCTACGGCCTCAGCTTCCGCGCTTATGCGATCGCTTTTTTTGACCAAATCCGATAAACTTGCCCAGGTACTGTTAACCAAAGATAACTACCTTGGCTTACGATAATATCTGTAAATATCTCGCCGAAAACTACCCAGGGGATTTGGTCAAGTGGCTTCATGATATTGAAGTTACTGAAATATCGGTGCTCAAAACTGAGTTAAATACTGAACCGATTCACGCCGATTCCTTGACCCTGCTGCAAACCGCTAACCAAATCCTACAGTGGGAATTTCAAACCCTGCCAGCTTCCAAGCCATCCCTACCATTGCGGATGCTCAAGTATTGGGTCAGACTCAAAGAAAAGTATAACTGTCCCATAGAGCAGGTAGTGATATTTCTCAAGTTCACCACCTCATCCAAAGCTTATACTAACCAGTTGGTCGAGAGTAACACTAGCCATCGCTATCGAGTAATCAGGATGTGGGAGCAAGACCCATTGCAATTTTTGGCCAATCCCGCCTTATTGCCTTTTGCCACTTTAGCATTCAGTGAGTCTCCCAACAGATTATTAGAGCAAGTGGCGGCAGCAGTGGATAGGATTGAAGAACCACTAGCTTTTACTAACATCTCCGCTTGTACCCAGTTACTAGCTGGTTTGCGGTTTGACCAAAGGTTGATCACAGAATTATTTCCGGAGGAAGTGATGCAAGAGTCTGTAATTTATCAGAAGATAATTCAAAAAGGACATAAACTTGGTTTACTCGAAGGAAAACGTGAAGGAAAGCTTGAAGGAAAACTGGAAGGAAAACAAGAGGAAGGGTACTCAATCGTTAGACGTCTGATCACCCGTCGGTTTGGTAGTATTTCTGACCAGCTACTTGAGGGGATTCAAAAGCTTTCTATTGCTCAATTGGAGGAGTTGAGCGAGGCGCTGTTGGATTTTGAGACCGTCACAGATTTGACGGTCTGGTTGACTGAGCATTAGCAATAAACAGGATGCGTGGGCATTAAGAATTAAGAATTAAGAATTAAGAATTAAGAGTTAAGAATTAAGAATTAAGAATTAAGAATTAAGAATTAAGAATTAAGAATTTGGAATTCTGTATTCGACATTCACCATTCACCATTCTGGATTTTACATTCTGCATTCTTAATTATACATTCTTAATTCTACATTCTACATTCTACATTCTTAATTCTACATTCCGACAAACAACCTTCAACTTGCAACAGACATTTGATATCTTCCCAAGGCCAACAACGGGAAATATTGTTGATAGAAGTGGTACTTCAAATAAAAATGACTGGGAAAACCTGTGCCTGTAAACTCGGTTTCATCCCAACTGCCATCGGGCTGCTGAGTTGACACTAAGTAGTTGACTCCCATCTCAATGGCATCCATTGCCCAGTTGCCAGTAGCTTCTCCTGCTGCCATTAAACCAATTAAAGCCCAAGCGGTTTGAGATGCAGTACTGATTCCTAGTCCCTTAAGAGTGGGATCATCGTAACTAAGACAGGTCTCACCCCAGCCACCATTGAGGTTTTGACATTTCACTAGCCAAGCGGCACCCCGTTCGATACTACGTTGGTGGGTGTGAGGCGCTATTTTAGATAAGGCTGAAAGAGCACTACTGGTGCCATAGATATAGTTAACCCCCCAACGACCAAACCAGCTGCCATCGGCTTCCTGTTCCTGAATCAAAAATGCGATCGCATTCTCCAACTTTTGGGATTCTATGGACAAATTACACGAACCCAGCATTTCCAGGACCCGTGCGGTCACATCCGCTGTGTTAGGGTCAATCATAGCTTTCAGGTCAGCATAGGGCAGAGAATTGAGCCAGTGTTGATTATTATTAATATCAAACGCAGCCCAACCCCCTTGGTTACACTGCATTGATGCTATCCAAGCCAAGCCACGAGCCATGGCTGCCTGCTTTAGTTTCTGATTAGGGAGTTTCAAGCTATTCAAGGCCATAATCACTACTGGGGAATCATCTAAATCAGGATAGAAACGGTTTTGAAACTCAAAGGCCCATCCTCCTGGTTTCCCTTGGGGATTCTTCACCACCCAATCCCCATAGTCTAGTATTTGCTGCTGCAACAACCATTCTCCACCCCGAACTAAGGCTGGATGATCCGGTTCTAAACCAGATTCCACCATCGCTCGCAATACCCAAGCTGTATCCCAAACTGGGGAAACACAGGCTTGGACTCGGTAGCTGTCAGGGGTTTCAATGGCAAACCGATCAATGGCTTCCAGTCCCCGTTGCACGATCGGATCCGCAAGATCATAGTTGAGACAACGCAACGCTAACAGGGAATTCAACATGGCTGGAATAATTCCCCCCCAGTCTCCTGTGGCTTCTTGCCTCTCCAAGACCCATTTTTCCGCTGCTGCCAGTCCCTGCTTCCGGAATGGAACTAAATTCCAGTCTTCTGCTAACTTAAATCCATCATCAAGCAGTACAAATAAATCTGTCCAATCGGAATTGCGAGGTAGCTCGAATTTGACCTGATCAGCTCCTTCGGTATATAACTCGTCTAGATTGATCCTTGGCTCAATCTCAAATACTGGCTTCTGGTCAAAGACAATTAATAAAGGAACTGTACTTCCCCTTGCCCAGCTAGACATTTCATAGATAGTAAAGGGAAACCATTCTGGAAACAACATTATCCAGGGGGGAATCGAGGGAATCCCGCGCCAGCTATAGCAGCCAATCAAGGCTAAATGAAATTTGGTGAAAATCCGGGTTTTGCTGATGCCACCCCGTCTGAGAATAAAATCCCTGGCTCGGACCAAAGCTGAGTCACTGGCAGGTACCCCCAAAAGGCGGAGTGCCATATAAGCTTCCACCGAACAACTCAAATGCCCACCATCACCATAGAAAAGTTCCCAGCCACCGTGTTTCTGCTGTTGAGAACGCAGATAGGCTTCCGCTTTATGTAAAGGTCGTTGTTTGTCAGTTCCCCAAATTTTATGGAGTAGGACAATCTCCGCTGTTATGGTGACATTAGATTCCAGTTCTGCCCACCAGTAACCATCGGGATATTGCTGAGCGAGTAAATAGCTTTGGCTATTTGCGATCGCTCCTGTAACCCCTGATTCTACAATCCTGTCTTGGGTTTGCATGTTTTACCGTTTTACTTCACACACCACATTCAAAGGTGCGCGCACCTTTGGTTACGTTATTTTGCTACTTGTAGTGGAGAATTAGCAATAGGTATCAATACAAATGGATACAATCGGATTAGGAATCACTGTTCTATCCGTAGGGATTTGGATCGGATTACTAGGATTTCGGGGTCAGTTTTGGCGAGCAGACCAACGGCTGGTTATAGAGAAATTCCCTACCAGGTCTGTAGGTCAAGGGGAATCATTACCCAAGGTTTGTGCTGTAATTCCAGCTCGTAATGAAGCTGAGTTGCTCCCCACGACATTGCGATCGCTTCTGGCTCAAGACTATCCTGGCTGCTTGACGGTGATTGTAGTGGATGACCAAAGCACTGATCAAACAGCGACCATTGCTCAAGCCCTTGCCCAGGAAAGCAAGCAATCCTCCCAACGATTCCAACTAGAAGTATTATCCGGTCAAGAGTTACCCCCTGGTTGGACTGGTAAACTCTGGGCCTTAGAACAAGGCATTCGTTATGGGCAGCAGCAAACCCCAGCCCCAGATTATTTTTTATTTACCGATGCTGATATAGAGCATGATCCAGCCAATCTCCGTCAACTGCTTACCAAAGCCGAGATAGAACACTTGGATCTAGTTTCCCTAATGGTGTTGCTCAGATGCCAAGACTTTTGGGAGCGACTACTGATTCCTGCCTTTGTCTTCTTCTTTCAAAAACTGTATCCCTTTGCTTGGGTCAATAACCCCACAAAATCTACTGCGGCTGCCGCTGGAGGATGTATTTTAATTCGCCATCAAGCCTTAAACCGCATCGGTGGGATTGAGGTAGTGCGTCAAGCATTAATCGATGATTGTGCCCTAGCTCAAGCAGTTAAATCCAGTAATCAGTCCAGATCTTCCTCTGGTTCCCTTTCTGGCCTTGGTGGCATTTGGTTAGGGCTAAGTCAATCAACTCGCAGCTTACGACCATATCCTTCTTTAGCGAGTATCTGGAACATGATTGCTCGCACGGCTTTTACCCAACTAGAGTATTCCCCATGGCTATTAGTGGGTACGGTGATGGCAATGACGTTAATTTATCTAGTAGCCCCGATTGGTTTGATCCTTAGTGTTTTGACTGGACATTGGCTGAATGCGATCGCATCCTTTGTGACATGGTTACTGATGGCTTTAGCTTACTTACCCACACTGCGCCTGTATCAATGTTCTCCTCTGCTAGGATTTTGCTTACCTGGGATCGGGTTGCTCTATACCTTAATGACCATAGATTCAGCATGGCGACATTGGCAAGGACGGGGTGGTGCTTGGAAAGGAAGGGTTTATTCGGTTGAGGGTTGAAGGTTAGAGGTTGAAGGTTAACTGTTGAAGGTTTAATGTTGGAGGTTGAATGTTGAAGGTTGAATGTTGGAGGTTGAATGTTGGATGTTGGATGTTGAAGGTTGAAAGTTTACTGGTATAGCAGTCGAAGTAAAGGTTAAGACATAGTTTTGCTATCAGATCTGCTGTTGCATATTACCTATTACTCTTTCCCTAACTATACTTCAATGTCTATAATTCCTTTCTACTGCCCCTAATGCATTTTTTTATTAACTTTTGTTAAGTTACGCATAACTTCCTGAACTTTGCCTGATAAATCAATAGTGGTATTTGAAAACAAGTATGCTCAAAATTAACTCGAAGCCTAAGCAGTAAATGGTAATCTATTGATTGACTACTTCCTTAGGATTTAAAGGGTTTAAATAATTCAAACCTCATCAAACTATTGTCTTTTTATATAAAGGCGTTCAGCTATTTTTAGTATCCGAAGGTTTCAAAATACCAATACATACTAGCTGCTCCCGACAAAGGAGAGAATTTATGTTGGATAAAAATCTAGCAACTATTTTTAGGGCTTTTGCCATCTCTTTAGGTTTAACTATTGCTCTACCTGGTTATCTTCATGCAGAGAGCAAATTTCCTGATGCTAATGTCCCGCTTGTTGTCCAGTCTCTAGATGTATTGACAAATCAGATTGGATTTCCCATTGAGTTGGACTTAACCAAAGCACAAATTCGAGGAACGTTGCCAATTGAAAAATTCCGGGAAGATTTAGTTAACTCTATTAATCAATATGATGGGTATTACATCAAGAATACTCGTTATAACAAGTGGAAGATCAACGATATTAATCTTCAGTCTATTGACAATGGTGGAGCAACATTTTCCTTTACAGTCAATTTGCGTAAGTATGAATGCATCGATCTATTTTCTGGAAAGAAGTGTACTCGCTTGTTTTCTGTAACACCTAGTGGTGATGTCAGTCTTGGTATTGCCATACGTAATAACGATTTACAAGTTGCTTACCGTAACCACAATGTGCGTGGAAGGGGATGGTATTCTGATGCTCTGACTCTTCTTGAAGGTGTATTTCGCAATCAAACAGTTAAAGCGGTCAAGAAGGGTTTGGCAAATTTTGATGGTGTCAATTTAATTTCCTATCTTAAAGATGCGGGCGTTGATCAAAAGTTGAAACCCTATGGATTAAGCCTAGATAAACTCGTTAAGGCTGGTGTCTCTATTAACGCCGATGTCACTCCACAAGGGCTGAACTTTGTGATTGATTTACCTAATACCATAACCTTTGAATAATTGGTTAAGCTAATTTGTTAAGCTGTTAGGCACTAATGCTTAACAGCTTATTCATATTTATTTGATTTTTTCTAAAACTTGGTTATCTTCAATAATGTTCTCTATTTTTTGAAGAAGATTATATCTTTGTCGAGGCACCAAATATGCTGTTTCTCCGAATCCTATCACAAAGGATAAGATTCCACTACCAGGTCTAAATGAATAGTCAATTATTTGAGATTTTTTTATTTTAAACTTCCCAGTCGAATTATCATTATAACTAATCTTAACTTTTATATATCCTTTATAGTTTCTCTTGAGAAATCTTAATTTTTCTTCCTTGGTCCATTCCACATCATTAAGTAATATGTGTAATTCATGTAATTCATTATCTTTACCCGGGTTTTTTATAAATCTATCTATTACTTCAGCTTTATGTATAAAGATTTTCTTTAAATTATAATGTTTAGTTAGATGCTGGTTTTCAAAAACTTTTACGATTTCTGGGTAATTGTGAAAGTTTTCAGGGGACTTTACTAGTTTAGTGGGAAAAATGCTAAATATAAATGCTTCTCCTATTATCACCAAGATTACTAAGGTAACTGATCCTATTTGGTTCAGTCTTAAATTTGATTTTTTAAATAAATCAATAATAGCTATGATTGTAAATACTATAAAAAACAACATGCTAAGGGCTTTATACTGCTTAACCCATTCTATTCTACTCAAGAATTCGATTATCCAAGCCCCAGTAATATTAATAAAGAGGAATGGCAATATACGTGACACTACATAATCAAATTCAAATAAGCGGTTATTGCTTACCAATCTTATTATATAGCTGATTATATAGCTTGCTTTACTTCTCTTGGACTCGATTTTTAACCATTGATTGAGTTGACAAGCATTTTCTTGTGAAATATCAATATCTCTATTTTTTAATAAAAAATCAGCAAAGTCTATGATAGGTTTTTCACTATAAAAATTTTCATCAAGTATAGTATCCAAGTTATCTATAATATCATTTAAATTTGCAACAATTTTATCTTCCGAAAAATTGACTTTTTGAAAATAATCTCTATAAACCTCTTGCTTTGGCTTGTTATTTTTTTTTAAAGGATACAATAGGTCGAGTAAACTAGTCGTAATTTTAAATTTTTTCTTGATTGCATTTAACTCAGGATTAGCGCAATTTTGTTTAAGGGCGCTATTAATTAATAGTTCTAAACTATTATTACTATCAAAATGGTTGATTGTTTTGTTAACAATTTCACTGAAATTTCCACCAGTAGCAATCTCTGGCAGATTTTCATTTAATTGGAATCGTAGCATTTGTTTGAAGCCCTGTGGCTCAGGAAAAGCACTAAGCAGGGCTAACTGTATCTTCTCAAGGAGATAACCAGGGGTATTTCCAGCATTTTTTCTTCTAGCAGGGAAAACAGTAAATAGGGCTGACTCTATCTGATCAAGGAGATAACCAGGGATATTTCTAACCTTCATGTATAGCTCTCTACTTCTCAACCATAGAACTTAACATAATATTTATCAAGCTAGTCAGGTACAATAATCATGATACCTCAGATAATTATACTAAAAAATCATGAAACCCTACTCCGTTGATCCTAGACAAAAAATTATTGATGTTTATACTTAAGCTAATATCTATCAACATCAGCTTGCTAAACAGTTCTATGTGGGAGCAGGTCATTTTTGTAAGAAAACTTGAACTACAAACCCTTGAACTATAGTTTTTTCGGTGTTGCTGATTCTGGGTATGGTTTCGCCCCCCTAACCCCCCAAGCGAGGGATTGCTCGCTTGGGGGGAAAAAACTCTAAAAGTCCCCCGAGCGAGGGATTGCTCGCTCGGGGGATTTAGGGGGCTTCAACAAAACCATAGGTGCGCTTGACCCATTAAGAATTAAATTCGCCACGGGTCGCACCTGATGATCGCTCATTCATTCATTAGACTTCGCGGCAGTTGTCGGGAACAGGGAACAGCGATGCAGCGCGGTCTTGGGGAGGCAGCGCGGTCTTGGGGGTTCCCCCCATGAGCGACTGCCGTGGTTTCCCCCATGAGCGACTGCATCAAGACGGGAACAGGGAACAGTGGACAAGAATTGACGTAAACACTATCAGAAAAATACTTTTGCAAGAGGTCTATTAATTCAGCAACACCAATTTTCCTAGATAAATCCGGAGTTAATCTAGGAATGCTTCCTCTATTTGCTCGCTCTGAATAGGTTCAACTTGAGTGTAACAACAGCAGTTGGATATCTAACTCTTAGAGGATATCTGAAAAGTTTTTTGATACTGAATTTTGCCCCCCTGACCCCCCAACTTTGGGGGGAACAAGAGTCAATTTGCTTCTAAAAGTCCCCCAGAGGGGGACCAACGGGGGCTTGGATGTAGCAAATGAGACTTCTCAGACAACCTCTTAGAATCCCACACTTCCGACACTTCCCGCTTCACCCAGATATCAGAAACCTACCCCTGTTAGCATCACCCTACTGGGCAAATTGCTAAGATTTGCGCCATTATATCAATGTTTTCGGTGTGAGTAGTCAACTATCGTTCCCAATGCCCAAACTGACTTGGAGCTTGCCCCATGTAACTCCAGCTGCGATCGCTGCAGCATTTTTACTAACTCCCAATGGTCTAGCCAATGAATCTCAACCAAAGTCAACAACCGCCCAGGAATTATCCGTAGCAGTAGAATTACTTCCCCCCATCTCTGTGGGCGTGATGGAGCAGGTGACACCTGTTGACCAGTTGTTCCCAGGATCACCAACAACAGAATTACCAACAACTACACAAGAGTTTGACCATCAACTAACTCCCCATATCGAACCCAATCTCGAACCGATAGATGATCCGATGGATCAGGTGACATCAGTATCCCAGTTATCCGATGTCCAGCCCACAGATTGGGCATTCCAAGCCTTACAATCTATCGTAGAGCGCTACGGTTGTATGGCAGGATATCCTGATAGTAGCTATCGTGGCAATCGTCCCCTCAACCGTTATGAATTTGCTGCTGCTCTCAATGCCTGTTTCGATCAGCTCAGTAAGATAATTGTAGCTCCCAATTTGGCATCGTCCTACTTTAAAGAGGATCTAGAGGCAATCCAGCGTTTGCAAGGCGAGTTTACCCTGGAACTAGCTCGACTGCGTGGTAACCTCGATGCTGTCACCGCTCGTACTGCTGAAGTCGAAATTACTGAGTTTTCCACCACGACTAAGCTCAATGGCGAAGTAGACTTTATCCTAATTGACTACTTCACTGATAACAAAGCTGCCCCTTGTTGCAGTAGCCCAACTCAAGACGATAGTCTTACCACTACATTCACAGGTCTTGCCCTATTATCCTTTGATACCAGTTTCACCGGTAAAGACCTGTTACGCACTAGAATCGATACCACCGACGTGCCTGAATTTAATAACCCCCTTGATGGCACAGACATGACTCTCTATGACTTTGAAACAGATACAGACCAGGAGTTTGTCTTAACTGAACTATATTATCGATTCCCGATTAGCGATCGCATTCAAGCTCATATTGCTGCAGCAGGTCTGTCAGCCGATGAGATTACAGACCCCCTCAATCCCGTCTCAGCCCTCTCCCGTTTTGGAGTACATAACCCGGTTTATCGCCTAGCTGAAGGTGGTGGCGCTGCTATTCGTTATCAATTTAATGACTCAATTAGAATCAGTGTAGCTTATTTAGGTAGTGCCGCTAGTATCTCTAATCCCACCGAAGGTAATGGACTATTTAATGGTCAATTTGGTGCTTTCACTCAGCTAACCTTAACACCAAATCAGCGCTTAGGGATTGGATTGAATTATGTCCATTACTATTCTCCTGAACCCAACTCAGGG
This sequence comes from Moorena producens 3L, assembly GCF_000211815.1. Taxonomy (GTDB): domain Bacteria; phylum Cyanobacteriota; class Cyanobacteriia; order Cyanobacteriales; family Coleofasciculaceae; genus Moorena; species Moorena producens. The sequence goes on from NZ_GL890971.1 coordinate 18,082, forward strand.
ATTGATGTCACTGGGAGTACTGGCAGTCAATTTTCCCAAGCACCATTTGGTGATCAAACTGCCACCTCTGCTAATGGGTTTGGCTTACAAGCGAGATATCGACTTAGTCCTGGTTTTGCCCTTGGGGGTTGGCTTAGTTATATCAATGCCAACGCTGAATCCTCTCCCCGCCAAAGTGGTTTGGATGGCTCAAAGGGCGCTAAAGCTGATATCTGGACTTGGGCTATCACCATGGCATTTCCCGATTTAGGCAAAGAAGGCAATGAATTAGGTTTCGTGTTTGGAATGCCTCCTAGACTAGCTGAAAATGATATTAACAGTCGTCAAGATTTGGATTTATCTTACCATTTAGAAACCTTTTATCGCTACCAAATTAATGACAATATCTCCATCACTCCCGGTCTATTTGTAATTATATCTCCAGAACACAACAGTAACAACAATAGTATCGTAGTACCAATGTTAAAAACTAAATTTATTTTTTGATTTGTTGTAAGCCATCAGCCGTCAGCTGTCAGCCGTCAGCTGTCAGCCGTCAGCTTCAAATAAACCTGTTTGGCCTATGGCCACGCTACGGGAACGGTATATAGCAATTATCATAGCTATGAGGTACACAATTTCGGGATTTTAGGTAATAGGTAATGGGTAATAGGTAATAGGTAATAGGTAATAGGTAATGGGTAATGGGTAATAGGTAATAGGTAATAGGTAATAGGTAATAGGTAATAGGTAATAGGTAATAGGTAATGGGTAATAGGGATGCGCTGCATCAAGACAGGGAATCAGCTTCAAATAATACTGTACCTCATGACTGTGATCAACGCTATAATTTTCGAGATTAATGAGAATTGAAAGTCACCAGTAAAGTCCATCTAAGCATATGCAGAAAGCTGATAGCTGATAGCTGATAGCTGATAGCAGAAAGCTGTTCGCGTAGCGTGCGCGTAGCGCTTAAGCTGATAGCAGAAAGCTGATAGCAGAAAGCTGATAGCAGAAAGCTGATAGCAGAAAGCTGATAGCTGATAGCTGATGGCTGATAGCTGATGGCTGATAGCTGATAGCAGAAAGCTGAAATCTGAAAGCTGATAGCAGAAAGCTGATAGCAGAAAGCTGATAGCAGAAAGCTGATAGCAGAAAGCTGAAAGCTGATGGCTGACCCGGTGATATCCTACCCACTCTTCGAGACTATCGGACTCAGGCTGTGTACTATATATAGAAGAGTCAAGACAAGAACATTCAACAACAGGCTGCGTGGAAATTACATTTTTAGGAACTAGCTCCGGAGTCCCAACGCGATCGCGCAATGTGTCCAGTGTAGCGCTGCGCTTACCTCAGCGTGCAGAAGTCTGGCTGTTTGACTGTGGCGAAGGTACTCAGCATCAACTTTTGCGGAGTGACCTGAAAACCAGCCAGATCCGACGAATGTTCATTACCCACCTCCACGGTGACCATATTTTTGGTATGCCAGGTCTGTTGGCAAGCTGTGGCTTAGCGGGAAACATCGACAGGGTTGATATTTATGGACCACCAGGTTTAGATAGTTATCTCCAAGCTTGCCTAAAATACTCTCGCACCCATTTGGCATTCCCCTTCAAGGTTCACACAATAAAACCTGGTTTAGTCTACGAAGACCAGGAATTTACCGTTAGCTGTCTACCCCTCGAACATCGTGTACCAGCCTTTGGCTATCGAGTGTGTGAAAAAGACCGACCGGGCAGGTTTAATGTAGAAAAAGCGATCGCATTAGGAATTCCGTCTGGTCCTCTTTACGGTAAACTCAAACGGGGAGAAACGATTACCCTACCTAATGGGCGTAAGATTCAGGGTATTGACTTGTGTGGAGTACCCGAAACTGGTCGTAAAGTGGTTTATTGTACCGATACTATCTTCTGTGAGCAGGCTATTGAACTAGCAAAGGATGGAGATGTGTTGATTCACGAAGCTACTTTTGCCCATCAAGACGCTCAGATGGCTATTGAGCGCTTACATTCTACTTCTACCATGGCAGCTCAAGTTGCCCTTGGTGCAGGAGTCAAACAGCTAATTATGACCCATTTCAGTCCTCGTTATGCTCCAGGAAACCCCCTGAGGTTAGATGATTTGCTTCTTGAAGCACGGGCAATTTTCCCAAATACCATCTTAGCCTATGATTTCTTCACCTATGAGGTGCCTAGACGACGTTCAGAAGAAAAAGAAGTGGTTTGTTGAATCTTGACTGTTGAATCTTGACTGTTGAATCTTGACTGTTGAATCTTGACTGTTGAGTTAAATCTTGACTGTTGATTGTTAACCTTCTAACTTTCAACCTCCTAACTTTCAACCTCCTAACCTTAAACCTCCTAACCTTCAACCTCCTAACCTTCAACCTTCTAACCTCCTAACCTCCTAACCTTCAATGACATTCCTCCACCTGAGAAACACGTCGGATATTTAACACATCGCTCATTTGTTGGATTTTGGCAAAGCTGCAGTTGAGTTGTTGGTGATCGAGAATATCAATGCACAGGTCAATTAGAGCTGGTTTGCCATACTGAGTTTTGACTTGAGCTTTACGGACATTAATGTTTTGGTCACTTAAGCGAGAGAGAATGTCTTTGAAGACACCAACCCGGTCAATGACTTCAATTTGCACATTTACCGGGTAGGTTTGGGGACGTCCGTTATCGACATCAGTGGGATTCCAGCTGACCGGTACTAGTCTTTCTCCTAAAACATTTTCCACATTCACACATCCTTGCCGATGAATGGAAATCCCCTTAGTGCGAGTGACTACCCCAATAATAGATTCTCCCGGTAAGGGGTTACAACATGCAGCAAGGCGATACAGTAGTCCTTCTACACCAGCAATAGGATGTGTCTTACTAGGAAGTTGGGATTGGAGATTAATGGGGGTAGAGCTAGAATACTGTTGGATAACTTCACTTTCTTCTGGCTGATTGTCTAAACCAGCGTGTAGTTCTTCCCTTAGTCGTTTCACTACAAAGTTGAGTGTCACTGCACCATGACCCAGGCCAGCCAGTAAATCCTCTACTTTGTGGTAGTTACAGCGCTCCGCCACAATTTGCATTGGTGCTGATTTGAGCAAGGCTTCAAATCCTTTTTTCCCAAGTTCCTTCTCTAAGAGTTCCCGACCCCGAGCCACATTTTCTTCCCGATGCGATCGCTTAAACCATTGCCGAATACGATTTCTGGCACTGGCTGTTACCACAAAGTTGAGCCAATCTAGACTAGGGTGAGCGTTTTTGGTGGTGAGAATTTCTACGATATCCCCATTCTTTAGAGGACAATCGAGTACCCGCCACTCACCATTAACTCGTACACCAGCACAATGGTTTCCCACCTCGGTATGAATCCGATAGGCGAAGTCTACGGCAGTTGCCCCCCGACTCAAAGCGACTACGTCACCATCTGGTGTAAATACATAGACATCTTCATCAAATAAGTTATCTTTGATGTTTTCCATGTATTCCTGAGCATCTTTCAGGTCTTTCTGCCATTCCAATAACTGCCGCAGCCAAGTCAGCTTTTCATCATCAGCCGTGAATTTGGTAGTATTAGAGCCACCGGTTTCCTTATACTTCCAGTGAGCAGCAATACCCCATTCCGCCACATGGTGCATTTCCAGGGTGCGAATTTGGACTTCGATCGGGCGACCATTAAACCCAATCACTCCGGTATGGAGGGATTGATAGCGATTAGGTTTAGGTAAACCAATATAATCTTTAAACCGACCTGGAATTGGTCTAAACAGATCATGAACAACGGCTAAGGCTCGGTAGCATTCCTCTTTGGTTTCCACAATCACGCGCATTGCAGCAATATCATAGATTTCATGAAACCCCTTGTTCTGCCGCTGCATTTTCTGATATATTCCATACAGGTGCTTGGGGCGACTACTAATATCAACGCAATGAACACCGGTTTTCTGAATGCGCTCTCGCAAAAGTTCTGAGACTTCCTTGAGGCGCTGTTCCCGGTCTGAGCGTCTTTCTGCTACCAACGACTGAATTTCCCGATAAGCATCCCTTTCGAGATACTTAAAGGCTAAATCTTCTAGTTCCCACTTGAAGCAACCAATTCCTAACCTATTGGCTAGGGGGGCAAAGATATCTCGAGTTTCTTGGGCAATCTGACCCTGTTTTTGTGGCTTCAAGTATTCCAACGTCCGCATATTATGTAATCGATCTGCCAGTTTGACAACGATTACCCTAATATCTGCTGCCATGGCCAGGAACATCCGGCGGAAGTTCTCGGCTTGACGCTCAGTTTTACTCGAGAAGTTGAATTTAGATAGTTTGGTTACCCCTTCTACTAAATTTCGTACCTCCACTCCGAACCGGGATTCTATTTCTTCTGGAGTAATTTCCGTATCTTCAACTACATCATGGAGGAATCCAGCCGCTATCATAGTAGAGTTGCCTCCCAAATCCCTTAATAAATCAGCCACTGCAACAGGATGGGCAATGTAAGGCTCTCCTGATTTGCGGGACTGACCTTGATGGAGTTGGTAAGCAAATTTAAATGCCTCAGCGATTAACAAAGTATGATCACCGACTGGTTCCTCTGCCGCTGATGAAGCGGCTCTTAAGCAATCTTGCAGCCAGTCAGGAATCTCGACGTTAAAATTCAAAATAGAGTAGGTGGCGATCGCGTCCATAATTATTTGCCCCTCAGAGAAAAAATAGATACCGGAGTCTAGGAAAACCGAAGTCTACCAAAATGAGTACTGACTCAGAAGGGTGGCAAGCTTGTCGATGCAGCCAAACCCTTCTCAGCAGTCGGTTTAAGTAAAGCTTCCTCTCACCCTCCTTTTTCGTCAAGCCAGAATGCTGTCCGGATGCTCAAGTTCAAAGAGATGGAAGCTTCCTCCAATATTTAAGTGGCAGAGCCAAATTGTTGGTTTGGTAACTGCCCTGTCTTTAAAAAGAAAAAATTCTTTACATTTATAATTTTACGCTAATAGGGCTCACAATGTTATCTCAATCACATAATCAACGATTACGAGAATTCCAACAAGCCCTAGAACAAATGTACTACAAATTTGGCGCTGATGATGTGGCCCGATCAGCAATTCAGGAGCAGTTTCAAGCACTAAAGGGGCTGTTCATCACTGAGATCGCTAGTATTAGTGCCTCAGACATACCTCTGGATTATGCCTCTCGATGGCAGTCCCTAAAAACGGAAATTCACAAACAGATCCGATTATTGGAAAATGACCTGATGCTTCTGCAGGCATCCCGGAGTGCCCAGACAGCCAAATTGAGGCAGAAGGGAGTATGCGATCGCATTGGGACCCTGATTCAGTACTGCCAAGGGTGGCTGCAACAATCTCAGGAACAACCATAATACTCCTAGCGTAAGCATTCAGCTATCATCCTTAAAATTTATACAAAAGTTAAACCTGGCATCAAATCTTCATAAACGCGATCGCATATAGCAATCCTAAATCATTTGTAAAATTGGTAAAATCGTAAATCCTTGCAGGGCTTGGGTTATAGCGATAGCTTCGGCCAATATATTTCACGAATCATAAAGGAAACGCTATACATCGGACAGAGACACTGATAAATAAGAGGGAATGCACAGACAAAACAGCTCTATACTCCCTAATTTATACAACCACGAAGTGTCTAATCAGTTAAGTCAATTTCATTAAATATAAACTGCTTTCTGGATTAATGGCGACCGCTACTGTTTTAGGAGTTTTGTATTCTGCCAATCAAGCATCTGCAAATGTATCTGAGCAAGAATACAATCAACAGTATAGCAATTCAGGGAATTACGTACCAAAACTAACCTATGAGCAGTGGTAATACTTTAACGATTTCGTAAATGAAGAAAGATTAATGATAAATCAAGAGGATTTGCCTGAAATCGATTTTAATTTTCTGCGCTGGGAAAGTGGTGCCAACGATGTGGAAGTCTTTTTTATCAACGAAGGAGCCGGTTTCAGAAATCAACTATTCTATTCTGTGGATAATGGTAACAGTAAAGAAATAGTTTTTGATGATGTTTCCTCTCCCTTGAGCATTCTCCCTAACGACGATGGTCTTTTGGCACTTGGTCAAGGTGTAAATCTGGGGAATTTTGTCGGTGACACCTTTATTGAGTTTTTCATAAAGTCCGATGGGTACAATGATAATCGTGAAAACGACAAGTACTTTGGTTCCAATCGGGAAAAAATCCGCGACGAATTCAAGCTCGGCAGATTCAATCTCGACGGATTCATCATCTCTTGGGTTATGAAGTTGAATTTGGAGGGGAAAAGTTTGTGATGCTAGGATTTGAAGACGATTGGATATCCCAGCAAGCCCATGATTCAGGAGACCAAGACTTTAACGATGTTGTCTTTGTTATCAGCGGACTTACACACACACCGAGGCCACCATCAGGCAGTGTATCCACACCAGAACCAGGAACTTTAGTAGGTACGCTGTTTGCGTTCGGAGTTATGGGGTTAACGTCAGTACAGAAACGCCAAGGTAAAAAATCCTAGTCATAAGACTGAGGGAAAAGAAGGCTAAAGATAGTTACTTGGTAATTGGGCATTGGTTATTGGTCATTGGTTATTGGCTTACTATTACCCATTTCCCATTATCCATTATCTATTATCCATTATCCATTACCCATTACACATTACCTATTACCTATTACCTATTACCAGAACGTAGTCATATTCTTAGTTATAATGTGAATAGACAATATGAATCAAAAATAGTTTGTAGGAAACATTGCTGTATTCCTACAAACTATCTGTGTTTACCCCTATCAAGAATGGGTGCATCTCAGTTGTGTTGTTTGACTCGGTAAAATCCAGATTTTGGGTTTTACCGAAACATGATTCAATAGTGATGCCCAGGAATATTGAGTGATTGTATGATCAAACCAGGGGGAAAGTTGACTGAAGAATGGATTTTATGCTATCAGTCTAGTGATTGTATGATCAAGCCAGGGGGAAAGTTGGCTGAAGAATGGATTTTATGCTATCAGTCTTATGCTCTACATCTTCAGCTTCCTGGAGGTTTTGGTGTTCAAGAAAGAGTTTTTAGAGGCTAGAAGAAACTTAGATGTTGGAGCTTAGTTCTCAGTATAGTGATTTGCGCTATAAGTTTGCCAAGTATGGAGTCTTGGTTCTATCCCTTAATGAAACTCCAATGACCCCTGAAGACTATCAATGTATTCTTAATATTTCCTGCAAGACTCCTACTCGCTCGGTTACTGTGGGTGACAGAGGGGAAACTCACAACTTAGAAGTGGGTCGTCTGAAGACCGATACACCTTATCTACAAACTCTTACCTCTACTGGCACAGTGATTGAAAATATCCTCCTGAAGGAGCCAATGAAGGCCTTTTTTCAGTTCATAACCTGTGCTAAATTTCTAGAAATTCGACGCATTCAGTTGAATGTTATGAGACCTGGAGGCTATATTGGTGCTCACTATGATAATGATTCCGATCCACTGCGACATTTAGCAATTATTATTCATCTTCAGGAAGCTGATGAAGGTGGCGATCTAGTTGTTTATGATCAAGGAGGGTCTACCAATATATATCATCCTTTGTCAACTCAGATGGTACTCAGTGCAGGTGATCTACTCCACGAGGTGACTCCTGTTGTTCGAGGGGAACGACGGACTCTTGTAGCTTTTCTCTCTTTGACATCCTCCCGCCACTAAGCTACCGCTATAGTGGGGGATTCCTAAACCTCACGATTTAGGTTTCTGTTTCCTTCCCGTTTCGAGAAAGCCGACGCTACGCGAACGGGATTTTCGCAACTGCCCTTCAACCTTATGGTTGTCAGGTCTTATGTTCGCTCCACAGACTGACACGGCAAGTCCTGCCGCCAAAATATTCTGACTCGCGTTGATATCACGGTCATGGATAATCCCACATTCAGGACACTTCCACTCCCTAATATCCAACGGCATTTTATCAACGATATGCCCACAGTTCCCACATCTTTTAGAACTAGGAAACCATCGGTCAATCTTAATTAAGTCTCGACCATACCACTGGCATTTGTAATCCAGTTGTCTAGTTAATTCCCCCCAACTAGCGTCGCTAATAGCAAGGGCAAGTTTATGGTTCTTCACCATGTTTTTTATAGCTAAATCCTCAACGACAATCGTTTGGTTTTCGCGTACCAGTTGAGTAGTCAGCTTATGCAAAAAGTCTTTACGGGTATCAGTTATGTGTGCATGTACTTTAGCTACTTTTAGTCTAGCTTTTTGTCTGTTGTTAGAACCTTTTTTCTTGCGAGACAGTACTTTTTGAACACGTCTTAATTTCTGGTGTAACCCCTTAAAGTGCTTGGGATTAGTAATCTTTTCTCCGTCACTAGTAGCGATCAAGCTATTTATGCCCACATCCAAACCGATAGACTTATCAGTTTTTGGAAAAGGCTTAATAGTATGGTCATCTACCAGAAGAGATACATACCAACGTCCTCTAGCATCCAACTTGACAGTAATAGTAGAAGGAGTGCAATTTTCAGGTATTTTTTTACTCCATCGGATTGGCAAGTGCTCAGAGCATTTAGCTAAAAACACTTGCCCATTCTTCCAACGGAAAGCCGACTTAGTAAATTCAACACTACCGCCATTATGTTTCTTTTTGAAATTGGGATATTTAGCACGTCCTGCCCAGAAATTCGCAAAGGCTTTTTGTTCGCGTAGCGTCGGCTTCGCCGAAAGGTTCCTCAAGCCTTGTTGAAGCGGTACACAGCTAACCTCATTAAGGAAACTAAGCTCTTCTTGCTTTTTCCAACTTGTTAGCATTGAGGATGTTTGTGCATACCCAACTCGTTCTTGATTCTCATACCAAGCTTGAGTCCTAGCTGCTAAAGCCATGTTGTAAACCAACCGAGTACAACCCAGTGTCCGTCGCAAGAGAGTTTCTTGCTCGGTCGTTGGATAAAAGCGATAGCGATAGGCACGTTGAATCATACTCACATTATACACCACTTATTGTGAAGTCATACAATAGAGCAGGGCGGCGTTTCCTCTCACCGTTAAGCTTCGCTATAACGGGAGTCTCCACGCCGAAGATAGATGAAACATTAAATTCTCCCATAGGAAATTATCTGATGTCTATTGTGGTAAGCCCTCAACCCCCTCATCAACATTTAATGACCTTCCCTGGAGTTCTCTCTATTGGAGAGTGTGTTGACCTGGTTGAAGATGCAGCGAAGCACGAGTTGGAAGAAGCAAAAATTCGTGTCGGTCATGACTACTCTAAGCAAGTAATTGACCGTTCTTATCGATGGGCACATCTTCTCAAGATCCCTCAATTAACTGAGTATAGCTGGCTTTATCAACGCCTAATCGCATGTGCAGATCAGGCTAACGAGGTATTTAACTTCAATATTGAGAAGGAATTTTCAGAACCAATTCTTCTCCTACGTTACGGGATCGGAGGTCATTATAAGGAACATACTGATGTCAACAAAGGTGTAATTGGTGGACGCCGTATCAGCATTGTCGTTCAACTTAGCCCACCTGAAGACTATGAGGGGGGAAGTCTCATCTTTAGGAAAGCTGTACAAGTGGCTAGCACAGAGCAAGGCTCAGCAACACTCTTCCCATCCAGTTGGATTCACCAGGTACAGCCCGTTACACGAGGAACCCGCTTTGCTCTAGTAGCTTGGATTAATAGTCGGATCTTCGATGGAGTTTGATCGATCAGGGGTAGAACTAGCGAAGCTGTCACCAGGGGCAATCTAGCCTGAAACCCTTTTTGTTTACCGCTATCAAGAATGGCGATAGGACTTACCCAAGTGAAAGTAAAAATCAAGGTTTTAGCCAATGGCAAACCAGTAACTTCAAATGTACAGATGCTCAGATATCTCGATTTAAGCCAAATCAAACAGCAACACCTCTGCTTGCTCTTGACCCACTAACATCACAGATTCTGCTTGAGAAATAGCAGCACCATCACCAGCTTGTAGCAAGTAATTATCTAACTTGACCTGACCTCGTGCTACTTGTACCCAAATATGACGATCTTGATTAGCATGGGTTATTACTGATGCACCAGCATCCAGATTCGTGGCATAGACATTAACATCTTGATGAATGGTCACAGAACCATCCCGTCCATCCTCTGAAGCAACTAGTCTTAATTGATTCTGCTTTTCTTCTGGTGCATAAAATTTCTGCTCGTAGCTTGGTATTAATCGAGTTTGATTCGGTAGAATCCAGATTTGAAAAAAATGGGCGATGTCAGTGGCTGAATAATTATACTCACTGTGGGCAATACCTTTTCCTGCACTCATCCGTTGCACTTCACCAGGACGAATAACGGTTGTATTGCCAAGGGTATCTTTGTGCTCAAGGGCTCCTTCTAGGACATAGGAAATAATTTCCATATCTCTATGGGAGTGAGTTCCAAAGCCAGTTCCACCTTCAATCCGGTCTTGATTAATTACCCGCAGTTTGCCAAATCCCATATGAGCGGGGTCGTAATAGTTAGCAAAGGAAAAGGTGTGATAAGAATCGAGCCAACCGTAATTAGCGTGTCCTCTTTCAGAGGATTTACGAATTTTGATTACTTTCTGATTGTTTGTGGTTACAGTCATCGGGTTTGTTTCCAAATCTTGTAATTAGTCATTAATAAACTTTGAGGAGTACTACACTTGGAATGATTCTCCAAAGCTCTCCCCATAGTAAACTTGTTCGATATCAAACCGTCCACCATAGAGTTTAAAGCGATGCAGCGCGGTCTTGGGGAGGCAGCGCGGTCTTGGGGGTCCCCCCCATGAGCGACTGCCGTGGTTTCCCCCATGAGCGACTGCATCAAGACAGGGTTCAGCGGCGTATCCCATGGGGAGTAAACAACACACATCTACTTCCGCAGGAATGTTAAATGCTTCTTTAACTTGAGCAGACACAAATCCTTCCATGGGACAAGTATCAATCCCAAAGCTTTTTGCCACAATCATTAAATGAGCAACGGCTAACATAGTGTGACGATTTGTCCAGGCTTCGGTGGATTGAAACGAGGGATGATACTCAAACAATTGAGGAATGGAGCTACGCATAATATCTGCATAAGCATCATTGACTCCACCAGCATTTTTACCAATTTGAATCACCGATTCAATGTAATCGGTTTGATTAACTCGGCTATCGCCACAACAAATTAATACAACTGGAGCCTCTGTTACTTGACGCTGATCAAAGGCACAGGCTCTTAATTTTTCTTTGTTAGCTTCCTCTTGTACGACTATAAAGCGCCAGGGTTGTAAATTAAAACCGGAAGGCGATCGCACTCCTAAGCTAAAAATTTCTGTTAAGATTTCTGTGGGAATTGGATCAAGACGAAATGAACGGGCAGCACGACGCTCTTCTATTGCTTCTTTTAATCCCATTGATGGTGATAGTTCGTTCATAGTTAGTTATTTGAAGGTTTAAAGTTGATAGGTTGAAGGTTTACAGGTTGAAGGTTTACAGGTTGAAGGTTTACAGGTTGAAGGTTTACAGGTTGAAGGTTGTTTTATTGAAGGTTGAAGTGTGTAGGGTGCGTTAGGGGCGCGCCTTGCCATCATTTCAACTTCGTAGCCAATAGCCCCGTAACGCACCACCGAAGGGCTCGAACTCATTTTCCACCTGGTAGTAAGCGTTGGTAAAGCCCGTCCCGTAACGCACCACTAGGTCAAACTAGATATCAATACCAAGCAAAAATTTGATATCTAGTGTTGAATAAATAAGCAATTAATTCGCACTTTATGACTATCTTTATCCTCTCAACTATAGTTTTATAAATTACCTATTAACTAGGAGCTATTACCCTGGCTAATTCTAGAATTTGGTAACGCAGTTTATGCTCTTAATTACTTGATGTTTTTACTCCCTAGAAGCTTATATTACTAGCTTAGGTAGTAATTTTAATTTTGTCTAATATAATTTTTGGAGGGACTTGATACCTCTAAAGGTATGACTGATGCTATCTAACATTGAACTTAATCATCTTAAGACATTTCTAGTGGTGGCCGAAGAAATGAATTTTGGGCGAGCTGCAGAGCGGCTTCATATTGCTCAACCGCCTTTGAGTCGTCAAATTAAACGCCTTGAGGAAAGCTTGGGGGTACAGCTTTTTCACCGTACTAAGCCCCAGATTCAACTAACTGAAGCTGGTAGAGCGTTGGTGTTAGAGGCGCGAAGGATCCTCAAGCAGGTGGATTTGGGTGTCCAAGTGACTCAGCGAGCTAGTCGTGGGGAAATTGGTCAGATTATCTTGGGGTTTGAGGGGTTTTCTTCAGCTGATATTGAACCTTTAGCTATTGTATTCAAATATAATCTAGCGTTTTTCATAGCTATGAGGTACACAGAATTTTTTGCATCTTGCCTCTTTCCTCTTTCCTCTTTCATGCTACCTGCTACCTGCTCCCTAAAACCCATAACAAAAGTACCTCACCGAATTAAAAACCGCTGTCTTTAACTATTATTATATTTAACTGAGCAACCGTAAGGCTGAGTGACTGTTGTTTCTACTGGTTTATTAGTAATAACACTATCCACAGCAGCTTGGACATAGTTGCTAGCAGTTTCTACATCGGCTGGATTAGCTGAGGGTTTATTATCAATTGCTCCCATGTATTTTAAAACTCCATCAGTATCAATAACATACATATGGGGTGTAGTGCGAGCCTGATATAGACGACCAATGGTGCCTTCGGAGTCTATAATTACTGCTGTGGGATTAGCGCTACTGCTTTTAATCAATTCATTGGCTTTTTGAGGGGTGACATGACCTTGCTTTCCTGGAGCTGAGGAGATAATAGATAACCAGACTACTCCCTTGCTGGTGGCTTCTTTCTGAAGTTTCTGCATGTTACCGCTGTTGTAATGTTTGCGGACAAAGGGACATTGATGATTAGTCCATTCCAATACTACAACTTTGTCTTTGAAATCACTGAGCTTGTGGGTGGTATTGTTGCTGTCAACTCCAGTGAATTCTGGTGCTTTTCCATCAATCTGTAATGGTGATGATGCTGCAATTGCGGTGGATACTTGACTTGTATTTTTGGCATCTTTGGTGAGGGGATTAGTCTGGCATCCAGTGATAATTAAGGCTAGGGCTACTAATCCAGTGGTGGTGATTTTCTGACCGTTAAATTTGAGAAAGTTGTTCATGTTTTTTGATGGCTGATTGTTGATTATTGATTGTTGATTGTTGATTATTACTTGTTACTTGTTATTGGCCATTTCATTAAATTCTACCTAAATTTTATATAAGGATCTGTGTAGGAATTGTGATAATTTTTGTTCCCTACTCCCTATTTCCTTTGCTATAGATTTTTGATGGCACGTTGAACTTGCTCTGGGGATAGAATCTGAGGTAGTATAATGGGCTGGGTAAATTCTGAGTCTGGTGGATACAAGACATAAAGGGGTACGCCACTACGCCCGAAGGATTCTAGAGCTTTGGTGATGGCTGGGTCACGATTAGTCCAGTCTGCTTTGAGTAGGGCAATTTTTTTAGACTCGAAGGCGGCTATGGTTTCTGGCTGGTTGAGGGCGACACGCTCATTAACTAGACAGGTAATGCACCAGGATGCTGAAAAATTCAGGAATACTGGGCTTCCTGATTGCCTTAGTTTAACTAGTCGTTCAGCTGTATAGCCTTGCCATTTGATGCCGTTATTTTGATTATGGGTCAGTGCAGTAGGAGTGGTGGTGGAAACTTGGGCTAAGCTCAGGGAAAATCCTAGGGCGACTAAGGCGCAGATTGAGCCAAGATGCTTTCCTAGAGGGGGGAGTAGGCGGGTTTTTTGGTGCAGCCAAGTGGCAAAGGCAATTAGGATTAGCCCTGTTAGGGCAGCTGCTAAACCGTTGGTTCCAGTTTGCTGGACTAATACCCAGATTAACCAGGCGGTGGCGGCGTACATGGGGAATGCCAGAAGCTGTTGGAAGGTTTCCATCCATGCTCCTGGTTTGGGTAAAATACGCTGCAATCCTGGGGTGAAGCTAATGGCTAGGTAGGGCAGGGCTAGCCCAAGACCGAGCATTTCAAAGATTGCGATCGCTATCGGTACGGATTGGGTCAGGGCTACTCCCAGGGCGGTTGCCATGAATGGTGCGGTGCAGGGAGTGGCGACTACGGTGGCAAAGACTCCTGTGAAAAATTCCCCGATGTATCCTGAGCGAGTGGTTAATCGTTGCCCAATTCCCATGATGGAAGCACCGAAGATAAAGACTCCCGATAGACTTAAGCCAACCGCAAACATTAGATATGCCATTAAGGTAACGAAAACGGGGGATTGTAGCTGGAATCCCCAGCCGATTTGTTGCCCTAGCGATCGCAAAATTAATAGCACACTGGCCACTACGGTAAAACTGACGAGAATGCCTGCAGTGAATGCGATCGCATGGCGTCTCACTTGCTTGGGACTTTTCTGGGATTTTTGGACTATGTTGAGTGCTTTGAGGGATAGCACTGGGAAGACACAGGGCATCAGGTTTAGGATTATGCCTCCGAGTAATGCTAGCAGCAGCACTTCCCATCGGGGTTGGGTTGGGGTTGGGGCGGTTTTGCCTATTTCATTGCTGACTGCGGCTTCAATGGTGAAGGCTTGGACTACGGATTGGTTATCTAGGGATTCTCGAATCACTAGCACTCCAGTGATGGGGTCGAGTTTCCTGAGATAGCCTCGCTGCAATCGCAAGGTGATTCCATCTTGATTCAGTTCTGCGATTTGGGGCGCTGGGTTGGTAATGATACCGTCTTGATGTGGGAAAAAGATCACCTCTTGGATTTGAGCCTCTTCCATTTCCGGGGCTTCAACTTGCAGAGTTAAGTCTTGTGGTTCGATAGTGACTGTGACTTGCCATGGGGAGGGTTTGGGTAGAGCTTGACGGGCTTGCTCAAATACCTGTGTCCACCGTTGGTTGACTAAGGGAGGTCTAGAGGTAATTGGTAAGGTGAGGTTGAAGGTGCCTTCTTCGGGAATACAGTTTACTTCACAAACCAGCCAATCCGCTTTTACGCCCAGTTGAAGAGAATCGGGAGTAGCTAGGTTGGCTGGGGGTGTGATTTGGCTGAGTAGGGTAACCTCTTCTTCATAGCCAAAGTTCATTAATGGCTCAAGGGGTAACCGCTGGGGATAGGGCCAAACGATGTCTCCCACTTCAAAGCCGGGGGGTAGGGTCCACTTCAGGGTAGCTCCAAGACCCGAGTCACCAGGGTTTCGCCAATAGGTGTGCCAGCCGGGATTGATGTTGAAGTGTAGTCCTACCCAGAAGGGGGTTCCAGGTTGAATATTGATCACTTCGCTGATCAATTGCACCTCGACGTTCTCGGTTTGGACTGGGTTAGCCGAGGCAGGAGCAATGGGTAGTAAGGTAGTGGATAGGGTTAGGGCTAGGGCTATGATCCAGGTGAGGAGTTGCTGCAACATGATGACTCTACTGAATACATTTTTAACCTACACGATTTTTTTTAGGAATCATCTCAGGTACAGTTAGGTCAGTTACCCATTACCCATTATCAATTAAGGAACTAATCTTTTGGCATTAAAATTTTCATCTGCGAGGAATCGAGCCATTTGGGATTACTTGGATTTATTGCGTCTAGCTAGTAAGCGATCGCGTATTCCAATGGGATTAAAGGGTTGTTCAGCCTTCCCAAACTTCTTCCATGACCATGACAAAACCAGGCAGCACTGATTCATCCCCCTTCACCGTAGCTGGATTGTCCAACTGCTCCACTTCTACCCCAGGACGGTAAATATATACTTGACGACTATTTGGCTCAATCAACCACCCCAACAGAGCGCCATTTGACCTGTACTCTTCCATCTTTTCCTTAATACTCTTCACCCTATCACTGGGAGAGCGCAACTCAATCACAAAATCTGGGCACAGAGGAATAAACTTTTTCCTTTGTTGAGGCGTTAGGGCTTCCCACCTGTCTTTTTTGACCCAAGAAGCATCAGGGGAACGTTCTGCACCATTGGGCAGCTTAAAGCCACCAGAAGACTCAAATACCTTGCCTAGCTTTGTTTGGCGATTCCACAACTGTAGCTGAAAATTAATGTTGGAATTTTTTTGAGATGTTTCACCTCCTGTGGGGGGCATAACAATTATTTTTCCGTCTAATGTGCGCTCAATTCGTAAATCTCGATTAATCTGACAAAACTCAAAAAATTGATCATCATCCATAGCCCATGCCGGGGGCATCCTCAACACAATGGGATTGGTTTCAACAGATGTGGTGGCTACTTTCATGGCGATCTGCTCTATGTCTGAGGTAATAACCGATAACCAAGTAGATATCTGGTAGTTGTAGCGATGGATATTGCTCTGCAATTTCCTCTGGCGTGCATCCCTCAAGAAAAGCAGTCACAACAGTGTCTAAGGTGACACGAGTTTTGGCAACTCGTACAACACCATAGCCATCTGTCTCTATAGGTGCGGGTTCAAGGGCAATTGCTAGAGTCATAGACTTTATCAGGTTGCTATTTCATATGGTAGCAAACGCCTAGTCAGGGTGAGGATATGGGTGTTACTGAATCAGCAACGTCAGATTAATCAACTCTAACCATTTCACGGGATTCTTCCTTATGATTCACCTCAGAAGGTTTCAGCTTCTGACCCCTAAAGTCTCCTAATAATCCCATCAATGCTGGAACTACTGTAGGTGTCAGTAATGTAGACAAAGCTAATCCCCCAGTCAAGGTAATCCCTAACCCTTGATATAATTCAGCTCCTTTCCCTGGTATTACTGCTAGCGGTAACATTCCCAGTACTGTAGTTCCAGCAGACATGAATATCGGTCGTAAGCGATCGCATACAGCTTTATACAACGATGTATCGTAATCTATTCCTTCTCGCTGTAATTGCAAGGCTCGGTCTACCAAAAGGATGGCATTATTCACCACAACTCCAGTCAGAATCACAAATCCCAACCCAGTAATCATATCCAGTGGTACCAAAACACCAGGAATTCTGTTCACTATCACCAAACTCAACAACGCTCCGGTTAATCCTATCGGTACGGTTGCCATAATTACGATGGGATAGAGAAAAGAATGGTAGAGTGCGACTAGCAACAGATAGGTAATCACTAAAGACAGAATAAAGATTGACCCCAACTGCACTAACGTTTCCGATAGCAAATCTGCCGAACCAGCTAACTCGACACGATAGCCAGCAGGTAGGTTTTTCCGGAAGGGTTTGAGAATTTGCTGCTCTGTCTGTTGAACTAGTTTGCCTAAGGGAGCTGAGCGCTCGACACTAACGGTTAGGGTAATAGAACGCTGTAAATCCACTCGGTCAATCCGATCGGGTCCGGTGGTATCTACTACTTCAGCGACATCAGCTAGTTGTACTTGCCCACCATTGGGAGTATAGATCACTAACTGACGCAACTGCTCTGGGGTTTTGACAACGGTATGTTGTAATTCAACGGTCACATCCAGTTCCCGTTTACCATCCACAAATTCTGAGGCTTTAATCCCACCGAGAGCAGCTTCAACCATTCTCCCTAACTCAGCTTCTGACAAGCCCACTTCTGCCAGTCGCACCCGATTGGGAATTACTTGTAATTCTGGCGCACCAGTAACAAAACTGGAACGAGCATTGCGCACACCGTCCAGTTGGCGCAATTGCTTAGTAATATCCTGACCCCACTGGTTTAATTGATCCAGGTCTTGTCCTACCAGACGCACTTTATAGGACTTGCCTGGATTCCGAAAAATGGCAGTGCGCCTGGCAACCACAAAGCGATAACCAGGGAAATTAGACTTTACCTTTCCCATCCGATTCACCATGTCATCGAGATTCCTAGCGGTAGCTAACTCTGGCTTGAGAAGGACAAAAATTGCTTTCCATCCGGAGCTTGCTAATAGCAAGGTTCGGTCAATTTCCGGCTGCTGTGCCAAAAACTTTCTGGCCGGTTGAGATAGCCGTAGGAATTCTGGAATACTGGTGCCTGGAAAGGGTTCCGTTAACCACATAATTAAATTACGGTTCCCTTCTGGTAGGTAATCCATGGGGGGGAGTAACCGAATACTGACAAAGAGCAATACTACAGGAATCAACAACACAGCCAAACGCCTTCCGATCCGTTTGCCACCAAGAGACCAACGCACGGTTTTTAATAAAAATCCCTCTAGCTTGCCTTGCCATACTCGAAACACTGCTGAAGTTTTGGCTACAGCTAGCACTAGGACATTTTGGATTTTGGCTCCTCTATTTCGCTGCTTTGGGCGCAATGGTTTTGGGTCTAAACCTTGGGTGCCGACATCCCCCATCCCCTGCAAAATCTGTTGCGCCTCCGCTTGATTAAGAAACAGTCCCGATAGCATAGGCACTAGGGTCAGAGCTGCAAACAGGGAAAACAATACCGATGTCGATAGAGCAATACCAATATCAAAGAACAGCTGTCCTGCTTCCCCTGTGACTAAAACAATGGGAGCAAATACTGCTACGGTAGTCAGAGTAGAGGCTAGCATAGCTGACCACACTTCTTGAGTACCGTCAATAGCAGCTCGGAGCGGATTTTTTCCCCGTTGCATGTGGGTGAAGATATTTTCTAGCACCACAATGGCATTATCTACGACCATTCCGACCGCAAAGGCTAATCCTGCCAGACTGATCACATTCAGAGACCGACCTAGCAAGGCTAAGACAATAAAGACGGTAATAATAGTAGTCGGAATAGTAAGGGCAATGACTGCTACGGTTCGCAATGACCCGAGAAACAGCAGCAACACTAGGGATGCTAGAATTGCCCCCATGATCAAATTTTGCTGCACTAACGCAATAGATTGGTTAATATAGTCATTCTCGTCGTAGTTAATTAAGAACTGGACACCTTCCCCTTGCTGTTCCAGTTGGGCTTCCAGTTTCTTGAGTACTGCTCTGACCCCCTTAGATATCTCTGGGACATTGGCACCAATTCGTCTTTCGATACCAATGCCAGCGGTTGGTTGGTCATTTGCTACAAGAACCGTACTTTCAAGCTTGCGACCAATTTCGACATCAGCTACATCCCCCAAATAGACAGTTCCTGATTGGTCTCGGCGCAACACAAACCCTTCCAACTCCTTCACATCCTCAGAGCGACTGACGGTGCGGACTCGGTATTCCCGTCTTCCCACTACCATCGGTCCACCCCGAATATTGCGGTTATTATTGCGCAAAGTATTCACGACATTAGAAAGGGTTAGATTGCGGTCAGCTAAGGCTTTCGGGTCTACAATCACCTCCACTTCCCGTTCCCGTCCCCCAGGAGTAAGAACCTGAGCTACTCCTTCGACTTGGCGTAACTTGGGTACGATGGCATCTTTAATCAAGTCACGGTAATGGTCTGGGTCAGAATCATAGCCTTCTTTGGGCATTAGGACAATCCACATCATGGGACTGCTAACACCACTGACCACTTCAGCAGAGGGGTCTCCCGCTTCTGGAGGTAGAGAGGACACTCGCTGTAATTTGCTCAAGACATCTACTAAGCGAGCATCAATATCTGTTCCCCAATTGAATTCGAGAGAAATCCGACTGCGTCCAGGCCGAGAGCTACTGGTAATTTCTTTAACCCCTGTGACTTCTTCGACGGCTTCTTCGATCGGTCTAGTAATCAGGTCTTCTACTTCAGTCGGTCCTGCTCCAGCGTAGGAGGTGCTAATGGTAATTTCTGGGGTATCGCCTCCTGGTCTAAGTTCTAGGGGAAGCTGGAATAGGGCTAAGATGCCACATAGGGCTAGGAGGCAGAACAGAACAAATGTTCCGTGTCGCCAGCGGACAGCTGTTTCGATAAGTTTCATCAAATTTCACCGAAGTTGGCAACTTTAGGAACTAGGAATTAGGGAACAGGGAATCGGGAATCGGGAATCGGGAATCGGGAATCGGGAATCGGGAATCGGGAATCGGGAATCGGGAAGGATTCTAGAGACTAATATAGCGGTTTCTAGCCTAATGAGGTACACAGGATTTTTTCCCTGTTCCCTCTTCCCCTCCTGGGAGGGGTTAGGGCGTGTCTTCAAACTCCGAGTACCCCCGTTTCCCTTAAAAAAGGGGGACTTTGAGTATGGCTCCCCCCTTAATAAGGGGGGCTGGGGGGGATCTAATATCTTGCGGAAAACTTTGAAAACACACCCTAGGGGTGGGTTCCTCTTTCCTGTTCCCTGTTCCCAGATCCGCTGTTCCCTAAAACCAGGTAATCTGTACCTCACCAAATTGAAAACCGCTATACAGCACGGCGGAAATCAATATACTTTTCAAAAATAGCAAAACTCTTATATATTAAACCTCTAATAACTAAACATGTAATAATTTTGAATTTTGAATTTTGAATTTTGAATTTTGAATTCCGCACAGCGGTACTAGTTTTTCAGGTTTGCAATAGGTTCAATAATTAGGAATTAAGGACTAGTAATTTTGACTGGTGCGCCGTTTTTTAGTCCTTCACCACCTGACACAACTAGGGGTTGATTGGCTTGTAATTTTTGATTAGTGATCAGGAGTTTTTCCCCCATATCCGCTAATATTTCTACGGTAAACTCTTGTGCTTTGTCTTGGTAAATGGTATATATTAAGGATTGGTTTTTTCGTTTAATGATGGCATCACGGGGGATAACAAAACTGGGATCTACATCAATGGGTAAATCTAAGGTGGCTTCAATTCCCATTCCAGCTAATAAGTCTTTTGGGGGATTGTTGAGATTTACCCTTACTAGTTGTCGCCGTGAGTTGGCATTGGCTGTAGGCACAACGCTGGTAATCTGTGCTCGTTGCTGCCAGTTAGGTAAACTTCGCGGTGCAGTTAATTCCACATACATCCCTGGTTTGACCTGATTAGTAAACTTTTCTGGTACTTGTAGAAAGATATCGAATTGAGCATTATTGACCAAGGTAATGATGGCATCGCCACCTTCAACATAGTTGCCAGTGTCAACCTGGCGGGATTGCACAACTCCGGCTATAGGCGCTTTAATCGTGGCTCGTTCTGATGCTAGTTGAGCTTGCTCAACCGCTGCAACAGCTGCTGCTACTACCCCTTTCTGGGCATCAATTTCTTCCTGGGTTGGTCCGACTTGGGCTTCCGCTAACAGAGCTGCAATGCGCAACCGCTCACTGATGGTGGCATCAACGGTACTTCTGGCTTCAGCAATCTCTTGCTGGGTTTTAGTTTGTTCTGCACTTAGGGCAGCTTGAGCCCGTAAGCGCTCACTGGTAGCTGCATCAGCTGCTTTTTCGGCTTCCACTTTTGCTCGTTCAGACAGAGCTCCTTCCAGAGTTAGGGCTTCAATGCGTTTTAGGTTATCCTTGGCTTCTTGTTCCCGAGCTTGAGCCCCATCTAGTTCTGCTTGCCGTTGGGCAATTAAATTGGGTTGGACGGCTATCATACCATCAAGGTTGTCCTTTGCTTCTTGTTCCCTAGCTTTAGCGGCATCCAGTTCTGCTTGCCGTTGGGCAAGAATTTCTGGACGGGTTCCCACTTGTAATCGAGCGAGATTACTTTTTTCCTGAGCAAGCCTTGCCTTAGCTTGGGCGAGGGCTAACTGTTGGTCAGCACCATCAAGAATAGCAATGGTCATGCCCGGTTTAACGCGATCGCCTTCTCGGACTTTGACTTGTTGTATTACACCATCCACCTGAGATTTAATCGTGATTTTTTCACTTGCCTCTACTTCACCCAGTAACTGGATCCGTTTAATTCCTTTACCTAAGGTCAGGGGAATAGTTTCTACAGGTCGCGGTGGTGTCTGTTTAGTTTTCGTCTGGGCTACAGGGGGTTCTGGTACTGTCGAGATTTGCAACAAAGCTAGACCTCCTACCAAAAACAGGACTGTGAGTAGCCATGCCGAGGATTTGGCTTTGGTTTCTTCTTGGCTTTGAGAATTTGAATCTGGCTGATAGTGATTAGACACTTGGGGATTTACAGGTTCCATGGTGATGCCCTGACAAAAAGATGTCAAAAAGATGTTTATAGGATAACTTTGCTCAATCCTACTGGCGGCCTCATGAACTCGATCAGAGCAGTTGACTTAGATAGGAATTAGTCTAGCTTTACAAATTTTAATCAAAATTTAATGGTTATGGCATCAAAGTTTTTATATTATTGGGAGAGAAATATTTAATAGATGAGTGAAGCGCTACTTTGTGTCGAAAACTTGCAGGTGGCCTATCCTAGCAGCCAATCCCTTGAAAAACCCACTTGGGCAGTAGATGATGTTTCCTTTATCCTAGATTCAGGGGACCGACTGGGATTAGTCGGTGAGTCAGGCTGCGGTAAGTCTACTCTGGGACGAGCAATCATGCAGTTGTTACCGCAACGGTCCCGAGTGAAAGGACAGGTTAGGTTTGCTGGAAAGTCTGTCTTTGATTTAACCCCTGCACAGCTGCGCCAGTTTCGGGGAGAAGCAGTAGCCCTAGTCTTTCAAGACCCGATGACTCGCCTTGACCCTTTAATGAGTATAGGGGAACACTGCCTAGAAACCCTCAGAGCTCACCAACCCCAGCTATCAGGACGTGAGACTAAAGCAAAAGTAATAGAAACTCTAGATGCGGTGAAAATTCCCGCTAATCGCTTCTCTCAATATCCCCATGAATTTAGTGGTGGGATGCGGCAACGGGTTGCGATCGCATTAGCCTTGTTGCTCAATCCCAAGCTAATTGTAGCAGATGAACCCACCACTAGCTTGGATGTTACGGTAGAGGCACAGATATTAGAAGAATTAACTAGGTTATGTCGAGAACGGGACATGGCACTGTTACTGATTTCTCACGATTTGGCCATGATCGGGGAATATTGCGATCGCATTGCGGTCATGTATGGTGGGAAAATGGTGGAAACTGGGCCAGTGGAACAGATTCTGTGGCAACCTAACCATGACTATACGCGATCGCTTTTAGAAGCAGCTCTACATCTCCAGGCAGTTAGAGAGCACAATGACACTAATGACACTGACACTAATGACAATGAGGGTAATTCCAGCTCTGCCATTCCTACCCCTTTGCTACGGGTTACCAATCTCCAGCAATATTATACCTTAGAAAGCAATTTTATTCAGCAACTGGTATCTCAAGAAAAAAACGTTATCAAAGCTGTGGATAACGTCAGCTTTGATTTATATCCTGGTGAAATTTTGGGACTAGTAGGAGAATCCGGTTGTGGTAAAAGTACTTTATCTCGCACTATCTTGCAATTAGTTCGTCCTACTGCTGGAACCGTTGAGTTTCAAGGCACAAATTTAGCTACACTCAATCGACATTCCCTACAAGAGATTCGTCGTCAAATCCAAATGGTATTTCAGGACCCCCATGCTTGTCTTAATCCTTTAATGACTGTGGGAGAAAGTATTGCCGATCCCTTATTTATTCATAAATTAGCGGTTAATTCAACAGCAGCTAAAAATCAGGTCAACGAAATGCTAGAACGGGTAGGATTAACGCCTGTAGAAGATTACTATAATCGATATCCTGCTGACCTTTCTGGAGGACAACAACAACGGGTTGCTATTGCTCGGGCATTGATTACTCATCCTAGTTTGGTGATTTGTGATGAACCAGTGAGTATGCTGGATGCTAGTGTCCAAACTCAAGTATTAGAATTAATGTTGGAGTTGAAAGAAGCCTTTAATCTTACCTATTTGTTTATTACTCATGACCTCTGGGTAGCACGATTTTTCTGTGATGGTATCGCTGTGATGAACAAAGGTCAGATTGTTGAAAAGAAACCAACTCATGACCTGTTTACTAATCCTGAGCATCCTTACACTAGAACCTTGCTAGAGGCAGCTCCATTGTTAGATAAACAAAGGTGATTTCTAAGCATTCAGCGGTCAGCTTTCAGCTTTCAGCTTTCAGCGGTCAGCATTCAGCTTTCAGCTTTCAGCTTTCAGTTTTCAGCTTTCAGCTTTCAGCATTCAGCTTTCAGCTTTCAGCATTCAGCTTTCAGCATTCAGCTTTCAGTTTTCAGCATTCAGCTTTCAGTTTTCAGTTTTCAGTTTTTAGTTTTTAGTTATCAGTTATCAGTTATCAGTTATCAGCTTATGCGCTACGCGCACGCTACGCGAACAGTTAACGGCTAACGGCTGACCGCTGACCGCTGACCGCTGACCGCTGAAGGCTGACCGCTGAAGGCTGACCGCTAACGGCTGACCGCTGACCGCTGACCGCTGACCGCTGACCGCTGAAGGCTGACCGCTGAAGGCTGACCGCTGACCGCTGACCGCTGACCGCTGACCGCTGAATGCTGATAGCTGAATGCTGATAGCTTACTAAAAGATTTCAATAGTTTGAGCAGTCATAGCAGACTTACTGGAACCAGAACTCTGACCTTTAATCCGAACCTTCTGGTCAGGACTTAATTTTCCTGGGTCAACAGTTTCTCCTTGACGAGTGATTTTGGTATCGGAAAGAAGTTGTACACTATAGGAACCAGACTTCGTCTCTACCTTTAACTGTAGAGGGAAGCTTTCCATAACTGCGACAATTTTACCTTCGATAATCATTTGTTCATCAGTTGACCTTTCTATTGGATTATTATCTGGATTATTACCCTGATTGTTTTCCGATGGAACGTCTGGTTGCGGAGCGCTACAAGCGGAAAACAGCAGGCATAATCCGATAAGACTGCTCAAAGCAAAAGATTTAACAGGAATTTGTAGTTTAGTAGTCATCTGACAGTTTTTTCCTTTGTTAGTTGAACTGTAAGCATTCAGGTATCAGTGGTCAGCCGTCAGCCGTCAGCCGTCAGCTTTTAGCGTGAGCTAAAAGCTGATAACTAAAAGCTGATATAGCAACGCATTCAGATGTTTGACATTCCTAAACTCCTAAACTTAGTCATAGCTGACTTTTGACTTCTGACTTCTGACTTCTGACTTCTGACTTCTGACTTCTGACTTGCGCGTAGCGCTATATTAGACATTTTTCCAAGCGGACATGTTATCAAACACAGACTTATTGATCCGGACAGCACTGTTAGGACAGCCACCATAGCCGTGAATTCCCACTACATGGTGTTGACCATCTTGCAAGCGCCAGACTGGGCTACCGCTTTGACCGCCATAGGTATCGAGCATATAGGAGAGCTTGCGACCAGTGATTCTGGTAATTCGACCAGCATTGAACCATTGTGTGCCAAATGGTTTGTCACCAGCGTAGCCAGAGTTATTTATCAGTAGATTTGTGAGTAAGTCGTCGGATAGATTGGCAAATCCGAACCAGCCGACTCGGTTCCCTAGGGTGTCATCCGGTAGAATAATTGCTCCGTAGTCGAAATCATCATCTTGTTCTTGTGTCCAGCCTTTTACACTGCGGAAGGATGTGCTAACTTGGGAGCCGAAGGGAGCTTCGTTTTCATCAATACCGGGAAAGACCTCAATTTTCCTGGCCCAACCACCAGCACTATGGCTATAGACGCAGTGTCCAGAAGTCATTACTGTCCGTGGTCCAATCAACCAGCCAGTACACAGAGACCGCCTCCCATTAGCTTTGGTAATGATTAACTGGCAAATCCATCGCCAGGGCATACTAGTAAGTGAAGAAATGCGGATGCGGTCGTCACTACCACATACTGACTCTGGCCTTTGGAATTCTCCAGCACCAGCATCTGGAAGATTTTCCATATCCTCTGTGACCAACATTCTTTCCTGGAAATCAAAACCCTCATTAAGCGCTCGGGATTTATTGAATCTGGGTACTGCTTCGATTTCACCGCGACCCATCATTCCCTCAAATTGGTCTTCGGTATCTATTGACTGGGATTGAGTTTCGCTGGAAGTGATTTCATGGAGCTGCTGATCCTCCCGTTCTATTTCCTTGCCTTGGTTGGTTTGATTGGAAACTATTTCAGTTTCTGACATAACCATTCTCCTTACAATTAACTACTACAAAGAACTCAAGTGAATGTTCTTTCCATGTACATAATCGCAAGGTTGCACTAGGCTTGACAGTACCCTTGCGGGTACTTATAGCGCTACGGGCAAGTCAGAAGTTAGAAGTCAGAAGTCAAAAGTAAGCGATTACTTACGTTTCGGAGTTTAGGAGCGATGCAGAGGTGCGACCCGTGGCGAATTTCATTCTTAATGCGGAAAACGCACCATTACGGTCTTGGGGAGGCAGCGCGGTCTTGGGGGTTCCCCCCGGAGACGAAACCTGATTACGTTGAGCCTTTATGGTTGGTAGGTTATGCAAAAAAGGGTTAAAACTTATTGATTAAGGCGAGCCTGTCTTACGGTAACTTCAAACCACTCGCGCTTTGCCGTGGTTTCCCCCACTCGCGCTTTGCATCAAGACAATGTCCTAATCTGAATGGGTAGTGCTATATAGTCAATTTTTTGATCAAGGAAAACTTAGGTATTTAACTGAGGTACGGGAGTACATCAGTTATCCTGAACAACCCAACCCTCAAGAACGTGATAGCTGATTGCTGATTTTAGCTAAAATTTGGTATCATAGATGTTTTTCGCCTTTGATACCACAAAGAAGACCTTGATTCCTTACTATAAATAACTTTTTCTCTTTATAATAAGCGCATATTTGTATTTTTCTTTACAACTTAAGTATAACACATTAGGGCATCAACACCTACAGCTTAACAATTTGTAAATACATACCCTATATCCCCTATATCATTAGATCAGCCCTGTGAGAATAAGAATCACGTACAGCGAGCGAACCTCAATGGCCACGTAATCGATAAACTACTAGATGAACGACTGGCATTGGCCGCCAGATCTTGGGTAACAGGTGTTTCTGAACCTTGGTTATAACCTGAAGTCAATCAAACGCCTAAGTCAGTCCTCCAAGTACATCTTTAGTTTTGGATTTGTAAGAGCTTCTCACAAGCTATACCGTCTTGATCACCATCGAGGTTGTGAATATCCCCGGGATAGGTTTTCAGTAATAATTGAGCTTGTCTTTGACTTTTAAAATCCGCGCAATTACAAGTATCACCTGTACCGATAACACAAGGTGGGATTTCAGGACAGGTCTCATTTTAAACTCCAATGGAACATAGTGCTCTCTGTCCTGAAGAGCTAAATACAAAAGTCAAAATTGATACTATTAAAGCAAAGGCAGCGATAACATCAGAGCGCTCCCATTTGTGACTGTTATTTTTATTATCAGTATGGATCATGATTACATGATTCAAGTTCTCAGTTCAAGTTTCATTGACCATAGATTAGATTCTTCTAACTCCTTGTGTCAAGCCTAATTGAGATGCTCTTACACTGCATACTTAACCCTTCATACTTCATAATTGATACTTAAGCCTTCATAATTGATACTTGATGCCTTGTTCATACTTCTTACTTTAACAACTGGGATTCCCAATCCTGACTAGTATCCAACCTAATCACCAAAGATTGTTCCTCTTCTGTAAACCCTTCAAATCCAGCCTGTTGACCCTTAAGCAAATCAACCGTAGCATCAGACACATCCCCACTACGAGATAATAAGCGATTGGCCGTAGGCCACGCGGGGCGCGTTCGCATAACACAGCTTCTGGTGCGCAGAGCGTAAATAATTTGTATCGGTAACTGATAACGCTTGGCTTTTGCGATCGCTAATTCTCGGAAAGCCAGTCGGTCATACTTACCATCTCAAATAGGGAGCATGTCACTTATGCAGAACATTTGTACGCTTATCTGGGGAATGGGGAATGGGGAATGGGGAATGGGGAATGGTGATGGGTAATGGGTAATGGGTAATAGGTAATAGGGGGAGTATGTCACTTTTACCGAATATTTTTACCTTATCGATCGCCCCCTCATGGGTAATTGCTTGCTCCTCTGGTAAATAGTTCATCTGTTCTGCAACTAAGACCGGCTCGAACACAGGATTTTTGTTGTTTTGTCAAGTAGTTCATTTGTTAGGCTTATTTGACCTGCTCCCAGTTTGAGGTCCACCAATGTACTTTTGGCTTTGCTGATAATTTTGGTCAATCGCCTCCCGAATTTTAGCAACTGTGCCAAAACTACGGATATAATTATTGGTCTTCGCCCTTTGATGGAACTGAGCTACAACTTTTCCCAATTCCAACCTATGAGTTGTGGTAAGATTCTGCTGTTCCAGGATAGTACTTAACAGAGACTCTTGAGGAAACTGGCGCATTTTAACTGCATACTCTACCACCTCACCCACTCCCCCTAGTCCAAACCCATCACTGGTTTTAATGATTGGCACAACTTCCAAATAAATCTCAGGAGAAACTGACTGATTGATGCGCATTTCTTCTTGACAAAAATGCTTTCGCTGAGCTAAACTTGAATAGTCCAGGAATCCAAAATATACGGCTTTCTTGACTTTATAGACGTACTCGCCAGTAAGCAGCACATAGGAAGCATGGGTCTGAATCAGTTCAATAGGTAGTTTCACCGGATGAGGATAAAATTCCGGCTGCATCATCTGGTTAATTAAACTGGGAATATCTGTCTGTGTCATTTTTCAATAAACAGTTAACTTGGAACTGTTTACTAATTGGGAAGCATTCAGCTGTCAGCTGTTAGCTGACAGCTGATGACTGAATGCTTACAATGATTGGCCGTAGGCCACGCTACGCGAACGAAAGCTGTCTAAATTAAATACACAATAGCTTAATCGCTACTAACAACTTCCTTGACAGACTCAGCCTGAGAACCCTCCAGACGTGGACCATGAGTTTGTACTACTTTTGAAGCAAAATAGTTTCCCCAACGTGCTGCTTGCTTAGTGGTCAAACCATTGGTGATTCCAAACAACACACCACCGGCAAAGGCATCACCAGCTCCTACGGTATCCACGGCCTTAGCTGGGAATCCAGGCACCTGGAAAATTGTTTTATTTTCCACCACTAAACAACCATTAGAGCCATCAGTGATAAAAGCTGTATCCACTAACTCACTAATTTTACCAGCACAATCAGACAAGGATTCCAATCCACAGAAGTGACGTGCTTCTTCCGCGTTACAGAAGACCACATCACAATAATCTGTAATCAGCTGACGGAAATCATCAGCAAAATTCTCTACTAGAAAGAAGTCGGAAAAGGTAAAAGCACTCTTTACTCCTTTAAGCTTGGACTGTTCCATAGCCTCAATACAAGCTTTCCGAGTGCCATCCCCCGTCCACAGATAGCCCTCAACGTAGCTATATTTGCATTGGCTGAGTCGTTCTACATCAATATCAGTAGGAGCCAAAGTAGTAGACACTCCCAGATGAGTACACATAGTACGCTCAGCATCAGGGGTAGTTAGAACCACACAGGTACCAGTTGGACCACTAGATAGCTCAGCTGGATGCACATCAAATTGAATCCCTGCCTCCAATAAGTCTTGTCGGTAAAATTCCCCATTGGTATCTCTAGAGACTTTACCGGAATAGAAGCCTTTACCACCACTTTGAGCGATCGCAATCATAGTATTAGCAGCCGAGCCTCCTGAGCTTAGTTCCAGAGAATGATGCTCAAGATTGTGTAGAATCATAGCCTGCTTTTGGGCATCCATCAAAGTCATTGCCCCTCGATTCAGGTCATGTTGCCGGATAAAATCATCATCCACCAGTGCCAGAATATCGACTAAAGCATTTCCGACACCAAAGACATCAATAGGTCTTGACTGTTGAGAGTTTTCTGTCATTTTCTTCCAATCCAACTAATCATTCACAAAAAAGCCAGGGAAATTTTAACTCTGCCCTGGCTTAATCAGACAACTATAACCAACCTATCATTGCTCTATGATTACTGTATAAAGTAATGATATTGTTTTCGGTTGAATATTTATCATGGAACGTTATTTGTTAATTTAAAATTGAACAGTGAAAATTCTCAGTGAAAATTCTCAGTGCTCAATCGGCAATTAACAAAATAGGATTTAAGGTAAGCATATGCTTACCTGTATTCTGCAACGCTTTATTTAGAAGTGATAGCAAGAACACTTAATTTAGGCTCATCCATAACCTCGATCCCTTCTGGCAAGACTAACTCGTAAATGTACAGCATCTTACCCTGTTCCAAATTTGATATATCAATATCAATGGTTTCGGGAATTTTATCTGGGGGACATTGCACTTTTACTGTTGTAAGCCTTTGCTGCAAAATTCCACCTTGCTTAACTCCCACGGCTTCTCCCACTAGCTTCAGAGGTACAACAACCTCTACTTTATTTTGAGAAGCCACTGAGAAAAAACTGAGGTGGTAAAGGGAATTTTTCCAAGGATGAGATTGTATCTCCCGCAGCAGCACTGGACCATTCCAGGAAATGTCGGGAATAGAGAGCTCTATCAGGGTATTATTAACCGAGGCTGTTTTAAGCAAGTCTTCTGCTGCTTTAGCCGTCATAGTTAAGGATACAGATTCTGCACCATTGTGACCGTAAAGTACGGTGGGAATCAATCCAGAACGGCGTAAGGCTCTCGGCTTACTACCTTCTGGTCGCTTTTGACATTCTACAGTAACATTCATCGCTAGGACTTTAACTCTTCGAGATAACGTAGCCAAATTAATGGCAATTACTGGTCAGCTACCGGTCGATTCCGCCACCGAGGGAGGTGCTGACCTCAATGGTAGGTCAGGGTTTTTAATCGAATCGGAAACTACTGAGATTCAAACTCTCCGACTGACACCCTGACGCCCTGATACCCTGACGCACTTAAACTCCCGAAGTTATCGGTGTACCGCTAGCATCCAATAGTGCTCGCTTTGGACCATGGATTGGGTCTTCCACAATAATTGTCTGGTCACGGCTGGCTCCTAAGGAAACCACAGCAATAGGAACTTTCATCAGTTCTGCCAGGAATTTAAGATAATCCAAGGCTTCCTTTGGTAAATCCTCTAAAGACCGACATTCAGCAGTAGATTTTTGCCAACCTGATAGGGTTTTGTAAACGGGCTGGCATCGGGCAAACACGCTAGTACTGCTAGGAAATTCCCGAGTGAGTTCACCGTCAATTTCATAGGCGACGCAGACCTTAATTTCTTCAAAGGTATCGAGTACATCCAGTTTGGTGATCGCTAGACAGTCAAGACCATTAATCCGAACAGCGTAGCGACCAATGACGGCATCAAACCAGCCACAACGGCGGCGGCGACCGGTGGTTGTCCCAAATTCTGATCCTAGCTCACAAAGTAACTCTCCTTCTCGAGTGTGAATCTCTGTGGGAAACGGTCCTTCTCCGACTCTGGTTGTGTAAGCTTTTGCCACACCAATCACCCGATCAATCATTGTCGGTCCGACACCAGCACCCACACAAGCTCCGCCAGCCACTGGATTGGAAGAGGTTACATAGGGGTACGTCCCATGATCTAAATCTAGCAGTGTCCCTTGAGCCCCTTCAAACAGAATATTGCGTTTTTGCTCAATCGCCTCATAAATCTTCAAGGAACTATCCACCACATAGGAGCCTAGCCGTTCAGCATACTCCTGGTATTGCTTGATCACACCAGCTGGGTCTAAGGGCGATAGATTATAGAGCTTCTCTAAAATAGGGTTCTTATAATTAATCGTCCAGGTTAACTTTTCTACCAATACTTCCGGATCCATCAGGTCAATGATCCGAATACCAGTACGCTCTGATTTATCCGCATAGGTCGGACCAATACCACGACCCGTGGTACCAATTTTCTGCCTACCCCGGCGCTCTTCCGATGCTTGGTCAATCAATCGATGATAAGGCATCGTGACATGGGCTATGTCTGAAATCAGCAGATTTTTAGTGGAAATGCCCAGTGCTTCAAGTTGGTCAAGTTCGGCAATTAAAATTTCTGGGTCAATAACTGTACCGGAGCCAATAATACACTCTGTATCCGGATACAAAATTCCAGAAGGTATCAGGTGCAGTTTAAAGGTTTGACCTTGAACAACAACCGTATGCCCAGCATTGACGCCCCCCTGGTAACGGACGACTACATCTGCTGAACGACTCAGCAGATCTGTTATTTTGCCTTTTCCTTCATCGCCCCACTGGGCACCAATTACAACAACGTTAGCCAAGGGTTTATTTTGAATGCTAAAGTTTATCCACCTGATAATTATGAACAGTGGTTGCGACTGCTGTCAACTTAACTGTTGCTGATCTAGGTAGAAACTGGAGGAACGAGAGTCACATAAGTTAATCTTGACCTAGAATCGCCACTCCAATCTCTTTTAGACTTTACCTATGTACTCTTATCAGTCATTTTTAACAAAAAACTACTTCTACAATGAAAATTTTATTAGTGGAAGATGATATTCTCCTTGCTGAAAATTTATCCGAAGCCCTCACCAACCAACGTTACGTGGTTGATCTGGTTACCAATGGGGAAATTGCTTGCCAGCAATCCCAAATGCTTGATTATGACTTGATGGTGCTAGATCTGACTCTGCCCAAGCTCGATGGCTTTGGTGTTTGTCGAAAATTGCGAGCCCAAGGCTATCAAATGCCGATTCTAATGTTGACGGGTCGCGATACCACTAATGATAAAGTCAAGGGTCTAGATGCAGGGGCTGATGATTATCTAGTTAAGCCAGTTGACTTACCAGAATTATTTGCTCGGATTCGGGCTCTGCTGCGCCGAGGTCAATCTATCGCACCACCAGTACTTAAGTGGGGAGATTTGCGTCTTGACCCGAGTACCTATGAAGTAAGCTATGCTCACCAACCTATCCACTTTACCCGTAAGGAGTATAGTTTACTGGAGTTTTTGCTGCGCAACGGTCGGCGGGTACTAACTCGCAGTGTTATTATCGAGCACGTCTGGTCTTTTGAAAACCCTCCCGAAGAGGAGACGGTCAACGCTTACATCAAAAGTTTGAGGCGCAAACTGAGATTAGCTGGCGCACCCAGAGATTTGATTGAAACCGTTCACAGTGTGGGCTATCGCCTTAAACAGTTAATTCCTGAATCACAGGAGTAACGCTGATGATTTTTTCCTCCGGCTTGAGTTGGGCAATGCGATCGCCTGTGCCATCTTTTCCCCAAATCGGCACGGATTTCATAGCTAAACGCTTACCGCCAAGGGAAGTGACTACCATGACGTCATTGGCGATGGAATCCCTGACCATGCTGACCAAACCATCTTTAGCGGTTTTAAACTGTAGCGCTTGAGTTCCCAGGTCTCCCCGATTAGCCAACCTGATCGCCTGCACGGGGAGGCGCTTTCCATACCCCTGCTCAGACACCAGTAAGAGGTTTTCCTCTTCCCCTAGGACAACACAGCCAACCAGCTTTTCTTTACCCTTTAGCCGCAAAGCTTGATTTCCTTGAGCGCTGCGTCCCATAATCGGTAACTGTTTGTCATTCACCTCAAACCGCAAAAGCCGTCCATTGCTGGTTGCTACCACCACTTGTGTCGCTGTAGTAGATAGGTTGGCATACTGTAGTTGATCATCATTTCTGAACTTGGTAAGCAACATACCACGGTTCGTTAGTTTTGTCAACTCAGATACTGATACACGCTTAATTTTACCTTGGTGAGTCAGCAAAACTAGGGTGAAGTTTTCTAGGTCATCTGGCACCCTAAAGTGAGCCACAACTGTTTCTGATTGGGCAGAATTTGGCAGCAACTTTACCAAGGGAATACCCTGCTTGCGTCCAGCCGCTGGTGGAATATCTCTAATTTTGACTGGGTAGGCTTTGCCAGAACCAGTGATTACCATTAATTCTTGTGTGGTGAGCAACAGCTGAGCCTGAACTACAAAGTCCTCCCCTTGTTTAATTGACTTGGGTAATTTTGGCTGTGTTGTGGCACTTTGCCGCTGTACATACCCGTGAGAGGTAAATTCTAGAAGTGTTTGTTCTGGCTCAGTGGGAGCATTAGGTAGGGTATCAGGAGTTTTTTGGGGTTGAGCAGATTTCTTACTCCTGGGTTGAGCAGCTGTCGGTTGTTCTAGCTTTTTTTCAGTGGAAGCAATAGAGTTTATTATGGTACGGCGAGGATCACCGTACTTGCGTTTAAGCGATCGCAAATCTTTCTTCAGGGCTTTGAGCAATTCCCGCCGATCATTGAGTAATTGGTGCAGCTGTTCCAGGCGCTGGGAAAGTTCCTCACCCTCGGTCTCTAACTTTTCTCGTTCTAAGCCAGTTAGCCGTCGCATGGGCATGGCCAGAATTGCGTCAGCCTGGATTTCACTTAAGTTTAACTGATTTTGGAGGGACAGCTTAGCAGTGGTACCATCAGGAGCATTTCTGAGAATGTCAATCATGGCATCCAGCTGATTGAGGCTAGCCAGTAACCCGTCTACCAGGTGAAGACGTCTTTCTTTCTGGGACTGCTCATAGGTATATTGGCGGGTTAGAGTCTGTTCTCGGAAGCTAATAAATGATTCTAACAACTGCCGCAGGGTAAGTTGTCGGGGTTGTCCATCTACCAAGGTCAGCAGGATAGCACCAAAGTTTGTTTGCAGGGGAGTTTGCTTATACAACTGCTGGAGAACCGCTGATGGCTGAGCATCTCGTTTGAGTTCCACCACCACCCGCATCCCTTCGCGATCGCTTTCATCTCGGATATCGCTAATCCCTTCTATACGCCCTTGATTCACCAAAGCTGCTACTTTTTCAATCCAGGCGGCCTTATGGACCTGATAGGGCAACTCACTCACTACAATTGCCCTACGCTGCCCCCGTTTCTTTCGACCGACTTGAATGGTTTCAAGCTTGGTGATGCCTCGAATCGGTATACTGCCACGACCGGTAGTATAGGCATCCCGAATCCCCTCAGCTGCCACAATTTCCCCCCCAGTGGGAAAATCAGGTCCGGGAATTAATTCCCAGAGTTTTTCATCTGGTAAATTGGGCCGGTCAATCAGAGCAATCAAGCCATCTACTATCTCTGCCAAATTGTGAGGAGGAATATTGGTGGCCATGCCCACAGCAATGCCAGAGCAACCATTGAGCAACAACACCGGTAATTGTGCCGGGAGTACCACTGGCTCTTGCTGGGAGCTATCAAAGTTGTCGATAAAATCAACGGTTGCTTCCCCAATTTCTGACAATAGGGCTTGAGCGCCCACGGGAGAAAGTCGGGTTTCAGTGTAACGCATGGCTGCTGGTGGATCATTATCCACCGAACCAAAATTGCCATGACCGTCAAGGAGGGGAT
Source organism: Moorena producens 3L (assembly GCF_000211815.1). Lineage (GTDB taxonomy): Bacteria > Cyanobacteriota > Cyanobacteriia > Cyanobacteriales > Coleofasciculaceae > Moorena > Moorena producens. The sequence goes on from NZ_GL890971.1 coordinate 53,089, forward strand.
AGCGGGTGGAAAAGTCTTGGACTAAACGCACCATGGCTTCATACACCGCTTGGTCACCGTGGGGGTGATATTTTCCCCAACACATCCCCAACCACACGAGCACATTTGCGGTATGGTCGATCTGGGGTTAACCCTAATTCGTGCATCGCATATAGGATACGTCGATGTACGGGCTTAAGCCCATCACGGACATCAGGTAAAGCACGCCCCACAATCACACTCATGGCATATTCAAGATATGACCGTTGCATCTCCAAATGCAGGGCTGTGGGAATGACATTACTGTTTTCCAGTAGGTTCAGCTGTTTTGTCATCAAAAATCCTCCAAGGAATTGACCACCTAAAAAGCGTTAAGGGGGCGGACGCCTAAACCCGTTAGGGTTAGCGCCCGGGGAATTACCGCCAATAAATTTGTCGAGCGGTAGCGAGTCCGTTGATTCAAAGTCCGTATTGATAGCCGTCCGCTCGCTGAATGGTTTTTAGATATTTCGGATGTACATCAAAGCTCCTTATCTTAGTGCTCAGCTTAAAAGATGGCCTATAGCGAATCGCAATTCGTCCGGTATACTGCCCCGCGTATTTACCTAATGGGATATCGGCCTTGACTAAATCCCCGGTTTGAAACCCCATAAAGAATTTCTGTGAGGGAGCATGTCCATTAGGAAAGCCATATCGGTCGGTTCGACATCGCTGCCGCCTGCCATGACCTTTGGCTTTGACAATCAGAGGTCTGAGCCGATTAATTAGCAGTCTTTCGGGTGTAGAAGTACCAACACAAGCCGCGTCTGTCCAATGGGTTTTAGCAAGCCCCTGGAGTTTGCGATTGAATTTAGTCTGACCACCAGTACCCGTTTCCACAGGTAACCCGTACCCTTTGAGTCTCCTGAGCAATTCCCATCGGGTTGAATTAACCGCCGCCGCATCTTTCAAAGGAGTTAATGCTTTGGTTAATAACCGCTTTAACACGTCCGGTTTTTTCAGCAGAAACATCTCCACCGGCTGATTTCCCTTAGCTTGGTTGCAAGGGCGGCAAGCCAGGGTCAGGTTGCTGACTCGGTTAGAGCCACCCTGGCTTAAAGCTTGAATGTGTTCTATTTCAAGAGGAACACCATCAGTACTGCAATAAGCGCATTTTCTACCCCATTTCTCGAGTAAATATTCTTTGACTTCAAAACCGAATAGTTCTCCTCGCTGGTACTCAACGCCGCTAATTTCGGGGTTCTGCATTTTCTGCATATCAAACCTGACTAACTCTTGAGAGAGTGCCGTGATCGGACATACCCTTAGAATCCGCCTGACCCAGGTTTCGACGTTCGCAATCCGACTTTCAAGAGATGGTGGGAGCCAGCCTTCTTTTCGAGTCCGGTTAAGAAACCGAGGTTTGCGATATCGGAGTTTACGACTACGCCGCCTTTGTCTTAACTTTCTACGAGAGTCTAGAGATTTCTTAATCTGCTGCCCTCGGTGTTCAATCTCGAAGGCATTAGTCACCCGTCCGGTCTGCTCTTGAACTATGGCAATGCCGGTTTTTTGGGAGCCTGGGTCTATTTTGAGTCGGTAGGGATGGGTAACTGAATCCTCGACCGTCCTGTCTAGTACTACGATGGTGAAGGGGTAGCGCTTGAACACCTTAGCACGCCCCTTTTTTAGCAATTTTCTTGCCCGTGCCGGATGGCAGGGGTCTAGAGGAAAGAGGTTTTTATCGTAAACAAAAGTGTACATTACTGTACCTCTCAATTTCTTGGTAAGGTTTGCCTAGACGGTGTTAGTACTCGGTACTTTCCGGATCACACTGGCTTTCCCGAATGGCCTGTTTAATCACCCGGTTGTAGAGCTTGGAACTGGCACGCATTCCAAGGTACGAACTTTAACTCTTGGTACTAACGGCTGCGCTTATTTTTAAGGCCGTCTGGTCAACAGGCTTTATTCAAGCCCACACTGTACCCGCATCGGGTCAGTGTGCGGTAGTTGACAGGGTGATCGGGGTTTAGGGTATAGGGAAATTGCACGCTCGTTAAGGCTACGGTACTCGAAAAGATCGGAAAAATAAGGAGAAGAGAATGTCTTCTTCACCTAATCAAGTCCCCTTGATCTTTCCATCTGCTCTAGCATCCAGCTTAACCAGCGTGACTATTGATGCATATAGGTGATGCATATAGAAAAACACAGACACTAGCTCACCCTAAGTTAAGTATTCAGCTATCAGCTTTCCGCTTTCAGCTTTCAGCTATCAGCTTTCCGCTTTCAGCTTTCCGCTTTCAGCTTTCCGCTTTCAGCTTTCCGCTTTCAGCTAATGCGCACGCTACTTGAGGTGCTTTTGAATAAGCGATGGAGCGCCGACCTGCGGGGGTTTCCACGGGGCTTTCAAGGTGCGGACGCAGGTGACCCACGCAGCCCCTCCCCACTCGCGCTTTGCATCAAGACAACAGGTAAGCATTGGAATAATGCTGAGTTACGTTAGCTGAGGGCTGACGGCTGAGGGCTGACGGCTGAGGGCTGACGGCTGACGGCTGAATGCTTACACCATAAAATTTGAGCATCTGGTTCCAAAGCCGATTTCCCGCCTTAAGATAGTGTTGCTTAGCTAAAGCACGACTCAAAGAAACAGGCTCAAGCTTAACCAGCCAGAAGCTTCGCTTCCAGCAAGCCGTTCCACTGTCCCCAAGACACTACAATGTAAATTTGGATGCAGTGTGGGTTGGCTTTTGCCAGGAGCGTCAGCTTCCCTGGTATTAAGCAGCCTATCACCTGTATTAGTCCCATGAACATTACTAGTTAGCTAAGGATGTGGGGAAAGTAGACTTGGGAAGATGACATCTTGAATTTGAAATAGCAAAATGACAGATTCCCTGTCAAACTTATGATCAAATGACTCTTTTGCCAAAAATGACTCTCTTGATGCAACGCCCATGAAAACCGTTCTGATTGTCGAAGATGATCCGATTAATGCTCGTGTTTTTGCCAAGATTCTCACTAAGCGGGGCGGTTTGAATGTAAAGCATACTGAAGATGTAGAAGAAGTAATGCAGCTAGCCCAAGCTGGGGAGCCAGACATTATCTTGATGGATGTTTCCCTAGCTCATAGTGTTTATCAGGGTCAATCAGTAGACGGCATTAAGATTACCCAAATGCTTAAGGCTGATGCTGATACCTCTAAACTGCCCATTATTCTGGTCACTGCTCATGCGATGGAAGGGGATAGAGAAAAATTTCTTAAGCAAAGTGGTGCCGATGACTACATCTCCAAACCCGTTGTTGACCATCAACAGTTTGTTGATCAAATCATGGCTCTACTACCCCAGGACAATTAAATTCCTGTCTTGAAAATTGCCAATCTTAAAACCACCGCCCTTGAGATGATTGCCCATATTTGGCTGCCATCCCTCCCCTATTGGCAATTGATAGAGATCAAGCACTATTTTTAGAAGTCACCCATGACAGGTGGAGTTGAGCTACTTAGGGTATACCTTCACCCTGGATAATGGTGGCTTGGATTCTGGGATTTTCCAGAAACTTTTTGGTTTCAGAAAGCAGGCGTTTACCCCACAAGTTTTCCTTAAGAAACTCTAAGTTAGCATAGCGGCTATCTAGGCGGATTGCCGCTTCTCCCATTAACAGTCCCTTTTCGATATCCCCTTGGGCATACAGAGCCACAGCGATCGCAAGTTGAGGTTCTGCCGCCTCTTTATCAATCCCTATGGCTGCTTCCCATTGTTTAATGGCACTCTCCACATCTCCTTGTTCATAGTTGACCAACCCAATGTTGTTTATGGCAGGCCAAAAGCTTTTGTCTTGGTCAACAGCTTTGTTGTAAGCATCGATTGCTTCACTATACTGATTGAGCATATAGTAAGAATTGCCCAAGTCAAACAGGGCTTCTGGCACATCGGGTTTGAGTTTTAATCCCGCTTTCAACTGAGCGATCGCTTTTCTATACTCGCTTTTTTGAAAATAGGCTGACCCCAAGGTGAACAGCACTCCAGCCTCATCTGGTGCCAGAGAGTAAGACTTTTGCAAGGCTTCTATGCCTTGATCCAACTCTTGGGACTGTACGTACAAGGTTCCCAAGATAAACCAGGTTTGATAGGTGTTGGGGGCAAGTTGAGTAGCTAACTTGGCCTTAGGCAGAGCCAGGTCGTATTGTTGAAAGCGGACTAACTGAATGGCTTCTTGAGCCAGAGTTAAGCCCTGCTGTTCGAGTTCCTCTGAATCTAATTTTAGGGTATAGGGAATCAGTGCTTGTCCAGCCACTGGTGCTGACCAACTCATCAAACCCATGACAACAAGAATAGATAGTAATGGAATAGATTTAGGCACGGTACAGCCTCTTAGAATAATGACCTTAATGTGAATCTACAGGTTACGCAACTGCTGAGACTAATCCGGAAGGAATATAGCTCTAGCTTTAATCATCACGATAGGACTTTCCTGCTTCATCTGTCATCCTAGAGGATCTGACCAAGGTAAGTGTGGAGGGGTCGGGAGTCGGGAGTCGGGAGTCGGGAGTCGGGAGTCGGGAATCGGGGGTGTTGGAAACGGGCAAGATGCCCATTCCACACAAGATGCACATTACACACAAGTTGCCCATTCCACACAAGTTGCGTAGGGTGTGTTAGGGGCGGACTTGCCATTATTTTTCGTGTCGTAGCCAAGGTTGGGATAGTCCGCCCCGTAACGCACCACCAAAAAGCTGATTTTATCGGTAGCCAGTGTTGGGACAGTCGCTCCGGAAATGAAACGGGCAAGATGCCCATTCCACCAAAATGCCCATTCCACCATGATGCTCATTTCACCATGATGCTCATTCCACAAAACTATTCACATCATCTTGCATTTATGCAACACCGGATTTTTGGCGTTGCTGATTATGCGTATGGTTTTGCCCCCCTAGCCCCCCAATTCTGGGGGGAACAAAACTATCAAAGTCCCCCAGAATTGGGGGATTTAGGGGGCTTTAATAAAACCAAATGATCGCACATTCATTCCTTAATTCAGCAACGCCGGATTTTTTGTATTGCTGAATCAAAGAAGGAAATTCTTTCACCAAGATTTTTAAGTATAAATACTTATTGTTGCATTTAAGCAGTAATGCGACATCACTTTTCTATAGGAAAGATTAAAATAGATTTGTTGGGTCAGGGATAATACAGTTTTTATCGGACTTATGAGGTACAGTGTTTTTTGACGCTGATTACCTTAAAAATCTATTGCCTTAAAACCATAACCTTTGTCACTCACCCAAATAACCATTGCTATATGAGCGAAGATAGTATTCCAAAACGCTTCCGAGAAAAAATAAAAGAAGCCAGGAAAAAAAAACTTGAAATACTGGATTTGAGTAATGGATATCGAACCCAACCATTGACTAATATTCCAGAGGAAGTTTTTGAACTAAAACAAATTAGAGTATTAAACTTAAGCGGCAACCGAATATATCAAATACCAGAATATATTAGTAACATTACCAATTTAGTCAGGCTAGATTTGTCGCGTAATCAAATAACAAAATTACCCCAAAAAAATTTTGGTAATTTTATCAATTTAATCGAGCTAGATTTATCAAAAAATAACCTAATAAATCTCCCCGAATCTCTTGGAGAACTACCCAATTTAAAAAAGCTATATTTATCCCGTAATCAACTAAAAAAACTGCCGGTATCTCTTGGAAATCTCTACAATTTGACTGAACTAGATTTATCGTTAAATAAACTAAATACTTTTCCCGAATCTCTTGGAAATTTATCTAATTTAAGCAGGCTAGATTTAGTGGGCAATAACCTAAACAAACTGCCCGATTTTCTTGGTAACTTTTATAAGTTAACCGAACTATATTTATGGAATAATCAACTAACACATCTGCCCGAATCTCTTGGTAATATATTAAATTTAAGTAAGCTCCATTTATGGAATAATCAACTAACATATCTACCCAAATCTATTGGAAATTTATCCAATTTAACCAGTCTAGATTTGTCGTATAATCAACTAAGCAAACTACCAGAAAATATTGTAAATCTATCCAATTTAACCCATCTAGATTTATCGGGTAATCCCCTCGTTGTCCCACCGCCAGAAGTGGTCAGTGGAGGTGTAGGTGCTATTAAACAATATTTTCGACAATTAAGGAAAGAAGGAAAAGATTATATCTATGAAGCTAAGTTGTTGATTGTGGGCGAGGCTGGAGCAGGCAAGACTAGTTTAGCTAAGAAAATTGAAGACCCTCAATACCAACTCCAAGACAATCAACAGTCTACAGAAGGCATTGATGTTATCAAATGGAGTTTTCCTCTAGATAGCGGACGAGAATTTAACGTTAATATTTGGGATTTTGGGGGCCAAGAAATTTATCATGCTACCCATCAGTTTTTTTTAAGTAAACGTTCTCTCTATACTTTAGTTGCAGATAGTCGTAAACAAGATACGGATTTTTATTATTGGTTAAATATTGTAGACAAATTAAGTGACAATAGCCCCCTGTTGATTATTAAAAACGAGAAACAAAACCGCCAAAGAGACATTAACGAAAGAGCTTTGCGAGGACAGTTTACCAATCTCAAAGAAACTCTGGCTACTAACCTCAAAACTAACCGAGGTTTAGAAAAGATTACCGATGAAATTAAACATTACATTAAAAAATTACCTCACGTCGGGCAAGAATTACCCAAAACTTGGGTAAATGTGCGTCAAGCTTTAGAAAACGATGCTCACAATTATATCTCTCTTCAAGACTATCTGGATATTTGTAAAATCAATGGATTTACTCGACGGTCAGATGCATTACAGTTAAGCGGATATCTCCACGATTTAGGAGTATGTCTTCATTTCCAGGATCAAGAAGAGTCGTTGTTATATAAAATAGTCATTCTTAAACCCGAATGGGGTACCGATGCGGTTTACAACGTGCTGGATAATCATGACGTTATTAATAACAAAGGAAAGTTTACTCGCAAGGATTTAAAACGTATTTGGAAGGAAGACAAGTATGCCTCTACCAGAGGAGAATTACTAGAACTAATGAAGAAATTTCAACTTTGCTATAAAATTCCTGACAGCAAAGATACCTTTATCGCCCCTCAACTCCTCAGCGATAACCAACCATACTATGATTGGAATCCATCCCATAATCTGATTTTACGTTACGCTTATCCGGATTTTATGCCCAAGGGTATTATCACTCGTTTGATTGTGGTGATGCATCAGTATATTGACCAACAACAATACGTTTGGAAAAGTGGCGTCATCTTAACTAAAGACAACACCAAAGCTGAAGTGATTGAATATTACGGTAAACGGGAGATTAAGATTAGGGTTACTGGTAGAGATAAGCGGGGATTATTAACTATAGTTGCTTATGAACTAGATAGAATACATAATTCTTATAAGCGCTTGAAGTACAGTCAGTTAATACCTTGTAATTGTTCTACGTGTAAAGACAGTCAGTCGCCACATTCTTATCCCTTTGAAACATTGCGAAAATTTATAGCAGACAAGGAATACACCATTCAATGTCAACAAAGCTATCAGATGGTGAATGTTCTGAATTTAATTGATGATATAATAGATGTTAACAAGTTAGTATCTAACGATCAACAAGATAGTAATCAATCCATTCAGTTTAAAGGCGATATTCAAAAATTAGTATTGCTATTATCACAACACGGTAATATTTCTGGAGATTATTCTGAAATCATGGCTAATATCAACGATAAAAGTCAAAATATAAATATATCGGATAACGCTACAGTAACAAATAGTTTTGCTGGTGCGTTTAACTTAGGTGAGATTAGTGGTACAGTTGCTAATACTATCAACCAGTTACCTAGCTTTGAGCCTGAGCCTGATAAAAAACAACTGAAGGAATTACTCAGTCAACTGCAAAGCGCAGTCTTAGCAGAAGATTTGGATGACGAAGACAAAGCAGAAGCCCTAGAACAAATTGAAGCGATCGCTTCTGGTTTAACTAATTCCGAAGATGGTGCTGTGAAGAAAGTAGTTAAGAAGGCGATGAAAATACTCATGGGAACTGCTGCTGCTTTGTCTCCTACTGCTAATATGGTAACTATATGTAAGGATTTACCAGGTTTGATTAGTAAGATATTTTGAGAAAAAGGCAAGATAAGCGATCAGCGATCAGCGATCAGCTTTCAGCTTTCAGCGATCAGCGATCAGCGATCAGCGATCAGCTTTCAGCTTTCAGCTTTCAGCATTCAGCTATCAGCTTATGCGCTACGCGCACAGCTTTTGAATAAAACAAGTAAGCATTGCTTTAATCTCTGTTACGTCAGCTGAAGGCTGACGGCTGAAGGCTGACGGCTGACGGCTGACCGCTGACGGCTGACCGCTGACGGCTGACCGCTGACGGCTGACCGCTGACGGCTGACCGCTGAATGCTTACAAAAAATATAAGTCTAAAAATAAAAAAAATAGCCGTAGATATTATGTCTACGGCTTTTTCAATACCACAGTAAGTGGATTGAAATTGTCATGTCAGTCAGATTCCAAACCAAACCTGATGTGATCTTATTTTATTGGCCAAAGGCCACGCTACGCGAAAAGACCAGGAGCCTTTGCAAGGGGGGAAACCCCCCCAGAAATTTAGCGATGCAGCGCGGTCTTGGGGAGCCAGTGCGGTCTTGGGGGTTCCCCCCATGAGCAACTGGCGTGGTTTCCCCCATGAGCGACTGCATCAA
>NZ_GL890971.1:62727-71965 GCF_000211815.1 Moorena producens 3L
GCTACGTGAACAGCCTTCAGCTATCAGCATTCAGTTTAAAATTAACCTATTTAGTAAGAATTTAATATTGATAGATTAATGAGAATTTAAAGTCTAGGTAAAAGCCCATTTTATTCAAAAGATGTTCGCGTAGCGTGCTAATAAGCTGAGAGCTAAGAGCTGAGAGCTGAGAGCTAGAGAGCTGAGAGCTGAGAGCTGAGAGCTGAGAGCTAAGAGCTGAGAGCTGAGAGCTGAGAGCTGAGAGCTGAGAGCTGAGAGCTGAGAGCTGAGAGTTTACGATTTAATATTAATAAAAAAAAGCGATACTATTGGCTGAGCATCGCTTTTGTTGTTGATCTAATTTTACTGACAGCGTTTTTGATAACTATGAGTTACACAGGATGTTTTACCGATGCCCGATTCCCGATTCCCGATTCCCGATTCCCTAACCCCTCCTGGGAGGGGTTAGGGGTGGGTTCCGATGCCCGATGCCCGATGCCCGATTCCCTTTCCTATAGCTAATAACTTACGAATCTGAAGGTACGGGCTGAGATTCTAGATATTCCAGAAAAGACATTAATTCTTTGTCACTAAGCAGCTGACGCGATCGCTTACCGTAAGTTTGTAGAAGATAGTCTTTCCCCTGTTGAGTTGTCCAACCCAGACGCTTCATTTCTACATTAGTTTTAGTAATGATGTCAGAATGGTCAATAATCCCAGAACTCAATGATCCCATGTCACTGGTGTTAGTCTCCATGGTATTTTGAGAATATGACTGAACTGGAGGATCAGGTGGTGAGGTCTGGTAGCTAATTGGCTCCCTCTTCTTAGGGATGTCAGCTGGCACAGTGGTCTCTACTTCCCTTGAGAAGGAATCATTGCTAAAGTTCCTTACTGGTTCTACTGATGGGATATTGGCAGCGGTTTCCCTAACCTCTCTAGCTCTTGACTCTGAGAAAGAGTAACTACTGGTGTCACTGGTTCGACTAGCTTGAGTAAAATGATGATTGGGTTGAGTCTGTTCCTGACTTGCTGAGGTCGAGCCAACATCATAGCGAGGCAATGGTTGCAGCGGCAGATTTACCTCACGCTTTGCTCTGGGAATATCCTTGTTTTGATCAATCCCTTTGGTGCTATCCATGCCTAAAGCAGCTAAAGCTCTAAGTCTGGCTTGGTCTTCTGCTAATTCAACGGTTTGGGCAGCAGCTAGACCGGTGACCAAGATGGTACCCTCAACTTTAACTGAGCAACGTACTATGTACTGACCATGGTCAATTGCTAAAAGATCGCTGATCAAGCTGCCTTGAGGATAACGATCTCGGAACTGAGTAAACATAAAACCATTTCCTGCCCAAATCTAAGCATTATATCATAGCATAGCTTTACCCGAAAACTGTAGCAAGCGATGCAGCGCGGTCTTGGGGAGCCAGTGCGGTCTTGGGGGTTCCCCCCATGAGCAACTGGCGTGGTTTCCCCCATGACCGCGCTGCATCAAGACAACGGAACAGCATATCTACGGATCACCGGAACATTTGTTCCCGATTCTCTACTCCCGTTGATGTACAATAAAACATGATACAATAAAACTATATTTGGTAAGCTCGCTCAAAAATGGTCATCTTAGTGAAAGTATTCTGTGGTTACAATCTTCAACAGACCTAGGAGAAAGGAATTTCTGTTCTGTTCCTGATCCAGTGGAGCAGTACAGCCAAGTACAACTAAAGTTCCTTTTTTCCAGGCGCTCTAGGAATAGGAAATCAGAGGGCGGGTAAACCTCCAAGTTCCCCTCGTTGCCCACACCTACTATCTTCCACAAGAGCTGTCATCTGCTGATGTAGTCCGTAGCCTTTTAGCTTAATCTGCTCTTATGCCCCACGTCCGAACTTGCATGTCGGCGTGACATGAATGGCGGATAAGAACTTTTATACTTTGTGATCATCTATAATGAACATAGTAGGGTAATGAAATTAAGAGCTAACCGCCACCTACTTGCTAAAAATAGAACTTTTTTGTATTGTTCCGGCGCGGAGGGGCATCTCGTGTCGTTAATAAAGCTTGCCGAGTATCCTAACCGTTGGGTGGAGTTGGCAAGAAGCCTACACTGAACTCGAAGAGTTAGTGTAGGAGTATGTCACGTAGACTAGTAGTAGATATAACTGGGGAATTTGAACACAGTTCCGAGGCTGACCAGACGTTGGCTAGCTTCTCTTTTGCCCCAGGGGCTAAAGCATCGGCAAAGCAAGGGGACTAAGTTACCAGGAAGCGTAATGGTTCCGATTATTGCAGTGTCTGAACATAAGAGTTTTAGCCGAATATTCTGGGTGGCATTGGAGAAACTCACTCTTTGAATCGGTTGCTTCTTATACATAACTGCCTGTTAGTTACCCGTTTGATGATAACTTCGCCAACGAAACAATCGTCCTAGGTTCCTCAAACCGTAACTCAAAGAAGGTGCCATGGCGTTTGAATCACTGGCTATTGACCAACCTCAATCTCAAAAATCCCGCAGGCTTTGTTAGGTGAGTCATTAGCCTAAAAAGTTACCCTGACCTTAGTCTTGCTTCGGAACAAAAACAACAGAGTCGGTTAACCAGTTTAGGCAAACCATCAGTGGATACCCTTTCCTGGGAAAGAAACACAAGGGGTGGAACAAGTTCAGCTACCCGGGATTACTGATGCACTATTCTCTGCTGCTGGAGAAGTGTACACCTGGCTTGCCTTTCAATGTTCAGCCGATGACCCGATCGCATCAGGGACTGTCCTACCAATGCGATCGCATGCTCTTAAGGGCAACAAGCAAAAACCACGATCAGACGAAAAGGATTGTTGGATGGAATTTTCAATCGCTACATTACTTTCTAATTTTACTGATGATAAACTAGTGGCACCCAAAGTCTTAGAAAAAAAACTTGGTTGCCAAGACAAAGACAGTCTCAAAAAACTCCAGATTTCCCTGGATGTACTGGAAAAATTAGGAATTCTGGTTAAAGATCGCGGCAGGTATCGGCGTGTTTACGAAGAAGACGTGGTGGAAGCCAAGCTGCGGTGTTCCAGTAAAGGCTTTTGTTTTGCCATCCAAGAAGTCGAGGGAGCCGATGATATTTACATTCGGGAGAGTAATCTGAGTACTGCCTGGAATGGCGATCGCGTCCTAGTCAAAGTTACCAAAGAAGGTAGCCGACGCCGCTCTCCTGAAGGAGAAGTGCGGTTAATTCTGGAACGGGTAAATCCTTCAGTGCTAGCGCGAGTCAAGGAAACTGGTAATGGTTACCGAGCCTTTCCCCTTGATGACCGACTCTTGTTTGAACTAGATCTTGAACCAGATCAGGAAATCTTACAAAAAGCAGTGGAGCATCTGGTTCATGTAGAAGTGCTACGCTACCCCCTAGGACAAAACCCTCCCCTTGGAAAAGTTGCCCGTATTTTAGGAAGTGATGCAGAAGATGCCGCTGACACCGACATTGTCTGTTGCAAGCACGATTTACGCTCTAACTTCCCTGATGAGGTACTTCTAGCCGCTGATAACTTACCGAAAAAGCTGAAAAAATCCGACTATAGCGAGCGCCTAGATTTGCGAAAGGTTCTAACCATTATCATTGAAGATAAGCTAGCTAACTCAGAAAAGGTAGTTGTAGAAAACGCCTTTACTCTAGAAAAAACTGAAGCAAATCAGTGGCAACTGGGGATACATATTGCTGATGTGGCTTACTTTGTCCCTCCAGACTCTCCCTTGGCGGATGAAGCCAGAAAAAGGGGTACAGCAGTTTATCTGTCCGATGTGATATTGCCTTTACTACCGGACGCCGTTACCCAGCTTTGTTCCCTAGTACCAGGTCAAGACCGCTTAACCATCTCCGTACTACTCACTCTAGACGAAGCTGGTAAGGTAGTAGAATATCAGATTCAACCGTCCATAACCCAGGTACACTACCAGCTCAGTTATGAGCAGGCTCAATCCCTTCTGGGGGGACATGAGGAAGCTGACTCAGAATTGGCACCTGTGGTGGACATACTCAAGGAACTGTTTTTTACCTTGAGTCCAGCAGTCAGGGCGCAACGAAAGCAGCGGGGTGCCTTTGACCTAAATTTGTCCCAGATTCCATACCCCTATAAAGATGAAGGGAGAGTGGGGGCTCTGGAGGTTTCTTCAACAGTACCAATGCAGTCTTTGTTGAAGGAATTAGTGATCTTAGCCAATCAAGCAATAGCTACCCACATCCAAGCCCTAACTTTGCCAGGGATTTACTGTGTCCAGGGGCTACCGGATTGGGATGGGCTTCAGGATTTGATGAGGTTGGGCATGAATCTAGAGCATGATATGCAGCTTGAGCAAGAGGAAACTATTACCCCTCAAGACTATCAAGGCTTTACCCAGCTATTTGCCAAATCCATAGCACCTAAAGTATTGATCTATTTGTTGTTATCAACCTTAAAACCAACAGGTTATAGTTCTAAACCAGGATCGCACTTTGGTCTAGCATTGGATACTGGCTATACTCACGGAGTATCACCACTGAGGCGCTATGGGGATTTATGGGTACAACAGTTACTGCATTTGGTATTTGAAAAAGGAAGAGACCGTCGTTCTACCCGTTCCAAAGACCGGGTAAATCTGAATCATAGCAGCTGTCAAGGTAATATAAACTGGAATGTTTTACCACCAGAAATTCACCAAGAGTTAGAAAATCAGTTAACTACATTAATTCCCCATCTCAATGACCGTGAAAAAATCACCATGGATGCAGAGATGGATTTACAGGGCTTAAAGAAAGCTGAACAGATGAAAGAGCGTACAGGAGATATCTTCAGCGGTCTGATTACTGGGGTTCAATCCTACGGCTTTTTTGTCGAAATTGAAGACTTGTTAGTAGAAGGATTGGTTCATGTTAGCTCTCTCAAGGATGACTGGTACGAGTATCGCTCCCGTCACGCCTGCCTAGTCGGTCGCAAAAATCGCACTGCCTATCGATTAGGCGATCGCGTCGAAGTCCAAGTCAAGAGTGTGGATTATTACCGTCAACAAATTGACCTGGTAACCGTAAGCGGTGGTAGTTTTGCTAGTAACGAAGATTTAGAGGAGTAAGTTATTCGTGAGTGGTTAGTAGGTTACTAGAAGGTTAACTAACCACTAACCACTAACCACTCACTACTAATGAAATGATATTAAGTCCGGTTAATCACTTACAGCGGTTTTAAATTCGGTGAGGTACAAACTTATCGGTTTTAGGGAGCAGGGACTTCGGAGCAGGGACTTCGGAGCAGGGAACAGGGAACAGGAAAAAAAACTTGTTTACCTCATAGTTATGAAAAACGCTGTATAATATGCTTGATTCTAATAGGGTTGATTCCTTTTTGTTAATTAACAATTTAAGCTATTAGCTGATAGCTGATAGCTGAATGCTTACATGACACCGGACATGATTTTACTACTGACTAATCACAACTAATGACAACTCCTTTAATTCTTGGTGTCACCGGTGCATCTGGGCTAATCTATGCTGTACGGGCTTTAAAATATTTACTAGAGGCTGACTATGCTATTGAGCTGGTGGCCTCAAAATCTACCTATATGGTTTGGCAGGCAGAGCAAAATATTCGCATGCCTCTAGAACCCGATCTACAAGAACAATTCTGGCGTGAGCAAGCAGCAGTCGATCAGGGGGGCAAACTCATTTGTCATCGGTGGGGGGATGTGGGAGCCAGCATTGCTAGTGGTTCTTTCCGTACTTTAGGAATGGTGATCATGCCCTGTAGTATGAATACCGTAGCAAAAATGGCTGCGGGCTTCAGTACTGACCTGCTGGAGCGTTCAGCAGATGTTCAAATTAAAGAAGGGCGTAAGCTAGTAATCGTACCTCGTGAAACACCCTTTAGCTTAATCCATCTGCGTAACCTTACCAGGTTAGCAGAAACAGGAGTTAGAATTGTTCCAGCTATACCGGCTTGGTACCATAACCCTCAAACCATCGAAGATTTGGTGGATTTTGTGGTAGCTCGTGCTTTAGACCAGTTAGACATTGACTGCATTCCCCTAAAACGATGGCAGGGCAGAAGTACTGATTAGCTTCAACATAGTTATTATGATAGGTAAGCAAATAAAGATATCGGAAAGATGGGGAAAATAGGGCAGATTTCAAAGAGGAAGTAGTAGGAGGCTAAATCGTCAGACGTTTCTGCCTTGAGCCGGACATATGCTGATCAATCTTCATCACCCCTCAAGCAACCTTTAACCTGTAACCTTCAAGCCCTTGGTTTATGTTTAGGATTATTATATTCTTATGTTTGGTAATAGGTGGATTGGCACTGTTTGTTGTCGATAATTGGTTGCCAGTGCTACCGTTGGTCTTTCTAGGCATGAAGACACCACCTCTACCTCTAGCCTTGTGGATTGTTGGTGCCGTTGGAGCTGGAGTTCTAACCAGCATCAGCCTACGACTCCCCAATTACCTGGCTTGGCGTTACTCTCGTCGAAATTCTGAACCACCGGACAACGAGCCATTATTTTCTGAATATAGCCGTCGCGAAAGTAATCAAACCCAGACGAGGCAGCATAAAACTCGTGAGCGTCCAGCCTCGAAAGAAACCTCAAAAGATGATCCGGTCTCGGATTGGGAAGAAAGTAGTAGTAAAGACTGGGACTTTGACAAAGATCAGGATTCAGATCGAGTTTCATCAGGTCGCCAAGGGGTTAAGCAAGATTCGACCTCACACACAACTATTGCGGATCCCACTAGCTATGACCTGAGCAAAGAACTCGAAAGTAGTGATCAAAGCGACTCTGTGTATTCCTATAGTTATCGGAAACCTGGAAATTCAGGTGTTGGTAAATCCGAAACAGTTTACGATGCCAAGTTTCGAGTAATTAATCCACCTTACAAGACGGTAGCTAAGCAGCCTGAAGAGGATGAAGAGGACTGGGGGTTTGAGGATGATGAAGACTTTGAATAACCCTTTTTGTGTCAATATTTGTGTGTCAATAATGTTTAATTACGTTATATAGCAATCCTAACTCACTGTTGACTTTGTTTATTACTAGTCAAACAATAGCAGCCAAGGTAGTGAAAGGTCACTCCTTGGCTGCTATTGTTAGATAGTTAGTCAATTATCCATTTGGCTAATGATTCATTTGTTCGCGAGATTGTTGCCTCACGCGACCAGTCATGGCAGCTTCCTGTAAGGCCATAAAGGCATCGAGATCCGCCAAATCGTACTTTTTATGTTTTTGATGGAGCATCCTGCGTAATTTATCCTCGGCTTCTATGGTAAGATAACCGGTGGTGAGAGCTTGTTTGACAATGTCACGAATTAGCAACATTTACTTTGTTACCCCTACTTTAGATGGAGTGACCACTAGTGAAAACCAGTAGATCGGTTTAACTATCTGTTTCACTAGTGGGATAGTTTTGTGAGACACCGAAATCAGCTGCTTCATCAGGTAGTTAAATGCCAGGGATTAGAAACTGTGCGTTACACATATTTGAGTTTCCCTGGTCTAGAGAACCGGGGATTATTTTACCCTCGTGCCAAGTTTGGACTTGTATTCAGTCTAAAGGTACACCAGGCAAACGGTGCTTAAACACCGCTTACCTAGTCGGCTTAAGCCTAACCCTAAGCTTCTGGCTACTTTTATAATGACGGCGGTTAAAACCGCCTTGTCTTGCTTCCTCCGCCACATAGCCACATAAATGATGACGGTTTCCACGCTGCCTTTGTCTAGATCCAGTCCCAGATGGGGAAAACCACGCCAGTCCCTCATGGTCAAGGTTCCTGTGTGTTAAGGCTTGCGGGAGCACCTTAGTAAGCCCAGTGGGCACCCCCTGTGGCCTCACTGGCTCCCCAAAACCACGCTACATCGGGTTTGTTGGGATGAAGTTTAGATGAAGCTATTGTGAATAATAACATAAATGTGAAAGGCTGTCTCCCAGTGGGAATCCTAGAGTGGTACCGTTGATTAAGTGTGAACTAAGGGTAATCACTGATTAGACCGGGGAGGGCATGCGTGAATGACTTGTTGAAGGGCATCAATGTTTTTCTGATTGGCATGATGGGCGCTGGCAAAACTACTGTTGGAGGTTTACTAGCTAGTGAGCTAGGTTATGGTTTTTGTGATACAGATGCCCTGATTGAGCAAATTGCAGGTAAAACGATTAACGAGATATTTGCTGAGGACGGAGAAGAAACCTTTCGACAACTGGAGACTCAGGTACTATCGCAACTATCGGCTTATCAGCAATTGATCGTTGCTACAGGAGGTGGTATTGTGCTTAAACCCCAAAATTGGAGTTATCTGCATTATGGTCTGGTGGTCTGGTTGGATGTCCCTGTGGCAATGTTAATCGAACGCTTGCAAGAGGATACCACTCGCCCCTTACTACAGAAACCTGATCCTGCTTTAGAATTGCAGAAAATTCTTGACCAAAGACGGAGTCTTTATGAATTAGCTGACCTTCACATCTGTGAAGATTTTGGGGAGACTCCACCACAGATTGCTTCACGAGTGATCACAGAAATTCCGAAAGTTCTTAAAAAATCTACACAAAAAAATTAGGGTTAGTGGACAGTCGTGTCAGGTTGAATACTTATCTTTCTGGATCTTTCTAGGTTGATAGCCAATTAACACTTAACACTTAACACTTAACACTTAAGTAAGCATTCAGCCGTCAGCGGTCAGCAGTCAGCTTATTTTATTCAAAAACACCGATTGCGCTATGGGCACGCTGCGCGAACAGTAGCGTGCCCATCGCCCATAAGCACCGAAAGTAGCACCATCTGTAGCGCATTAGCTGATAGCTGTTCGCACCTCAAGCAGCGTGGCCACAGGCCAAGCGTGCGCGTAGCGCATTAGCTGATAGCTTAATGGTTACCGAAAATTTTGGGTTTAAAGCCCCGTCCTTCCTTCGACGGCTTTCAATGAAAGTTTGTAAGAGATGTGCTATAATGAAAGCATAAACAATAAACTTTAAAAGTAGAGAGATACTATCTAATCATAAGTAGGCAACGTAAAAAATATGTAGAGCGTACATATTGCTCCATTGGGTCTAACGACTTGAACGTCTAGGAAAAAATTAGATCAAAAAAAGTATCTATCTATATAAAAAAAAGGTACGGTGGGGTGGGAAGTTACCTTAGAAGAGTGGAGCCTTTATGGTTAGTCGGCTATGGGTAAAAGAGGTGCGACCCGTGGCGAATTTAATTCGCCGACGGAAAACGCACCATTACGGTCTTGGGGAGGCAGCGCGGCCAAAGGGGGTCTCCCCCA
>NZ_GL890971.1:71985-129310 GCF_000211815.1 Moorena producens 3L
GGTAAAGTTTTCTTTTGGCTATAGTAGTTCGGGTTATCTCTTAATTCGGGAAGATGGCAAACAAGGGGGCAAGCGTTAATGGAACAGCGATTATGATCGTACCAGCGAANCCGATCAGCTAACAGATAGTTATATTGAGCGCACAACATTGACAGCCAGTGATCTATCTTGGCTTTTTGCTGTTTTGTAGGTTTTAGTCGGTACTGATCAGCTATTCTCATTTGACTTGCTCTTTAGCTTTATCGACCTATAATATTAACAATAAGTACTGCCAAATGGCAAGTGAAAATGAAAAATAAAAAATTGACAATTAGAGTTACTGAGTTTGAAAGAAGGCAATTGGAACAAGAAGGGAATAGACGTGGAATGACCCAGTCCGAGCTGATCAGAAGTTTAATAGCTCGCTTCCCAGATCCAATAGATCCTGTCCGCGATTCATCCCACACTCATGCTGCGCATTGAGATGTGGGGCTTCTCGCGGAGGAAGCTAAATTCCCATTACCACAGGCCAGGTGGTAAAAACAAAAACAATCACTGTACTCAGAGCCAGCAAGCCTTCAATTAAATTGCCAATCAGCGACCCTACCATAATGCCCACACTTGCTTTTAAGGCTAGCTGAGTTCGTGACGCTAGAGTCCACTCACTGCGATAGAGAAACTCCCCGATAAACGCTCCCAAAACTGGACCGATTATAATACCCAGCAGTGGTCCGCCGAAGGGCAAAGCTGGTAGGAAACCCAAAAATCCCAGTACTAATCCCACAACGGCACCAATTTGACCCCACTTAGATGCTCCCACTTGTTTCGCGCCCCAATAAGTGGCGAGGGGTTCGATGGCTGCGCTTAAGACTAAAATCACAAACAAGATCATCACCGGCCAGCCAATTCCAGCAAAATTCGTGACCATGCACCATACCGCCATCGCCATTAAAATCAAACTTGTGCCAGGTAGACCTGGAAGAGTTGCTCCCAAGACTCCCACAAGCATTAGCCCAATTAGCACCCAGTAGAGAATTGCAAGATTCATCACATTAGTAAATGTTCAGATTAAACACCGATTTCAGCATTGAATGCTCCCCCGCCTAGAGCGATCGCTTAGGTGGAGATTCTGCTCTCCCCTCTCTGCCCACACTACCCCCTCTGGCCACGCTCTTCTAAATTACCCTTAATCATTCCATAATTACCGAAAATTTTGGGTTTAAAGCCCCGTCCTTCCTTCGACGGCTTTCAATGAAAGTTTGTAAGAGATGTGCTATAATGAAAGCATAAACAATAAACTTTAAAAGTAGAGAGATACTATCTAATCATAAGTAGGCAACGTAAAAAATATGTAGAGCGTACATATTGCTCCATTGGGTCTAACGACTTGAACGTCTAGGAAAAAATTAGATCAAAAAAAGTATCTATCTATATAAAAAAAAGGTACGGTGGGGTGGGAAGTTACCTTAGAAGAGTGGAGCCTTTATGGTTAGTCGGCTATGGGTAAAAGAGGTGCGACCCGTGGCGAATTTAATTCGCCGACGGAAAGCGCACCTTTGGTTAAAACTTTATGATTAAGGCTCCACTCTTCTAAGGTTTCGTCTCCGGCACACCGAAACCTAGGTCAAAGACCAACTACGCTTGGGGAGAGGAGACCTCTATTTTTCCTGGCTCCGGCAAGGGATAACAAGTCACCTCGTTGAAACAAGAATCCCCGTCCTTCCAGGGCGGGGAGTGTCAAACAATTAACAATATGCTTCAAACCTATTCATGATTGTTGGGAGAGGCGTTTGACTGGTTCACCCCCTAATAAGTTATGGGCATCTTCCAGAAAAGCTGGTATTTGATCAGCATGAGGACTGTTACGCAAACATTGGCTCAGGTCTAATTCTCTGAGCCGATTGGCTGGGGCACCAGGAAACCAGTGACCCCCATTAGTTAAGAGGTTGTAGCGCATTTTCGCATACTCTACGAGATCGTAAGCGATCGCTAAATTCCTCAACCACAAAATCACTGGAATATTTATACCCCCTGGAGTTTCTGAATGGGTGGGTAAACCAATGTGCCAACTTCGGAACCAGTCTTCTCCCAATTTTGCGATCGCTTCTGACTCCAAACGCTCTAAAATCGGCGGTAATATTTCCTCTGAGCGCTCCAGAAGTTCTACAGCTTTAAGGTGTTCATCAAAATCTGATGGTCGAGATGCCCCTAGACTCAACGTATGCACCTGGGGATGGCTCAAACAAAACAAATCATTAAACACCATTGGGCTAAGGGGAGCACAAAGTTCCACTAACCGTTGTGGTGGTTTATAGAGCATACCCCCTTTATCGGAAGGGCTAATGATGAACACCCCCATATCGTGACGAGTAGCGGCTTCAATGGCAGGCCAATTTAACTGATTAATGTAATACCAGTGCAAGTTAACGTAGTCAAACTGGTCCGTTTCAATGGTTTTAACAATCACATCTGTAGGACCATGAGTCGAGAATCCAATAAACCGTACCTTCCCCTCTGCTTTAAGCTGTCGCGCTACATCTAAATAACCACCAGGACGGATAGTATCATCTAGCAACTCAGGGGTATTAATCCCATGGATTCCCAGTAGGTCAACATAGTCAAGTTGTAATAAAGCTAGGGATTGATTAAACTTACGACGAAATTCTTTGGGGTCAGGCTTAGGATTAACTTTAGTCTGAACAATCAGTTGTTCTCGGGGAAATTTTGGCAAAATCTCTCCTAATTGCATTTCAGAAGTACCGTAGCCACGAGCAGTTTCTATGTGATGAATGCCAAGCTCTAGAGAACGGCGGATTGTTGCTTCCAAATTCTGTTGATGATCTTGGGGAATTTGCTCCTTGGGAACATCCTGCCACTTGAACTGGTATCGCATACCACCACAGGAAAAGACTGGCATCTGTAATTCTGTACGCCCAAATCTTCGATATTGCATCATAAACCTGCTTTGAATCACCCAGCTGCTAGTGTCTGCTCTTTGAGCATCTAACTATTTTTAGATTACTTTACAACGTCAGCATTCAGCCGTTAGCATTCAGCCGTCAGTATTCAGCCGTCAGCTTCAGCCGTCAGCATAGTGTAGCTTACCCATAGCCCATAAGCAGATCAAGTAGTGTGCGCTACTTGATCTGCTACTTGATCTGCTATCAGGTATCAGCCAAAGGCTGTGGCCAAGCTATGGGAATAGTTTATCCCCGTAGTGCATGCTACACCGAACAGCTTTTGAATAAAATAAACTGACAGCTGACAGCTGACGGCACCTCAAATAGCATCTCAAGTAGCGCATATGCTTACCAGGCTCCAATGTTTTGGCATAAAAAAATCTAGCGTTTACCAAGCTAATCAGGTACAATGAGGATAGCTCAGATAATTCTCCTAAAAAACCATGAAAGCCTACTCTGTTGACCTTAGACAAAAAATTATTGATGCTTATAATCAAGGCAATATCTCTCAACGTAAGCTTGCTCAACAGTTTAATGTTGCCTTAAGCTTTGTTCAAAAATTACTCAAACAGTATCGAGAAACCGGAAATATTGCTCCCAAAGTTAGAACTAAACAAACTCCGATAAAACTTACCCCAGAGCAATTAAATATTCTCCGAGATCTTGTCATCAAAAACCAGGATGCTACGTTAGATGAACTCCGGATTTGGTTAGCCGAAGAAACGGGAGTTTTAATTGGTCGTTCCACAGTCGATAGAATGATTAAACGTTTGAATTTAACCCGTAAAAAAAACATTATACGCCACAAAAATAGGCACAAATAAATTCAAAAATAATCTTTATATTTCCTGGATAATGGATACTAGTGCAATGGGGAATCGTGGTCATATTACTGATTCCCCATTACCTCATGCCAATCACCAAAATTTAGGGACTATTTGATAAGTGATTAACCAGACTTAATCTCAAATCTCTTTAGCTGCCTGCTGAATCAGATGACGAGCAACAGTTTGAATCCCAGTATGCTCATAACAATTGGTGCTAGCGTCTAGAAATGCCGCTACATAGTCTAACTTGTCATCAGCAACTTCTATAAAGCCACCCAGACGGTCAAACAGTGACTCAGGGCTTAACCCAGTAGAGGAAATTAAATTATCCATCCAGTCACCAACTGCATCAAACGTGTTACTGATAAATCCCTGTTTATCGGATTCAGGAATTGAGTCACTGATAGCTGCAAAGGCAGGATTGTCTCCTAGAGCGGACTCCCCTCCTTCATCCAGACTATTTCGTACTTTAGACATGAAGTCAGCACCGAGAGGAATTAGACCATCGATGCAAACTAAGGCTACCATCCGCATCAGAGCTTCCTTATGATAGTTTTCTGCCACAGAAGCAGCAAAATCTACCGGATTAAAACCAAGGCCGTGAATCTTGCTATGAGCGATCAGTTCTCCGACTAGTTTTATGCTCAAGTCAACAGATTGAACGGTGTCAGCTTTGGGAGTCAGTCTGTCTAAGAATGGAATCCAGCTGAAGGTATCCCCAACTTTGTCAGCTAAAGCCGCTGCTGCGATCGCTGTGTCAGTCTTGTCAAGAGTTTGGTAAATCCAGATAGCTGTTTGGTATCCCTGATCAGGGTCTTCGTACAGCTCAAGGGCGCGTACGCGAATTGACTCAATCACATCTGGATCTGTTTCCCCTGTAACTGAGCTAATTGTATTGTCAAAACCGACGAGATTTTCCCATTCCCCCGGAACAACAAAATCCAGTACATTCAGGATTTTTACGGTTATATTATCCGTTGGAAGTTCGTCAACTAATTCAATAATTGATTGACCCATTTTCAGTTGTTTTAACTATAAACTTCTCTCAGGAAAACATACACCATTGTAAATGTCAATTGTGAATAAAGTATGAAAACAATCCTAATCTAATCGGCATTGCTTTTGGAGCATACTGAGCCAAACTAATTAACGTCAAAGTCTACAGGAAATTCAGGAGAACTTGGTTCAGCTTCTAGCAGTGCGGCAACTCCATCCCCCTTGAGCTGATTACCAATTACTAATAGCTTTTTGCCAGTAACATTGTAAATGTCATAACGTTCATTGCCTTCAAAAAGGTTATTTCCAGGAGTACTAGCAGTGCCTAAATCTGGCTGAGATTGGCTAATCGCTACCAAGCCATCCCGACTATTGTTGATAATTTGGTTCTCGCGCAGCACAGGACGTGCAGACCCTTCAATCACCACCCCGTCAATGTTGTCACGAATCTGATTATTTACTACCAAGGGTGAACTGTTGCCCCCTATCGCCAAACCATGACCGGTTTGCTCAATAATATTGCCCCGGATTTCTCCTGTTGCTTCCCGAGTTACAGATATACCGTTTCCTTGGTTATTGGCAAAACGATTATTTTCAATCAGAGGGTTTCCTTTACCACTAACAAACACTCCTTCCCGATGGCTATTGATAAAGGTATTGTTGCGAATGATGGGATTGGTGGATTCTACCCACACACCACTCCCTCTGGTATTAGGATTAGTAATAGTTAGTCCCAGAATCTGAGCATCTTGAGCTGCCAATATCGTTACATTCTGACCTGCCCACGTGCGACTGAGGTAAAGACCGCCACCAATTATAACTACTCCTTCACCTCTAGGGGACTTGTTTCCCTGGAGAATCATGCCAGGTTTGAGTTTAAGGGGAAAGGTTTCTCCCTGTTCAACGGTGTACTGACCTGGCGCTAGCTGGATAGTAGCTAAGGGACGAGCTTGCTTTAAGGCATAGGTAATGGTTTTGAAGGGATTAGCAGTGGTTAGACCAGCGTTTTCCGTGTCCGTACCCTGTTGAGAATCCACGTAAAAAACTTGCTTGATCCCTGGTGGCGACTGCCTAGGTTTCGGTCTCGGGAAGGTACGAGTAGGAAAATTGTCTGGTGTTGGTCTACTTATCCGGTCAGATGAATCCCATTGTTCACAGCCTGTTACCGCTAAAGCAATAATTAATCCAGCAGCAACTAATACAAAGTTACGGGACTCAGTTAGCTTAGAAACTTTGTATTGCAGCATTGTCAAGGTCAGTACTCAACTGGATGGAATTAAAATTTTCTTCAAGTATTATTAACTATTATTCTAGTACTATTCTATTGGAGATTTTGTCCCTTTTTGAGTATAGACGTTCCTTGACACTCCCATCACGCTCATCAAAGATTATAGTGTTCGCGTAGCGGCTCCAAAGGAGCTGGGATTCTTAAGAGTAGAAAACCCTTAACGGCTGAGCCAAACAGCCTCTACACCCTCCGACTCAAAAAATCATTGGGCTTACTTTTTCAAGATTACAGTTGGTTTACCCTTTTAGCAGCGATGCAGCGCGGTCTTGGGGAGGCAGCGCGGTCTTGGGGGTCTCCCCCATGACCGCGCTGCCGTGGTTTCCCCCGGAGACGAAACCTGATTACGTTGAGCCTTTATGGTTGGTAGGTTATGCAAAAAAGGGTTAAAACTTATTGATTAAGGCGAGCCTGTCTTACGGTAACTATCGCCAAAGGCGACGCTTGGCCGTAGGCCACGCCAAAGGCGAACGCGAACAAACCACTCGCTATTGCATCAAGACAGAGGCTTTTCAGCTTGCGAATAAACCGGCACTTTTTACGGTGCGATCATACATTTATCTTAGCAAAAACTTTAAGGAAACCCAAGAGATCCAGTCCCCAATTCCCCTCCCGCTAACCCTGCGGGTATAACGGGAGTCCCCTTGGGGTAGATTGATGGAACGTCTATACTGATCTATACTGATCACTGATCATTTAGGGTGAGCAGTTACCACTACCCTAGTCAATTTCTTCAGCGGCACGAAGAATTAAATGACGCGCAACGGTTTGAATGCCAGTATGCTCATAGTAGTTAGTGCTAGCGTCTAGAAATGCCGCCACATAGTCTAACTTGTCATCGGCAATTTCTACAAAGCCCCCCAAACTATCGGACAGTGAATCACGGCTTAATCCAACAGAGGAAACTAAATTATCCATCCAGCCACCAACTGCATCAAAGGTTTGAGTAATGAATCCCTGTTTATCGCCATCTGGGATTGAGTCACTGATGGCTTCAAACTCATCATTGTTGGCAAAGGCTGATTGATCTCCTTCTTCAAGGGTATTTCCTACTTTAGACACAAAGTCTGCACCAAGAGGAATTACCCCATCAATGCAAACTAAAGCTACCATCCGCATCAGAGCAGCTTGATCATAGTTTTCCCGGATAGAACTGGCAAACTCAAAGGGATTCAAGCCAACCTTGTGAATTTTGCTATGGGCAAGTAATTCCCCCACTAATTTCAGACCCAAGTCAACCCCTTGAAGCTTGTCAGCTTTAGGAGTCAGTTTCTCTAAAAACGGGATCCACCTAAAGGTATCCCCGACTTTGTCAGCTAAAGCGGCTGCTGCGATCGCTTTGTCAGTTCTGTCAAACTTTTGATAAATTCCAACGGCTTTTTGGTATCCCTCATTGGGGTCTTCGTAGATGGCGAGGGCGCGATCGCGAATTTTCGTAATCACCTCGTAATCCTCTTCCCCAGTTAGCTTGCGAATGGTGTGGTTAAACCCCACGAGGTTTTCCCACTCCCCTGGGATCACAAAATCCAGTGCGTTCAGTATTTTTACGGTTAGGCTATCTGTTGACAGTTCATCAACTAACTCAATTATTGATTTACTCATAAAAAAACAAGTTTGAAGTTTGGAAACCCCGTTTATGGGGGGCCGGGTCGGAAAAACGAACGTCAAGTGCGGTTTTCACCCTGCTACCTAGCCTCGGAGGCTTGAAGCCCCGTCTAGGCAACAGGGGGGTGCTGACCTTAATATTTTCTCTAGATAGTTTCTCTAGATAGTTTTCGGTTAGTTTAACCTACACCATCATAACTATAACAATCGGATTTGAGTTGTGAAACTCTCCAAGACCGGAAGTGGAGCAACAGACCACAAGTCGAGGTATAGGGGCAATAATTTCACCATTGGTTCTTTGACCCCAAATCAATTGGGAGTGCGCTAAGCGTGGGATCTATTTAACTCATCGCTATCGAAAAATTATTGACACTCCCCGGTCGCGCATACGCGGGGATTCTTCGTTCAACGACCCATCTTGCTCAACCAAACCGGAGTCAGGAAAAGTAGAGGACAGATCTCCGGAAGAGTTCGGATCAATGATCCAGGTTCCGGTGTGCCCCACCGTACCTAAGGCTCTTTCAAGAATATTGATTGCAGCGTTGTGGTCGCGGTCTAATTGACAACCACATTTGCAGGCATGAGTCCTAGTTGATAGAGACTTTTTCACTACCTCGCCACATTGAGAGCAATTCTGGCTAGTATAGGCAGGATTTACTGCTACAGTCACCCTGCCAAACTTCTGACCAAAATGTTCTAGCCATTTTCTGAATTGATACCAACCTGCATCATTAATAGACTTGGCTAGACAGTGATTTTTAACCAAATTCCTGACTCTCAAATCTTGCCTTACGGCACGCTGCGCGAACGTAAGCGACCAAATCGTTAGATTGGACTACGCAACGCGCCAGTCTCTTGGCGTGTTCTTGACGTTGCCTACTTATTTTGAGGTGTGCCCTACCTAGTCTATTAATTGCTTTCTTACGGTTAGCTGAGCCTTTCTTTTTGCGAGATACTCGACGTTGATAAAATTTAAGGTTTTTCTCCCCTTTTCTGTAGAATCGAGGATTAGGTTCGGCATAGCTATTAGAGTCGGTATAGAACTCTTTTAGCCCCACGTCCAAGCCAACAGTATTGCCAGTAGGTCTTAAAGTTTCCGTACAATCAACGGAAACACCAAACTGAACATAATAGCCGTCAGCTCTTTTTACTATCCGAACCCGCTTGATCTGTTTTTTTTCAAAACGCCACAAGTCCCATGTACCCTTTAATCTAAGCCTTCCTATCCCTTTTTTGTCGGTGAATGTAATAGACTTTTTGTCTGGAGATATTTTCCAACCAGATTGCTTATATTCAACAGAACGGCAATGCTTTTGGAATTTGGGAAAGCCTTTTTTGCCAGGTACCTTTTTCTTGCAGTTATCAAAGAAACGAGCAATCGATGACCATGCCCTTTCAGCCGCAGCTTGACGAGCAGTCGAGTTCAGTTCATTGGCAAATGAAAAATTCTTGGCCAAGGTCTTACAATATTTGTTTAAATCATATTTATTTAGACCTTGATTGTCCATCCACAGACGAAGACAGCTATTTCGCACAAACTTGACAGTCCTAATCGCCTCATCAATGGATTGATACTGTCCTTTTTTTCCGTATGCCTTAAACTCAAGTATGATCATCAGAACTCGACCTCTTCTGCTATATTATTATGCTAGCAGACTTAGAACAAAACGACAAGTGGCATTGTTAAGCTGTTCAGCATTTAGATTGGGATACCTAAATCTCTCAAAGGGAACAGCGGATCTGGGAACAGCGGATCTGGGAAAAACCAATTTAAATACGCATCAGCTTACACTTTCTGTAGTGATACAAGATGAAATTCTCCCACTCCTAGAAGGCGCGTCAAGCCGCTATAAGCTTTCATCCCCGCTCGCTTTGTGACGGGGTTTTCAGCTGTTATAATCTTATAATTATGAAGAGCTAAGGGCTCAAGTCTCTAGGTCTCGGGTTTAACCTATTCCCGGAGAGGATGTCAAGGCTGTACGATTACCGGTGTTCCTATAGCCACCTTTTCAAATAAATCTCGGACATCTTTATTGAGCATTCGGATGCAACCGTGAGAAACAGCTTGTCCGACGAGTTCCTCAGCAGTTGTTCCATGAAATCCAATATAATTCTTCCCATTAGTCCAAAAACCAATCCAGCGATCGCCAAGGGGATTATTCGGCCCTGGAGGAATTACTTCACCTGTCCAGGGATGCTCCCAAGCTGGATCCTGAAGCTTTTGGATCACTTCAAAATTGCCTGTTGGTGTTTCCCAACCCGCTTTACCAATGGCAATTGGGTAACTGTTTAGCACTTGAGCCGCTTGATAGACATAAACACGACGTTCACTCAATTTAATCACCAAACGAGTAATTTGAGTAGCCTCTGCTGGGATGTCTTCTTCTAGAGGAAGATATATATCCGGGTCTCCAAGGGGTGGCAATTTTGGGACTTCAATTCCAGGCAATTGATTTTGATGTAAAACCTCTTTGGTAGTAGCGTCAGGACTACTGGTTTTTTCAGAGGCAGCTACCTGCTGTTGCCCATCAAGTATTGGAATTACTATACTCAAGCAGAGTAGCATTAAGCTCCGAGATAGCAATTTACCTCTCACCATTCCTAATGATTTTTTATTTATAACAACTTTATAACATCACTTTAATAGACTTGAAAAGCCACATTACCAAAAACCTTAACACCCAGGTTAGAATTGTTGTTTTTATAAAAAATTAGTAAATTTCCTGATAAATATTCCGGAAAAAATCTATGATTTCCGTAGATTTTACAGTAGATTAGTTAATTTTAAATCCTTCGATTAACATAAATATAAGTTAAGTTGATGATGAAAATTAAAAACTTGAATGTCTGGACAGGGACTACCTTGTCACTGCTGCTGTGTACCCTTGCTATGGCTCCCGCTAAGGCTAATCCAATGGGTGAACAAGCCCAAAACCGGATCCTCAAACAAGATAGGGGGCAAGAGCTTAACAAAGGTACTATCAAGAGTATCGTTGGCAATATGGTAAAGGTTAAGCTTGACAACGGTGAGAGCCAAACTGTTTGGCTACCGACTTCCAAGCTCAGGCAATGGCATTTGATAGAAGGTAAGCAAGTCTTGATGGCTGGGAATCGTATCGTTAATGTTGTTAGTTCAATTGCTTTGGCGAGTTCAGACACTAGGAGGGTTACCAGTAGTGTTAGCGAGGTGTTAGAGTCTCTCCAACAGAGGCGTATCGAACGGATGAACCGTATTCGGAGAACTGTCATTTCCACTCCTGTACAGCCAACAGTGACAACTCCTCCTCGAACCCCAATTGGGATACCTGTCAGAGCACTTTGGTAATGGTTCATGCTTGACAAGGCTTTGTCATAGTAATGAGGTACACAGGATTTTTTTCTTTGTTTCCTACTCCCTGCTCGGAAGCTCCCTATTCCCTGTTTCCTATAACCAATAAGGTAGCCCAATTGAAAATGGCTATCCTACTATTCCCATAAAAAATATTGCCCGGAGTTTTAACTCCGGGCTAATCAATAAAGTTGATTAAAATGGCCTAATCATTACCTGAACGGGTTACCGATAATTCTATTTTGGAGCTACAATATATGGAGAGGAAACCCCTTGAGCCTTATCTGATTTGACCAAAGCCTGATAAAGCATAGAGACCATTTCAGCATGAGTAGCAGGTTCATTGGGTCTGAGCAAGGTTTTGTCACTGTAGTTAACAACTATACCCGCTTCTGTTGCTGCTGCTACTTTATCAATCGCCCACTCAGGAATCTGATTCTTATCTCGGTAAATCTGTAAGGTTTTGGCTGGATTCGATGAAGGTTGAAGATCAAGACCGCTAATCAGGCTAACCAAAACCTGTACACGAGGAACCTTTTGCTCAGGACGGAACTTCTCTCCGGGATATCCTGACATGAAGCCGGTTTCGGTAGCTTCATCAATGGCTTTAGAGGCTGATTTATCAGTAGGTTTATCCTTATAATTTACTCGTTGTCGCTTCTTCTGCTCTTGAAACACTTTTTGAATTTGAGCAGCCAACTCTCCCCTTGTCACGGGTCTGTTCGGTTGAAATTTCTGATCAGGTAAGTTAATTAATAGCTTGTCCTGGGCTAGAGGTATCATGAAAGGACTTGCCCAATGATTATTAGGAATCTCTGCTGGTTGAATGGAGCGGAAATCGCTAACATCTATAGGGATAGTTTGTGATGAGGATTCGGCTTTGTCAGGACCTGTGCTACCGTCAGTAGTGCCATCTGATCCGGCTTTGTCAGAACCTGTGCTACCGTCAGTAG
The DNA here is from genome assembly GCF_000211815.1 of Moorena producens 3L. Classification (GTDB taxonomy): domain Bacteria; phylum Cyanobacteriota; class Cyanobacteriia; order Cyanobacteriales; family Coleofasciculaceae; genus Moorena; species Moorena producens. Next base: position 83,919 of record NZ_GL890971.1, read on the forward strand.
TGCTATCGCCTCGGGCTTTGCCCTTAGCCATGGTGCGGTCGGGATATCCTGTCGATGAGTACCCCGATGAGAATAGCCCCAGGAATTGATTAGTTTCTGAGTCCTCTGGTGAGTTATCTTGTTGAGCTGACCCAAGCATTAAACCGGTAGCTGGATCAGGTGAATATCCCCTAAACAAAGAACGATTTCTTGATTTGGACCATGAGGAACGCGCAGATGATGACTTACCCCCACCCGTGATTGATTTAAGGCTTGGGAATATTGATGATTCCCCCGTTGACTTAGATGATGCTATGGGAGAATCAACGGATTTTAAGCTAAATTTTCCCCGGTTGCCCCTCGTTCCCCAAAACAGAATTAGACCAATAGTAGCGAAGGCTACGATAATTGCCAGTAATTCATCAAGGTCTAGAATTGGTTTACGACTTGGCTGAGGAGCTGTTGGGGGTGATGTCCGCTCGGACGGTGATTGATTTGTCATAGAGATGGCTGAGATACATATCTTTTGACTGTTCCGGTTTTAAAGCCTAGGGATTGCTTTAAGTTACCTAGATTAAACCATAGCTATGTTTTTCACAAAAGATTCAAATTTTCCAACCCCAGGTTAATCTTACTCCCCAAAATACTAGTAAACTTGCCAGTGCTAACCAATCACACCAGCGTAAGCGCAGTTGATGCCACTCCACTTGATGTTCATTGGGACTAGTAAAGCCTCTGACAGTCATGGCACTAGCAATTTGCTCAGCCCGTAACAGCAGATTTTCCAGAAGCTTTTCCGCAACCATTAACCAAACTTGTAGGCTTCGGCTCAGACCGAGTTTTTTCCAGTTGATAGCACGAGTGCGTATGGAACGACCTAAATTCTGTACTTCTTCGAGCACTAGGGGGATAAAGCGCAAGGAAAGGGTTAAGGTCAGCAGAATTTCGGTAACTGGAACATTCAAACGCCGTAAGGGTTTGATTAAGCTTTCTAAACCTGCGGTAATTTCTTCTGGTGCTGTGGTAAGCAGGAAGAGACTTGAACTGTAAACTAGGATAAATAGAGTTGTGCTGATGCGGATCGCTAAATCTATTGAGCGACGAGTAATAGTAACACTAATCATAGTAAAGGCTTTACCACTCCAGATCACATAACGGTAGTCACTAGGTTGAGGTAGGGTGAGTTCTTCAGGTAGTCTGACTTGATGGTCAATGGCCATACCATCTGGAGCGATCGCAGTGATCAGGAAGACAAAACATGCCAGCATCAACAACCAACCCATTTGCTGACGCCACACCCGCCAGGGAATCCTAGCAGATAAGGTGATTAAAATCAGTAACGAGGATAACCCGATCCTAGAGTAGGGATTTGCCAACAGGGGTGCGATCAGAAAACTGGTCAACCAAAACATCTTGACCCTGGAGTCGAGGTGATGCATCCAGGTTACTGGTTGTTCCAAATACAGTCCGATGGGAAGCGATCGCAATAAGTCCATGTTAGTGCTGAGTGCTGAGTGGGGCAGTGGTCGAGGGGGTTAGTTGTCACACACGGGTAGCTCGATTCAGGTTGATTTGAGCTTCTTCTCCATCACGGACTTTTTTACCTCGCCACAGTAAGCGTAGTGGTGTACCGGTGAAATCTAATTGTTGGCGGAACTGACGCTCTATGTAGCGACGGTAGTTTTCTTTGAAGCGTTTGGGGTCGTTAACAAACAGGGCAATAGTGGGGGGTTTAGTTCTTACCTGGGTGCCGTAGTAGATTTTGCCCTGACGCCCTTGGCGATTGGTGGGAGGAGTGTACCAGCTAACGGCTTCTTGTAGGACTTCATTAATTACAGAGGTAGAGACACGACGTCCATGTTGATTGGCAGCGGTGTCAACTAAATCCAAAATTGTTTCGACTCGCTTGCCTGTCATGGCACTAACAAATATGATTTCAGCCCACTCGATAAAACTCAGTCGGTCTTTTACCTGTTTTTGGTAGTCATAGATAGTGTAGGAATCTTTTTCTATGGCATCCCACTTATTGACTACAATTACCGCAGCACGCCCTTCATCCGCAATACGTCCTGCCAGTTTTTGGTCTTGCTCTGTCACGCCATCTATAGCATCAATCACCAGTAGCACTACATCTGAGCGGCGAATGGCTTTGAAGGCACGATTAATACCAAAAAATTCTGGTCCGTAAGTAACGTTTTTCTTTTTGCGAATGCCAGCAGTGTCAATCAAGCGATAGGTTTGGGCTTCAGTACCCTTTTCTGGATCTGCTGACCGTTGTACTACCATATCAATGGCATCACGAGTAGTGCCAGAAATTGGACTGACGATGGAGCGATTTTCCCCAGTGAGGGTGTTCAATAAGCTCGACTTTCCCACATTGGGGCGTCCGACAATAGCGACTTTAATCTCTGGGATTTCTGGGATATTGTCTACATTCGGCAGGTAGGTAACCAGCTTTTCTAGTAATTCTCCTGTACCATTGCCATGAATTGCTGAGACCGGGAAGGGTTCTCCTAAATTCAGTTCCCAAAACTGGGAGGCTAGAATAATTCCTTGCTGGGGAGATTCACATTTATTGACAGCTAGCACAACTGGGGTATTTTGTATACGTAACCATTGTGCGATCGCTTCATCTCCAGCTGTGGGTCCGGCTTGACCATCCACCACCAACACTGCTGCACTAGCTTCAGCCAAAGCTGCCATTGCCTGTTCTCGAATCAAGGGCAAGAACTCGGTATTGTCATCAAAGACTAAGCCGCCAGTATCGACAACCAGGTAGTCTCGGTCTTGCCAGAAAGCAGCGCGATAAGTGCGATCGCGGGTTACTCCTGGTTGGTTGTGGACAATAGCATCGGTCACCCCGGCCAAACGATTGACTAGGGTTGATTTCCCCACATTCGGGCGTCCGATAACTGCAACAATTGGCAGGGCCATAAACTGGATGTCCTCAAAGGAGGAGTGTGAATGCTTTAGTCTTACATTTTATCGCAGTAAGCATTCGCAGGCTCTCAGCCCTCCGCCCTCAGCCCTCAGTCTTGGCCTTTGGGCCACGCTACGGGAATGGCTCAAGCTACGCCCACGCTACGGGAATAGCTGATCGCTGATGGCTGATGGCTGATGGCTGATGGCTGATGGCTGATGGCTGATGGCTGATTGCTGATTGCTGATAACTTACTCAGCACTTGGATCATAATAGTCATGACTCAAGCAAGGTACAGGCACAATTTCCCCTTCGACGTCCCCTAAGAGAACTTTTAACCCTGCACCACCAGCCTTAGTGCGGATATAAGCTAAACCAAACACTCCCTGGTCAGTTTCCGTCAAGCTGGTCAGCTTGCCCACTTTTTCTCCATCTACGGTAATGACACTTCCTAGGTCAGTAGGAGCACTTAAGCGGATACCCCATAGTCGTTGCTTCACTCCTTTGTAGGTATTCAAGCGCGCAATGGTTTCTTGACCAATGTAACAGCCTTTGCTAAAGGAAATGCTTTGCCATAAACCAGCTTCGAGAGGATTGTAATCTTCGGTCAGTTCATGACCTGGCGCAGGGCGTCCCTGTTGGATACGCAACTGTTCCCAAACGCGATCGCCTATGGGGATTGCTCCTGCTGTGGTTAAGGTCTGCCAAACTTGGGCAGCATTCTCGGCAGGGCAAATTACAGTATATCCAGGCATTGCCAAGCAACTCCCGACAGCGATGCGGACTTGATTATCCCCGAGCATCAGTTGCTGGTGACTAGCATCTTCTCCTGATATCTCGACACCCAAGCCTGTTAAGAGGGCATCACTAACCGGTCCAATCAAGGATAAAACAGCATGGTGATCCGATACATCCTGTAATGCCACTTGATCCATGGGAAAGATATAACGATCCAGCCACTCCATGATCTGCTGGCGGCAATTTGGAGAAACTAGTAATAGCACTGAATCTGCTAAGATATAGGCAGTAGCTAAGTCAATAGTCCGAGCTGTAGATGTGACAAAAACCGTCTCACAGCCTTGGCCTGGCCTTCGTGTTTGGAAGTCATTGGTGCTTTGATTGTGTAGATAGCGTAGTCGGTCATCACCAGATACTTTGATCAACCCCCAATGGCAACAATCAACTAAGGCAACTCCCTGACGGGCTGCTTCAATCCCTGCTGCATCATTGCCAAAGCTTACGGGAATCATCCGTGAAGCCACCGACTCAAACTTTGCCCCAGCCAGGCGCTGGGCATCTAGCAATTGGTCATTTGTCATTGGTATCTACCAGTGGCAATCCTGCCACAACTTCTTCTACTAGCTGTTTGGCTTTTGCATCTAGACACTGCCAATCCACCTCACCAGCCTGATCAATCAGCATCGGGTCAATTTCTACTGGCTGAGTGTCTAATTCAGACTGGGTGGGCTTATAGTCACGAAAACAGACTTGGAAACACAAATCCCATAAATTAATGGCTACTGAAGTATCTTGATGTGCCAAACACATCTCATAGCCCGGTATGGGTGTAGTAACGTTTTGATAGGTGACTTTCCAGTTTGTTGGCTCCAACTGTCGCCCAATTTGGTCTATTATACGAATAAACGTAGGTTGCATCAGCAGTTGAGCTTGTTCCCATGCCAGCGTATCCTTAAATAGGGGTTTCATTAATCCACTCCCACACAGCCCTTGAAGGGTGTTATTTTACCAGACATTAACTAAAACAGCAATATTCACCGGCTATCCGTCGCTCTTAATACTATACCGATATCTGCTCTATCCTAATAACCAGTGGACTATCATCTTTGAAAAATTCCTCTTCCGGTAGAGTATTCTAAGTTGAGCCAGATAATCGTAAGCATTCAGCGGTCAGCGGTCAGCTATCAGCGGTCAGCGGTCAGCGGTCAGCGGTCAGCGGTCAGCGGTCAGCGGTCAGCGGTCAGCGGTCAGCGGTCAGCGGTCAGCGGTCAGCGGTCAGCGGTCAGCGGTCAGCGGTCAGCGGTCAGCGGTCAGCGGTCAGCGGTCAGCGGTCAGCGGTCAGCGGTCAGCGGTCAGCGGTCAGCGGTCAGCGGTCAGCGGTCAGCGGTCAGCGGTCAGCGGTCAGCGGTCAGCGGTCAGCGGTCAGCCTAATGCAGATAGCTGATAGCTGATAGCCTAATGCTGATAGCCTTTAGCCTAATGCTGATAGCTGATAGCCTTTAGCCTAATGCTGATAGCTGATAGCCTTTAGCCTAATGCTGATAGCTGATAGCTGATAGCTGATAGCCTAATGCTGATAGCTGATAGCCTTTAGCCTAATGCTGATAGCTGATAGCTGATAGCTGATAGCTGATAGCATACATATAATCAGAAGATAAATTGTCACAGTCCTGGTCAATAATACCGATCAGCGTATGTTAAACATGAGACAGTTAGCAACCCGCCCCCTTGGTGCGGAGTTTTAAACTTCCTTTTTGTGAAATCTTAGGCACATCAATCCTATGTTAGGCAAGTTACTGGACGGGCGTTACCAAGTGACTCAAGTCCTCGGTTCCGGGGGATTTGGCAAAACCTATTTAGCCAAGGACACGAAGCGTCCAGGTAACCCAAGCTGTGTTGTTAAGCAACTTCAGCCTCCCAATGGCTCTCAGACATTTTTAGAAACTGCTCGACGCCTATTTAGTAGGGAAGCTGAAACCCTTGAAAAGCTGGGAAATCATGACCAAATTCCTCGGCTTCTTGCCTACTTTGAAGAAGACCATGAGTTTTACTTGGTGCAACAGTTGATCGAAGGGCATCTCTTGAGCCAAGAGTTGTCCCCTGGTCACCGATGGCAGGAAAAACAGGTGATTGCGCTATTGCAGGAAGTCTTAGGTATTTTGGAATTTGTCCACCGTCACGGTGTGATTCATCGCGATATTAAGCCCGATAACCTGATCCGACGCACGGCAGATCAAAAGTTAGTCTTGGTGGACTTTGGTGCAGTTAAGCAAGTTCAAACTGATTTGGTTAGTGCCTATAGACAAACTCACCATACTGTGGTAGTAGGCACTCCAGGCTATATGTCCAGTGAGCAGGCTTTGGGTCAGCCCTGTCCTAGCAGTGATATTTATGCCCTAGGGATTATTGGGATTCAGGCATTAACTGGAATGTTACCAGATCAGTTTCAGGAAGACCTCAAAACTGGTGAAGTTAACTGGCAATCCCTGGTGTCAGTGAGTTTAGGATTGGCGAATGTCCTTACTAAAATGGTTCGCTACCAAGTCAAAGACCGTTACCAGTCGGCATCGCAGGTTTTACGAGACTTACAGAAACTGACTAGTAATTCAAAACCGTACTCCATCAATTCCCCGACCTACTACTCAATTCACAATATCCCCACAGTTGAAGAAAACTTCCCACCGGAGCAATTATCAAAGCCGTTCTCAGAGCAAAAAACTTGGGATGCAAATGCCGATAGAGGTTCTACTCCAAATAAACCAGCACCAACTCCCTTGCCTCCAACTAAGGCGGATAGATCGGATAATTTGTCTCTGATCATTGGCACTGGCATTGCCTTAGTTACTTCCTCGATAGCTGGTATGATCTACTCGATGCGTTCTAGCTCTTGGTCACCACCTAAAATAGTAAAACCAATTGCTCCTAGGAGTACACCCAATCACCGTTCAGATCCGGTGGTATATGAGCCACCAGCCCCAGCTGCCCCAGGTAATTGCCAGGTGACAGGTAATCCGTTCGCGAATGTGCGCTCCGAGCCTAACGGGTCAAAAGTTGGTCAGCTGAATCAGGGAACCAGTCTAGTTCTAACTGGTAGTGGACAACCTGGCTGGGTAGAAATTAGTTCACCGGTTACCGGGTGGGTGTTTACAAATTTGACTGACTGCGCACCAACGGTTGATCCAGTGGTGGCAACTGCTCCCAAGAGAAATGTTCCTAAGAGAAACGTTCCTAAGCAAAAAGTTTACCCAAAACCAAAACCTGTCGTCAGGAGGGCTCCATCGCCACCACAGACCCGTCAGCCAATACCAGCACAACCGGTAGATAATGGCTCACTAATTTTGGCAAGGGCAGTGGACAAGTATCAGGCAGGAAATATCAAGGGGGCAATTGCGATCGCACAAGAGGTTCTGCCTAGTAGTCCCGCTTTCAATGGTGCCCAAACCAAAATTGACCAATGGCATAATGAATGGGTATCCTTTGAACGCAAATTTGATCAGATTCAACAAGCCTATGAACAGGGTCGATGGGTTGATGTGTTGAACTATGCTCAGAACAGCAATTTGCCAGCACGAGGCCATTGGCGTCTGAAGTTAAATCGAATCGTTGATCAAGCTCGGCAGCAACAAGCCGCATTAGAAGCAAAAAGAAAGCAACTGGCGGTACAGAATCAAATTGGCTCTAGAGCAAACCAGAGAATTCAAAACAATTCACAGCCTGCTCCAAGACCGGTTTCTATTGCCGCCCCATTGCCTAAACAGCCAGTGGTTACCGGTCAGAAAACTACTGCAACACCACCGTCTCAATCTACTAAAATCAAATATTACGTGATACTCAACGACGGCAGTGCTAGTGGTTTAGCAAAAGCCAGGAAAATTGTACCTGGTGCTTTTTTGGGTCGATTCCCACAAGGTACTCGCATTCAGATGGGAGCATTCAAAAATGAAGCCAAGGCCAATGCTTTTGCTAACCAACTACGTCAACAAGGAATGTCTGCTTCGATCTATAGACCTTAATCTTTTTGTTGAACGCGCAGTGTGGCCTTTTGGCCAAGGTTAACCGGTTACCCTCGATGGGTTGATTTAGTATGGGTCGGGACTAGGGAACCTACAACTCTAGTTTGCTGACGAATTAGCACCGGCGAGATTCGACTGGAACGAGCTTCGCAACCCAGACAAGCACCCCCATCTTCTCATTCTGAGCGAGACGGGTGCTGGAAAGACTTGGCTCGGCGCATGGGTGGCTGACTGGATTGGGCTTGGATAAGACCTGAAAGTGATTTATACGAAGCGCAAGGGCGACCAATGGCAGGGAATGCCAGTGGTGGGTGGGGATCGGAAGTGATTTTGAGGCGATTGAGGATTAATTTCAGTCCCAGCTCGCAACCATGATCGAGCGGTGTAAAAATTTGGATGAGGTTGAGGAGCTGCCCCATTTGGTTAGATGCGTGGATGAATTGCGTGCGATCGCAGAAAAAATCGAAGGCGAGACAGGATACCAAAGGTTGATTTAAGGGGCTATTCACCTACACCAAGCCGATCATATAGGATGCATGAGAAACAAGCATGAGATTGATTCTTCATGCCCTTTGGAAAGCAAGTCAGGATGCAGGGGTTTGAGGGCATTAGAGACTGCTGAGATAACCTCACTATTATTCGACTTGGAAAGAAGGCAGTTGACCATGCTAAGGGGCTGTTAAAAAATGGGGTAATCACTGAGCCAGACTTCCAATGGTTGCATAATCAATATCGTCCCGTTACGGTAAATGATACCCTAGCTGAGTACCCGCGTCCTGAGAATTGGCAGCCTACAGGTAATTATATTTCTGTCAGCAACTCTGCAAAGAATGACAGCTTCAACGACATTTTTGGACAATTCAGCAACTCTTCCGGTGGTGGGGGTGCGGAAGACTCGGATGGCAATCCGGAAGACTCTGACCCGGAAGCGGAAGACAGCCGGAAGACCTATGGGTAGGGAGCGGAAGACGATTTCGCCCGGTTTGAGGCTTTGCTGGATAACCCCCCGGATGAGCCGCTATTTGATACCCTCGATCGCAACGGAAGACTCTTCCTGCTGAGGGTGATGTTATACCAAATCCTGTTCCCATACCCCCCTTATCTGCATAGACCTAGATTTCTGGCATAAACTGGCATAAAAAGATTTGGTCGATTTTTATCAAGGGGTTTTGACAACCGGATTTGGTATTATACCGAAATCTGGGCATCCAGGAAACTATTCGTGGGTGCATCTCAAAGTTGTAAATCTATCACTGAGGGAACTGTAGAAGTTTTTTAGCCTTCAATGGTCGTATTTTTGCAAAAGTGAGATGCACCCCTATTCGTTTAGCTTGGGGGCATAAAGCTGGTGGTAGGAATTATATCAAGTATAAAGCGGCGAGAGAAATGCTAGAGCGGATGATAGAAGAGTTAAATGAGCAGGGATTTAATGCTGAGAATAATTTGGGGTTTGATTCTTAATTTTACTTTAGACAAAATCAAGGAAACATTAACACCGAGCCAGAGAAAAGAAGTAGTCTAAGGTGTGATCAGACGATCGAACGGGAGTTACCCCGTGGGGGTAACTCCCGGTAGAAAAGAATAAGGGAATTTCCGCACTTTTGGAATTAATCGAAGATTTCCGCGACTAACCATCTCAATCTCCCGATTCATCTCCTTGATGGCAGCGGTGGCGAGACTTTGATAAGGAGTTAAAGGAAATAGGATTTTATATAGCAACAGCCAGGTTGGTTAGGACGCTAAAGTGAGGACGTGCTCCATAGCCTCTCGCAGTGTTTCAAAATGCTCTAGTTGCAAGCGAGGTGCGGCTTTTTAGCCATGACCAGCATTTTTCAATCCGGTTCAAGTCTGGTGAATAGGGTGGGTTTGTACCACACCTGACAACCTGCAGCCCGAACCAGTTGCTCAATACGTCCACCTTTATCAAAGGTGGCATTGTCAATCACCAGTTTCTGCCCTGGTCTCAAGGTGGGAATCAAGCACGTTTCGTTCCCAAGTTTCAAATACCTCTCGATTACAATAGCATTCAATAGTGAAAGGTGCTAACAACTGTTGGCCACAAAGTGCAGCAATCATGTTGACTCGACCTTTTCTGCGACCGGACTTCAGGTCATGAAAGCGCTCTCCTTTAGGACTGTAACCATAGCCATAATCGTCTCGATGATCCATACCTGACTCATCGGCATAAACAATCTGTTCATATCTTTTGGGTGGCTAGCTGTTCAACAAAGGCTTGGCGTAATTGTTCATCTCTTTCACGGTAGCCGTAAGTCTTTTTTTTCGCGTAAACCCAATTTTCTTCAAGGCACGTGATATTGTGCGTTCGCGAAGCGTCGGGCAAAGCCCGAATCGCTGATCTCTCCATCCCATAACTCAGCCATCTCCACCTGGGTTTTGTCACCATGGGTTTCGGCATTGGCTCGAAACTTCTCCGAGTCAGTGATCTTGTTATTCAAGCCTCGGTGCTCCCTGACTTTGGTTCGTTTGTCCCCCGTCTGTTGCTTTACGCCGTAACCACAAATTAATGGTGTTGCGGCTAATGTTAAAATACTCACTGGCTACGAGAGCGCTTCATGCCATTGAGTTCGATCGCCTGAATTACTTTTTGGCGCAGGTCGTAGCTGTAAGGTTTGGGCATGACAGAAATCGGACGATAAGTGGAAGGGCTTTTCTATTCTATGTCCTAACTATGATGGCGACTGCTATAATTTGTAGGCGTAGGTGTTTTTGGAGCCAAGTTCGGGAAACCCATCCTCACGAAGATGAAATTTAAATTTACAAAGATGAAAACAATCGATAAGATTTAAACATAAAGCGTTTTACTATTTGACCGCATGGCTAGCATATTTGTGGGAGCTAGAATCCCTCCATGCCTTCATGAAAAGTTTTCAGACTACATAACTAAAGTTGATGTTACTAAGTCTGAGGTGTTGACCGCTGCACTGGCGCAGTATTTAGGCGCAACAGCCGATGTGCCTTTGAGTCAAAGGGTGGCCGGGGTAGAGTTGAAGGTCGAGGAGCTTCAAAGGAAGTTTGCGGTATTTGAAGCAAGGGTGTGTGCCAAGTAAACATTACAATTTTTGAGTCTTATGCATTTTAGAGATACACTGGATATTCTGCTTGAGAGGAAGTGGTACGATGAAATGAGGGAATCTAAACCAGAACTAAGAACAAGGGAATCTAAACCAGAACTAAGAACAAAAGAAACTAAGTTTGGAATGAAGTTGGATTCAACTGAAATTTCTCTTAGTTTAGGTATCTTTGGTATTAAGTGGAAGTTCTCTCACAAGAAATGATAGGTAAAACACCTGGTTGACTGACAAAAGTTCTCCCCGGAAGTCTTCAAACCTAGATGGGGTAGCCGAAGGGGGGAATTGACAACAGGCAGAGGGAGCCAGCATTCTCAAGATAGATACCACTAATAGCTGGTGTTCTAAATCGCACTGGCCTTGAGTGAGGATGGAGGCGATAGTAATGAGCATCGAACGAACGTTGCCTTGAGAACTAGGACTCAGAGAGTTGAGGCAGCTCCAGACAGGATTATTCGCCATTGGAAGAGGCTGTTTGAGCCGGAGGTCGGAAGGTGTAAAGAGTTGATGTGAGGGAGTCATTTTTCTTTTGAGGATCGATTCAAGCTAGGGAAGGTCTCACTAATGTGATTAGGACGGGTTAGGGTAACTGCGTCGGCGATCGCAAGGGTCAGTTCCCCGGCGCACGGCTAGTACAAACATGAGCGATGCCGGGGTCTACTGCCAGGGATTCATAAAATTTTAGGTCATTTTCGATGGCAGTGCGCCCATCCATCTTGGGTTCGTGTCACCGGACGCCACCTCACCTTAAAACCCAAGCATGTCTTGACTTACAGCCAATTAATCCCCTCTTTAAGGCGTGCTTTCAAATATATGTTACGCTTACGTCCAAAGGTTTCAGGAATAACGCCCCAATTAGGGGACAAATAGGGCATCCTTTGGAGATGCCCTCAGTTAGATCTAGATAGTTACCCCCATCCGACACATAGCGACGCAAATAACCCCATAACAAACACAATACCGCATCATCACAGACATATTTCCCCACAATGTCCATCAAAAAAGAATGATTGATACTCGCGTAATAGCTCTCCGTTTTGCTGCGACACATCACTTACACAGTTAATCCACCTGTAGGGGCACATGACATGTGCCCCTACTATTTATAGCGTTTGCTAGGCTTTGGTAAGCAATTGTGCGTAAGTGCGTCAGAGAAATTGACTAGGTACGTAGCAAAAACGGGAACCAATAGAAGGACAAAGCAAACGGCGTTGCTGAATCAAGGAATGAATGCGCGGACATCTGGTTTTGGTCAAGCCTCCGTTGGTCCCCCAAGGGAGGGCGTGTTTACCAAAGGTTAGCGCCAGATGATGATCCCCCCCAGCCCCCCGCGCGGAAGGGGGGAGCCATTCTCACAGTCCCCCTTTTTTAAGGGGGATTTAGGGGGATCTCCCTTAATAAGGGGGGAGCCATTCTCACAGTCCCCCTTTTTTAAGGATTTAGGGGGTATCCCATGTTTTCCGCCAGATGATGATCCCCCCCAGCCCCCCGCGCGGAAGGGGGGAGCCATTCTCACAGTCCCCCTTTTTTAAGGATTTAGGGGGTATCCCATGTTTTCCGCCAGATGATGATCCCCCCCAGCCCCCCGCGCGGAAGGGGGGAGCCATTCTCACAGTCCCCCTTTTTTAAGGATTTAGGCGTGTTTACCAAAGGTTAGCGCCAGATGATGATCCCCCCCAGCCCCCCGCGCGGAAGGGGGGAGCCATTCTCACAGTCCTTAATCAGGTGGGAGGCTTCTCAAAGTCCCCCTTTTTTAAGGGGGATTTAGGGGGATCTCCAAGTTTGAAGACAGGCCGGGTGGGGGGCGAAACCATAGCCAGAATCACCAAGCCCTATTTATCAGTGCTTAATCGGTATAGTAAAACCGTTGATCTGACTTAACAGCCATGAAATCATAATTCGAGCTTGCTGTATAAGTGTGGAAGCCCAAAGTAAGCGCCAGAGTTTGACTTCAGACTTCTGACTTCAGACTTCTGACTTCTGTAACTTCTTCCTGTTGGGACTAAGCTTTCATTGTAGAAAACAGTAAAAACACTATTACTACTAGTGAAATTAGGTCATGCAAGACTTTCTAGAATATATGCGGACTCTACAGGTCTCGCAGGAGTTAGATAGACCCACCCAAGCCGAATCAGCCAACAGCTTTTCCATCGCTACCATCCAAAGTCTGGGTTCTCCCCAGCAAATTCCCCATTATGCCCGAAATCATGCTCTACTCCAGCATCCCTGGTTGCTGAGCTTCCAAAATCCACCGTTAAGGCACACTCACCTAGAGGATTTACCCACTACTGATCAAAAATTAGGAGTCTTAGTTGCTGATCATCCCCGATTATCCTGTTTAATCAGGGAAACTGGCGTAAGTCGTAACCTAGAAACTTGGCTCAAGCAGCGTTATCTGATTAGTTGGTGTTTTCCCAATTGGCTCACTGCTGTTGCTTCTAAGTTACCTACACCCCAAACCCGAATCCCTTTATTAAAGAATCTCTATGAAGAACACGGATTATCGGGGAAACCTGGCCATAGCAAACCCCATCCTCAAATGTGGCAGCAGTTATTTGAAGAATTATCAGCGATCGCACCAGGTCAGTCCATACCTCTACCAAAGTCATCACAAGAATTATTACCAGGAACCCAACGCTACCTGCAAATCTACACAACTGCTTGCTTCCAATACCCCGCTGCCTTTGGATTGGGGATACTGGCTTTCACGGAATCTATCCTACCCTATGAAAACCAACTGATTTTAGCAGGTCTGAAAAAACTGGGTATTTCCACAAAAGGACAAGAATTCTTTGCCGTTCACTGCGACTGTGATCAAGACCATGCTGAGGAAATCTTAGATGTGATTGAGCAGACCGCTAATTCTCCCCAAACCCTTTGGCAAGTATGGCAGGGCGTGGCCATGGCAGTAAGAGCTCGTCAGGGATTTTACGATGATTTGGATCGAGAATTGGTACTGCTGCGTCAAGACACTGTTAAATCCAGTAAAGGTTGAGGACTTTGGCTATTGATAAAGTCATCCCCCTGGTGCTTTTCATTGCTATTGGTTATGCGCTGAAAGGGAAATTTCAAAAACCTGTAGCAGTTGGTGCCATTAAAACCTTAATTATCAATGCCTTACTTCCTGCTGCTCTATTCCTATCCACGATCAAAATTGATATAAGTCAAGGTTTACTTTCTCTACCGGCTTTCGGACTTGCTATCAATATCTTCTTGTTAGGAATTGGATGGTTATTGACAGGTTTGGTAATTCCTAGCCAAGAAAAAGCCAAAGCCCGATCCTTGATATTGATGTTTGCGTCTTTGGCTCCTGGCTTAACAGTTTATCCGTTTACTCAAGAATTTTTAGGTGAGCAAGGACTAGCTCTAGCTGGGTTGATGGATGTAGGGAATAAATGTTTTGTGCTAATCGGTCTTTATGCTTTAGCTATCTATCTACACCAACGCAGTGTTGATAATTTCCACATCAATTTCAGCAAATTTAAAAGGATTGGATTGACACTGATCCAAGAACCAGCAAATTTAGCGTTGTTACTGGGTTTGTCCATAGGAGCATTAAATCTAGGTAAAACACTTATCCCAGAAATAGTGTTGCAGGCCCTGCAACGGTTAGCGGCTTGCACTACTCCCATGATTCTGTTTTTTGTAGGGATTTCTCTGAAGCCGAAAACCTTACAATTACGGAAAATTTTACTAATTTTACTCGTCCGCTCAGCAGTAGGCTTCTGGTTTAGTGCAGCAGTACTGATTTTGTTTAAACCAGATACATTAGCAGAAACTTTACTAGCTGTAGTTTTACCCCAAAGCGGATGCAGTTTGTGGCCGTTGTTGTATGCTTCCCAGATTAATATGCTCGACCAAGAGCAACATCGGCGTACTCACCCAACATTTGATACGGAATTTGCTCTAGGATTACTGACCACTTCTATTCCGATATCGATTGCTGTGAATTTAATTATTTTTTCTAATAGCGAGTTTTTTATCTCTCCATCCCATCTCGGATTAGTCGGAACTATCCTTTTGCTCCTGTTCAGGATAGCAAAGGGAATCGGGAATCGGGAATCGGGAATCGGGAATCGGGAATCGGGAATCGGGAAGAGAGAATCGGGAAGAGAGAATCGGGAATAGCGATGGGTTGCATCAAGACACAGAATCAACGTCACAGAAGACTGTACCTCATAACTGCGAGAAACGCTATGATTTAATTTTGGTAGTGACCATTAGGCAGTAGCAGGAAAACTGCCACCAATGAAATGGATATCACTAAAGGTTTCGATCCACAGACGAGCGCCACAACCCAGTGGCTTATCGGGCTGATAGACAATCCGACAAGGACCGAGGATTTCGACTTGATTGCCGTAGAGATTGTTGCCGCTTCGTTTTACTGAAATGACTGGCTGACGCTCTTCGGGACTTTTGTGATTGTTGCTGCCAATCCGATTGCGGTTGACATTGATTTTGGCCAGAGCAGGAGGACGAGTGGTACGCCATTTGCCCTTTGGTCCACGCTTCTTCTCAATGATTTGAGGCAGATGGTTGAACAGGGGAATAATCCAGAATTTTCCGCTTTTATAAGCACCCCGGACGCGACCATCATTGAGGAGTTGACGCAAGCGTCGAGAAGAAATACCTAACAGAGAAGCGGCTTCAGTAGTACAAACGGACTTGTTCATGAGTGCTTTTCCTTTACTCTTCCGATATCACTATTATAAATCAAAAAGTTAGCTGAGGAGGTGTTTGTCAATTATTGTTAATATTTATTTACAAACACCTCCTCAGCTCAAGGGGAATCTAAATTGAAGTTTTCGACATCATTGTGATCAAATATGGATTTGCATGGGGATGATGCTCGGGTCTTTGGTGTAGGTAGACTTAACAGAGGGATCATATAGTGGTGGTCCCACCTGTGAGAAGCCATACCTTTTAAACAGGGGAAGATTATGAGGTAAAAGCGCAACCAGCATAATCGAGGCATTATGCTGGTTGGCTACCCTAACAGCTGAAGAAATAATCTGATTAAAGGGGATTTTTCCTCGCTTTTCTTTGAGGACGACCAGACGTGACATTTCACAGACTTTTTTTTGATCAAACTGCTTGAGGTCAAACCCACTTTCCTCTATCGGTAGTCCAAGAGAGTTGTTAGGGAAGACAATTCGGTAAGTTCCCACAACAGCGTTGGAATCAAGAATTTGTATATACACTGAGACAGGATCGTAGTCATCAGGTATCTGCATCCCGAACAACTCTAACTCCTGGTGAAAGATGGAGACCTGCATTTGATGGCACAAGTCTAATTCCTCAGAGATGCTAACCTGTCGAATCGAAATGGTCATGGATAGTCGTTTTGTTCTAGTCTGTTAAAACAGGGAATTTTTTAACCACTTCCCCTCGATAAAGCCATGGTAAATAGGACTGAATCACTGTTAACGTAATTCTGTCATCCTGATGAGTAATAGCCAAGAAAAACCCAGAGGGCTGAGATGCTTAATTTTAATTTTATAAACCGTCATTGAAGATTACCGCTTTTTGTAAATTGCAAAGCGATCGCCATTGTTCGTGCCTTGAAAATCAAATCCCGCTTCTGTTAAGAGTTGACGAGTAGTTTCCGGTTTAAAAACGGTAATTGTGATTTGTTCTTGAGCTACAATTTCTCCATCTTTTTTAAATAAATACCTTTTTTCAAAGGTATAATATTTTGGTGTATCTTCCCCTTCTGTAATACACTGGGAATAAACAATCCCTTCACCTAGGTATTTGTCAAAGTCATCATGGGGTTTTTGCAGGTGTAGCAATAATAATCCCCCTTCTTTTAAGTGGCGAGCTACATTTGCTAACCCTTGACGATTGGCTTCAAGACCGGGAACGTGACCCCCAAATTGCCATTGAGCTTGATCTCCCTGATCAAGAATTCCCCAAACTCCTCCATTGGAGATCCCTACATCGAATTTGGCGTTTAAGTCCATTGTTACGGCATCAGCTTCAATCAATTTAACCTGATTTCCCAAACGTTGTTTGGCAATTTCAAGCATGGATGCGGTAAAGTCAATTCCCGTAAACTCGCAGGTTGGATCGAGTTCGATGTACTTTTGAGCTAGTAGTCCTGTTCCTACACCCAACTCTAGAACTTGACGACCATCACCCACTATCGAGTGGGCTTCTTTAGCTAGGCTCTGAAAATCGTAGTAACCAGATGTCACCCACAAATCGTAATATTTGGTAATTTCTGTATATTGATTGACCATTTTTTTCTAGAAATGGAATGAATGAACAACCGAAAATTTTGTACGTTATCTCGTTGAGGGTTAGTCTCTACGGATAAGCATGGAAAAAAGTTCCGACTTCTATTTGGAGTCAGCACTTAGCCAAAATTACGGGTTTTATTTTACAGTAAAATGGTTATTGTCTCGCAATAATCTACAAAAAACCCGACACAACGGCTCATTGCTGTGCCAGGTCTTGCGGACTCGCCTTACTTTCTTGATAGTCCCGATGGCTAGTTCGAGCTTGCCACAAGACCGATCTTTACTAGATTGATATTAATCGCTCTAAGCATTTCTAGCGTCTTCGACCCAGCTATCAAACAGGTCTTGATGGTTGTTAATCCATTCTTCGGCATGGTGACGGATATCTTTTGAGCTATCTTCACCCTGGTTGAGTAATTCATTTTGGGTATTGATATCCTGAACGGGAATATGAATCAGTTCAAACAAGCGCTTGGCGGCTGGGTTAGCAGATACAAATTTCTTATTAGCTACGATTCGGATCCGATCGATGGCAAATCCCAGATTTTTACCATTTACTGAGGTATCTTTTGCGGTCAAGTCTTTTTGCGATTCTGGTAGATCAGTGAAGGGAACTTCTAGCCAAACTACATCTTGATCTGGTTTTAACACTGCTGCCATCCACATGGGAGTCCAGGTGTAGTATAGGATTGGTTGTCCTTGGTTGTAGCGAGTAATGGCATCTACAATTAAGGCTGAGTAGGTTCCTTGGTCTTGCTCAACCGTGTCTTCAAGTCCGTAAGCTTTAAGATGATGCTCAATCATAATTTCACAAAACCAACCGGAATTACAGCCAATCAAATTTGCTTTACCATCACCATCTGAGTCAAAGAGTTTAGCAATTTTTGGGTCTTTGAGTTGCTCTAGGTTAGTGATGTTGTATTTATCAGCAGTTTTTTTATCAATCTGATAACCTTGCCAGAGATCAGAGGTGATTACTCCGAGTCGTTCTAACTTCTGTTCACCACCACTTTTTTCAACAAAGGGTCTATGACCGATGTCCCAATTGACAGCAGTGTAATCTAGGTCGCCGTTGCCCAAAGCCAGGTAAGCGGTGACGTATTCAATTTGTTTTGGCTGTTTGATGGTGTAACCAAGTTTTTCCAGACCGATGTTGACAATTTCGGTTTGGAATTGTTCTTCTTGCAAGCTGCTATAGACCGATTGTACGCTGACGCCTTTACCAGGCATGGCTAAAGTAGAGTCTGTGCTTACTTGGGCTTGGGAGGGTTGTTGCCAAGTCATAAAACCCAGGAGTGCCAGTAAAATGGTTGCTCCAACAGTAGCCCAAGCCAGTTGTTGACCTGTGGAAGAGCGCACCAAACCAATTGGTCCTCGTTTCAACCAAGGGATTTGGTTGTTGCCTTGACTGACTATCTGAGTGATCCGATCCAGCATTACTGCGATTAGAACGATGCTTAATCCTCCGACAGCAGCTAGTCCCACATTCACCCGACCTAGTCCTTGCAATACCATCTGTCCAAGTCCTCCTACACCAATCATGGAGGTTACCACTGACATGGATAACGCTAAGAGGATGGCTTGGTTGACTCCAGCTAAAATAGTTGGCATGGCTAGGGGAATTTGGACTTCAAATAACATTTGTGTCGGGGTTGAGCCAAATGCGATCGCAGCTTCGACAACTTCTGTAGACACTTGCCGAATCCCTAGGTTAGTCAACCGAATCAGGGGGGGTATGGCAAAGACACAGGTTGCCATTACTCCAGGCACTGCACCAATCCCAAACAACATCACTACTGGGACAAGATAGACGAAGGACGGTAGGGTTTGCATGGCATCAAGCAGGGGTCGCAGCACTTTCTCAATGCGATCGCTACTGGCACAGGCAATACCGAAGGTGATGCCTATCACCATGCAAAACACTACAGCGGTCACCACTAGGGAAAGAGATACCATGGCTTGGGTCCAGGCTCCCAAAAAGCCAATCAAGCTCAAAGCAGCAACACTATAAATGGCAATTCTTCCACCAGCCAGTTGCCATGCTATCAAGGCAATCAGAATCAGTAAAATTAATGGAGGAATCGATAGCAACAGCCATTCTATACTCTCCAGGGTGATGCTAATGGGGAGACTAATCCCTTGAAAGAAAGGACGAAAATTGTCAACCAGGAAATTCACTGCAGCAGTAATCCACTGCTGGAGGGGTAAGGTATAAAGCTCAAAGGGGTTCAGTACAATATCTAGACCTCCTTGGCTCTTGGCGGTCAGGAAAACAGATAGAGTCAAGGATTTCAACACAACAATACCAGTATTTTTTTTAATATTATCATACCGGGGAGCATTTATTTTGTCAGGGGTTGGTAATGGGTAATATCAACTCCGCTGGCATCAGATTGATGAGCAAATTGATTGACTAGTCAGCGTTTTCTTTTCCTTTATTAGTTATCTTGTCAGCCGTCAGCTGTCAGCCGTCAGCTGTTCGCGTAGCGTGCGCGTAGCGCTTTAGCTGATAGCTCTATAGCACCCTAAAAAAAGTGATAAATGTTATAAATGTCATAATTTTCTACTGGTTTACGATCACTAATTCGGCTCAAATCTAGAAGTTATCCCCAAACTTTCCACACTCCCTACTCCCTGCTGCCTAGAAAATTTGTAACAAAAATTATAAAAATATGTTATAATATAAATTTATTTTTATGTTATAATAAAATCACGTCATCAAACACTAGCAATGTTCCGTCAATAACTCACCGCTAACTCACCCACGAGTATAGCGGGAGCTTGTGAAAGCTCTTAGTTGACCAGTCTGAGTTCTTAGAGAACTACGTTATTTTCAAGCGTTTAAATTCCTACCTGGGGATGCGTAGCTAGTCCCCAGCTCTAGAACCCAATTATTAAACAGGCGTAGTTGAGTTAGGCCAGTGTAATTGGGAAAGTACCGAGAAATAACATTGACGAAGCTAACCTTACCCTAGCAATAGGAGAATGCACAATTATGCGTGTATTTGTACTCAATAAGAACCTACAACCTTTAGACCCCTGTAAACCTGCAAGAGCAAGAATTTTGCTTTCAACGGGTAAAGCAAAGGTCTATCGTCGTTACCCATTCACCATAGTTTTGAGGGAGGAAATAAAGGAACCAATCACTCACGAGCATCAATTAAAAATAGACCCTGGCGCAAAAACAAGCGGTCTAGCTATTGTCCATGGGGAACGAGTAATCTGGGGAGCCGAACTTACCCATAGGGGCTTTCAAATACGAGATGCGTTGAACTTTCGTAGGCAATTAAGGAGCAGTAGACGGAATCGAAAAACTCGATACCGCAAGCCCAGATTTCTTAATAGAACCAGACCAGAAGGTTGGCTACCCCCTAGTCTGATGTCTAGAGTTCAAAATATTTTAACTTGGGTTAAAAAACTGACTCGACTATGTCCTGTTGCAGGCATATCTCAAGAGTTAGTCAGATTTGACACTCAAAAACTGCAAAATCCTGAAATCTCTGGGATTGAGTATCAGCAGGGTACACTTTACGGTTACGAACTTCGGGAATATTTACTTGAAAAATGGAATCGCAAATGTGCTTATTGTGGAGCAACAGGTATTCAGCTAGAAATTGAACACATTAAACCATTATCTAAAGGTGGTTCCGATCGGGCTTCTAATTTGACCATTGCGTGTCATCCATGTAACCAGGCTAAATCTAACCAAGACATTGAGCTTTTCTTGTCTTTGAAGCCTAGTATCTTGAAACGCATACTGAGTCAAGCTAAACGCCCCCTGGTTGATGCGGCTTCTGTCAATTCAACTCGCTGGAAGTTGTACCACGAATTGAAATCAATAGGATTGCCTGTTGAAGTGGGTAGCGGCGGATTAACAAAATTCAATAGGTGCCGCCAAAATCTTCCCAAAACTCATTGGTTGGATGCGGCCAATGTTGGAAAAGTTGAAACATTGATTGTTGAAGTAACCCATCCTTTGATAATAACTGCCAAGGGACACGGTACTCGTCAGCTCTGTAGAACCAACAAGTATGGCTTTCCTATTCGTCATTGCTCCAGAATCAAGTTTCACAAAGGTTTTCAGACAGGAGATATTGTCCGCGCCGTGGTAACTAAAGGAAAGAAGGTCGGTACTTACGTTGGGCGAGTAGCCACTCGAAAATCAGGATCTTTCAACATCTCAACTAAATTAGGGCTGGTACAAGGAATTAGTCACAAATATTGCCAATTTATTCACAGGAAGGATGGTTATGCTTATACAAACTAGACCCTGTCCTCCCTTTCCTCTCACCGCGTGGGTCAAAGATTATAGCGGGAGTCTCCAGAAAGGCGGATAGATGAACCTTTCCCAACTAACTATTCCGGTCACGATCATTCTTGTTCCCCAAGGAGCAGAATACCAAGCAATTTGTCGAGGAATCAAGCAGATTACTGGTCGTCCATTACCTCGGATTCTATCTATTCCGATAGGGGCAGAGCCTGTAACTCAGTATCTAGAAACATGGTTACAAACTACAACAAATTTGCCCCAACACTCCCAACCTCAAGTACTGCTAATGGGATTGTGTGGCAGCTTATCTCCTAACTATTCCGTTGGTGATATTGTTGTGTATAACGATTGTGTTGCTATCCAGCGAAACCAAGATAGACCTCAAGCACTGGTGCAACAGTGCTGTAGCCAACTGACTAACTTAGTTCAGCAGCAACTGGGCAACAAGGCTAATTTAGTCAGAGGATTGAGTAGCGATCGCATAATTTGGTCTAGTTTAGAAAAGCGTCAACTCGGTCAGAGCTACCAAGCTGATGTAGTTGATATGGAAGGATTTGCTACCCTATCGGTACTTAATGCCAAAGGATTTGCTGTAGCAATGGTAAGAGTAATTAGTGATGATAGCTATTACAATATCCCAGACCTCACCCCAGCTATTAGTGCTGATGGGTCACTGAAACCCTTGCCCTTTGCTATCGGTATGGTAAAGCAACCAATAGCTGCTACCAGACTAATTCGAGGTTCCCTACGAGGGTTGAAAGTCTTAGAGGAATTAAGTATTAGACTTTTCTCTAACCGTCAAGCCTCAACAACAGAAGCCTGATTGGAACAACTGGGAGTAAGATTGAATCGCTGTTAATCAGGAAAATAAGATTCGTCTTCGTATAAGTAATCAGTAATTAGTGAATATGGCATCAAAAGGCTTTCCCATCTTTATTGTATCTATGCTCAAGTCAATCATTGTTCTAGGAGGGCGTCATTGGTGGCTCTCTTTTTTAGTCTGGATGGTTCTAATCGCACCAGTTCAGGCAGCGCTAGAACTGCGGGTAGCGGTTGAGCAAGGTGTGAAACAGGTAACCTTGGGGAGTTCCACCACAGCCATTGTCCGAGATGGGACAGGTCAAGCCGTGGGAAACTTAAACGCCATGGCGGGTATGACTGCGGAAACTAACGGTAGTGGAATTAAGTTAGGTCAGTGGCAAGGGAAATCCCTCTGGATTGAACCGAAAGACAATGGTTATGTTTGGATAGGCGATCGCTGGTACCGGGGACGCACTCGACTGGTTAGTTCTGACAATAAGTTAACAGCAGTCAACCATGTTGATTTAGAACACTATCTCTATAGTGTGATTGGTGCAGAAATGAGTCCCAGTTGGCCGATAGAAGCCTTGAAAGCCCAAGCAGTAGCGGCTCGTTCCTATGTGCTCCATCAGCGGAGCAAATCCAAGAGTGATATCTATGATGTAGGGGATACCCAGCGTTGGCAAGTTTACAAAGGTCTAAATAGCGAAACAGTAACCACCCATCAAGCGGTTAATGCCACAGCGGGACAGATAATGACGTATGGTAATAAAGTGATTCTGGCTGTTTTCCATGCTGCCTCTGGAGGACATACAGAAAATGTAGAAGATATTTGGTGGAGTGAACCCATTCCTTACCTACAGGGTGTACCTGATTACGATCAGGGCACACCAGTCTACCAGTGGACAAAAACTTTTTCTGCTAGTCAACTGAGCCAGAAGATTCCTGGTGTTGGTAATATTATCGCCATGACCCCAGTGGAGAGGACACCCCGAGGCAGGGTGATCACTCTTAAAGTAGAAGGCAGTAGGAATACAAAGACTATTAAGGGCAAGGAATTACGCAAAATCCTAGGTCTGAAAAGTAGGCTGTTTACGGTGTCTAAAACCGAAAATGGTTTCCAATTCAACGGTCGTGGTTATGGTCACGGATTGGGGTTAAGTCAGTGGGGAGCCTACAACTTATCCCGTCGGGGATTGAATTACCTACAAATTTTGAGTCACTATTATTCTAGTGCTCAACTATCCCAGATGGATTGATATCAAATAGCAAAGGGAACAGCGGATCTGGGAATAGGGAATAGGGAGTAGGGAGTAGGGAGTAGGGAGTAGATAACTTCAGATCACGAAACTTCTGAGAGGTTGTCTGAGAAGTCTCATTTGCTACATCCAAGCCCCCGTTGGTCCCCCAATTCTGGGGGACTTTTAGAAGCAAATTGACTCTTCCCCCAAAGTTGGGGGGTCAGGGGGGCAAAATTCAGTATCAAAAAACTTGGGAGATATCCTCTGAGTTCCCTGTTCCCTACAATCCACAACTTTCGTAACTCACCCTATTTAAAACGGCTATCTACTTTATGACTACCTCAAATTATAATCCATTAGTTAAGGTATTAAACAACTGGATTTTATCACTATTCATAATCTTAACTATTGTTGTTACCTTACTCTCCATAACTAGCTATTTTTTTAGAGATAACATCTACTTAGAATTCACTACTAATTTTAAACATCAATATCTGGGATTAGGGGCGTTACCATTAAGTTATTTTGCCCTAACTCGCCGCAAACGTTGGTTGATAGTCACGTTATTTTGCTTATTGATTAACTTGACAGAAATCATTCCTTGGTATATACCTAAACTAAGCTTTGGCGCTTCCGGTGAACCCATGGGTCTGTTTCTGTTCAATGTCTCGTTTTCCAATACCCAGTATGGTGATGCTATTGCTCTGGTGAAAGAAGAAAAGCCGACTATTGCTGCTTTTTTAGAAGCTAAAGACCCTTGGCCTAAACAATTAGAAGCTTTAAGAGAGGTTTTACCCTATAATATCAGTATTCCAGAACTTCAGATTGAAGTATACAGTCGTTTACCATTACAAGAATCAGAAATTCTGGAATACGGAAAATCTCGTGGTCTGGTCAAATTAGATTTAAGCATTGCTGGGGCAGACGCTTCAGTCATTGTTACTCACTCCTATCCACAATTTTATTTTGGAAAGCAAGAGGATTTTGGAAACCAAGGGGATTTTGGTAAGCAAGGGGATTTGGAAAAGCAAGGTTGGCAGTGGCGCAATCAAGATTTAGAAGAGGAGATTGGGAATTATATCAGACAAATTGAAAAACCAGTGGTGCTAATTGGTGATTTAAACGTTACGATGTGGTCACCCTACTATAAAAGTCTAATTGAAAGTTCGGGATTGCGTGACGCTCGTGCTGGGTTTGGGATTCTACCAACTTTATCAAAATTTTCACCAGCCAACCCTTGGTTAGCTATTCCTGTAGACCACTGTTTAGTCAGTCGAGATGTTAAGGTGATCAAGATGAGAACTGGCCCTGATCTTGGTTCCGATCATCTCCCGGTAATTACTGATATAGCGCTACGGGCAAGTCAGAAGTCAGAAGTCAGAAGTCAGAAGTCAGAAGTTAGAAGTCAGAAGTTAGAAGTTAGAAGTTAGAAGTTAGAAGTTAGAAGTCAGATTTTGAATCAAATCTGAGTTACGTCACCGCCTCGTTCGCACAGCGTGGCCGTTCGCGTAGCGTGGCCAAAAGGCCAAAAGGCCAAGGCCAAAGCCTGTGCCACAAAGCTGACCACTGACAGCTGACCACTGACAGCTGACGGCTGACGGCTGTCTGCTTAGTAATTAGTGATTTATATCAAGATTCTGAGTAGCTCCTAACTCTAAACGCTGTTCCCACTCCCCATCAATTTGATCTTTCCTTTCGATATCCTGATCCAATAAATCCTTCTCACTGCTATAAACCAAATCTTCTTCCCGAATCACATTTTGAGCGGCAAACTGTTCCGCATAGGCAATCTTGTTCTGTAAAGCAACATCCGCCTGATTAAGTGCGATCGCATTTTCCTGCCGTTCTCGATTCTGAGTTCTAATCTGCTCCTTTTTCCACTGAACCCAGAAATATCGAAGCAACGGTATGGCCAAGAATCCTACGCCATAAGCCAATAACAGAGGGTAAATTAGCTCCACAAATAGTACAAATCCCCCTAGCTGTGCAGCAATCTCACCCCCCTGCAACAGGGAACCGAGGACTAATGCTAGAACAAAGTTTACACTCCCTAACCCAATTGCCAGCATAATCTGCTCACTCCTTGCCTGAGAAAACTCCCATATCTTGGCACGAAGATAAGCTGGCACCGGTTGTTGATTCTGTTTGGCAGCAGTTGTCTGCAATTTAGGGAAGTGATAGACAATATCCCCTGACGGGCTAACTTCTGGGCGTCCGTCGAATCGGATTAGTACCGGTAACATATAGTCTTCAGACTCCCGCTGGTAGCTTTCTCCAAGGTCATCAAGATAGGGAGCAATCTGTTCAGCTGCCACAGCCCCCCCGGAATTGCGAATCACAGCACCAATGGTTTGCCAGCGACGTTCTTCTAAATCACTATTGGGATTGCCATCACCAAACAGAAAGGAGAAGACAGCTTCTAAAAAATTCATCTCATAGTCGTCATCCTGGTTATAACGGGAATTTCGCCGTCTCGAGCGATAATTACTGTGGGAGTAAGATGGGTTGAACCACCTATACAGATCCGGTCCAATCCAGAAACGAGGCAAAAACAGGATTCCGCCGCCACCACCAGAACGTCTATTTCCTCCTCCGCCTCCTCCGCCAGAATCATTGTCACTGCCAGCTTTGAGGCTCAGAACAATAAATGCGATCGCAACAATCATCAACACAATCGAAAGCACTAGGAAAATCCCGAAAGAAATCCGAATCAGGTAAAACAGAACACCCCAAACCTTTTCCCACCATGCTTGCAACCGTAGCTTTAAGAACTTGTTGCGGAGAATAGCGCGAAAGTTTTTGGGAAACAGATAAGCAATATCCCCTGACTCTGCTACTTGTAAATGTCCACCTACTTCCGAGGCCAAGACAAGTAAACCTTGCTCGGCTTGATGGATGTTTAAACCCACTTGGGCAGCAACATCCCCAACAGTGACGCGGTAGTCTAGCTGCTCAACAGCTTTCATGATGCTGGGTAAGGGAGCCATAATTATGTTTTCTAATACTTAGTTGCGATCAAAGATAATAGCTTTATCAAACAGAACCGTCGGACAGGTCGGACATCACCGGACCGGAAAACATACTATGTATCCATGGGATACTATCAATGCCATCTGCTAGATCTATGTAAATTTCCCTACTATCTCTAGTATAGTTTTTTTTGAATTTGGCAATTTTGAGCAGGTTTTTTTATACTGAAATCCTTATTGATTCTTGAAAAGCGGTCAGATTTGTGCTGCTGTTGCCCCACTTCCAATACCTTGCCCTCTTGCCATCACCTTGGAGGTAATTTGCCAACAGTCCCTTATAATAGGAGGCTGACAGGAGTTAACAAAACTTAAGGGAGAAGCAGAGGTAGCAATGGCACTGATCACCACCGGCAAGTCATTCATCCGGGCACTAGAAAAGTCTGGTGCATTAGCAGTTTATGCACCATTAGAAGGTGGGTTTGAAGGTCGTTATCAGCGGCGTTTGCGGGCTGCTGGCTATACCACCGTTTCCATTACTGCCAAAGGACTAGGGGATCCAGCTGCTTATCTCACTGGAATTCACGGTGTTCGCCCTCCTCATCTGGGCAAGAAAAATATGGGTAAATCAGCTGCAGTCGGTGATGTTTACTACCTGCCGCCCTTGGTAAACTACCAACTGTCAGCCCTATCTCCCAACTCTAAAGGGTTGGTGCTGTGGATTATTGAAGGAATTATTCTATCTAGTCAAGAAGTTGAGTATTTAACGACATTGCCCCAGCAAGAACCACGAGTAAAAGTAATCCTAGAGATGGGAGGGGATCGTGCTTTCCGTTGGCAACCCCTCAAAGAGACAATGCCCGGACTAATTTCTGTAGCCAATTTCTAGTATCAGTATCAATGATGTCAGCTATCAGCTATCAGCTGATAGCTGAATGCTGATATTTCTCGATACCCAACCCCGTGAGTAGTCAAAAATGATAAGTTTGATACCCTAGAGGTGTAGGATGATAGTGGGTAAGACTAGCAATGCTCGAACAACGTGACTACACCTTAATCATCGATAAAAGTGGCAGCATGTCGATTAGGGATCAACTGGCTGGCAAAAGCCGTTGGCAAATGATGCAGGAGTCTACCCTTGCTTTAGCCAGTAAATGTGAAGAATTAGATCCAGATGGCATCACGGTTTATGTATTTGCTGGTCGCTTTAAACGCTACGACAATGTAACCGCAGATAAAGTCCTACAGATATTCCAGGAAAATGAACCATCGGGACGCACGGATTTAGCTGGTGTTTTACTCGATGCCACCAACGACTATTTTAAACGTAAGGCTAGTGGCCAAACCAAAGAAAATGGAGAAACTATCTTAGTCGTCACTGATGGGGAGCCTGATGAACGGAAAGCTGTGATGAAGGTGATCATAGAAGCATCACGGCGTATTGATGTCGATGAAGAACTAGGAATTTCCTTCATCCAAATCGGGAATGATCTCCAGGCAACTAAATTCTTAAAAATATTAGATGATGAGCTGCAAAATGCTGGGGCTAAGTTCGATATCGTAGATACCGTAACTATTGATCAGATGGAGGATATGACTCTCACTGAAGTTTTGATCAATGCTATTATTGACTAAAGGATTAGCATAGGTTAGTGGGATTTCTCCCGTCAGGGTTCGAGGTGCTTTAAGTTAACTGTTTCAAAAATATCCCTCAACAGTTAACAAGGTAATAGGAGACCAAAGTCGTGGAATCAATGGATGACTTGTTAGCCCAACTCAAAGCTGAGTATCAACAAAAAGATGCTGGTGTTCAACCGCAAGAAAAACCTCTTTTTCAGGAACAACTAGTTGATTTGCCACTAACTGATCCACCAACCAGTGAATCACCAGCGAAAATACCTGATTGGGTATCTACTGCTCAGGATCGGGAGCTGGCTGAGATGAGAACAGAGTTTGAGAACAAAGACCAAGAAGAGGCTCTCAAACAACAGCAGGAACTAGAAGCTGAACAAAAACGAGTTCAGCAGCAAAAACAAAAAGAACGAGAAGCCCTGACTCAGCAAGCGACTGAGTGGCTAAAAAACTTAAGTCCAAACTCAGCTGAAGGCTTATGGTTTGAAGAATTTTCTGATTCCTATCCCTCCAAACTGGAGGCAGCAATTGATTATTTGCAAGCCTTAAAAGAAACTCAGTCTTGAGTGCAAGACTCCTCAAGTATCATCTGCAGGTGCCTAAGAGCAAATTTTTTTAATTATAATGATTATCTTAATCGATGTTATTAGTTCTGTTACATTTTGAAGTGCGGAATGTGGCCAGTAATGCTTAATTCTCCATGGTTTTCACAGGTCAGGGTGCGGAATGAAGAATATAGGACTGAGTTCTAAGTACCTCACCACAAGAACACTTAACCAAATATTCCACAAGGCAAACGTTATTGCAGTAGATAGTGCTGCCCCAATCATACCAAATAAAAGAATACCAATTCCATTCAAAACAACATTTAAACCCGCAGCTGTCCCATATACAATCAGGGCTTGATTTTGATGTCCCGTCATGATCATCAGGAAAGCAGCTGAGCCACACAGAGAATTAACTAACTGCCCCATAACCAGAATCAAGAGCGTCCCATTTCCACTGGCAAACTCTGGTCCAAAAAGACTCAAGATTGCTGGGGCAAATAGGATGAGGAAAACAGCGATAAGGAGGGAAGGCCAGAAAATCCAAACACTGGCGGTGGAAATAGCCTGTTTTAATCCAAGGCGATCGTTCTGTTTATATAATCGAGCAAATTCAGGGGCGACGACCATAGTGACCGTTTGTAGCACAAAGCCTACCCAAAGGGATGTCTTAGTTGCTACCTCATAAACTCCCGCCTGTTGAGGCCCCAATAGGGAACCGACCATAATCACATCAGTTT
The DNA here is from genome assembly GCF_000211815.1 of Moorena producens 3L. Taxonomy (GTDB): domain Bacteria; phylum Cyanobacteriota; class Cyanobacteriia; order Cyanobacteriales; family Coleofasciculaceae; genus Moorena; species Moorena producens. The sequence continues at coordinate 113,095 of NZ_GL890971.1, forward strand.
GCTGTAGGATAATGCCAAAGCCATTCATTAACCACAGTACAACACCGACCTTCAGCCAATCTCTGTAGGCATAAATTGGTTCGGCTTGCTCTACACTCTGGTTTAATCTCTCCCCAATTAGCCACAGTTGACCTAGTACAACAACGAGGATGACCAGTAGATTAATATCAATAATGCGAACACCAGACAGGTCACCAAATTCCTCGAAAACAACAAAACCACTGACTAAAATCAACACAGGGACAAAAATATAATATGGGGTATAGGCGAGGTTAATGTCTCCTAAAGCTGTAGCTGTTTCCCTTTGTAGCAAAGTCAAAGCAAACAGAGGAACGAGCCAAATCCCGATTGTTAATGGGTTAGCGTAGATAAAACGGTGATAGGAGTTAAGTCCAAAAATTAATCCTGTCCCCACCAAAGCAATGGCAATTCCTAACAGCAAATTTATCACCCAACTGAATCTAATAATTCCTCGCAGTAAACCCCAAGACTGAGTAACATTATACTCAGAAACAAACCGCAAAACAGTATGAGGCAAGCCCAAACACGCCAATATACTGAGTAAAAAAGTTAGAGAAAAAACATAAGCGTAAATTCCATATTGAGTCTCTCCCATCCAACGAGCTAGGCAGATTTGTAACAGATAAGTTAGGATAAATCCTGTCACTCTGATCACAATTGCAATAACTGTGCTTTGGCCTAGGGATTGTAATTGTAGACCTTTAGAATCAGAAAACGTTTTGGACATTAAGTTAACAAAGGGTTTGAGCGCAACTATGACCATAAAATCCTTTGCGTAGTCTACCGTAGGGACGTAACTACGAACTATTCTAACTAGATTTTAGCCAAAAAGAAAGTTTATCGTATTTCTCAAATAAATCAGGGGGTAAAACTGTATTACGAGGCACAAACTCAACTTTTTTACGCACTTTATGGAGACCTGGTAATCCTAACTTGGAATCAAATTCTGGTTCGTCATATTCAACATGTTTAAAATTATGCTCAAAGGGTGCTTCTCCTAAAAAATTATAAATTTTATGAAGGGTTTCTGTTGGTTGGTTCGTTAGTAAATCATATTCTACCAACAACAACTTATCTGAATATTCGCCATAGTAGGCTTCTTTGAGAGCGTTATAAGCCATACCAACCATATACTGATTTTGCCCTAGTTTTTGGGTACGGTCGTAGACAGTAGCAGATTCACTAAAGTCTGCAAATAATCCTGAAATAACCCAAGGATTGCTTCGCACTAAACGTTCTAAGCTATCCATAATCCAAGCCACATTACGGACGCAACAAATGACTTTAGCTTGGGGGAAAAGTTGATCGATTAGGGGTAACTGGGCGCACCACATACGGCTGGTATCAATAACCAGTTGCCCTTGCTGAATTTGAGGTTGATAATAAGCAGCAAAGACTCCCAGTAACAAGTCTTTTTTTTGTTGTTGTGAAATGAAACTGGCCAGTTCATTTCGACTCATGCCTTCTAATAACCGTTGAATCAGACCAAACACTGGGGTACTCATGGTGGCATGAAACCGAGGATTTTGTCGAAGAATAGCTGAGAGTAAGGTTGAGCCAGATCTCGGCAGCCCAGAAATAAAATGGATCTCAGTGGGGAATTGTAAACCATCGAAAGATTCAGAATGTCCGGTCTGAGAAATATTGTTATCTACAGAAATACTCATCGGTTTAAATCACAATTTCTCTTGCAATCCCCACCTGTATTGCAATGGGGTGCTTCAATTTAATAATGTCGTTCGTAGTGTTTGGGCAAGCACTTCAACATTAGGCTCTTGAAACATAGTGGTATGATTCCCAGGAACCCAGTGGAGTTCGGTGCCTCCAGTTACTAAGTCTGCCCAGCCTAGACTAGCATCTTGGGCGTTGGCTGCTTCTCCTTCGGTTGCCTGGAAAAGAATCCCTGTGCCATTGTAAGGCTTAGGGGTGTAAGACATTAAACCTTTAAGATGCCCTCTGAACACTTCCAGTAACCGTTTAACCTGTGCTACACCAAAATCAGGGGGAATTTTTTGGGCTGTTTTTACCTGTTCAATTAAATGGCACAGTTCCTCCTCCTGACTCAGATTGTCCAAGGTTTTCAGGGTCTCTGGTAAATCAGGGAGATGTCTTTTAAATAAGCGAACCAAGAAGATAACATCATCATCCATGGTGTGAGCCTCTTCTCGATCGATGGGGTCAGCAATGTTCATATCAATCAGGATGAGTTTAGACACTTCATGTCCCTGACTTTGCAGTTGTTGTGCCATCTCAAAGGCAACTACTGCACCAAAACACCACCCTCCAATCTGATAAGGTCCTTGGGGCTGAACGGTCTGCATCCCTTGTATGTAATGGGCGGCCATGTCTTCAACTCGATCGTAGGGTTTTTGATCCCCATCCAATCCCAAGGACTCTAGAGCATAAAAGGGGAACTCTGGGGCAAGATAGCGGGCTAATTCTCGATACCAAACCACAGTTCCAGCCCCTGGATGAACGCAGAAAAAGGGAGGCTGGACTCCTTTGGGCTGTAAAGGGACTACCGTGGATCTTGACCACTGGGACGAATTCCCTTCCTTACTCAAAAGCGCGGCTAGATGTTCCACTGTCCCTTCCTCAAAGAGGACCGATACCGGTAGTTTTTGACCAAACTGTTGCTGAATACGACTGATCAAACTAACCGATAGGAGTGAATGCCCCCCAAGGTCAAAAAAGTTATCTTGAAGTCCAATAGGAGCCACATTAAACAGGGATTCCCAAAGTTGCACCAACTCTAACTCTAAAGCAGTACGAGGCGGGATTTTCCCCCCGTTATCCTCAAGACTTAGGCTTGGTACAGGTAAAGCACGACGGTCTAGCTTCCCGTTGGCACTCACGGGTAAAGAGTCCAAGGTCACAAAAACACTGGGAACCATGTAATCCGGCAGTTTTTCTTTCAGGAATTGCCGTATTTTTGAGGGGGTCACGGTTGTGCCTTGGGGATGGGTGACATAGGCAACCAATTGGGGATTCCCTGGGCTATCTTCCCGTACAACCACCACCCCTTCTTGCACTTGGGGATGTTGACCTAAAACAGATTCAATCTCACCCAACTCAATGCGAAAGCCTCGTAGCTTCACTTGATGATCTATGCGTCCGAGATACTCCAAATTCCCATCAGGTCGCCATCTGGCCAAGTCCCCCGTTTTGTAAACTTGCTCCGTTTTATCCCAGAGGTCGATGGTGATGAATCGCTCTTTTGTTAAGTCAGGTCGATTCAAATAGCCTTGGGCTAACCCCACCCCAGCAATACACAGTTCCCCTGGTATGCCCACAGCCACAGGTTGATTGTGACAATCGAGGATATAAATGCGGTTGTTGGCAATGGGTTGACCAATACTTGGTAAATCTTCCCACGCCTCCACTGATTTCGGTAAACTCAAAGCTGTCACTACATGACTTTCGCTCGGTCCATAGTGATTGTGTAACCGACAATCGGGTAAAGCCTTAAAGAAAGCCCGAATTGATGGGGTAATGCGCAGTTGTTCTCCAGCAGTAATGACGTGCTTTAAGGACAAGGGTAGCCCTTGGGTGCCATAGTCTGCCAAATGTTGTAAAGCCACAAAGGGCAGATAGAGGCGATCGATCTGGTGTACTGATAAATAATCCAGTAATGCAGAAACATCTCGGCGGGTTTCATCCCCAATCAACACCAATTCACCACCGGTCGAGAATGTACTAAAAATTTCTTGGAATGAAACATCAAAGCTTAGGGTTGTAAACTGTAAAGTCTTGGCAGGTTGATCTAAACCCGGTACACTACGTTGCCAATTGATTAAGTTAATCAAAGCCCCTTGAGGCATGGCAACCCCTTTGGGTTTCCCCGTGGAACCAGACGTATAAATGACATAGGCCAAGTCATGGGGTGTCCTTGCTAAAGTGGGGTTTTCCATCCCACAGTGAGCACTTCCAGGCTCAATCCAGGCTTCGGTAAAAGATAAGGTATCCAGACAAAGAACTTGACAGGAATGCTTCAACTCAGTCAGGGGTAAATGCTTGGTTAGTGTAGTTTGAGTTAATAAGACTGGAGTAGCTGCATCTTCGATGATCAAGCGAATTCGCTCTTGGGGATAATTGGGGTCAATGGGAACATAAGCCCCACCTGCTTTGATTACCCCTAACACACCAATAATCATGTCCAAAGACCGTTCCAGGCAGATTCCGACCAAAGTATTAGGCCCAATAGCTTGGTTTTGGCGTAGATAATGGGCTAGTTGATTGGCTTTTTGATTCAGTTGTTGATAACTTAAGCGATCGCTGCCAAAACTTACTGCAATTCCGTTAGGGGTTTTAAGGACCTGTTGCTCAAATAAATCAGCGAGTGTTTGTGGGGGATAATCACAGTCTGTGGAATTCCAAGTTTTTAGTTGTTGAATTTCTTCTGGACTCATCAACGAAAAGCTATGAATACCCTGTTCAGGATTCTCTACAATCCCATTGAGTAACACGCTAAAATGTCTTGCCATCCGTTGAATGGTCTCTGGTTCAAACAAGTCGCTATTATAATCCCATTCTCCTTTTAAACCCTGCTGGGTTTCTTTCATCAATAGGGTCAGATCGAATTGAGTAGTAACATCTTCCCATGGCCAAGGACGAATGGTCAATCCCTTAAGGGTTAACTCTTCCATTGGTGCATTGTTTAAGGTAAACATCACTTGAAATAAGGGATTATGACTCAAAGAACGGTCTAACTGCAATTCCTCCACTAACTTCTCGAAGGGTAAATCTTGATGAGAATAAGCCTCTAAAGCCGTTTGTCTAACCCTGCTCAAAAGCTCTTTAAAAGTAGGTTTTTTTTCTAGGTTAATTCGGAAGACAATAGTGTTAACAAAAAAGCCAATAAGCGCTTCTAATTCATGATGATTACGATTGGCAATGGGAGAACCAATCGCTAAATCCTCTTGATTACTATACCGTGATAGTAACACTGAAAAAGCTGCCAAAAGGGTCATAAATAAGGTTGTTCCTGACGATTGGCTTAAGGTTTTTAGCTTCTCAGTTAAATCTCGATCAATTTCAAAAGATTCAGAGCTTCCTCGAAAATGCTGGACAGCTGGACGAGTTTTATCGGTAGGGATTTCTAAAACTGGAGGTATTCCTGCTAATTTGTCCTGCCAATAATTCAGTTGTTGATCTAGGTTGGTTCCCTGGAGCCATTGACGTTGCCAGTGAGCAAAATCGGCGTACTGAATCGCTAATTTGGGTAAAGAGGGAAGTGTTCCTGTACAATAACTTTCGTACAATGTGGATAATTCACGAGTAAAAATACCCATCGACCAGGCATCACCAACAATGTGGTGCATCACCAATAATAAGATATGATATTGGTGATTCAACCGTATAATTTTACCTCTTAATAAACTATCGTGTTCGAGGTTAAAAGACTCTTGTAATTCTTCTTTAGCTAACTGTTTTACTTTTTTTATCTGTTCTGAAAATGGTTGATAGTCTAGATCAATAATCGGCAAGTTTATATGTGCATTTTGCGTTATGATCTGCACAGGTTGGTCATCAATGATACGAAAATTGGTTCGTAGAACTTCATGGCGTTGTATAATCTCTGTAATGGCTTTCGTCAAAGCATCAGGATTAAGATCTCCTTTCAATTCTAAATATAAAGGAACATTGTAATGAGAACTTTGTTCTTCCAGTCGATCGAGAAACCATAATCGAGTTTGAGCAAAAGATAGGGAAATAGGTTGTTCCCTTGAGACGGGTTTAATTGAGGGGTTCTGTTTTCCCTTTTCTATAACTGATTTTTTTTGTTTCTGCCTCAGTTTTTGCAACACCAGCTCGCGCTTATCTAATGGGAGATTTTCCAGCCGTTTTAGTAAGTCACTCATCAGTTTTTTTGATTAATTAAATTAATATAAACAAGTTTTATGATTATTAATTACTGATTTAGTTTTAGCGGTTTATAGTCTACTAAGGTACAGATTATTTTCTATCTGTTCCCTGTTCCCTCTTCCCTGCTCCCTGCTCCCTGCTCCCTACTCCCTATAAAAAAGTACCTCACCTAATTTAAAACCGCTGTAATATAATTACTAATTATTCATTAGTAATTGTTCATCCACTTCATCATCTGACAATTCATTAACCTCATTTAAAATCTGCTCTAGGTCATCCAGTTCTGATACTTCAAATTGCTTCTCAATCACTTTCTCTCCCAGTTCGAGAATAGTTGGATATTCAAACAAGCAACTCACAGGTAACTCAATAGAATAGGCTTCTCGAACTCTTGAAATTACTTGAGTTGCTAACAGAGAATGTCCTCCCAATTCAAAAAAGTTATCGTTGATACTAACCTGTTCTATCTTTAAAACTTCACGCCAAATGGTTGCCAATTCAGTTTGAGTAGCGGTGCGGGGCGCGACAAAATTTCCTCCAAGATATCTCTGGGATAAGTCGGGGGTGGGTAAAGCGCGACGATCGATTTTACCATTAGGAGTAAGGGGTAATTTTTCTAAAAATACAAACCCTGAAGGAATTTTGTATAGAGGGAGTTGCTGTTTACAGAAGTTGCGGACTTGAGTCCGATCGAGTTCCGATTTTTGAGTAACAAGATAAGCCACAAGGCTGTGATTACCAGGAGGCTTTTCATAAGCCATTATCACTGCCTCTTTTACCTCTGGATGTTGAGTTAAAACTGCTTTAATCTCTCCAGGTTCAATGCGAAAGCCACGAATTTTAAGCTGGTGATCAACTCGCCCTAAAAACTCGATCGTTCCATCTGGCAAATAATAACCTAAATCTCCTGTTTTGTACAAACGTCCTTCTATTTCTGGACTAAAAGGATTAGAAATAAATTTCTCTTGAGTTAACTCAGGACGGTTTAAATAGCCTTGGGCTAACCCCACCCCACCAATGTAAATCTCTCCTGCTACACCAATAGGAACCGGTTCCAAATGAGAATCAAGGATGTAAGTCGTTACATTGGGAATGGGACGACCAATAGAAGGTTTCTCTTCATCTCCACTCACCACGGCAACGGTGGCGCAAACGGTTCCTTCAGTAGGGCCATAAGCATTCAAAAAACGACGACCTTTACCCCACTCTTTGACCAGTTGACTTGTACAAGCCTCTCCAGCCACAATCAGAGTTTTCAAAGCTGATAAATCATCGGGTGGTAAAACAGCTAACGCTGACGGTGGTAGGGTAACATGGGTAATCTTGTGCCGATTCAAGGTTTGCACTAGGTCTGCCCCTGGCAACAAAGACGTTGAATGCTCTAAAACGAGAGTTGCCCCAGCCACCAAGGTCACGAAAATTTCTGAGACGGAAGCATCAAAACTCAAGGAAGCAAATTGCAGGACTCGACTGTGAGGCTGTATCTCGAAGAGGTGTTTCTGTCCATGGGCTAAGTTACATAATCCTTGGTGTGTAACTAAGACTCCTTTGGGTTTTCCTGTGGAACCGGATGTATAAATGACATAAGCTAAATGATTAGCATCAATGCTGGAAGTCAGGTTGTCTTGACCATGGGTGCGAATTAAGTCTCGCTCTGTATCCAAACAGATAATCTGTGCTTTGTGGTCTGGCAAATTCTTGACTAAAGTCTGTTGAGTCAGTAACACACAGAAGTCAGAATCATTAAATAGATAATCTAAGTGTTCCTTTGGATAGGTTGGGTCTAGAGGGACATAAGCACCCCCAGCTTTGAGAATTCCCAAAATCCCAATGATCGCTTCCACTGATTTATCAACACAAATTCCTACTAACTCCCCTGGTTTTACTCCCAAAGATTGCAAGTAGTGCGCTAGTTGATTGGCCTCATGATTCAATTCAAAATAAGTTAATTGTTGCCCTTCATACACCACTGCAACTGCATTAGGGGCTTTATTCACCTGCTCTTCAAAGAGGTGATGAATACATCGATCCCATGGATAATCTTTTTCTGTTTTATTCCATTCAACTAATAGTTTGAGCCTTTCTTCTGCCGTCAATATGGATACTTGATCAAGTTGCCGTTGGTGGTTTTGTCCTATCTCCACCAATAAAGTATGAAAATGTTCCATAAGGCGGTTAAGGGTATTGGCACTAAAGCGATCAGTATCGTAGAGTACTTTGATTGATAACTCTACACCAGGAACTGCCACCACCGTCAGAGGATAATTGGTATGTCCAAACCCCCGAAACTCCCCAACGTCCAAACTTCCTTTCTGTTGGGACTCTTTCATGGGGTAGTTTTCAAACACCAAAATGCTTTCAAATAAAGGCGTTCCCTGGGGGACATCACTCAGGGTTTGAATGTCAGCCAGGGGATAGTAGGCATATTGCTCTTGTTCAATTTGTTGGGCTTGTAATTCCTTGAGCCATGGTAATAGCTCAGTTTCCCTGGCAACCTCAACCCTGGTTGGCAAGGTATTGATCAATACCCCCACCATGGATTCCACCTCCGGTAGAGTTGTAGACCTACCAGAAACCGTTGCACCAAAGATAATATCGGACTCTCCACTATAACGGGATAGTAAAATTGCCCAGGCTCCTTGCACCACAGTATTGAGGGTTAAATGATGCTGTCGAACTAACGATTGTAGTTGGTCGGTATTCTCTGGAGATAAGGAGAAGCGTTGTTCTTGGTGGCCTTTGGTTTGTTGTTTCCCTTGATTAACCCTGATGACTGTGGGAGATTCAAATCCTTGGAGTTTTTGCTGCCAAAAGGTCTTGGCTTGTTCTAGGTCTTGTTGTTTTAACCAACTGATATAGTCTCGGTAGGGACGTGGAGACTTTAGGTGTAAGGCTTCTCCTTTAATTGTGGCTTCATAGAAGGCAAAGGCTTCTTGAAGAACGATCGCCATCGACCAGCCATCGAAGAGGATGTGGTGGTGACTCCAAAGCAATTGATAGGTTTGATCACCCAGTTGGATCAAATTCAACCGCATGAGGGGGGCTTGTTCTAAATCAAACCCAAGGCGACGATCACTGTCTAATAAGCCTTCTAAACGATACTGTTGCTCTTGTGCTGTCAAATCTTGCCAGTGGTGGTATGTCCAAGGGAGTTCCACCTGTTTGTGTACGACTTGTAAAGGGTCATCCACTTCTTCCCAATAAAAGGAACTCCTTAACACAGGATGGCGTGCCACCACTTGCTGCCAGGCTTGTTCTAACACTGCACCTTTCAATGTTCCTTTGATTGTGCAGAGTAATTGCTCGAAATACACCTCCGACTCCGGCTCATACACCGTATGAAAGAGCATTCCCTGCTGCATGGAAGACAGTTCGTAAATCTCTTCAATGTTTTTGTTCTCCATGATGAGACTACCTCCGCTTCCGCTTATTCATTCTGGACATCAGTTTGTCAAGCTGTTTTTGATTAAGATTACTGGCTGAAAAGTCCGAAGGCGTATAGCCCCCAGTATCGGGACTTTGACAGTGTGTAATCAGGGTTTCCAAGGCTTGGATAAAGCCATGGGCTAACCCTTCAATGGTGGATTTTTTATGAATGCGATCGCTATAGGCAAAGGTCATCTCTAGCTTCCCTTCACTGACAAACCCACTCACCCCTAATAAATGACTCCGGTAGCTCCTGGGACTCTGCTCAGATTTTAATTCTTTAATCACGCCCAACCCAGTGGAGGTGGAAAGCATTCTCTCCAGCTGACCTAAGTAATTAAAGCTGACAGGGGCTGGCTTTAAGGCTGCTAATTCTTGCTTTATCCCCGAATCCTGATGCAGGTATCGCAACACCCCATAACCGATGCCTCCTTTTGGAATACGACGGAGTTGCTCTTTAATGGATTTCAAAGCTTCTCCAGGATCTTCTAAAGATTCTAGAGTTAACTGTACCGGAAACAGGGTGGTAAACCAACCCACTGTCCGAGATAAATCTACATCCTCAAATAAGTCTTCCCGTCCGTGTCCTTCAAGGTCAATTAGGAGGGAAGGCTCCCCTGTCCATCCACCGAAACTCTGCACCAAAGCAGTCAGTAGCACATCATTAATGCGGGTGTTATAGACCGATGGCACATCCTGTAACAGGGCGCGGGTTAGTTCCTCAGCCAAAGCAATGGACACCTTAGCGGTGGATGCGATCGCTTTATTCTCTTGCTCTGCTGGGTCACCCGGATAATCCACAGGTAATTCAGGCTGGTTAACCTGACCCTGAGATAACCAGTAACTGAGTTCTGTTGCCAGTTTTTGGGAAGCTGCATAATTTACCAATTGGTTTGACCAGTCTTGAAAAGCAGTGGTCTTAAGGGGTAATTGAATCTCTTCCCCCCGATCGATCTGTTGGTAAAGGGTTCCGAGATCTTCCAGTAAAATCCGCCAGGAAATCCCATCTACAGCTAAGTGATGAATCACCAATAACAAATAGTCAGAGTGGTCTTGCCCACATTGAAACCAAGTCACCCCAAGGAGTAAACCAGAAGACAGATCTAAACTGGCTTGTTGTTCGGCTTCTTTCTCCTTCAGTGCTGTAACTTGTTCTTCTGCTGTTAACTTAGATAAGTCAACAATCTCAACGGGAGTGGGTTGATCGGGTTTAGTGTTCCTTTGCTGCCAATGTTCTTTTTCTTTGACAAACTGTAAGCGTAAACTGTCATGATGGACCAGTAGATGACCAACAGCCTTTTCCAAAACCTCAGCTTTGAGGTCTAAAGTCACGTGCAAGAGGATGGACTGATTGAAGTAATGGGGATCAGGCAAATTCTCTTGGAAAAACCACTGTTGGATGGGAGTCAAAGGCACCATCCCTGTGACCACGCCTTGATTGGCTTCAACTTTACGGGTGGTTCCCACCACTTCTGCTAACTCAGCAATGGTTTGATGTTGGAATAACTGTTTAGGGGTAAACTGTAACCCTGACCGTGCAGCACGGGCAATCATCTGGATACTGACGATGGAATCTCCCCCCAGTTCAAAGAAGTTATCGTGAATCCCCACTTGTGCTATTCCCAACACTTCCGCCCAAATCTTCCTTAAGTGCCCCTCAATCCAGGTAAGAGGTTCCTCAAGGTCTCCCAGGCTCCCCAAATTCAGGCGTTCTGGTACTGGTAAAGCCCGATGGTTGACTTTCCCGCTAGGGGTTAGGGGCAAGGCATCTAAGATCACCAGGCTAGAAGGAACCATGTAAGGTGGAAGTGTCTGTTTGAGCATCTGACTCACTGCATTGATCTCAATCTGACCCTTGTCGTGGGGCACAACATAACCCACCAAACGTTTATTCCCTGGGGTTTCTTCCCGGGCAACCACCACAGATTGAAAGACTTGGGAATGTTGGTTGAGGACTGCCTCAATTTCTCCCAACTCAACTCGGAAGCCCCGAATTTTAACTTGATTATCCAGGCGACCCAGAAACTCTAGGTTTCCGTCTGCTCGGTAACGCACCTTATCCCCAGTTTTATACAGACGACTGTTTGAGTCTTGATTGAAAGGGTCTGAAATGAATTTTTCTTGAGTCAAGTCTGGACGATTGAGATACCCTCTAGCCACCCCTGCACCGCCAATGTGCAATTCTCCTGGTACACCCACAGGAACTGGCTGTAAGGATTCATCCAGCACGTAAGTCTTGGCATTGGGAATTGGTCGTCCAATGGCAATGGGTTGTCCTTGCTGTGGTTGGTTGACCAACTGACTAACGGTTGCGATCACTGTTCCTTCTGTGGGTCCATAACTGTTGACAAGGGTTACAGAATCCCCAACAAACTCTAGCCAGAGTGAGACTTTTTCCGGTAAGGCACGTTCTCCACCGATAATGACTAACCGTAATGATTCTGGCAATACCAGACGCTCCTGGGTTAGTTCGCTACATAGTAAATGCCAGTAGGCTGTGGGAAAATTCCACACTGTCAACTGTAATCTTTGGGACTGATCCACGAACTCAGGGATGGATTGAATCATCTCTTCTGTCCGTAAAATCAAGGTTGCCCCCTGAGTCAGACAAGGATAAATCTCTTCGGCTGCGGTGTCGAAGCTAATGGAGGCAAATTGGAGAATGCGATCGCTTTTGGTGATTTTGTAGGTAATCACCGCAGCTTGGGTAAAATTCACCAACGATCGATGTTCAATCATCACCCCTTTGGGTTGTCCCGTCGAGCCAGAGGTATACATCACATAAGCTAAATCTTCTGGAGTGACTGTACTTTCTGGGTTTTGTGTGCTGTATTGGCTAATAACATCCTGTTGAGTATCAAGACAAACCACTGCCATTGGATGTTCTGATTTTAGGGTTGACCACTGCTTTTTGGTCACTAAAACTGACACCTGTGCATCATTGACCATATAACTCAAGCGCTCTGATGGATAGGCTGGATCCAGGGGAACATAAGCCGCCCCTGCTTTGAGAATGCCTAACAATCCAACAATTAAGTCTAAGGAGCGATCGATACACAATCCCACCAAAGTTTCTGGTTTAACTCCCAAGGTTTGCAGGTGTCGCGCCAGTTGGTTGGCTTTAGCATTTAATTCCCCATAGGTTAAATGCTGCCCTGCAAAGCTGACAGCAACAGCTTCTGGGCTATTTTGGACTTGGGCTTCAAACAGGTGGTGAATACATCCGTTAATAGAATATTCAGCCTGGGTTTGATTCCACTCCACTAATAGCTGATGTTCTTGCTCTGGGGACAAGATTGGCACTTGAGACAGTTTCTGACTCGGATTAGCCACAATCCCTTCTAACAAGATTTGGTAATGTCCCATCATCCGTTCAATGGTTGTACCATCAAACAGGTCGCTGTTGTATTCCCAGATCATGGTAATTCCTTCTTCTCCCTCGGCTGTGGAACCTTGTCCCACTCGTTGTTCAGACCTAGGAATCGTCACCACATCAAGGTCGAATTTGGCAGACTGATTACTCAGTGCCTCATACAAACTCATCTCCAGCCCTGGCAGTTTCAAGTCTGATAAGGGAGAGTCATGGAAGCTAAACATGACCTGGAATAAGGGATTATGACTCAGATCTCGCACTGGATTGAGAGCGTCTACCACCTTGTCGAAGGGCAGGTCTTCATTAGCGTAACCTTCTAGGGTCACTTGACGAACCCGATGGAGTAACGTTCTGAAACTGGGGTCTCCTGATAAATCAGTGCGCAATACCAAATTATTGACAATCATGCCAATTAACCCTTCCGTGCCAGGGATGCGTCGATTGGCCACTGCCGTACCCACGTTGAGGTCGTCCCTTCCGGTGTAGCGGTGCAATAGGGTCAGGAAGGCTGCAAACATGGTCATAAATAAGGTCGAACCTTCTTGACGACCCAGACATCTGAGGTCTTGACACAGGTGCAAAGGTAAATCAGTTCTAATGGACGTTCCTTGATAAGTCTGCTCTGCTGGTCTAGGTCGATCGTAGGGTAATTCCAGAAGGGGGGCACTCCCTGATAAAGTTTGTTGCCAATAAGCCAGTTGTCGTTGGGCAGCTTCTCCTTTGACCCACTCCCTCTGCCAGTGGGCAAAGTCCACAAATTGGAGGGTGGGTTCGGGAAGGGGGGATAGATCACCGGTGGAGAAGGCTTTGTATAGTTCCACCAATTCACGAAGGAAGATATTAAACGACCAACCATCATGAACCATGTGATGTTCCACGTGAAGCAGAATATGGTCTTGAGGACTCAACCTTAAGAGGGTCCACCGGACGAGGGGCAGTTGAGTGAGGTCGAAGGGTTTTTGAAGTTCGACATCCAGATGTCCTTGGATTTCTGAGTCTTGATCGCTTTCTGGCAATGCCTGGAGGTCAACGACTGGTAATTGGATGGAGGGAGCAGGGTGAATAACTTGAAAAGGTCGCCCCTCCACAGCAGGCAGAGTGGTGCGGAAGATTTCATGGCGTCTGACTATCTCCGTGAGGGTCTTTTCTAAAACACTCACATCAAGTTGGCCTTTAAATCTTAGGGTTGACTGAAATTGGTAAGCTCGATTGGGTGCTAATTGTTCGATGAAGTAAACCCGTTCTTGGGCAAAAGAGACGGGCAAATTGCCTTCCCTTACCATCGGTTGAATGGCAAGCAGTTGGGACTCTTCTTGTGAGGTCTGTGCTTGTTGAATGAGTTGGCTCAATTGAGCGATTGTGTTTGCTTCAAAAAGGTTATGAAGCAGTAACTTCACCTGGAAAATATCCCAGATTCGGGTGATAATCTGGGTGGCGATTAGAGAATGTCCTCCTAAATCAAATAAGTTGTCATGGATCCCGATCTCCTCAAACCCTAATATCTCAGACCAAATGGAAACTAATTTTTCTTCCACGCCGTTACGAGGGGCAACCCAAGGGACATCCAAATCTGGGCGAGTTTTTGGAGGGGCAGGAAGCACTTTGCGATCGACTTTCCCGTTAGGAGTTAGGGGTAATTTCTCCAATACTACGAAGGCTGAGGGGAGCATGTAGTCTGGTAATTTTTCCTTTATCCATTCCCGAATTTCACTGAGGACGGGTCGTTGATCACTGGGAACAAGATAGGCGACTAAACGCTGATCCCCAGGGAGCTCTTCACGAACGACTAGGACGGCTTCTCCTATAGTGGGATGTTGGGTCAGAAGTGCTTCAATTTCCCCCAATTCAATCCGAAACCCACGAATTTTGACCTGATTATCAATTCGCCCCAAAAATTCGATGTTGCCATCGGGCAAGTAACGAACCAAATCTCCAGTTTTGTATAAGCGTTGTTGTTCAGGTTTCTGAGGAGCTTCTTCCAGTGCTGTGGTGAAAGGATTAGGAATAAACTTAGCTTCCGTTAACGCCTGACGATTAAGATATCCTCTGGCTAGACCCTCTCCTCCTAGGTATAGTTCTCCAGGAACTCCTACAGGAACTAACTGACGAGCCTGATCTAGCACGTAAAACTGTGTGTTGGAGAGAGGTCTTCCAATGGGAATATTGGTGGCTCCTTCTGGGACTTCTTTGACAAGATACCAGGAAGAGAAAGTCGTATTTTCTGTCGGCCCGTAAACGTGGAGTAAACGTTGGGGAGGATTGTTTCTGAGGACTTCTTTAACTGACTGAGGATCCACAGCTTCTCCACCAAATAAAAGAGTCTCCAGATTCTGGAAGACCTGGGGAACTGTTCTAGCTACTTGATTGAATAAGGCGGTAGTTAAGAATAATACGCTAATGTTTTGTGTCTGGATTTGTGCTGCTAGGTCTTGGGGTGAAAGAAGAATATCCTTTGGAAGTCCCACCAGTTGAGCCCCTTGAAGGAGAGCTCCCCAAATTTCAAAAGTGGCTGCATCAAAGGAAATATTAGAGGCTTGGGCAACTCGGTCCCTTGGGCTTAACTGAATATAGTTTGTGTTAATCACGAGGCGATTAACTGCCCGGTGAGGCACGGCAACCCCTTTTGGTTGACCTGTGGATCCAGATGTATAAATGACGTAAGCCAGATTCTCTGAGGTGGTGGTGTTGGAGAGATTCTCCTGACTGTGCAGGTTAATGGCATCTCTTTGAGCCTCTAAACAAACCACTCTTACTTCTTGCTGCTGAGTTTGCCCGAGTCTTTCAATTAATTGCTGTTGAGTCAATAGGACTTTGATCTGAGCATCTTTAATCATGTAGCTCAGACGCTCTGTTGGATAGGTGGGATCTAGAGGAACATAAGCTCCCCCTGCTTTAAGAATGGCCAAAAGTCCCATGACTATTTCAGGCGATCGTCCCACACAAATCCCCACCAACACTTCTGGACCAACCCCCAGAGATTTCAAGTGGTGGGCTAATTGGTTAGCTTGGGCATTTAATTCTCGATAGGTTAACTGCTGATGTTCAAAGCTGAGTGCGATCGCATCAGGAGATTTCGCAACTTGCTCTTCAAACAATTGATGAATACACCGAGCCTTTGGATAATCTGTCTGGGTATCATTCCATTCAACCAGTAACTTATGCTGCGCATCGGTTGTTATAATCGGCAGATTTTGTCCTTTACTATAGTTTTTTTCAGACATAACTTTTAAATCCAGGGTAAACGCATCTAACTTAAGTAAGTTTTACCAAAAAAACATTAGCTATATTTTTTAATTTTAGCTAGTCATCATCAAGCTATTGCAGCTGACTAAAAATTTTCCTAGCCTCCTCCATTAGTTACCGAAATAAATTTTAACTCGTCAATGTAGACGGCTAGTCTGGACTATTATGCTTATTTCCTTCGACAAAAATTGACTGATAATTCTCTAGTTAGTTACTGGTAGATTATAAAATTATGGCTCTTCCGTACTTGTTATGCTAAATTAACACTTTGCCAAAGGGAGCAGGGAG
>NZ_GL890971.1:129330-205087 GCF_000211815.1 Moorena producens 3L
ATTGTTAAATAGCCTCATAACCATTACACAGTAAGCTTTTCGGGGGTTTTTAACTAGAAATTTAGCATAGTAGGTACTGAAGAACCAAAATTATTAACTTATAGTTATTGTCCATAGCGGCACGAAGCGCGTTTCATTGTCTTGATATAGTTGTTTATGGTTAAGGTTGCTGCGTGGGTCACATGCAAGCACCGCTGTTTGCCCCGTGAGAACCCCCATCAGCAACTGGCGCTGTTGCCATGGACGGGCTGGGTGTCGAAACAAGTTCCGCACAAAGACCCAAAACCATAAGCGACTTCATCAAGACGCCGTTTGTCATTTGTCAGACAACTTAAGACGTTCGTGACAGCTCCTACACCGACCTTTCAGGTTCGGTGTAGGCTTCCCAGCCAATCCGGGCATCCCTTAGGAGGCGCTGGGCTTTAAGAACGGACTGCCCTGCCGCTCTATTTCTTATATTTATTGCCGCATTATGATCCCGGTCAAGACTGCATCCGCAATGAGGGCAATCATGCCAGCGAACATGCAGTTTTTTAGGAACTTTTTTTCCACAATTGGAGCAATTCTGCGAAGTATTTTTGGGACTTACTGCAACTGCCAACAAGCCAGCATTTAAGGCTTTGCTTGAAAGAATTGTCAGAAAGCGTGACCACCCGGCATCTAACACAGATTTAGCCAATCGGGATTTAGCTAATCCCTTAACATTTAGCTTTTCATGGGCTACTACATCATATTTGGACAACAAGTAATTTGCTGTCTTGAAATGAAAGTCTTTTCGCTGATCAGCTACTTTTTTGTGCTGCCTACCAAGTTGCTTAATAGCCTTGAGTCTATTGTTACTACCCTTCTTCCGTCGAGATATCCGCTTCTGGATAACCTTTAATCTTTTTTGACACTTTCGGTAATACTGGGGAATGCCAATAGTTTCCCCTTCAGAAGTAGTCAAGAATTCTTTTAGGCCAACATCAATGCCAACTATTAAATCAGGGTTAATATCAGGTTTCACTTCGGGAACGGTCTTGTCTTCTAGAGACAAGACCAAGTAATAGCCATCACACTTTTTAGTGATTGAAGCTGTCTTAATCTTGAATCCATTAGGAATAGAACGATGCAATACAATCTTGATTTGTCCTAATTTTGGCAGGTTAATCAAGTTACCCTCCAAGCATCCTTCTTTCATTTGGGGGTAAGTGAACGTACGGTACCGGTGACGCTTCTTGAATCTGGGTCTTCCACTACGTTTTCCGTTACTATCTCCTTTAATAAACCTGTCAAAAGCCAATTTCACCCTTTTAACCACATCCTGAAGCACCTGAGAATGCATGTTTTTATACCAAGGATGAGTCTTTTTGAGGTTTGGCAAGCTTTTCTTCTGACTGTAATAATCTGGATTTTCTCTTAATTCTGGAAGGTAACAAACAAGGGGGCAGGCATTAATAGAACAGCGATTTTGCTCATACCAATTAAATCTATCAGCCAAAAGGTAATTGTACTGACAACAAAGCATAGATAACCAATTGTCTATTGTGGCTTTTTGCTCTTTGGTTGGTTTTAATCGGTATTGATATGCTATCCTCATCACTTGCCTCCTATTTATCGACCTACTATAATGATAACAAACGTATATACATATAACAAGTCAAAATTACAAATAAAAAGTTGATTATCAGGCTTACCGATTTTGAAAAAAGACAGTTACTACAGGAAGCAGAACTCAGAGGAATGACTCAATCGGAATTGATCACAAGCTTAATAGCTAGTTTCCCCATTCCGTGCATACCCTGTGCAAAATTCATCCCACACCTATGCTGCGCATTAGGATGTGGGGCTTCTTTTGCCGGACAGCTAAAAATTAGTCATGAAATCACTATCTCATATTTGGTGCTCAACTTAACCGGCGTTTAGTGCAGGGTAAACGAAAGCATCTAATTTTCTGAACACTTGATATATATAGTGTTTGCTAAATCCACAAAACACTATATGTGACAAATCCATTCTCAACAAGCACAACTTGGCGGCACTATAAGCCAGGGTTTATTGACAATATGAATTCGCTGCGGGATTTATTATATCACAGGGTGCATCTCATCTTTGTAAAAAACAAGGGAAGTGCCGGAAGTGTCGGAAGCGTGGGGATTTTAGGGAGGGTGGGTAGTGTAGGCAGTTTGGGAATTTTATTAGAATTTTTGTTTAATTGCAAAAGTGAGATGCACCATTATCACAAAATAGAAAATTTGTCAATAAAATTTAGAGGCGTTTGCCCTGTTAAGGTGCGGAATTCCGTCCCCCTCACGCTCCCCCTATTTGTTAATATCTAAGTTTAGAATAGTAAATAGATAAAATAGTCAAGGGAATACATCTACCTTAAGGTCTCATGGTTATCAAGCCTATGGTGCTGCTATTAAAGGATAGTTCTAATAATAATTAGATATTGGCATCATAAACTCCTGGCAAGAATCTTAGGGCAAAAACACTCAGATGAGCTGTGGGAATATTAGCTAAGCTAGATTAAGAAATCGTGGCAATTAAAGGTAAGGAGGAAATTTTTTCGTGGGAGGTTCACTCGTGGAAGACCGTGACTATACGTTAATCATCGACAAAAGCGGCAGTATGTCTAGCCCAGACTACCAAGATAGGAGCAAAAGTCGATGGCAGATTGCCCAAGAGTCTACCTTAGCAGTGGCCAGAAAATGTGAACAGCTCGATCCAGATGGGATTACGGTTTACCTGTTTTCTAGTCGCTTTAGACGGTACGATAATGTTACCTCAGATAAAGTAGAACAAATTTTCCAAGAAAATGATCCCATGGGTCGCACCGATCTCGCTGGTGTGCTAAAGGATGCCACCGATGACTACTTTAAGCGCAAAGCGGCTGGGCAAACTAAACCGAATGGGGAAACCTTCTTGGTGATAACCGATGGTGAGCCAGATGACCGCAAAGCTGTAATGCGAGTGATCATTGAAGCATCTCGGCAAATAGACAAGGATGAAGAACTAGGCATTTCACTGATCCAAGTGGGTAATGATGCCATGGCAACTCGGTTTCTTAAAGCACTTGATGATGACCTTCAAGGGGCTGGGGCTCAATTTGACATCGTGGATACAGTCACTCTAGAAGACATGGAGAATATGACCTTAGCCGAGGTCCTGCTGAACGCGATTATTGATTAACCAAATAAGCGCCAAGATTCCCAATGCTTAAACTCCATCCCACGACTAACTATCACGTGGGATGGCTTGTAATCAAAAGAATTTTGAATTAATTGACACCATTATTTTATTGAGATCAGCTGTAAAAAATCAACCGCTACATTTAGTGTAAGAAGAAAACCAACTACCCTAAATCTGCATTTTTTGAAAAAAATTGAGGGAGTTTCCCCCCCGGAAAGGTTTGTAAGCGCCTCAAAAAAAACCTTTTTCATTACTCGAATTGTAAAATTAGTCTCCCCATTTTCGGCTTAAAGATTTAGCATATAAGAGTGACTGAACTTTACTATCCCTTACATTCCTTAAGGGAGGGTCATTGGTTCAAGCTCATTTGCGGAGCCAGTTTTCAACACCTCCCTGCTGTTAGAAGCCTAACCTTGGCTTACACCCTCGCCGGTGCCGATTGTATTGATGTGGCAGCTGACCCGGCGGTCATTTCGGCGGCGAAAGATGCCTTACAAGTCGCCAGCACCATGGGAAAAGAAGCCAAACAGCGAGGGTTTGGCTTCCTTGGCAGACCATGGCTGATGGTGAGCTTGAATGATGGGGAAGACCCCCATTTCCGGAAAGCCGAATTTGACTCGGATTTGTGTCCAGGGGACTGCCCTCGTCCCTGTGAAAAGATTTGCCCAGCACAAGCAATTACTTTCCAGAATGGCAGTGAAGCTTACTCTGGTGTGCTCGACCAACGCTGTTATGGCTGTGGTCGTTGTCTGCCAGTTTGCCCCCATCAGCTGATCACTACTCGGTCATACGTATCAGCTCCTTTTGCGATCGCACCCCTGATTCTAAGCAATGGCGTTGATGCTATAGAAATTCACACCAAAGTCGGGAATTTACCAGATTTTAAAAGACTCTGGCATGCGATCGCACCCTGGTGCGCTCAACTCAAACTCCTAGCCATTAGCTGCCCAGATGGTAAAGATTTGATTGACTACCTAAAAGAAATCTACCAACTAATCCAGCCTTTACCCTGTCCTCTAATCTGGCAAACCGATGGACGTCCTATGAGTGGGGATATAGGCATGGGCACAACTCATGCTGCTATCAAACTCGCTGAGAAAGTCATCGCTGCTGGATTACCAGGATACGTACAGTTAGCTGGTGGTACCAATAACCACACCGTCAGCAAACTAAGAGCAGCTAAGCTGTTGAACCGCCAAGTTGGTAGGTTGCCCGTTGAAGGTTCTAAAGAATTGTTGAAAGTTGGCAGGTTGCCGGTTGAACGTTCTTACAACAACCTTGGCCTTTCGGCCACGCTACGCGAACAACCAAATAACCTACCCTACTCGAACCCCAAGGGCGAACAACCAAATAACCTATCCTACATTGCCGGTGTGGCTTACGGTAGCTACGCCCGAGTTCTACTCTCACCGATTGTAGAAAAATTAGAACAAGACTATGACAAAGACGTTGATCACCACCAGGGATTCGTTCCTAATCCCTCCTCTAGAAACCTTGAGGATGTACCAGATCTGCTCTGGCAGGCTGTGGCAACTGCCCATGCCCTGGTTGCTCAACTCAAATCAGTCAAAAAAATCCCCAAGAGTATCTAATTTTCTTGACTTTAATCGAGAAAGAATGTTCGATTAAATTGGGATAAAAATCGTCAAGTATTAGGAGTTAAATTAGACATGAATTAAATCCAAGATCTGACCAATAACCGCAATTTAAATAGGGCAAAACGTAACAGCAGAAATCGCTTTATTTGAGCAAAACAAATGGTGAATTTTCCACTAAGCAAGTTTTCAGATCAACAAGTGTCATTCAATCAAGAATCACCAGTGGTTTATGAAAATAACTTGGTTGAGGCGATGACCGTAAGGGCTCAATCCTCAGAGGTAAGTGACAATCTTCAACTAGATTGTGGCACTCTACCTACCAAGGAACACCAAGACACAGTGGACAAAACTCAGAGGATTTCAAACTGTCAACAAATTACAGATGACCTGCCAAAATTACTAGACATTTTGCCAGCCGAAATTCGCTCATTATTGGAGCAACATGCTGAAAGGGACAGTTTGATCGAAGTGATTATGGATCTCGGTCGCTTCCCAGAAGTGCGCTTTCGTGATCGGGCAGAGTACCTTTCTGATCAACCAGTTACTATCGAACAAATCAATCACTGTGTTGAGCGAGTGGGATCCTTTAGCGGTGATAACCGAGCCGGAATTGAGGGCACCTTGCACCGCATTAGTGCGATTCGGAACCGTCCAGGGGAAATTATTGGCTTAACCTGTCGTGTTGGTCGAGCGGTCTTTGGTACCATCGGCATGATTCGTGACTTGGTGGAAACTGGTAAGTCAATTTTGATGCTCGGGCGTCCTGGTGTAGGCAAAACCACTGCTTTACGGGAAATTGCCCGAGTTCTGGCAGACGAATTAGACAAACGGGTCGTGATTATCGACACCTCTAATGAAATTGCTGGAGATGGCGATATTCCCCACCCAGCTATTGGTCGAGCCCGACGGATGCAGGTGGCTAGCCCAGAACATCAGCATCAGGTGATGATTGAGGCGGTGGAAAACCATATGCCAGAGGTGATCGTTATCGATGAAATTGGCACAGAACTAGAAGCTCAGGCCGCTCGTACCATTGCGGAACGGGGGGTGATGCTGGTGGGAACTGCTCACGGCAATCGGATTGAAAACTTGATTAAAAATCCCACCCTTTCCGATTTAGTAGGCGGTATCCAGGCTGTCACCCTAGGCGATGACGAAGCCAGACGGCGAGGCTCTCAGAAAACCGTTTTGGAGCGCAAAGCCCCCCCAACCTTTGAAATCGCTGTAGAAATGCTAGAGCGTAAGCGTTGGGTAGTACATGAAAGTGTTGCGGACACGGTTGATAATTTGCTCAGGGGACGTCAACCAAATCCCCCAGTCAGGACAGAAGATGAAAATGGGAAGGTCACCATTACCCGAGAATTACCTAGCGCTCCAGTTGCCACTCCCCTAAATGGTCGGAGCAGGGGTCACCTTACCCTAACGACTCCTAGCCAACCAAAAGGTTGGCGTTCATCTGGACAGATGAAGCCCCTATCCCTTCAAGAACCAGAGCCAGCTCGAGAAAATAGCATGTTTGAACAGCTGCTGGCTGAATCTTGGTCACAGCAAGAGCTCTTGGGTCAAGGGATGCAGATGTTAGGACCAAATGGTGAGGATTTGCCACTACAGGTCTATCCTTACGGCATTAGTCGTCATCAAATCGAGCAAGTGATCCAAATCCTAAATTTGCCTGTGGTCTTGACAAAAAACATGGATACTGCTGATGTGGTTTTAGGATTGCGATCGCATGTCAAAAGCCACTCCAAGCTCAAGTCCATTGCTAAATCTCGTCAGATCCCGATTCACGCCATCAAAGCTAGCTCCATACCCCAGATTACTCGGGCATTAAGGCGTCTGTTGCACATGGATGACCCCACAATTCCCGATGCTGCTGATTTGGAGTTATTTGCCCAAAACGGTAGCGAGGATGAAATCGAGGCTCTAGAAGAAGCCCGTTTAGCAGTTGAGCAAATTGTGATTCCCAAAGGCCAACCCGTAGAATTGTTGCCGCGATCGCCTAAAGTGCGGAAGATGCAACACGAGTTAGTTGAACACTATCGCCTCAAGTCTTCTAGCTTTGGCGATGAACCCAATCGACGTTTACGGATTTATCCGGCCTGAATCTAAGTTAAAGAGGAAGAGGGGGGACAAAGACAAGATAGCTCATGCCATTAATATCTCTTTGTCTTCCTTCCGGCCGGTAACCATCAACCCATCACCCCATCACCCTTTAAGCCAAAGGAAAAATAACAAAAAAAATAACTTGACATATTCCCAGTCAAATCTGTTATCATCTTAGAAGTGGAATCAATGGGGTGTAGCCAAGCGGTAAGGCAGCGGGTTTTGGTCCCGCCATTCCTAGGTTCGAATCCTAGCACCCCAGTTATATTAGTCAGTGGCAAACTAGCCTGATAGTGCAGCAAAAAAAGAAGCTTCTAAAGTCAAAAGAAGCTTCTTTTAGGTTTTTAAGGGGCGTTAAAAACTAGCGGCGGCGTCTGAAGGAACGACTACCACCACGACTACTACCAAAGCCAGAACGCGTCCGCTTCGTGCTGCCAAAACCACTGCTTCTGGGTTTGGCTTTCTTAGTACTCGATGGACTAGAGGTGCGTAACTGACTTGAGCCGAAACCCTTTCCTGTGGAGCGATTAGCGTTGGGTGAGGCTTTACGAGTAGTTGCTTGATTAGCTGCAGGAGATTTTCTTAAGCTACCAGTCGTGCGGAAAGAGCGAGTATTTTTAACCACAGGTGGCGGTGCTTTGTACCTTGTTTCATATCGCTTCACTGCTTGACTATAGCTGTTACCATACCCACCATAACCAGTTAAAACTCCTCCCGGTTGATAAACTGGTGGAACATAGTATTGAGGTCGAAATAGCATACTACCGATAGCTTGACCAGCCAAAGCACCAGCAAACGGAGCCCAGAAACTGGATTGCTGACGCACGATTACTGTTTCTTGTTGACCACTTTGAGGATTAGGTCTAGTCTCAGTGACATTGTGGACATATTCAATCCGGAAGTCTTCAGTCAGGTACATCACCGGCTGATTGTCATCAATACTCAGATACGTATTTTCCCCAGCAGCAACCTGCTCATCAGTCAGACGTGCCATCTGCAAATCCCTGCTCCGAAACACTGGTGGACTACCCGCAGGAGTATTGAGCACCATTAGGGTATATACCCCATTAACATCATCGTAGGTTGCCTGTTGTACGGGATATTTCCCATCACTCAACCGAGTCGGAGTAAAGGAAGTATTGCCACCCCGATTCAGCGACACTTGGCTTGAGTTAGGAGAACCACACCCTACTGTAGTCCAACATAGGGTTAGAGATAGAACAAAAAATCGCAATTGTACGTAACATATAGTTAAAAAAAGTTTTCTTAAATCACTATTGTTCTGTTAAATCATTATTGTCTAATCGCGCTTTGCTATGGGCTAGCGTTCTTTGCAAGACGAAAACTTGGGGATGATGTTTCGTTCGTCTTGGCCATCACCCCATCACCCCATCACCTGATTTACTGATAGTGACAACTATAACACTATCTATATTTATTTAATTTACTTATGATTACAGGGGAACCAGTTCCGGGAAATTGAGTAAAATTTGCTCATCAGTCAGTTCATCACCCAACTGTGCTGGAGAGAAGTGAACCTGAATAGCTTGCAAACTTTCCTGATAGTGGAGATTAATCAATGCCTTTAGACCTGCTTCGAGGTACTCAACACTAGCTAGGTTAGTTTCTAGTTCAGGAACTTCCCCTTCGTAAGCTACTGTGATCATAACAATTACGTTTTGGGTCACAGGTAGGGATAAAGGTTCGTTTTCACCTAAGGGTGTAGTGAAATCTGGTTCAGACAGATAGCGCCCAGCTGAGTCAGTAAACAGTTCATTAACGTAGTCCCCAGCTTCTCCTTCTTTCCAGAAGACATCCCCTTCATTCGCTGCGGATTGCCAGTAGATCTGCAGCTGTAGGAGGTTTTGACAAATTGCTACCAGTTCTTCCCCTAATACCTTCAAATCCCCATCTGATTCAACGGCTTCCCGTGCCGCACGATTGAGTACCCCCAACAAGGGTGTTACTTCTGAACCAGCTAAGTGTACAAACAAACGAAAAACTACAAATCTAGTTTTGCCACCAAATTTATTTAAGCGATCGCGCCAAGAGCTCATCCTTCTGTCGGCTGACTTACGCCGTTAATTAATCTCAATTACCCTATCTATCCTACTCTAGCGCATTGCTCACTACCCATACTGGATCTCCGCAAACTGGGGTTGCTCAGGCAGAGGAAGGGGGTTAGGTAGGCAAAACCAAGTCAACTGTGTAATTCCTATAACAAAAGAAAACAGGAGCGATCGCGTCTGCACCAGTCAACCACAACTGACTGAGCCATCACTCCTGATTACACCCCGTTTTTTTTTCTGTAGCGCTTTATACCACTTATCTCAAAAAACTACAACAGGTTTTCTATGTATCTAACTGGGTTGAGTTGAAGGGGATCTCACCACCTAGAAAGATTCTGAGGGTTGAGTGTTAACCCTCAACCATTAACCGTTAACCGTCAACAATAAATCAGTTGCTTAGGGCAGTGCAAGTTAACTGATGAGGGGGTTTGGGGGAGCGATAAGTCCCGCACTGGTCGAATAGAGACAACTGAATCCAAGTTGCGGTGGTTTTAGTGGGTTGATCGAAGCCAATGACCATTGGATACCTTGATTGTGACATCGGTTCCCCTAGCATATTATGAGTTCGTTTTTCTTGCGCTTACCCTGGATGGCATACCAGTAAGGGGGTAGAATTACCAGAGGGATTGCATTTAATATTTTTACCTTCTCACTCACCGGAATTGCAACCAGCAGAAAGATTATGGACTCTGGTTGATGAGCCAATTGCCAATCGCTCATTTGATACTCGCGCAGCAGCTAGAAGTTGTTCTCTTTCAAAATCTGATCAGCAATGCCATTAAATTTCAAGCACCAGGGAAATCCCCCCAAGTCAAGGTTTCAGTAAAGCCCGTAGACTATCCTGGCACTGGTATTGGTCTAGCCACCTGCAAGAAGATTGTGGAAAATCACGGGGGACAGATTGGGGTAGAGTCTGAGCCTGGAGTGGGAAGTACGTTTTACCGAAAAAATTGGGTAATCGCGCCCCGTCCTTATAGGACGGCTTTCTTTTTCAGCTAAAACTTGACAGTTTTCACAGAGCGTGTTATAATAAAAACCCTTACAATAAACTAAAAAGCTAGATAAATACTATCTAATCATAAGTAGACAACGTAAAAAATATGTATGAGATACGTATTGCGTAATTTGGTCTAACGACTACAACGTCTATGAAAAACTTAGATAAAAAAGTATAAAGGTGCGCTTGACCTTGGCGAATTTAATTCGCCACGGGTCGCACCTCTGTCTATTCATATAAAAAAGGTACGGTGGGGCACACCGAAACCTAGATCTATGATCTAAACGCTTGGGGAGATTTGTCCTCTACTTTTTCTGACTCCGGTTTGAAAGAGCCACGACGAGTCGTAGAGCCAAGAATCCCCGCTCATAAGCGGGCGGGGAGTGTCAATTTACGCTTCCTGCACAACACTGAACACTAAGCACTGAACACTAAGCTTTGCAATAATATTATTCTTCCAACGCGAGTAACAACGGGATTAACATAGCAAGAACACAACTTGGTATAAGCAACCCCCCGAAATTATCGGTATTTAATCGAATATGATAC
Source organism: Moorena producens 3L (assembly GCF_000211815.1). Lineage (GTDB taxonomy): Bacteria > Cyanobacteriota > Cyanobacteriia > Cyanobacteriales > Coleofasciculaceae > Moorena > Moorena producens. Next base: position 139,818 of record NZ_GL890971.1, read on the forward strand.
TATAGGAAAAACTTTTTCCTGATCGGTGTAATAGCTTGTAGGAAACGGTATCGCCTTGAAATTTTAAAGCTCTCTAATCCCCTTTCTATAAAAGAAATTAGAGAGCTGATTATGGCGTCATGGCTAATCCTTAATTGGACGACCATTACCCATTACCAAAAGCGAATAAAAATTTTTAGTGGCAGACATCCGGGAGAATTTGTTTCAGTTTTATACCATAGTATTCATACATGGTATTCATAGCTTGGGAGTTCGCAAACCGGAGCAGTTAAACCTCAAAAACCTTAGATAAAAACTAATGGAATCAGGTATTACAATTTTCAGTTTTGGATTGTTTATAGTAATTTTTTTGTGGATTGGGGCTCTAGCTGCTAAATCTTCCGATAATACAGAATCCGACTACTTACTTGGCTCACGCTCTTTTGGGAAAGTCTTTGTGGGTCTGAGTGCTGGAGCAACGGGAAACAGTGGATGGATTATGAGTCGGTATTGTGTTGGCTGGTGTCTTTTCTGTCATTGCCTCTACAGCGGATTCCCAACTTCTGGTTTGTTCCAGTGCGATCGCTAGAGATATTTCTCCGGGGTTGGATCGGAGGATGTCCCGGAAATATGGCGTGAAATACGAGCAATTCATGACCTTAGTGGTGGGACTACTCGCTGTAATTGCGGCGATTTCTATTTCCTCCACAGTGTTTTCATTGGTTCTTTTTGCTAGTGGAGCTGTGGCCAGTTCCCTCGGTCCAGCAATGCTGATGATATTATTGAAAAGGCGAACTCATTATTTAGCATTGAACTCTGTCAGGAGCCTGGGAGTAGCAAACCCCACGGATAAATCCGGGGGCTTGTGAATCATTACCTGACCAGCCCAAGTCCCATCAGGGACTACGTTATCAGCAAGAGTTAAAGTTCCTACCTTGAAATGCGACGCTAGTTTCAAGCTCTAGAACCGGATTGTTAAACATCTTTATCAGGTTAAGGAAGTGCAACGCGCGAAAGTACCGACTGATAACATTGGCGCAGCGAACTTTACCCTAGCAATAGGAGAATACTCACATTATGCGAGTTTTTGTACTTGATAAAAACAAAAAACCATTAGACCCATGCCAGCCTGCTAGAGCTAGAATCTTGCTCAAACAAGGAAGGGCTAAGGTCTTTAGGAGATACCCGTTCACAATCATCATATGCGATTTGGAGGAATTGGAATGTGTGACACATAATCATCAGATCAAACTTGACCCTGGTTCTCAAACAACAGGTTTAGCAATTGTTCAAGAAAAGGTGGTTGTTTGGGGTGCGGAACTAACCCACAGAGGTCTTCAAATTCGAGATGGTTTAACCTCACGTAGAAAGTTGAGAAGTTCTCGTAGAAACCGCAAAACTCGTTATCGACAGCCACGGTTTCTTAACCGTAAACGTCCTGATGGGTGGTTAGCTCCCAGTCTAATAGACCTCTCCAAAAACTTGAAACTTTCTCAGGCACTGCTTTTCAGCGATCAAATTGACCAAGTCAATTTTACGTTGAATTAACGCTATAATAAGCTTAAGAAGCTATTGATGTTAATTTAGCACTAAAACTATGAGCATAGACAACCTCAATTGTTTCAGCAATTTCCGAGGCTTTTGTTACTTGTAATACTAAGGCTCCTGTTCTCAATCTTACCAAACCACATATTGTCAAAATCACCCCAGAATATTTATTAGAATTTAGGCGAAACCTTTCTCCCGCTATTTTAAAAATTTTTACCAACCTAATCACATGTTCTACAAATATTCTGTTTGAAGATAATAGCTTGTTATATTTCTTTTGCTGTGAGGTTAACTCACCATTTCTTGGCTTTTTATGGGGAGTTCTTATTTGTTCTTCTCCTAGATAAGCTTTGTCCCCACTCAGTCGTTGTTTATCATCAAATTTTTTTAAACTTTCCCGACAAATATTTATGTCACTTTTGGGGCCTGGTTTACCGACCACTACATCCACTATATCTTCCCCTTTTGGCAAAACAATAAATTGATTTTTAAATGTATGGTTTTTCTTCTTGCCAGAATAGAATAATTTTTGTTGATTATAGTCTGAAGGTCTTTCTCTGACTTGTTCTGCGCTATCTACTATTAACTCATACTCAGTTAAGGCTTCTTGAATTATATCCTCGGATTCTTCGTACTTTTTTACTTGTTCTAACAAAGAAGCTGGTAGAGCTTCCCTGAAAATAGATTGCCAGTAGTTAAAAGTAGAGTTTGCTTTAGATTCACTCACCTGGAACTGTAGTCCGAGAAGTTGAAAGTTTATGTGATGTCGTAAGTAAATTAATGTCAAGACTATTTGGTCTTCAATTGATAATTTTTGTCCAGCACCTCCCCCAGGCTTTATTAGCCGGACTTTTTGATTTTCAATTTTTTCTTGATGTTGACGATGTAATAACTTAGCTTGTTCTATCAGTTGAGAGAGTTGCTCATAATTTATTCCTAGCAATCTTTTTGTTTGTTTAGGATTTTTTTGGATGTAGTTCCAAGTGTAGCTCATGGTTTTTGAGGTTGATAAAAGTGATTAATTTTATCTTATTTTACCATAAGTTTGTTTTTTGGAGAGGTCTAATGTCGAGAGTTCATAATATTCTCACATGGGTAAAAAAACTTACTCGATTTTGTCCGATAACTGGCATTTCTCAGGAATTAGTTAGGTTCGATACTCAGAAGATGGAAAACCCTGAAATTTCTGGAACAGAGTATCAGCAGGGCACACTCTACGGATATGAAGTTAGAGAATATCTACTTTCCAAATGGAATCGTAAATGTGCTTACTGTGGTGTGACTGATACTCAACTAGAGGTCGAACACATCAAACCTAAATCAAAGGGCGGTTCTGACCGAGTAAGTAACCTAGCAAGTGAGGTATGGTTCCAGTGTATGAGTGAAGGAGTCAACTATCCCGTTACTGATTTGGTGTCGTGGCAGGGAAAAAGTTACTGTGGGGTCTAGTACGGAAAAGCGGGGAAATACTAACTCGCTTCTCCTCTGGAGTTTTTCTTGACTGGAACGTCTAGTTACTACAAAATAAGAGTTCATTTCTGAACCAGTCGCTGGCAAGGTTAGTACTGTCCCCAAAGGCAGTGCTGCTGTTAATGGAGCATTGGCAACTAAGATGTCCCACAAGTCCCCAACAAACGGAACCGCCACTGCGATAAATTTGGTAGCATCAATTACAGAACCGCCACCGACAGCTAACAGGTAAGTTATCTCTTCAGTGCGAGCAAACTTGACAGCATCTAACAGTATTTCCAGCTCAGGGTTAGGGGTGATACCACCGAATTCTAGAACTGTATGTTTGGCAAGAGCAGCTTTGACTTGTTCATATACCCCGTTCTTTTTAATGCTGCCGCCACCGTAGGTCATTAAAACTCTGGCATCGGTGGTAATCTCATTAGCAATAGCTGCAATCTTACCTTTACCAAATAGAACTTTAACAGGGTTGTATAAGTCGAAGCAATCCATTGGGTTACCTTCGATAGTGATAAACTAAAACGTTTGGTTGGTTTTGGTTAGGCTATCTATAAACATAGCAATCAACTATCAATATTCCGAGCCTAGGTTGTCTTTTATTTTCAGTCTTTTCATGAAGCCAGTTAGTTGTTCAGTTTGAGATTCACTTGATTAACCTTCCCTAATTCGGCTGAATTAAAAATCTTACCCCTTTAATTTTATTTATAATCTAATTTGGCTGTTTTTTTTAATAAAAATTAACATAGCCCATAAGTAAGTTTTCCGATCATAAAAGTTGTAATAGTAAAACTATACACTTGTCAATACCCTCCCCCAAAATTACTGAATCGAAGAGTGGGGGGATATCACGGGGAGCGAAATCGGCTCATAGTTATAATCATCAAATCAACAAAATCAAATCAACAAACAAATTAAAAACCAAATTGGATTTTGATCATTGGCACTAGGATACTAGGGTTTTTACTGTTGTGTTCTGGGTACAAAATTACAACTAGACCGGGAGTGATGCAGATCTTGTGATGAATCGGGTAGCGATAAAAGGTCTCTAAGTGGTAAGATCCGCAGAAAGATAGCAGAACTTAAGGAAATTTTCCTAGTACACCACCCAGTGGGCTACCGCAGATTTAATATTTATTAAAGAAAGAAAAGCTTCAAAAACTAGTAAACTAGTCAGAAATAGGTAAATAATACGATGTTTACAAATGTCCTCCCAAAAACAACCCTAGAGTTGGAGTATCCGCCCAAAGACCTTTTTGAAGCGATTGAAGACCTCAAACAAGAATTAAACGCAGTTATTCTCGCTCACTATTACCAAGAACCAGATATTCAAGATATTGCTGACTATCTCGGCGATTCTCTAGGTCTTTCTCAACAAGCGGCGGCTACAGATGCAGATGTTATCGTCTTTGCTGGGGTTCACTTTATGGCAGAAACTGCCAAAATCCTTAACCCCAATAAATTGGTACTACTCCCCGATTTAAACGCAGGTTGCTCCCTAGCTGACAGTTGCCCTCCCCAAGAATTTGCGGCATTCAAAGCAGCCCATCCTGACCATTTGGTGGTATCTTACATTAATTGCTCCGCTGCCATTAAAGCGATGAGCGATATCATTTGCACCAGTTCTAACTCAGTTAAAATCGTCAACCAAATTCCGAAAGACCAGCCGATTATTTTTGCCCCAGATAAGAACTTAGGTCGCTATGTCATGGAGCAAACCGGACGGGAGTTAGTCCTGTGGGAGGGGAGCTGTATTGTCCATGAAACCTTTTCTGAGAAAAAGATCGTGGAACTGAAAATACAGCATCCTGAAGCGGAGTTTATTGCCCATCCAGAATGCGAACCCCCTCTATTGCGTCATGCCAGTTACATTGGTTCCACAACAGGTTTGTTAAAGTATATCCAGCAAAGTTCAACGGAAAAATTTATCGTGGCTACTGAGCCAGGAATTATTCACCAAATGCAAAAGAGGGCACCCCAGAAAAATTTCATACCTGCTCCAGGTATGGATAGCAATTGTGCCTGTAACGAATGCCCTCACATGCGGCTCAATACTTTGGAGAAGCTGTATCTAGCCATGAAGCAGAAAACACCAGAAATTACTATGCCGGAAGATATCCGAGTAGCGGCGTTGCGACCAATTCAACGGATGTTGGAGTTATCAGTGTAGTGCTGTAGTGCCCCTGAGCAGGTTGACACAATTACTTGACAAAAGTATAAGTTATAAGTTAGAGCTTATAACTTATTAAGCAATTTGTCTTGTGAAAACGAATAACTGCTTAGGGATTAATCAAAAATTAGTGACATATGATCTATCGTGCAAGATTTTAAATCATCCCCTGACGAGTCTTCCAGATCTGCCAATACTCCCTCCCAATTTGACATCATAGTGGTCGGCAGTGGTGCAGCTGGGCTTTATGCAGCCCTTTGTCTACCTGCTCATTTGCAGGTAGGTTTGATTACCAAAGACACCCTGAAAACAGGCTCTAGCAACTGGGCTCAGGGAGGAATTGCTGCTGCTATTGACCCATCTGATTCCCCAGAGCTTCACCTAGAGGATACCCAGCGAGCGGGTGTTGGTCTTTGCGATCGCGAGGCGGTAACGTATCTGGTGGAAAATGCCTCTGCTGCCATTGACTCTCTAGTGAAGATGGGAGTAGCCTTTGACCGCAAAGGCAAAAAGCTAGCCATGACCCTAGAGGCAGCCCACTCTCGTCCCCGCGTCCTCCATTCCGCAGACACCACCGGTCGAGCAATTGTGGATACGCTGACTGGTAAAGTTTTAGAGCGTCCAAATATTCAGGTGCTATCTCACGCAGTGGCTTTGAGTTTATGGCTCAATCCAGCAACTGGTCATTGTCAGGGGATTAGCCTCCTCCATCAAGGTCAGATATCTTGGCTAAGAGCCTCTGCGGTAATCCTAGCAACAGGTGGTGGCGGTCAAGTGTTTGCCCAGACCACTAACCCAGCCGTAAGTACAGGAGATGGAGTAGCACTGGCTTGGCGGGCTGGGGCAATTGTTAGAGATTTGGAGTTTTTCCAATTTCATCCCACAGCTTTAACCAAACCAGGGGCACCTCGATTTTTGATTACAGAAGCTGTCCGGGGAGAGGGGGCACATTTAGTAGATCACAAAGGCGATCGCTTTGCTTTTAATTACCACCCTTCAGGGGAATTGGCTCCTAGAGATGTGGTAAGTCGGGCAATTTTTAGTCACTTAGAAAAAACCTCCGCCGATCCTAGCCACGGGAATGTTTATTTAGACTTGCAACCCATTGAGCCAGAGCAAATTCGCTATCGTTTCCCCAATATTATTAACGTATGTCAACATTGGGGCATTGATATCTTCAAACAACCCATTCCCGTTGCACCTGCTGCCCATTACTGGATGGGAGGAGTGGCTTGCGATCTGAGCAGTTGCACCTCGATTCCGGGGCTATATGCCATTGGTGAAACAGCTAGTACGGGGGTTCATGGTGCCAATCGCTTAGCGAGTAATTCCTTATTGGAATGTTTGGTTTTTGCCGCCCAATTAGCTGAAATTCAAACAGCTCCTAATCCAGTTCTGCAGGAATCCCTACCCTTTATAAAAGAGAAAGGTGACTGGGCAAGGGACATCGAGAAGATAGCATCAGTAAGGCAAAGTTTACCCTCCCTGATGTGGCAAAGTGCAGGAATTTGTCGCTCCCAGGAAGTTTTGGAGTCAGCCCTTGCTGAAGTTAATTCCTGGCGCTCTGAATTGGCTGGCTTAGAGGTGAGTCAATACTTGCTCGATTTACAGCCCAACCAAACAGTTAAATTTGAGTCACCATTAGCCGAGCAGCAATTGCGAACGGCTGCAGAAACCTTCAATCTCCTGGATATTGCCCATTTAATTCTCAAAAGTGCAGCATTGCGCACAGAAAGTCGGGGCGGACATTACCGCAGGGATTATCCCCAAACCTCACCCAGTTGGCAAGTTCACACCTTATTACAGGGCGAGCGCTGGTGGAAATCTCCACAACTTTCTCTAAGGTTAGAACCCAAGGAGATAGCGGTATGAATACCACTTATTCAGAAGCGGTGAAAACAGCGCAAACCTATTATGATGGTGCAGAAACAGACCGATTGTATGCTACTTTCTGGGGTGGTGAGCATATCACTTATGGGATATACAAGAGTTCGGATGAACCGATCCATGATGCCTCCAAGCGCACGGTGGAAACAATTGCCCAAACTCTGGAAAATCTAGCTCCCGATTCACGAGTCATCGATCTAGGTGCTGGTTATGGAGGGGCGGCGCGGTATCTGGCCAAAACCTACGGTTGTTCTGTCTGCTGTCTCAATTTAAGCGAGCGGCAAAATCAACGCAACCGCCAACTGAACCAAGAGCAGAATTTAGCCCACTTAGTTGAGGTAACTCAGGGGAGTTTTGAGGATATTCCCTATCCAGACAATTCCTTTAATATTGTCTGGTCCCAGGATGCCATTTTACACAGTAGCGATCGCACTCAGGTCTTTGAAGAAATTAAGAGGGTTTTGCAGCCAGGGGGAGAGTTGATTTTTACTGACCCCATGCAAAGGGAGACTTGTCCACCAGGGCTACTGCAACCAGCCTTTGACCGTCTGGGTATCAAGGATATGGGTTCCTATCGCTTTTATAGTCAGACAGCCCAGGAATTGGGTTTTGAGGAATTGCACTTTATTGACCTTTCTGAACATGTGCCTACCCATTATCGACGATTTGGGGAAGAAGTGCGCGTACGCTATCAGGAGGTAGTCAGAATTACTTCCACCGAATTTGCCGATAAAACCTTGAAAAGCATTGAACCCTGGATCGAGTATTACGAAAAAGGGTACATGCAGTGGGGCATTTTGCATTTTCGCCTGGGGTAAAATTTTGGGAGTCAAGCTGTGACCATTTACTTTTACGACATTAGCGAAAAGCCCTATGGTTGTTTCTCCAACTTTTCCCCCCATGGGTTTGAACTGGACGGACTCTGGTGGCCCACCTCAGAGCATTATTTCCAAGCCCAGAAATTTGCTGGTACGTCCCATGTAGAAGAAATTCGCTCTTGCAAGACTCCCGCAGAAGCTGCGAGCATGGGACGAGAGCGTACTCGTCCTCTGCGCAGGGATTGGGAAGAAATCAAAGAGGATGTTATGGGGCGAGGCTTACTCTGTAAGTTTCAAACCCATGCTGATATCCGCGAAATTCTGCTGGGGACAGGGGACGAACTAATTGTGGAAGATGCTCCCCAGGATTATTATTGGGGTTGTGGTAAAGATAGGAGCGGTAAGAATCGCCTGGGAGAAATTTTAATGGAAATCCGAGCTATCTTAAGGGAATCTTGAGCAGGAGGAATTCCGAACAAGCATGACAGAGTTAATGAAGGCAGTTATTCTTACTGAATTTGGGGCATTGCTTAATAATGGAATGATTTTAAGCATTTTGTAGAATGGGCATCTTGGTGGAACTGGCATCTTGCCAGTTTCAATCCAGTTTCAATATATTTTCGGGCGGGCAGGATGCCCACTCTACTCCTATTCATTCAAAGATTCAGTAACACCTAAAAAAGAGCCCGAAAAACTGGTACATACCCAAAGTACCTAAACCAGTCCGGAAAAAGGTAGAACTGTTAATTAAAGTTGGAGCTTGTAAGGGTTTTCTGGCTCTACCGGATTGGGGATGTAAAACTGTCAGTAAATAATTAATCTAATCTTGATTGGGCGGGAGTTTTAGTTGTTCAGATAAGGATTTTTCAGAAATAACCTGCCCAATCATACTTAGTGGGCTCATACTTACTGGGCAATAAGCGCGTTTTTCTGCATACTAGGTTCCCTAGAGCCATTTTTCTGTACTCCATCCGAAATGCTTGATCCGAAATCCTTCCCACATAACCAGGATTGTTGACTTTTTAAACACGAAATTACCTTGGAATAACCATGACACTATCACAACCAGAAAAAGAATATCCTCTCTCAAAAGATGAAGCTTTGATTTACGATTGGCGCATCCATAGTATTCGCCAAGCACTGAAACAAAAAGGAAAAGCCACAGGTCCTTTGCAAATTGAAGATTTGCTAGAATTGGATCACCTAGACCAATACCACTACTTTGGCACCAAAGCTTGCGATCGCGCTATCAACCGTTTGGCACTATCCCCCAACTCGCGAGTTTTGGACATTGGCAGCGGTGTTGGTGGGCCTGCTCGATACATTAGTTATAAAACGGGATGTCACATCCAATGTGTGGAATTAAGAAATAATTTTAACGAAATTGCCCAAGAACTCACCCAACGAGTGGGACTTGACAAACGCATCCAATACCTCACAGGCAATATTCTAAGTCCCCAAGTCATTGACGCCCTGTTACCAAGCTCATTTGACAGCATCATTTCTTTTTTATCATTTTTACACATTGAAAACCGCGATAAAATACTGGAAATTTGTTTTCGCTCTTTGAAGGACAACGGCCTGATCTATATCGAAGACTACGTGGCTAATGGCCCTCTGACACCAGACGTTAAAACCACTCTAGAAGAAGTAGTTCAATCCTCTTATTTACCAACCCGCGAAACCTACCGCAATCACCTCGAGCGTGTAGGATTTGCTGACATTTGTTTCATCGATTTAACAACAGGATGGAAAGGTTGGGTAAAAGAACGCTATCAAAAATTCCTCCAATCAAAAGAAGAATCAATCAAACTATTCGGTGAAAACGTTTATGAACACCGTCGTCAATTTTATCAAACCATTAGCGACTTGTTTCAAAGCGGGAAGATTGGTGGCTCCTCCATCCTTGCAAAAAAACCTTGTGTTCCAAAAATTCACCAAGTACCTGATACATATTTCTGCTCTGTAACCTCTGTCTATAGTGAACAATACCATTTCTTTCTCGAAGATGGTTCTCTACTTGCTCTAAGATATTTCAAAACAGGAACAATCGAGCATTATTCAGCCTGGTGGAGCGACACCAAGGGCTACTCCCTGGAACTTATCAATACCTCCGAACACCAACGCTCAGATCAACACATCTCTATCAAAAACAACGATGGAACCGGAACCATTTGTTTGCCAGAAGCTAATATAGAAATTCAATTCCAAGTTGCCGCCGAATTCACTTGGGCGGTTCCCGCTGAAAAAAATCATCGCGCCGTCATTCACCAACCAAAACTCCTGTGCACTGTGAACACAGGCGATCGCACTCAAAAAGCTATAGGTTATTGCAAAATTTATGATGGAGATTACCCCAAGTTTTGGGGCTACCACTTTGTTCATGCCTTTTTCCCTGATTACGGAATCATTTGGAGTGCTGAAGCCACATTTGGCGAAGAAAAATACAATTATTTCAAGCTCCTCAACACCTCCCAAACAGAAAAAGAAATATTGTTAAACGGAGAAGATTCTTACCATCGCAAAACAAGTGCCCATGGCCGCATTCAAGACAAAATATATCACTTGAAATTCGACAATAATGCTTTTGCCAATTGGTCGAGTATCCTGCGAAATCAACCATCGACTATGGAAAGTAAGCTATGCTTGGCATACAGACCCGCTATTCTAGAAATAGACGACCAAAAAGTTTGCGAAGGAATTTGTTTAAAAGAATTTTGTTTCGGCACAATTACATAAAACAATTACATAAATTGATTATCAATTAGTTCAAGGCTATAATATCGAAAAAAAACAGCTGATCAAAAAATAGCTAATCAATAGAAAATTACCGAGAAACGATGGTGAAACCCCCTGTATTTTAAGCAGGGGATTAAACCGAGCGAGCCGTTTAGGCGCTTTCATATTTATGTGTCCTGCCTATGGTAAAATGATTCTTACTGGGGTAGGTTATAGCAGAAGTCAGAAGTCAGAAGTCAGAAGTCAGAAGTCAGAAGTCAAACTATTGCTATACTTAGCTTTGAGACTTTTGTCATGTCCTAACTGCCCTGGCGACTGCTATAACAGCAGATTAAAAATAGCAGTGAAGTGATGGATAAGTCTACTTTCTCTAATTGGGATACAGAGGCAGACGTGGTAGTTGTTGGTAGTGGAGTTGCTGGACTAGCGGCTGCGGTTGAAGCCAAAAATGCTGGTGCATCGGTAGTTGTTCTGGAAAAACGCAGCAGCTGTGGCGGAAATTCCATCATGAGTGATGGAGGGGTGGCGCTTGCGGGGACTGATTTTCAGAAACAATACGGTATTCTAGATTCTTGGGAACTCATGTATGAGGATATGTTGAGAGCTGGCTTGAATATGAATGATGCATCTCTGGCTAAGATAGTTGCTCAACAGTCTAATTCTGTACTAGAGTGGCTTACTGAATATTTAGCTGTCAAATTTAGACATAAGCCCATAATCTTTGGCGGCCATTCTGTTCCTCGTATCCATCTGCTACACAATTTTTCTGGAACAGCAATTGTGAAACCTCTCCTTTCAAAGGTAAAGGAGTTGGGCATTGAAATCAAAACCAATATTTGCCTCACAAAGTTCGGAAAGGATGTTCGAGAGATTGAAGTTTATGACAAAAAGGAAAACCAAGCCAGAGCAGTCTATGCAAATACCGGTGTCGTTTTAGCTACTGGTGGTTTTGGCGGAGATGTTGCTTTCCGAATCCTTCATGATGCTCGTCTAACCAGCACCGTAGGTAATACTAATCGTTTGGATACTACAGCAGAAGGAATGCTAGAGGCGATCAAGATTGGTGCTAGTTCTGTGCATTTAGAATATATTCAGTTATCACCTTGGAGTTCTCCTGACGAGAAACGTGATAAAATTGCTACCGAATTTTTTTATACAGTTTTTCCCTATGGGATAGTGGTTAATCCCTTAACAGGAAAGCGGTTTTTTAATGAATTAGCGGACAGAAAAATTAGAGCAGATTCAATTTTAGACGTTGGTCAACCCAGCATTGGTATTGCTGATTTGGAAGGTATGAACATTTCTGGTCACAATATGGATCGGTACTTAAGCATGAATATTGTGAAAAGGTTTGAAGACTTGGAGGAACTTGCTGCAGCATATTCTCTGCCTTATCAAGCTTTAAAAGAAACTATCGATCGCTACAACAAGTATGTCGAGAATAAGAAAGATGAGAGTTGGCAAAAGCCTATTCCATTAGATGCAAAACCTCTCCATGCTCCATATTATGCTATGCGATTGTGGCCTAAGGTACATTACACTATGGGAGGCGTTACCATCAACGCTAAAGCTCAAGTTATTGATAATAATGGCCAGCCCATCAAAGGTTTGTATGCTGCAGGAGAAGTGACAGGCGGTATTCATGGTGCCTCTCGCCTAGGGGGTTCTTCTTTAACTGAATGCCTGGTGTTTGGTAGAATCGCCGGTAAAAATGCTGCTTTACAAAAATTTACATCAATATCCTAGACTTACTCTAGTAAGTTATGGAAAAATTTAAATTGTGTTTGCTAAATAATCATTTGTAATTTGTGTTGTTGACTGACATGCTGGAATATCCCGATGTACATACAATAGGCAAATTGCAACATGGCTAGCTTTGTATACTGAAGGGTATCAAGCAAATCACTATTGATTTAGCCATAAAAACTTTAGGTATTTTATCAATGGGTGTCGATCTCCCACAACTAACAATGAACAAAATCGTTTTAGAACGTCTCAAACAACATATTATTGATAGCGAATCGATTGGTTTAGAGGAAGCTTTAGAGGAAGCTTTAAAAGACTATTCACCCCGACAGATTATTAACACTTGCCTCTTACAGGCTATGAGGACTGTCGGCGAATTATATGGTTCAAGAGAAATTCCGTTACCGTCCGTTATAAAATCGGCGGAGACTAAAAAAACGGCGGTAGCCTATTTAGAACCCCATATGGATAAGGAAGAAATTGACGATATTACTCAGGGTAAATGTCTGATTGCGACGGTAGAAGGTGACCTTCACGATCTTGGTAAAAATCTAGTTGATATTCTCCTTTCTAGCAATGGTTACAAAGTAATTAATTTAGGCATTAACCAGCCAATCGATAACATTCTCAAAGCCTACGAAGAACATCAACCAGACTGCATTGCCATGAGTGGCTTGTTGATCAAGACTATGGCAGTTATGAAAGATAATTTGGAAATTTTTAATCAAAAAGGCATTACCGTTCCTGTTATCTTAGGTGGCGCTGCATTAACTCCTAAGTTTGTGGAAAAGGATTGCAAAACTACCTATAAAGGTCAAGTTGTATATGGTAAAAATGCTTTTGTTGATTGGCATTTTATGGATAAACTAATGGCAGCAAAAGCTGAAGATAATTGGGACGACCTGAAAGGATTTTTAGATGAAGAAACTTCACCTCCCCCCCCACTAACCTTAGAAGAGATGGGGCAAATGCCATTTGCAGAAGCCAATCAATATAAACTTTATATGAATGACTCATTTGTTTATACTGAAGAATCTTTGGCAAAAGAATCATCGGCAAAAAAATCTGTGGTAATTGATACTAAGCGTTCCCATGTAGTAACTTTAGATGTAGAACGCCCTACTCCTCCTTTTTGGGGAACTCAAGTATTAAAAGATGGAGACATATCAATTGAAGACATTTACCCTTATGTAGATGTACAGCTTTTATACGTCGGACGGTGGCGGTTCCGTAAGCTAAAAGATCAATCACAAGAAGATTATAATGACTTTTTAGCAACAAAAGCTTATGGAATTTTAGAAGAATGGAAAGAAAAAGTTATTGCCGATGACCTAATACATCCGGCAGCAATTTATGGCTATTTCCCCTGTAACGCCGAAGGGAATACAGTGTATGTCTACGATCCACAAGATCACAATAAACTACTAACAAGCTTTGAATTCCCCCGTCAACGTGGAGGAAAACGTCTTTGTATTGCGGATTTCTATGCCACTAAAGAATCAGGTCAAATTGATGTCTTACCGATGCAAATTGTAACAGCAGGTGAAATAGGAACCACCCATGCACAGAAGCTATTTGAAGCGGATAATTATCTTGACTACCACTATTACCATGGTGTGGCGATGCAGATGGCAGACGCTATAGCGGACTGGCTGCACGCTAGAATCCTTAAGGAGTTAGGATTTGGGGCGGAAGAACCCGATAATATAACCGATATAATGCGCCAACGCTATCGAGGATCTCGTTATAGTTTCGGTTATCCTGCTTGTCCTAATATGGCAGATCAATTCAAACAAATGGATTTACTCGATACCTCTCGCATCGATGTGTATATGAATGAAAGCGAGCATCTACTTCCGGAACAGTCTACCACGGCGTTTGTTGCTCATCATCCTGTAGCAAAATACTTTAATACTTAGTTAATTAGATAAATAAGCCTATGATGGTGGGTGAAATACAACCTTTTTTGTCTCCCGTAGAGACAGAAAGTTTGTAGATAAATTTTAGACAATAATATATAGCGGTTTTCAGTTGAATGGAATACAAATTTATGTGATTTAATGTGATAAAATTTTGACTGGCAGTGATGCCCATCCCACTCATATTGTATTGAATTAAAGTGAAAACCGCTATAACATCAGAAATGATAATTGACAAAGACTTAATTTATGCAAAACAAAATTTTATCAGCTTACCTAATTTATTTAAATTACAAGCACAAAGAACGCCAGAGGCAATTGCGATCGTAGATCGGACAAATTCAATTACCTATCAAAAACTAGACCAGTTGACAGATAACTTAGCGGGTTACCTTCAAAAACAAGGAGTCACTTCAAATCAACCTGTTGGAGTTTTACTGGAAAAATCTCAAGACTATATTATTGCTTGTCTCGCTATCCTAAAAGCTGGTGGGGCTTTTATGCCCCTAGAATTAAAATATCCTGATGCTTTGCTTGCCAAAATAGTGGCAGATGCTAAACCTAGTTTAATTATTACCAAGAGCCAATATTACCAAAGATTAAGTATTGAAAATCCTCTACAAATTTTACCTATAGATAGAGAAACTAATTGGAACTTACCCCTAAACCCAGAGCAAAACTTACCATCCATAGACCCTAAAAATATAGCCAATATTATCTACACATCGGGAAGTACAGGAGAACCAAAAGGCGTAATATTAACCCATCAGGCAATTGTTACTGGGGAATTGAGGCGAGAGCAAGTAAGTCTCAGTAAATCAGGATATCCTATAGCCTATGTATTATTTCAATGGGAAATATATAGACCTTGGATTAAAGGTGCAACTATATATATTGTTCCTGATGAAATAATTTACGATCATCAGCTATTTTTAGACTTCATATCTCAAAATAAAATCAAGGAAATCACCATATCTCCTTCCTTAATACAAAGTATTTTGAATACAGTTGAAATCGAAACTATTACTGCACAATTATCAGGGTTGGAAGTTGCTTGGGTAACCGGAGAAGCACTAACACAACAACTAAAATATCAATTGATAGATAGACTCCCATCTGCTCGGTTACTCAATTATTATGGGATAAATGAATGTTTTACCGTTGCTATTGATAACCTGCGAGAAAGTCAAGATTTACCATCAGGATTCTGTGCTGTTGGGATTCCTTTTGAAGACGATGAAATTATTTTATTGGATGAGAATGGGCAGCAAGTTACTCCAGGAAATGAAGGGGAGATGTATATCCGTAGTCCCTGTATGTTTCGAGAATATTTGAATAAACCCAAGCTGACTGCTGACAGTTTTGTTGACATTAACGGTAGTCGCTTTTTCAGGACAGGAGATTTAGCAGCTATTTTACCCAACGGCAAACTAGAAATCAGAGGTCGTTGTAATTATATGGTCAATCTGCGGGGATATAATGTATCTTTAGCTGGGATTGAAAACACCTTATTAGAACATCCTGAAATAAAAAGCTGTGTAGTTATTATTAAAGGCAAAGAAGAAGCAGAAAAGAAACTGATCGCCTATTTCGTCCCTCAGAAACAAAGCACTGAACCCCAGCAGATTAGGGAGCTAAAATTAAGGTTACGTCATCATTTACAAGACCATTTACCTCCTCATATGATTCCATCGGTGTTTGTGGTAATCGATAAAATTCCCATGACACCGATGGGTAAGTTGGATCGTCGCCAACTACCAAGTATAGACCATTCTCGCCCAGAATTGGCAGTACCTTTAGTCAAATCCCAATCCGATACAGAGAAACGTATTGCTCAGATTTGGCAAGAAGTACTTCAGTTAGAGGAAGTAGGAATTAATGATAATTTCTTTGATTTAGGTGGTAATTCTTTACTGCTGATCCGGGTTCACAAAAACCTGAGAAAAATATTTGCAATTCATCTACCTGTAACAACACTGTTTGAACACCCAACCATCGCTACTCTAGCTCAACACTTGGAGCAAGATAAGGGAGGAAAAACAGCCGCTAAACAGTACGATAAAAGAAAGAAATTCATCGGGCATGGGTCTGATATCGCCATAGTTGGTATGTCTTGTCGGTTTCCTGGGGCAAACAATACCGATGCTTTCTGGAACAATTTACGAGATGGGGTAGAATCAATTTCCTTCTTTAGCGATCGCGAAATTGAGCTAGAAGATCCAAACTGGATCGAACACCCCAACTATGTTAAAGCCAGTCCTATCTTGCCAGATATTGACCTATTTGATGCTGAGTTCTTCGGCTATAGCGATAAAGAAGCTGAACTAATGGACCCCCAACATCGGCTTTTCCTGGAATGTGCTTGGGAAGCGCTGGAAATTGCGGGCTATAATCCTGGAAATTATCCAGGTTCGGTGGGAGTTTATGGGGGTTCGAGTCCCAGCACCTATCTAATTAACAATATATCTCATAGCTTAGGATCTTCTCGGACAAGTCCTTTGCTTACCCATTGTCTATTTAGGGGCACTAAAGATGTCCATACCGACCTAGGCAATGGGGGAGATTACTTACCCATGCGGGTCTCCTACAAATTGAACCTAAAAGGGCCTAGTCTTAATGTTCAAACTGCCTGTTCCACCTCACTAGTTGCGGTTCACTTAGCTTGTCAGAGTTTACGCAGTGGTGAATCTGACTTAGCACTAGCTGGGGGGGTTTCGATCTTCGTTCCTCAAAAGACTGGTTATTTATACCAAGAAGGCATGATGTTGTCTCCCGATGGTCACTGTCGTGCTTTTGATGCTGAAGGTCAAGGAACTTTATTTGGTAGTGGAGTTGGCATAGTTGTCTTGAAGCGATTAGAGGAAGCGATCGCTGATGGAGACCATGTATATGCCACCATCAAAGGGTCAGCAATTAATAATGATGGGGCGGTTAAAGTTAGCTACACAGCTCCTAGCATAGAAGGACAGATAGCAGCCATTTCCGAAGCACTGGCTATGGCTAACATAGATCCTAGGACGGTGAGTTATGTGGAAACCCATGGAACTGGGACACCCCTGGGAGATCCAATTGAGATTGCAGCACTGACAAAAGCGTTTCGACAAAGTACGAACAGCCAGGACAATAATTTTTGCGCGATTGGATCGGTGAAAACTAATATCGGGCATCTCGATGTCACAGCAGGGATAGCAGGTCTAATTAAAACAGTGCTGGCACTCCACAATAAAGCCATCCCACCAAGCTTGCACTTTAAAGAACCCAATCCCAACATAGATTTCCCCAATAGTCCCTTTTACGTTAATACAGCTCTCACCCCATGGGAACCAAAGGTCACCCCTCTCCGTGCTGGAGTAAGTTCCTTTGGTATGGGCGGAACCAATGTCCATGTTGTTCTGGAGGAAGCCCCGAAACAAGTTGAAAGTCGATCCCCCCTCCTTAATAAGGGGGGCATAAGCGAAGCATCCCATGGCTTCCCCCTTGCTAAGGGGGACGGGAGGGGGATCGACGGGGGTGATGCAAAAGTCAAAAGTGAACGTTCTCTGCATATTTTGACTCTATCAGGGCAAACAGAGCAGGCTGTGGCAGAGTCGGTACAGAATTATATAACTTATCTGGAGTCTCATCGGGAAGCGGAGATTGCCGATATCTGTTTTACTGCCAATGGTGGACGTCAGCATTTTAACCATCGTTTGGCTGTTATTGCTGGCTCCACTCAAGACCTTCTGGAGCAGTTGCAAAGGTTTGGAAAGTCTGTTGAGATCAACGATAGTTCCGAACCCCCAACAATTCACTCCCTCAAAGCAGACTCTACCAAGCAGATTGCCTTTGTGTTTACCGGACAAGGTTCTCAGTATATTGGTATGGGTCGTCAACTCTACGAAACTCAGCCCACTTTCAGCAAAACTTTAGACGAATGCGATCGCATCCTCCGTTCCTACTTAGATATTCCCTTGTTAGAAGTTCTCTACCCGGATTTAGATAACAGGGAACAGGGAACAGAACCTGACTCACCCATTCACCAAACAAGCTATACCCAACCTGCCATCTTTGCCATTGAATATGCCCTGGCCGGGTTGTGGAAATCCTGGGGTATCGAACCGGATGTAGTAATGGGTCATAGCATTGGGGAGTATGTGGCGGCTTGTGTTGCTGGGGTTTTTAGCCTAGAAGACGGACTGAAACTAATTGCCCAACGGGGTAGGTTGATGCAATCCTTACCCCAAGACGGAGAAATGCTAGCGTTGTTAGCTTCAGTTGCAGAAGCAGCAGAAGCAATTAAACCCTATGGCCGGGATGTGTCTGTTGCTGCGATTAATGGACCCCAGAGTGTGGTAATTTCGGGAGAAAGAGCCGCGATTAACACCATTGAGCGCAATCTTGCCGCAAAGGGAGTCAAAACCAAGAAATTAACTGTTTCCCATGCTTTCCACTCTCCTTTGATGGAACCGATATTGGGAGAATTTGAGCAGGTGGTGGCACAGGTGCGGTTTAATCTACCACAGTTAAAACTAATCAGTAATGTTACCGGAGAACTAGCCACAGAAGAAATAACCACTAGCAAATATTGGTGCGATCATCTCCGGCAGCCTGTGCAATTTATGGCTAGTATGTCAACCATTGCACAGCAAGGGATAGATGTATTGGTAGAGATTGGAGCCAAACCAATTTTATTAGGAATGGGTCGTCAGTGTCTCCCAGAACATCAAGGGTTATGGTTACCTAGTCTGCGTCCTGGACAAGAAGATTGGCAACAAATATTAACCAGTTTGGCAGAACTATATTTGCATGGTGTGCCAGTCAATTGGCTCGGTTTTGACCAAGACTTTGCTCGTCATCGCATTCCCTTACCCACTTATCCTTTTCAACGGCAACGTTATTGGGTGAATCCAGAGGATAGTTTAATGGGAATAACTGCCCCTTCAACATCCCCAGGAGCGATTGGCGCGGTAGCGCCAGGGCTAAAAGCGATCGCGTCAAAAGATATAGGTAAAAAGCAGGATATTGCTGACTGGTTTTATATTCCATCTTGGAAACGGTCTATTCCCCCTGCTTATCAACCAGGTGAAAAACTGCTTGAGTCTGACACTCTAGTATTTATCGATGAGTGCGGACTGGGAGAAAAACTCGCAGAAAAACTGGCAATACAGGGGAGTGACGTTGTAAGGGTGAGTCGCGGTTCGGAGTTTGCTAAGCAAAGCGATCGCGTCTACACCATTAACCCGACCCAAGCTGATGACTACCATACCCTACTCCAAGAACTGAAACAACTGAATAAAAACCCCAGTAGCATTATTCATCTCTGGAGTGTCACCCCAAATAACCACACAGAATTAGGAATAGAATCTTTTGAAGCGTCTCAGGATTTGGGTTTATACAGCCTGATATTTCTTGCCCAAGCCCTTGACAAACTGAATTTGATCGATCCACTCCAACTTACAGTTGTATCAAACAACCTGCAGGAAGTGAGCGGAGAGGAAGTATTATCTCCAGAGAAAGCAACATTGCTGGGAGCCTGTAAAGTGATTGGACAAGAATATCCAAATATAAACTGTCGCAGTATTGATATTGTTCTTCCCCCATCCCAAAAGCAAAAGCAGGAAAAACTTCTAACCCAACTACTGGCAGAAATTACAGCACAGTCGGAAGATTTAACCATCGCTTACCGGGGTAAACATCGCTGGGTGCAAAAGTTTGAACCCATGGGATTAGAAACACCTGGAGCAGAGACATTACCTCTGACAGAAGAAGGGGTTTATCTGATTATCGGTGGACTAGGGGCGATTGGTCTGTCCCTAGGGTTACACTTGGCAAAAACTGTACGCGCCAAACTAATCTTAATAGGGCGTTCGCAGTTTCCTGCCAGGGATGATTGGTCTCAATGGCTAGCTACTCACAATGCAGAGGATCGGATTAGTCGCAAAATTCAGAAATTGCAGGCTATGGAGGCTATGGGAGCCGAGGTGATGGTACTCAGTGCTGATGTAGCCGATGGACAACAAATGGAGGCTGTAGTCGCACAAGCAGAGGCTCGCTTTGGTAACATCAATGGAGTCATCCACAGTGTTATGTTTACTGGAGACAAGGCATTGTGTTCCATCAAGGAAATAACTAAAACTGATATTTGGCAGCACTTTCAAGGAAAAGTACAGGGAACCATAGTTTTATCAAAGGTTTTGCACAACAAAAACCTTGACTTTTGTATCTTAATGTCCTCCATCGCATCAGTGCTAGGAGGTTTGGGGGACGTTGCTTACTCAGCAGCCAATTTGTTTATGGATGTTTTCGTTCACCAGCAGAACCGAAGTAATTCCGTTCCTTGGCTGAGTGTGAACTGGGAGACTTGGGAATTCGAGAAACAAGATCAAAATTATGAGATTGCAGCAGGGCTGGCTGAATTTGCCATAACTCCAGAAGAGGGTATCCAAGCCTTTGAAAGGGTTTTATCCACTCAAGAACTCAATCAAATTCTTGTTTCCAGTGGAGATATACAAGCTCGCATCGATCGATGGGTCAAGCTTAAATCTGTAAAACAACAAAATAATTCCCACAATCAAGTATCATATACACCAGTTACCTTCCGTAAGCAACTAGAAACAGTTCCTGTGGGAGAGCGTCAGGGATTATTGCTTACTCACGTCCGGGCGCAGGTAGCCAAGGTACTGGGAATTTCTCCTGAGCGAATAACATTAGAGCAAAAACTCATAGACTTAGGATTAGATTCTTTGATGTCTATTGAGTTGAGAAATGCTCTCCAATTGAGTCTGGGTTTTTCTGTGCCTTCTACTTTACTCTTTGACTATCCTACACCGGAAGCCTTGACTAGTTATTTGGCTCAAGAAGTTGCTCACTTGGAGGACTCAAAAAGTTTAAGCAATGGCTCAATTCAACAAGGTATAGTTGAGGATGACTCTTACCACTCTACCTTAGTATCGATTCAGCCAAATGGCTCTAAACCTCCTCTGTTCTTTGTCCCCGGAGTCTTGGGAAATGTTTTCGATATCTATCCCTTGGCACAACACCTAGATTCAGAGCAACCTTTATACGGCTTGCGAGCCCTTGGTTTAGATGAGAGGGAAAAGCCATTAACCCGGATGGAAGACATAGCAGCCCATCACATCCAAGCCTTACAAGCCGTTCAGCCTGAAGGGCCATACTTTCTGGGCGGTCATTCAGCAGGAGGAAAGGTGGTTTTTGAGATGGCTCAACAGTTAAAAAATCAGGGACAGGAGGTGGCTTTACTTGCCATTATGGATGGTTTAGGGACAAATCTGCAAAAATATCAAGATTTTGCTGAGTGGGACAATAGCAAACTGATCGACGATCTAAGCAGTTTCTATCAAGGTTCTTTGGGAGAAGCGGTCAAAGTTGATCCTGAAACACTTCAATCTATTGGAGAAGACCGCAAGTTAGATTACCTTCTGGAAAGATTGACCATAGGTGGTTTGAATTTAAGCCAAGGTGAACTAAAACGCATTTTTCAAATTTACAAAGCTAACGTTCAAGCTGATGTTGACTATATTCCACAGGAGAGTTACCCAACTGCAATTACTTTCTTCCGAGCTATGGAAACAGAAGTCTTTGAGGCTACCCTCGGTGAAACAACAATACTGGAAGACCCAACTTGGGGCTGGGGAGAGATTTCTGCTCAACCTGTGACAATTCACAAGATTCCAGGCAACCATTTCACGATGATGCGAGAACCAAATGTTGGAGTTCTAGCCCAAACCCTTAGGACTTGTCTGGAAAGCTACCCACGGGCGGTGCATCACCCCCTATGAATGGAAGAGCCCAATTTCTTTTCCTTTTCCGAAGCTCCCTGCTCCCTACTCCCTGTTCCCTGTTCCCTTGTGTTTTATAAAATTACCGAAAAATAGAACAACCATGAAAAAAATATTAGCTTTATGGGCAACCCTTCGCTCAACCTCCACCGCCTTTGAAACTATGATGCTCCAAAGAGGTGATTTTATTATTTCCCATGAACCTTTTGGCTTATCTTACTACAATTCTCCAGAGCGTCGCGATACTAATCGTTATCCAGATCTAGAACTCAATCCTGAATATAATTACCAAACAACCTGGCAAAGGCTAAAACAACAGGCAGATTCCCAGGCGGTTTTTATCAAGGATATGGCTTATTATATGTTCCATGTAGCCGATCG
This sequence comes from Moorena producens 3L, assembly GCF_000211815.1. Classification (GTDB taxonomy): domain Bacteria; phylum Cyanobacteriota; class Cyanobacteriia; order Cyanobacteriales; family Coleofasciculaceae; genus Moorena; species Moorena producens. Next base: position 162,250 of record NZ_GL890971.1, read on the forward strand.
AGAATTTTTGTCTATATTTGAAAATACTTTTATAGTGCGTCATCCCGCTAAAATGCTGCCATCATTTTACGACAAATGGCCTGATTTTACTTTAGAAGAAACCGGTTATGCTGAGCTCTACAAACTCTTTGAAATGGCTAAAGAATTCAGTGGAAAAATTCCAGTAGTAATTGATTCCGATGATCTGGTGCAAAAGCCCGAAGCAACAGTTAAAGCTTACTGCGATGCTGTTGGTATACCGTTCATTAGAGAAGCCCTACAATGGGAACCGAAATCCCGTCCCGAACTTACCCATTGGGAAGGGGGGTCTTGGGTACTTAACGCCATGTTTAGTACTGGCTTTAAGGAACAAAAAAGAGATAATTATGTGTCAGTAGAAGATAATAAACACTTACAAAATGCTTATGAATTTTGTTTGCCTTATTACGAAAAGCTTTACGAATATCGAATTCGTATTGCTGAAAATTGATCTTGAAATTAATTAACATTATAGCAACTATAGCAATTCTACGACTTGTGAGGTACAAATTTCTGAGGTGCGACCCGTGGCGAATTTAATTCTTAATGCGGAAAGCGCACCTAAGGAGGGAGCAGGGAGCAGGGACTGAGGCCGTAGGCCACGCTACGCGAACGGAGCAGGTAAGAGAGAAGAGGCAAGAGCCAATAGTCAAACAATTCTGTGTACCTCATGAGTCCTAGAAACGCTATATTAAATTTACAATTCAAGCTGTAATATTCCAAGAAATCCAATGATTAACTGGGGAATGGTAAAATTAGAAGGCGATATCAAAAATTAGATATCAAACTCATACCAAACAAACGTTTTATAACAGTTTATGGCAACCGTTTTTACTATACGGCGCTTTGCATAACTATTAAGTACACTGAATTTTTTTCCTATTCTCTCTTACCTGCTCCCTGCTCCGAAGCTCCCTGCTCCCTAAAAACCCAGAACTTTGTACCTAATTGAATTGCAAACCGCTGTATGTGGTTGCGGAATAACTGCCAATGATCATTGAAAACCCCTGCAAAGATATATGAAATTCCCAATTAAAGCTGTACGCTTCCCAATAAATCCAATTATTAAGCAGGGAATGCCAGGATTAGAAGGCGATCGTGGTACTAATATTAATGGCCCATCCCTGATTCGTGTTCCTGAGTGGATTGAAAATCCCCTAGGACGCTATTATCTTTATTTTGCTCATCACTTGGGTAAATATATTCGTCTTGCTTATGCCGACTCTCTAGAAGGAGAGTGGAAGATATATGAGCAGGGAACCCTACACTTGGACGAAACAACTTGCTTGGATCATATTGCTTCTCCAGATGTCCATGTTGACAATGAAGCCAAAGAAATACGGATGTACTTTCATGGCGACTATCAGGGGAGAGATAAGTACGATCAGGTGACAATGCTGGCAAAATCTGAAGATGGTCTACATTTTACTGCTTTGCCAGAGATACTTGGACCATACTATTTTCGAGTTTTCCAGCACAATGAATTCCACTATGCTATTGCCAACAACTGGTATGGTACAGTGATGAATAATCGTCCCATAGCTGGCATTTCACTGCGCTCGAAAGATGGTGTGACGGCGTTTGAGCCAGGACAAGACTTTATACCTAATCTACGACACGGTGCTGTATTGGTAAAAGGTGACTGGTTGCTCCTATTCTACTCCAGATATGGTGATGCTCCCGAACGTATTTTAATGAGCTACGTGGATTTAACCAAGGATTGGGACAAGTGGATTTTTTCAGAACCAGTGACAGTTATGGAACCAGAAATGGATTATGAAGGAGTTGCTTTGCCTATTGTTTCTTCGGAGGTTGGTATTGCAGAAGAACCGGTGCGAGAACTGCACGACCCAGCTATCTACACCGAGGGAGAAAAGCTGTACTTACTCTATTCAGTAGCAGGGGAACAAGGTATTGCGATCGCTGAACTAAAATTTTGCTATTAATGGGACAGAGGATGGCATCGCTGGGGAACTCCTAGAAGCAGGGATTCCCAAAGAGCTTATTGTTCTAGGCTTTAAATCACCCGGAGTGAGGAAGCACACAGGGTTTGCAGTTGCCTAAAGTCACCCTGAATTCCATACGGTTTTGGTACAATTCCTTAACTATCGCTTTGCCCTCAAAGCCGAAGATCCAGAGAGACTCTTGTATTTAGCTATTCCTCTTGAAATTCACGAGACCTTCTTTGCCCGTCGCTTCGTTCAAATGATTACCCAAGAGTATCAACTGAAATTGATTGTATTCGAGCCAACTAAGTAGGAAATTGTTCAATGGCAAACCTAGAGTAATATCGGCAACTCGTCAAAGAAATTATAACCGAATATAGTAGCCACAAACCCGCTTATGGTGAAGTAGAAGTGGAATTAATCTTTGATACCGAAAGAGACCGCTACCAGCTTGTCCATGCCGGATGGAGTAATCATCGCCGTATTTATGGTTCCACAATCCACATTGACCTTAAAGATAATAAGATTTGTATTCAAAATGATGGTACAGAAGTTGGGATTGCTAACGTCTTAGTTGAACGCGGTATCCCTCACCAAGATATTGTTCTGGCCTATCATGCCCCTTACCTCAGGAAATTTACTGACTTCGCAGTAGGATAAGAAATAATAACTGAGCTTTTTAAATTGTCCATACCAAGAATAACCAGGAGGTTTTGATGGTAACTGCTTTAAGCACTCCCGATGCAACCTTAGCAGCAATTGAAGCCGCCTTACCCATTGACCCTCAGCCCTATACTATTGGCGATCGCGCCACGGGTTTGATCGTTGTGGATGTGGTCAATGGCTTTTGCACTGTTGGTTTTGGTCCTTTGGCTCCAACAGAACCAAATCAACAAATAGCCACCATGGTATCAGAAAGCGATCGCCTAGCCAAAGCTTTCACAGCCAAAGGTTGGCCAGTCTTAGCTTTCCTAGATACCCACGAACCAGGCAAACCAGAACCTCCCTATCCTCCTCATTGCGAGAAAGGGTCTGGGGAAGAAAAGCTGGTTCCTGAACTGGAATGGCTAGAAACTCATCCCCACACCACCTTAATTAAAAAAGACTGCATCAATGGTTTTATTGGTTCCATTGATGTAGATAGTGGCAACAATAGTTTAATTCGCTGGATAAACCAGCACAAGCTAGAAGCCTTAGTAGTTGTGGGCATCTGCACAGATATTTGTGTAATGGACTTCGTGGTTACGATGCTATCAGCACGCAATCATGATATGGTACCAACGTTAAAAGATATTGCCGTCTATACCGAAGGTTGTTCCACCTTCGACCTCTCCGCAGAGATGGCAGCCCAGCAGGGTTTGCCAAAGACGGCAATTCATCCCCAGGAAATCGCTCATCATGTTGGTTTATACACCATGGCAGAGCGTGGAGCGTTCATTGCTTCTACAATTTTGATGTGACCAATCCCAAGTTCAAAACCAATTGACACTCCCCGCCCGCTTATGAGCGGGGATTCTTCAATCAACGATTCGACGTGGCTCTTCCAGGTCGGAACCAAGAAGAGTAGAGGCCAAATCTCCTGAAGCGTTCGGATCTAGGATCCAAGTTCCGACGTGCCCCGTCGTACTTATGGCTCTATTTCGGATATTGATGGCAGCATTGTGGTCTCTATCTAGTTCGCACCCGCATTCACAAACATGAGTTCGAGTAGATAATGACTTTTTGACAACTTCGCCACAATCGGAACAATTCTGGCTAGTATAGGCAGGATTGACAGCAACTGTTATCCTGCCAAACTTGACACCAAAATATTCCAACCATTTCCTAAACTGATACCAACCTGCATCATTAATAGACTTGGCAAGGCAATGATTTTTTACTAGGTTTTTTGCTCTCAAGTCTTCATAGGCGACCAGATCGTTAGATCTGATTACGCAACGCGCCGGAGACGAAACCTTAGAAGAGTGCAGCCTTACAACAAAACCTGCCACCTTTGATGCATAGCCCTAAGTACAGGACAAAAAGCGAAGAGAGTGGCGAAACTCGCAGTCAAATTGTGTAAAATTAAAGAACAGACGGCGCAAATAATCAAAGCCACAGCGAAAAATGCTTTTGGCTTTACGCCCATGCTTTTTGATGGTAATCGGTTGGCATTGAGACAGCCACTGACCAGTGCGAAAAGCCCAACACAAAGCAATAGTGAGTAAAGCGACTAAACGACTCAAACGCTCAGAATCTAGTAAATGAGTATCTTCGAGGTTGAAACCACGACTCTTAAAAATGCCAAACAAAGTTTCGATACCCCAGCGATGAGCATAATCACTCAGTAGATCGGGAGGGCTTTTTGGAGGAGCAACCACCACCAGTAAAGAATTATCTTCGAGACGAAGAGCTTCCACATCCACCCAATGACCCCACAAACAGCGACTGGTTTTGAGTCTCTGAGATTGACCAATCTGAAGATGGGCAAAAACGACACGAGCTGACAAGGTGGTGTGACCATCTCCCAAGCTATCGCTGTGGCGAATCCGAATCCTGAAAGGCATCATTGGTTGTGAAAGCAAGTATTGTAACCACTGGTTTCCCAGAAATTCTCGGTCAGCAGCAAGATAGGCAATTTGATGTTGACAAAACAGTTCTATAAACTCCTCCGATAATTCTATACGTTCACCAGTGTCGGAGTTTCCTTTCTTGTCGAGCATCCACCACAACAGTGGAAATGCTACCCCCTGATGAACAATGCCCAAGGTGAGAATATTGAAGATTTTGTGACCAAATTGCCACTGTGTCCGGTCTAAGCTTAACACCCAAGGTTCAGGAATCTCCATCATCGAGACGATTAACTTAGCCACAGCATAGTAGTCTAGCTCAAAGTCTCGGAAAAATCTTTGTAGTCGCTTGTAGTTAGATGATGTTTTTGCTGTGCCCATAAACCCGGTGGCTAGTTGTGTGAAGTTTACGGTTTTGACTCGAAATAGAGCAATCAGAAACAGTGCCAGGAAGCTTAGTCGCGCTCCATGCCATTTCAGATCAGGTTTCAATGTTTGCACCAGCAAGTTAACCTGGTTCATGAGGGTTTCGTTGAAAGTTGTTGTTTTTTCCATGAAACCCTTTTCCTGTCTATCTTTTCAACTTTTTGTCCTGTACTTAGTGCATAGCCTACCAACTATAAAGGCTGCACTCTTCTTGCGGTAACTTCTAACCAGTCTCTTGGCGTGTTCTTCACGTTGCCTACTTATCTTAAGATGTTGCCTGCCTAATTTATTAACGGCTTTTCTACGATTGGATGAGCCTTTCTTTTTTCGGGAGACCCGACGTTGATAAAACTTTAAGCGTTTTTCTCCATTGCGGTAAAACCGAGGGTTTGGTTCGCTGTATCCTTCGGAATCAGTATAGAACTCTTTCAGTCCTACATCCAAACCAATAGTCTTGCCAGTAGTGTCTAATTCTTCCGTCACTTTAACAGCAACACAGAATTGAACATAATACCCATCAGCTCGGCGAACTATGCGAACCCGGTTGATTTGTTTTTTATCAAAGCGCCACAAGTCCCAGGTACCCTTAAGCTTGAGCTTCCCGATCCCTTTCTTGTCAGTGAACGTTATTGACTTTTTGTTAGGGGATAATTTCCATCCTGACTTTTTGTACTCAACGGAATGTCCACGTTTATGAAATTTCGGAAAACCTTTCTTTCCGGGTACCTTTTTCTTGCAATTATCATAAAAACGAGCAATCGATGACCATGCCCTCTCAGACGCAGCCTGACGGGCAGTAGAGTTCAATTGATTAGCAAAAGGAAACTCTTTGGCTAGAATCTTAGAATACTTACTAAGGTCGTTCTTGCTGGTTCCCTTGTTATCCATCCACAGGCGAATACAGCTATTCCTTATGAACTTGACAGTCCTAATAGCTTCGTCTATAGCTGAATATTGAGACGGCTTCCCTTTTGCTTTGAACTCTAGTACAATCACCGAATTTCGACCTTATTCGATACACTTTTATATTAGCAGAGTACATATAAAAGTGTCAAACCCATGCCAATAAAAAAGCCGTCCTTCTAGGACGGGGCTTTAAACCCAGAATTTTTGGTAAAATTTTAAGCATTCAGCCGTTGGCCTTTGGCCACGCTACTTGAGGTGCCGTCAGCCGTAAGCTAAAGGCTCACGCTACTTGAGATGCTTTTTGGAACAGGCTTTGGCCTTGGCCTTTCGGCCACGCTATGCGAATGGCCACGCTGTGCGAACGACCCTGGGACTTCACTCATATTAAACCAATGCTTACTTGTTTTATTCAAAAGCTGATAGCTGATAGCTGATAGCTGATAGCTGAATACTTACGTAAAATTTACCTTTTTAATAAAAAAAATGAAATCTCGACTAACAATTGTCACAGGTGCAAGCGGCGCTCTGGGTAACAGTTTTGTTCAACACTTTATACAGCAAGAAAATACCACTTGCGTAGCCATTTCTAGATCCCCTATGGAAACGGATGCCCTGCATTGCCAATTCGATCTTCTCGATAGCCAAGCCGCAGAGCAAGCCATCACTAATCTCGAGCTTTCGGAAGTTTCTGATGTGATCCTTATCCATGGCGTAGGCAAATTCAAATATGAAATCGAGACAGAAACCACCGAGGCAGACTGTGATGAAAAGGGAATTGATGATGAAATATTATCATCAAACTACCATACCTTTGTCAACGTAGCCCAGCCACTTGTCGAAAAACTTAACCAAGAGCATAAATGCAATCGCCAGACGACCCTTGCTCTTTGTGGTTTCGGTTCTGTTACGGATAAATATAAGATCCCTTTCTGGCGCTCTTATACTTACGCCAAAGATACCTTACGGAGCTATATCCAAGACCTAGCTAAGTCAGAAGACTGGCAAGGACTAATCAGGGGACGGTTTATCAATGTGAGTACTACAGACACAGGTAATGAAAACAAATTGCGACCCAATGCAACAGCTGAAGAGAAAAAATATTGGCTCAAGCCAGAAAAAATCGTCAAGCAATCTCTAGAATCTCTGGAGTCCTTGCAGCCTCTGTGGCAGGAAATAGATGTCTATGAACCCATGCCAGGATTCGAGCCAGACGACTATTACAGCAATTACGATAAAATTCAAGAAAAATGGCAACGACAGATGGGAGTGCCATCTTCATTAACTTAACTGCTTTTTTGCTAAACTTTTAACTGAGTAGTATTTCCTTATCCTTTTTTGGCAATAAGATAGGAAATACTCCTGGATCTAGGAAGTATAAATAGTAGTCTAATTGCTGCATAGGAAATTAAATTGGTTAAGAGTTATGGCAATATTACCTCCCCCAATAGTGTTAGACTCTCTACTGCATCAATGGCTCAAAGAAGATATTGGTAGAGGCGATCGCACCACCCAAGCTTTGTTCGCTCAAGAAGTTAGTTCTGGAAACGGACAATGGATCGCTAAGCAAGCAGGTACAATTGCGGGACTGACAATTGCAGCGCGGGTGTTCTATTTATTAAATGAAAAGGTCAGCTTTATCCCCCTAGTAGCAGAGGGAGAAAGTTGTCAGCCAAGCCAAGCCATTGCTCGTTTTCACGGACCATTTGATGCTTTGTTAATGGGAGAGAGAGTAGCTTTAAATCTAACTATGAGTCTGAGTGGCATTGCTACCCTAACCCGTCAGTATGCCGAAAAAATTGCTGATTTGCCTGCTCAGTTGGTGGATACTCGCAAAACTACTCCAGGCTTAAGACTCTTGGAAAAATATGCAACTCAAGTGGGAGGAGCTATTAACCATCGCATGGGCTTGGATGATGCGGTGATGATTAAGGATAATCATATTCAAGCGGCTGGGGGAATTGGGGAAGCGATCGCTCGAATTCGTAAGACTATTCCCTATCCTATGACCATTGAAGTAGAGACAACAACTCTCGCGGAAGTAGAAGAGGCTATCGCCCACAATGCTGATATTATCATGTTGGATAATATGCCAGTTGAGCAGATGGAGGTAGCAGTTAAGCTAATTCGCGTACGCAACAACAACATTAAAATTGAGGCATCGGGTAATGTTACCTTAAAGACGATTCGTGCAGTGGCAGAAACAGGAGTAGATTACATCTCCAGCAGTGCTCCCATTACTCGCTCTAGTTGGTTGGATTTGAGTATGAGATTAGGGAGTTGAGATAAACAGTAGCACAACCGCACAGGGGATTTGGGAACAGGGAACGGGAAATAACCAATTTAAAGGCGTTGCTGATTCTGAGTATGGTTTCGCCCCCCTAGCCCCCCAAGCGAGGGATTGCTCGCTTGGGGGGAAAAACTCTCAAGCGATGCAGCGCGGTCTTGGGGGTTTCCCCCATGAGCGACTGCATCAAGACAAGTCCCCCAGAATTGGGGGATTTAGGGGGCTTTAATAAAACCAGATTATCGCGCATTCATTCCTTAATTCAGCAACGCCCATGAGCTTACCAATTTTTAAGAATATTCCTACAGATTAATAATCTCCCCATCTCTCCATCTCCCTATCTCCCCATTATCATCGGTAGCAAACATAAATGAAATTAATATAAGGGTTAAGGAATTGGCACAAATTCATACTCCAAGCTAGAACTATTACTTGGTTCAATTGTCACCAAATTGACCGGTTGATAGCGATCGCCTGATGGAAAAAAACGAATCGGAGCAGCAGCACCTCTAGCAAAAAAGTTCGGTGCTGAAAGTTCTTGTTGAACTCCGCTGCGAGTAGGATTATGTCTAATCGCCGCACTTAAGGCTTGGACAGCATCATAAGCCATGGCTGTGCGCCAGTTAACATCAATACCCCAAAGCTGATCAGCGGTTTTCGGAAATTCAGAACCAGGCTTGGCTAGGGGATGCCAGGGTAATGCTACTACCATCCCTTCAGCATCTTTACCTGCTACTGTCAATGTCTTGGTATTGTAAACTTGATTTCCCGCCAAAATCACTAATTGTTGACCCAAACTATTGCGGTGTTTGCTATTGAGCTGAACCACATTTAGTACCTGATGTTGGGTGCTAGAATCAGCACCTAACATCAGCGCTTGAGCACCACGATGAATCGCTTGTTTAAAGCTTTTAGCAGCACTAAAATTTTTCTCAGACACGTCAAAATCACTAACTACTCGTCCTCCTTTCAAGAATACAGCGGTTACAAACTCTGACTTAAGAGACTGACTAGACTCACTTTGAGAATTGTAGAAAACAGCAACATTATGCTGCTTGAGGTCTTGCACCATGTGTTTAGCTAATGCTCTACCTGCCAGGAAATCATTCGGGACAGTACGAAAAACAAAATTGCTAATTCCTGATAGGTTTACTGAAGTGCTAATGGGCGAAATCGTTACCAATTGACCGGATTCATAGCTATCTGCTGTAGCTTGAGTAACCTTGCTGTTGAAATTACCAACAACTGCCAAAATCTCTGGCTTACTTACCAACTTCAATGCTAATTTTTTGGCCACCTCTGGATTATTATCATCATTAGCGATCAGTACTTTGACAGGAATACCTTTAATTCCACCAGCTTGATTGATTTCCTGTTGAGCTTGAGCCACACCCCGAAGTATATCTTTAGCAGTATTTATGTCATCACTAATGGACACAACAGCAGCAATCGTGTAATAGGGTTTTTCCCCAATACGAGCGTTATTAAGGTAGATGAGAGCTTCTGGATCATCACGGTGGAGGTCTAAGGATTCAGTGAATTTCACCACTGCCTCGTCGTAATTAACAGCAGTAACCGCTTCTACTCCTAGCTGTTTTTCCAGTGTTGTTGAATCAGAAAATAAAATATGGTCTCCCCCACTCAGGTAATTTGGTATCATTGTTTTCTCTGAAGACGTATTTTTCGATACCAGCATAGATAAGGGAGATGTGGTCACTTTAAACCACCACAGACACCCAGATACCAAAGCTAAGGAGATCATCAATGATAGCCCAAGAAGCTTAGTTTCGTTGTTCTGATACATACGCTATTGCTAATTTTTATACATGCCAACCCTGTTGATTACCCGGAATAATGCTTAATACTAATTTGTTTTGTAATCTTTCAAGGTAATTGATGAGTGGAATGGTTGACGGTTAACGGTTGACAGTTGAAGGTCAACGAAAAACCATCAACGGCGCTTGAAATAGTGACCCTGTAGAATACAACTGAATACAACTGAATACAACTGAATACAACTAAATACAACTAGTTAACAAAAGCCCTTGTTGGATACTCCTGGTTAAGTAAATAACTTATGGAAATAACTTATGGAAATAACTTATGGTACAAGATTTGAGCACTGATCAGGTGACAAAATGGCAAAAATATTTATCAGTCCTGAGTTCTTAGTCCTGATTCCTTAATCCTTAGTTCTTAGTCAACTCGACTGTTGCCATTGCTGAATAGGGTTTGGGTACTCAATTCGAGTTAGGTCAGTTACCGATTACCGATTACCGATTACCGATTACCGATTACCCTCAATCATTCCAGAATTGGGCAACGCTCTTATTTCTATGTTGCCCCGTTTCTACTTGCTAGGAATCGGCACAAAGTCATAACCAAAGCTGGAACGATTACCTGGTTCAATCTTGACCAGCTGGACAGCCTGGTTGCGATCGCCTGATGGTAAAAACCGAATTTTGCTGGATACTCCTTGGGGCTGAAAACCTGATCCGGATAGGGAGTTTTGCACACCGGAACGGCTTGGCTGCTGTTTAAGGGCTGCAATTAAAGCTTGAGTAGCATCGTAAGTCAAGGCAGTGCGCCAGTTCACATCTGAACCCCATAATTTCGTGGCGGCTTGGGGAAAGGGGGAATTTGGAGCGCCCAAAATATGCCAGGGGACTGCCAACACCATACTAGCCGCATCCTTACCACCGATTTGCAAGGTCTTGGGTTTGTAAAGACTATCCCCTGCTAGCATCGGTAAACGTCCATCATTGACTTGCACTACTAGTAACGCTTGGTCAAGGGTGGCGGAATTGGGGGCTAAGATCAACACTTCTGCACCTGTTTCGATCGCCTGTTGGACATCAACAGCAGCATTAAAGTTAGGTTTAGTAAAGTCAAACTCTCTCACGACCTCGCCGCCATCAGCAAACAGGGCAGTGGTAAATGCATCAGCAAGAGATTGGCTGTAGTTGCTCCGGGAATTAAAAAAGACAGCTGCTTTGCGTAGATTTAATTGATTTAGCATGTAGCGAGACAGGGCGCTACCAAAAAAGCGATCGCTAGGGATAGTCCTAAAGACATAATTACCCAGTCTTGAAATAGTTACTGAGGTACTAGTCGGAGAAATCACCACCAACTGATTCTCTTGATAAACCTCTGCGGCTGCCAGGGTGACCTCACTGCTAAAATGACCAATAACCCCCAAAACATCTGGATTATCCACAAAAGCTTTAGCTATTTTTTTAGCAACCTTGGTATCATTGTCATCATTAGCAATCAGCACCTTCAATGGTATATTATTAACGCCACCCCTAGCATTGATTTCCTGTTGGGCTTGGGCAACACCCCGTAACATTTCTTTGGCTGCATTTACCTCGACACCAATAGGTATTGAGATCGCAATTGTATAAGACTCAGATGTACCGATCCGAGCGTTATTGAGGTAAATCAAAGCTTCTGGATCGTTTTTCTTACTTTTAAGCGATGCCTCCAGTAAGGAAGCCGCTTTCCCATAATTCCCAGAAGCAAATGCTTTGACTGCTGCCTGTTTGGCTGGTGTTACCTCTTTTGGGATTAAGGTTCTATCTCCGGCACTAAGGTGCTCTGCTATGATTATCTGAGGCTTAATTTTTGTAGTTTTTGGAGTTACCTTAGCCCTAGGTTCATCTACCTCCGCAAATGGCAGTGTGATTATCTGACTTTTCTGAAGCCACCATAACCCTCCCAACACCATAGCAACCGTAATCACCATGGATAGCAAAAGAACACTCGTTTCGTTTTTCATCGGACATAAGTTCCGTTGTCAGTTACCCTGCATCATTCCTTTAATCAGCAACGCCCCTGCTATAGTATTCGAGATAACAGTTGATAAACCAGCCGGAAAAGTGCCGTCAGAGCGATCGCTGCTGCTGCAGCTAGAACTGATATTATGATAACTAACTGGATTGACTGCTGGACTCGCAGCACCGGGAAAAGTATCAAAAGTCCCAAGCTTATGCCTCCAATAATCACTAAGTCAATTTTTTCAATAAACCTGCGATATTGAGCATAAATTAGCCCTCCCAAACTCATTCCCCATAAAAGCATACCCAGTGGGTTGGAGGAGACGATCTTAGCAAAAGCAGTTGCAGCAATGAATAATAAAGCTCCCTCAAATCCAGTAAACGCAGCCGCCCCTAGTACCTCAAGTAGAGAAAAGTTTGGTCTGAGGGGTTTGGATAGGGGTGAGTGGGTTTGTGGTCGCCTGGTGTGGGGCTGGGAGGGTGGGGATACTGGTAGAACTGAGCCATAATGGCGTTGAGGGGTTGTCTGAGCAATGTTTAAACAATTTATGGCATCAAGAACCTCCTGAGCAGACTGAAAGCGTTGATGGGGCATTGGCATAAGTAGTCGATTGAAAATACTCTCAAGTGCATTGCTGATTTGGATATAACTTCTCCAGTTCCATTCATGGGTAACAGGTTCGTAGAGTTCATTGGGTTCTCTGCCAGTCATCAAAACCATCACAGTCACTGCCAGAGCATACAAATCCGTTGAAGGGTAAATTTGAGAACCGGTCATTTGCTCCGGTGGTGCAAATCCGATGGAATAAATACCAGTAGACCTCGCCGCTGTTGATCCTGGGTTGACCTGTTGCTTAACTGCACCAAAGTCTAATAGATAGAGAAGCCCATTGCGATCGCGCATAATATTGGAAGGCTTGATATCGCGATGAATGGAGCCATTGTCATGGACAAATTGGAGGACTTTGAGAATTTCTGTTAACACTTCTATGGCTTTGGCTTCAGAAAATGCTCCTAAGGTGTTGAGTTCTTCCTCCAAGTTTTGTCCATCAATATATTCTTGTACCAGATAGAAAAACTGGTCTTCTTTACCCGGTTTCAGACTCGGCACAGTCAACGGAAAGTAGGCATACAAATCGGGGATTTGGGGGTGACGCCTGCCCAATTTCTCTAAAACCGTTGCTTCCCGCTCAAACAATCTGTGGGCAGTTTGTAGTTCCCTCTGGCTAATTCTCCCAGACGGTTGGAACTGCTTAACTACACATTGACGCAAGGTAGGGGTATAGCGATCGCGTGCTAGAAATGCGGCTCCAAATCCTCCTTTCCGCAGCAGCTGGGAGGGAATGTAGCGACTTGCTACAATCAGGGGCATACCACAGCTATTACAATACCTTTGCTCTGTGGTGGTTAGAGTGGTTCTGTTATCTAGATCATCAAAGTAATTATGGGGATTTGGGCAGCCAGGACGGGTGCAGAAAATTTCCATGTTTTAGAGGATCACTATGAAAGACAAGGCGCTACCAGGCATCTACTTGATACTCTACTAGAGTCTATTTATATTCCTCAATCGAGGGCTAGGCATTTGTACATTAGTTCTATAGTTTTAATCTATATCTATATCCAAATGCTAATGTTCATTCCTTGCTACCGCTTCGCGCTTCGCTCAGGTATCAGAGGTTAGAACTCAGCTGACAAGCTCTAGCAAGTCGCTCGTTGTTGTGTTTATTTTAGTCGTTAGCTAATATTAAACTCACGCCATTTTGAAGAAGCCCCTGGAATTTTTTGCATTACTGATCAGATCTTCTCCTGGGCAGCGGGATAAATTCCGTCACTTGTTTTCTACCCTTTCAACCCCCGGCTTCAGCGTGGGGGCTATCCACTTCTAGATTGTTGGGATTAGTTACCATCCCTGATAGTGGCAAGGATTGCCCGTGCCATGCTACTGAGCCAAACAAGGGCAAAATCTGCCTACAGAAGGCTTCTGTTGCTTTGGAAAGGTAACGATTGGGGTTAATCACCAAAGACAATACCCGTTTAACCACTACTCCCTCTATTTTTGCCCTGTGTAGCACGCCCATTTGTAATTCTTTTTCAATAGCTGTAATCGATACAAAGGCAGCTCCTAGTCCTGACTGTACTGCGTTCTTAATCGCTTCAATGGAGTTAAGTTCCATCTCCACCTTAAACCGTTTAGCATCAATGCCACTGCGACCTAATACCTGGTCAATTACCTTACGGATGGTGGATTGGGAGTCCAAGGCAATAAACTGTAACTTATACAGGTCCTCTTTTTCGATCTTCTCCAAAGAAGCCATGGGATGAAATGCAGGCAAGATTAGCACTAGCTCATCTTCAGCATAAGGACTAATGGTCAAGGTTTCCTGAAGTTCTAGGGGAACTTCACCACCAATAATGGCCAAATCCACCAGTCCATTGGCTACACCCCAGGAAGTGCGGCGAGTGGAGTGAACCTGTAATTGTACTGTCACTTCAGGATAGTGTTGTCGGAACATACCAAGCATCCGAGGTAGTAGATAGGTTCCGGTAGTTTGAGATGCACCAATAATTAAGGTCCCACCTTGGAGACTTTGTAAGTCGTCAATGGCTCGGCAGGTTTCCTGGCATAGAGCCAGAATTTTTTCCCCATAGTCCAACAGCAGGTGTCCAGCTTCGGTCAGTTGGGCACGGCGTCCACCCCTGTCAAATAACGGCACCTCTAACTGTCGCTCTAAATTTTGTACTTGCAGGCTGATAGCAGGTTGGCTTACGTATAGACTATCAGCAGCACGCTTGAAACTCCCCTCAGTAGCGATCGCTTTGAGTATACGGAGTTGATCGAGAGAAAAAGGTAGGTCAGACATAGGGCTAAACCATTAACAGAAAGGAGCGAGCTGAAATCGACACTAACATAACCAGGACTCAAATTCTTGCTCTTTTTTGCTATAATAGAGCGTTATTTCTCATCTATCACCCTTGCCTATGGTATTTCCAAATTGGCTGAGTGTCAGCCACTTTGTCATGTTTGGGTTGCTATTGACTTTTGCGATCGCTCATAGTGGTTTAGCCGCCCTGCGTTCTAAGGGTGAACAAATAATTGGTCCAAGGCTTTATCGTATTGTCTTTGCTTTAGTGAGTCTTCCGCTAGCAGTTGTATTAATTATTTACTTTTTGAACCATCGGTATGATGGTCTACAGTTGTGGCTCCTTCAGGACCTGCCAGGGATGAAGTCATTAGTATGGGGGCTTTCAGGGATTTCGTTCTTGTTTCTTTATCCAGCTACGTTTAATTTATTGGAAATTGCTGCGATTCAAAAGCCCCAAGTCCATCTATATGAGTCTGGCATTATGCGGGTTACCAGGCATCCCCAAATGGTAGGACAAGTAATATGGTGTATTGCCCATACCCTCTGGATTGGTAGCACCTTTACCCTATTGACCTCCGTGGGATTAATTCTCCACCATCTTTTCGCTGTCTGGCATGGAGACCGCCGGTTGTTGGCACGGCATGGAGAAGCCTTTTGTACAGTCAAAGCTCGCACATCGGTAATCCCTTTTTTGGCAATTATCCAGGGACGTCAATTCCTGAAATGGCAAGAGTTTGTTCGTCCGGCATACCTAGGAGTCATCGGTTTTACTGGGCTGTTGTGGTGGGTACATCCCCTCATGATTACAGCTGTAGCCCAAGTAAATTGGTAATTAGGGCATTTCTGTTGTTCAGATGATCCCGATTCGATGTAGCATGATCCCAAACAAATGTAAAAACCCTTATATTTTAAAAAACCATGGTATTGTCTGTTGATGAACGGACGTTTTCAAAAACAGTTTTAGACTCTTCCACCCCAGTTATCGTTGATTTCTGGGCCCCTTGGTGTGGAGTGTGCCGGTTTGTTCACCCCATACTTGAGGAATTCCAAACTCAAGGAAGCAATTATGTCAAGGTTGTCAGAGTAAACGCCGATAACAATCTCAAGCTTGCCAATACCTATCGACTCAAGACCCTACCGACATTGCTATTCTTTGAGCAAGGTCAGTTGGTCTCACGAATAGAAGGTTTCCAAGGTCGGGATGAGCTGCTCAGGGAAATTGCCAGGCTGCTCAAATCACACTGCCAATACCCAGATTTCACCAAGGACTTGGATAAAAGGCAGCGCCAAGGTTTGAAAGCTTTTTCGGTCAATATCTCCTCAAGAGAAATTATAGGTATTAGGTATTAGGTATTAGGTATTAGGTATTAGGTATTAGGTATTAGCTATTAGGTATTAGGTATTAGGTATTAGGTATTAGGTATTAGCTACAAGAGGGTAATGGTACAGAAGGAAAGCTTTTGAGAGCCTCCGTGCTTGACCAGGCGCTAGCCAACTAGGTCAGAACACCCTTAGCCATTCAACCTAAAAGCCTAGAACCTTAACTTAAACTAATTAGCGCGCCTTAACCTAATTAGCCATTGAATTGGTCATCGGTAACCAGGTTGTGGGTTTACCCTTTCCCATGACCAATTACCGATTGCCAATTACTAATTGGTTTCTGACTCTTGTGCCTGATCTGTGCCTGTGAATTTATAAATTATCGATTATAGCACTTCCATTCCTAGTAATTGGCAATGGCTCCGTAACGAAAAGATAAATTTTTGTTAACTAAACTTTTTTTATTATTTTCATCAATTAGTCCGATTATCTCATGATGATTACCCATTTTGATGAGATATTTTGTGATGAAGATTACGAAAAAGGTTAAGATTTGTATCAGATATGAGACCTTAGTAGCCTATTCACGGGATGGCGGCTGTTGGTAGTAGTCGCCGCAAGCCAATGCCGACCGTAAGTCCATGGCCTAGGCTGCTATAGTGCAGTTGAGATTAAAGCGTCTGGCCTTCTACAGACAAACAAAAAGAAAAACTTTAGACATGAGCGGTTAACAGTTTGCCAAAATAGTAACGAAATCTGAAGTAGGCTGTCTTAAATGGAACCGCTTTATCAATATGCCTGGCTAATCCCAGTGTTTCCCTTGGCAGGGGCAATGCTGGTTGGTCTGGGGCTAATTTCCTTCAATAGAGCAACGAACCGTCTGCGGCAGCTGTTAGCTGTATTTATTGTCTCCTGGTTGGGGGCGTCCATGGTGTTCTCCTTTGCTATACTCTGGAGTCAATTTCATGGTCATGAACCCTATCAACGCACCCTGGAGTGGGCTGCTGCTGGCAATTTTCACCTAATGATGGGCTATACCATCGATCACTTAACGGCACTGATGCTGGTAGTTGTGACCACCGTAGCTTTTCTGGTGATGATTTATACCGATGGCTACATGGCTCATGACCCCGGTTATGTGCGCTTTTATGCTTATTTAAGCTTGTTTAGTTCCTCTATGCTAGGGTTGGTCGTTTCTGCCAACCTGTTGCAAGTTTATATTTTCTGGGAACTGGTGGGAATGTGTTCCTACCTGTTAATTGGATTCTGGTATGACCGTAAGGCAGCAGCAGATGCTTGTCAAAAAGCTTTCGTGACTAACCGTGTCGGAGACTTTGGTCTGCTGTTAGGCATGTTGGGACTCTACTGGGCAACTGGCACCTTCGACTTTGATGTCATGGGAGCCAATCTGGAAGCCTTTGTGGAATCAGGTTACCTGGGTGCAGGCATGGCAGCTGTGTTCGCTGTCTTAGTGTTTCTAGGTCCGGTGGCTAAATCCGCCCAATTTCCCCTCCACGTTTGGCTTCCCGATGCCATGGAAGGCCCAACCCCGATCTCTGCCCTAATTCACGCCGCAACCATGGTAGCTGCTGGGGTGTTTTTGATTGCCAGGATGTACCCCGTGTTTGAAGGGATTCCAGTCGCCATGACTGTGATTGCCTGGACGGGAGCATTTACCGCTTTCTTAGGGGCAACCATTGCTATTACTCAAAATGATATTAAGAAAGGGTTAGCCTATTCAACTATGTCTCAATTGGGTTATATGGTAATGGCAATGGGCATTGGAGCCTATGGTGCTGGCTTATTTCACCTGATGACCCACGCTTATTTCAAAGCCATGCTGTTCCTCTGCTCTGGGTCAGTAATTCACGGTATGGAAGCTGTGGTTGGCCATGACCCGATTTTAGCTCAGGATATGCGGTTAATGGGAGGCTTGCGTAAGTTTATGCCCATTACCTCCCTGACATTCCTAATTGGAACCTTGGCAATTTGTGGAATTCCCCCCTTCGCAGGGTTCTGGTCAAAAGATGAAATCTTAGGCAGTACTTTTGAAGTAAGTCCAATACTTTGGGGAATTGGCTGGCTGACTGCTGGAATGACTGCTTTCTATATGTTCCGGATGTATTTCTCTACCTTTGAAGGGGAATTTCGGGGCAATGAAATGGAAATCCGTCATCAACTCAAGGAAGCTGCTGGTGTAGCTGTACCTGCTTTTGGTCCTGGTGCTATGGATGTACGGGAACTTGAAGCTCAGGCTGACCATGATCACCACGACCACCACCACAGTGAGTTTCCCCATGAGTCACCCTTAACGATGACTCTACCGTTGTTAGTCTTAGCCGTGCCATCGGTACTGATTGGTTTGGTGGGAACTCCCTTTAACAACTACTTTGAGGAATTTATCCACCCAGCCAGTGAAACCATAGCCGAAGTCGTGGCAGAAGCAGAAGCCTTTGACTGGTCAGAATTTCTGATTATGGGCGGCAGTTCCGTGGGAATTGGTCTGATTGGGATTTCCGTTGCGGTACTGATGTACTTACAGGGCAAGATTGACCCCAATGCGATCGCTAAAAAAATCCAGCCCCTATATCAGCTGTCTCTCAATAAGTGGTACTTCGATGAAATTTATGACCGGCTGTTTGTTCAGGGAAGCCGTCGATTAGCACGGCAAGTTATGGAGGTAGACTACCGTATCGTTGATGGTGCTGTAAACCTGACTGGCTTTTTCACCCTGCTCAGTGGTGAAGCACTGAAATACGTAGAAAACGGTCGTGCCCAATTCTATGCTCTAATTGTCTTCCTCGCAGTACTGGGTTTAGTAATTGTCTCAGGTGTGACCTGACCTGCTTTGTTAATTGTTAGTTGTTGATCAAAAATTAACAATTAACAATTAACAATTAACAATTTGCAATTTTCTTTTGACCAATGGTGACTGACTAGTTGACTATGACAGATTTCCCCTGGCTAACAATAATTATTCTGTTTCCGATTGCGGCATCGCTTCTGATCCCGTTTCTGCCAGAAAAAAATGGGACTTGGGAGCGTTGGTACGCTTTAATTATTGGGTTAATTGATTTTGCCCTAATTGTCTATGCTTTTGTGACCCAATACGACCTGAGCAACCCAGAACTGCAACTGGTCGAAAAATACAGCTGGGTGCCTCAAATGGACTTGAATTGGTCAGTAGGTGTAGATGGCTTATCCATGCCTCTAGTGTTACTGACTGGCTTTATTACTACCCTAGCGATGCTGGCAGCTTGGCCGGTAACCTTCAAGCCTAAGCTGTTTTACTTCCTGATGTTGGCAATGTACGGTGGTCAGATTGCTGTATTTGCTGTTCAGGATATGCTGTTGTTCTTCTTGGTATGGGAACTGGAGTTAATTCCGGTTTACATGCTACTGTCAATCTGGGGGGGCAAAAAGCGTCTCTATGCAGCTACCAAGTTTATCCTCTACACCGCAGGGGGTTCCCTGTTTATCTTGCTAGCTGCCTTAGGCATGGCATTCTATGGAGATACCGTAACCTTTGATATGCGATCGCTAGCCCTCAAAGATTACGCCCTCAATTTCCAGCTATTGCTTTACGGAGGCTTCCTGATTGCTTACGGGGTCAAGCTACCCATCTTCCCTCTACATACCTGGTTACCAGATGCCCACGGGGAAGCCACAGCCCCGGTACACATGCTCCTGGCTGGAATTCTGCTGAAAATGGGGGGATATGCCCTCATCCGCATGAATGCTGGCATGCTACCCGATGCCCATGCCGTGTTTGCTCCGGTATTGGTGATTTTAGGGATTGTCAATATTGTCTACGCTGCCCTTACCTCCTTTGCCCAGCGTAATCTCAAGCGTAAGATTGCTTACTCATCCATTTCCCATATGGGATTTGTCTTAATTGGTATTGCTTCCTTTAC
This sequence comes from Moorena producens 3L, assembly GCF_000211815.1. Lineage (GTDB taxonomy): Bacteria > Cyanobacteriota > Cyanobacteriia > Cyanobacteriales > Coleofasciculaceae > Moorena > Moorena producens. The sequence continues at coordinate 182,253 of NZ_GL890971.1, forward strand.
CGACTTAGGCATGAGTGGGGCAGTGATGCAAATGATTTCCCACGGTTTAATCGGTGCCAGCCTATTCTTCTTAGTAGGAGCTACCTATGACCGTACCCATACCTTGATGCTCGATGAGATGGGGGGTGTTGGTAAGAGAATGGGCAAAATGTTCGCCATGTGGACAACCTGTTCCATGGCATCCTTAGCATTACCCGGAATGAGTGGGTTTGTGGCAGAAGTGATGGTGTTTGTTGGCTTTGCTACCAGTGATGCTTACGGTTCCTTCTTCAAGGTATTAGTGATCGTCCTGGCAGCTGTCGGGGTTATCTTAACACCAATTTACCTGCTCTCGATGCTGCGCGAGATTTTATACGGTCCGGAAAACAAGGAATTAGTCGCCCACGAAGCCTTGATTGATGCGGAACCTCGGGAAGTGTTTATTATTGCCTGTCTATTAGTACCAATTATCGGGATTGGTTTGTATCCGAAAATTGTGACTCAGATCTATGACGCTACCACAGTCCAGCTAACCGCACGACTCCGCAACTCTGTACCAACCTTGGTCAACGAACCACCAGTAGCACTAGAAAATGCTCCAATAGTTTCTTTCGCTCCACCCATTAGTCCTCGTTAAGGATTGATATTTTACTGTTGACTAGCTAGTAGCAAAAACTAGTAGGGTGGGCAAAAACAGTTCTATTTTTTTGAGCTTGTAGGGTGGGCAAAAACAATTCTATTTTGTTGATTCTTTTAGACTCGATTACTTTGCCCACCCTACTAGTGCTTAACAAATTAGTAGGGTTTATTAATGTAGTAATGTAGGGGGAGTATGAACCAACCCCTACATTTTTTTGTTGAAAAATACACTAACTATAGTTAATGTTCTCTTCCCTTAGAGAAGCTCTTGCCAGCGATCGCTTAACCAAAACTTTAGAATAGAATAAACGTAAGCATTCAGCCGTCAGCCGTCAGCCGTCAGCTTTAGACTCACGCTGCTTGAGGTGCTTATTTTGTTCAAAAGCTAGCTGTTTGGTGTAGCGTGCGCTATGGGTATAAATTGTTTACGTAGCGTCGCCACAAGCTTTTGGCTGATAGCTGATAGCTGAGAGCTGAATGCTTACGAAGAAACTCTTTTATGCGGGAAGTAGCTAAATCATGACAGTAGCCACCACACCTGTTGAAACTAATCCCATTGTGCTGAGGATGCCTCCAGCATTGGATATGGATGATGACCAATTTTTTGAGTTTTGTCAGGTTAATCGAGATTTACGTATTGAACGTACATTAGACGGAAAAATAATTGTTATGCCCCCAACAGGAGGTGAAACATCTGACAGAAATTCCGACATTAATTTTCAGCTACGGTTATGGAACCGCCAAACAAAGCTAGGGAAGGTTTTTGAGTCTTCTTGTGGCAATAAGGCTGCCCAATGGGGCAGATCGTTCTCCTGATGCATCTTGGCTCAAGCTGGAGCGCTGGGAATCCCTGAGTAAAGAAGAAAGAAAAAAATTTATTCCTCTGTGCCCAGATTTTGTGATTGAGTTGCGTTCCCCCAGTGATAGGGTAAAAGATCTCAAGGAGAAGATGGAGGAGTACATGGACAATGGTGCGAGGTTGGGGTGGTTGATTGAGCCAAATAGTCGTCGGGTGTATATTTACCGTCCTGGTGCTGATGTGGAGCAATTGGAAAATCCCGCTACGGTGAAGGGGGATGATTCGGTGCTGCCTGGTTTTGTCATGGTTATGGAAGAAATTTGGGAAGCTTGAGGAGTGGCACGTTCGTAAGCATTCAGCTATCAGCTATCAGCGTGTCGCGTATCAGCTTATGGGCTACGCGCACGCTACGCCAATGGCTGACAGCTGACGGCTGACGGCTGAATTCTTAAACACTTTCAGCCTACTCCCTTCGCTCCTCCTTATCCAAAACTGACCTTAGTTATTCTTGCAGTCTGTGATTAATGTCTTCTACTGATAAGCTCAAGGCTTCAGCTATCTGTTCCACACTTAACCCTAATCCTAATAAATGGGAAATAGCTTTCTGTAGTGCTTGTTCAGTTTGCTGTAGTGCTTGTTCAGCTTCCTGATAAGCCATGTCCAGTTCTTGAAAGTTTAATAGCTTTTTTCCCAACTTCGGATCGAAAAACTCTAGTTTTCCCTGATTCACTTGAAGTTCTAAACCTAAGACTTCACTGTAAATCGAGAAATCTTCATCTCCTAAAGGTTTGCTAGCTATAGGCTCATAGTTTCCCTCCACCAGACGTAATCCTTTCAGGGGTGGTTGGAGATAATCTTCCACAGGGTCATACTGCATGTATTCTAATACTCCCATATCTTGGTATGTTTGGCGATTAAATCTTTGATCAGTTCCCTTAGTATTTATTGAAGTTACTTCTAATATCCAACTCGGTAAATTTCCTCCTTCTTCCCAAACTTTGTAGTGTTTTCGTAGTTTATTTTCTACTCCGAAAATTACAAATACATCAGGCTCAATTACCGCATCATATACGCCTTCTAGGTAGTAAATCGATAAGTTGCCGGAAACATAAACATCGTCTCGATTTTTGAAATAGTTTTTCAAGGCTTCTACGCCATAAATGATATAATCTCGGTTAGGGTCACTTTCTGCCATTGGTGTACCATTAGTATTGCGATAAAAAAATTTAGGTTTTAATTGCTCATTAGTCATTGGTGATTAGAACAGGGAACAGGGAATAGGGAATAGGGAATAGGGAGCAGGGAATAGGGAATAGGTAAGGGGGAATAACCAATTTAAAGGTGACGGTTAACCTCTGGCACTGATAAATTTAGTGCTTCAGCTATCTGTTCAACAGTCAAGCCTAAGCTTAATAACTGGGAAATAGCATTCTGTAGCCCTTCTTCCGCTCGTTGTCGGGCTTGAGCTTCAGCAGCTCGCTCTAACTCCGCTTGTTGTCGGGCTTGAGCTTCTGTGGTTTGCTCTAACTTTGCTCGCTGATAAGCTATCTCCAGTTCTTGAAAATTTAATAGCTTTGTACCCAGCTTCTGATCAAAAAATTCTAGTTTTCCCTGATGCACTTGAAGCTCTAGACCTAAGACTTCACTATCAATAGAAAAATCTCCATCCCCTAAAGACTTGCTGGGGATAGGTTTATACTTTCCCTTCACCAAAAGTAATCCCTTAAGTGGCGGGTTAAGATAATCCCCAGTAGGGTCATACTGAAAGTATTCTAATACTCCCATAGTTTGGTATAGTTGGCTTTTTGTGGTTTGATCACTATTCCGGCTGCTTTTTGAGGTTATTTCTAATACCCAACTGGGCAGTTTTCCTCCCTCTTCCCAAGTTTTGTAGCTTCTTCGCTGTTTGTTTTCTACGCCAAAAACCACAAATACATCGGGAGAGACTACCTGATCGGGTTCTCCTTTCTGGTAGTAAATAAATAAGTTACCGGAAACATAAACATCTTCCCGATTTTTGAAATAACTTTTTAAGGCGTTTACCCCATAAATCAGATAATCCCGAGTAGGATCACTTTCTGTCATAGGCTTACCATCACTGTCGGGGTAGAAAATTTCGGTTTTGAGTTCGTCAGTTACTTTAGTAATAGGTACTTTAGTCATAGGAAAGACACCATTCGATTAAAATTGAAACTAGAAACTTGAAACTTAACAAATTAACCGGACTTGGTATTAGTGAGTAAGCAGTCAGCGGTCAGCGGTCAGCGGTCAGCGTGGCACAGGCTTTGGCCTTGGCCTTTCGGCCACGCTACGCGAATGGCCACGCTGTGCGAACGAAGCTGTGACTTCACTGAGATTAAACCAATGCTTACCTGTTTGATTCAAAAGCTGTTCCCATAGCGCATTAGCTGATAGCTGATAGCTGATAGCTGATAGCTGATAGCTGATAGCTTACATTAGTGAGCATTTTCTGTATGGGAAATAAGGGTAATGGTAAAAAGACTTTCCCCATTACCCAAAGGTGTAATTGCAATCACACCGCATTACAGAATCTCTAATTACCTTAATTTGACCATCAGTAGAAAAAACAGATCACCTGTCACTGGACATTTGAGCCACTCTATGATACCGCTGCTAGCATTGACCATCAAAAAGTGTGTTAAGTGTCGGAAGTGTCGGAAGTGTTGGAAGTATGGCAGGATTCCGACTCCCGACTCCCGACTCCCGACTCCCGACTCCCGACTCCCGACTCCGGACTCCCGACCCAAGTGATAAGTACTCTAGAATAGATACACGCTATGTTGAATCGTCGAAGGTTACTAAAGTTAAGTCTTGTTTCAGCTGCTAGTGCCTTGGGTATGTCAGCAGTCTGCTCAAGGGTGAGAACTGAGGTTAGTAGTAGAATGCCGGACTATAGCAGCAGTGGAGTTACGTTATTACAGCAGACAACACCCCTTGAGGATGGCTTTTTCTTTCCAGCGGAATGGCAGCCCCATGAATTCACGATCATGGTGTTTCCTCCAGCTCAGAATTGGAAAGGCTATGGTCTGAAGAAGGCAAGGCGGGAATGGGCAGCAGTGGCGAATGCTGTCAATGAGTTTGAACCGGTTTCGATGGTTGTTCATCCTCAAGACAAGGGTGTGGCTAAAGGCTTGTTGAGTTCAGATATCGAACTAATTGAATTTCCCGTAAACGATGGCTGGGCCAGGGATTCCGGTCCAATGTTTTTGGTGAACGGCAAGGGTTCACGTCGGGTAGCTGGGTTTACGTTCAACGGTTGGGGTGGTAAGTTTCCCCCCTATCAGGACGATGCTTTACTTAAGGCGCGATTGTGCCACTATCTTGATACAACCATGTACTCATCCTCTCTAGTGTTGGAGGGCGGTGGTGTCACATTAGATGGTGAAGGCACTATTATCACTACTGAGGAATGTTTACTTAACCCTAATCGCAATCCCACGATGAGTAAGTCTCAAGTTGAGAGACTTTTGAAGGACTATCTCGGGGCTGAAACAGTGGTTTGGCTGGGTCGTGGTATCGTACCTGATCCCGTGACAGATGGACATGTGGATGGCATTTGCGCATTTGCCGCACCTGGATTGGTCTTACTCCATAGCACTGATGATGCTAATGATCCAAATTACAAGATTTGTCGGGATGCTAAGCATCGATTACAACAAAGTACTGATGCTCGTGGACGTAAGTTTGAGATTGTTGAGATTCCTCTTGGCTTAGATATTGCTCACATGAATTTTTACATTGCTAATGGTGCGGTAATCGTTCCGATTGCTGGTGACTCCAGCCAAGATGATGCTCCCCTTGCTATTCTGCGTGAGGTTTTCCCTGGGCGGAAGGTTGTTGGTGTAAATAGTCTGATTCTGGCTGAAGGTGGAGGAGGAATTCATTGTATTACCCAACAGGTACCTGTGGCTAATAGCTAAAATAATTTAAGCAAAATTTAACAAACAGTCTATGATTTTAGTACAGTTTTATATTATAAATTATTAGATAGTTTTCTTGATAATCTTCTCAAACTACAGGTGATTAACCTCAAAGTATTGAGTTTTATAAACTTGACTTGACAAACAGGGGGTTTACCCCATGCTCCCATCAATTTATCTTGTGGTAGAATAAATTTGCTCAAAACACCTAAATCAAAAACAGAGAGGAAAACTATGACAAGTGGAAAAAGTCTCCAGCCGACCCCATATGGTAATAAGAGATATAACATTACTAAACCAATTGATTTTGAGGTAGCCATGAATTACGGCGGTACTTTAATGGCAATTGCTGGAGCAGATGGCGAACTGGCAGAAGGAGAATTCCAGTGGTATATTGACGAACAGCAAATGAACTTTGTTGAATCTGCAGAATACATTGAAGCGCTCCGCCAATTCGATTGGAAAAATGCTAACGTTGAGGAGCTATTGAGTGGGATAAAGTATGACTTTCCGCTGAATTTTCGCCGAAGCATGTTGTACCAAGCGATCAAGATGTGTCGAGCGGATGGTAATTACCATGACAAAGAAAAAGCATCTGTGGCTAAAGCGGCGGAGATTTTAGGGATTGAAAAAACCATGGCGGTGAGCCTTGAGTCTCTGGCAGAACTAGAAGATTCAGCGGAGCGATTGCGCCTTTCCTTATTTGAAACCGACGTTTAATTCGGCTGTAAGCATTCAGCCGTAAACTGTCAGCCGTCAGCTGTCAGCTGACGGCCAAAAACATCTAATACCAAATCTGGTTATGATAGAGTAATTAAACAAATATTAAAATCCTCTCTAGGCAAGGATTTTGATTGTTTTGAATAAAGTCTCAGTCAAGGGGATTTGGTATAACAGAATGAGTAGCCACAGGGACGAAGAAACGATCATTGAAAATTTTGACTGGAATCAGCTTTCACTAGAACAGTTGAAGTTGCTTCAGTCTCAAATAATCAAAGCAATCGATCTTAAGATACGCGACTTAAAGTTGACCCAATCTACTGCCAATCTGAGCAAAGTTCATAGGTATAAGGCAAGCTTAGCTAAGGTCTTCCCTCGTCGCCTACGTAGCTCCCTCTCTGATTATCAAAACTGTTTTTTCATTATCAGTCTGGGAAGCAGAAACTTCGTTGATAGTGAGCGACTCGAAGCCTCAATTAAATGGATTAGCGAACACTTCAAAGCTTGCCTAGTACTAGTTTGCGATAGTATCTACCGATTGACAATCGAGCTTAGACAGGGACTTAAAGGGGATGAAGCTTGGCTGGAAGCAATTCGCACTGGAGAGACCTTTATTAATCAAAACCGTTTCTTGTTCCAGCAATACTCTGGAAGTTGTCAATTCCAATTCCAGATGGCTTCCCAAATAGAGAACCAATCAGAATTTGAGATCTATTACAAAGACTTTCAGGGTCTTTATCAAAAGGATGAATCCTTTCAAAGGATGGTAAACTCCTTTGCCCAAACCTATCTTAATCGGGGGGAACAGTCAGAAGAAGAGGAAGTAGAGCAGCTTCTCCAAAGGCAAAAGCACCTGGCGATCACCTACCTGCTGGAAGAGTCAGCTGTGTTTACCTGCCTTGCTAAAGAAGGATGGCCAGTTTTTGTTTATCCTGGGTCAATTAAAACTTTTGAAGAAATTGCGGAAGGGTTGCACCCAGAGGTTCCTTTACCTCTCAAGCAAATGATCTGGGTCAGCCTGCGTCTTAAAAGGAAGGCTACTGCTGGAGAAAGCATCTAAGGGCTTTGAGGTCAATGGTGGTTGCAGAATCGGGAATCGGGAATCGGGAATCGGGAATCGGGAACAGGGAACAGGTAAAAAATCCTGTGTACCTCATAGGTATGGAAAACGCGATCAGATAACAGGAGGTATTTGAAATTATGACTTCTGACTCCTGACTTCAGCCTTTCAAAAGATTCCATGGAATTCACCAGCCTCGAATCTTTTTCTCAATTCCTGGCGCTGAATTTTGCCGATCCCTGTTTTCGGAATCGTCTCTTTGGGAACGGGAATCAGGTAATCTGGATTTAACCCAATCGTGTTCACAACGGTTTTCCGAATTTTCGCCATGCACTGCGTTTAAGGAATTATCGTCAGTATCAGTAGCACTGAAAAAGATTGCCAATCTATCAGTATTGTCCCCAATTATCCGAACATAATCTAACCCACCACCGGGTCAAACAGCTTTAATGAGATACACCCACCAACTCAGACAGGGGTTAAATTTCATCGGGATTAATACCCATCTGTCGTAACCGTTCTGCTAATTGTTCAGCTCGTTGGTGTTCCTGTTCAGCTCGTTGGTGTTCCTGTTCAGCTCGTTGTTGAGCCAGTTCCTTCTCTTGACGTTCCTGTTCAGCTCGTTGTTGAGCCAGTTCAGCTCGTTGCCGTTCCTGTTCAGCTCGAAGACGTTCAAGTTCTGCCTCAGTAGGAATCCAATTTCCCTGTTGATCATACCAACGTAGCCACAACCGATTCAATCCCCGATATTGACCAAGCCATAGTCCTAAACCCAATTGCAACTCAGGCATCCAAAATTGGGAATTGTCTAATGTTTGTGGTTGATAGCTGCCGCCATCTAACTTAAAAAGTTGTAATTCGTTACTGACTCGGTCAAAGGTAACATAGTAGGGAATCGCTAAAATTTGCTCGTACACTTCCCATTTCGTTGGTGGTTCTCCCGTTCGTTCACTGTAACCAAGGTCTTGATCTTTGGTGCTGGCAGAGAGCAACTCTATGGCCACAATTGGTCTGACGTCTTCTTGCCAGATCACATAACTCATTCTGAGCTCTCGTCCCTGGTAAAATCGGGAAATCCCCACTACAGCAAACCAATCCGGTCGTTTGTACCAAGCGGTATGGTTGGGGTCATAATATAAATTTAAGTCACTGGCCACAAAAACGCGATCGCTCTCATAATTGGGAGGGCGAAAGGTCTCACTACACAGTTGTGGTTGCCAAAGATGAAATTCGTCAGGCAAACCCGGTTCCTCGGGATCTTCACTGGGTAAATCATACATGGTGGGCAGGGTTTCTTTGGCCGGATGAGGGAGAATAACCTGCTCAAATAAGGGTTTGGCAACAGACATGAGATTACCTCAATTTTTTCCGACTCATGATTTTGATTTTAGCAACTGTCGGTAAGCATTTAGCCGTCAGCTGTCAGCTGTCAGCCATCAGCTGTGCTCCCTGTTCCCAGATCCGCTGTTCCCAGATCCGAAGTTCCCTACTCCCTACTCCCTACTCCCTACTCCCTACTCCCTACTCCCTTTTCCCTTTGCTCTATACTAATAGATAAACTAAAAAACAAATACCAATATCATGCTGGATTGGTTAGCAGTTTGGGGAATTTCTAGTGCCGGTGGCTATCTCGCCAAAGAAGTGATCGGTCCCTTGGCCAAAGAAGCTCTAGAAGACTACACCAAAGATTTTTTCAAAGAATCCATCAAAGACTATACTGGACTATCGGATCAAAATACCCAGAAAAAACTCTTCGGTAAAGCTTTAAAAGAATTTGTAGCCTTAGTTGAAAGAGAATTGGAAGATGCTGAGTTATCCAAGCAAGAATTAAAACAGTATACTAAACCCCTCAAGCAGTATATTAAAAACAAATCCATTAAAGCTATCCTAGGAAGTGCGTTTAAATATGGCTGTCAACACATAGATACCGAGACATTAACCAAGACTTGGATTGAGCTTAAGTTATTACCATTACCAGAAGAATTTCGTTGGAAGTATATTGCTAGACAGTATCTCAAGCAAGTACACACTATCATCCGGGAGTCGGATCAGTTACGGCCTATCCGAGATTCCCAAACCTTGGATGCGATTAGCCCGAAGGGCTACGCTACGCGATCGCAAAAAACACTAACGCTACCGCAGGCATTATCCCAGACTTTGACTTAAGCACCTATCAAGAAGGACTTCTAGAGCGCTACGGTAATCTGAGCTTAGATAGTTTAGATACCAATGCTTGTGCCTATAACGAACTAAAACTCTGGAAAATATTTATCCCTCAAAATGTGCGAGAGGTTCATGACCTGATGCCGTCAGCTATTCATGAACTGCCTAAGGATTATTATCGAAAACTCCTAGAGAGTGGTCAACTAGATCAGGAAATTGACAAAGAGGAGTTGAAACGAGCCAAAGAGATTTATCATCAACAGCCGGTTAAATCCGTATTAGATGTTATTAATGAGTCTCAAGGTTATCCCTATTTGGTAGTTTTAGGAGACCCAGGCTCCGGTAAATCTACCTTGCTGCAATATTTAGCATTAAATTGGGCAAGAACGGATCTGACTACTGCCCTTTCTCTACCAATTCCCTTACTGATTGAATTACGTACCTATATCCGCAATCGCGATAGTGGACAGTGTAATAACTTCTTGGAATTTTGCAATCAAAGCAGTGGAGCGATATGTCATCTCAATCAACATCAACTGCATCACCAGTTAAAGGCTGGTAACGTATTAGTGATGTTTGATAGCTTGGATGAAGTCTTTGAGCCAGGGAAACGAGAAGATGTGATTACGGATATTCATCGCTTTACCAATACCTATCCTAAGGTAAGAGTAATTGTTACATCTCGCGTCATTGGTTATAAATCCCAACGGCTACGAAATGCTCAATTTCGTCATGTGATGCTCCAAGACTTGGAGTCAGAACAAATTCAAACCTTTATCGAGCACTGGCACGAGTTAACCTTTACTAATCAAGCCGATAAAGTTAGGAAACGCGAGCGCTTACAAAAAGCAATAGACACATCACCTCCAATTCGACAACTGGCGCAAAATCCCCTATTATTAACTATGATGGCAATCCTGAACCGCAATCAAGAATTGCCTCGTGACCGCTCTGAACTCTACAACCAAGCGTCTCGATTACTGCTCCATCAATGGGATGTGGAACGAGCATTACTAGAAGATAATCGTGTTGATCCCAAGACGATTGATTATAAAGATAAGCAACAAATGCTTGGAAAAGTGGCATATTTTATGCATGAAAATCAAGCAGGGTTAGCGGGAAATCTGATTAGTGGAGAGGATTTAGAAAGGATTATCAAAGATGAGCTGAAATTACGGGAGGTTACTAATCCCAGAGCCGTTGCTAAGGTAATGATTAATCAGTTGCGCACCCGCAATTTTATCTTGTGTTTCATGGGAGCCGATTACTACGCCTTTGTGCATCGGACATTTTTGGAATATTTCTGTGCTTGGGAATTTGTCAGTAAATTTGAAAAAAAACAGGAAATTTCCCTAGAACATTTGAAAAACGAGGTATTTGGTAAACACTGGCAGGATGAATCTTGGCATGAAGTGATCAAGTTGATTGTGGGCATGATTGATTCCAAGAAAGGTGGAGAGATTATTGAGTATTTGATGGCAAAAGATGGAGAAGGGGATAAGTTTCATAATTTATTTCTGGCAGGGGATTGTTTGTCTGAAGTCAGGAATCGGTATGATATTAAATCAACGGATACTGAATTACTGAATTGCTTCAAAGACTTAATTCACTATGATCTAAATTATGATTATAAAAAGTATGAATATCAGGGATTCTTAGTCCGTTATATACGCACTACAGCTGTTGTAGGAGTAGCCACCCATTGGCAAGACCATCGAGATACCTTACCCCTACTTCAAGTATCGGCTCGCTCCGATACTGATTCGGATGTGCGAGGTACAGCAATTTACCAGTTAGCTCAATGTTACCAAGACCATCGAGATACTTTACCCCTACTTCAAGTATCGGCTTGCTCTGATCAGCATTGGTGGGTGCGAGGTATTGCAATTGAACAATTAGCTCAAGGTTACCAAGACCACCCAGATACCTTACCCCTACTTCAAGAATCCGCTCGCTCTGATCAGATTTCGTGGGTGCGACGTACAGCACTTGAACAGTTAGCTCAAGCTTACCAAGACCACCGAGATACCTTAGCCCTACTTCAACAATCCGCTCGCTCTGATAAAAATTCGTCGGTGCGACTTACAGCAATTGAACAGTTAGCTCAAGGTTACCAAGACCACCCAGATACCTTAGCCATACTTCAAGAATCGGTTCGTTCTGATAAAGATTCCTGGCTGCGAAGTACAGCAATTGAACAGTTAGCTCAAGCTTGGCACGATCAGCCTTGGTTATGGGAATTTTTATGCGTTCGCGTAGCGGCTCTTTCAGAGCATCGCATTCTCCATGACCCCTTTGAGCGTGATCAAGACGAGGATTACGACAATGTCAATCCTCGACAAGTAGCCCTTCAGGCCATCCTGAAATATTATCCTAACCATTCCCAAACCCGGTCTTTATTGAAAAATAGAGCAGAGCATGACCCCGATCCTAAACTGCGGGAATTTGCTCAAGAGAAATTAGCAAAGTTACGCTAGTTCTGATAGTAATCAAGTATACAGGATTTTTTACCTGTTACCTGATTTACTAAAATTCTTAACTGATTTACCTCACCTTATTGATAACTGCTATCTATTATCAATAAGGTTTCAAAAAGGCTTGATAAGTATTATGAAATATAGTAAATTGCTTAACAGCAAGTAAATACTCCCAAAGTCGAAAACCTTGGGAGAGTCATTTTAGGTTACATTAAATCCAGTCTAGCATCCCTATTTTAATTGTGAAAATAAAACCATGGGAATAGATTCTAATTTAGAATGTAGAATTTATAATTTAGAATTTGTAAGCAGGTATACAAAATTGATTACACATTTCACAAAATTAAAAACCTTACAATGTCAGGATTACAGAAATTGAGAGTAGGTAATTAATTCTGTGTAGGTGTTTAATTCTACATTCTTAATTCTACATTCTTAATTCTACATTCTTAATTCTACATTCTTAATTCTACATTCTACCTTCTACATTCTTAATTCTACATTCTTAATTCTACATTCTGCCTTCAAGACCCTTCGACAACAATCGCTCCAATAACGGTTTAGGAATTGTCTCGAAATCCTCCAACAAGAGATCCATAATGGCCAGATGGCGCAAGTGACCAGGAGTGGGAGGGTAACAGCGACGACTGGTGTTAAACCAGCCGTTAACGGTGTGAACGGAACAAGAGCAGATTAAAGCCATATCTTCCCGACTCAAGTCCCACTTATTGTAAAACCGTTGCGGTGTCATACCCAATTCGGAGTAACTGTAAAGTCGGATCAAGATTTGCTCGCGCTCGGTAATGGGATAGGGATAGGAATACTCGCCCTTTAACTCCCTCTGTTGTGCAAGCTGTTCCAGGCGCTCCATTGTGCTACGCACACGCTATGCGAAAGCTTCGTGATAATCGATGGGATGATAAACGAATCGTTTTTTTGGCATGATAGAGTTACCTCCATTTAACTTGGGGGGGAGAGCCGCGCTTCCAGGTTGGTGGCCGATGATCGCGGCTCTTTTTCCAATGATTATAGTATAACCAATGGCTACTATTCTTGTCAACAATAAAATCAAAAAAATCAAGGTAATTTACATAAAAGTTAATAATTATTTAAAATATAACGATTAGAATGGTAGTTTTTTTAGCTAGTAGCTTAAATCTGGATCATGGCAGTATAAACTTAGTGATTGCCCCAAGTTAAAAATTTACTTATCAAGGTAGGAAACAGGGAACAGTGATAATATTTGATTTTTTAAGTACTGAAATTGATTGTTATATTATGTCGGGATAATTACCCTTAATAAAAAGGGTGCATCTCAGTGTCTTGATGCAAAGCGCGAGTGGGGGAAACCACGGCAAAGCGCGAGTGGGGGGAACCCCCTTTGGCGGCGCTGCCTCCCCTGTTCCGAAGCTGCATCACTTTTGCAATTAGGCAAAAATTCGGGCGAAAATTCCCACACTCCTCACACTCCCCGCGCCCGGGCCCCACACTTCCCACACTTCCGATCTTTTTTACAAATATGAGATGCACCCAATAAAAATCTCCCCCATCTGGCCATCTGGCCATCTGGCCATCTGGCCAGATGAGGAGATGAGGAGAATGGTAATTGGTAGCGAAGCAACCGTTAACCTTTGACCAACCTTTTGACAACCTTCGACAACCTTCGCAACCTGCAACCTTCACCCAGCACCTTCACCTGCAACCGTCAACCAACCTTCAACCTTCAACCTGCAACCGTCAACCAACCTTCAACCTTCAACCTTCAACCTGCAACCTGCAACCTGCAACCTGCAACCTGCAACCTTCAACCTTCGTAGGATACTCTTGAATGTTCTCATCAAAAAACCCGGTCAAGACCGGGAAAATTGCTGAAAAACCAATCAACTTACCAAAGCTTGGCTTTATTACAAAAAATCGTGGAATGTTTGGAAGCCCCGTCTATGAACGGGCAGGGTGCTGACCCTTGATGACCTTTAGACGGAAAAGAGAAAACACTCCCACACCTTGTACCCTTTTTTGAGATCCTAGAAGGTCATCAATTATTAACATTCCGAGACTTGGGTCAGCTCACAAACCTTCTATGTGACTATCTGATCATGTTACCTGATAATGTTACAGGTGAGGGGGCAAGCCGCATAAACGGGAGTCTGGATCAGATCAGGCTCGCCATGTAGCCAATTTAACCAACGAACTTCCTGAGGATGAACCCCCTTAAAGGTTAAGACTCCTGCACCTAATATCACTGCTAAAACATTTACTCCAATCATACTACCTGCTACTAGTAATACAGCACTAACCGGCAGAATCGATTGTAGAGCGATCGCTAACAGAGCGCCGGTGGTCACCATCAATACAATCAACGGAAAACCGACAACCAGTAAGCAAACTGCCAAGGTAAATGCCCAAATTAAAAAGCTTTTGACCACTGCTAATGAATCAGTTTGTGTCAAGCTTTGACTTGTGGTTAATGCCATGGTGTTTTCTCCAGTAATCATTAAAAAAATGAATTGACAGTGTCTGTCATTCATTGACAGGGTCTGTCTTTGAGTAAATTCTTTGATTGGAAATTTTCTAGGTGAGTTTCAGTATAGGTAAAATTTTGATGAAGATGAACCTTTTGTCAAAAAAGTTTACAGTCAACTCGTCCGACCTATGTATCAAAATTGTTACAATCGTTAAAAGCCGGAAATTATTGGTTATCTTAAGACAGACCCATAATCTACCATTAGACAGATGAAGCAATTTTTGATCGCTGATACATGGACCGAAGATATAGACCCAATCAGTTATAGGGTTATAGTTAGAGTTATATAGACCGAATCAGTTATAGAGATAAGTTATAGAGTCGCAAGAACAAGAAAGGGAACTAGGGTCACCGAATCGGATCAGGATGGGTGAGGGGTTGACTCCGATTTGCTTAACATTTATTATACTTTGCTTAATATTTTTTATCCAAATTGAATAGTTTTCTAATATTAAGCATAATTACTGATAATTAAGGATAATTACTCATATTAGGTATTTGTGATTAGGACTTTCCCCCCCGTCCCTTGCTCAACCCTAATCTTAGGGGTGCTTTGAATCAATGGGGCCCTTTGCTTGCGCCCTGACGGCTTGCGCCCCGCCCTCAAGGTGATCTTAAATCTGGTCTTGAGCAGGGGAGAGGGTTTTAGAGCTTTTCCTGCTTACTCAAAAAGAAACAATCACAAACAATAACAAACAATTAGATGGTGACAGCTGACGAATTTCAAAACATACATAGTCCTATAAACACATCACCTCCTCACCATTTATAGCTCGAAGAAATGAAATTGGTCTATAGCGTTTCTCATACTTATCAGGTACACTCAATTTTCTTACCCCGACTCCCGACTCCCTCGGTGCGCTTGACCCGTAATTAAATTCGCCACGGGTCGCACCGCTCCCGACTCCCGACTCCCATTAACCCAGGACGAAAATCCCTTACCTAAGGTAGAACTGTTATAAGTTATACTCAACCCTAACTGTTGGGAAAACTTAATGTAAGAGTTTGTAAAATAAATTCTCGTAGCCCAACTGTAGTTGGTAGTTGAAAGATGACAGACCCACAGCGTTCACCCCGGATTGCACCAGCACCACCGCCTTCGAATATAGCGTCTAGACCAGTATCTGCTCAAGCCAATCAATCGAGACCTGCACAACCAAGAGCCATGGCTCCAAGAAGCAGTCAAGCCGGTGCCGCAGTAGCCTCACGCCCTCGGCCTGTGGCCACAGCAGCTCAGAATTCAGCCACTAACGTCCAAGCAAAACCATCCGCCAATCAGCACCAGCAGACACCCCATAGCATCGGTCTGCCCCCTGGACAGTCAAGCTTAGAAAGCATTGTCCGTGAGGCTTTTGAGAAAGGAGTGTCTGATATTCATCTAGGTGTTGGTGAAACTCCCCGTTTCCGGAGTCGCGGTGAAATGGAGCCAACCGAATATCCACTCACCGATCACGCAACATTTAACTGTTGGCTCAAGGAAGTAATGACTGATGAAGAAATCCGGCGCTTTAGAGAAGAGTTGGAATTTGATGGGGCAACTCAGTACGAGTTTAGTCGGGTAAGGATTAATGTCTTCGATAGCCTTCTTGGTCCTGCCATGGTCTTGCGGATTATTCCCCTGAAGATATTGACCCTTGAGCAGTTGCGGTTGCCACCAATCCTGAAAGATGTCTGTCATTACCATAAAGGTCTCATTTTGGTCACCGGTCCCACAGGTTCCGGAAAATCTACCAGCATGGCCGCAATGATAGACTATATGAACAAAGAGATGGCGCGGCATATAATTACCATTGAAGACCCCATTGAATTTATCCACCAAAGTCGAAAATCTCTGGTTAAACAGCGGGAAGTAGGAATGCATACCCGTAAATTTGACCGGGCGTTGAAAGCCGCTTTGCGGGAAGACCCCGATGTGATTCTGATTGGGGAAATGCGAGATCGAGAAACAGTCAATACAGCTCTGAAAGCTGCTCAAACTGGTCACTTGGTCATGGGTACTTTGCATACCAACAGTGCCGTGAAAACCATTGAGCGGATTCTCAATCTCTACAATCCAGAAGAACAGGCTCCCATGCGGGTGTCCATATCAGAAGCCCTAGTAGGAGTCATTTCCCAAGGGTTGTGCCGTACTACCGATGGCAAGCGTGCTGCTTTTCATGACATCCTGATTAATACTGAATCCATTAAGGATTACATCCTCAAGGGCAAATACGAAGAAATTGAACAACTGATGGCGGACAGTGAATTTGACGGTATGGTTACCGTAAATAAATCCTTGTTCGCTCTTTACCAAGAGGGGCGTATTACTGAGGAAACTGCCTTGGAAAAGTCACCCACTCCCAACGAGATTGCAATGATGTTGCGCGGTCGGATTTAGGGATTAGGCAGGCTTGTATAGGGATTAGGAATTAGGGATACTGACTTAACCCCTAAAACCTAACCCCTAATATCATGTCCGGATAATTAGTGATGAAAAACCTTCTCCCTTCAAACCTTACTCCTTTCCTTCAGCAAAGCTGCCTTCTGCCCTCTGCCTTCGATTTACCAAAGTGTAAGTATTCAAACGGACATGATATCACACCATTACCGTAACACCTTGACCATCAAAACTAAATTGACATAGTACTAGCATATGCTGGATGAAACCCCCTCGCCCCAACTGTTTAAAGGTATTGCTATATTTACACCAGGGGAAGATCTAGTGTATAGCATTGACTTTAATAAGCAGAGTCACTGGCACCTGCATCTGTGTGCGAGTTTACAGGAAATACTGGGGTTACCAGAGCCACCTCATTTTTTAGTCCCCGGATATACTGCTACCATTGATCGGTGGATTGACCCTCAAACCAATCAGTTGCGCATGTCAGCAGAAATTCATTGGTTGGTGCAACATCATCAGGCATTGTTAAATGCCGTATTTGGCACTGACAACCTGATTTGGCAAGTAGCCCCTTGGGAGGAAGAGTCCTGTGACCCGGCGGTGCTAGAAACTTATCGCAATCAGTTTCCCCAACTTTGGGAAAACCACGACTTGATCCTGCGCATTGACCGCCCAGAGCCATTATCCTACTACGATACAGAAGAGGTTTTGCCAGAAAGGGTTACTAATCAAAACTCTGGGAGATGGTCACCTCAGCAGCATTTGAGAGCTATTGAAAAGCTGCCGGGTTTATCTAAGTCTGCCACTGATAGTACAGACTCACTGACTGTCACCGATGTCACCAAACCTGATTCTTTATCCAGGATGTCCCTGCCTGATGTGTCTCACTCCCAGGCACAACCTACCCATAGCTATGTCCTGCGTTTGTTCGTTTGCGGACATAGTACAGAAACTGAGTATACTCTCAAGAGTCTATACCAGTTGTTAGAGAATCATTTAGGTCATCCCTATACCCTAAAAATTATTGATGTTTTCAAGCACCCAGAACTCGCAGAAAGTGATCAGATCTCAGCTACACCGACACTACTCAGAGTATGGCCCGAGCCTGTCCGGCGGATTGTCGGTGATTTGAACGATATTGATCAGGTATTGCAGAGATTAACCAGCAATATAGTTGACTCCTCAGCACTTAAGCAATAAGCTTTTAATCGGTAATTTTAATCGGTAATAGGTAATATAGCAGTTCTCAATTGGGTATTGAAAACTGCTATATGTTACTTTTGTTGTTACTTTTGTTTAGCAGCAGCTTTCTTTTTGGTCTTTTTAGTCTTTTTGCTAGCATTTGCCGCTTTTTTAGCCGCTTTGGCCGCAGCGATCGCTTTTAACCGAGCTTCTTCTTTTTCCTGGGCAATCTTTTCAAGATAGTAGTGGTAATCTCCCAGATAGGTACAGAATTCGCCATCCCGGATTTCCACTATTTTTTTGGCCACTTTCGAGATAAAATAGCGGTCGTGGGAAACAATAATTACTGTACCATCATAGGTACCGAGTGCTTCCTCCAACATTTCTTTGGCTGGGATATCCAGGTGATTAGTCGGCTCATCCAGAATTAGTAAATTAGCAGGACAAAGGAGCATTTTGGCTAAGGCCAGGCGGGCTTTTTCGCCTCCACTAAGGGACTCAACCTTTTTATATACCGTGTCCCCAGTAAACAGAAACCGTCCCAATAGGGTACGCACTTCCTGATTTTTCCAGTCTGGGACTTCATCATGGATGGTTTCCATGACCGTTTTGCTCAATTCTAGGGCTTCTGCTTGATTCTGCTCAAAGTAACCAGGAATCACATTGTGTTTGCCCAGTCCTACTATCCCTTCTGTTGGCTTTTCCATTCCCATGATCATCCGGAGTAAGGTGGATTTACCGCAACCATTGGGACCGATGAAGGCAATGCGATCGCCCCGTTCAATCAACAAGTCTGCTCCCAGAAATAAAATCTTGTCATCATAGTCATGGACTAAATCCTTGATTTTGACTACCTCAAAACCACTACGAGGGGCAGGAGGGAATTGGAATTTGAGAGTTTTGAGATTAGCAGTTGGGGCTTCTATCCGTTCAGTTTTTTCTAATTGTTTCTCTCGGCTTTTGGCTTGGGTAGACCGGGTTGCACTAGCACGGAAACGCTCAATAAAGGCTTGCTGCTTTTCTATTTCCTTTTGTTGACGCTCGTAGCTACTCAGTTGAGCTGCCTGCATCTCGGCTTTCTGCTGGAGATAAGCTGAGTAATTGCCTAGGTAGGTAGTCGAGACACCCCGTTCGGTTTCTACAATTTGGGTACAGAGGCGGTCAAGAAACTCCCGGTCGTGAGATACTATTACCATTGGGGTCTTCAGACCCTTGAGATACTTTTCTAACCATTCGATGGTTTCCAAGTCAAGATGGTTAGTCGGCTCGTCCATTAGTAGGACGTCTGGCTTCTGGAGCAGGATTTTGCCTAAACTCATGCGCATTTGCCAGCCACCACTGAAAGCACTCACTAAGCGATCGCTATCCTCTGGCTCAAATCCCATCTCCGGCAAGATCTTGTCAATTTTTGCTTGTAAGCCATAACCATCGAGGGCTTCAAATTGGCGCTGCAACCTATCTAGTTTTCTAATCAGCCCTTCCAATTCTGCTTCATCAGCCATTTCCATGGCGTTTTGGACTTGTAGCATTTCGGAGTGTACGTGGTTAGCTTCCTTAAATACCGTCCAGAATTCTGCTGAGACCGTGCGGGTTGGGTCTACTTCAAATTCTTGGGTGAGGTAAGCGATATGAAGACTGGCAGGACGGATAACAACGCCGCTGGTGGGTTCCATCTCTCCAGCAATAATTTTCAGTTGGGTAGATTTCCCGGCACCATTGACGCCAACTAAGCCAATGCGATCGCCTGGTTTAACTTCCCAGTTGACATCCTTTAGAACTTCGCCAGTGGGGTATACTTTACTAATTTGTTCGAGTCGCAGCATTAAGATGTCTCCAAGGAAAATTTTAGCTGGGGACTTTTATTCCTGATCCCAAGTTGCTGTCGGGTTGAGATACTCTTAAACCGTGATTAATCGGGATAAACCCGGATTTAACGGTCAAGGTACAATTTATTGTTGTCCGAGTGAGGAGTGGTTAGACGGTAATTGGAGTTAAACCTACCACCCAGCTATCTGGACGTTCCTCACATCTCGATGAGGAGTTGCTTGAAAGCCTGAGTCTTACTATGTTTGGAGTTAAGCCAACCAAGCTCAACTGCATCAGCTAGACTCAATCCCAACCCTTTCAAGAAACGCGCGGTACGACGCAACAACACGGCCTGAACCTCAGTCCTAGAAGAGAACCGAGAAATCTCGAAGTCCGTACCCCTCGCAAGGATGTTCTTGGCAGCATTGTGGTCAGCCGGCAACACGACCCCATCAAATCCGGTAAAACTGTCCCCAGTCCTTTTCCCTAATAGGGTTCCATTCCTGGAGTCAATTTGCGACGTGTAACTAGGCTGAACTTCCGTGACAACCGAGCCAGTCCAGTCAGCCCATTTTTGCAGGGAGTCTCGCATCTGTCCAATCATCCAGCTATTGAGCTTGCGAGACATGGCCAACGACTGGCGCTTATTCTTAATTGGTTGTGTTAAATCTTCTGCAAAAACTTTTAACGCTCTTCCTCCAACTAGTGACTTGGAGGCAGCTCCGAGTACTGACTGTATTTCTGATTGATCTTGCTTGTAACGTTTGTTCTCGGTTTTTCTGCTCAGATTATTTCTTAATATTCGAGCTGATTTAGCTGGGTCTAACTTTTCTAATTTTCTATGAAGTGCCCAAAGCTTTCCTCTTTTTCGGTTCTTGGCACATATTCTATCTGATTTCTTGCTTAGCAAGACTCCTAAGCCTTTCCCATGAGCCTTGCCTTCCGAATCATAGAAGGCTTCTGTGTAACCTTTGTCTACTCCTATCTCGCGAGGTCTTCGAACAGATTCGACTCTTCCATGGTCAACCAAGAAATGAATCTCAAATTGTTGAGACTGGTTATTATATATCAGTCTGATCTGACCTTTTACTTTTCTGTTACTTTTGACAACGATCTTGTTTCTTTTTCTACTCGTTAATCCAGCTATTTCCAGCTGGTATGTATTAGGAGAAAGTCTTTTGCACTTGTATCCTACTTGTTGATAAACCATCTGATTGTCAACCCAAGAATGACCTCTTTTAAATTCTTTCCTGACAAGCCGGTGAAGTAGTGGGTTCTCCAGGAAAGCTAAGGTTTTAAGCTGCGTGGCATATTCTTTTCTACACTTTTCGTTTTCTTTTCCGGGAAATCTTTTGTAGATCTTTTTAATTACAGCATCGGAGGAAGCTGCCTGCTGAGCTGTGATTGCCTTGGCTACATCGTTGATCGTCCAATCCATCAATTTAGCCGGTAAGCCCAGGGTTTCAGGAGTCCTAAAGCTTTTGATCTCGGGGATAGCCTTTTTCCAATCCATCCCCCAATGGCTAATGCTACCTAGCTTGTTGTAAGACTCGGCTCTAACGATGCCTAGCTTCTTGATCGTAGAGAACCACTCTTGCTTGACCGAATTATTCATTCCCACTACGGGAACGACTTGAGTCGATATTTTCTTGGTTGTCCCCAACTTTCTTGGCATCATTAACTGCTGTTTCTTACTTCTCCATCTTACCCTAGCGCTACAAAAATGTCCATGTCCGTTTTGAGGTGTTAAATCCCGATTTGTACCGCTTTATTGGCGTTTAAGCGCGAGACTACAGAAGTTTGGTTGACAGGGATTCCCCTGTTCCTTTGACCATTAGTCCTTCTTAGTTTTCCCATCTACAGCAGATTATCCCCGGAAACCGCCACCTACAGTAGACCTCTTGCATCAATGGTGCCAAGCCCCCATTATCCCCTGCCCAGATTTGGGGGGCTAGGGAGGCAAAAACATGATTTATGCAATAAGTCTAGTGATAGAGTTTACGAGCCAGGATGTTTTTGGTGATCGTAACAAAAATTCATCATGACTGGTAGTACCTCCAAACCACTGACGAACAATTGAACGTTGATCAGCTGTCACCTCAATTATGCGTATGGAACGGTAGGCTCGCAACGGTATAATCACAGCGCTGGTGATCTAAATTATGCACCTCAAGTAGCGTGACCTACGGTCAATCCCGTAGCGTGGCCGTAGGCCAATCGCAACGGTTGTGATCTAAAATTCCCGTTCCGCCAACTCCATCCAACGCTCAGTTGCTGTATCAATTTCCTGAGTCAAGGCTTCCAAGGTCTGATAAAGTGCCTGGACCTCACTGGTATTTTTGGGAGGAGATTGATAAAGGGTTTTCTCCAACTCAGCTTTCTGAGCTTCCAGTTGGGGAATCTGACTTTCGAGTTGATCAAATTCCCGCCTTTCCCAATTAGACAGCCGACGGGGTTTGTTATTACTCGATGATTTTTTAGTGGACGGCTCGACCTTAGAGGATTCAGCCTTTTTCCCTTGAGTCTGAGCCATCTGTTGGGCTAGTTTTGCTTCTTCTTCTCGCTTATAATCGATATAAAGGGAATAATTACCAGGATACTGGCGTACCTTACCCTCAGATTCAAAGGCAAAGATTTTATCTACGCTGCGGTCTAGGAAATAGCGGTCGTGGGAGACAATAATCACACAACCATTAAACCCCTCTAGATACTCCTCCAGTACAGCTAGAGTTTGTACATCTAAATCATTAGTGGGCTCGTCAAGAATAAGTACATTGGGAGAACTCATCAGTACTTGCAACAGAAACAAGCGACGTTTCTCTCCACCGGAAAGCTTATGAATTGGTGCATACTGTTGGGTGGGAGGAAATAAGAAACGCTCCAGCATCTGTGAGGCACTGATCAATGTGCCATCAGCGGTTGTCACATACTCTGCTACGTCTTTAAGGTAATCAATTACCCGTTGATTTTGATTAAGAGCTTCGAGCAAATCTTCTGAATGCTGGTCAAAGTAACCGATATAAATGGTGGAACCAATTTCTATTTTACCAGCATCGGGCTGAATGCGTCCAGTAATAATATCCATTAGGGTAGATTTCCCTACGCCATTCCCACCAATAATGCCAACTCGGTCATCGGGACTAAATTCGTAGGTAAAATCTTTGA
>NZ_GL890971.1:205107-216005 GCF_000211815.1 Moorena producens 3L
AATCACTTTTTTGCCAATGCGACGACCAGGGGTAGAAATTTCTACTTTACCCTGAGCTTGTTTAAACTCCTTGGCTTGCATGTCGTGAATACGGTCAATTCGAGCTTTTTGCTTGGTACTGCGAGCTTTTGGACCTCGTTTTAGCCATTCTAGCTCTCGGCGCAATACCCCTTGATGTTTCCGTTGAGTACTGATGGCTGATTCTTCAGCTAAGGCTTTTTTCTCTAAATAGTAGGAATAGTTGCCAGAGTAAGTATACAGGTCTCCCCGGTCAATTTCGATAATGCGGTTGGTGACCTGGTCTAGAAAATAGCGGTCGTGAGTAATCAGTAAGATTGCTCCACGATAACTATTCAGATAACTCTGTAACCACTCCACTGACATGGCATCAAGATGGTTTGTTGGCTCATCCATTAACAATACCTCTGGTTCCGCTAGCAAGGCAGCTGCTAAAGCAATCCGTTTACGATAGCCACCAGACAACTGACCAATGGGAGCATCAAAATCAACTATCCCTAATTTACTCAGAATAATTTTTGCCTTTGTTTCTAGTTCCCAAGCTCCTGTGGCATCCATCTGCTGGGTTACACTTGAGAGCTGTGCTAGCAGTTGGTTATCCTCGGGATTGTGAGCCAATTTCTGGGAAAGTTCTTCATACTCACGAATCAGAGTCATCTGCTGACCACTATCAGCAAACACTTGTTCCAAAACCGTGTTGTTTTCATCTAAGTCTGGTTGTTGGGGTAAGTAAACAATTTTAGTTTTGGGATTAACCGAGAGTTGACCACTATCAATGGGCTCAAGACCAGCAATTATCTTTAATAGGGTCGATTTGCCTGAACCATTAGTGCCAATTAGACCAACTTTATCCATAGGATCTAGACTAAAGCTAGCCTCTTTCAGGATTTCCTTAATCCCAAAGTCTTTGTGAACTGATTGTAGGGTGAAAATACTCATGAAAAATTTATAGGAAAGGGAGTAGGGATTAGGGAGTAGGGAGTAGGGATTAGGGATTAGGGATTAGGGAGTAGGGAGTAGGGAGTAGGGAGTAGGGAGTAGGGAGTAGGGAGTAGGGAAGATAAATATGTCTTAAGGTTTACTTAGACTGCTATAAATTTATTTAAAAAAAAACCGTTTTCTGGGTAGAAAACGGTTTTTGGTAGTTGTAATTTAACTACTAATAATCAAGTGCAAAATATCAAACTTACTATTACTAACTACCATGAAATTAAAGAGCTTTTGACTATTTTATTGACATTTTGATGCTATTGAGGTACGTTGTTTAGGTCAAAGATAAAGGGAACACTGTGATTCCCCTCACCACCAATAACCAGAACTTTAGGCATCTGAGCCCCACCTTCTCGCCAAGCTGCGATCGCTTCTTTCTGGAGCACCAGTTCACCCCCTTGGGCTTTGAGGGTTTCCGCCAACAGTCGTTGGGCTTCGGCCTTACCCTGAGCGCGATTAATTTCTGCTTGAGCTTCTTGCTCAGCCTCCTGTGCTATATAGACAGCTCGTTGGGCCTGTTGTTCTGCTACCTGTTTTTCTTCAACTGCCTTGGCAAATTCCCTAGAAAAATTCAGGTCAATGACACTAGTATCCAATACTTGGACATCATACTTGGCTAACCTTTCGCCCAAAGCCTTATCAAAATCTTCCTTTAACTGACTCCGTTGGGTAATCGATTCTTCAGCAGTGCGAAGGGCGGCAGCAATTTTAAATGACTCTTGAGTCTGAGGGGCAATAATTGTGGTCACTAGATTCTGTAGAGTTCCTTGTTTTCGTCTGATACTAACCACCTTAGTGGGATCGAGGCGGAAGTTGATGGCAAATCGTGCGGTCAAATCCTGAAGATCCTTTGTGGAACTCTGGGCTGGGACTTCAAACTTCTGTACGGTGACATCATACACATCGACTATAGAGACGAAGGGCAGTTTGAAGTGGATACCCTCAAGCAGAGCGCCATCTCTAGCTTTACCCAAAATACTAAGGACTCCAGCCTGACCGGGATTGATAATTACAAAACAATTAAAGGAGAGGAGAATAACTAATGCTGCGATAATCCCCCCGACTAAAGATTGCAAATTTTGTGGATTTTGGTTCCTCAAGTTTTAATCTCCTTTTGAATTATCCCCTGGATTAATCACAGGGTAATTAAGCACTGATGTTACCAGATAGGGCATTTGCCAGATCTCGTAAGCTTTATGGCATCATATTTTCAGCATACTAGAAAAGTTCGTCTATCAGCTTAAGCAAAGGGAACAGCGGATCTGGGAGTAGGGAACAGGGAGTAGGGAGTAGGGAGTAGGGAACAAAATTCTCAGCAATTCCTAGACGGATTGCTATATCAGCTGATGGGCTAGGCCCAAGCTACGCCGAACAGCTTATGGATCACAGGCTAGAAGCCTGTGCCACACTACTTGAGTG
Source organism: Moorena producens 3L (assembly GCF_000211815.1). Classification (GTDB taxonomy): domain Bacteria; phylum Cyanobacteriota; class Cyanobacteriia; order Cyanobacteriales; family Coleofasciculaceae; genus Moorena; species Moorena producens. Next base: position 207,535 of record NZ_GL890971.1, read on the forward strand.
GCCACTGAGCACTGACCACTGACCACTGACGGCTGACCACTGAACGCGCACGCGTGCGCGTAGCGCTTAAGCTGACCGCTGACTGCTGACTGCTGATAGCCTACTTCAAAACCCTATATCTTCCCTAGCTGATTGGGCGGCTAAAAATACCTCTTGATCGGACACTTCTTGCCAATCTAGCTCCCCAATTTCCCGATAAAATTGCTGATCGTAAGCACGGGTCTTGACTACGACTGGCATTGGTACCGCATGTCCTAAAATCAAGGCTTGTTGCTTAGAATCGAGCTTGGCTAATACCGAACGCAAACTTTGGCCACCAGACACCCCAGTAAAAATTGCTTCAATATCTTTATCATCATTTAGTAAACAAGTAATCCTAGTTCCAATTTGAGACATGACTTCGTTATCAATGCCAGAAGGACGCTGGTCTACGACTAACAAGGTCACAAAATACTTGCGCATTTCACGGGCAATAATCCCAAAAATTGTTTGACGTACTGTGGCTGGATCTAGGAAACGGTGGGCTTCTTCAATGGTAATTACTAGGGGACGGGGGCGATCGCTGGCATTTTTCGACTGCAAAAATATTTCAGCTTTTCTGACATAACTGTTATGAATACGACGGGTAATTAAATTAGTTGCTAACATATAGGAAAGCATATTGGATTGGGAACCGAATTCTACCACAACATGCTTCCCGGCATCGAGAGATTCTAAAATTCGATTGACATAATTATGGGGACAAGCACTGCGGATATACTTCAATTCATCGAATCGGCTTAATTTGCGCTGTAATGCCATAATTGAAGACTTGTTGCCTCGTTTGACTTCGCAAAATTCCTGGATTTCTTCATTGGTCATAGACAGCAGTTGCACAATCCAGGATTTGCCAAATTCATTGCGTAAAATAATGGCATTTTCTAGACTAGCTTCAGAAAGATTTAACTCTCCTCGGACTAGGTTGATATCTTCTACTTCAATTTGGTCATAACTTAGATAAAGCTCTTGGGCATCCCGAATCCCTCGTCGTCTGGTGGATTCTGGGTCGAGGGTATAAACTTGTACCTGGGATGGAAAAAGCTGGCGCAACCCTTTGACTGTACTAAATTGTTTCCCTTCCGATACGGCTTCCCAGCCATATTCCGAGTGCATATCAAAAATTAAATTTACTGCTGCTTGCCTACGGATAATCCCAGATAGCAGTAGTCGAGTTAGAAAGGATTTACCGGTGCCAGACTTACCAAAAATCCCGTTACTCCGTTCCACAAACCGATCTAAGTCGATGCATATGGGGACTTCCATGTCAAGGGGTTGACCAATGGAAAAATTCCGGCGATGGGGGTCATCTTCCCAGCCAAAGACTGCCCGAAAATCCCGTTCACTAGCATCGTATACTTGAGAAAAGTGGCTGGGAATTGTTTTTACTGGTAACAATTCCATCTCTTCGCTACTTTGAGCTTGAAAGGAGCCTAAGGGACTTTTTCCATTTAGTTCCACTGGCTGTTGTGACTGGGACTTTTGTGGCGTAAACATTAGCATCGGGGTTAGATTAATCGTACCGTAGGTGCCACTACCTGCGAGTACATCCCGTAGAAAATCATCATTGGGATTAGGAGGATTAACCAGAATCCGCTGACTGGAGGTTCCCAAAGACACATCGGTGAGCATACAGAAGAAACGCGATCGCATTCCCTGGACCACCAGAAATTTCCCCACCCGCATATCTTCTACGGAGACATCGGGGTGTAATCGCACTTCCAATCCAGCAGACAAAGAGCCTTGAATAACTGAACCTAAAGGTTGACTTAAATCCATTACCATAATTCCAGGACTATAGCAATGCTAAATCATTTGGGTGATTGGAAGTAGGGAGTAGGGAGTAGGCTATCAGCTATCAGCTATCAGCTATCAGCTATCAGCTATCAGCTATCAGCTATCAGCTATCAGCTATCAGCTATCAGCTATCAGTTATCAGCTATCAGCTATCAGCTATCAGCTATCAGTTATCAGCTGATGGGATGGGTCACAGGCTAGAAGCCTGTGCCACACAAGCTAGTTGAGGTGCTATCAGCTTAAGCGCTACGCGCACGCTACGCGAACAGCTGACGGCTGACGGCTGACCGCTGACCGCTGACCGCTGACGGCTGACCGCTGACCCCTTAGAGTCAATTATTATTAGTCGATCTCAATTGATGTGGGTTGAGAATCACTAGGACTATCGGAAACTAAAGGTTTGCGATAATCAGCATAGATGCGATCGCGCCAAGCGAAAAAGGTTTCGTAGAGGTTACTATCGGCCAAGCCAGGAATGCCTTTACCTTGATATTGCTGGGGGATATCGAGATAATTCCCATCGGGGAATTTCAGGAGCAGACTTAAACCGGCTACGGCAAAATCTGCTAAGCAAGGGGAGTTGCTGACTAGATAAGGACTATCCAGGAGTAACAGACTCAAGGCTTCTAGGTCTTGCTTGAGACCATCTTTGGCTTCCTTGACGGCATCAGTGCCACAACCGACACCAAACCCTAGAATATCTAAAAATTCCGAGGGTACCGAACCAACTACTGTTTTGAGCAAATCCGGGGTTTGGTTCGGTAGGACCGATTTGCGGAAGTCGGGATTTTGGCTCAATGCGCCATAGACCACTTTCCGGCTTTTGGTACCAATGGATTCATCTGCCCATTCTTCGATCAGTAAACACAGTCCTCGTTCTTTGGGATCGGTGGGGATGATGGGTTTGTCGGGATACTTGCGATCCAAATACATTGCGATCGCAGTAGAATCACTAATCACGGTATCCCCATCTTTTAGCACTGGTACCTTACTTTGACCAGACAGTTGGAATAGTTCTAACTGTCCTACTCCTGGGGTTACCTCAATTTTGCGATAGTCCAGCTCTTTGTAATCCAGAATCAGTCGTACTTTCTCTGAGTATTGGGACAGTTCAAATTGATACAACTCCAGCATGTTGGATCTTCTCGCTGTTGATGTGGGACACTATGCTACTGTAGCGTTTTCACATTCCTCTTCCCACACTTCCCATACTTCCCACACTTCCCCCTCTCTTCTCCCGATTGCCGATTGCCGATTGCCGATTCCCTTCCTATAATTCCAAGGAAACCCCTAGTTCCGGAGTGATGACTTTTGTGGGCAGATTGTCCTGGAGGAGTTGCGATCGCAATTCTTCGAGACTCCCCACTTCCCGCACTACGGAACCCAAAACCCCTTCATACTTGACATTTTCATCAATGGTTGTGGGCAGAAAGACTTGGGGTCGTAACCATTGCGCCAATTGCAGTGCTGTCTTATGCCCTTGAACGATTGGCCCGGCTAAGGGAATTTCTAAGGTTAGGGCTGGGCTAATCACGATATCTACTGGGGCATAATCCTTGACTTCAGCAGGGGGATAGCCATGAGGTTCGTAGTAAAGACTGGTACCACTATCCAACTGCGTGATCAGATAGGCATTTTCCTGCTGGAATGGACCAATGGGTGCTCCTGGCAAGGCTCGGATTTCTAAGTGATTTCCTAACGCAACGGTTTCACCAGGAGTAAGGGGGGTTACCTGGGTATAACCTAGCTGTTTGACTACCTTTGCCGCACTAGTAGAGCCCACCACTGGAATAGTTTTGTCTAATTTTTCCAAGGTTGGGGTATGGGTGTGGTCCTCTAAGCCTTGGGAGAGCAAAATTAGGTCAATTTTATCCGGAATGCTGTTAATTGCTTCCGGTTTGTCCCCTTTAAAGAACCAAGGTAGATTGCCAAAGACCAATGAACCCACTAACCAGGGGTCAATCAGAATCCGTTGCTCTGGAAGTTCCAGTAGCCAGGTGTTTGCGCCGAAATGGGTGAGATACATAGTTTAGAATGTAGAATGTAGAATTTAGAATTTAGAATTTAGAATTTAGAATTTGGAATTTAGAAGTCTGCCTTCACCATTCACCATTCTGCCTTAACCATTCTAACTCAATTCTTCATTCTGCCTTCTGCCTTCACCATTATAACTCAATTCTGCCTTCTTCATTCTGCCTTCTTCATTCTGCCTTCTTCATTCTGCCTTCTTCATTCTGCCTTCTTCATTCTTAATTCTTCATTCTCAATTCTTCATTCTGCCTTCTTCATTCTTAATTCTTCATTCTTAATTCCCTCGTAAATATCACTAAAGTTAATGGTAAAATCGATAGTACTTAATTCCAAAATTACATTTTCTGATGTTTGCTCAGTCAGTAACCATTGTCCTTCAATAGTTTTGGTATGTTGAATAACATGATATCTGGCTTGGTCTATTAGTATATATTCTTTGAATTGGGGAATTGAGCGATAGTAGAGAAACTTCTCTCCTTGGTCATAATTTCTAGTAGATTTAGATAAGACTTCAACAATTAGCAAGGGATTCATGACAGTAGTCTTACCTTTGCCGGTATAGATCGGTTTCCCCTTAATTACCATAAGATCAGGATAAGTATACTGACGATAATCAGGTATCCACAATCGCACATCACCGATATAGATATCGTAGTCTTTTCCTTTTAAGGCAAACTTCAAGTTAGCGGCAAAATTGAGAGCAATTTTATTATGATTGGTGGTTCCTCCAGCCATCGGTATAATTTCTCCATCCCGATATTCACTTTTATACTCAGCAGCTTCTTCTAGTTCTAAATACTCGTCTGCTGTGTAGTAGCGTTTTTTGTCTTGTAATAGCATCGTGTTTTTATTTGATAATAGGGAATAAGAATGTATAATTTAGAATTGATAATGAAGAATTTAGAATGTAGAATTTATAATTGGTAATTATTCATTCAGGGTAAACGCATTTTATTCTGAAATGCCTACTGGATATGAGATTGAACCGATAAGTATTTATGCTGATTAATTTTGAAATCGCTTCTGAGTAAGGCTTCTAGAATTTAGATGCGTTTGCCCTGGCGTAGCGTGGCCTACAGCCAAGCGCGAATCCGCATTAATTAACTTGGTATTCATAGCCGTCAGCCCTAAAGATTGTTTGCAAATATTTTGGATGTACATCAATCTTCTGAGCAGAAGTTTGTTCGCGTAGCGGAGGCCGTAGGCCACGCTTCGCGAACGGCTTTGCCGAAAGCACAAAACTCGGACGATAACGAATAGCAATTCGCCCTGTGTATTGCCCAGCATACTTCCCTTTCTTGATATCAGCTTTGACAATATCCCCTGTCTGAAAGCCTCTAAAAAACTTAGCAGCAGGTGCATGAGCCTTTGGAAAACCGTACTTATCTGGACGGCATCGCTGACGAACGCCATGACCTTTGGCTGTAACCGTTAGTGGTTTCACTCCGCTTAGTAATAACATCTGTGGGGTAGACTTACCTACACAAGCAGCATCAGTCCAATGGGTTTTCTCAATACCCCTAGTTTTCCGGTTGAACTTAGTCAAGCCGCCAGAACCTACCTCAATAGGTAGCTCTGTTAGTTTTAGTCTTCTGAACAATTCCCATCGGGTTGCGTTAACTGCTGCTGCATCTTTTAAAGGGTTTTTGGCTTTAGCTAATACCTTTTTGAGTATTTCCGGCTTTTTTCTTAGGAATTTCTCGATCGAGTCATTACCTTTTTTCTGATTGCAGCTTCTGCACGCAAGAGTTAAATTACTAACTCGATTGCTACCACCTTTTGATTTGGGGATAATGTGCTCAACCTCTAAGGGAGTATCAATAGCGCCACAGTAAACGCAGTTATGTCCCCACTTAGTAAGTAAATACTCTTTTACCTCAAATCCAAATAGCTCACCGTGTTGATATTCAACTCCTGATACTTCTGGGTTTTGCATTTTCTGAGTATCAAATCGAACTAATTCTTGAGATATTGCGGTTATAGGACACAACTTGATCAGCCGCCTAACCCAAGTCTCAACATTGAAAACTCGACTCATTAATGATGGTGGCAACCAACCGTCAGGGCGTGTTCGGTTTAGAAATCTTGGCTGACGATATCGGGTTTTGCGATTCCGTCTACCACGTCTTAATGCTCGTCGAGATTCTAGAGCCTTCTTAATCTGTTGACCTCGATGGTTGATTTCTAAAGCATTGGTAACCCGTCCAGTTTGCTCACAAACAATAGCAATACCTGTTGTTTTTGAGCCGGGGTCTATCTTAATTCTGTGTGAATGAGTAACAGAATCATCGATAGACCGATCTGGCATGATGATAGTGAATGGGTAGCGTTTGAAAACTTTAGCCCTCCCTTTCTTAAGTAGTTCTCTAGCTCTCGCTGGATGACAAGGATCTAGAGGTTGTTTGTTTTGATCTAGAACGAAAACTCGCATTACGCACGAACACTCCGATAAACGGGTAGAGTTAGCCTCGACAATGTTATTCAACCTTGTTAGGTACAACTCACTGGTTTAACTCGTTACGCCTGTTTAAAGCTGTACGACAGTTGCTACAAACTGGCACGTATTTGTAGGTGTCATGAGCTGAATAACGTAGTTCTCTAAGAACTTAGTCTGGTCACGACAGAGCAATCAATCTCCCGCTATAGTCCGAAGGAATTAGCGGCGAGTTCGTGACGGACGTTTTCCATCCACATTTTCAGTATATTACACAAAATTTATTATTATAACATATTTTGAAAATTTTTGTACCAAATTCTTTAGGGCTAATGTTATCGCTCTACGCCTAAGCCTTCACCGGTCAGCGGTCAGCAGTCAGCAGTCAGCATTAAGCGGTCAGTTGTCTGCTTTGTGGCACAGGCTTTGGCCTTGGCCTTTTGGCCTTTTGGCCACGCTACGCGAACGGCCACGCGTGCGCGTTTGGCCACGCTGTGCGAACGATGCTGGGACTTTCCTCAGATTCAACAAATGGTTACCTGTTTGATTCAAAAGCACCATCTGTAGTGCATAAACTCATAGCTGTTCGCGTAGCGTGCGCGTAGCGCTTAAGCTGATAGCTGATAGCTGATAGCTGATAGCTGATAGCTGATAGCTGATAGCTGATAGCTGATAGCTGACAGCTCCCTATCTCCCTAACATTGCCTCATAAGCCTTTTCCATTTCCCTAGTAAATTGCTTACCATTCCACAAGGGGGCAGTTTGTCGAGATTGTCGCAGTTTCCAGGAAATCTGTTGTCTCAGGGCTGGGTCTTTGCCTAAGCGAATCCCCCACTCGATATACTGATCATCTGTCCAGGCAATGCCTTCGGTGATTCCGGCATTCATCATCATGGTGTAACTGTTGCGAGCAACAAACTGTTCTCCCACTCTGGTGACTAGGGGAATACCCATCCACAGGGTTTCCAGGGTAGTAGTGGCTCCATTGTAGGGATAGGTATCCAGGACCACATCCGCAATGCCTAAGTTGGCACGATGAACGGCTTCCGTAGGGACTTCTGGTAGAAACCGGAGGCGATCGCAGTCTACCCCTTCTTCTTCCGCAATCTGGTTAAAGAACCGTGTGATCGAGTCTTGGTCAGATTTGCCTTTAATCAAAAAGTAGCTATTGGGGACCGCTTTGATAATTTTCATTTGCAGCCTTGTGGTATCGGGATTGCGCTTGTATCCCTTCTGACTACTGAGATAAATGGTGGCATCGTTGGGAATATCCAGGTGGTCCCGACGTAAGCTCGGTACACCCACTTCAAACCCATCCACCGCAATATAGGTTTGGGGTAAGCACCAGATTTTCTCGGAATAGTAAGCCTGAGCGGAATCTGGTAATACGTAGGGGTCAGCAATCACGTAATCAATGGCAGGTAATCCTGAAGCATCCCACCCTAGCCAGGTGACTTGTACTGGTGCCAGTTTCAGGGCCATGACTGCACAGGTGATATCCAGGGTGATGCTATCAAGGTCAACTAAAATATCCAGTTGATCCTGATAAATCTGCTCAGCCACCTCTAGAACATGAATCCCTAATTTGCGAGGATGGTCTACTTGATTGATATACCATTCTTGGACGTTATCGTTTACTAGCTTGTAGTCTACGAAATAGCCATAAAGTTGAAACCGCTCCCGGTCATGATGCTCAAACAGCCAACGAGCTAGCCACCCCACGGAATGCCGTCTTAAGCAATGACACAGGTATCCGACTTTTAAGGGTCTAGTAGTTTTTCCTCCGTCCTCAATTCCCCCCTTATTAAGGGGGGTTAGGGGGGATCCCTGCTCCCTATTACAGGGATTTTCCGATGAATTGACCTCACTACCTTCAGGTGCAAGCCCCCTAAATCCCCCAATTCTGGGGGACTTTAACTCAATTGCCCCATCCTCAATTCCCCCCTTATTAAGGGGGGTTAGGGGGGATCCCTGGTCCCTATTACAGGGATTTTCCGATGAATTGACCTCACTACCTTCAGGTGCAAGCCCCCTAAATCCCCCAATTCTGGGGGACTTTAACTCAATTCCCCCATCCTCAATTCCCCCCTTATTAAGGGGGGTTAGGGGGGATCCCTGCTCCCTATTACAGGGATTTTCCGATGAATTGACCTCACTACCTTCAGGTGCAAGC
>NZ_GL890971.1:216025-218434 GCF_000211815.1 Moorena producens 3L
TATAATAATAAATTTTGTATAATATACTGAAAATGTGGATGGAAAACGTCCGTCACGAACTCGCCGCTAATTCCTTCGGACTATAGCGGGAGATTGATTGCTCTGTCGTGACCAGACTAAGTTCGTAGAGAACTACGTTATTCAGCTCATGACACCTACAAATACGTGCCAGTTTGTAGCAACTGTCGTACAGCTTTAAACAGGCGTAACGAGTTAAACCAGTGAGTTGTACCTAACAAGGTTGAATAACATTGTCGAGGCTAACTCTACCCGCTTATCGGAGTGATCGTGAGTAATGGGAGAATTGGCTTCAGATCAAACCGAGACCACCTCCCGAACCTCCCCACAACATGCGGGGGACAGAGACTCAATTACGAAAGGGAGGACTACACGCTTTCAAACGGGAGGCCTGGGGGGATCCATACCACTCCGCTCTTTCCTTCGTATAATCCCGAATATTCCTCTGGAACACCTCAGCCATTTGATTCAAAATAGGTCTGAAATGGCTAGGCTGGTCCTGAACATGAGCCAAAGAAAAGAATGGGGTAAGCAGACGTAGAGTCTCAACATCAGACAAGTTAGCTGGTTGTTCCTTAATTAAGGAAACAAGCAGTGATTCTAGGGTCTGGCAAGCCCCAGTAACTTCCGGCCAATAGCCCCCGGCATTCATGATCCCCCGCAATACCAGGTTAATTCCCGATATTTTGTCTGGTAAAGATTCCGATAAGGAATAGCACAACTTAGCGGTTTCTATGCCCTGGTCATAATTACGAGCATTTTGATAAAAGGTAGCGAGATGTCGTAATATTTCTATATTCTGAGGATTATGAAGATCTAAGGAGCGATAACGTTCCAGAAAACCAGCAGCGATGGTCGGTTGCTTTAAGGTATGACCAATTTTCATACAGGCTGACAGTAACGGCCAGAACCAAACCTCAGGATTGGGCAGGTAAGCTAAGCAAGCTTCGGTAAATTCTAGGGAGGTTGGATGCAATGGTTCGGCTTCTAGTATCTGCCCCAAAACCTCTTTCAATAATTGCTGATTGCATTCTACCGTTGGCTGGGTTTGTAGCAGTGAAATCACCCCCAGCTCCGTCAAGTCATCACCCCTAAAGGTTTCTAGCTTGATGCTTAGGGCAATAATTTCCAAGAGATTAGTCAGATCCGTGGGGCAAATTTCCCGCATATGCTGGCGGATTGCCCAGGCTACGGCATAATCGGCTAACTTCTGCCTGCGCTCAGCTTCGGTTTGCAACACCTGGAGCAGTTCCTCAGTCCACGTCTCCACTTGGTCTGACTCCGCCTCTGCCATCACCAGCAGCCAAGTGGTTTGGGCTTCTGTTTCTTGACCCTGCAATAGGAACAGTAATCCTAAATGCCAGTAGTAGGCGATGACATCAGGTTCCGCTTCAATAGCCTGTTCGTATAAGCTTGCGGCCTTACTGTAGTCCCCCTGAATTAGATATTGCTCAGCTTGTTGCTGCCAGTTAGTCATACTTTTGTGCTAATTAAATCAAAGATATCACCCCATTTTATAATACTATTGAAAACCTGATTAGGGTAATTGTCCACTGAAGTATTTCCATAAAAAAAAGTAGGTAGAACCGTCTACCCACTCTAACTAAATATCTAATTTTTGGTGATTCAAACTGTCGTCACCAAGGTTTCCCTTAAGTATCACTTACCTGATAAATTCCTCCAGTTGTTTTCGTCGGCACATTGGGGCTGATCATTGGGAACATTAGCTTCTAGACCTTTAGCAAATACACCCCCAATTCCCACAGCTTTTTTAGTTTCACACAATACAGCCAACGTAGTTGCCTCACTGGTCTCTGCTATCTCACCCAAGGCTGTAACACCCTGATATGCCTTAAGGGAAGAGTCCGTATCCGTTTCACCAGCTCCTGTCGCTGGGTCTCCATAGTTAGAAACGCTTGCTTTCGGCGTACCTCCGTCTTGTACTCCGTAAATATAGTTCTTAGTCTGTGTAGCAACGCCAAGACCTAACTCACCAAAATTAGTCTCGTCAGTTACAAATTCATCGTTTTCCAGGTAGTAAGCTTGCTGAGATCGATTCATTGAACCGACATAAGTTCTAGCTTCTGACTGCTTGGCCTTATTAGCTTGGTTCAAGAAAGAAGGTAGAGCAATGGCGGATAGAATTCCAATAATGATGATTACAACTAGTAGTTCAATTAGAGTAAAACCTTCGTCTTGCTTTTTCTGGGTCAGGTGCTGAAGTAGTTTAACTTTTAGATCAGTTTTCATAAGTCTTTATACAGATGTGGGATGCTGATTTGTTGTAAGCATTCAGCGGTCAGTGGTCAGTGGTCAGCTTTTTTTATTCAAAAGCTGTTCCCTTACCCAGGCCTACGGCCAATGGCTGAAAGCTGATAGCTGATAGCTGAA
>NZ_GL890971.1:218645-254226 GCF_000211815.1 Moorena producens 3L
CACCACCAATGGGAGTAGGGTGTGGGGTGTGGGGTGTGGGGTGTGGGGAATCGGGAATCGGGAATCGGGAATCGGGAATCGGGAGCACTGTCCACCAGCAAGGGATGAATCGGTCAGGTTTGAATTAGATGTAGGGTGTGTTAGGGGCGGGCTTGCCATCATGTTCAACCTCGTAGGCAGTGTTGAGATAGTCCGCCCCGTAACGCACCGGAAGGGTTGGGTGGAGAGAGCTGGATGGGATTGACCTTGGCCAAAAGGCCAAGGGTGGCCTTTGGCCACGCTGGGCGAACGCGAATGGTCACGCGGGGCGCGATCGCATATCTCAAATCAACCAGGTTACCATGAAGATGTAGGGTGGGCAGTGTGTCAGACAAATCAGATCACAAAGCCATATTGACACTCCCCACGGTTAGAAACCGGGGGATTCTCGGTTCAGCGAGCCAACTTGCTCATCCAGGCCGGAACCAAGAAGAGTAGAGGTCGATTCTCCCCGAGCGTTCTGAAAAGTTCCCGTGTGCCCCACGGTACTCAAGGCTCTCGTTAAGATGTTTTTAGCGGCGTTATGATCGCGATCTAACTGACACCCACACTTACAGACATGGGTTCGAGTTGACAATGACTTCTTGACCACTTCACCGCAACTAGAACAATTTTGGCTAGTATAAGCAGGATTCACTGCGACAGTTATTCTTCCAAACTTTTGTCCAAAATATTCTAGCCACTCCCTGAACTGATACCAACCTGCATCATTAATAGACTTGGCAAGACAATGGTTTTTGACCAGGTTCTTAACTCTTAAATCTTCGTAGGCGACCAGGTCGTTAGACCGGATTACGCAACGCGCCAGTCTCTTGACATGTTCTTCACGCTGCCTACTTATTTTAAGATGTGTTCTACCCAGCCTATTAATAGCCTTGTTTCGGTTAGCTGAGCCTTTCTTTTTCCGGGAGACTCTACGCTGATAAAACTTTAATCGCTTTTCGCCTTTGCGATAGAATCTAGGGTTAGGTTCTGAGTACCCATCAGAGTCGGTGTAAAACTCTTTTAGTCCAACATCCAATCCAACAGTAAAACCAGTAGCTTCTAGCTGTTCTGAATTGTCGAGTTTTACGCAGAATTGAATGTAGTAGCCATCAGCTCTTTGTACAATGCGAACCCGCTTGATCAGTTTCTGGTCGAAACGCCACAATTCCCAGGTTCCTTTGAGCTTGACTAGCCCTATGCCTTAGACATCTCCAAAAATTAACCTCAAACCCTTGCACTGCCTGGGTCAAAACCGAGTTTCTGGAGATGTCTCTTTTTTGTCTGTGAATTTAATGGATTTTTTATCTAGAGATAATTTCCATCCAGATTGCTTATACTCAACAGACCTAGAATGCTTCTTGAACTTAGGGTATCCCTTCTTGCCTGGGATTTTCTTTTTGCAATTATCAAAGAACCGTTTAATGGCACGTTCTACGTTCTCAACAGAGGCTTGACAAGCATGACTGTTGAGGTCTTTGACAAACTTAAACTCTTCCCTTAATTGAGTGTTGTAGCGATAGAGTTCTTTCTTCCCTGCCCCGCGATTATCTATCCAGTACCTAAGCACTTTATTCCGGACAAATCGAGCAGTTCTGATAGCTTCATTAATTGCTAACTTTTGAGGCTCTTTTAGGACAGCTTTAAACTCCATAACCAACACTATAACATCACCTCCTTGGGTTGTTTATTTACTTACTATTATAGTCGAAACATTAAAGAGAAAGTTCCCGGGCAGTTAGGGAATAAATTCCTGTTCGGGCTAACCCCATGGATAGAATCCAGGGGCTTGCGCCCTCAGGGTCTTCGGTCAAAGTACACACTGCCCACCACCAAAGGATTAATCGGTAAGGTTTGAATTAGGATTGCAAAATTAATGGGATTGACCTTTGGTCACGCTACGCGAATGGCCACGCTACGCGAATGGTCACGCTACGCGATCGCATATCTCAAAGAAACCAGGTTGATCAAAGATAGCGCTATAATTAAGCCGTCAACCTGGTAACCTTCAGTTGTGGGGATCCCCCTCCCGTCCCCCTTAATAAGGGGGAAGCTAGAGATGTTGACATCCTCCCCTCCCGCGCGCAACTTCGCTATGCTCCGTTGCTTTGAGGAAGGGGATTCCAGAACCTCGCGATGCTGGTTTTCTGCTTCGTTCCCCGCCAACTAGAGCATCGTGACCGATACTCCCTGTCGCTCTGAGTCCACAGACATTTTCTAGTACGCTATGCCCTAGCGCAGATATTCCACGATTTCTAAGAACCTGAGAAGCTGCTACATCTCTTGTAGTTCTGTATCCACACTCATTACAGTGGTGGGAACGAACATCTAGAGTTTTCTTCCCTGTATGTGCGCCACAGTTAGGACAAGTTTGACTTGTGCCATCCTTGTTAACTTTGGCAAAATACACATTTCTGAGAAAACACACCCACTCAAGGATATTTACAAACTGACCAAAGCCAGCATCAGCACTATGTTTCGAGAGGATTCCTCTTTGCCAACTAACAAAGTTGATATCCTCAACAAATATCATGCCAGCACCATCACAAAGATGATGAGCTAGTTTAAAGTGCCAATCCTTTCTGGTATCCGATATGCGTTGATGTAGCCTAGCTATTTTTTGGTTTAACTTGTGTCGATTATTTGAACCTTTTTGCTTATTCTTTAGCCTACGTTGCAGCAATTTAAGCTGGCTTTGTAAGGTTTTGAGAAACAATGGTCGCTTAATCTCTTCACCGTCACTGGTAGCCACAAACTTATCAAAGCCTAAATCCAGTCCTCTAGGATGACCATGAGGTATGGGATTAGGAACATCAACATTTAGCTGTAGTGACAGCATCACAAAGTAACCAGATGCTTTTGAGACTATCCTTGCTTGGCGTACTTCAAACCCATGGGGAATCGGTCTTGACTGTCGCCATTGAACCCATCCCAACTTAGGAAACTTGATTGCATCATTTCTAATCGGGTCTAAACCTAGTTGTGGAAAGACAAACGAACGCATCCGATACTTATTCTTAAAGCGTGGAAAACCGAAACCTCTAGCTTTCATGTCATCCCAAGCTCTATCTAATGTTCTTAGAGTTTGCTGTAAAACTTGAGAATGAACCATCTTTAACTGAGGATATTGTTTCTTAGCCTCCGTTAGTTGCTTGGCTTGTTTGTGGTAATTGGGAAATGGTTCGTCAGCAGAAATGATGTATTCAGAATGAATCGAACAAGCATTGATAGCCGACTTACGAGAGTTACACCAATCTTTACGCTGTCTAAGCGCAAAGTTCCAAACACAACGGCACACATCTAAAGTTTGTTCGATGATGGCGGTCTGTTCGGGGGTTGGTTGTAGCTTGTATTCGTAAGTCATTGTTAGCATGGATTCATTCTAGCTTACATGAGCTATGATGCTGTGTAAAGATGTAATGTATTTGCCAATTTTCGGGGCATCGAACCCCTCAATTGGCTTGAGGGAGTCCATGTATCCCCGCCCTAAAACATTGCTCGTCTGAACGACTCGCTCGTTTTTGAGGACGGGGTTTTATAGCTCCCTCAAGCTCCCTCATTTGATAAACAAGAGCGATGGTTCCCCTCTTGTTAAGGGGGCATCCCATCTCAACACCCTACAAGCTCTATGGTTCACTCCAACACCACCATCGACGAACAACTGCGCCCGTTTCCAGACCATACCCAACTGCCGGAATCTGATGGAACCTTTGTGAAAAATTTTCAGGAACATCCCCAAAGCATTCTTCTGACTGACTCCATCGAGCCAGTTTTGCAGGAGCTTCACCCGGACAATCGCTATGCCATCGGTCAAGATTGTGGGATTTACTGGCGAGAGACTAACCCCCCGGAAAAAGGTGCAGAAGCCCCGGATTGGTTTTATGTGCCTGATGTGCCCCCCCGACTTGATGGCCAGATTAGACGCTCTTATGTGTTGTGGCGGGAATATATAACACCTCTGATTGCCCTAGAGTTTGCATCGGGGACCGGTGCGGAAGAACGGGATAGAACACCGTTACAAGCCGTAGATGGTACTGTTCAAAAACCCGGGAAATTCTGGGTATACGAAAAAATTATCCGCATTCCCTACTACGGCATCTTTATGATCAATACCGGGGAGTTGGAAGTTTACCACTGGGAAGATGGCACCTACGAGCGCCTGAGTCCTAACGAGCGCAACCACTATCCCATTAATCGCATGAATGTAGAACTAGGGGTATGGCAAGGCACGTATCTCGGTTTAGCTGAACAACCTTGGTTGCGATGGTGGGATCGACAGGGAAATCTACTACTGACTGGCCAGGAGCGGGCAACCTACGCTGAGGCTCAAGTCCAGCAGGAGCAACAAAAGCGGCAACAGTTGGTGGCACAATTGAAGGCTCTTAGTCCGGAACAACTTCAGGAACTAGGAATTGATGCGGCACTTTTGGAGTAGGGAATCGGGAATCGGGAGTCGGGAATCGGGAATCGGGAATCGGGAATCGGGAGAGGCGTAGGGTGCGTTAGGGGCGGGCTTGCCGTTATTTGTGGCCTCAACGCCCGGGTTGAGATAGTCCGCCCCGTAACGCACCACCTGGGGAGTGTGCAGAGAGCTGGATGGGATTGACCTTTGGTCACGCGGGGCGCGTTCGCATTTCTCAAAATTAATGCGATCGCACCGGTAACAAACCACCAAGATGATCTCAATGGGATCGCATATCTGGAAATTAATGCGATCGCACCGGTAACACACCACGAAGATGATCTCAATGGGATCGCATATCTGGAAATTAATGCGATCGCACCGGTAACACACCACGAAGATGATCTCAATGGGATCGCATATCTGGAAATTAATGCGATCGCATCCGGATGCTGCTGGCGAAATATAAGTTAACATCCAAAACACTTATTCTGCCGTTGATTACGTTACAAAACTATAAAATGTTTTTCGACCATTACACTGAATATCAAGGCTTTCAGCGTGTTAATAAATGTTTCGCCAGCAGCATCGCATCCGTAACGCACCACCAAGATGATCTCAATGCGATCACAAACTTCAAAGAAACTGATGGCTGATCCTGGTGCGTTACGGGACCGGCTGTCTCAACCCTGGCCAATCGGCCAAAAATCCAGGAGAGCCGGTCCCTAACGCACCCTACGGCTACCAACTAACTGTGGAATGGGCATCTTGGTGGAATGGGCATCTTGGTGGAATGGGCATCTTGGTGGAATGGGCATCTTGGTGGAATGGGCATCTTGCCCGTTACAATAGACCTCTTGCAAAAGTATTTTTCTAATAGTGTTCTTGATGCAATAGCGAGTGGTGGAAACCACGGCAGTCGCTCATGGGGGGAACCCCCAAGACCGCGCTGCCTCCCCAAGACCACTTAGGTGCGCTTACAGTCGTCGAATTAAATTCGCCACGGGTCGCACCTCTGCATCGCTTTGCGTCAATTCTTGTCCACTGTTCCGGTGATCCGCTGTTCCCTGTTCCCGACAACTGCCGCGAAGTCTAATATATTTTCGCGCGGGCAGCCAATCGGCCAAAAATCCAGGAGAGCCGGTCCCTAACGCACCCTAAGGCTACTGCCTGCCCACCAGCAAGGGATTAATCAGTGAGGTTTGAATCAGGATGGCTACGGCCAAACGCGATCGCAAACCTGACATCAACCGGTAATGGTGGGCAAAATTTCGATGATCTAGATTTCTCCAAAGCACCCTGGTGTTTTTGCCCACCCTACAACATTAATGGGTACGCATATCTGACATCAACCGGTAATGGTGGGCAAAATTCTGTGATCATGAACTACTCCAAAGCACCCTGGTGTTTTTGCCCACCCTACAACATTAATGGGTACGCATATCTGACATCAACCGGTAATGGTGGGCAAAATTCTGTGATCATGAACTACTCCAGAGCACCCTGGTGTTTTTGCCCACCCTACAACATTAATGGGTACGCATATCTGACATCAACCGGTAATGGTGGGCAAAATTCTGTGATCATGAACTACTCCAGAGCACCCTGGTGTTTTTGCCCACCCTACAAGCTGCTGCTTCGCGATCGCACTGATGGCTGATCCTGGTGCGTTACGGGACCGGCTGTCTCAACCCTGGCCAATCGGCCAAAAATCCAGGAGAGCCGGTCCCTAACACACCCTACGGCTACTAACCTTTAACCTTCAACCTGCCAACCTGCCAACCTGCCAACCTTCAACCTACCAACCTACAAACCTTCAACCTGCCAACCTTCAACCTTCAACCAAGATATACCCATAATTCTCCAATCCCATCAATGCCTCTTTCACCGTATCAAACGCCTTCTGCTCAGCTATCGGCTCCAGGGTTACGGGATCCACTGGGCGCAATCTCTGCCATCGCTCTACTAAAGATGGCATCGACTGAGGGGAATCAAATAGAGGTAATAAACAAGAGGCAACGGCACTGTCTACCAGAGACTCCACTCCACTCACTGGTAGATACCTACTAATTTCAAAAGGCTGTAATTCAGTAATGGCTTTGAGAATATTTTGTTTCACGTCTGGTATATTCAGCTGAGGATGGAGATGTACCTTAGCCTTCTGCCAATCGGACAGTGTCCACTCGGAAATTGGAGTAAAGGATTGGCCTTGCTCGGGATGTCCACACCAGAAATCTATGAGCCGATGAACAGGATGTAATAGCTCAAACAAATGCAGTCGGTCTTCCACAGAAATATCTGGCAAGCTCATGGCCAAAAACACTGGCAAATTGTCTGGTTCTTTAAATAGACTCATTAAATCCCATTGTCGCCAATGGACCATACTGATGAATTCTAGATTAGCCTCTCTTAAGCCAGCGAATAAATCAGGAATGGTGTAGCCTTTATCCCCTTGGAAAAGATAGTTCATTAAAACTGTTTCTTTTCCGTCTTCCCTCTCATATTTAGGATCCCATGTTCTAGCTTTTAGTTCAACATTATTCTTTAACGCTTTCATGGTATTTAAAGCAATGTCAATCTCCATATCTTCGGGATTTTCATCAAATAATCCCATCACATGGAAGACTTCTTGTGCCCGAAAATACAGGTGACGTTGATGCTTACTGTGTAGATTGCTGCGAATTATTCCCTGAGGCTTCAAAACCGCTTTCATCGCTTTCAGGGCAACAGCTGGATCAGGAAATAAATACAGTAGCTCGTCGCAATTAATATAATCAAATTCCCAACCAGCGCTAGGTAAGTCATAAATAGAGAGCTGATGAAATTCTGCCTCATCAAACCCATAATGGCTTAATCGTTTACGGGCTAAATCCAGAGACTGCTCCGAAATATCAATCCCAATAATTTTGGCTCCGGGATTCGCTTCTGCTAAGGTTAATGAGCCGTATCCCGTGCCACAGCCAGCATCTAAAATTACTTTCTGGTCTGGATTAATGACTTGGTGATTTCTTAAATAATAGGGGGTAACTAAATTATGGAAATAAAGTAAGCTTAGCTGCTTTTTTGGGGAGCGGTCGATGGGAATTCTGGGATAGGGGCCAAAATCAAATTGTTGACGAATTTTTTCTTGTAATTCAGAGGCGTTTGTATCCATAATTAGGGAGTAGGGAGTAGGGAGTAGGGAGCTATCAGTTATCAGCTATCAGTTATCAGCTATCAGTTATCAGCTTTCAGTTATCAGCTATCAGCTATCAGCTATCAGCTATCAGCTATCAGCTTTTAGCTTATGCGCTACGCGCACGCTACGCGAACAGCCATTGGCCACACTACTTTAGGTGCTTTTGAATAAAATAAGCTGACGGCTGATAGCTGACTGCTGACTGCTGACCGCTGACCGCTGACTGCTGACTGCTAACTGCTTACCTTATAACCTGAATACAACCTTTCACAATCTTGATGATAAGTTTACCAAAGATTTATAAAGAATGTCCAGATTGTTGGGTAGTATGACCTAGGTAAAATAATCAGGGATTTAGATGGCTGAATTATCATCATCATTAGCTGTCACCAAAGGGATGGCTAAAAAATTAGCTATGGCTACAGCATCAGCAGCATTGATGACTGTGGTAATGCCTAGTGTGGCCCAGGCAGTTACCCTAGTTAAAAATGTAGTTGTTAAGCCCCCCGTTGGTGAGGAGCCTACTGCCCAACTTTGTCTTCCTTTTTGTAAAACTGGGGATTCCATTACCACAGATCTCGGGCGTAGAGTGGTAATTGGAAATAACATCGACAAGACCTTAACCAGTATACTCTACACAATTCCTGGCGAAGAAGATGCAGCCTGGAGTAAGGAAAGTATTTCTGATATTTTCAGTGAACTTATCTTTTCTAAGGATATGAAAAAACTGTTGCTAACCTCAGGGAGTGTTGCTCCTGGTGAGGCAGTTCTTGCTTTTCGAGAAGCTGATCAAAATGTGACCTTTGACATTACAGTGTTTTATGACGGAGCCCCGGCTACCGTTCCTGAACCAACCACTGTATTCGGTATATTAGCTGTTGGTGCATTAACTGCTACCTCAGCTCTCAAGAAGAAGCTTTAGGTCTGGGCTAGGGGAGTAGGGAGTAGGGAGTAGGAACCCACCCCTAACCCCTCCCAGGAGGGGAACGGGAATCGGGAGTCGAGAATAGTTGAAGAAGCGATGCTCCTTTGGAGCCGCTGCGCGATGAAGCGTTCGCGTAGCGTGGCCAAAGGCCTCAGCTTCCGCTAAAAGCGATCGCATTTATCCTCCCCACTCTCCCCTCCTGTGAGATCATGTCGGAATCATTACCCTTAATCAAAATCTCCCCCATCTCCCCATCCTTACAAGGGTAGGTTTTTTACAAAGGAGCGAGTAGCTACTTTCATGATTGTAGAAACCCCGGAAAATATGTAGTAAAATACACAATGATTTCCGTGAAAATTCTAACTATTTGGAATCAAATACACAATAATTTCCGGGAGAATTCTGCCCATTTCCCGATTCCCGATTCCCGATTCCCGACTCCCGACTCCCTAACCCCTCCTGGGAGGGGTTAGGGGTGGGTTCCTACTCCCGATTCCCTACTCCCTACTCCCTACTCCCTATTAAAATTACCAAGGATTCCCCACAATAGTAAACCATGCCCAATAGTAAGGATGGGATAAATTATTATTAGTGTTAGTATTATCCTTAAGCATCTCTACTTGGGCTAACCTTAAGGCTTCTGCTTTTATAGGGACTACTTTTAAATGGTCATAAAAAGATTTCAGGAGTTTAAACGTTCCATTTTGAGGCACTGCTAACAAACTAGCTAAAACCGATTGCACTTTGGATTGATAGGCAAATCCAGCAAATCCTAATTCATACTGTTGATTGCCAAGGGCTGTATCACAAGCACTTAAGACTAATAAGTTGACCGGTGGTTGCTCTAATCCCAAAGTTTCAAATTTTCCTAATCCTAATCGTTTTTTACCGAACTGAATGTAGGAATCATTAGCATTAGACCGAAATTTACCATGGGTTCCTAAATGAAGGATATTAAAAGATTTCTGATTAATTTCATCCTGGAGATTAGCGATAGTGAAGTTTTCGTTTTCTAGGGCTTTAGCTGACCAGGTATTGACTAAATGCTCGATTAGTTTGGGAACATAGGGTAAGTCTCGATGCTGGTGAAATTTTTCCGTGCCCATAGCCAGCACTGGGGCTTTTCTGACATCGGTATAGTTGGTATCGGTCAAGCTCAAACTAGGCACTAAACCAACACTGTATTTTTCCACAATAAAGCTTTCGCCATCATGGAGGGCGGCTAAAGGGAGAGACTGCAAGCTTTTATCCATCACAAACACCAAGTTATTGATGTTTTGTTCATCTAATGTCTTCTGGAGGGGTTTAATCAGTAATTGATAGAGTTGTTGGGATTTGGCTAGGTCTTGTGGTCGAAAAACCCCTGCTCTAGGAGATGCTACACTATCCCGGAATGATTGAGCTAAGGCTAACACTTGCTCCCGGCTGGTATTAGCAATCCGTTTGTAGATCATTTTGCCTTGGCTAGTTACCAATACCAGTTCTAACGGAGCATTAGGCTTGGGCTCTACAATTACATTAGGATTGATGTTGAGGAATTCGGTTTTTAAGACAACGTCTCGTCCTGGTAAATTTCCAGAATTCCGAAAAAAGACATAGATCAGTGCTGGTCTAGCATCGGTAACTTGTTCAATTTCCTTGAGTTCTGTTTGAATGTCTTTGGCTGTTTTAATCTCAGCAACAGATGACTCCCCTTGACCGTTGGCTTGACCGGTGGCTTGACTGGTGACTTGACTGGTAACTTGACTGGTAAAATAATCCTCTAGTTGATAGACTAGCATTTCTTTGGACAATGCTTCAGTTTCTTCTATCATCAATGGTGGGAGGATTTCCTGTGGTAACTCAGGTAAATCTGGCTCACTATTGGTTACTTCAGTATTACTAGTATTAGGAGATGACTGAGTAATCAGCTCAGTAATCAGTTGAATCTGACTGGGAAAATTACCCTGAGTATAGGACTCCAGAAACCGTTGCGTTGGCAAAATAGAATTCTGTGTGCCAGTGGTAATGGCTCCAGCGGTACCATTGATGCTGGCATCCCCGACAGTAAAGGGTATGGAACTAGCTGCGCCATTATGTCGGATGATGACTGACCCTCCTGCCACTCCGCCCCTAGTGGAAATACTAGCTGTGGTCTGATTGCGTCCGCTAAAGGTATCGGTAGCTCGGAAAAATCGACCAGCGGTAATATCAACATCACCACCACTACCGTTTTCTCCCCCTTGAGCATTAATCGCCCTGACTTCCACATCTCCAATCGGGTCGATAATCACATTTCCGCCATCACCAAGACTACCGCTAGTATTAATTAAGCCAGTCTTAATGGTAGTGGAAGCATCGATAACAAGATTACCACCACTAATACCAGAGGTGTTGAGGTTTTCTGTGAATACCTCTCCATTCCTAGCGGTAAGGTTGATATCGGAGCCATTGGTGATAATGTTCTCAACTGCAATACTTTGATTGGCCTCTAGAGTAATCGAAGCATCGTCTATGCCTTGAATTGTGCCATTGGCGATGATGGCACCTGATCCGGCTGGGGCTTGAATGGTTACTGGGTCTTGGAAGGTGACCCCAGTTTCAGCAATGGTAATGTTAGCGCTACTGTTAGGATTACCGATAGTGATAGCAGTAAAGCCATCTTGCAGGAAGTTGATTTCTTGGGCAGTTAGAGCTATAATACCAGTCTGGCTCCTGTGATTGCCACCAATTGCGATCGCTTGATCAGCGCTGAACGGTTGTAATGTAATGGTGGCATTCCCTTGAACTATGTCGTTAAAGTTAATTTCATCAGCAGTTAGGGTAATATCTCCTAGGGGAATGGTGCCTCCCACTGCATCATTAAACTGAATGGTGCCAGTGCCAGCATTAACGCTCAGGTCTTGATTACCGTCAACGGTATCATTAAAGGTAATGTTACCGCTAGTGCTAGTGATGTTAGCACTAGTGTTAGGGCTAGTCGGATCAAGATTGAGGGGTTTGAGGAAGCTAATGTTACCACTCCCAGATGTCACAGTGCTGTTGAGATTGATTTGAGTAGTATTGAATTGCCCAATGGAGATACTCCCTGAACCCTGAGCACGGATGGGTTGATCAATGGTGATAGTACCAGGTATATCTTGTCCGAGACGAATGCTGCCATTTTTAGCAGCGCTAATCCCATTCACACCAGCCACGGAGGTGATCACAGCATTGGGGTCTTGAAGGTTAAGGATAATATCGCCACTATTGCGGGTAACGGCAGCAATATTCTTAGCTTGAACATCTATACCATTAGCATCGGCGTAGCTAAATCCATTTTCAGCATCGAATAAAACTGCCCCTTGTTCCCCATCAATGGTTACTTCAGTCCCCAGATTATCAAAGATGGTACCAGCAGAGATAAATTGAGCTGTCTGATTATTAGCCAGTTGGACAGCAGGATTGGTGTCACTGCTGAGAAAGTGAATATCCCCGCCTCTGACAATAACATTGAGATTGGCCTGACTCAGGTCAAAGTTGCGGATTCTTACATCACCGGTAAATTCAGGATTTCCAATTGTTAAGGTACCGGAAGTGCCTAGAGCGAGATTATTGAACAAATCCGCTGTGGTGATTTGGAAGGTGCCACCAGCATCTTTCCCTATGCCCAAAGTAGTATTAGGGTCTTTTGGTTGGATAGTGATGCTTTCAGCCATCAGCTGGGAAATCACTTCAATCCCACCAGCGGTAATCAAAACATCTTTAATCTTACTGGCTTGTAAGGGTTGCTCCGGATTGCCGAGACTGACTTGACCATCGGTATCAATGACTAGAGTGCTGGGGCTGTTGATGGGATTTTTGATAGTAATGTTACCGTTGGTAGCTGTGATTGCGATCGCTCCCCCATTTTCTGATTCCGATCCAGCATTGATACCGCTACCCCCACTATTGATTTGGATATCACCACCTCTGCTAGTTACGGTGACATCACCGGCCCCTGACCCACCAAAGGAATCAATACTAGGAATTTGAATAGTAGGTTGAGTGGTGGATAATTGACTATTGCCATCAGCATTTAGGGTAATATCCCCTCCCCTACCAGTATTATTAGCAGTATCTAAGCGATTATTCTTAGTGACTTCGATAGTGCTGCGAGAGTCAATCAGGATTTGTGGGGAATTAGTATTAGGATTACTATTACTTAAACCACCGGTCTTAATAGTGTCAACTTGAATTGCACCAGTGGTTAATGCAGTATTAGGCGAATACTGATTGGTTATCGAGACCAATCCATCCCGAGCTACGGTAATATCGCTAACTTTGATATCGGCACTGGTGGCATTACTGCTAAAATTATTACTAAAATCAAGATTACCTGAATTGTTTCCTGGCACTCCTCCTTGTTGTGTCCAATCAATCCCAGCTCTAATATCTAAGGTCGCCTGATTAGCACCATCAATCACCAAATTACTTTGGTCAGATAGAGTGACATTGGCTAGATTAGCAAGGATGGGATCGGAGTGGGTTGGACTAATCTTAGGGTTAGGCTGATCAGTAGGATTAATCGCAATCTCGCCTAAGGTAACACTACCCCCTGCTAAAATATGTAAGGAAGCGCCTTGATAGTTGCCTAGACTGACATCACCATTTGCTAGAATGATGGAATCATCAGGACTAATCCAATTCCCTGGACTACCATCTAACTGCTCAATCCGAAAACTAGCGCCTGTTTGATAGCGACTACTGCCTTGTACTGGATTAGCGGAACGCAGTACCATGTTGCCACCAGAGAATAAACCACTAGCTTGATGATTGGGGGTTGAAATCTCTATGGCTTGATTGCCCTGGATGGATAAATTGCCGAGGGCTTCAGCAATAAAGGGGCGCGCTAGACTATCATGCGATCGCACTGTATTGCCAGCCAACAGATTCAAATCCCCAGTGGTAGAGAGCTGGCTTTCGACTAAGGTGAGATTATTAGCAGCTGATAGTGTAGCAGTCTGAGCGTTTACCTCCCGAGCCACCACATCACCCATCTCAATCGGTAAACCAGAATCCGCGAGCTGTACTTTACCATCTGGCTTCACCACAATCGGTGTCTGTAACCCTTCAACTCCGTCGGTCAACAAGGTTGGTAAATCCTGAGGTGTAAATGGTAGCTGCTCCCCATCAGCATCCGTTGGTAATTCAATTTCGATATTTAATAGGTGTCCTGGTTGGCTAATCCTAACTAAATTAGCACCATCTACAGCAGCCAGAGTAACCGTTCCGTTGGCAGCACTTACGTTTCCAGTACTGATCACACTACCGCCGATTAAGCTTAAGTTATTACCCTCTAGTAGTTCCAGATTCCCAGCATTAATAATACTCCCTGGTTGAGTCGAGTCAAAGGCCAAAGTCTTGGGATTACCGATTAAAGTTTGATAGTCATTTGACCCAAAGCTAGTGAACCAATTGTCTTCACCAAACCCAATCCGATTCGCTGTTGTTACGGTTAAATCACCTGGGATATTCAGACGAGCATTAGCACCAAACACCCATCCCGCTGGATTCATTAAAAATAAGTTTGAGTTACCTCCAGCTATTCGAATTAACCCGTCAACAATTGACGGCTTACCCCCAATCACCCGACCCAAAATATTACGAATTCGGGGATTAGACAGAAACGTAACTGTCTGTTCTGCCGTCAGACCAAATTCTTGAAAACTATGGAATAAATTGGCGCTATCTCCGGAAACTGTACCCCCGTCAACCGTCAACTCATTGCCATAAATTGTAATACTAGTGCCCGTACCATCTGTGGCTGGTATAATAGATTCAGCCTTAGCGACATGGACGGGATACAGTATGGCTATACCTAAATAAATTTCTCCAACTAGAGAAAAAAGTTTCCACAACCAGTTACTATGCCACCCAACAGCTTTCACGAGTCGATGCTCCCACTACACCAATAACTTACACCAATCACCTAAACTAATCATAACTTACTTAATCGCTACTTAATCCCTTACCTAACTTAATCCCTTACCTAACTTAATCGCTATTTAATTTCTTTATATTAGGTAATTTAACTGCATAATTTTGAATTGATCAACCTATGTAGTCACACATCATAATTATTCAGTTGCTTGCTAATTTATTTAATTGCTGAATTGTCATATTAATTGTAATATTAATTGGTTACAAAAATCCGCCTCCCTGGTTTATAGCAGAAGTCATTTGTCAGAAGTCATTTGTCAGAAGTCAAACTCTTGCGCTTCTTGATGCAGTCGCTCATGGGGGAAACCCCCAAGACCGCGCTGCATCGCTTACAAAGGGTTTGAGACTTTTGTCATGTCCTAACTGCCCTGGCGACTGCTATACTTGCTTTCTTGGGTTTACTTGCTTTCTTGGCGTCCTTCCCGTCTTCGCCGTTGATCAAACACCCCCCTTCCTCAAATGTTACCATCATCAGACTGCTGGGAATACTATCCACCCTATCACTACACCAACCGGGTGCATCTCATATTTGTAAAAAACAAGGGGAGGGTGGGGAGGTTGGGAAGTGGGGAGAGATGCGGAGATGGGGAGATGGGGGAGTTTTTTATTAAGGGTAATTATCCCGACATGATATAGCACTACGCATTAAAGTGTTTGACATTGCTAAAAGCTGAAAACCTTTTGTAGTAAACTTTTGACTTCTGACTTGTGACTTGCGGACTTGCACGTAGCGCTATATTATGGCTAACTTATCAGGGCAGGGATTGATGGGTTTTGGTTAATACAATCAATAGGTAATTGACATCTGCATCATTATAATTAAATACCAACAATAAACTTTGTATAGCAGTCGAAGTAAAGCTTAAGACATATTTCTGCTCCCTGCTCCGAACGCGCCCCGCGTGGCCTACGGCCTTAGTCCCTGCTCCCTTTCAACCAAAATACTCTGTCCTAAACTATACTTCGGTTGCTATATAGTTAATTGTTATTCACCCTAGGCATAAGGATTCAGCCGTCAGCTATCAGCCAAGGGCTGATAGCTGATATTACCTAGACATTAGTCGAGAGACTAGAACTTACCATTACTGGCAGCAATAGAAGTACCATTGCTCAAATACTGCTCAGGCTCTACATCAACCTCTACTACATCGTCTTGGTAATCTTGAGTTTTACTTCCAAAGAGGGTCTTTCTTGCCCAACGAACTAAGTTATCGACATAGGTAAATAATACCGGCACCACCACCAAGGTTAGCAGAGTAGAAGTGGTAAATCCTCCTATCACGGCAAGAGCCATCGGACTACGAACTTCACCATCGGCTCCCCATTCCAAGGCAATGGGAATCATGCCAGCAATGGTGGAGACCGAGGTCATCAAAATCGGTCGCAAGCGACTGACTCCAGCTTGAATGACTGCTTTAAACTGGGATGTCCCTTCTTTCTGATTGGCTAAGGCAAAGTCTACCAAGAGAATGGCATTTTTGGTCACCAATCCCATCAGTAATACTATTCCGATTAGGGCAAAAAGTGCCAATTCCTTCTGGCCAATCAACAGTCCCATTAAGGCACCACCGATGGATAGGGGTAAAGCCACCAAAATTCCAAAGGGATAGAGAAAACTGTTATACAACAGTACCAGAATGGCATAAATGCACAACACTGATAGCGCTAAAGCGCTTAAAAAGCCACCGAAGATGTCTTGCATAATCTTGGCATCCCCAGAGGGTTCCTCGGAAACTCCAGGGGGTAGGGGATTCATAGCAGGTAGGGATTGGACTTTTGCGATCGCATCTCCTAGGGAAATCCCTTGCAAGTTAGCTCCCAAAGACACCTGACGAGCACGATTAAAGCGGTCAATCTGGGCCGGTCCACTCCCTAAACGGATATCGGCTACAGCAGCGATGGGGACTAAGGTTCCATTTCGACTGGGAACCCGCAGATTTTTGAGGGTTTCGATGTCATCCCTCGATTCTGGGTCGAGTTGGACACGAATCGGAATTTGTCGGTCAGGTAAGTCAAATTTAGCCAGATTTGACTCAAGGTCTCCAATTAAGGCTAAAGAGGCTGTGCGTGCGATCGCTTGAACAGATACTCCTAAATCTGCAGCACGGGCAGGATTAGGTACAATCACAATTTCTGGTTTAACTAGACTTTCACTAGAGGTGACTTCCACTAAACCAGGACTTTGGCGCATCTGTTGTTCTAGAGTTTGGGCGGTTTGGGAAAGCAGTTCACCATTCTCACTCTTGAGAACAATTGATAAATCCTTGCTAGAGCCTCCAGCCCCTTGACTACGGAAACTAACCCTCGCGCCAGGTATTTTCTGGAAACCCTCACGCATCTGCTGCTCAAATTCTTGCTGAGATATTTCCCGTTGGTCTTTGGGTAAGAGTTTGGCGTATACAATACCAGAATTTACACCATCATTTCCAGCCCTGGCCAGAACATTTTCTATAGCTGGGTTTGACTGCAACAACTGATTTGTTTCTTGAACCACATCTATGGTTTCACTCAGCTCAGACCCCGGTGGCAGGTCAATCAATACCGTACTGACTCCAGTATCCTCATTACTAAACAAACCCTTGGGAATAAACTGTACAAGCTGCAAGCTACCGATGAAAAAAGCTACAGCTATCAACATCGTGGTAATCCGGTGCTTCAATGCCCAGGTTAATAGACCTCGATAAGGTTGTATACGTCGGCTCTGAAGGTTATTGGGTTGAAGGTTATTGGGTTGAAGGTTATTGGGTTGAAGGTTATTGGGTTGAAGGTTATTGGGTTGAAGGTTATTGGGTTGAAGGTTATTGGGTTGAAGGTTATTGGGTTGAAGGTTATTGGGTTGAAGGTTATTGGGTTGAAGGTTATTGGGTTGAAGGTTATTTTGCCAACTTTCAACCTTCAACTTGTCAACCTTCAACTTGTCAACCTTCAACTTGTCAACCTTGGCCAATTGGCCACGCTTCGCGAACAACGGGTCAACCTTCAACGGGTCAACCTTCAACTTGTCAACCTTCAACTTGTCAACCTTCAACGGGTCAACCTTCAATCCTTTTGATTTTGGCTTGAGCAAATAAGCACTCAGCATTGGTGTCATTGTTGTAGCTACTAGGGTGGAAAACATAGTAGATACCGCAACGGTTACTCCAAAGGGTTGGAAGAATTGACCAGGGATACCCCCCATGAAGGCTACAGGAATAAATACCGCGACAATAGTTGCGGTGGTGGCTACTACAGCTAAACCAATTTCCCGGGCCCCATCCCACGCTGCTCTCATGGGTTTCTTACCCATATCCAAGTGCTGGTCGATATTTTCAATCATGCAAATGGCATCATCGACCAAGTTCCCCACGGCTAGGCCTAAACCCAGTAGGGTCATATTGTTAAGGGTATAGTTTAGGGCTTTCATCACCAGAAAGGTGGGAATAATTGATAAAGGTAGCGCTATTGCTGTAATTAGAGTTACCCGCCAATTTCTCAGAAATATCCCCACGGTGAATACAGTCAGTATTGAACCGATAATTAGGGAATCAATGGTTGCTTGGTAGGACTCACGGATGGAATCAGCACGGGTGAAGATCAAGCGCAGTTCAATATCCTCTGGCAGGGTAGTTTTTAGTTGAACAACCGCCTTGCGAACCCCTTCTTCCACCGAGACTAAACTGCTACCAGTGCTGCGCAGCACAGAAAAGGCCACCACTGAATCCCCATTCAGATAGGCAGCTTTCCTAAGATCACCAAAGCCGTCGGTCACCTCTCCCAAACTGGAAAGGGGAACATTTGCGCCATCTGGGAGTACAATACGGTAGTTTTTTAACTCTTCGACTGTCTTAGCACTTCCGAGAGTCCGAACATTCTGTTCAGCGCCGCCGATGTTACCGCGACCACCGGGTAAGTTGACATTAAAAGTCCGAATTTGGTCATTAACTTGGGTAGCAGTGATACCAAAAGCTTGTAATCTAGCGGGGTCAAGGTCAACTCGAATTTCCCGGTCAACTCCTCCGAGTCGATCAATTTGGGCAACTCCCGGTACATTAACCAGATCACGGCTAATTTTCCGGTCAACTAGATCACTCAACTCCTCCACCGAGCGTTTGTTAGAAGCTACCGCATAGGTCATCACTGAACCCCCGGAAAATTCTAACCGTCTGACAATAGGTTCGTTGATATCTAGGGGCAAACTTTGGCGAATTTGAGCTACGGCATTGCGTACATCATTCGTTGCCTGATTGCTATCAGTTCCCAGGACAAAATTGATAACGGTTCTTGAGCTGCCATCAGTAACCGTGGAGCTGATTTGGTCAATATTTCCGAGGCTAGCAACAGCATCTTCAACTTTTTTCGTGACCTGGAATTCCAGTTCTGCAGGTCCTGCTCCTGGCTGGGTAACAGTAACCATCACCGCTGGAAGATCAATATTAGGGAGCCGATCAATTCCCAACTGCATAAAGGAGAATAGACCGACTATTCCTAAAACCAGGAACATGACCAGAGTAGCAACCGGATTTTTAATTGACCAAGAGGAGACGTGGAAGGACATCTTTTAAATAGTTGAAGGTTGAACGCGATCGCGTGGCCTATTGGCCAAGGTTAGTTGGTTGAAGGTTAGTTGGTTGAAGGTTAGTTGGTTGAAGGTTAGTTGGTTGAAGGTTAGTTGGTTGAAGGTTAGTTGGTTGAACGCGATCGCGTGGGCTTTTGGCCAAGATTGTGCCCGTAGCGTGGGCTTTTGGCCAAGGTTATTTGCATCGAACGTAACCGGCTAACTTTCAACCGTTAATCAACATGGAAGCTGTAACCGGTTAACTTTCAACCGTTAATCAACATGGAAGCTGTAACCGGTTAACTTTCAACCGTTAATCAACATGGAAGCTGTAACCGGTTAACTTTCAACGCTTCTATGGAGTTTCTAATACTTGGACGGGATCGCCGTCTTTGAGGAAAGCAGCACCTTTGACTACAATGCGATCGCTTGCGGATAAACCACTCTTGATTTCTACTTGCCCACTAGGGAGCAGTTCTCCCATTACCACTGGTTGTGCTTTAACGGTGTTATCTGCTTCGAGTCGGTAAACGATAGCGCTAGTGTCGGCTTGGGGCAATACTGCTTTCGATGGTATAGTTAGACCGGTAGTGGCTGAGGTGGTGATGGAGCCTTGTAAAAACATCCCTGGTCGCAAGGTGCCGGAATTGGGTAAATCTACTTTTACCAGAGCCTGACGAGACTGCTGATCAACTATCGGGTCAATTTCTCGTACTGTTCCAGAAAGCTTCAGGCGGCTATCTCCTTTAGAAGATATTTCTACTGGTTGTCCAATCTGAATTTGGGACAGTTGGGTTTCGGGTACCCTTAATAACAGTTCCAAACGCCCCTTTTCGATAATGGTAAAGAGTGTTTCTGACGAAGAGGTAATATCACCGACACGGGCATTTCTAGTGGCTACTTTGCCACTGACTGGTGCCACCACTTGGGTATCGTTCAGTTGCGCCATCACTAACTGGACTTGTGCCTTTTCTCTAGCCAGTTGAGCTTGGGCTTGAGCAATTACTTCTGGACGGGAACCAGCCAATCTTTGCTGGAGCTGCTGTTGCGCTTCTACGACAGCGGCTTCTAACTGAGCAATTTCTGGGGAGTTGGTGTTTCGTGTTTGCTCAAGGCGTTGTTGGGCTTCAGATAAATTCGCTTGAGCACTGAAATATTGACTTTCCACCTCATTATAGCGGTCTTGGGAGATGGCTCCCTCGGCAATCAATTTTTCCTGGCTCTCGAAGCGACGTTTAGCTAGACTCAACTGTGCAACAGCCGATGCCACTCGGGCTTTGGCTTGGTCAATTTGTCTAGGGATACTGGCTTGGGCCTGTCTTAGACGAGCTTGGGCTTGGTCTAGACGAGCTCTAGCTTGGGCTTTTTCTTCTGAGCGTGTCCCTGCTTTGAGTTCTGCTAAACGGGCTTCAGCTTGGGCAACTGCTGCCTGAGCTTGAGCTAACTGTGCCTGAAGCACAGCATTATCTAGCCTGACCATTACTTGTCCGGCCTTGACAAATTCCCCTTCTCTAACCAGTACCTGTTTAATCTGTAAACCCGTTGCTTGGGACTTGACCCTAATCTCCTCAAAAGCAGCAACACTACCAATAGCTTCTAGGGTACGGTTAACTGTGGTGGTTTTTACGTCTGCCACCGTAACAGTTTGAGCAGGTACAGCAGAGGGGACAGCCGCAGGGGTTTCAGCAGAGGGGACAGCCGCAGGGGTTTGAACAGTTTCAGCAGGGGAATCGGTTTTTTGAACCTTTGGAGCTGTCCCGATCAATCGCATTCCTACGAAAGTCAGCATAATTCCCATACCCATAGCAATCACTAAACTACCTGCTCCTGATGTCAAGGAGTTTTGGGATTCACTAGTCCCGGAGCTGGGTAATGATGAGGCTGAATCCTCCTGTTGGTGATTAGCTTGGTGTAATGGTTGGTGATCTGGCTCAGTGATAGTGCCAGAGCCATTCAGCTGAGATCTCTGTTGGTGATCTGGCTCAGTGATAGTGCCAGAGCCATTCAGCTGAGATCTCTGTTCATCTAAAGTGTTTCGGGTCATGGTTATTCCCCTGTTACTGGTAGTGCTGGGTAATTTTATTAAAGAAAGATGATTTTTTAGGGTTACTTCTTAATATAACTTAAAAATTATTAACTTAAAAAGTATTAGGACCTGAGCTGAAACTGTCTATCCATGTTTTTTCTTAATCAAATAAGATGTATAATAGTTAATCACATAATTTAGTCACCGATTCAGCCCTCCCCAACATCGACATCGGCAAAGCATCGCCAAAGAGCACAGAAAAAAGCCCACAGAAAGAAAGCCCACAGGAAGCGATGCTCCTAAGGAGCCGCTACGGGAACGCGAAACCTACAAGTCCTTTACATCCAAGTCCATTGAGTCAAACGACTTAGAGAGTAAACCTACTTAGAGATTGATACCGCAACGTCTATATCTTCAGACTAATTGGCAGATCAGACTAGATTGTCTCAGTTTTTCTTTCATAGGTGCGCTTTCCGCATCTAATTATTAAATTCGCCACGGGTCGCACCTGTTGTTGCCTCAGTTTTTGTGTGATATTTTCCTCTGTTTGCTGACCGATAAAACTCTAGTAGTAGTTATAAGATATACCTTTTAAAAAGGTCTAGTCATGGGTGGAAGTAGTGATAAATTTCCTTGGATAAACGCAAACCAATGCCTGGTACTTCAGCAAGCTGTTTAACCGATGCGTTGCGAATATAATCAATGGAGTTAAAGTGAGCCAATAACTGTTTTTGCCGCTGAAATCCCAATCCAGGAATCTCATCTAAACGGGAACGATGTAACTGAGTACTTCTTTGTTTCCGATGAAAATTCACCGCAAACCGATGAGCCTCATCTCTGACTCTGCGCAAAAGTTGCACCCCTGGTTGCTCGGGATCAGTTGGTAGTGGTAATGGTTCCCCTGGTAAAAATAGTTCTTCGTACTGTTTAGCTAAGCTTACCACAGGCACTTCTTCTTGTAAATTTAGCTCTTGCAATACTGCTACAACTGCTGACAGCTGTCCTTTTCCGCCATCAATCATTACCAAATCAGGCCAATCTTTTCTGATTGTTGATTGTTGATTGTTGATTGTTGAGCTAATACTATCTGCTGGTTCTGGTTCGAGTTGACTTTTTCTAAAGCGACGGCGAATCACCTCAGCAAGGCTAGCAAAATCATCGGAGTGACCGACAGTGATATTAGGATTTTTGATCTTGTAGTGACGGTAGTGCTGCTTGGCTGGTGTGCCATCTAGAAACACGACCTGAGAAGCCACTGCATTGCTCCCCTGGATATGGGAAATGTCATACCCTTCTATGCGCCGTGGTAAATCCGGTAAGTCAAGAATGTTAGCTAAATCCTCCATAGCTTTGGTGTTGCGGTCAACCAATCGCTGGGTGCGTTCCAGTTCATAGTTAGCATTGCGCTTGACCATTTCAATCAGTTCAGCTTTGGTTTGCCGTTGGGGAGTGAGTATAGTCACATTTCGACCTTTGCTCCGGCTCAAATAGTCAGCCAACATCTCCCCATCGGGTAACGGGTGTTGCACCAAAATTTCTGTGGGGATTTCCACCGCATCAGCAGTTTGGTAATGCTCTTCTAAAACCCGTTGTAAAATTGCTCCGAGTTCTATCCCCCCATTCCCTTGAGGGGCTACATCGGCAAAAAATCCCAAGCGCCCGACTAAGTGACCACCACGGATCTGAAATAGTTGGATGCAAGCATGTTTGGCATCAGCCGCTAGTGCGATCGCATCTCGTGATACAGTATCGTCAGGTAAGGCTACTTTTTGGTCTGTACTGAGGGAATTAAGTCCAGTAATCTGATCCCTAATCCGGGCTGCTAGCTCAAAGTTAAGGGATTCTGCTGCTTGTTCCATATTGGCCGTCAGCATCTCAATCAGTTCCCCAGTACGCCCTTGAAAAACCATAGCGATTTTCTGGATGGTTTTACGGTACTCTTCCGGTGTGATCAGTTTTTGACACACACCAGGACAACGACCTAAATCATAGTTAAGGCAAGGACGGTCTTTAAACAGAGGTCGAGGGCGTTGCCGGATGGGGAAAATCTGTTTGACCAGAGATAAAGTATTGCGTAACAGTTTTAGATCGACGTAGGGACCATAGTATTTATCCTGTTTATTCCCCATGCGCCGCTTACGGGTAATGAAGATGCGGGGATAATCCTCTGACCAAGTGATGGCAACATAGGGATACTTCTTATCATCCTTGAGCAGTACGTTGTAGTAAGGTTGGTGCTGCTTAATCAGATTGGCTTCCAAGGCTAGGGCTTCGGCTTCGGTATCGGTTACGATGAATTCAATATCAGTAACCTGTCCCACCATCATGGCAATGCGAGGACTCAGGGGTTGGGAGTCACGGAAATAGGAACGGACTCGCGTACGCAATTTTCGGGATTTGCCGATGTAGAGAATACTAGCGCTATGGTCACGCATTAAATAAACCCCTGGTTCCAGGGGAATTTCTTTCAATCGACTTTCCAAGGGTTCTGGATCTTGGATTAATGCTTTAGAACTCATCAGTGCATGGTCTGTGGTCAACTGTTGGTTGTTATTTCCCGTGATCACCACTAGGGCGTGTCTTCAAACTCGGAGATCCCCCTAAATCCCCCTTAAAAAAGGGGGACTTTGAGTATGGCTCCCCCCTTTTTCAAGGGGGGCTGGGGGGGATCATAATCTTGCGGAAAACTTTGAAAACACGCCCTAGGCTTTATTTTGTTCCGCTAGCCGATTTGAGATTACATCCAAAAATTTATCCACATTAAATGGCTTAAGAATATAGTCATGAATGCCTAGTTCTCTGATCTTCTGAATATTGCTGCGATCTGCACTAGCCGTCAGAAACATAAACGGAATTTTCGCTGTGGCTGGATCTTGACGTAGTGCCTGCAATACCCCATATCCATCTAGTTCAGGCATCATTACATCGCACAAAATCAAATCTGGTGGTTCTTGTTGAACCAACTGTACACCTTCAACACCATTTTCAGCACCCTGAGCTTCAAACCCTTCAATTTCAAGGAGTTCGATCAGATTTTCTCGAATAAAAATCTCGTCCTCAATTACCAAGATTTTATTCATTATTATCCTATTCAACCTAACTGTGAAAATTTAAATCTTATCAGAACCTTAGAATAAGATGCAATTATAAGGGATAGTTGGTGCATTAGCCCAATGGCATATTATTGGGGGTAGCCCAAGTTTCATTGATAGCCACATTAATATGAAACGATATGTTAGTGTACTCCAGTTGTTCTGGAGTACTGCGCTCACTGCTGAACTGGAATATCGGTTAAATTTTGCGATCGCTACCTTGAGCAGCCTAGGAAACCTAGCTGGTAGCCTATTCGGTCTATTCTTGTTTTACCGCACTGGCTACACCTTTTCCGGCTGGAATTGGGAAGAAGCCCTGGTCATACTAGGGATATTCACGTTACTACAGGGGTTTTCTGGCACATTCCTGATTCCCAATCTCAACCGGATTGTGGATCACGTCGAGCAAGGAACCCTCGATTTTATCCTACTCAAGCCCATTAGTTCTCAGTTCTGGCTGTCTTGGCGAAGTGTCAGCCCTTGGGGGTTACCAGACTTAATCTTCTCAATTATAGTAATAGGCTACGCTGGTGGACGCCTAAACTTAGATATCGGCAACTATCTTTTGAGTGTAGTGCCACTATGTTTTGGGTTGACTAGCCTCTACAGCATCTGGTTTATGCTGGGAGCAACAAGCATTTGGTTTGTCAAAATCTACAATGTCACCGCTGTTCTGCGCAGTATGCTAGAAGCTGGTCGATATCCCATCGTAGCTTATCCGGCTAGCTATCGGTTCTTCTTTACCTTTGTAGTGCCAGTGGCGTTCCTGACTACAGTCCCAGCAGAAGTGATGTTGAATCGGAGTGATACCTTTTGGGTAGTAGGTTCCGGTATTCTAGCCCTAGGATTGCTGTTTGCTTCTGGGATCTTTTGGCAGTTTGCCCTGCGTTTTTATACCAGTGCTTCTAGTTAGTAGGTGCGCTTTCCGTAGGCGAATTAAATTCGCCACGGGTCGCACCTCTTGATTCTTGCGAATCAAGCTAATATTGGTCATTCCATAAATTCTTGGTGCCAGATGGCAAAAGTCAGCAACGACCAAAGTTGGCGGCTGTTAGCAGGTTGGTAGTCTTGTATCAAGTTACAAACTTCCGGTGTAAAAATACCTGTTTCTGGCAATGTTTGAATTAACCCACAAACATCTTGCCACAGATAATCTTTGAGCCAAGAACCAAAAGGCGATCGCCAACCATACTTTTTCCGCTTTTCTACTACTTTTGGCAACAAATCTGAAAACGTTTCTCTCAGCAGTTGTTTATCTTTTTGCCAGCCCACTTTCCTGGCAAAGGGAATAGACATAGCATATTCAACAAATTGGTAATCTAAAAAAGGAGTGAGGGATGCCAACCCTGCTGGCGTACTTGTTTTATATGCCCTCATGCGATTTGATTCTTCAATATCCAACTTCAAATCCATGTAGAGCAGGGCATCTTGGTTGCTAGTAATGTGATTGTTGGAGAGCAAACGTTTTAATAGGTCCTGATATATCGAGTCTATGACTCCGGTATCTGTAGCGTATTCTCCCTGTAAGAGATGATTAAATTCAACTTTGCTGTAGGTAAACCAAGTATTTAATCTTTCTACAGTTAAGGGTGCTAAGTCCACTCTTCTAAAGGCTGTAGGATTAAAGTTATCTTTCAGTGGCCATTTGTTTCTGTTGGCATAGGCTAAGTTGCGCAACCACCTAGGTAATTTTTGCAAGAGGCTAATCTGCATATCTAATTGATGGCGCGGCTCACCTCCAAAGATAGCATCACTGCCATCCCCAGTCATTACTACTGCAATTCCTTGCTCCTTAAGCCATTCAGCTAGCAAGATCATGGTGACGTTAATCTGATTACTATGAGGCTCACCAAAATTTCTCACACAACGCCGCAGTGTGCCGATTAAATCTTGTCTCCCAGAGATAATCAGCTGACTATGTTTGGTACCAAAATGGGCACTCACTGCTTTAGCAACATCAGCATCAGAGTTACACTGATTCGGATTTGTGTTCCAGATTTCAGCATCAACAGAACCAATTTCAAAGGCTGTAGAAAAGGTGTGAACTGGTTCTTTTAAGAGTTTGCTCATCATACCCACAACCAGGGTCGAGTCTAAACCTCCACTCAGAAGTGCTGCGGGAGATAAATGACTGTTACGATCTAAGCGACGCTTTACCGCCAACTCAAACCGCGAACGAAGATTGTCTCTTATTTCTGCTTCTGGCGCACTCTGCAATGTTGCGACTTGCTTGAGTTGCCAGTAGCAATATAGCTCCGGTGTTTTTCCAGCTTCAATGATTAAACTATGGGCAGGTTGTAGCTTTTTTACCCCCTTAACTAGGCTCAAGGGAGCAGGAACGTATCCAAAAACCAGGTAGGATTGTAACCCTTGAGGGTCCACAGCTTTGGAAACAACAGGGTGTTCTAGGATTGCCTTAAGCTCTGAAGCAAAAATGAAAGTAGAGTGTACCTCATCGAAGAAGTAATATAGTGGTTGCTCCCCAAATCTGTCTCTAGCTAACCACAGCCTTCCAACAGAGCGGTCCCAAATAGCAAAAGCAAATGTGCCATTGAGCTTATCAACAACCTCTGTTCCCCAAGCTTCGTATCCCTTCAGTAATACTTCAGTGTCACTATTAGGTTGAACATGAAACCCCAATGTTTCCAACTCGTCTCTGATTTCCAGGCAGTTGAAAATTGTACCACTGAAGACAACGACCCTTGTATGGTTAGAGTTCCACATTGGCTGATAGCTATCAGCCGTTAAGTCTCTGCTGATCAGGGGAACATGGGCTAGACCCACTCCATCCTCTGGTGTAATCTCTAAATAACTGTGATCAGAACCACTATAGGTAATTGCATTACGCATGCGCAGAAGCAAGTTCCGATCAAGATGCTTATCTGTAGCTGTGAAAATGCCTACTATACTACCCATTAATGCTGGATACCTCGAACAAAACAAATTGCGTTCGCGTTCGCGTAGCGTCGGCTTTGCCGAAAGCGTGGCCAAAGGCCGTTCGCGTTCGCGTAGCGTCGGCTTTGCCGAAAGCGTGGCCAAAGGCCAATCGCCCTCTAGTCGCTGAACAACTAACTCAACCACTAATTAGGGGACTTATGACTATAATTCCCGTAAGCCTTGACAAAATTACTATTTTGGTATCCAACGGCAAAATGGCGCTTTTTAACGGTGATCGCACAATTGTGAACTTAGGATTAATCTCCAGGTTGGTATAATAGGCAAGCAAAGCACCAACGAAAAAAGCGATGCTCCTTTCGCGTAGCGTGGCCTTTTGGCCAAGGATCCGCTACGCGATTGGCCGTAGGCCACGCTAAAAGCGATTGACCGTAGGTCACGCTTCGCGATCGCAAAAATTACGGATCACCTGTTATATCAAGTCCGGTAAAATACCTATAATTAACGGGATGGTGGAAAGCAGCCCATTTATTTCACGAATCAGATAGGATTGCTATATAGCAATGGGTGTAATGGTGTTTTAAAATTAACTAGTTTTAAATTTAAATAAATGAAGCGATGCAGCGCTATTATAAATCTGCTTTACTCGAATAGTTTTTGATTATAGCAATGCTAAATAAATTGTAAATTTTTGTTCCCTGCTCCCTATTCCCTTTCCTATAGTTATAGCAGTCGCCAGGGCAGTTAGGACATGACAAAAGTCTCACACCCTTTGTAAGCGCAAGAGTTTTACTTCTGACTTCTGACTTCTGACTTCTGACTTCTGCTATACTAGGGCAAAGCATCGGGTTTATGACCTGATCAAATCAGAATAAACCATGGTCGCCCAAATGCTTTGCGCCTAAAGCAGTAATAAAGTTTTACTAACCTTGTGAACTCAATCCCATCCAATCGGTGTGGAAAAACTCACCCCTGGGTTTATCCAGCCGCTCGTAGGTATGAGCACCAAAGTAGTCACGCTGGGCTTGGGTCAGGTTTTGGGGTAAGCGATCGCGTCGGTAACTGTCGAAGTAATCTAGGGATGCACTAAAAGCAGGGACTGGAATCCCTAATTTGTTTGATACCGCTAGCACATCTCGCCAACCATCCTGACGATCCAAAATTGTTTGCTTAAACTCAGGAGCTAACAAGAGATTGGGGAGTTGGGGATTTTGGTTGAAGGCATTCTTAATCTTATCTAAGAAGCCAGCTCGAATGATACAACCTCCTTTCCAAATCCGGGCAACTTCACTCAAGTTCAGATTATAGTTAAACTCTTCCGATGCCCGACTCAAGAGTGCCATCCCCTGAGCATAGGAACACATCTTAGAGCAATAGAGAGCATCCCGGACTTTGGTAATAAATGCTTTGACATCGCCATCATACTTGCCCACAGGACCAGTGATTTCCTTAGCTGCTGCTACCCGCTGATCCTTGAAAGAGGACATAACACGAGCATTGACTGCAGCGTAGATGGTAGGAATTGACACCCCTAGTTCTAGGGAACTAACTACAGTCCACCGTCCAGTGCCCTTTTGTCCAGCAGCATCAAGAATCATCTCCACTAACGGCCCATTCGTGTCTGGATCAATGTATTTGAAGATATCCGCTGTAATTTCAATCAAAAAGGAATTTAGCTCATCAGTGGTGTTCCATTCAGCAAATACCTCATGGAGCTGCTTGTGATCTAGTCCCAAGGCATTTTTCAGTACATCGTAGGCTTCAGCAATTAGTTGCATGTCGCCATACTCAATGCCATTGTGTGCCATTTTCACGTAGTGACCAGCACCACCGGGACCAATGTAGGTAACACAGGGACCATCATCAACCTGAGCCGCAATTTTGGTCAAAATTGGTTCTAAATCCTGGTATGCTGATGAAGTACCACCAGGCATTAAACTCGGACCATTGAGGGCTCCTTCTTCACCACCACTGACGCCCATGCCAACAAATCCCAATCCTGTGGCTTCTAAATCCTTAGTCCGCCGCTCGGTATCTTGGTAGAGAGAATTGCCACCATCAATGATCATATCTCCTGGCTCTAGGAGAGGTTTGAGTTGCTCAATGACTGCATCAACTGGCTTCCCTGCTTTCACCATCACTAGGATTTTGCGGGGTCGCTCCAGAGCTTGAACAAACTCTTCCAAGGAATAAGCAGCTTTCACATCCTTGCCCTGAGCTCGCTCAGCCATAAATTTCTCGGTTTTGGCTGCAGTCCGGTTGTATACTGCGATCGGGAAACCACGACTTTCTACATTAAGCGCGAGGTTTTCCCCCATTACAGCCAAACCAATTACCCCAAAGGTCCGTTGTGTCATAAAAATCTCCTACAAAAAAGCTTATCAAAGTTACTTATCATTCAGCAAAACTATAAGAATACCCATCGTGGCGATGGACACATTGAATGTAGTTCTGAGATGCACTCAAGACCTTGTTGGAGGCACCGTTAAATGACCCGATCAGATCAAAATTTCCTTTGGCTCTGACGCTCTTGATGCGAACCCCTTTTAATCCAGCATTCTTTCCAGCCACCACATTAACGATATCCCCAGTTTTCCATCCCTTCACAGGATGCTTAGGTTTGTAACCTTTGCGAGGAAAGCCGTATTTGTCCATCTGGATTACCTGACGACAACCGTGACCCATCGCTTTGATTAAAAGAGGTTGTCTGGTGACAATCTTCAATGTGGCCACTTCCCCGACACAAGCTGCATCAACCCAATGACCCTTGGGTAATCCCAGCTTGATACGGTTGTACTTGGTTCTGCCACCAGTTCCCACTGCTACGGACAATCCAGTTTCTTTCAAACTTTGGTAAAGTTGCCAACGGGTGGAGTTGACCGCCGCCGCATCTAATAGTGGTTGCTTTGCTTTACCTAAAATCCGCTTTAGGACATCGGGTTTCCCCGATAAAAAATCCCGAGCATCAAGATTTCCTTTGGCCTGATTACACCCATGGCAGGCTAGGGTGAGGTTATTGACACGATTTGTCCCCCCCTTCGATTTGGGAACTATGTGTTCCACCTCTAGCTTGACCGAGTTCGCCCCACAGTAGACACATTGACGACCCCATTTCTGATACAAGTACTCCCGCACTTCATAGCCCATCAGCTCCCCCTGTTGGTACTCTATGCCAGAGATTTCCGGATTTTGGAGCTTTTGGGTATCGAACCGGACTAGCTCCTGGGAAATCCCACCAATGGGGGTGAGTTTCATCAATTTCAGCACCCAGGTCATAGTGGTTGCCACTCTGTGCTGTAGGCTCGGAGCCAACCAACCTTCTGGGCGTTTTCGGTTGTTGAAACGTGGCTTTCGGTAGCGGCATTTCCTGTTTCTACGGGAACGACGAACTGCTCTACGAGAGTCGAGAGCTGATTTGATTTTGGAGCCACGATGTTCTATTTCAGCAGACCATACCACCTGATTACCATACACAATAGCTAGACCAGTAATCTTGGAGCCAGGATCGATCTTGAGGGACATCGGTTTGGCAACGCCGTCTACCTGCTTTTTCAAGATAATGGTGAAAGGGTAACGGCGATATACAGCCGCCTTCCCAGCCGTTAAAAGCTTCCTGGCGGTAACGGGACGGCAGGGATTGAGGGGTTTATGGCTTGCATCTAAAACAAAGACGTAATTACACATGGTTTTGTGTTTACTCCCGTTAAGGGTAAAGTGTGCCTCGCTCGGCTATCAAAGCTTGTTAGGCTCCTGACACTGGCTTCACTAAATTAATTCATCACCTGTTTAATCAGAAGCGATAGAGCCTGGAGCTGGCTTGCACCCCAGGGTATCGTGACCTTCATAGCGTTTACCATTTGGTGAGCTTGACCAATCTGAAGACTCAGTAAAAACCCGATTTGAGCAGGTTTGCTAAGGTTTAGTAATTGGTCCGCCAGTTTTGCTGTAGTAGTTGTCTAGGGTGGATTCACTCCCAGGTTAGCCCGATATTTTGGGTTCTTGCCTAAAGAAGACATTAAGAGTTCTGGTAGTAATACCATTAAGAAATGCTACATTCACATATGCGGAAATTCCTGATTGACACCGATACCGCTTCCGATGATGCCGTTGCACTCCTGATGGCACATCGTTGGCCAGATGTCCAGGTTGAAGCTATCACTATAGTTAGTGGAAATGTACCTGTGGAACAGGGTGCAAAAAACGCCCTGTATACCGTCCAGATGTGCGGCGCATCCACCCCTGTCTACCTTGGCTGCCCTAAACCAATGCTCCGCCCATGCCAATATGCTCAATGGTTCCATGGTGAAGACGGTATGGGGAACATGCACTACCCTGAGCCCCAGGCTAAACCCCAGCTAGCTCATGGTGTGGATATCATCATTGATACTATTAAGACTAATCCCAAGGAAATCACCTTAGTTACTTTAGGACCACTGACTAATATTGCGATCGCATTACTCCGTGCCCCAGAAATAGCCTCCCTAGTAAAGCGTTGCGTGATCATGGGTGGAGCCGCTAATGTGGTGGGCAACGTTACTCCAGCTGCGGAATATAACATTTGGGTAGATCCAGATGCTGCTAAAATTGTCTTTCACAGTGGCATGCCGATGGAGATGGTCGGTTGGGAATTAAGCCGTGGTGAAGCAGCATTACTCCCCGATGAGATCGCACAAATCAAAAACTTAGGCACAGACATAGCACGTTTTGCTGTAGACTGCAACGCTAGAGCGTAAGACGCCAGTGTTAAGATTCAAAATTCCCGTGGCTTAACTGGCGAGGGGTTTGGGGAGCTATAAGTCCCGTGCTATATTCGCAGAATTAGCGTCGGGATACATGGACTACCCAAGCCAATTGAGGGGTTCGATGCCCCAAAAATTGGCAATTTAAATATTTTAACAAGACAATAAAATCTGTTAGAATATACTCATGGAAAGCATGACTTACACATATCGCATTCATCCAGATATTGACCAAGAAGCTAAAATGCTTGATTGGCTCGAACAATGTCGGCGTGTTTACAATTACGCACTGCGACAAAGAAAAGACTGGATAAATAGCCGTAAGTGTAGAGTTGACGCTTGTAGTCTCAGACACGAATATATTATCTCTGTTGACGAGCCATATCCCGATTACTACAAACAACAGAACGCACTGACGGTCGCCAAGAAAAATATTCCTGAGTTCAAAGCCGTTCACTCTCAAGTTCTTCAAGATGCTCTCAAGAGACTTGATAGAGCATTTAAGATGAGGCAACAGAGACAGTTTGGATTTCCACGCTTCAAAAAAGTCGGACGATATCGTTCTTTTGTATTTCCTCAGTTCAAATCGAATCCGATTACTGGGTGGCAAATCAAACTCCCTAAGATTGGCAAGATGCCCATTGTTTTGCATCGGGCTATTCCTGATGGATTTGTTGTCAAGCAAGTTCGGGTTTTGTTCAAGGCTTCGGGTTGGTATGCTCAACGGATTTTACAGTCTGACATTTCTATCCCCGAACCCATGCCTCATGGTGAACCTTTAGGGATTGATTGGGGTATATCCAGTTTTGTAGCTACTAGCCAAGGTGAATTGATTGATAACCCTCGGTTCTACATTCAGTCTCAAAGCAAGCTGAAATGGCTGCAACGCAGACTTAGCAAGAAAGAAAGAGGAAGTAAGTCTTATCAAGCACTGGCTAAAAAGATATCTTTGCTGCACGAAAAGATTAGCAATCAGCGACAAGATTTTCACTACAAAATCAGTAATCATCTTTGTCGTCAGGCAGGAATGATATTTGCTGAGGATTTGAATATTTTGGGACTGAGTAAAGGTATGCTTGCCAAGCACGTCCTTGATAGTGCCCCAGGACAATTTCTCAATATTTTGGATTGGGTTTGTCGCCAAACTGGGACTTACCATCAGAAAGTTGATGCCAAAGGTAGTAGTCAACTTTGCCCTGAATGTGGGGCTGATGTGCCTAAAGATTTGAGTGTTAGGATACATAGCTGTCCAGAATGCCATGTCGTTATGCCTCGCGATGTGGCTAGTGGGAAAATCTTAGTAAATAGAGGTATTGCAGCCGTTGAAGGTCTAGCGGTCAAGCTGGGTGTGAAGGAAGAATCGTAGGATTCCCGATGAAGCACCAAGTTCTCGATGCAAGTTGAGAAGCCCACACTATAATTTGAGTGACGTTAGGAACGAAAATTTGGTGTTGGGAGTATGTCACCCCTTGCTGATCCTGTAGCGATGGCAGTGGCTCTCGACCCAGCCATAATAACCAGGCAAGGTAAATACTATGTCGAGGTAGAAACATTAAGCGAACTTACCCGTGGTCAAACGGTAGTGGATGAGCTAGGAGTACTTAACCAAACACCAAACATGACTGTAATTTGCTC
Organism: Moorena producens 3L; assembly: GCF_000211815.1. Lineage (GTDB taxonomy): Bacteria > Cyanobacteriota > Cyanobacteriia > Cyanobacteriales > Coleofasciculaceae > Moorena > Moorena producens. The sequence continues at coordinate 252,033 of NZ_GL890971.1, forward strand.
CATCGACGCACCCCGATGGAAAGAACATTTATACCGTTGCTTGGGATAATTGTTAATTATATCTGTTGCCAAAGTCATCAATTATGGGAAAGAAAGGGATTTAGAATTTAGAATTTAGAATTTAGAATTTAGAATTTAGAATTTAGAATTTAGAATTTAGAATTGATCAAAAAATTATGAATATCCCAGATTATTTGTGATAAATTACCATAAAATCATCTCTACAAGCCTGGTTAAACAAGGATTATCAATATTTAAAAAATAAATTTTAATCAAAACAGATTTTTGTTAATCAAAAATGTCTTTAAATAGACTAACTTAATCCAAAACTACTTCATCCGAAGTTCCCGATTCCCGATTCCCGATTCCCGATTCCCAATTCCCGATTCCCTGTTTCCTTATGTCCCGTGCCAAAGCCCTAAAATACTACATAATAATCCGCCTGCTGCTAGCGCCCCTGATGCTATGGACCATTACCACCCTAGTGTTTCTTCTGCTCAGAGCTACCCCAGGAGATCCTGTGGATGCTGTATTAGGGAATCGCGCTCCAGATATCGTTAAAGAAGACTACCGAAAACAATTAGGATTAGCTGACCCGTTGTGGTTGCAGTATATTCGCTACTTAGGATCTTTGCTACGTTTAGACTTAGGTACCTCAATCACCAGCCAAGGTCAAAAAGTCTGGGAGATTATTCAACAACATTTCCCCGCAACTGTAGAACTATCAGTATGCGGCATGGCCATAGCATTCTTAGTTGGTATAGGAGTTGGTACTTTAGCCGCATCCCGAAGCGGAACAGTTTGGGATGTGGGGGGTAGATTATTTGGTATCATTACTTACTCCATCCCTCTGTTTTGGATGGGGATGGTGGTGCAATTAATTTTCTCTGTTCAGCTGGGTTGGTTTCCCATCGGTACTCGCTATCCCATTAGCCTAGCAACACCAGAAGGGTTTACTGGTCTTTATACAATAGATAGTCTCTTCAGTGGTAATTTGGTTCAGTTTTTCACTGCTATCTATTATTTAGCCTTACCCAGTATTACCTTAGGGCTGCTGTTGAGTGGCATCTTTGAACGGATTGTGCGGGTAAACTTGAAGCAAACTCTCAAGGCTGATTATGTAGAAGCGGCCAGAGCTAGAGGTATTCACGAAAGACGGATTGTTTTTGCCCATGCTCTGAAAAATGCCATGATTCCTGTGATTACAGTGCTAGGGTTGACCTTAGCTGCTTTATTAGGTGGAGCAGTGTTGACAGAGGTGACATTCTCTTGGCCAGGGTTAGGGAATCGGTTGTATGAGGCAATTTCTGGGCGGGATTACCCGACGGTGCAAGGGATTATGGTATTTTTTGCCACTATTGTGGTAATCGCAAGTATTGCCATTGATATTGTTAATGCTTTGATTGACCCCCGTATTCGGTACTAATCGCAATTCTTTAACGTAGGAGTACAGATGCAGATCGGGAGATGAGGAGATGGGGGATGGGGAAATGGGGTAATCAGAAAGATTGCTATTAAGGGTCATTATCCGGACATGATATGATATAATATTGAGTTTAATAAAAATTAAACAACTATTCTTGATAAATAAAAAATCTCTCCAGAACTCAAAAAATTTGTCACAAAATAACCTTCCCAAACGTTCTAAATATAGAAACCAATTTAGCTTCCGGCAAAAGAAGCCCCACAACGAACATGCGCAGCATGAGTGTGGGATGAATTTTGCACAGAGTCTTTCACTTTAGACCAATCGATGTGTTATACTGGAAATACTGACTTTCAAAGCCGTTCGCGTAGCGTGGCCAAAGGCCATAAATGCTGGGAAGTTGGTCAAACATTATTAAACAAAAGACCAAGAAAACAGAGCGGCAGGGCAGTCCGTTCTTAAAGCCCAGCGCCTCCTAAGCAATAGCTGGATTGGCTGGGAAGCCCACACTGAACTCAAAGAGTCAGTGTGGGAGCTGTCACTCTTGCAGCTAACGCTTTCGCTTACGACCTTGAAGCCGGTCCAATCTGGAATCAGGGTGATGCTGAAGCTAAGTGTCCTGCGGTCTGTGAGAAAGCAGGTACTAAGTGGAACGGTAACTGGGTTACTACCGTACCAAATGAAATGTCTGTCTGTGGCTGCGATCAAACCTTAGCTCTTGAAGCTGGTCCGATTTGGAATAATGATGATGCTAAAGGTAAGTGTCCA
>NZ_GL890971.1:254497-300795 GCF_000211815.1 Moorena producens 3L
AAAAAATTTTGATCAGAATTATTATCAATACCCCAGATAACTATTTACCTATTTAAAAACGAGGAAAGACACCGAATCCAGAACTGTAATCCAAGTAATCTACTAGGCAAATAAACCTACCCTTGCCAGGAAATAAGACCCCTTGTAGGCCAAGCGCGGATGAGGGCTACTGAAAGCCCACACTATACTGGATCGAGTAAGTGTGGTGAAGGTTATGTGAGTGATTAATTCATGGATAATCTGTATATGAGGCAACATTTTGCTTCAGAATGAGTAAAGAAGCACGTAAGGAGTACTCCGAAAATGCTGGCATACCTCTTGGCGTTGGTTATTGCTCTTGGTAGCTTAGTCTTTTACCTAGCTGCCTTCTTTTTACCAGAGGTTCATCGTAAATATGACTTTATCTGGAGTGGAGTGGGATTATTCTACGCTCTAGTGTTATGGATTTGTGCTGGACGCATTACTGGCGGCGTCTTAATCGGTCAAATTGCGGGTGTATCCCTGGTAGGCTGGTTGGGTTGGCAAACCTTGACCTTGCGACGAGCCTTGATACCGATTGACCAACAAACCCCTATCCCAAGTCAAGGTGAATTTATCGCCAAAATTCAAGAAATACTGCCAAGTGAGTCATTAAAAGGGCTAATACCTAAAGTAACTGGCTTTTTTGGCAATCTTTTGGGCAAACGCCAAGACTCAGCCCGAACTCCTGCTGTACCGGCAGATACCACCATGGCGTCCCCCACCCAGGAAACCAATCCCAAAACTACCCAACCAAGCCCTGCAGCGGATGAAGCAACTACGGTAGCATCCACTACCCAAGCAGCGGTTATAGAAACAGATGACACTAAAACCTCAGATTCTGCTGAAACAACTATCCCTAAAACAGAAACCCCTCAACCAGTAGCAGCGGCTAAGGAAGACTCACCTCCCCCAGAGACAGAAACCCCCCAAGCAGTAGCAGTCCCTAAGGAAGACTCACCCCCCCCAGAGCCGGAGTCAAGTCAGGAGCCAGAGCAGAAACCAGAAGCGATCGCACCAGAAGCGATCGCACCAGAAGCAAAAGCCCCACCACCTCCTAATCCGAAGGTGGAATAAAAATAGAGCGCAACATAAAAGCTACCACCAGCTTCAACCCCAAAACAACCGATTTCTAAAAAATCCCACCATTCTTCCTTGGGAAATTTGTAAGGTTGGCCAGATTGCTGCCAATAAAAATAAGAGAGATATATTATATAGATATATATCCTTTGTTGACCGTTGATTGTGTGATGTGGCCTGTAACGACTCAGCAGTACACAATCAGCGGTTAGCAAGTTAAAGTTGGTTATAGCGATCTAATCAACTGCTAATCAACTGATCTACTAGAATTTTGGCTTCAAACTGTGACAGCATCCAAAAGCTATAAAGATACGGTCAATCTGCCCAAAACCGAGTTTAATATGCGGGCAAACGCTATCAAGCGAGAACCAGAACTCCAAAAGTTTTGGGCAGAGCAAACTATTTATGAGCGCCTGTCACAAAATAATCCTGGCGAGATTTTCGTGTTGCATGATGGCCCCCCCTACGCCAACGGGTCTCTGCACATGGGTCACGCCCTTAATAAAGTACTCAAGGATATCATTAATAAATACCAACTGTTGCAAGGTCGCAAAGTACGCTATGTCCCTGGTTGGGACTGTCATGGCTTGCCGATTGAGCTGAAAGTCTTGCAAGCCATGAAGCTAGAGGAGCGTCAACAGCTGACTCCGATCAAACTGCGCCGTAAAGCCAAGAAATTTGCCCTGAAAACAGTAGAGCAGCAAAGCAAAGGTTTCCAGCGGTATGGAGTATGGGGAGACTGGGAAAATCCTTACCTGACTCTAAACCCACAGTACGAAGCGGCTCAAATTGGGGTCTTTGGTCAAATGGTCTTGAAGGGCTATATCTACAGAGGCCTGAAGCCAGTTCACTGGAGTCCCAGTTCTAAAACAGCCCTAGCGGAAGCGGAGTTGGAATATCCGGAAGGTCACACCTCCCCAAGTATCTATGCGGCTTTCCCAATAACTAAGGCAGGGCCAGGGATAAAGGAGATCCTAGAGCCATTTTTGCCAAATCTTGGTGTGGCGATTTGGACGACCACTCCCTGGACAATCCCTGGAAATTTGGCAGTAGCCGTTAATCCAGAACTGACCTATGCGGTAGTGGAAGATGGTTCCCAAACTAACCAATTCCAATTCCTATTAGTAGCAGCGGATTTGGTAGAAAGACTATCAGCTACTCTGGAAACTCCACTTACGGTCAAAACCACTGTTAAGGGTGAGGCGTTGGAGGATTGTACTTACCAGCATCCCCTATTTGATCGGGAAAGCAAAATTGTGATTGGTGGGGATTACATCACCACTGAATCGGGTACAGGTTTGGTTCACACGGCTCCTGGTCATGGTCAAGAAGACTATGGTGTGGGTCAGCGTTATGGCTTACCTATCCTTTCCCCAGTAGATGCGGATGGGAAGTTTACCGCAGAGGCCGGACAGTTTGCTGGATTGAATGTGCTCAAGGATGCCAATCCAGCCATCATTGAGGCACTGAACACAGCTGGGTCATTGCTGAAAGAGGTGCCCTATGTTCATAAATATCCTTACGATTGGCGCACTAAAAAGCCAACTATCTTTAGAGCCACAGAACAATGGTTTGCTTCAGTAGAGGGATTCCGGGATGAAGCGATAAATGCGATCGCATCCGTAAAATGGATCCCTGCCCAAGGACAAAATCGGATTACCCCGATGGTGGCAGATCGTTGCGATTGGTGCATTTCCCGCCAACGGAGCTGGGGTGTACCAATTCCGGTATTCTACGACGAAGAAACCAACGAACCCCTGCTTAATGAAGAAACCATTGCTTACGTCCAGGGAATTATTGCTGAGAAAGGTTCCGATGCCTGGTGGGAACTATCAGTAGAGGAATTGTTACCAGAATCCTATCGCAATAATGGTAAGACCTACCGCAAGGGTAACGATACCATGGATGTCTGGTTTGACTCCGGGTCCTCTTGGGCAGCAGTGGCGGAGCAACGGGAAGAATTACGTTATCCCGTGGATATTTACTTAGAAGGCTCAGACCAACACCGGGGTTGGTTCCAGTCCAGCTTACTCACCAGTGTAGCCAGCAATGGCTATGCTCCCTACAAAACGGTTTTAACCCACGGTTTTGTTCTAGATGACCAAGGGCGCAAGATGAGTAAGTCTTTGGGGAATATCTTGGAACCAGCTATAATCATCGAGGGTGGTAAAAACCATAAAAAAGAACCCCCCTACGGAGCTGATGTACTGCGATTGTGGGTATCTTCTGTAGACTATTCCTCAGATGTTCCAATATCTCAGAGTATTCTTAAGCAGCTAGCCGATGTCTATCGCAAAATTCGTAATACAGCCCGTTTCCTGCTAGGGAACCTTCATGACTTTGACCCAGCTAAGGATAAGGTGCCTGTTCAGGAATTACCGGAATTAGACCGCTACATGCTACACCGGATCACAGAGGTATTTGAGGATGTAACTGATGCCTTTGAGAGTTATCAATTCTTCCGCTTTTTCCAGAGCGTGCAGAACTTCTGTGTAGTAGACCTGTCTAACTTCTATCTGGATATTGCTAAGGATCGACTCTATATAAGTGCTCCCAACTCACCACGGCGGCGCAGTTGTCAGACAGTGCTACAAATAGCAGTAGAAAATTTAGCTAAAGCGATCGCACCGGTCCTCTGTCACATGGCAGAGGATATCTGGCAATACCTACCTTACCAGAAATCCCATGAATCCGTGTTTGAGTCAGGTTGGGTCAAATTAGAGGAACAATGGAAAAACCCTGAACTAGCGGCGTCCTGGTCAACCTTGCGCACCATCCGCACAGAAGTAAATAAAGTACTCGAAAAAGCCAGAGCCGAAAAGATGATTGGCTCATCTCTAGATGCTAAGGTCTTGCTTTATGTTAAAGATCAACAATTAAAGCAGCGCCTGGAAGCTATGAATCCTTCCGATAGCCTGAGTGGAAATCAAGTGGATGAATTGCGCTATCTCCTCTTAGCCTCTCAAGTAGAATTAGTAGATTCCCTAGAAGCTATACAAACAGCAACCTATAGCGCTGAATCAGAAACTATAGCGCTAGGGGTAGTCAATGCAGAAGGCTTAAAATGCGATCGCTGTTGGAACTACGGACCTAAAGTAGGTACAATTGCTGAGCATCCTACCATCTGCGAACGCTGTAATGCTGCCTTAGCTGGTAACTTCTGAGGTAACTTGTTAACTGACTTGTAAGTTATTGGTGATTGAGAGATTGCTAAGGACAGTTAGCACTATTGGCCAGATCAGGGATTAGAGATTCAACACTAATCCCTGATTTGTTCCATACTCTTAATCCCCTCAAGCTTAAGTAAAAATTCTTCTGTCAACTTGAAGAATGCTTTAGAGCCAGCAGAATTAGGATGAGCGATAACTACAGGACTAAAACTATCCACAGCTTTAGCAACATTAACATCCATGGGAATGCGAATTTTAAAAATTTGGTTGCTATCGAAATCGTTATCAACTCGCCTCATCACTTGCTTATAGTACCTACCCATCAGTCCCCCGCCTGACAAAATAAAGATAATCCCCAACAGCTGCAAGTTAAGAGGACTATCCTGCTGATGACTTTCTTTGAGCCTGGCAATCCGTCTTTCTAGAAGTTGAATCCCTACAATAGATAAAGGTTCTGGTCTGGCTGGTAGCAAATAGAAATCACTAGCCACAATGCCACTGCGAGTCAAAAGATTGTAGCCCGGAGCGCAATCTAAAATAATAAAGTCATAGTTAGGGATAATCGGCTCTAATATCCCTTTGATTAATAAACTTTCAAAGCGGCTCCAAACCTTACTAAATTCCACCTCCCCTTCCTGAATAGATTGCTTATGGAGTAGATCAGACACTACATATTCATCATAAAGCTCAATATCTCCCGGCAATAAATCCAATCCTTTGATATTACAATTATCAGTTTGAATAATATCCTCAATTGTTAAGCGACTGCGATAGCTAGGTTTAATGACTTTGTCAATTAACCGACTTAATGTCCGCCTTCCTTTTCTAGCTTTAGCAAATGCTTGGGGCTGCATTAAGCTCAAGGTTCCACTAATTTGGGTATCTAAATCGACCACCAAAACCCGCTTATTATGATTTTTGGCTAAGCAAGTCGCCAAGTTGACGGTGAGGGTGGTCTTGCCCACACCACCTTTCATATTGACTGTACTAATGACTAATCCCATTGATAAACGTGATCTTGCCATGACACTATTTATCATCATTCAGTATTATTGGTTACTAGGCAAGAATTCCGATGGATTACTATGATTTACCCTTGGGCAGTCCGCAATCATTCGGTAAGTCGTCGAGAGTCACACCCAAGGCTTGACACAGGGCTTTCATCTGTGGAATAGTCAGCTACCTTAAACCTGGATAAATTCTGCATTACCTGCATTACTTACCAATGGGTTTATGGTGAGTTGATGCGATCGCAAAATTGCTGAAAATTCCCCTAGACCAGATTGTACCTGTTGAATGCTCGGTTGAATAGTTGGTTGAATGCTCCGTTGATGTGATCGTTGTGTATCGTGGTTCAAGGTCTGCTCAAAACAGCATGTATCTTTTTGGAGCTTATGGGCTGAAATTATTACCCAGTATGGATTTCAGCTTGGATGTCGCCTCCCCAGATAATCAGTATAAACCATTCTGGTACAAAATCTGGAAGAAACCCTGGGAAAATCTTCAAAGGCAATCCAGGTTCATGAAATTCAGCCGTCGGTTTTTAAGCAGGGTAAGCGCCAGAAAAATTGAGCCAAAATGTGATATATGGCAAGGATTATGACCATATTAAGCCTTGATTTTCAGCACTATTGCAATTTCTTCTTAATATTATTTATAAAAATTATTCTTTATTGATTCTTTCCCTTACCCTCGGTTTTGATGGATTTATAGCATTTTTATTTGAGTTGTGAACAGAATCCTTAGGGAAAGGTAAGAGGCAAGAGGCAAGAGGCAAGAGTTAATCAAGTATATAGGGGTTTTTGGTAATAAAAAAATGGTAGTCCTTGTTTACAAATCATTTGGAAATGCTATATACCAACTTGCCATAGCCAGATTTGTTATGTATCCTAACTAAATACCCCCCAAAATTGGGGGGATTTCAGCTAGGGAAAAGGTATTTGGCGAAACCTGAACTGTTATGAAACCTTTTCCCTTTTCTTTTTTAGGTTAATCAGAAACCAAGGCTTCCTAAACCTCCAAAAGGAAGATTTTTAGGTAATGTTAGTGAGATTGATGGTGAGATTGATTTCCCCGTTTTCCTTTGATCATGGAAGCAGCACCAAAGGCACCAAATACTAACATACCCAATACCGAGGTAGGTTCGGGAACTTTAACACCACCATTGATGAAGAATAATGTCCGGTCATAGACCTTGCCACCAACGTCTCGCCCTAATTGTCCCCCGAATATATCTCCATCATCGAAGTGAATGCCACCGTAGATGCGAGAAATACCAGCTTCATCAGCAGCATCGGAAAATGTCTCCCAAAACAGGGTGACTTGATCCGTGGGAGTCAAACCAGGTTCAAAAAGAGAGGAACCAGGGAGAAAAGTTACTGAATTGCCGAAGTAATCACTACCGGTAAATAGCTTAAAAATCTCAGCTGCAGCAGCACTGAAAGCACTATGTCCTGAGGTAAATTCCGCAAAGGGAGGGGATGGATCGGCACCAGGAGTTTGGTAGGTAATGAAATCACTAGCTAATAGCCTTATGGTTCCTACTCCTGGTCCACCATAAGATTCGATCGCAAAGCCTCCCAGCTCCTGATCGAATTCACCAATTAAGCCCAGCTCACCTAGTTCGCGGATCGCTCGGACAGGACGAGTATAGTCGTAGAAGACTTTTGCTTCCCAAGTCGCAATGCCCGCATCCAAAACTGCATTCCCCAGACCAAAGTAAAGTTGGATATCTTCATCTAGGGTTTGGTTATCCCGTTCAGAGACGAATGAACCAAAACTCATCCAAGTTCCAGGAGGGAAGGGGGTGCCAGAGGGGTCTTCCCAGAACTCAGCCACTAGTTTTTGCTCATCGGTGAGATTAGCGCTGACCTCAACGATGCGCTCAGCTTGGTCGATAAACCCAGGGTTAACAACGTCAGTATTAACCTCGCCGTTTTCGTTAACCAGACTAACCTCTGTGCCATCCTTAAGGGTGACGGTACGCTTCTCCCGATTTAGAGTACCCTCTACACGCAGAAAAGGTTCTGGTGCTGGTGGTCGAAATTCAGAGCCAGAGTTCAAGGCAAAGGGAGTAACATTGCCCCACTGGGGAGTCAGAAACCGTTGCAGCCTGGCATCCGGGCTGCCAATTGGTACCCGTTCTGGTGTCCAGCGAGTGATATCGACCACGTTATCGGAACTGTTCACTGGTCGATAACCAGTGGTATCGGAGTAAGGAACACCAAGTGTACCCCTCGGGTCATTTCCTAACTGGTTGGAACCATCCTGACGTCGGAACTGCAATAAGCTGTTGGCTACTGTCTTACCAACGTTGGTAGCAGTAGGGATAGAAGCAGAGTTGCCAGCAAGCGATCGCACATCAGTCAGAAGCGAATCGAAGGAAGCAACCTCAGAGGGGAAAAGGTCCGAGAGGACGCTATGAGCGGCATAGCTAATCGCTAGGGACTTATTTTCCAAGGTGTTCTCAATATCAGGACGTTGCAGAGTATCCCCAAGAGTGGTGCTAATCGGGGTTCCTTCATAAGCCGACCAGGCATCGTACATGGCAGTACCCAAGATGCCATAGGCCCGGGAGGCTCCTGTCGGTCCCAATTGCGGGTTATTTTCTACGGCCCTCAAGGCTTGATTCACCCACAGATTAGCGCTGTTGTCTAGTGTCAGGTCTATGGCTTGTGCTGGTAAGCCCAGGGATAGACCTACGGTTGTTACTCCAATGGTTAGGAGTGAGGAGAGATGCTGTCGTTTTGTCAGCCCTTGATGGTGAGCCGAAAATAAATTTTTCATATTTACACCCGTGACTGGTTGTTCTTGAAAAGACCTTTTGCAAAAGTCAGTTTCTACGAGGTAACTACAGTAGTTATCACCCTGTTGTTGGCTTTTTATGCAAGAGGTCTAAAAATTGGACGGTAGATTGGACGGTTTTTACGAGGCAACTACAGTAGTTATCACCCTGTTGTTAGCTTTTTATGCAACAGGTCTAAAAATTGGACGATAGATTGGACGGTAGCAAAACGTCGTTACCGATCGGATTGGTTACCTGGGAAAAAGCAATGATGAGATCAGGTCGTCTCACCAATTTAGGAGAAAATTTAGGATAAATAGTCTCCCGAGAACACTACAGGGTAAGCATTCAGCATTCAGCATTCAGCATTCAGCATTCAGCATTCAGGTATCAGCATTCAGGTATCAGCATTCAGCTATTAGCATTCAGCTATCAGCATTCAGCTATCAGCCATTGGCAAACGGCTGACGGCTGACGGCTGACGGCTGACGGCACCTCAAGTAGCACCATCTGTAGCGCATATGCTTACACTACAGGTAAAAACACTGATGTCTTGCCGTTGAATCAAGTTCCAAAATAGATTCAAATAAGACCCATATTAGAGTAGCATGGTCAACGCATCTTGTCAATTAATTCGTAATAATTCTCAATAATCAAAAAAAATCGAAAAAAATTATCAATAAATTCTGCATTATTGTGGTTGTTGACAAGGCATTTTACACATATAGTGTTTTGTGAATTCAATAAACACTATATATAAGTCATAAAATTAGATGCGTTTACCCTGAACAGACTAGGAACTCTGAGCATAAATTCCTTAGATCTGGTTGATTAATCAGAGTCTTTGGGAGTTCTCGGTACTTGACACATAGGTCAAAATTTTTGGCTAGATTTAAATCCTTCACAGTTATCATCCGTATTTTCACAAACAACGTCAATCCTCATCAGTAAACTTCTTGGTAACTTTAAGAAATCTTCATAAAAGATATCCATATTTTCACAAGTTTCACAGAAACTGGGAATCGTCATGATTAGAGTTACCGCTACCAGGGTAAACCGGGACAAAATTCTGACCATAATTAGCTCAATATCCCAGAGGCCAAAACCATCGCTAGATCAGGTTTACTGCCTTAAGTTGGTAGCACTTATTAATCACGTTTCTGTTATTGATTCGATTTGGCCAACCTCATGGTCATGATCTTCACAAATTAGTCTCGTATTTTCACAGGAAAAATCCCTGGTCATAATCAGAGTTACTGATAACGACCAGTAGTTTTCACAAATCCTCAGGTTTTGTTCACCTAATTGTCACAATCTTCACAGAGTTCGTATTTTGAGTAATATAGCAGTCGCCAGGGCAGTTAGGACATGACAAAAGTCTCACACCCTTTGTAAGCGCAAGAGTTTTACTTCTGACTTCTGACTTCTGCTATAACTCCCCAAAATTGCGGGGATTTCAGCTAGGGAAAAGGTATTTGGCGAAATTTGAACTGTTATAAAACCTTTTCCCTGTTCTGTTTCAGCTTTATTGACCTGAATCAGTAGTAAGCTAGATTCATTATTGAACCGTTGACTTGAGATGTTTATGCGCTAACCACTACTCGTCCTACAGGACGAGCCACACAAGTTAAAATCATCCCTTGCTGCCGTTCCTCGTCTTCCAGAGCGTCAGGCTGTTCATCATACTCTACCTTCCCTTCTATAAGCTTGCGCTTACAAGCACCACAGGCTCCCATGCGGCAACCACTTGGTAATGGCACCCCTTCTTGTTCCGCCACATCTAGGATCACATCCTCCGCATCACAGCTGACCTCTTTTCCAGACTCAGCAAAGACCACAGTGGGTTCATTAGAGGTTGATGGTGATTCTACTAGGTGTAGTCTAGGACGATTGTCCCCTTTGACTGGTTCAGGAGTTGTTGCTGCTGCTTTCTGTTTATTCTGTTTAGAGGGCTTTTTGCCGCCAAAGCTCTCTTCATGGTAGTTTTCCATGGGGAAGTCTAGACCGGCTAGCATCCCTTTCACCCCTGCCATAAAGGGATTCGGGCCACAGACATAAACAATGCGATCGCGAAAATCTGCAGCCATCTCTGCCAGCATGGCTTCATTGAGTCTTCCGGTATAACCGGACCAAGCTTGGTCGAGTTCTGGGCGAGTCGTGGTAATCGCCAGCTTAAAATTAGGGTGCAAAGCGGCCATCAACTGTAATTTCTGATGGAAGATGATATCTTGTGGGCTACGAGCACTGTGGACAAACACAACATCCACATCAGCACCGGTATCACAAAGCCATTTGGACATAGACATGATCGGGGTAATGCCACTACCTGCTGAAATAAACAGCAGTTTATCAGCCCTATGGTCAGCACAGGTAAATTTCCCCATTGGACCATTTAATCTCACCTCGGACCCAACTTTGATGTTGTCGTGCAACCAGTTAGACACCAAACCCGCTGGCACATCAGGAGCGTCCGCTGGTGCTGGAACTCTCTTGACAGTAATTTCCAAGGTATGAGGACGTGAGGGGGCCGAAGATATGGAGTAGGAACGCTTCACTGGTTTGCCATCAATCTCCAAATCGAGAGTGACAAACTGACCTGGCTTGTAGCTGAACAGTATTGGTGGTTCGGCAACGAAGCGAAATGTTTTCACATCATCGGTCTCATTAATGACCTGTACACAGCGGACAGTAATCTCACCCTTAGTCCACTGCTTGATTCCAGGGCTATTACCATCTACCAGGTTGGCTTCCTGGTTAGAGCCATAGAGCTGTAGGTCTTTGACCAACAACACAAATTCACCGATGCGGATGATATCATCTTCCTTCAGGAGCCAGTTTTGGTTAACATCTACCTCCTCATTATTGATCCGAGAGCCATCGGTGCTACCGAGGTCAGTAAAGAAACACTGTCCCCTTATGCATAGGATTCTGCCGTGTACACGACTGACGACAGGACTATCCAAGACTAGGTCACAGCTCGGATGGCGGCCAATCAGATACTCACCTTGAATTCCAGTTGCTGGTTTCAGGGTTTTTTCCTGTAACTCGTTGGTTTGGTAGTTGATGATTGTAGTCGTCAGCATGTTTTGTGTCACTCCACATTACCGAACTAATGGGTCAATTGCGTCAATTGCTGAAATTATGAAGGGATTGTCCATCTATGATGCGGAAATTCCCCAGGCATCTATACCCTTCGGGTTAGTGCCTGGGGAATTTCCGCCAACAAATAAATTGTTCGCGCAGCGTGGCCTACGGCCAGCGATAGCGAATCAACATTAATTAATCTCGTATTCATAGCCGTCAGCTTTAAAAATTGTTTGCAGATATTTAGGGTGAACATCAATCTTTTTCGGTTGTGTTTGAAGTACAAAACTCGGACGATGACGAATAGCAATCCTACCTGTATAATTTCCAGCATATTTTCCTTTTGGAATGTTAGCTTTAACTATGTCACCTGTCTGGAATCCCTGAAAGAATTTGGCTTTAGGTGCATGAGCTTTTGGAAAACCGTATTTATTAGGGCGACATCTCTGACGAACCCCATGACCTTTTGCTTTAATTAGTAATGGTTTGATACCTTTAATTAACAATTTTTCAGGGGTAGATTTACCAACACAAGCAGCATCTGTCCAGTGAGTCTTTTCAATGCCTCTAGTTTGACGATTGAACTTAGTCAAACCACCAGAACCAGTTTCAACAGATAGCCCAGTCAACTTTAATCTTCTGAACAATTCCCATCTAGTTGCATTAACTGCTGCTGCGTCTTTAAGTGGTGCTTTTGCCTTGGCTAACACTCCCTTAAGGATGGCTGGTTTTTTCTTGAGGAATTTCTCAATAGGGTCACTACCTTTTTTATGGTTACAACAACGACAAGCTAGGGTTAAATTGCTGACTCGATTACTACCTCCTCTTGACTTGGGGACAATATGTTCTACTTCCAAAGGCACATTTTCAGCACCACAGTACACACAATTCCTTCCCCATTTAGCTAATAAGTATTCTTTCACTTCAAATCCAAATAGCTCACCTCGTTGATACTCAATTCCTGATATTTCAGGATTTTGCATTTTTTGGGTATCAAAACGTACTAATTCTTGAGAAATTGCTGTTATGGGGCAAAGCTTTCTTAACCTTCTAACCCAGGTTTCAATATTAAAAACTCGACTCATCAATGATGGTGGTAGCCAACCTTCAGGTTTTTTACGGTTAAGAAACCGAGGCTTACGGTAACGGGTTTTACGATTCCGTCTTCCTCTTCTTAAAGCTCTACGAGATTCAAGGGAATTTTTAATCTGTAATCCCCGATGAGCAATTTCTAAAGCATTAGTTACCCGACCTGTTGATTCTTGAACAATAGCAATTCCCGTATTTTTATAACCTGGGTCTATTTTTAATCTGTGAGAATGAGTAACATAATTATCAATTTTTCTATCTTGCAAAATAATTGTGAATGGGTATCGTTTAAAAACTTTTGCTCTACCTTTTTTTAGTAGTTCTCTAGCTTTTGCCGGGTGACAAGGGTCTAAAGGTTTTTTATTTTTATCTAATACAAAAACTCTCATTACTTTGAAATCTCCACTATGTGGGTAAAGTTTGCATCGACGGTGTTAAGACTCGGTACTTTATGAGTAACACTGGCTTTCCCGAATAACCTGTTTAATTACTCATTTCTAGAGCTTGGAGCTGGCACGCACCCCAAGGTAGGAACTTTAACTCTTGGTCTTAACGGCTGCTAATTTGATTAGCCATCTGGTCAACAGGCTCTTTCAAGCCCACACTGTACCGTTAGGTCAGTGTGCGGTAGTTGACTGTGAGTTCACAATTCATCTCAACTTGTCTTCATCGGTAGTACCCTCGGCCTGAGCCACAAGTAAGTGTTTTATAAGTGTTTTACCAGTGGCCATATAGTTATCAGCCTTTTTTTTTCTTTTTATGAAAAATGCTCTCTTTTTACGGTATATCCTCCTCGTCTCACCCTGTTGAATGTACTATCTGGGATCACCTTGGACTAGTCCTGATCACCTGATTGATTGTCATCTTTGCGGTCTTTTAGCAGCTTGGTGCGCTTATCAGAACGATTCTGCTTGCGAGATTCCCTGAGTATAGTGCGTTGGTTAGAAGTACTAGTTTTCTGGCGCTCTTTGATGGTGCTCAGTACTTTATAAGGGTCCCGTCCATAGTGGGGATACAATATTGGTAAGTTTTCTTGCTCCTTACCAAGTTCTTCTAAAACCTGATAATGTTGCTGATCGTTGATACCCAGTTCATCCCGGATCTGCTGGAGAACCTCGAGACTACTAGCGGAATTCACATGTCCAGCTTGGATGGCTTCTCTTAGCACCCCTTTGTATACCCCCAAGCGGTATTGTTGGTTAGCACCCGGTAGGGTTTTAGCCAGGATGTGTAATTCCTCAGGTTTGAGATCATCCACGGAACGACCTTCCAGAAATTCCGAGAAGTCCAGGGGTAGCTTCTTGAGTTGACGGCGCAACTTGTCTGCCAAACTCTCCTGGGTATATTGGTGGGAACTACGACCCCAAGTTTGATAAAGCCATAAGCTGCTGACTAGAATCACTACACTCTGAAACAGGAATTGCACTAGAACAGGGAACCGATTAATTTCGGGACGACCCCCGTAGATGAAGAAGAAGTTAAACGCAATAAAGGTACAAATGGAAAAGACTCGGTGCAATACTTGCTCGTGAGTGATAGATTGGTTTTTTCGCCACAGAGCAGCTTTGTATGTCTTCTCTAGCTTGGTACAAATTAGACAACTGAGCGCCACGAAGACAACGAAGGTAAGAGGAGTTGCCACCAGTTTAGGAATCGCAATCGGGTGATTCATGATGTAAAACCCTGGCTTGAAAAGCGCACCTAACTGATTCTCTTCATGGGTCCAAGCCCCAGACAGGTAATAATCGAAGTTTCCTGCATACAACCAGTAGTAGACGAAATAGCCAATTACCATGCCTAAATAACCGTATTGGACTAATTTCCGACCAGGCTTAGTCAGTTGTTGCCAGTAGGCTTTTTCGGAATCGATATCCATACAAGGGGACTTACAACTGATACAGGCACTTTTTTCTTGACCTGTGGTCTTGTCTAGGGTGCGGCACATGGACTGGGTAATGGTTTTTGGCGGTGCGTTGTGAGCTTCAGTGCCAAGCAATCCCCGTGGTCCAGTAAATACCATCTGAACCATGCCAAATGGACAGACATAATGACACCAACTTCTGCCACCATAGAGGAATACCATCATCATGGCGGATACGATAGTCAAGCTCAGAAACAAACCCAGAACCAAGCGGTCAGAGTTAACAAATAGAATCCGGCAGTTCAACCCGATAAAGAAAATGGCAAACTGCACATATAAATGGTTACGAACTAGCCAGGGATTTTTGCTGATATCCCCCTGTGGCTGCAACCCCAAAGCTCTGGGAATTTGGGACAGAAAGTAAAGTGGGCAAATGCGTCGCCAAGTCTCATGACCAAACACCAAGACAATCATGATGGCGCTAGGCACGATCATGCCCCAAAACATTCGCGCTCCCAGGGCATAGGGTTTCTCATCTAGGCATACTCCCTGGACTTGAACACATGGGTCTCGGGTGAGTATGGGATCTCGAAATAGGCTGAATAGATTATCAGGATCAGTTAAATTGTGTGAGATCGGGTCATAAAACAACGAGACAATTAATATTAGCCAACTAATCGCTAGCACCCAACGGACTCGGTGCCAACTTTGTTCTGGTACCTTTGACAGCATCACTTTAACCCCCTTTTGCTCCATTATGAGAAACAACTTCAGCCATTGACAGTACCCGTTTGGATAATTCCTAACAGCTAGCACCGAAACTAAATCCTGATGATGAGAATTACCCATGCCTGGGCATGATCTGTTCCATAAAACCAACCAGCTTTAGGTCAAGCCTCTTAAGCTTGGGTTTGTGGGCAACCTAACTAACACCATTGGTTTGTGTCACCAGTTACTTATCTGGTTGAGTCCACACCTTTTATGCAGTTTCCAAATTTTTATAGCACTAAGCATTAAGAGGACATTGATACAAGCTTAAAAGCTGTTGTATTCAACTTTTGCATGGATGCATGCCTCTTGCCTTGGGCGTAGCGCCATAACATCATGAGCTTACAAAAAAAATGCATATGGTTCTAATCTGACAGTTGGGTAGACATCGCCCTACTTGCTGTCAGAAACAGAATTTGTTGGAGCTGGTCGAAAGCACTATTAGCTCTACCTGATGTGGTTGGGTAAGCTAGGCTTTGGCCAGTTTTGAATAGGCTTACAGGTTATGGAGAGCTTTTTAAACAGCTCTGGGTGCTCTCTCTCTTGTCTCAATCATCAGTACCAACTGCTCCCATTCGACAGCGGTTTAGGGGAAATTACCTCTCGTCAACATAGGTGTAACTAGGTTTAACCAGTAGGGGTCACTAAACTAGGCATTAATCACCACTGAGGCGGTTGGCCAGTTGGGACAGCTTGGTTAACCCCTCAATTGAGGTTATAGATGGATCTCAACAGCTCCCAGGAGTTAATCCACAAACTAACCGAATCTTGACAGCGAATCATCATATGCACCCTTCTCATGATTTGAATAAAGGATTTGTAGGTTTGTTTAGCTTCACAGATAGTTTACCAAAGCAATTCACCAACTTTACTAAAAATTTGCATAAATTTATTTCAAGCCCTGGTAAAGCTAAACCAAGGTCGCTTTAAATACTTGGCAGTAAGGGATTCAGGAGTCTGATCCCCTTTCAGGGTAAACGCATCTTATTTTGAAATGCCTACTGGATATGAGATTAATAAGATAAGTATTTATGCTTATTAATTTTGAAATCTCTTCTGAGTAAGGCTTTTAGAATTTAGATGCGTTTGCCCTGGATCCCCTTTTCCCGATTAATTGTAGCTGTTGATACCAATATTAGCTTAGGGATAACAATAATCTATAATTTATTTTATAGGCATACTAAGCTTTGATATCTTGAAGCGAATATCTTGAAGCCATGAGTTGCTCGTCCTACCCATTAATCGTAGCTGTTGATACCAATAATTGAATTGAAAACTTAGTATCTAGCGATACTAGGTTTTCATGTCTTCAATCCATTTTGACGTTTATTTTGAGAATAATAGCATTTTTGGCGTTGCTCAACTTAACGATTAATTATTGAAAGCATTAGCATCTTGGCTCCCTAAATCGACCCATGCTGTGGGGTGTCCAAGACTTCACTACATCGCTTTTCCCATCAATCCTAGTTTCGCACATCCAATAAAAATGCTATAGTAACTTTCATTACATTAGGGGAATCAAAATAATGAGCGCCAGAATGGGCGCTTTTTGGGTTTAAGGGTATCGGTCTTGTCCTGATTAACTGGCGTCTGATCAGCCTCTACACCTAATTGTGGAGATTTGGACTGTGGGGATTTTCGATTAGGAATTTCTTTACCCAACTTCCAGTCATTGTCAGCCTGCAATAAAACATAGGTAGCCACATTTTCAATCTCCTGCTCAGTTAGCTTTTTCTGGAAGGAGGGCATAGCGTTTTTCCCATTGGTTACCTGGGTTTTAATTTTTTCCAGGTCATACATCTTATATCGTTTCAGGACAGCTTTCTTCAAGGTTTTATTGGCCATAATCACGTTATTGCCACCGATATGACAAGCAGCACAATTCTGACTAAAAACCTGAGCTCCCTGAGCGGCATCACCAGCGAGGGCTGGACGTTCTAGAGCAAATGTAAACCATACCGTAGCAGTCAACAGGATTGATAGCAGCTTCTTCAAGGGTATTCTCCTTCTGATCAAACAGATAGCAGGCTACAGAGTGGCCTATAATTATTCCTCAGAATGACTGTAAACCTTAGAAGAACTGCTGTCAAACCTAAGAACCAAGACTATCAATGAAGGAAGCAGACCGACTACATATGAATCGGGATAGCCTGACTGATCAAAATGTCATAAACTGTAAATAACCTCTAGCACCCAAATTAACCTAAATAAAATTAAACCAAAATTAACCAGTAATCTATGAGTCCTCTGCCCCATCATCGCCCTAAACAACTCTCCCTAGGTCCATTGGAACGAGAAATCTTGGAGATTATCTGGGCATTAGGTTGCGCTACTGTCAAAGATGTCCATGAACAGATTTTGGCTGACCCAGATCGGGAATTAGCTTATGCTTCAGTGACCACAGTGCTACGCCGCTTGACCCAGAAAGGTTGGCTCAGTTGTGATAAACGACAGCGTACCTTTTTATGGAGACCCTTAGTGTCTCGGCAAGAAGCCCAGGTACTCGCAGCCCATGACCAGCTCAATCGCTTTTTAGCCGTAGGCAATCCGGATGTAGTTGCTGCCTTTGCCGATAGCTTAGATGCAGCCAGTGTGGAACAAATTTCTGCGATCGCACAACGACTGCAAGCAGCACGTCAAAGGCGGAAGGAGGAAAAATAATGCATGTGGTGATGATTATAGCAGCATTAGGGCTGGCTTGCTGGCACAGGCACACAAGCTACCAACTTCCTGGGAGTTTGCCCAGGCGCTGGCAACAGGTACTAGTGCAATTTCTTGCTCCACCCCTACTTCTCCTAACCACTGCTTTGGCTGTCCTATCCATGGGGCCAAAGGGACAAATGATCGGGTTACGCACCGACTGGCTCAGCTACTGCCTAGCCCTAGGATTTCTGGGTTGGGCAGTAGTGTTGTGGCTAAAGTCAGCAAAGCTTGGTTGGCAGTCTTTGCAACAAGTTCGTTCCTTACCCCAAATTTGCTTAATAAATGGGCAATGGCAAAATGGGCAATGGGAAAGGGTTGAAAACTGTCCTGGCTTAACTCCAACCCCTGAATCCCTAGCTAGTCAGGGTCAATTGGCTCGTCTTTTAGACACTCCCATACCCTTTATTGCTCAGATTGGCTTTTGGCAACCCGAACTTGTGGTCAGTCAGGGACTCCTAGAAACTCTTTCATCGGAACATCTAGAGGCTGTGATCACCCATGAGCAAGCTCACCACCATTACCGAGATACCTTCTGGTTTTTCTGGCTAGGATGGATTCATCGAATTACCGCTTGGTTACCAAATACAGAGTCATTGTGGCAAGAACTATTGAATCTACGAGAAATCCGTGCTGACCATTGGGCCGCTAAACGGGTCGATGCCCTATTGTTGGCAGAATCACTGTTGACTATGGTTAGCAGTCCCATGATAACTACGGAAAATTTCTGTGCTCCCTTTAGTAGACCTGTGCCTCCCAGTCGCTTCCAAGAGAGAATCGATGCACTCTTGACAGAGCCAGAGTCTGCCACTGGTACTAGCTCCTGGAATTACTCCTGGAATTGGAGTTGGTTGCTATACGTATTATTACCCCTATTGGTTGTACCGTTTCACCAATAAACTTAAGGGCAACAGGCATTACCACAGGCATTAGGCCACAGGGAAAGGGGAAAAAAATATTTTTTTTGGTCTTGACGTCGCGACATAGTGATGTAACTATATAAATATATCGCGACAAAAGGAACGAACACACAAAACACGATAGTAAAACACTTAAATAAACCCCGTAAGTGTAGTAACTACCTAAGTGTATTAACCAGTGTATTAACCCATTGTCATGATATCACGATATACCAATAGAAGTATATCGTGACAAAATGTGCCAAACTTATAAGAGGACAATCACATGTTGCTCTCTCTGGAGCTAGAGGACAAGGACATTGGTTCACAAAAAGACAGATCCCCGGTATGCATTACTGCGAGGACATATTCCCAAACATCTACTAAAGCGCTTCCGCAACTACTGTGTCGAACACGAACTTGACTACAGTGAAGGACTAGAAGATGCGCTGACTAAATTTTTTCAGTACCTAGACAGCAGCCAACAATTAGCAGTTCCAGCACAAACTCCTACCATTGCTGATCTGATTCATGGCTGGAACTTGGAAGAACTATCACGATTAAGTGAAGTTAGCGTTGAAAACCTCCAAGCCATCTTGGAAGGAAACCGACCCACAGATGATGATCTGATTGGTTTGGGTGTAGTGCTATGCAAGAACAATGATGAACCTTGGACAACCGATGAGTTAGTGGAGATTCGCGATCGCTGTTTCTACGGTTTTCCAAAATTGTCGAGCAACAGCGAGTCGCCAAGGATTCAATAACCGTGATCGGACTAACAGCTGCCAATGGTGATTGCTATCAGAGGGGATTTTTTACAGAAATTATCGGTTTTTGAAGCGATTTTTGGCTAAAATCAATCCTGCCAGTTACTGTACTATGGAAGCCGTCGGTTACTTAGATCAACAACCATAGATCAACAAGCAGAGGTGAGCCATAGTACTTAGCCATAGTACTTAGCCATAGTACTTAGCCATAGTCTCCGTTGGTCCGGTTTAACTTGCTTAACAGCAACACTCACTACTCAGCGTGTCATTTTAGGTTTCAGTCTTCAACAATGGACAATTTCTTTTTCTCAGGGTGCCATCTATCAGTTACCACGGAAAGCTTCAATATTGAAGCACCATCACGCTTAGCGGCCTACGCTCTAAGGCGACATGCTAGTGAGCTGGCTGTCTCTGCTCAAAAACTCAGGCTTCAACGGGCTATTGTATCCTGGCCCGGATGCGAGCGACCTTACCAAATTCCCACCTCCATACTCAGGAGCGAGACAACTATGACCGGACCAATACCCCAAAATGGAACCTATTTGCTAGGAGCCAACTACCTTCGTGTTAATGATTTTATCAAAGAAAAGCGTGAAGAAGGTCTAATTGTAGTAATTACGTCAATGTGGAATGATGTTTGCTTACACACCAATGACCTACTTGCACCAGAGCGGGGTATTCTCCAACCCCATCAGTGGACTGGCTTTAATTATCGCTACTTGTGGCGTGATAGTCGGGATGACTATAACGAACTAATTGATCGATTGACTCGGGAGCGTTACATTCCCAAATTCCAGTACACGCTGAGGCGTCCCGATGGCGCATTAGGCCGCTATGAGACCGATTATTACCTGGTAGAGGACTATCTTAACGTACCAGTGCGCATTGGTGTCAGCGATGTCAATGCTTGGGAACTGATATCAGAACCGTTAGCAAGTTAGTTTCCATTTAGCTGTCCGGCAAAAGAAGCCCCACAACGAACATGCGCAGCATGAGTGTGGGATGAATTTTGCACAGAGTCTTTCGGGACAGGAAAACGAGCTATTAAACTTCTGATTAATTCAGATTGAGTCATTCCTCTTCGTTCTGCTTCCTGTAAGAACTGCCTTTTTTCAAAATCGGTAAGTCTGATAATCAACTTCTTGTCTTTCATTATGGGTTGTCGCATGTGTACAGGCATGTGATCATCATAGTAGGTCGATCAAACAGGAAGCAAGGGATGAAACTAGCGTATCAATACCGATTAAAACCAACAAAATAACAAGTAGCTAAAATTGATAACTGGTTGTCAATGCTTTGTGCCCAGTACAACTATTTGTTGGCGGATAGATTTGCCTGGTATGAACAGAATCGCTGTTCCATTAATGCTTGTCCTCTTGTTTGTCATCTCCCTGATTTAAGAAATAATCCAGACTACTACAGCCAAGTGCGATTCGTTGACTAGAAACTTCAAACCAATTAAAGGTCAGAAGGAGGATTAGTCGCTAGGTCAGGAAACTGACTCTGATAACTTGATAACCATGATGGTGAAACTCCATCCCTCGCGAAATCCGAGTGACAGCCTTACCCGGATTTATGAACATAACAAACTCATAGATTAATGCAAGGGTCGAACAGTGAAGCATCCTTAACCTGAACAGATGTTAGTAACAGGCAGGGACTCATGGGTACGCAAGAAAGATACATCCGAGTTAAATAGGTGTAGCGAAATAAGGTTTGATACGCTACAAACAAATAGTTAAAGGAAAACAAATGGATTATGTAGTTTTGGCTCTACATAATGATTTCCCTAATTCCCGGTGAATAGTATCGCCCTAAAAGTCCGAAAAAATGGTTATCAGGAACGAAGTAACTCCTATATATACTCTCAGAAAGGTCGAATATTCTGAGTAGGTAGTTAGCCGTAAGTTATATGGGAGCAAGATTGAATCAAAAGCTAATACCTGGAGTAACATCCAGGATACGCCGACAGATTCACGTCTATAGGAAAAGATATAGTTGTAAGTAGTAATGAATATGTCTAAAACCCAGGGAAACCAGACGGTGGAATGGAATAGGGTAAATTGGCGTAAGCTAGAAAAAGTCTTATTTAAGTTACAAAAACGAATATATCGAGCCTCACAACGTGGTGACGTCCGTGTGGTAAGAAAGCTACAAAAGACCCTAATGAAATCCTGGACAGCCAAAATGATTGCGGTCAGGCGGGTTACCCAGGAAAACAAAGGTAAGAAAACTGCCGGAATAGACGGGAAAGAAGCCTTAACCCATAGGCAACGACTCGCCCTGGTAGTTAACCTAAAAATCCATAAGAAGGCAAAACCAACAAGAAGGGTTTGGATACCAAAACCTGGAAAAACGGAAAAGCGACCTTTAGGAATCCCGACCATATATGACCGTGCTTTACAGGCACTTGCTAAACAGGCATTAGAACCTGAATGGGAAGCAAAATTTGAACCCAACTCTTATGGGTTCAGACCAGGACGCTCATGTCACGATGCTATTGAAGCAATATTCAAAGCCATTGCCCAAAAACAAAAATGGGTTCTAGATGCAGATATTGCCAAATGCTTTGACAAAATCAACCATGAAACGCTACTAACAAAATTAAATACATATCCATCCTTAAGACGTCTAATAAAGTCCTGGCTCAAAGCCGGAGTGATGGACAATGGAACATTCTCACCTACAAAAGAGGGCACTCCTCAGGGTGGAGTTATATCTCCACTCCTGGCAAATATAGCCCTCCACGGAATGGAAGAGCACATCAAACAATATGCAGAAACATTAAAAATAAAAGGGAGGGCTAAAACACAAAAGAGAAAGGCAATGAGTTTGATAAGATATGCTGACGACTTCGTAATCATACACGAAGACCAAACCACAGTAGAAGAATGTCAAAAAATTATTAGCACATGGTTGAAGGATATAGGGCTGGAATTAAAACCAAGTAAAACAAAAATAGCCCACACAACGGACGGATTTGACTTCCTAGGATTCAATATACGTCAATACAATGTAGGTAAAAATCAGTCAAAACAAGGTTTTAAGACCATCATAAAACCATCCAAAGAAAGCATCCAAAGACATTATAGGCAGCTCTCAGACAAAATAGACCGTCATAGAGCCGCCTCCCAAGAGGCACTAATAAAATGCCTTAAACCTATTATACTCGGATGGTGCAACTACAATAAAACAGTATGTAGCAAAGAAACATTCGAGAAAATAGGATACATGTTATGGAATAAGCTTCAAAGATGGGGATACAGAAGGCATCCTAATAAATCTAAAAACTGGGTAACCAAGAAATATTGGGGAACCTTAGGAAAGGATAGATGGATGTTTATGACTAGTAAAGATAATTACTTACCTAGACATGCCAAGGTAGAAATTATCAGACACACAAAAGTCAAAGACACCAGAAGCCCTTATGATGGAGACCTAATCTATTGGAATACCAGAATGAGAAAGCATCCTGAGATGACCAATCAGGTGCGATTCGTTGGTTATAAACCTTGCCCCGTAAGGGTTTTGGGGGATTAACCGCTAGGACAAATTACTGAACCTAGACAACTTGGTAACCATGGTGGTGAAAATCCACCCCTCGTGAAATCCGAGTGACAGCCTTACCCTGATTCATAAGGAGTAACGAACTTACGGATTGATGCAAGGGTCGAACAGTGAAGCGGAACCAATCCAGGGGAAGTTAGTAACAGGCACAGGACTCATGGGTACGAGAGAAAGGTACGTTTGAATCATCGTTATCATCGTGTAGCGAAATGGGTTGATTACGCTACAGACAAACAGTCAAAGGAATATGGATTATGAGGTTTTGACTCTTCATAATGATTTCCCGAAATTATTCCTGGTGAATAGTACCACCCTAAAAGTTCGCAGAATGGTTATCAGGAACGAAATAACCCCGATATGTACTCTGTTGAAAGGTCGAATATTCTGAGTAGGTAGTTAGCCGCATGTCGTACCGGGGAAAGATTGAGTCAGAAGTTAATGTCTAGAGTAATGTCTAGGATATACTGACGGACTCACGTCAAACGGAAATGAAATAGTTGTAAGTACCAATTGATATGTCTAAGACGCTGGGTTTCCAGACGGTGGAATGGAATAAGGTTAACTGGCGCAAGCTAGAAAAGACCCTATTTAAGTTGCAAAAACGAATATTTCGAGCCTCTGTTCGTGGTGATATCCGTGCGGTAAGAAAACTGCAAAAAACTCTAATGAAGTCCTGGACCGCCAAGATGATAGCGGTACGTAGGGTCACCCAGGAGAATAAAGGTAAAAAGACTGCCGGAATAGATGGGGTCAAATCTCTAACCAAGAGACAACGCCTCACCTTAGTAGCCAACCTCAAAATCTCCAAAAAGGCAAAACCTACCAGACGGGTCTGGATTCCTAAACCCGGACAATCAGAAAAACGCCCATTAGGAATCCCGACCATGTATGACCGCGCATTACAGGCACTAACTAAGCAGGCATTAGAACCTGAATGGGAAGCACGTTTTGAACCCAATTCATACGGGTTCAGACCAGGACGCTCCTGTCACGATGCTATTGAAGCAATATTCACAGGCATCAACCAAAAACCTAAATGGGTACTAGATGCCGACATTGCCAAATGCTTTGGCCGTAGGCCACGCTTCGCGAACGATAAAATCAACCATAATGCACTTCTCACAAAATTGAATACTTATCCATCCTTAAGACGATTAATCAAATCCTGGCTAAAAGCTGGTGTGATGGATAATGAGACATTCTCACCTACAGAAGAGGGCACTCCACAAGGCGGAGTCATATCTCCCCTTCTGGCAAATATAGCCCTTCACGGCATGGAAAAAAGGATTAAACAATTCGCAGAAACTATGAAGGGAAGTAAATCCAAAAATAGGAATGCATTAAATTTAATCCGATATGCAGATGACTTTGTCATAATGCATAAAGACCATTACGTGGTAGAAAAATGTCAAAGAATCATCAATACATGGTTGAATGACATGGGTTTGGAATTAAAATCAAGTAAGACCAGGATTACCCATACATTTGAAGGATTTGACTTCCTCGGATTCAATATCCGTCAATATCAAGTCGGTAAAAACCAGTCAAAACAAGGTTTTAAGACCATCATCAAACCATCTAAAGAAAAAGTTCTAGAGCATTACAGGCAGCTCGCCAAAGTTATCGAACAATACAGAGCTGCCCCGCAGACGGCTCTAATCAGCCGACTAAAACCCATTATAAGAGGATGGTGTAATTACTAAGCTGTTGCGCATTTAAACTGTGATAACAGCATTGCCTTTGTTTTTTATTTTTCGTACCCATTTTATAATTAACCCTCCTTCATTTAAAAGATGATTTAACAAACATTCTAATTCTTCAATTGATTTGAAAACTCGATTGGCAATATATTCTTTTGCTGAATGCCAAACCAATTCAATTAAGTTATAATCAGGACTATACTCGGGAAGATATTCTAAATAAATATTCGGCATATCTTCTTCTATTTTATGAATATATTCGGCTTTTTTGTGAAAACTAGCATTGTCTAAAATAATGACGATTTTCGGTCCTTTATTAGCAAAGTCTTCTAGTTGATTACCCGCTTCCATCCATTCATTTTCTAGCTCTTTATAAAAGGTTTTTAAAACTTCATAAAAAGTTTGACTATTGCTTTTTTTGAGGAAATCTACAAATCTTTTTTTATCTGAATATCGCAAAGCTCCCATCACATTAACTCTCCCTTGCCTTTCGGGCAAAGCCCGACGCTGCGCGAACGGTCTCCTCTAACTTTTTTTCGCTTTCCTCTTTTACACCAGTTTTTTCTTCTGATGACTCTCAAACTAAATCCGCTTTCATCCCAAAACCATACCTGAAGACGCTCTGGGCTTTCTTTTTCTATTTTTAAATACTCATCTAGTTTCTTTTTAAATGCTTCCCTTTTTTTAGGGTCTTTTTTAGAATCTAAGCTATACTTTGACCAAAGGTAAACATATTTTTTCTTGACTAGTATCCTACGAACTTGAGACCCACTTAACTTGATGCCTGTTGTATCTTCTAAATGAACGGCTAATTTTTGAGCTGTCCATCGACCAAATTCATATCCTAATTCTTCGGGTTCTTTTTCGACTAATTCTAATAATACTTCTATATATTGTTTTGTTGCTTTTTGGTGATTGCCTTTCATTCTTTTATCTTTAAGACTCTCTAAGTCATCTGGATCTCCGTGGACACACCAATAACAGACTGTGTTCTTTGAACAACCCAAAACTTCAGCAATTTCTAACTGTGTTTTTCCACTATTCAACAACAGCAAAATTAAAATACGTTCTCTAATATTTCCATTTTCTTCTATTTTTAAGGCTTTTTGAAGTATTGTTTTTTGCTCTTGTGTCAGATAATTTTTTGCTGGCATATTTCCTATTATTGGGTTATTTATTAATTTTTATTATACCAATTTAAATGCCGAACAGCTTATAGTTCAGTCTGTAGTAAGGAAACCTTCAATACTTTAGGGCATATGCTATGGAAAAAACTCCGAAGATGGGGATATAGGAGGCATCCCAAGAAATCGAAATCCTGGGTAACCAAGAAATATTGGGGAACCATCGGGAAAGACAAATGGATGTTCATGACCGGGCAAGATAATTACTTGCCCAAACATGCCAAAATACCTATTGTTCGGCACAGAAAAGTCAAAGAAACCAGAAGTCCCTACGATGGCGATTTAATCTACTGGAGTACCAGAATGGGTAAACATCCCGAAACTACCATTCAGAAGGCAAAACTTTTGAAAAGGCAAAAAGGGAAGTGCTCCCACTGTGGTCTTACCTTTAGGGATAGAGACGAAATGGAAATGCATCACATCTTACCACGCGCTAATGGTGGAACTAACAAAGATGAAAATCTGGAATTACTACACCTTCATTGCCACGATGCCAAACACGGGACAAAAGTCAACGCCAAAGAGTTAGATGAAAACCCGTTTTAGAGGTACCAATGACAATGGTTCCGTTTGATGAGGAGCCGGATGAGGTGAAAGTCTCACGTCCGGTTTTGAAGACGAGTCAGTGGGGTGACTCACTGGCTTAGTTTAATAAGGGAAGACTTTTGAAAAGGCAACAAGGGTTTGAAGTTACCGTAAGATAGTGGAGCCTTTATAGTTGGTAGGTTATGCGTAAAAGGTTGAAGTCTTTTGTAGTAAGGCGACCCTATCTAAGGTTTCGTTTCCGGAAATGCGCTCACTGTGGTCTTACCTTCAGAGATGGAGATTTATTGGAAACACATCACATAATACCACGCGCTAAGGGTGGAAACGACCTAGACAAAAATCTAGAGCTGTTACACCTACATTGCCACGATACCAAGCATGGGACAACAATCGATACTACAGAGTTAGATGGAAACCCGTTCTAGAGGTACCAATGACAACGGTTCCTATAATGACGAGCCGTATGATGCGTGCATTGTCACGTACGGTTCTGAAGACGAGTCGGTGAGGCGACTCACCGGCTTAGTTTAATGTGACACTGGGCAAACTGGTTCTAAAAAAGTGTCTTAAAGTCCCGGCCACAACCTGAATTAAACAATGTGCGACCGGCGACACCGACCAAGAAATATTCTCGCAGTGGTTTTGCCTTGCTAACTGCAATCTCCGAGAAGGTGTCAGGCAAATTGAACCGCCCTAAATCACCAAAACAATCTGGGAAATGGAACGAGTAAAAACGACAGCAATACCGGGTCTGAAGGAAGGTCGTACCTTCGGTAAGTAAGGCATTACTTAATCCCCACTGTCGGGTAGGATGCAGGCGGAAACTGCCTGCGGGTATCCAGAATATACGAATCAATGGAGAGTATGGTTAGACACGTGAACAGACACAGTGAACTTTGGAAAGGACAAAAGTGGAAACAACTCCGCCGAAACCTATTCCGCCTACAGCGAAGAGTATATAAAGCGGTTCAAGCTGGTGACTTGAGGAAAGCTCGGTCTATACAGAAACTGATTCTGAAATCCCGCTCGGCTCAACTCCTGGCCATCCGTCAAGTGACACAGCTAAATCAGGGCAAAAAGACCGCAGGTATAGATGGCAAAACCGCCCTCAGATACCAAGAACGGTTAGAACTATTAGAAGAATTGAGGCAAAACGCCCTCGACTGGAAACACTCCGGTCTCCGTGAAATTCCAATCCCTAAAAAGAATGGAAAAGTAAGGATTCTAAAAGTACCAACCATTGCGGACAGAGCATGGCAAGTAAGCGCAAAATTCGCACTCGAACCAGCGCACGAAGCTACCTTTCACGCCCGGAGTTACGGGTTTAGGACTGGTAGAAGCGCCCACGATGCCCAAAAATACATATTCAATAACCTAAATTCCCGAAAAAACGGCATCCAGAAAAGAGTAATAGAACTAGACATCAAAAAGTGTTTTGACCGCATCTCCCACAAATCCATCATGGATAGATTGCTAGCCCCAGCTAGTCTGAAAATGGGGATATTCAGATGTCTATTAGCTGGCATCAATCCGGAATTCCTTGAACAAGGAACGCCCCAGGGAGGAGTAGTCAGCCCACAAAAGCGCCAACATCGCACTTGATGGAATAGAGGCCATTCACCCTAGCGTCCGATCTGCGGATGATCTGGTGATTTTCCTAAAGCCAAAAGACAACGCCGAAAAGGTATTGAATAAAATTAAAGCCTTTTTAGCGAAACGCGGGATGGAAATTAGTGAAGAAAAGACCAGGATAACCAAAACGACAGACGGATTTGACTTCCTGGGCTGGAACTTCCTCCTCCAGAAAAACGGAAAGTTTAGGAGCATTCCCTCAGAGGATAACTACGAAGCAATCCGGAAGAAGATTAAAGCCGTAGCCAACAGCTCGAATTATGGTGCTAAAGTCAAGGCAGAAAAATTAGCCCCTATTGTCAGGGGCTGGAGGAATTACCATCGGAATGGCAAGATGGACGGTTCTCGAAATAGTTTATGGTTTGCTAATAAATCAGCACACCGCAAATTTTTGAAGGAAAAGAAAATCGATAGAACAGAGGCCGAAAGGCTAATCAAGAAAGCATTCCCAAAGGTAGGATACTCCGAAAACAAGCATGTGTCGGTCAAAGGGACTAAGTCCCCTTATGACGGAGACTTAGTCTACTGGAGTCAGCGAAACAGCAAACTCTACGACAATGCTACAGCAGATGCCTTGAAGAAACAGAACCATTCTTGTGGACATTGCGGACTAAGGTTCATAGGTAACGAATCTGTACACCTCCATCACATAGATGGAAACCACGACAATTGGAAACCAAAGAACCTAATGGCCGTACATCGGAGTTGTGATCAACTCATCCATGGGGGCAGACCGAAAGGTCAGGATATCTAGGAGCCGTATGAGGGGAAACCTTCACGTACGGTTTTGAAGGAGAGGGTGCGATTCGTTAGCTAGAAACCTTTACCCTACAAGGGTTTTGGGGGATTAGCTGCTTGGTTCAATGAACCCTGACAACTTGATAACCATGGTGGTGAAAAACCATCCCGGAGACAAAACCTTAGAATAGTGCAGCCTTAGTACAAAACCTTACTCCTATGATGCCTAACCTGCTGACCATAAAGGCTGCACTATTCTTTCGGTAACTTCTGACCCTCATGAAATCCGAGTGACAGCCCTACCCTGATTCATAGGAACTAACAAACCTATGGGTTAATGCAAGGGTCGAATATTGGAACACCCTTAACCTGACCGGTGTCAACAATAGGCAAAGAACTCATGGGTACGAGAGAAAGGTACGTTTGAATCATCGTCACAGAGATGTAGCGAAAAAAGGTTTGACACGCTACGGAGAAAAACTCAACGGAATTAGGATTACAAAGTTCCTCCCCTTTGTAATGGATTTCCCAAACAGTTCCCGGTGAAAAGTACCACCCTAAAAGTTCAAAGAATGGTTATCAGGAACGAAATAACTCTCATATGTACTCTCAGTAAGGTCGATTACTGAGTAGGTAGTTAGCCGCATGTCATATGAGGGCAAGATTGAGTCAGAAGCCAAAGCCTAGGGTAATGCCCAGGATATGCTGACGGACTCACGTTATAGGAAAAGATGTAGTTGTAAGTAGCAATGAAAATGTCTAAAACTCGGGGATTCGCCCCACAGTCGGAATGGAAGAAAGTCAACTGGCGGAAGCTAGAAAAGAATGTCTTTAAGTTGCAAAAACGAATATATCAAGCCTCTCAACGTGGTGATGTCCGCGTGGTAAGAAAGTTGCAAAAGACTCTGATAAAGTCCTGGTCGGCCAAGATGATTGCGGTCAGACGGGTAACCCAGGAGAACAAAGGGAAGAAGACTGCTGGAGTAGATGGGGTCAAATCATTAACACCAAAACAACGGCTTACTTTAGTCTCCAACCTAAAAGTTTCTAAGAAAGCCCAACCAACCAGAAGGGTATGGATTCCTAAACCTGGACGGAAGGAAAAGCGACCATTGGGTATCCCAACCATGTATGACCGCGCTCTCCAGGCACTTGCCAAACAGGCATTAGAACCTGAATGGGAAGCAAAATTTGAACCCAACTCCTATGGGTTCAGACCAGGACGTTCATGTCATGATGCCATCGAAGCAATATTCAATAGCATCAAACAAAAGCCCAAATGGGTACTTGATGCTGACATAGCCAAATGCTTCGATAAAATCAATCACGATGCACTTCTAACTAAACTGAATACCTATCCATCCATGAGACGCTTAATAAAGTCCTGGCTAAAAGCCGGTGTGATGGATAGTGGGACATTCTCACCTACAGATGAGGGCACCCCTCAGGGTGGAGTTATCTCTCCACTAAAGCGCGAATATAGCCCTCCACGGAATGGAACAGGCCATATGGGATTACGCAAATTCTGTAAAAGGCAAGAAAACCCACTATAAAAAGGGACTAGCTCTAATCAGATATGCCGACGATTTTGTCATCCTACACCAAGACCAAAAAGTGATAGAAGAATGCCTTGAAGTCATCAATAATTGGCTACATGACATGGGTCTGGAATTAAAGCCTAGCAAAACCAAAATGACCTATACCTTTAACGGATTTGAATTCCTTGGATTTAATATCCGTCAGTACAAAGTAGGCAAAAACCACTCTAAACAAGGCTTTAAAACCATCATCAAACCATCTAAGGATGCAATTCTAGAACATTTCGAGCGGCTTTCAAAAGTCATCGACAGACATAAAGCCGCTCCTCAAGAGGCTTTAATCAAACACCTCAAACCTATTATACGCGGATGGTGCAACTACTACAGAGGAGTCTGTAGCAAAGAAACCTTCCAAGATTTAGGTTACATGCTCTGGAACAAACTCCAAAGATGGGGATATAGAAGACACCCAAAGAAAACCAAAACCTGGGTAAACAAGAAATATTGGGGAACCATCGGAGAGGATAATTGGATATTCATGGCAGATGAGGATAATTACCTCCCAAAACATGCCAAAACTGAAATAATAAGGCATAAAAAAATCCAAGATACCAGAAGTCCCTACGATGGAGACCTAATCTATTGGAGCACCAGAATGAGAGAACATCCTGAAATGCCAGCTCAATCGGGAAGGCTTTTGAGAAAGCAAAAAGGGAAATGCGCTCATTGTGGTCTTACCTTCAGACCTGGGGATTCAATGGAAATGCATCACATACTACCACGCGCACTGGGTGGAAATAACAAGGATGAAAATCTGGAATTACTACACCTAACCTGCCACGATGCCAAACACGGGAAAAAAGTCAACGCCTTAGAGTTAGATGAAAACCCGTTTTAGAGGTACCAGCGACAATGGTTCCTATGATGAGGAGCCGTACATCGGTGACAACTTAAGCCTGTATGCCAATTGTCAAGGGGGTTGACGAAAAAGGCTTGAAGAAAAACTCAGACTGACCCTTTTGTCGGTCAGGAAAAGGAGCAACAATAAGTTTGACCTTGGGTTTTCGCTGCTGTTTGACGATACCTAAATCCTGATTCTCTGGGGCAGCAAAATACTTAACTGGGTCAGAAGCTAATCCTTTGTCATGAGCAACATAAAAATGATAGAGACCTCGATAAATCATCTCTAAAGAGATGCGGTCAAAGGGTAAAGAAAGCTCCGAGGCTACAGCATCACCTAAATCCACTAAAACCGCATAAAAAAGCCACGTCCCCCAAATCTGTAACTTAACTCCATTAAGAGAACCAGTCCATAAATAACTTAACCCTAAAAGTCGTTTAACTGTATTAAAAGCCTCTTCAATCCGCCAACGCCGTCCATACAAATCAGCGACGACATAGGGAGGTAAAATCATCGGATCAAGCACACTCGTTAAATAAGAATGCCAAGTTTTGCCCGAGCGCACTTCTATTAAACGTAAAGTCACAAACGGAGTTTTTTTAGTCCCAGAACCCATCCGAATCAGACGGTCACGAAGACTATAACTATCACTGAAGACTTGCTTAACTTCAAGGGAAGCTCCCTTCTTTAAGCGGGTAATAAAATGAATCCCTCGGTCAATTAACTGCTGCCAAAAGTAAAAGTGATAAAAGCCTCGAGCTAGTAACAGCAAAGTTTTAGCCCTTACTAAATTCAACAGATTCGACTCCAATTTGGTGTCAGAAGCTCTGGGATTTTCCTCAAACCAAATCTCAACCGGAAGCCGTGTCTTTACATCCACCACTACTCCCATCTTTCCGGCTAACTGTCCTTGGGGTATGTCTGCCAAGCTTTTTAGCTTCCGAAACAAGGCTTCTAAAGTGGAATTATCGGCAATCCAAATTCTCTCAAACTTGGATAGAGTAAACTGAACACTTTCTGGCAGAGGACGGCCCTTTCTTGAGTCCCAAACCTTTCTTAATTCTGGCAGCAACTCCTTAAAAACTCTCTCAAATAATTGAGCCGGAAAGGTCAAAAATCTCTGAGAAATTGCTTGTTGACTCACCTGAGTGGGTGAACACCACAAAAAGCCTTCTCTTGTTAAGATTCGGTTAAGTTCTCTGACCCCAGCTACATCTCGCCACAGTAAAGTTAACACGGCAGCTACCATCAAGGGCAGGTTAAGAATCCGGTCTCTTAATCCCAGTTTACGATAGTATCCCTCTTGGGCTGTGATGGCTGGTTTCACCAACGATTCTAGCTTAGCAGCTATTGCTGAGTCCTCTACTAGAGGACGTTGGGTCTTTTTGGCATGGTCTCGGTGGGTTTTTCTGTGGCCGCTCATCAGGATTCACCATGGCTCAATTACTTGTCTGTTCTGAGTTTCACACGACTTGAACCCTCAGGCAATCGCCCCTCTTGACAAAAGGCTTCTTCTCTTAACTTGTCACCAATGGGAGCCGTATGATGCGAAAGTGTCACGTACGGTTTTGAAGACGAGTCAGTGGGGTGACTCACTGACTTAGTTTAATTGCCCTAGGATAATACCTAGGCATCGACTCTACCAAAGAACCTTGGTATATCTTAACTAATTTGGTGGATTTAGACCTAGCTATTCGAGCTTATCAAAAGGTGCGACCCGTGGCGAATTTAATTCGCCTACGGAAAGCGCACCTAAAGCGTTTTGATATTGAAGAGATGTTTCGAGATTTTAAAGCAGGTGGCTATAATCTTGAAGGCTCCAAACTGAAACATCAGCAGCTTAATAAACTACTTATTGTCGTTGCTATTGCTTATACTAGTGCCCTTGTCCACGGTCAAAACATTAAGAGTCTTGGCATTCAAAAATATGTAGCACGACCGGAAACTTCCTCAACTTCACAACGTAGACATAGCTCTTTTTATATTGGTCAACATCTTCATCATTGGCTCCGCCTACAGCAATTGTGCCAACAAACTTTGTCTGAACTTTTGCAAATTAATCGTCGTTGGATTCTCCATTACAATCAGGGCAAACGTGCTATTGAGCTTGCCCTGTCTAGTTTTCAATCCCCTTTGTCGCCCTGCTAGCTGTTTACTCCGTCCCTACCTAAACAATCACCCTCGATTTCGTCGTTACTTCGTCTATCCAAGTAACCTTGTAACAGTCGTCTCAATAGTTCGTATCCATTTTCGAGTAGTAACGTCTCTAATTCCCCATGCTCGCGCACCGCACACTGTTTCTGAACCGAGCCAATCAACTATTTGTTCAAATAGCTCTCGCGCTCCTGAAAAAAATCTGTCTTCATTTGAGGTAGATGGTTGCATATGTCTGACTTAATCCTGGCAAAGACTGCTGTGAAGCGCCTGTCCTGTCCTTCGGTTTTTTGTCTCAAAACACTGCTACAGGACAGCTTGGGGTAAAAAACTATTCCCCATTCTATCGTCTTTCTATAAGAGCCGCACCCAAAAAGATAGGTCAAAAGTAATAGCCCTGACCTATCTAAACAAAATGATAGCTAAACTATACCAAAAAATTATCCCAAATCAGCTGCATCACACAGCATATCTATTACTAGACTTGATGGTAATTAGTTTACAATTACTCAAAGAGGTTAAGTTAGAAGTCTTAGCAGAATCGCTGCCGTTACCTATTTTATTAGAGAGCCGTCGTCGGAAAATAAGGCGATTTTTGATACTTAAAAACTTTACTATTGAAACTATCTGGTTTCCCTGTGTTACCGCTCTTTTAGAGGAGATGTTTAATCCTAAGGATAGGATTTATCTGGTCATTGATAGAACGAGTTGGAGTCTGATTAATATCTTGATGGTGAGTGTTGTCTATGATCATCGAGCCCTTGAAGTTACCGTAAGACAGGGTCGCCTTAATAAGCGACAGTCTGTAAGTTATAAGTTTAAGTTATATGAAATAAGGCGACCCTGTCTAAGGTTTCGTCCCTGGCCAATTTACTGGACATTATTAGATAAAAAGCGATGCAGCGCGGTCTTGGGGGTTTCCCCCGGAGACGAAACCTTAGACAGGCTCGCCTTTATGGTTGTTAGGCTATGCAGAAAAGGGTTAAAACTTGAGGCGCGACCCCGTAATTTAATTCGCCATAGGAAAGCGCGCCTCCATTGATTAAGGCGAGCCTGTCTTACGGTAACTTCAAACCATGAGCGACTGCATCAAGACAAGGAAATAGTAATTTGTCCGAACAAAAAGCAGTATTGAGCAAAAGTATGGAGTTACTATCAGCCTATGATGTCGTGGTGCTGGGAGACCGATAATTTTGCTCTACCAAACTAGGTCACTGGCTAGCTGAACGCAAGGTATACTTTTGTTTACGACAAAAATGTGACACCAAAGTTTTGCCAGAAAGCGATGCAGCGCGGTCTTGGGGAGGCAGCGCGGTCTTGGGGGTCTCCCCCATGAGCGACTGCCGTGGTTTCCCCCATGAGCGACTGCATCAAGACAATGAGGTTTATCAAGAGTTGCGGGACTATGGTTTAAAGCCGGGAATGAAATTGTTTCTCAATGACCTTCAAGTAACGAAAAAAAACGGATTTGGAACGTTTAATATAGCTTGTAAATGGAAACGAAATTACCGAGGAGTGAAGACAAAAGAACCGTGGTATATCCTGACTAACTTTGAGGATTTAAATACCGCTATTGTGTCTTACAAAAAGCGATTTGCGATTGAAGAAGCGATGCAGCGCGGTCTTGGGGAGGCAGCGCGGTCTTGGGGGTCTCCCCCCGGAGACGAAACCTTAGACAGGCTCGCCTTTATGGTTGTTAGGCTATGCAGAAAAGGGTTAAAACTTGAGGCGCGACCCCGTAATTTAATTCGCCATAGGAAAGCGCGCCTCCATTGATTAAGGCGAGCCTGTCTTACGGTAACTTCAAACCATGAGCGACTGCCGTGGTTTCCCCGGAGACGAAACCTTAGAGAGTGGAGCCTTTATAGTCGGCAGGTTATGGGTAAAAGGTAACGGCGCTTTTGTAATAAGGCTCCACTCTCTTACGGTAACTTCAAACCATGAGCGACTGCATCAAGACAATGTTTCGAGATTTTAAATCAGGTGGTTACAGTCTAGAAGGCTCGAAGCTGGGAGCAGAATCTCTAAGCAAGTTAATTATTTTGATAGCAATTGCCTATACTAGTGCAATCCTTCAAGGACGAGAAATCAAGAAAATGGGAATACAGAAATATGTTGTACGACCAGAAACCAAATCGCAATATCGCCGACATAGTGCTTTTTATGTTGGTCAACATCAGTATCATTGGCTGTACCTAGGGCAAATACCCGAAAAAATTGTAGAGGAACTTTTGCAAATTAACCGCCGTTGGGTCAAGCATTATAAAAAAGGTAAGCGGGCTAGGGAACAAGCCCTGTCTATGTTACAAGCTTCGTTGTCCCCCTGCTAGCTTTTCGCACAGACAAGATTAAATTGTCGAAGCTTCTTAACATCAGTTTCGTTAGGCTTCTGACCTTATTCCACTGACCGTTCTGCGTGGCACGATATATCCGTTTCCTCAGATTCTTAACATTCTTAACCACTGATTTCCAGTCAATCTGTGACCAGTCCTTAAGTTGTCCAGAGTCTCCGATAACCACAGTGGTTTCCATCTTTCAATCTCCGTTTTAGTTTCAAGGAAATCGTTCATATCGTTTGAGACCTCTCAGAAGTGGGCTACCATTTTCAGGTGGTGTGATGTTGGGATGGACCCTCAACCCTTATTCCTTGCATTACACAGGGACGTTCGCTTTCTCTGACTTCCTTTACCCCCTAGACGGTTAGGCTTTGATTACTCTCGGCTTACTTTCAAGTTTCGACCTCAAGAAAGAGTCTATTGGGCTTACCGTGTTTCGCTTTTGATGACCTTCGAGAAGGTTAGGGTTCGACTCATACTCCGATAGCTTTTTGGACTTCTTTGTTAGACAGCGAAACTTCTAACAACCAGCTATGTACCATTAAGGTTCACGGTGTGTCAGCCTGATTTCACCTTTCCGTATATCACGGAGCTAGATTAGTCGTTCACTTATCGTTAACCCTTCCTTTTCTTCCTCTTGCCATTACCACTGATTTAGGCTATCAGTTTGTTGGCTTTTGTGGTCTGCACTCCAACGGTTTCATTGCTTACTTTCGTCGTGACCAGACTCTTTCGAGCCCTTTACATGAGGACTGGGGAGAAGTACCCCAGAGAGAGTCGGCTCTCTATTCATCAAATGCGACTTTGCACGTCGGTCGGGTAAGGTTTGTAGATTACTCTACTCCCCTCCCCTAAGAACCGGACTTGACAGTTACCCATCATCCGGCTCAAGCCTTACTTCAAGCCTTCTGCTTGGTTTTCTTTTTCCCATGAAGAAGCTTGTGACAAGCTTTATGAAGATGTACAAGGTTGTCAGCCAGGTTAGAACCACCTTCTTTTATGGGAATTATGTGATGGGTTTCGATTTCTTCGTCATTGCGTAACCAGTCATTACAGATTGGACATTTATACCCATTTATCCTAGCTACTTGGTCATACTTGCTATTTTTTTCCCAGAGGGTTTTGTTAGCTTTTAGACTTCTTTTTAGCCAGTATTCTTTGAGAATCGGGTCATCGGGTGAGTTGCTCCCTTCTATTTTGACGTGTCTCACAATGGGTGTTCCTGCGACATCATATATTCGCAATTCTGAGTTTCTTCTTTTGGATGTGGACTCACTTGAGAATACCCAGTCTCTTGTGGACACACTCCACGGAGTTTTCTTGTATATCACCTTGAAGTATTTGTCCTTGACCCATCTTAATTTACGCTTTTTGTGTCTACGCCTTGCCCAATCCCACAGATATTTCCATACCCTGTTACCTACGTAACTGAGTATTTTCTTTGATGTGCAATGTCTGTAGTAGTTAGCCCAACCTCTGAGAATCGGATTCAGTTTATTGATTAATTGTTCTTGGCTTTTTCCGTTAAATGCTTTGACAGTTTTCCCAATTTCTTGGCAGAATGAGAGAACTTTATTTTTGGCGGGTTTGGTCAGAAGTGTTTCATTCTTTCCTTTCCCGAACATTCTTACGTTAAAACCCAGAAAGTCGAACCCTTGGGATATGTGGACTATCCTTGTTTTATCATCGCTTATTTCTAAGCCTCTTTCTGATAACCATGCTTTGAGCTGGATGAGAACTTTTTCCAGTTCTTCTTTTGTTTCTGCCGTGACCACAAAGTCATCGGCATATCGAATATATCCGAGTTTGTATACTTTTCTTCTCTCTCCTTTCTTGTTAGATCTTCCTCTTATTCCACCCCAGTTGTTGAGCTTTTCTTCCAATCATTCCAATCCGATGTTGGCGCTTTTTTGGACTGATGACTCCCCCTTGGGGTGTTCCTTTATTGGTTTCGTGATATATTCCTTTACTTATATATCCAGCTTTCAACTATCCTGCTACTATTTCCCTGCCTGGAGCAGAGTCTATTTGTTTCATGATAGTTTCATGGGCTAGGTTATCGAAAAAGCCTTTTATATCCGCGTCTAGAACCCATCTATCCTTTCCTCTGGAATTTAGTCTGTTTACCACTTGCTCTATGGCATCATGGCAACTTCTACCTGGTCTGAACCCATAAGAATTAGGTTCAAATATGGCTTCCCATTCGGGTTCTAGGAGATTCTTTACTATTGCCTGCATGACTCTATCCTTTAAGGTTGGGATGCCTAG
This sequence comes from Moorena producens 3L, assembly GCF_000211815.1. Lineage (GTDB taxonomy): Bacteria > Cyanobacteriota > Cyanobacteriia > Cyanobacteriales > Coleofasciculaceae > Moorena > Moorena producens. The sequence goes on from NZ_GL890971.1 coordinate 292,282, forward strand.
AGGACGTTTCTTGCTATTTGACTTAGGAATGTATACCCTGCGTGCTGGTGACGCTTTGGGTATCTTCCACTCATTGACAAGTTTCACTCGTTGGCTAGGTGTTGTTGCCACCTCCTTATCGACACCTGCTGTTCGCTTTCCGGTATTTATCTGAGTGATTTGTCTGACAGATAGTAGTAAGTTGGCGTAGCTTTTCAGCATCAGTTTCTGTAACCTTCTCAGTTGCTTCCACTGACCAAGCTTTTTGGCACGAAAGATTCTTCGACGCAGGTTTCTAACAATCTTACGGGCTTTCTTCCAGTTGACCTGGCTCCAGTCTGTAAGTTGTGCCGTCTGTCCATTTACCGGGCTATTACCCCGTATCAAACTTTTCATCAGGTTCGATTCCTTATCTTTCGTTTATCTTTCGTATAAGACCCAAGGGAAGTCTGCTATTACTTTCGTTCAGGGGCAAAGTTTGAACCCCTATCCTCCGTATTACCAGAGGCGTTTGCTTTTTCCCTCATCCTCTACCCCCCAGAGAGTTCCGTCCTTGTTGCCTCAGACCTACCTTAGATATCGACCTTCTAAGGACTCTGTGGGGCTTACCCTGTTGTGTCAAGTAAATTTATTTCTCCTTCGGATGATGCCTCTTCCACGGATGGGAGTTTTGTTTACACGGCTTATAGAGAAACTAGCTATAGGCCCAGGGCAAACGCATCTAATCGCTAGAAACTAGCTCGAAAAAGCGTTTGAATGACTCGAAAATTTTAGCTGACCTGAAAATTTTGACGGGAACAGATAAAACTGGTATAATATTTGTATCGCTTATACAAAGGGTAAGTATTGTTTTAGATAATTAATATATATTGACAGCATAATATCAAGCTAGACCTTTTAGTCTAAACCGATGGCAAATTGCCAAACTCCATTTAGTGAGTTAATTGACTTATTAACTAAAGCTTAAACACCTAAAACTTTGAGGAGATAATCGTTATCCCATCCAGCTTTTTTTCGTTTAGTTTTAATTCCCGTTGTTTCTGTACTTTCTTGTTTTAATAAATTCAGAGCTATTTGTCTAATAATGGCTAAGTTTTCGGGAGCGTTATCTTTTCTGATTCGAGAATCATCTTCTGAAAATTGAACATCAAGCACCCAATGTAGTTGATTTTCTATACCCCAATGTCCCCGAATAGCCTTGGCTAATAGTTCAGCATTATTGGTCAGACTACTAACATAGTATCTTCTTTCAAAAGATGTTGTTCCATCTTTTTCTTGTCGGAAATAATCTACCAGACCAATTGAGTTAAGTTTTAACCAATCTCCAGATGGGTCAACCTCTTCTTTAATATTACTGAGCATTTGATAATATCTTCGCTCTTCACGACCGTGACCAATTTTCGACTGCACAAAATTAGTTTTAATACCTTTTAATTTCTGATTAGATGATGAACTATTAAATAAATTTTCTACTCTTTCATAGAGAGAGCATTGATTTTTTTTCAAGGTAATTACATAGTCAGCGTCTTGTGCTACGATTTGTAAGACAATTTCTTTTTGACATCCCATCGCATCAATAGTGACGATGCATCCTTTCAGAGCCAAAACTTTTAGAAGTTTTGGAATAGCCGTAATCTCATTAGATTTTTCATCCACTTTTACTTGTCCTAAAACTAGTTGATTAGCTGTCGCCCAAGCACTGACCATATGAATAGCTGGTTTGTGAGAACTTTTCTGATAAGAATGACGCAGTGTTTTTCCATCAATAGCTACTATTTCACCAGAAGTGAGCTGACTAATAGATTGAATCCATTTGAGAAAGCATGACTGTAATTGTTCCGGGTTTAGTTTCGCAAAAACTCGAGCAAATGTATCATGAGAAGGAATTCCATTGGGCAGTTCTAAAAACTTTTTGAGCCATTGATATTTGGTTTTTCCGTAAAGTTCTATGTCTACCCAGGTGTCTGCACCACTAATGACTGCACAGATAGTAATCGTAATAATATCTATTAATTTATGTAGTTTAGTTCGATCTACTCGCGGGTCTTTTAAGTCACTGAAATGCTCAAAAATAGTGGTTTTAGGTCTCCGATTCATGGCTGAGGATTTCACGAAACTACCTGGGATTTTTAGTCTTCCATCATTTTGACATAATTTCAACTCTAATTTTTTTTGGAAAGCTCGTAACTTTTATTAAGTTTATTGACTTATTCTTACGAAGAATTGATTTGGGTATCACTACTTATTTAGACAGCATATCCCCTGTTAAATTTTCAGTACATAATCTTGGTCATTGGTCAACAAAAAATTAGATGCGTTTGCCCTGGCTATAGGCCCTACCCACTTGGCTTTTGCCTTCAGCGTGTCAGGTCTTTACGCTGGTCATGAGATTACGCGGTTTATTAGCATTTCATTTTTTCATTCATCCATATCGGAGAAGCCCTCTAGCTCCTAACCGGGTTTGACCTTACCTAGCTTCGGCTACATTCGTGACTCTGCATATTTCCCTTTCGTTACCAAAAGGTATTGAGTCCAACCTAAAAGGTTGTTTTACGTGAGGGTAGGTGGTGTAAATTACCCTGGGGAGTCGGCTCCCCGCTTTACTTGACCAGTTCAGGTCGCGCCGCTTCCCCTCATACGGCTCCTCATCAAACGGAACCATTGTCATTGGTACCTCTCTAGGACGGGTTCTTGTCTAACTCTTTCAAGTTGATTTTGTTCCGTGCTTTTTGTCGTGACAGTGGAGGTGTAATAACTCTAGATTTTTGTCTAGGTCTTTTCCTCCTAGTGCGCGTGGTATAATGTGGTGTTTTTCCAACAAATCTCCGTCCCTGAAGGTAAGACCACAATGAGCACATTTCCGGAAACGAAACCTTAGATAGGGTCGCCTTACTACAAAAGACTTCAACCTTTTACGCATAACCTACCAACTATAAAGGCTCCACTATCTTACGGTAACTTCAAACCCTTTTTGCCGTTTCAAAAGTTTTCCAATTGAACTGGTCATCTCGGGGTGTTTTTGCATTCTGGTACTCCAGTAAATTAAGTCACCATCATAGCAGGGTAAGCGCAAGAAAATTTATAGGTTCGATATGCTAGAGTTTAAGGGAATGGAGGCTTCTAAAACCTTAAGCATATACCTTGTATCCATGCTGGCTCGTTTAGCTTTTTGACGAGTACTACGTTTATAACTCGTTTCTCGATTGAGTAGATTGATGCTAAGCGCGCTTGAGTAAAGCCATATTCTGTGGAGCATGCCCTGTACGAATCCGGCTGCTATCCTCCCCAAAAGTCACATCTAATACCCAATGCAGTTGGTTTTCAATGGACCAGTGTTGTCGGATAGCTTTGCCCAACTTCTGAGCATTGGGCGGCAAAGAAGTAAGGTAGAACATGACCTCACGGGTAGTCTTATTCCACAAATGACGGGTGCGAATAATCATCACGATAGTCTTTAATCCAGACCACTGGGACTGTTTGTACAAATCGAAGTCTATCTGTTCGAGAGAAACCGCCCAAACAGCCGCGCTTTTCAGTACGATGGTGCCGGGGATTCTACCCTGACATCATAGCTATACTCGATGCCCTCAAAGCTATGATCAACAGCAGTCTCAAACCATTGCAATACAAGCTCGAATAAAGTGGGATGATTCCCTTTGAGAGCCAAAATATAATCAGCACCTTTGGCACGAATACTATGGGCGTTTCTGTAGCTGAGTACCCATAGCATCGATAGTAATGATGCACCCACAGATGTCCAATAATTCTAGTAAAGCTGGGATGGCTGTAATTTCATTAGTTTTATCTTCAACTTTAACTTGCCCAAGAAACAACCTATGCTCACTCGCCCAAGCACTCACCATATGCAATGCAGATTTTGACTGGTTGCGGTCATAGGAACTCTTGAGTTGTTTGCCATCAATGGGGATAACCTGTGCTCCGGGCATCTGTCACCAAACTACTCAACCAACTATTGAAACGTCGCCTCAATGCACTCGGAGATATCTGCTCAAACACTCGTCGGTATGTATCTGCTGAGGGCATCCCATTTGGCAATGGTAAAAAGCTCGACAACCAATGCTGGTGGCTGATCCCATAGGTTTCGATATCTTCCCACCCTGTCGCGCCCCCGATGGTAGCTAACAGTGCAATCATCACAATGCTCACAAATGGATGGAGCACTCCTTGTTTACCTCGCGGATCACTGAGGTGATCAAAATGCTCGAGCATTTGCGGCTGTTGCTGTTCACAATTTAGGGCAGGCTGTACTGGCAAGGATTGGCCACTGGTTGCGGTTGAGTTAGTGGGTTGATCGAAGCCTTTAACCATTTGATATTTTTATTATCACATTGTTTCCCTTAGCATATTATGAGTTCGTTTTTCTTGCGCTTACCCTGGTATGCCATCCAGCTTGGTCAACAACTAAAACAATGTGTTTATCATCACCATTATTAAATTCAGCAGCAAATTCTGCCAAAACCCGATTAAATAGCTCAGTATTGACATAAGGCAGAATCCACGCCTTAGTTTCGACCGTACACGGGTGTGCAAAAGCATACAACCATAACCACTCAAATCTCCAATTGACATGGGCAATTGGCCAGTCACCTTCTGGTACATAAATGCGTCGAACCACAGGTTTGAGTCCCAGGCGATGTTCATCCTCACACCATAATTGCACATCTGCATTCGGGTAAGTGCTTTTGATTTGCTCAAGGTCGGCGGCTAGTTTTTTTTCCAGGCTTGTTGCTCATGCATAGTCGCTTTTAGTATGAGCAGGTCTCGGAACCCTCAACCTAAAAGTCATTTGTCGTAGTATCTGCCATCCTCTTTGTCTGCTGATGGACTTGCCCGTCACAGATGTTAGCCAGTCTGCCACTTTCCGACCATTCCACAATCCCCCATCTGGAGCTTGTTCTTGCAAAACTTGCCATAACTGTGCAAGTTCTAGATCTCCTATTAATGGCTTGGCTCCTTGATTTTGTTTTCTGCGTTCCCGTAGCGTGGCTTTTGGCCAATCGCCTAATCCTTCAGCACCCAATTGGTTGTATCTTTTGATTAATGCATAAATCCCGATTCTACTGTAGCCAGTTATTTGGACTACTTCCTCTGTTTTTTTTCCTTGAGCGAGTAACCAGATCACCTGATACTGCCGACTTTCTATGGCACTTTTGGCCTGGCGGTAACCCTGTTGGAGTTCCTCAATGCAAAGAGTGTTCGGTGATGGTAATTCGTCTTGGCATTACAAAGATGCTGCACTCTCCACTTTTATTATAAGTGATTAGACGGACATGATATTATTGGGAAAACCTTGGCCTTTCGGCCACGCTTTCGGCAAAGCCGACGCTGCGCGAACGCGAACAACATTCAACCTGCCAACATTCAACTGATCAAACCTGTCAACATTCAACCTGCCAACATTCAACTGATCAAACCTGTCAACCTTCAACGGATCAGACCTGTCAACCTTCAACCTGTCAACCTTCAACCTGTCAACATTTAACTGATCAGACCCGCTAATTTTAAACTTTTCATTGTTAGGAACCACGCGCAAAGTGACACTGCCTTCTTGAGCTCACGGGGTGACAACCCCGTGAAAACCCAACCAGATTGAGATTTTCAGGAATTGATGGTAGAAAAAGATCGGTCTTGAACTTGTGAGCCAGACCGATCAAAAAATGATATTACCTGAACTATATCTTACTCATCTATCAAAATACTTCAGTGAGGCTCAATTAATCACTTTAGAAATCTTGGTGTGGCTACTGCAAATCCATAAACAGATTAAAATTGAAAGGTTAGCCGCTCATTTTCCCTTACCAATTAAGTCCGAAAGTCGCCGTCGTCATCTTCAAAGGTTTTTAAAGTTACAGTTTTTGTCAGTATCTCTGATTTGGTTACCAATTATTAAAACAATAATCTCTAATAAATATCAAAAAAAAGAGAGGTTATATAAGCGTGTTGGATAGAACTCAATGGCAAGATAAAAACTTGTTTATGGTGGGGGTAATTATTGGAAAACGGGCACTGCCAATTTCCTGGCATTGTCTTGATGCAATAGCGAGTGGGGGAAACCACGGCAGTCGCTCATGGGGGAGACCCCCAAGACCGCGCTGCCTCCCCAAGACCGCGCTGCATCGCTTTCTCAACAAAAGAGGTGCCAGTAATTGTGATGAGCAAAAAGCAATACTAAGACCAGTATTAAAGTTATTGAAAGATTACGAACTCGTGATCTTGGGAGACATTCGGTGCGTCTTGCATTTCGAGGAAACCTCGAAATTACGCACCGAGAATTTCACAGCGTCATCCTAGCTAAATGGCTGAGGCAAAAGAAAGTGTACTTTGTCCTTAGACAAAAAAAGGACACAAATGTGAAAATAAATGGGCAAGACTATCAATCTTTAAGTGCTTTCAAAAAATCTCCAGGACAACGACGATTTTTGACGAGCATAAAAGTCACCAAAGAATGGGAATATTCTCAAGTTTACATGGGAATTTATTGGAAGAGAAAATATCGAGGTATGGGAGAAGCTGAGCCTTGGTACCTTTTAACTAACTTACCCAGTTTAGAGTCAGCAATCAAAAGTTATAAAAAACGGGTAGGTATTGAAGCCATGTTCCGTGATTGTCAAACAGGTGGTTACAATTTAGAGGGATCTAAAGCGAAGATTGAACGTTTAAACAGTCTAGTTTTGTTGAACGCAATTTCCTACACTATTGCCACGTTCAAAGGATATGATCTTAAAATAAAATGTCACCAAAAGTATATTGGTCGCTGTCGAAAATTTAAGCAAAGTTTTACAAAAAATAGTAATTTTTGGATAGGTTTATATGGGACGAGTTGGATAGTTTATCATGAGTTTATGAAAGAGTGTGTGGATAAATTAATAGGGTGTGGCTCTTTTGGAAAGACGTTTGGTCAGGTTTAGAGAGGTATCGGAAGAGTAGGAGGAGCAGTAATAGAGCAACGAGCTTGAATTAGTCGTTTCATCAAAGGAAGGCCATCTTTGTACAAAGACAAGTGATTACGTTTATGCTCTTGCTTTAAGTGAAAGGGCCAATACTCTTGCCAATCACCGCTAACATAAAGCGAGCGCAGACGTAAAACCGCCTCAGCACCCATAAGACTCCATCTAGCCCCGGTAATGTCCATCCTGTCTTTGATTAAGTGACGACAAGCGCCCTCAATAACCCCAGTGGCAATGGGAAGACCAGCTTTCAAGTAATCGTGGTATTTGAGGTAAGCAGCGTTGTTGAGTAAATATCTGGCACACTTATCCACTGGCTGACGTTGTGATGCAGAAAGTTGGCGCTTTGTAGCGCTACCACGCATACCCCCAGCAACTGTACTCGATTTACCTTCAAGGATCAGCAGTAAACGTTTACTAACCCAAACTTCGGCTTGTTGACTAGTGTCCGAATAGAAGGCAAATGCAGCCTTCCACAGATACTCAATCACATGAATAATATCCAGGACAATCGTTAACTTGAGATGGTGTTCGCGAGCAAATTTTTTCAAAGCGCGATAATTGTGTCTTGTTACCATCGACCAGAGCGCAAAAACGCTTGTGTTGATTGGGGTCGCGGTGTAATGCCTCGTCAAAAGCTTCTTTTATAACAAGTGATGGTTCTTTAACTAAACTTGCCCAAACACGCTTACCGATTGGTTTGGGTCGTTTGATTTTTTTGTGTTCTTCTTCTGTGCTGACAATTTGTTGAGGTGTACGAACAAAAGGGTTGATGGTATAAACTGAAGCCACTGTTGCCATTCGCTTTGAATTGCGTTTTTCCCCCTTAGTTAATCGTTTATTTAACTTCTTGCTATTTGCCAGCGCTCTTTTTTGCGTGGGAGCACGTAAGTCTTCTGTACGCATGACAACACCCTTGCCATCCACACTAATAACTACTATTTCCCCCGTCTCCTTCAATTCAACCGATTGTGCTTGTTGATGAGCATAGAATTGATCAAAGTCACAAGCACTTTGATCAGCCAATTGTTCAACTTGTCGCTTACCAACTTTTGCGGCTGTTGTTTTCTGTATGATTTCGACTGTTTCGCCAAACCCTGAACGAGCTACTTCGACAGCCACTCGCTCTCTCAGTCCGTGGGAGTATTTTTCTACTGGTAGGTTTAACTCGGCATCGAGTGGGTTGAGGGAAGTTATTTTTCGTCCACCATAACCGATTCGATTGGCGATGATCGTGCCAAATATTGTTGTCAGCTTCCTTGTAAATCTCTTCTTATGGGTTCTCTTGGCTTCGTCGTTACCTAAGCATTCTCCTTCGATCTCGTCATCACTTCGTCTGTCGAAGTAACCTTGCAGCAGTCGTCTTAATAGTTCGTATCCGTTTTCAAGCAGTTTACTCTCTAATTCCCCATGTTGTAAACCGCAAACACTATCTGAACCCAGCCAGTCCACTATTCCTTCAAATAGCTCTCGCGCTTGTGAGAAAAACATGTCTTCATTTGAGATCGATGGTTGCATAGGTCCAAACTTTTCCTGAACTACTGCTGACTTTTTCAGCTGGTCACCC
>NZ_GL890972.1 GCF_000211815.1 Moorena producens 3L
ACGCTAACATTTTTTTTGTGAATTTTACTTTGGCTGTTTGACCTGGTGGTGCGTTACGGAGCGGACTATACCAAGGCTGGCTAAGAAGCAAACAATTAGGGCAAGTCCACCCCTAACGCACCCTACGCAACTATTACCTTTTACCTTAAAAAAAATAATATTCCATTTCCTTTCCGTACAATTTCTTCCAATACTCCCTCAGAAAATAAATTCTACAAACCCTTGACAAAGTAATTTATAATCATTATGATTATGATATAAACTTCAAATAAAGGTTTTAACGATGACTGAAGAGTTTATCCCAAACGAAAACAACAATCCTGAAGAGATTACTCCCGCTAATACTCCTCAGGAACCTTCTCCAAAAAAATACCCAGTTAAGCACATTTTGAAAGGGTCACGTAAGGCCATAATCAAGACCATGCATACCCTATATGCACTGCGTTACGCGGAAATCTCGGAGTGGAGCCCCCTTCAGCCGACGGGCATCCCAGGGGAATTCATCACGATTATGACCAAGTACCTCATTATCGATTAAACTAGTTTAGGGGGGGTAACCCCCCTTTCAAGGGTATGTTTTTAAGATTCATCCAGGGGCAGGAGAAAAATCGGGAATAAATCTACCTGTAGGTAAAGGCATGCCCTTAATCGCAGATGCCAAAATTATTAAAAATCCTCGTCTGAAACAACTTAAACATCGAGTAGGATTAGTTTTTAGCAATAAAATTGGCTTTTCTGGCATGCTCGGATTTTCCTTTGTCTGAGCAGAGGAGCTCATTTCATCCAAAGGAGGTAAGCTACTTGCTGGCAAATTCGCCTCGGCCTCTCCACCAATACTGACTAAAAATAAAGTAGCAACAGCAATGGCTAACCAGAGACGTTCTGCTCGTCGAGGGTCATTCATTTTAGTGTGATGCCAACCAAAACCACCTCGTTTGATGTCCTTGAAAAGACATTCAATCCAACCGCGCATACCATACCAACAAATCTGTGCTTGTTGAGGACTCAAATCTGTTACGATTAGCCAAGGATCGGCATAGCCAGAATCCCATTGAGCTAAAAGAGTGCAAGACAGACTGTTGGTTTTAAAACAAGTTACCTTTCCACTCCAAGATTGCCCCACTTGAGTAATTAATTCTGAAAGAGGAACAAATTGTTGCTCTGGTGAGGATTGATAATATCCCTGATGGTTAATACGCATAAATGGATGCCAACCCAATTGTTCAATCGCTTCGTAGAACCAATCAGCGTATAAACCTCTGTCTGTAGTGACAATCACCAACCAGTCGGAAGGAACACCCTCTTGAAGAGAATCTAAGAGTTTGAGCCAGTAGGGTTTCCAACTGCCTTTTTCGTTTGCTCTCACTATTTTCCAAGCTACAGGAATTCCACAACCTCGATAAACCACACTAATAACTAATAAAGTAAAACGCTGACCTAATGTGGAAGCATCCGCAGCTAATACTAAACTTTTTTCCTCTGATGACCACCAACTTAATATCCAGCGTAACAACGGGACAAAGCTCTGTTCGACCTGGATTTCTCTACGCTTTCTTCCGTTTTTATCGACTTTACTATTATACCACTGCCTTAATCTTTCTCGAATTGTGTTCTCTGGTTGCTCTAGAATTTCCCCCAAAAACACAACTGCAGTAGATAAACCACAATGATGAGTCATCGCAATAGCAAAGCTCCACATTCCTAATACTACTGCTTGTGGTTTGCTTAAATGAGGCATTTTTTTGATGACCACCCGTAACCATTGTTGATAAGTAATTGGACGATTTTTGTTCACTGTGATTGATGTCACGCGGGTTTAATGTACAATAGTTATTGTACTATGGAACACATTTGATAAATTCCCTGTTTCTGACTACTATTTAATGTAATTTGCTCCGCGCCGGGCGCGGGTACGTCATGGTGGAACCAGTACAAAACAACGCGGGTAACGAACGTGATTGAAAATAAATTTCAGTACTCCAACAGTCGCTCTGTGTGACCGCTACCCGAAGTTCTTTTGTCAATAGTTACCTACCAAAATCAATAACTTTTCAAGTTGGTGCAAGTGTCTCAGCCATCGCCCCGTCAGGGGATAGCCATCAAGCAGAATTCGTCACTTAATGATTTTTATTGAATTCTCAAATCCTTCCTGGGGTTTGGGTTTCAAAATGTATTTCTGTTGAGTAATACCTAGGCGAATGCCCAAATCTAAAAAACATACCCTTGAAAGGGGTAACCCCCCTGGCCAAGACATCAGGTGTGATGTCAGCCGTCAGCCGTCAGCCGTCAGCCGTCAGCCGTCAGCCGTCAGCCGTCAGCCGTTGGCCACGCTACGCGAATGGCTAATAGCTAATAGCTGATAACTAATAGCTGAATGCTAATAGCTGAATGCTGATAGCTTACGGTCTCATCACATGGGATTGTGTTTAGGTTTGGTTAAAAAATTGTAGTCATCATCAAAACCTATAGCCGTGGAAAGTATTTCTGCGGCTATTTTTTTGTGGAGTTGAAGGTTAGGATGTTTAATGAAGGTTAGGATGTTTAATGAAGGTTAGGATGTTTAAGGTTGAAGGTTAGGATGTTTAAGGTTGAAGGTTAGGATGTTTAAGGTTTAAGGTTAGGATGTTGAAGGTTTAAGGTTAGGATGTTGAAGGTTGAAGGTTAGGATGTTGAAGATTAGGATGTTGAAGGTTTAAGGTTAGGATGTTGAAGGTTTAAAGTTAGGATGTTGAAGGTTTAAAGTTAGGATGTTGAAGGTTTAAGGTTAGAATGTTGAAGGTTGAAGGTTAGGATGTTTAAGGTTTAAGGTTAGGATGTTTAAGGTTTAAAGTTAGGATGTTGAAGGTTGAAGGTTAGGATGTTTAAGGTTTAAGGTTAGGATGTTGTTCGCGTAGCGTGGCCTATTGGCCAAGGTTATTAAGGTTGAATTTTGTTCGCCCTTGGTCTTTCAGTAGGGTATAGTAATCAGTTTAGGAATTGTGAGAATTGTTGATGCCATTTCCCTACTCCCTACTCCCTACTCCCTATTCCCTACTCCCTGTTCCATTTTCTTGATAAGCTTTAGCGGAAGCTCTCAACCAAATGAATGCTCCGGTAGCGAATGGAATTAGTAAAAAGAGAGTACCAAATGTCAAGGGATGTTCTCTGACATATTCGCTGTAAACCATCACTGCTATTGCTGAGCCACAATAAATTAACCCACAGAGGGGAATAGCAATTACGAGTAAAGCAAATTTAGTGTCTTTATCCATGGTATTTTCACTAGGTTTTATCTTGTTATTTAAGCAATAAGCAGTCAGCGGTCAGCAGTCAGCTATCAGCTATCAGTTATCAGCTATCAGCGTGTCGCGTATCAGCGTGTCGCGTATCAGCGTGTCGCGTATCAGCTATCAGCATATGCTTACGTCAATTTTCTTAATCTCGAACTATTAAATTCTACTGAAACAGGTTTATGTTAAGCTGACGGCTGACGGCTGACGGCTGACGGCTGACCGCTGACCGCTGACCGCTGACCGCTGACCGCTGACTGCTTAATTATTAACACATCGATAAAGCTTATAACTATATTGACCAGCCCACTTTCCAGACGTCTTTTCTCGAAAACATTGCTGAGAGTCTAGGTCAACTTTGGTACGGAAATTGACTAACCATAGGTCTAATGGTCGTGGCAATTCCTTTAATTGTTGTTGTAACTGTTGGACAGCATCCTCATAACTGGAACTATTCCGGTCACGAGCTACTAAGAAAAATTGGGGAAAATCCCTGGAATTACCATTAGAACCATTAGCAACAGTCATACCTTTCAATCCCCAAGCTAATCCCATCATGCGCCCGGTCTGTCCATGGTGTTTGTAGGTCGTTGCGATCGCAACTGGCGCTTCACTTGCTTCCTTAACAATAGACACTAATAGATCTGGACGTTCGTTTTGGAGATAACCAAGATTCGAGACTGTCACTAATCCACCCAACAGCCCAATCAACCAGACCGCTACAACTATCCTTTTGCCAAAGTTAGACTTATAGCTGTTTTCATCCCGATCAGGTACATCGAATTTTGTTCCATTTCCCTGCTCCGAAGTCCCTGCTCCGAAGTCCCTGTTCCCTATTCCCTGCTCCGAAGTCCCTGTTCCCTGTTCCCTGTTCCCTGTTCCCTGTTCCCTATTCCCCACTTCTGCAACAAGTCTAGTCTGATTCCAACAACCACCTAAGCTCACTGCCACCAACAGGATCACTGCTGGAAAGTAGACGAAGTGAAAACGAGGGGCTGTGCTTAAATCTATACCGAAACCCCAAGTCAAGACTAAACATAACCCAATTGCTGCCAAGACATAGTCCCTTAGGATGGTGATAGCGAAACGGTTATGGTGATCGAGTTGCTGCAATTTCAGTCCATAGCGGAGATGGGATACTATCCAAACCACTAGGATTAAGGTAACTATACCGGAAACAATCACAATTCCTAGGGATAGGTCATAGAAAGAGGAAGGTAGCAGTAAAACCATACTGAACAGCCATAGTAGGAATCGTCCTATGGGTTCAATCCATCGTGCGATCGCATTTTGGCTATAAATCCATTGGGTAGGGGGACTATCATGAATAGCTTGTAAGGCCGGTATCCACACTAAACATCCCGCTAAGGAACCCATAGCTACTCCATAAATCCGCCACCAGTAAGGTTTGAGCAAAGCTAGTCGGTCTTGCTGAGTTTGTCGCCAAGCTTGTCTCAATAATGCGATCGCTTCCGCACCTAAAGTCAAGATAAAGAAATAATGGGTAGCAATCCCCAGACTATTCACTCCCACCCACGCTAACCCTAGCCAACTGGGCAACCCTTCACCACGGTGGATTAACTCTACCGCTTTCACCAAGCAACCGAGAGATGCTATCACCAGCAAAATAGCCAGAGTATAATGACGAGCCTGTTGAGCTAGGAAAATCCCGAAAGGAGAGACAGCCATCATTGCTGCTGCTATGTGACCTACCAATAGTGAGCGAAAGGCCAGCCGACCTAGGCAAAAGATAGCAGGAATCGAGATTACTCCCAATAAAGCAGAAAGCGATCGCACTGCCCAAATCGAAACCATACCATCCTCTAATCGGAATAGTTTCAGCCACAGATGGGTTAGAGCAAAATAAACTGGGGGATGGGTACTTTCCGTTAATAAATAATGAATAACATCACTAATGCCAGCTTCAGGAGACGGTTGTAGTGGGCTTAATAGGGTTTCTACTCCCATAAACTGATTCAGAGGTAACGAGTAAAAACTGTTACCCAAGCTAAATACTGTTGTGGCACATTCATCAGTCCAAGGAGGTAAAACCCCTAGACTAGCAAAGCGGAGCAAGGTCCCAATCGTAATCCACAGCAGCAGTAATAAAGGGGTTTGGGATTTTTTTAAGTACATAATCGGTTTTGAGGGAGTAGGGAGCAGGGAACAGCGGATCTGGGAATCGGGAATCGGGAATCGGGAATCGGGAATTAAGAATTTAGAATTGGTAATTAAGAATTAAGAATTAAGAATTGGGAATCAGGAATCGGAAAAAAATATAATATCTTAAATTAAATTTCGATTGTTTTTAAGAGTAATTTTATTGAGATATACGGAAAAAGTAAAGGGTGCATCTCATCTTTGTAAAAACATCATTAATAAAGCATCCCATTTAGGTAAGCACAGCGTAAAGAAAGAATCTTAGGAACATTTTCAATATTCCATTGTGATCCTGATAGTTTAACTCGCATTCCTATTTGCTTAATTCCCGATTCAATTGCTCCTGAACCTAGGGAACTTATTCTTTCTTTTTGATAGTAGTCATAGTTGATTATTCGCTTATTATGAGTTTCTATATAGTTACAAAAATTTTGTGCTACTTTCTTTTTTAATCCCCTAAATAAATCTAAAGTCTCTGCTACTTTTCCTGACCAGAGAAGCTTTTCTCCCTTCTCTAAACGTTTCAAGGAACCTCCCACTTTATAAAGATTTTCCTTTAGATGATACCAATCCAATATTTCTCTTCTTTGAGCCGGTTCTCCCAGTTCTTCAAATATATTCCAAATTCCTTGATGACCATCACCTGTACAAAAGAACGGGTTGAGAAGTTTTTGACTATTTATCCAATCTATTAAAACTTGATTTTCTTGAAAAAAAGCTCCTATATATGTTCCATTCAAACACACAGCTTTATAATCTTTCCATTCACAAGCTTTACCCTTTTCCTCTGTACGTAACCGGATTTTTCCTGCATCTAAGCTTACTTCTTGTATTCCTAATCTAGATTCTGGCAAGTCTAGATCTTGCTTTTTCACTAATCTATGTAATGTACTATGTGAAATTTTGATTCCCGTCATTGCCCATAAATCTTCCTCTGCTTTCTTATAAGATTCATTGGCACAAATAAGCAGAGCATTTTTTTCCAGTTTTGGACTTAATTGACTATGAGGTTTTAGCTCAAAATAATCCGCCTGTTTATCAGTGATTTCTACTTCTCCTACTATGGTTTTTATTCGGCGAGGTCTGCCAATTTTTACTTGACTGACTTCTGAAAAAAAAATTTTGCTATTTCTGGAGAAACTTCTTCCTGAATATAGTCTCTTAAAGTAGTTTCTATATCCTCAAATCTTTGCTTATTTCCTGGGGGGGTGTGACGATATAAAAGTTGAGCGACAGCTTTTAAATGTTCTTTTAGCTCTTGCTTTTCTTCCGGACTCAAGTTCATGAATTTTAGTCATTATTAGAAATTGTTCATCATTAATTATATCATGATTTTGGTATTTTTGCAAAACTGAGATGCACCCAAAGTAAATCGCGTTAAATCGTATAAACTTGGAAAGATATGCGAAAAAAATTATACTATCGTCAATAAATTGTGATAATTTTTATTCCCGACTCCCTCGGTGCGCTTTCCGTAGGCGAATTAAATTCGCCACGGGTCGCACCGCTCCCGACTCCCTCGGTGCGCTTTCCGTAGGCGAATTAAATTCGCCACGGGTCGCACCGCTCCCGACTCCCGACTCCCTTAACGACCAAATAACCTTAAAATTATCCACATTAGCAAAGTAGCGATCGCACCAGTGAGAAGACTCCAGGCAAAAGCTGGTGTCAAGATAAAGATAGTATTGTTATCAGGGGGTTGTTGTTTAACTAGGACAGTAGCGGTAATGCTACTGGTTGCTACTCCCACACCAGCCAGAGCAATGCTTTGGTGTAAGCTACGATTACTCTGGGTTTGGTAAGTTTGGGTCATGCCATCTACTGTCCGAATTAGATTTTCTAGTAAGGTTAAACCAGACTTTAATCTCCCATGATCCATCTCCACTTGTTGCAGATATTGGCTAGCTGCTAAATCCCTAAACTCTCTCAGAATGTGCCAATCACTCCGTTGATAAACCTGTTTTAATTTAGTCAATCGTTGTTGGTAATCTTCGATATTGGTTTTAATGGTTTGGGTTTGGGAATCCAGCATCCCTAAATTAGTAGCATAACGAGACAATAGGTTGAGATTATTGCTTAGTATTTCCCTTAATTTTAATGTATTTTGGGGTAACATGCTGATCTGAGCAATACTAGTTTTAACTGAGACTAGATCAGCTTTAAGTTCTGCTAGTGGTCGGTTAATTTCACCATAAGCCCAAAGAATTTTGTTACGATAATACAATAAGTAAATTAAGTCTATATAAATACCAGTAATGCTATCGATGATAGAATCAATAGAACGCTTTTTGGGAAACAACCAAATTAAAAGATGATGGTTGTTTTTGATCGCTTCTGGCTCTGACCAATCAGCGGGAGGACGCCAAAATTCAAATAAAGTACCCCCTAGCACTTTGCCTTGGGCTTGAAAGTCTCTTGACCAGTCGGGTTTAGACACCAGTTGCTTGTAGCATTCTAGGGCAATTTGTGTAGGGTCTTGATCACGGTCACACAGTTGACCCCACATGATCCAAGTTTGACCAATTGCTCCAGGTTGATGATTGATGTGGGCAAGAATTTCCCCTTGGATTTTCTTAATATTTGTAATGGGTTGGGGTGAATGGTTTGATTGTCTGATCCCATCAGCATAGACTCCGGAACAGTTTACCTGAAGGGCGTAAGTGTTACCAATTTGGATAGGGTAGTAGTAGCCTTCCAAAGGACGCTCGAAATGCTTGACCACATCAGCACCCAATAGTTCCACCAACCTAGATTCTGAGCGTTCTGCCTGTTTGAGCTTAGCCAGTAACGTCGGCTCTAGGATCAGGTCTGATTCATCACCCTCGGGATGACCATAGATTCTTTGCCAGAATCGTTCACGGTTATAATCAATAATTTCCGGGTCTTGCCCTAGACCTTCCCGTAGATCGTAGAGGAATAGGTCAAGATTAGGGTATACTATTTTATTTAGGTCAGACATTGGCTTAACCTTCCAACGGATAGTAACAAGGATAGTAAACTCTCAACTATTCCAAACGCTCTCACGAAGTGTAGCTAAGCGCCACCCTACGGGGAAAGATCTGGCCTCTATGTCACAAAACAATCGTCTGATATCAGGTAAGGTTTTCCCGATTAAATTTCCCTATCGGTGGTATCCAAAAGCCTTACCACAGACTAGTGTTTGACTTTTGACCTTTGATTTTTGTCTTGCTTATAACGTTGCTCAAGCATAAATAGGAAATGCATGAATCAGCTCAACAACGCCTTCACCCTATTCTTGAGTTTGTTGGTTGAAGCAACACCTTTTTTGCTACTGGGGGTGATTCTCTCCAGCTTACTGCTGTTTTTTGTGGATGAGCGCAAGCTGATTGCTAGTATGCCTCGCCACCCCTTTCTAGGAGCAGTTTTTGGTAGTTGTGTCGGCTTTTTGTTCCCAGTGTGTGAGTGTGGTAATGTGCCAGTGGCTAGGCGGCTGCTGAGCCAGGGAGCACCAGCACCAGTTGCAATTGGGTTTTTGCTCGCAGCCCCAACCATCAATCCTGTAGTAATTTGGTCAACCTGGGTAGCCTTTCGAGACCAGCCGGAAATCTGGGTATTGCGAATTTTATTTTCCTTAAGTATTTCCATTTTTATCGGCTGTGTCTTCAGTACTCAGAAAGACTTAGGCCCCCTACTGCAACGAGCAGTGTTTCGCTCTAGACCAAGGAAATTTGCTGAGGATAAGCCAGCATTACTACAATCAGGCTCATATTTACTCGGTCAATCTGGTACACCCTTGGCCTTAGACGCTAATGTCTTAAACACACCCCCTAGCCAGGACATACAAAGCAAACCCTTGCCTGACCGACTACAGCTATTTATCGAAAATGCTATACAAGAGTTTCGGGAGCTAGGCTCAATCCTAGTTTTAGGTAGTGCGATCGCAGCCATAATTCAAGTCGTTATCCCCCGTGATATTATCATCAGCCTCGGTCAAGGACCAGTGATGTCTATTTTGGCCATGATGCTATTGGCCGCTGTAGTATCCATCTGTTCCACCGTCGATGCATTTTTTGCCCTCGCCTTTGCCTCAACCTTTACTAGTGGCTCGTTGTTAGCATTTCTAGTCTTCGGACCAATGATTGACATCAAAGCCATCGGCTTACTGTTATCGGTATTTAAAACCAAGTCAATCATTTACCTATTTCTCATAGCAGGGCAGTTAACATTTTTATTGACTTTGTTTATTAATTTGTATGTTAGTTAGGGAGTAGGGAGTTATAAAATTTTAAATCCTCCTAAAATCCATTGGCTTGTTAATCATGAATCCATCTAAGCATTCAGGACGTTTGTCCAGAAAAAGTTCCTACAGGAGAAACTGGTCAATTCCTCTTTTAGAAGTAATTTCTTTAGCGTTATGGGGAGTTTTATTGTTGAAATACTGGCTAAGTGGTCAGTTAAGCTTATTAATTCATCCCAATTACTTTAGCTTGGTAATTATCACTGGTGTAATTTTATTGTTAATATCAGGCTTGAGGTTATCCCAACTGCTGAAGTTAGAGCGTCAACACCGGTTAGGTAAGGGAGTAACTAGGCCAGCTGCTCAACATACAACCTTATTTCCCCCTAGTTGGAGTAGTGGCTTCCTGATCGCTACGGCAATGGTTGGTTTAATCGTGACACCCAAAGCATTTACTAGCCAAACCGCCCTACACCGGGGTATTGCCGACTCCGCCACCATAACGCGATCGCAACCGCAATCCTTCCGCAGTGCTAGCAATCCTGAAAAGCGCAGCCTAATTGAATGGATCAAGCTTTTGAATGTTTATCCTGAACCAGATGCCTATACCGGTCAAAAGGTAAAAGTAGATGGTTTTGTAGTGATTCATCCTAATCTCCCTCTAGACCATATCTTAATTTCCCGGTTTGTGATTACTTGTTGTGCTGCTGACGCTTATCCTTTAGGTTTGCCAGTTAAAATTACTGAAAACCGTAATGATTATCCGTCCGATACCTGGATCGAAGTTGAAGGTAACATGATTACAGAAACCCTCGATGATAAACGCCAGCTGGTGATTGAAGCCAGTGGGATTAAGAAAATTCCTGAACCGGAAAATCCTTATTATTACTAAAATCTAGGGAGTAGGGAGTAGGGAGTAGGGAGTAGGGAATCGGGAGTAGGGAATCGGGAGTAGGGAATCGGGAGTCGGAAGTCAGAGTTGCGAACATTGAATTTATAATTTACCTCAATTCTCCCCCACTCCCCACACTCCCCACACTCCCCACACTAGACCTCTTGCAAAAATAAATATGAAATCAAAATCTAGCCCTTTTGCCTTTTGCCTTTTGCCTTTTGCCTTGTGTTGACCAAGGTTTATGAGACTTATGCAAGAGGTCTAATAAAGACCGAGCCACCATTCCCTGAAAACCTCTGCTTACTACTATCTATCTCAAACTTCGTAAACTTATCATTGACTAGGTTAGCTACGGTACCGTCACCAGTCAGAATTGAACTAATTTTCAGGGTTTCACTAACTAACGATGGGTTAGCTTGATACTGATTGGTTAACAATACCAGTCCATTCGGTGCTTTAATCTCAATGTTGCCAATTTCGATATTTGCACTAGTAGCAGCAGTCCCAAAATTAGGAGCAAGGTTACCACTATCGGTATTTCCTGGAAAACCTCCCAGTAATGTCCAATCTATACCAGCACGAATATCGAGGGTAGGTCGCTTACTGCCATCAATCACTACAGAAGTTCTCGCTTCATCGGACAAGGTCACATTAGCCAGACTAGCCAAGAACGGATTGGAATTATTAGGACTAATGGCATTATCTCCGGTATCGGTAGAGTTAATTTCGATGTCCCCAACCGTAACACTCCCTCCTGCCAAAATATGCAGTGATGCTCCGGTATAGTTTCCTAAACTGACATCTCCATTGGCCAGAATAATGGGATCATTGGGACTGATGAAATTCCCTGGGTTACCATCCAACTGCCTGCTCGATGCTGATATTTCCGCCAACGGTATAGTTAGTATCTCCTGTGATCGGACCCGGCGATCGCAACCGTAAATCGGAACCAACAAATAAACCGCTATCGGAATGGTTCTTTGCTGCAATAGTAATCGACTGATTACCCTGAATTACGAACAAACCACCTGCATTGGCGATAAACGGTTGCGCTACACTATCGCTAATGTTGACTGTATCTTCTGCCAACAGAGTCAAATTCCGACCAGCTTTTAGTTGACCCTGTAAATCCAGATGGCCTGCGGCTAGGGTCAAGTCTTTTCCAGCAGCTAAATTGCCAGCATTTGTAATTGTTGTCCTGGGGTCATATTTGCCATACTGCAATCCTGGGGTAATATTAATCGTTAAGAGTGGTGGGGCTTGTGGGGATGTGGCACTAAACTCCAGCCCATCACCAAATACCAAGCTATTAGCAGTAGACGCAAAAAAGGAACCAGCGACATCTAATTTTGCCTGGGATCCAAACACAATACCATTGGGATTGAGCAAAAACAGATTTGCTGCACCATCTACTCCCAAAGTGCCTAGAATATTGGATAGATTCCCCCCGGTTACCCGGGTTAGAATATTCTCGATCCCAGAGGGATTAGCAAAATAAACCCGTTGCAGTTCTCCGACATTAAATTCCTGGAAACTGTGAAATAAGTTAGCACCTCGTGTTGCGCCACCTTCGATCACATCCCCGATTTCTCCTCGGACAGTGGTATTAGGTATCACCACTGACGATTCATTACCCAATGTCCCATCCGGAACCATGTCGGCCAAGGCATAGTCGGCCAAAATACAGTTTCCCGACATGGCTAGGGTTACCCCACCTAGGGCGAAAGACATTGCTGTCGCCCAGCCTCCGGTAAGGGTGAGCACCGGCTTTGCTGCTGCCATATTCAGCTTCAAGTTATTGATTGAGATAGCGTTAGGGGAATTTATCAGTAAATGCCTTCGCGTAATTGTAAGCATTCGGCTATCAGCCATTCCCGTAGCGTGGCCAACGGCCAAGGCCAAAGACTGACTGCTGACTGCTGACTGCTGACTGCTGACTGCTTACATTAAACATGCTGCCCTATATTTTTGTTTAATTCCATATAAAATTCCCCTTTGTTTCCATTATCCGGGAGCCCAGCTGTTTGCCCATCACCAAGCTCTATAATCATCCAATCATCATTAGTCTTCTTAGCAATATCCATCGTGAAAAAATTACTATCTATTTTTTGGGCAACATCAAGAAAAGGCGTGAGGTCTAGTATTGTATCACCATAGTCACCTTCATCCCAATAATTAAACAGTTTTACCAATTTACCAAAAACGAATAATAGTCTGTACTCTTTTGTCAATGGCATACCACTTTTA
Source organism: Moorena producens 3L (assembly GCF_000211815.1). Taxonomy (GTDB): domain Bacteria; phylum Cyanobacteriota; class Cyanobacteriia; order Cyanobacteriales; family Coleofasciculaceae; genus Moorena; species Moorena producens. Next base: position 12,770 of record NZ_GL890972.1, read on the forward strand.
GAATGTTCCGTTAAAAATTCCAGCTCTTCAAATTTTCGGAACACCAGCCCTTCATTCAAGGCCGAACCTCGCAGCTCTATAAACCTTTCTACTATCTTCTTCACGTTGTCTTTATTGGATGCATCTGGAATAAAGCAAGCTTCCTGCCAGTTATGTTTTTCTGATTTTACATAATCCTTGACAATAATAGGATAATTTCCAAACTCATCGGTCAGGGAATTAATCACTTCCCAATTATTCATTTCCTGACCCACTGTCCAATTCGATTTTGGAGTTAAAGCATTGATTTTTGGATAATACTCAGGTAAATAGTGACAATATTTAAATTCTGCTGGAGTATTAATCAGTTTGATCTTCTTGTTTAAAAGTCCATGATAAAGTAACCCATAGGATAAAGGAGTTAACATCCATCCACGATAAATAGCCAATTCCTCCACTTCCGCATTTTCCACATACCTTAATGAACGAGCTACCTTGCCATCAGTCAAGTCTTCAAAGCTGAATAGGGAAGTTATGAAGCCAGCTAATTGGGCAGCTTTCATCTCTTCTTTGTAATCAGGTTCTATCAGTTTATGGTCAAAGACGCTATCGCAAAATATTACTCTCATTTCCAGTTTTATCTTATGAATGATGAGGATTTAAATAATTACAGCGGTTTTCAATTCGGTCAGCTATAAATCTCTGGATTTTAGGGACTTTGGAGCAGTGAATTCAGCAATTGCTATAGTAAAGGATGTAGTAAAGGATGTAGTAAAGGATGTAGTAACGGATGCCGTAATCGATGTAACAAATGGGGTGTGATGGGTGATTAAACGGAGGCGATCAATTGCTCCTATTGTTTCTAATATCTAATCCCTAAAGCTAATCATAAGAGCCCATTAATGCTATCAAAACCTTTAGATGATAACGACGGAATACGTTTGAATTTTGGCGTTTGAATTTTGAATTATATCCAGTGGGACTAGTCAATCACCCAAAACCCATTTATTCGCCAATATTGTTCCAAAAGTGCTTGCTCCAAATCCTGAGATTCAATCAATCCTTTAGTTACCAAAATTTCTCCCAATTTGATTCCTGTTAAAGACTGGATTTCCAGGGCTTTATTGAGTTGATTTGTAGAAATAATTCGTTTACGAATCAGAATTTTACCAAGTTGCATGACTGGGTGCTTTTGTTTCAAGTAATAATCGAACATTGGTCATTAGTCAATTTCCAATTTCCAAAGTTAATTGGAAATTGACTAATGACATTTGACAAATGATTGTTAAATGAGTTAATCAATAGATGCCGTTGGCGAGCCTCACCAATAGTGCATAGTCTTTGAACAACCCACTAGTTAATCACGCGCTTTGTGAAAATTTATGAAAAAGGCGAGAGTAAGAATTCAGGACTTCCGTAGTAACACTATCTGTATGGTGCGTTATTAACGTAACCTACTACTTGTAGCGTTTAGTGCCCAGTTTTGTGTCAGTCCTGAAGCGGAAAGCGCACCTGTAGTTAACTTTTGCCTCTTGTCTCTTGCCTATTGCCAATGCCATTGCCCCTAGCCCTATACCATTCACTACACAGGCTTAAGCGAATCACCGTGAGTAAAGGTGGTGAATTTTGGCTATTATCTTTTGATAATCATCCGTTTTACCCTTTTTTTGGTAAATTGCAGCTGATTTTTGAAAATTTGCTAGGGCTTCTTGATGCTTACCTAATTCTCGAAGGCATATGCCACGGTTGTCATAGGCAGCAGCATGGTTGGGGTCAATCTCAATGGCTTCATTCAATTCCAGAATGGCTGCTTGAAATTTGCCCACCACTAGATGGCTAATTCCTCTAAAGTAGTAAAAATTAGCACTTTGAGAATTAGTTTCTTTTGGCTGCTGACGTTGCTTAAAAATTTCCATTGGCTTACCTATTGCTACTTCAATTAGTAGGTAGCTACAAACTACTCAGGAGCTACCGATTTAGATGTTATTGACCAATCCCTAAAATCCCGGTTTTTGGGAATATAAAGATTAGGTTTCAGTCTTGCCTAGTCTGTCTTTGAATACTGGTTTACTCAACAATGTTGGGCTTTGCCATCAAACCTGCCATGGATTTAAGTCCACAGCTCATAGCTAAGGTCGGTTTCAACCGACTACAACCCTTTATCTCTAGTCCGTTTTAACAGACTTGAGTTATTAGGTAGTTATTAATCCTAGGGTGGGCAGTGCCTACCAACGCCCTTTGCAAGCTTGATTATCTGTCTGGTGCACTGCCCACCCTACATGAACTAGCTAGTCATTAATCCTAGGGTGGGCAGTGCCTACCAACGCCCTTTGCAAGCTTGATTATCTGTCTGGTGCACTGCCCACCCTACATGAACTAGGGGTTTTACCCCCTAGCGGGATAGCAGCGACACCATAGTTTGTAGGAGCTTTGTCAGTCAATCAGCCCTGAATAACACGTGAATCACAATAGAGGTAATAACCTCTATTACAATTACTACCAGTACGCTATCCTATCAGGGTAGAGTGAAAAATTTGTGAACAGAGAAAAAGGCAATTAGGTAGGGTTTCCGCATCTAATTATTAAATTCGCCACGGGTCGCACCTGAAGACTAACAGACAAAAGAAAACGACCGCACAATCCAAGGGAGTTATAAGCTAGGCAGATAGCGAGTTCAATGGTGTAGGCACCCATGCCACCCAATATAGCAGTTCTCAATTGGGTTCGGGAATCGGGAATCGGGAATCGGAACCCACCCCTAACCCCTCCCAGGAGGGGAACGGGAATCGGGAATCGGGAATCGGGAATTGGGAATCGGGAATCGGAACCCACCCCTAACCCCTCCCAGGAGGGGAACGGGAATCGGGAATCGGGAATCGGGAATCGGGAATCGGAACCCACCCCTAACCCCTCCCAGGAGGGGAACGGGAATCGGGAATCGGGAATCGGGAATCGGGAATCGGGAATCGGGAATCGGGAATCGGGAAAAACTCCTGTATAGCTAGCTTTGGGTAGAAATTGTAATTTTAAGTAATGACAGTCCTAAAGCTTACAGTTCCAGGATTAAGAGTACCCACAAGGGTACTGTTAAAACCTGAAAAAGCAACGAAACTAGAGGAAGTTGAAGAGTTCTAAACTACAGCAATTTCAGGATTCAGTCTAGGTCTAACGGGCTAGTTGAAAAGCTACCCTTGCCAGCTATCAGCTATCAGCTGTCAGCTATCAGCTATCAGCTAATGCGCTATAGGCATAAGCTGACGGCACCTCAAGTAGCGTAGCCTACGGCCAAAGGCTGACAGCTGACAGCTGAATGCTTACAGTCAATCACTAAGTCAATCACTAACTAATCTGAGGAAATTAGAAATGAAAGAG
>NZ_GL890973.1:0-36972 GCF_000211815.1 Moorena producens 3L
TCCTTACCAGTAACCCCAAGGACAATCTCCGGAATCATCCTATGTGAAGTTAATCGGCGCTGTCAAGTTGTTTTCACGATCAATTCACGGTTTTGACAATAGCTTAAATAAAAGTTTATCAAATCTTATTGAAGTTAAGTGGCCAGATTGAAGTTAACCAGCTAGATAGAGTTGTCAAGTTTTCATAACATTTTCACTAAACTAACTATTCATATAATCAGTTTAGTAGTTATCAATAGTTTCACAATTACTTTACTTTCTCTTGATAAAATCTTGTTATAAACTTTAAACAAAATTCACAAGTACAGCAATGTCTCAGCTCCTAGAGAAGCTTTGTGATCCCTGATAGTGTGATCCGGTTTGTCAATTACCCTAGGGGTTATACCCCTCAATAATTCGCCAACTTAAATTCGCCAGCTTACAGACCACCATACTCCCTATCTGGTCGTCATATCATCGACCCTTAAATACTAATGATTAAAACTGATCGGGAGATGGGGAGAAGTAAGGGGAAGCAAAAACGCGGATATTGTTAATCATCACTCATCCTCAGGACTTGAGATCAATTAATCAACAGTTAACTTACCTATTTTTATGGCTCTTCCGTACTTGTTATGCTAAATTAACACTTTGCCAAAGGGACTGAGGCCGTAGGCCACGCGGGGCGCGTTCGGAGCAGGGACTTCGGAGCAGGAGGAAGAGGCAGCTATATGGGAAAAATTTATGGTTAAATAGCCTCATAACCCTTACACAGTAAGCTTTTCGGGGGGGGGGTAAACTATAAATTTAGCATAGTAGGTACTGAAGAACCGAAACTATTGAGTTAATATCTCTTTTAAAGAAAAAACAAGCAACTAATTTTTGTAACTATCTAGAAAGTCATCGAACTCGAATTATTAATTATAGTTACTATAAACTTCAGGAAATTTGCTCCATTGCCTGGGATCGTGTATGAATCTACAGTAAAGCAAATTGATCGAAGACTAAAAATTTCTGGGCGAGAGTGGAACTCGGAAAATGTTCCTCAAGTTCTTAAACATAGATGTGCTGATCTAAACAACTGTCTTTAGTGGCAGTCAAAAAGTGGCAGTCAAAAAGTAATTAAAATTCCTACCGCCTGTTTATTTTGAGGCTGGCTATTTGGGTCGCTCTCCCCTGTTTTTTGGGTTGCTCCCCCATGTTTATTTTGAGACTGGAGTTGTACTATTATATGCATTAGATTTTGGTAAGCATTCAGCAGTCAGCCGTCAGCCGTTGGCCACAGACCCAAAGCTGATAGCACCTCAAGTAGCGTGGTCACAGGCCCAAACCTGATAGCTAAATGCTTACTCAAGACAAGGTCAAAAACGGTAATTATTTTGTATAATTGATTTAGAAATGCTATAGGTAAACTACTTACTATAAGAAGCATAGCAAGAGGATGAACTTCTGCTATAAATTCTGCCACTCTAGTCTCTTTTGACAGTAACCTCTTGAATAATGGTTGCTTCATCCCCAGAGGCAGTTGCTGTACTTTCGGCTTGGACTACAACCGTACCATCTGCTGAAACTATCCATTTTCTGATTGTCTGGGAACGTCTCATGGTTACATCACTCTAGTTAGTAATTTTCGTTAGTTATTTTAGTTATGAGGTAAATTAAATTTACTTACCCCTGCTCTCTGCTCCGAAGCTCCCTGCTCTCTAAAACCATTAATAGCATTGGGATTATTCCCCAGTATTGATGGTACTAATTTCACTATGGATCATATAGTTAACTTCACTATTGAGCCACTCTTGAAACATACTCTGTAAAATTTCTTTAGACTTTTCTTCGGTTAATTCAGCTGGAATAAATTCTTCAACTAAGAAAAGATGATATCCTTGTTCGGTTTGCAGGGGATGAGTCACTTCTCCTGGCTGAACACTAAAGATAAGGGCAGCTATCTCAGGCTTAAAACTCCAACGAGGCAACTTTCCTTCATAGCCACACCGTCGCTGCCTTTCTGGGTCTATATCATAGAAATGAGCAGCTTCATAAAAACTGATTTCTCCTTCCTCAATCTGATAGAAAAGCTCCTGAGCAATTTCCTCAGAATCCACCAGAATTTGATAAACCAAAACTTGCTCAAAGTCCAGTCGATTTTGAGCAAAGCTTTTTTCCACATCTTTATAAAATAAGGACTCAGCAAGCTTTTGGGCAAGCAAGCGATCGCTAATTCCCGCTTCCCAATCCTCTGCTGTCACCATCTGATCTGCCAGCCAGGCCAATGTTTCTGCTGCCTTTTCCAAACGATTGGCATAACGGATCTCATCCGCCTGAGCTTGCACGTCTTCTGGTGTGACTGTTATCCCTCTTTCTTGAGCCGCTTTATTGATAACTCGTTGATACAAAACTTTTTGACAGATGCCCTTCAGATGCATCTCCTTTTTCAAGGAGTACATAATTTCCTCTGGAGTCACCGATGCTTTGGAAAGGTCAACCATTACACCCGATTATGAACTATAACTGGAACTACTTACAGTCTTGGTCAGAGTCAGCTGAGTTAACTGTCTGACTCTTATCATCATACAAAAAGCAATTCCTAAATTTTGCCAATTTGCCAAATTGAGGGCGGAGTATTTGCCAGCAAAAATCAAAGTTGAGACTTATCCCTCAATCAAAACACCTCGCCCCTCAATCCCCGTTTTGAAGCCAGCACACAGAAACTAGATTTTATTAAGCTGATAGCTTTAGAAGTATCTGCTAAAAAAGTTAGTCCTCGTGAAAAAAGCTTCCTGAATATCAGGTACTGAGAAGTTATCAGTACCAGCCCTAGCTTCAACAATACCCGCAGTGTTTGTGGCTTTATTAGCAGATGCTTGCACTGCACTCGTAGCCATGTTTCCCTTAGGATCCATGCTCATGGCATTACTCATAGTACTTGCTGCCTCAGAATTTACTTCCGATACAGATATAATTGCAGAATGACTACCGTTCATGGTTGTAAATGAGCCAGGTAACTCCCATAACCGAAAGTGATCAAACATAATCGTTAAACTCCTTTGTTACTAATGGAACGAGTTAAAAACATTTTAATTATTGAAAAATTCACTAATTTTTTTGCATAAATCGGGAACTTCGGATCAGGAATATTCGGATCGGGTAACTTGGAATCAGTGGACGATAATTGACAAAAACATTATCAGAAAAGCGATGGAGCCCTTAAAACCCTTGTTACTATTGCTAGCTTACCTATTGCTAGCTTGCCTATTGCCTTAAAAGGATAAGCAAAGTACCTCACCGAATTGATAACTGCTATATATTTGTTGAGTTATCCAATCAAACGATAAATCCCAAAGGGATCATGGACAGAATAACCCCAGTAATGACGATCCCTAGCCCTAGCCTCAGCTTTTGCCCTAGCTTCAGAAAAGAACTCGTCTACATGGATAAAGCTTTCTACGGAAGTATCGGTATGCTGAGCTAACGCATCGGCCTGAGCATTAGTGGCACCAATGCCAGGACCAGCGAAGGCTTCAGCAGTAGTAAAAACAAAACCACCTAAAATAGGGTGGTCTGTTGCCTGTAGCTCAAAATATTCTAATTGAGCAATTTTCATGAATGATTCTCCTGGTCAAATTAGGTAATAGTTAATTGTGATCGGGAGCATCTAAAAGCAACTAAATATAAAAGCAACTAAAAATGATAAATTGGGAGCACCGTTTTCTGTAAGTACCGAGCAAGATGCTCCCACTACCAATTACGTCCTTATTTTACTAACCACAAGCAAAATGCTTCCACTACCAATTCACAAAAATGGGATGCTCCCATTGTGATTAATGCTGCGGAAAGATGTTACTGATTTTTGCTTCATCTTTCCGCAGCATTGATAGCCTTAAGTCTCAAGGATTACTCTAAGCCGTTTTAGTAATAATGCTTCTTATTCTTAGAAGAACTAACAGATATTGTACTTAGGGTAGATTGAGAACCATGCTCAGTAGTGGTAGTACTGCCAGTGACGTTAGTGAAGGTCTTCTCACCAAAGGCTTGTGCGCGGCCATCAATCGTAGCTACGTTCTCTTCAATGTCAATACCGACGTTGATAAATTTGTTAAATCCGAAAGGGAAGTAAGGTTGGTAGTAGCCATATCCACCCACAACTTTGGGGTCTTCAGCAATAGTTTCTAAATGATTTAGATCAGAAATAATCATTATTTATTTCTCTCCTTTTTGTTTTTTAATAAAACTGCTTGTTTGACACTTCAATTAAACTATCAAAGTTCAAAATGTTTGTCTCGCTAATTTGGCAATTAACCTATTGAGTTCCGGTTTGATATAACTACTGATACTTTAGTATTTTGAAGTCATCAAAATGAATGAATTACACCTAAAAATGAGTGCAATAATCTTGATATAGAATTGAATTTAATGCATTATATTAGGATATGAATACACCCAGGTTTACAAATTACTTAATCACAAAAAGTTCCTGATTAAGTACTAACGGCTGATAGCAGAGAAGCCAATACCTACAGACTTGGAACCAGTTACTCCACCTTGCTCAATAGTGATGAAGACGCTTTCTTGCTTAGTAGCAACGTTATTACCTTTATCGCTAGAAGCTTCAGATGTAACACCACCTGAAGCGGTAATACCATTAATGTCTACACGAGAGATAATGCTGGTATTGAAAACTTCAGTTTCGGTGATGGTGCTGGTGGTGTTGAAAACGCTGGTGACATTGTTGTTGAATGTGATTCCAGCAATAGTAGTACCACCTTGAACTTGGCTAGCGTCAACGGATTCTAGATGGTTTAGATCAGAAATAAGCATTGATTTTCTCCTTTTTTATTGTTAATAATGGGCAAACCCATCTAAATTATAGAAACGTTACTCAGAAAAGATTTCAAACTTAATAAGTTAAAATACTTATCATATGAATCTCATATCCAGTAGGCATTTCAAAATAAGATGCGTTTACCCTGAATAATGAATCGAGGTTTACAAATTACTTAATTAGTAACTTGTCCTGATTAATTAATGACGGCTGATTCCAGAGAAGCCAATACCTACGGACTTGGAACCAGTTACTCCACCTTGCTCAATAGTGATGAAGACGCTTTCTTGCTTAGTAGCAACGTTATTACCTGCATCGCTAGAACCTTCAGATGTAGTACCACCTGAAGCGGTAATACCATTAATGTCTACGCTAGAGGTAATGCTGGTATCGAAAACTTCAGTTTCGGTGATGGTGCTGGTGGTGTTGAAAACGCTGGTGACATTGTTGTTGAATGTGATTCCAGCAATAGTAGTACCACCTTGAACTTGGCTAGCCTCAACGGATTCTAGATGATTTAAGTCAGAAATAAGCATTGATTTTCTCCTTGTTGGTTGTTGATGATGAATCGAGGTTTAGAAACTAATTAATCAGAAACTTTTCGTGATTAATTACTAACGGCTGATTCCAGAGAAGCCAAGACCTACAGACTTGGAACCAGTTACGCCACCTTGCTCAATAGTGATGAAGACGCTTTCTTGCTTAGTAGCAACGTTATTACCTTGATCGCTAGAACCTTCAGATGTAGTACCACCTGAAGCGGTAATACCATTAATGTCTACGCTAGAAGTAATGCTGGTATTGAAAACTTCAGTTTCGGTGATGGTGCTGGTGGTGTTGAAAACGCTGGTGACATTGTTGTCGAATTGGATTCCAGCAATAGTAGTACCACCTTGAACTTGGCTAGCCTCAACGGATTCTAGATGGTTTAAGTCAGAAATAAGCATTGATTTTCTCCTTCTTTGTTGTTGATTTTATTTCTGTGGAGCAGCTTTGTTTTAGCTGTTGATATAACTATATCCATATTCCCCTAGGCATGTCTCGCCAATTTGGCTTCAAGCTTTTATTTTTTGAAAATCACTGGATTTACTAAAAGGATGTAGTCAGCAGTAACCAATTCTGGATTAGTTCAAATAGATTGGTAATATTTCTGGGGTTTTAGTCAAGTAAATTCTTAGGAATAAACTGGTCATTATATCTAATATAAAAAAAAATGAACGCCACTTTGGCTTGAGATTGATGCTTGACTCCTCCCACAACTAAAGAGTGACTAGTAACCGATTCTGAATTAGTTCAAAGAGATGGGTAAGGTTGATGGGGTTTTAGTGAAGTAAATTATTAGTAATGAACCGGTTATTATATCAAATCTAATTAAAAATATGAACGCCACTTTGGCTTGAGATTGATGGTTGAATCCTCCCACAACTAAAGTAAGTGCTAAAGTCCGTGCTATGTCCAGTCATTAGTTAATAGCAAAGGGAACAGCGGATCACCGGAACAGGGAGCAGGGAGCAGGGAGTGTGGGAAGTGTGAGGAGAGGGGGCGTGTGGGGAGATCGGGAGATGGGGAGATGGGGAGATGGGGAGATGAAATTAATAATGTGTAGCCGTGTGAGCGCTAAGAATTGGTATAACCTGAGTTCGATATAAGCGATCGCTTGAGGAAAGACTAAGGAATACAAGGGTTGGGCAACTAGGCTAGATTAAGGCTTTCAGGGTTACGTCGAACTTAGGTTAACTAGGGATTAGCCACGCTTAAACCCTTAGATTAGGCCCGCTTAACCATTAACCGTGCCACCTAGCCCTCACCCTCAAAACTAAATTGACAGAGTACTAGGGCTGTTTTTACTAGGGCTGTTTCATTCCGGTCTGTGATCAGATAAAAAAACGCCTCGTCCATCAACAGGTGCGACCCGTGGCGAATTTAATTCGCCAACGAAAAGCGCACCTAATGGACAAGGCGGTTATTAATGAATTACTTTGACCACAGGCTTAGTCTGATCTGGTGTGGTGGTAAGCAGTGGCTGGTAATGACAAGGAGGATGGGTAGGAAAATGATTATACCTGCTCACCACAGGGAAACCAAACAGTCTTGCCGTAAATAATCGGTTAACTTCTTGAGGATGGATTCCTCTTCTTCCAGTTCAGTGATTAAGCACTGTTCTTGATCGCCACCGTGGACCTGTGAAGTTTTCTTGCCAAGGGTCTCTACATAAGCCAGATCTTTGATCTGGCTCAAACGCTGCCGTGCATTCAAGACTTTATTGCTATTGGTCATCATACTAGCTTGCTTCTGTAAGATCATGTCCCGGTTTTGTTTGAGCAAGCGGCTGTAGGTTCTAGAAGGCATGTAGTCTAGGGGGTTATGGCCTGCCAAGCGTAGCATTAACACACAAGCCCAAGAATATTTGCCATCAAGGATGGCTTCCTCGATCTCGCTAAACTTATCAATATCCATCATTTTGTCGAGCTTGGTATTGGCAGAAGGAATACGATAGGTCATGGTTATTTCTTATCCTGTAAGTCTAAAGGTCAATAGTTTATAAGCTGGGGTGCAGTTAACTTGCAGATTTCAAGGAATTACTAGCAAGTTGACTACTAAAAATTAACGGTCAACTGTTAACCGTCAACGGAAAACGATCAGTCAGTGATGAAAGTGATTTGAGAACAGAGCACTATAGATCGATGCCGCTTTTTTGCAGTTGTCGCATCGGATCCAATAAGAAATCGATAATCCGACGGCGGCGGATGATGATGTCAGCATTGGCGGTTTGACCAGCCTTAAACCGGATGATTTCATCCTCTTCAATCACATAGTCACGGTCGAGGGACACTTTCACCTTATAGACTGAACCCATTACTTGATCGGCTTTAGCATCGGAAGAGATGGAAATCACCGTGCCTTTGATGATGCCGTAATCCTGATAGGGATAGGCATCAAATTTCACTTGCACCGCCATTCCTTCGTTAATAAACCCTGCCTCGCGAGTAGGCAAACTTGCGGATAGCACTAAGGGGGCACCTTGAGGAGCGATTTCGGCGATGCTACGTCCCGGTTGCACGACTTCACCAGCATTACCAATGTTGAGGGAAGATATTATCCCATCCACTGGCGCTTTGAGAAACTTCTGTTTGAGCCTGGTTTTAGCAGTAGTAACCAGGGTTTCATTTTCAGAAATTCTAGCTTTGATTTGGGTCAGTTCCACTTCCAACTGTTGAATTTTCTGCTGTGCTTCCAGGCGAGTGGTGCGTCCCGTTGCTTGCCGATGCTCTAATTCTGCCTCTAGTCGCTTAATTTCTGCTAAAGTTTGTTGTAGCTCACCTCGGCTTTGGCTAGTCGCCGCTTCGCGATCGCGTATACTTTGCTGAGCTTGAAAGATCTGTTCGCGAGTACTCAAACCCTCTTGCAGTTTGCTTTCGGTAACAGCACTTTGGCTAGCACGAAAGCTTTGTTCTGCTTGAAATACCTGTTCTTTCGAGATTGCTCCTTCTGCCAACAGAGGCTTAAGGTTATCGAGTCGTTCCTTGAGAGCCACTACATTAGCCCGCCGTTGCTGGAGCAGTTCTTGGGCTGTCGCCTGCACCAGCTTCATCCGTTGTAATCGTTCGCGATTAGCAGCTTTAGCTAACTGATGTTGAATGATTTGTTGTCTAATTGCCGATGCACTAGCTTGTGCTCGTGCGATCGAAGCTTGTTGTGCTTGAACTTCTGCTTGGGTAATCTGCTCACGAGTTTCTACTTCTAGACGGGTTCTTTCAAGCAGTCCTTGCATCTGAACTAACCTAATCCGGTCTGCATTAAGAACTTTCTCTAAACGTTCTACTTCCTGAGTGGCAAGCTCTGTATCCAGTTCCACCAAGACTTCCCCAGCTTTAACCGCTTGCCCTTCTTTGACCTTAATACTAGCAATCTTGCCTGGCTCAATCGGGTCAACTTTATAAACGTCGCCTTTTGGCACTAAGCTTCCATGAGCTTTACCGACTTCATCAATCTGCCCAAACGTTGCCCAAGCCACAAATATCGTACAGAAGCTTAATCCACCCAACATCAAGAGCCGGGGAAGGTTCGCCGGAGGCTGGTCGAGGGTAGTTTGTATCGAGGTTGACCATTTGGACGTACTAGGAGCATTGGCAGTATTGCTTCCTACCTCTGTGCTGGGTGAGCCTGGCTCTTGGTCATAATCAGGTCTCAGGCGACCTGATGGCATTAAAACGACGTTACCCTGACGACTCGTAGCCGCCTCAGGTGGGGAGTTGATTGGTTTTGCTTGTGTCATGGTGGTAGATCACGCTAAATTAACATTTTAGGGAAATGACCAATGTTTTGGGAAAGAAAGCGACCAATTCTCGTGCTGCCCTTAGCTTCCCGGGGTGAGTTTGGTATTGTTGGGCAGGCCGAAATCTTTGGCATTACCTGACTCTACTTGCCCCTTTTTCAGATAGCTTCAATGCACCCCGAGATCAGAACTTAAACCCTTCCCCTTTAAGTAGCCGTCGGTCGGTCAAACCTATTGCCTGAGCACGCTGTGAGGTGTGGACTTGAGCAGGACTGACCCTAGGGTTAGGCTCTCCAAGTTACCTGCGTCTCACCTTTAGTGGGGTGCATGGGAATGAATTAAACAAAGGAATTGGAATTAAACTCTCCGGTGAGTGTGCGTCATGGAGAATTCTCAGGGGATTCTAAACGGTGGTTACGAAATGGGTGTGGAGCCATATCTGAACACGTTTTCATCCCCTTATATTCACACAGGGCTTTTCCACTTTTCTGATAAAAGATCAATTTCATCTGAGTATGTTGCTAAATTGGCAGATTTTTGGCAGCTTTTTACAAAGCTTGACATAGTGATAGCTAGCTTCAAATTTCATTAATTATTAGTCATTAGTCATTAGTCCTTTTCACATGACTGTGTTGCCAAATTGGCAAATTTTTACATAGTTTGATATAGTCATAGGTAGCTTCAAATTTTCTTAGTCATTAGTCCTTTGTGACTAACCAGGGTCTATGGGGATTTACAAATGACTAATGACTAAATAACTAATAACTAATAACTAATGACTAATGAGCACTTGTTAACGATCTATTAAAGATCTAGCTGCTGCTGTGCTAGATGATAGTAAAGACCTTGACGATCCATGAGTTCCTGATGGTTGCCTTTCTCGACCAGAACACCTCGGTCTAGGACAAGGATGCAGTCAGCATTGCGCACTGTAGAGAGGCGGTGGGCGATGATGAAGGTAGTGCGATCGCGACTAATGCGAGCTAAGTTTTGTTGAAAGCGGCGCTCGGATTCTGTATCTAGGGAGCTAGTCGCTTCATCCAGAATCAGAATCTTGGGGTTGCCCAATAGGGCTCGGGCTATGGCAATCCTTTGTCGCTGTCCACCAGAAAGGGTAGAGCCTCGCTCTCCTACTTTTGTATTATATCCCAAAGTCATACCTTGAATAAAAGCATGAGCTTCTGCTAGTTTGGCTACCTCTACGGCTTCATCCAGGCTGAAATCCGGTCGGTAGAGAGTGATATTTTCGACAATTGTCCCCGAGAACAAGAAACATTCTTGGGGTACCACACCCATTTGAGAACGCAAAGATTGGGGGGAAATATGGCGGATATCGTGTCCATCTATCAAAATACGACCATTAGTCGGATGATAGAGACCTTGCAGTAGCTTCACCAAGGTACTCTTGCCAGAGCCACTGCGCCCCACTAGAGCAATGGTTTCTCCAGCCCTAATCTGTAGGGAAATATTCTGTAGGATATTGCGATCCTCATCCTCGGAGTATCGGAAGGTAACATCTTCCAATATTACATCACCCTTAATCTCAGGTAGAACCAACATTGGTTCTTGAGGATTCTCCTCTGGCTTAGCAGATAAGACATCATTAAGCCGTTCTACAGACACCAAGATTTCTTGAAACTCATCCCAAAGATTCACTAGAGCCAAAATCGGACCAGTGACTCGGCCAATGAGCATATTAAACGCGACATACTGACCGATAGTAAGCTGCTCATTAATTACTAAGCTAGCGCCAAACCAAAGCAAAGCGGTGCTGCTGAGAGTATTAATTAGAGAACTAATTGACCCTAACCCGTTAGCCAGGTTTCTACCTTTAAATTGTACATTCAACTGATTGGTGAGGCGATCTTCCCAGCGCCAGCGCACTTCTTGTTCCGAAGCCGCCGTTTTCACAGTAGCAACCCCTGACATCATTTCCACTAACATAGAATTTTGTTGGGCTGCTTCTTTAAAGATTTCCCTGGACACCTGGCGTAGAAAGGGACTGGCAATCACAGTCAAGATGGCGATGGGGAAAATCGTTGCCAGCACCAGCAAGGTTAAGCGCCAATTGTAGTAGAGCATTAGTCCAATATAGACAAACACCATCACCACATCTAGCCAAGTCGCAATCGCTTGCTGAGTTATAAAACCCTGAATTTTTCCAGTTTCCTGAATTCGGGTCAGGATATCCCCCACCTGGCGGGATTCAAAAAACTTCAGGGGTAAGGTCAGGGTATGGTTAATGAAGCCACTGACGAAGGTGAGACTAAGCCGATTGGAAAAGTAGTCCAGCAAGTAGCGTCTGGTGAGACTAACCCCAATCGTCCAAAGGCCAAAGATGATTAGACCAATGGAGAAGACATTGAGAGTGACAAGGCTTCTGTTAATAATCACCCGGTCAAGAATGATCTGGGTAAATAAGGGAGTAATCAGACCAAAAACCTGAAGGATGAGGGTAGCCAAGATAATTTGCAGCAGGACTGAGCGATGGGGCCATAGCAATCCCCAAAACGGCCCTAAAGAACGTTTGTCGCTGGGAGTAATTGCTAGTTGGGGAGTTGGATCCAATAGCATGGCATACCCAGTCCAACTTTGGAGAAAGTCTTTGCGAGCAAGCGATCGCTTCCCCACTGCTGGATCGGCAACGAGTACCTTATTACCCTTTACCTGGTAGACAACAATATAGTGATCTCCTTGCCAGTGAGCAATCCAAGGATTACTCCGATCCGCTAAGCGACCTAAAGAAGCCCTGACTGGACTAGCTTGAAACCCTAAACTTTCCGCTGCTTTAGCTAAACCTTTGAGGGATGAACCAGAACGACCCACTCCCGCCAGTTCCCGCAGGGAGTTGAGAGCAAAGCGTTTGCCCCAATACTGCCCAATCATGGCTAAGCAGGCAGCACCACAATCAGAAGAAGCTTGCTGCTCAATAAAAGGATAGCGCTGCCAAAACCTTAGGAATCTCCCACCCGGCTTTGCTGGTTTGGGAAAATCAAAGCTTTCTGACTGACTGGGTTCAAGGGGCGTTTGTTGCTTAGGAGTTTCTAAAACTCGCCGAGTCGGTCGTGCTCTAGTCTGGTTTGCATGTGGTGACGGAGTATGGGTCTTGTTAACTACGCCTTGATCCGATGGAGATTTACCGTCACCATTTTTAGCACTTTGCCTGTTCTCCTGATCCGGTGACTCGGTGGAGTTAGCCAAAACTGGTGCGATCGCGCAAGCCGCTTGCCAATGCTCTTGAGGCAGCTGGTAAAGCAATACATCAGTTTGGGCAATCCAATCTGTGGGTACTGGCATCGGATATCCCCAACTTTCTCCGATGCTAGGAAATGGAGCAGAGGAATTTGCCTCTGTTCCTTCTGGCGTTCCCATTTGACCACTACGTAGCCAGCAATGACCAGCTTGGGAAGAGGACACCAGAGACTCCCCAGCCTCAATGCGTGTTTCTACGATGTAGGGCAACAGTTGATTTATGGTAACACCGTTAAGCGATCGCAAATTGGTCAAAGTCTTGAAGAAAATTAGGCATTGCCGGTGCTGGGCTTGTTTCCCCAGGATTTCCGACCACTTTGGCAACCGTTCCAACCAAGGCAAGAGTTGATTTAGGGAAATACGAGCAACTTGTCCTGAACTCGCTGCGATCGCTCTGTAAGGATAGGATAGACTACCTAAGAGATCATAGGCACCAAAAGTTTCCCCTTCTTCGAGTACCTGTATGGAAACCTCCCGCTGTTTTTCAGCATCAAAGCCTAGTAGTCGTACCCGACCCTGACAAACTAGGTAAAGATATTGGTGATCTTGTTCAATCTCAACAGAATCTTGGGATAGCTCTGGTTTAGTATAGGCAAGGATTTTATCCCCTAGCTGGAAGTGATCAAGGTCAAATGATTGACTAAATTCGTAGTTGAGCTTTGGATCGACTGAGTCTAGGGTCAAGCTTTGAAGCACCACTGATAAATTGCTAGCAGGGTCTGGGTTGATAGAAGACGGTGGTTTACTAGGCTCTGCTGAATCCCTGATTATATTCTTCATATGTTAAACATTGAAAATTGATTTTTAACAATTAACCATTTACAATTAACCATTTATAATGAACTACATTTATTTATCTAATAACTTAGTTTTTGTCAAGTCATTAACCGGCTAGTTACCAATAATTCACAAAAAATTCACAAATACTTTAAGTAAACTTCATCGAAACTTTAAATTCCCCCTAGAGCATCTGGTGTAAAGTAAACCCATAAGGGTTGGGGAAAGGGAGATAGGAGGTCAAGTCATCAGCCAGCTCATCAAGCCAATAGATGTCAGCTAGATCTAAGCAGATAGTGCGGTTGATGCGAGTGCAGTTCAACAGATTAAACGGGAAGACGTTGAAAACTAGGCTCTGCATCAATAATCAATCAAACTGACCTAGGCAGGTGGTTAACTTCAGACTTGATGAATCTCCCAACTTTCCCTAACCCTGACTAGACCTTACTAACAACCTGTGATTGTGAGACAGGGGTTTTGCCAACTGGATGCTTACCAGATTGACTATTTTCTTTGATTAAGCGATTGTAGGTTCGGTAAGGGATGTAATGGAGGGGGTTGTAACCAGAAAAACGCAGAACTAACACACAAGCCCAAGAATACTTGCCCGCGATGATAGCTTCTACGACCTGGTTAAGCTGCTCATTATTCATGACTTGTTCAGAGCTCGTAGAGGTTGACGTTGGTTGAGATGTTCTACTAGTTGATGGTCTACTAGTTATTGAGAGTAATTTTTTGGCCATGGTAGTCACCCAGAATTAACGACATCATGTAATGGTCTATACCCAACTGGCAAAGGGAAGTTGCCAGTTCACCGGGGTAATAATTAAGCCTTGGAACAGGTTTTGGATTATTGCAATTGAACCACGTAGCTGACTATGGGCTTTTAGCTCATAGTTGTTTGTCTAAACTTTGTATAAACACGCTTTGTATAAACACTTAAGCTACTACAAACTAGCGTGGGGGACAATAACAAACTCTCAACCCAAGGATTAATCGGTGGAATATGTTGAGGCTCACTCACTCAACATATTCCACCATGATCATTGGCCACAATCGATTTAACAACTGCTGGAGTAGAACCGACTTGAGTTTGAGATCGATTACCAATCTAAATACTTGCCAGTGGGGTTGAGTTTTCCCAATCAGCCCCATATGAGTCCCTTGTAATGTGGGCAGCTCAGTGATTGCAGTTATGTCACAAAATACTTTCAGGAGATTGAACATCCCTTGCAGTAAGCTGATTGCCCCCTTTTTTGCTCCCACCGAGACTGATACGTTTGACGATAGCACATCATTCCGGAAGCTGCTATCGTGTTCAATGCCTTCAGTGCCAACACCAGTGTCGGAGGTGTCAGATGTAAGAACCCTCAGCAATCGGTTCGAGATAGTTAACCCACAGCACTGCCAGCTATGGCTAGGGTCGTCAGTGGGATTTAAACCTACTGCTTTTAGGTTCAATTTGCTAAGCACCCCTGAAAACCTCTTAGTAAAAAGCTGGATTAGAGAACGCGGCGATGGCTTCCGCTTTCCTAATGGTATGTTCATGAGTCTGTCGGATGATTTTTTCAAAGTTGATGCTGTTGTGACACCTAATGTTACACCTAATTTTTCACAATACCAGAGGCTTGCCTACATAGAGTAAGCGCAGATGAGCGTGAAATATTGATCCTATTTCAGGCCAGTTACAACAACAAAAAATACAAACCCTCTTTAAATTCCTCTGTCTTTAGACAGAAAAATTTTATGTTGTCTGGAGTAAATCCCCAAACACCTAGACACCGAAACAGATGAGCACCTGAATTTACCAATATTATAGAGTTTTTATCTAGAGTTTCTGTGTGGCTAACTGCTGAGCTGAACGATTTGAGTATATCTACTCAGCCTTAGCTCCATAACGGCGATGGCGTCTAACCTGAAGTAGTTACAAGTTCTATTCAAAAAGCTGGCCGAGTGAGCTGAAACAATAAAATCAAGCTTCTTGAGCATAGTTACCCTCTTTGATTCTTTCAAAAAAGACAAATCCAAAATTGGATTGGTTTGGCTGTCAGGTTGATGAAGTTATATTTCACGCCGATGATCTTGAACCTGAAACTTTGTTCATCTACAAAAGGAAATCTAGTAAATTCAAGGGGTAATTGTCAAGCGAAAACTCACATTTCTTTTCTACATTCACATTTTGTTCATATTTTCTTCACAAAATTACCAAATTTACGCAAATTTCACACAATCTTCACGTAATCTTGAGTAAGCTGAGAAGGAAATCTAGGACCTATATGTCACCCTGCTCAACTTAAAGATAACTTTAATCAAATCTTTACTATATGTTTACTAAATCTTGCTCCACCCCCAATGTAAATTTTTGTGACAAATATCATGGTCAATCTGCCCCCTCTGTCCCCTCTTCGGGTCTATTCTCCCTCTAGGGTTACTGAACTAAGGAACTCCGTCAAGTGTAGTCGGGTCAGTGACCAATTCCCAATTCCCAATTCCCAATTACCTTCAATCATTGCATGAATCAGCAACGCCCTCCCTCTTGCCGATCGTCTTGGCTTTATGACGTCATAGAGATTGTGATAGTTGAACAAGGGGGGTGGCATCAGGGTAAGCGCAAGAATCAATAAGCTGTAGCTTATTGAGAAAAAACTGGGTTCATTATCAACTATTAAACTCTATTGAGAATCAAGTTCTACGAGATTATAGGGGTTTCGAGCCACGATCAACCGATATCCAGCCAATGCACATTATGGGCAATTTTTTCTGGCGCTTACCCTGGGGGTGGCATCAGGGAAAGGCAACCACAACATTGACTCATCTGTTCCGTTTATACCCCGTCGAAGTGTTAAAATCAACCATCATCTGTATTTTTACTAACCTATTCCTATGAGGCGGTTAAGACAACTCTTCCAAAAACTTAGAAATGCAGGCAAAGATGAGAATTTTTTATACGGGCTAAATCTGTTCGAGGGTTTTGTTTCCAAAGTTCTCTCTTTGGTGATGGTGGTGGTAATATTGGTTGCACTTAGAAGCCTAGTTATCTCACTAGTTAAAGAAATAACCAATCCAGAAGCAATAGTTTTGAGCAAAACACTTTTCAAAATATTTGGACTGTTTCTAAATATTCTCATTGCACTAGAAATTTTAGAGAATATAACCGCTTATCTGCGAAAACATGTTATTCAACTTGAGTTAGTTGTTGTTACGTCTTTAATTGCCGTTGCCCGTAAAATCATTATTCTTGACCTGGAAAAAACTTCTGGAAGCCAGGTAATTGGATTAGCAATTGCCATTATATCTCTATCAATTAGTTACTGGATTATCCGCAGTACTAGCACAAGAAAACTTCATTAATGAATAAGATTGAGAAGACTATGACTAATTTTTTCCAATTTGAAACGGATTTTGTGGATTCTTTACGGTGCATTCCTATGCAAGTGCGGATGAAATTAGATACTTGCGGCATCAAACTTAACCTGAGCCACTGGCATCAGTTTAATCAACACGAGCGTCAACAACTGGTAGAGATACCCTGCACTACGACTGAGTCAATCCAAAAGTATGGAGACTATGTTCAACACCTAGTTATAAACTATACAGGAAAACCGGCTTCTAATTTACCTGTTGACCCCCAAGCTCCCTGGATGAATTCTCAGGTAATTCCATCTACCGTGGCGGAAAAAGCTATGGAATTTGGAGTTGTAGTAACTACTCAACAGTGGGCAGCACTAACTCCTATCCAACGTTTTGCCCTGATTAAACTGACGCGCCCTAGTCATGAAAACAAAAACTTTTTACCAGCACTAAAGGAATTCCAATTAGTTTTTGTTAACCGTTAACCTACCCAACAAGGGACGCCTACGGCGAACACCCTTCAACAAATTCAGACCAAGTCAAATATGCCCCTTAAATCTGGATTAGCTTAACTGCTAGAAGTACCTAGCTGATCTACCAAGACCTGATCCTGACAAGACTGGTTTTGGGCTTTCTGTATTAGCTCTCGCATTTTATCAAGATTATCTAAGGCTGACTTAAGCTGGCTTTGACGTAATTCTGATGATAGGGTAGAGTGGTCAGCTAGGTTTTCTAGAATAGCTTGAATAGTGTTGAGCAGGATACACAGTTGATAATCTTGAGTGGTACCCAATTTACTTTTGGGGTATTTGAAAGCCTCACACTGTTGGGAAGTATTTAATGCTTGACCCTCTATGGGTTGTGACAAAATCACTGTTAGTTCTCTGTTTTGGTCTGTGTTTTGGTCTGTGTTGGGTGGCTCTGATTTATGATTAAACCTATCTCCTGATAAAGCGATCGCATTTTCTGCCACCTCCCCAGATTCTTCACCAGGGGGAATGGCTTTGTGGGATTTGTTCACGGATTCTTTGGCTGGGTCTAATTGCTCAACTGTTTGCTGCAATGTCTCCACAATCCCATACATTTCCATTGGGTCAAACACTCGCAGCAGGGTTGTTTGGGTGACAATACCAATTTCTTTACCCCAATTCCAAGAGACCACCAATCGCCGCACACGACGCTTTTGCATTTCCTGATGAGCTGTCCATAGAGAATCCTCCGGACTCAGCAGAAATAGAGGTGTACTCATCACATCCTGAGCCTGGACTTTAGACAAATTCAGCTTGAGAGACTGAAATTGGACAATATCCCGCTCTGTGACAATCCCCACTGGCAGACAGTTATCCTGTCCATGGTCAGATGTAATCACCACACAACTAACTCGGTGCTTATTCATGAGTCGGGCTAAACTCAATACTGAGACAGTTGGAAGGGCATTAACCACCTGGGGGGTCATCACTTCTGATACCCGCCGTAACTTGAGCAGATTGGCTGGTCGCAATACCTGGCGAATTCGCTCTGGTGAGACAACACCCACTAGCTGACCATGATCATCCACAATTGGTAAGTGGCGAATCCGAAACCGACGAAATATAAATAAGGCGGCAAAGATATCCCGACAAGCAGTTTGAGGAAAGGTAATCACAGGCTGTGCCATGACCTCAGCTACTGTTACCTCTTCAAAGTTAATTCCATTAGCCGTTAGCCGGACAATATCGCGCTCAGTAAAGATTCCCAGCAACTTGTCTGATTCCATTACCAAAACGCAGCTAGACCGTGGTTCACGAATGGTGAGCTGGTCTGATGGTGAGTGGAAATTGGGCAATGAACAACTTTTGCCTCCCTCCTGACTCATCAAAGCAATTATGTCTATTAGGAGGGTCTCAGGAGCAACGATTAAAGGCTGATCGTCAATTGCTTCTTCTAGGGTTGGGGCGCAGATAAGTCGGTCGTTGAGTTGCATAATTAATTTGATGGGTGAAATTCCGTGACCTACGACCGCCGCCAACCGCTTAAAACTATGGCGCTGGTGTATTTACTGAGCCTGGGTTTTTTTAGAGGGATGTTACGGACAAATCCCGTAAACCCATAAATAATATGCACATAACTTGTATAAAGGTATATAATAAATAGATGTTACAGCAAAATAACCTTTAACCCTTATATGACCTAGCTTTTGGCTTTTAGAGGTTGCCAGGGAGCCTGGGACTTTAACCATGTGGGCTTAGGGGCAAATAATTAGGCATTGCTGACCTAGCTTGGCAATTGTCCGATGGCATTGTCCAATGGCATTGTCCGATGGAATTGTCCGATGGAATTGTCCGATCAGGTTCTCTGGCTTATCTAACTTTGTGTTGAAGGTGTTCTAACTACTTTACCAGCTTGGAGCTTACTCTTTTAAGTTCCCTTGACTGGGGTTTTGAGGCAAAGTAGACAACCTAGGGGTTCTACCGTATAGCCGGTCTAAAACCCGTTTAACCGAGATCCGTTTCCACTGCTGACCACGCTTGGTTGTATAGCCATGGTGATTGAGCCAGTTAGCGATTTGTTGTAATGACTTGCCCGATTTATGGTGACGGCGAATTAACTCAATTACATGCTGTTCTTGGGGATCATCCACCAACTCACCATTTAGGGCCCGTTGACCGAAGGCCGGTGAACCATAACCTGCATAGCCACCCATAGTTGCCTTCGCTTGTCTACCTTGGTTTAGCCTTTCGATCAGGCTATCCCTTTCTAATTCCTCAGCAGCCATAACTTAATGCATCAAGCAACTTCATACAACTATGGTAAACCAAACTATAGCCTTAGCCATCCTGGTTATTACAGCTATTCAAACCGATTAACCGCCCCTCTTTTTAAGGGAAGATAAAAGTGGTAACTATGTTGATCATTGACCGTTGATCCTTGACTATAAGTTTGTGGTAGTTTTCAAAAATTTAAGGAGTATATCATGAGTACAGTGCCTTACATCAAAGACAGTGAATTTGATTCAATTTTAACCTATGAAGGGCCAGTAGTCGTGGATTTTACAGCCCCTTGGTGTGGTCCATGTCGTAAGATTAGTCCTTTCATGGAACAACTTGCTGAAGACTACAAAGATCGCGTTCAGGTCGTAAAAATCGATATTGATGCCGACAAAGCTACTGCCAAAAAATACAGGATACGCAGTATTCCTGCTGTGCTGATTTTTAAGGGCGGTGAGGTGGTAGAAAATATTGTAGGAGTTGTTCCCTATGAAAAATTTACTGCCGCCCTTGAAAAGCAACTTCAGGGTTAATTAAAAACAGAAAAATTTAAAAAACTTTCTGAATTATGAGTTAAATTCTGACTTATTTCCTTCAAGCAATGACATGTAAATGAGGAGAATCGGCAATGGAGACTACTCAATCAGTCCGATGTCCCAACTGTGGGAATATGGCTCAACGTCACTACTTAATCGGTTCTCAAGCATCACATTATGCTTGTGCTGGAGATCAGGTCACCAAAACTGAATGCCCAGTTTGTGACTATTTAATGGTGATGTGTGCTGTGAGCGGTAATGTGATTGAAGCTTACGCACCAGGTAGACAAGTTATGGCTAATTCCGGCAAATTTACCGAAGTAGTGAACAGAGAAAGGCCTGCTATGATAGAAGTAGGAATGAATCGCCGCAACAGGTTAGTGGCTAGTAGAAAATATCAATTAACTACTGTAGGGTAAAACAGGTAAGCTATCAGCTATTAGCTGATAGCTTAAGGCAAAAGGACACTGGGATATATCTTCTTTATTTGATTTCAATAATAGACAGTTGAAAGGCACAACAGCTTATCGAGTATATTGCTGAATTTTGGCTTGAGCTCTGGCATAGGCGGAGGTACCTTCAGGAATTTGTCTCAAATAATCCAAAGCCTTAGTGTAGTTGTTCAAAACAGCTTGATTATCAGCCATCTTTAATAGATAGTTAGCCCTAATTTCTTGCTTAGCGGTATAGTCAACAATTTTTGACTGAGCCTTAGCATAGGCATCGGTATGTTTAGGAATTTTTTTCAAATATACCAATGCACCGGTAAAGTCTTGCTGAGCGGCTCGATTGTAAGCCTGCTGAAGAAGAAAGTTCGCTTTGATGTTTCGCTTTTGAGTGTACTCAGGAACTTTTTCTTGAATTGTAGCGTAGGCTTTTGTTCCCTTTGGGATTTGTTTAAATGTGTTGAGTGCACCAGTAAAGTCTCTCTCGATAGCCTGGTTGTAAGCTTGCTCTAGTAACTGGTAAGCTTCCTTCTCAAGATTGGCTTGAGCTTGGCTGACCATAGGTTCTATTTGCTGTTGCCAGAAGACAATATTAGGAATCTGACTAGCCTGCTCAACTACCTCTAGCCACTTCTGTTGGTCAAAGGCGGTTTTGATGAGGGGGAATAGGGCTTTGGCATCTTTCCAATCCTTTTGCCACTGAGCGATCGCATTTTGAGCATCCTGATAGTCTTCACTATCTTCCGGAATCGATTTTACCAGGTTCAGTGCTGCTTCTAAATCTCCTTCCTGGTACTTTTGCTCAGCCTGTGCTAGCTTAGTTTCTGCCTGGTTGGGAGTCTTGAGTAAAAAGTAGCCTCCAGCTACGACTAATAAGGCTAGATATGTGGAAACTCCGATTGCGGTGAGATTAAGTCCACTAGCCCTTCTTTTAGGAATAGTAGGCACAGAGGGAAAATAAGTTTCCTCTGTTTCCTCTGTTTCCTCTGTTTCCTCTGTTTCCTCGGTTTGAAGAGTCTCTGGTTCAATTGGCTCAAGCAGAGTATCGTCAGTTTTTTCTTTGTAGGGGTTTGGGGATGTTGGTGGTGCTGGGGACATTGGTAAGTTTATAGATGGTTTAGAACTAGTTAAGGAATGGAGTGCCTCCAAAACCTGATCAGCAGACTGGTAACGGTCTTTGAAGTAATAGCGCACCATCTGCTGAATAATGGCAGCGAAATCTTTAGTGACTGTGGCGTAGTCCTGCCAAAGGGCTTCTCCGGTTAATGGGTCTTCTTCTAGCTGTATGGGTTTGAGTCCTGTGAGTGCCTCAATGCCAATCATCCCTACAGCATATAGGTCACTACAGGGACGAGGTTTACCCAGAACCTGCTCTGTTGGTATATACCCGAATGCGCCCAAAGCCGCTATGGCACTAAATTGAACACCAACTAATGGTGTCCGCACCTGCTTAATACCGCTAAAGTCAGTTAAAACTAACTTGCTATCGTCTGATCGTCGGATCAGATTGTCTGGCTTGATATCACCATGAATCACCCCTTGGCGATGGACAAATGCCAAAATTTCTAAAACCTCTTGTAGCAGAGTAATCAATCTGCTTTCACTCCAAGGTTGATTGAGTTCCTCACTCAGGGGTCGTCCAGGGATGAAATCTTGAACTATGTAGAAGCTATGGTCAATTTCTAGGCAATCTAAAATTTGGGCAACTTGGTCATGCTGACAGATAATCTCCAAAATTTTAGTTTCACGACGAAATATATCTTTTGCAGCTTGCCAGCAGTCAGGGTCATCACTAACAGGACGGAATTGTCTAACAATACATTGGGGATTTCCCGGTCGGTAAGTGTCTACCGCAATATAAGTTTGACCCCAGCTCACACGGTTAAGGATGTCAATAACTTGATAACGTCCATTGATTAACTGTTCTGGTCCTGCCCCTGGGCTAAACGCTAGTCTAGACATACGCTTCTTACTAACCGCTTACGTTGATGTTTCCTGTGAAAGTGTTATTCATGGTGCTTCACAGCAAGGAGAGGAATAGGCCGAAGGTGGCGAAGAATGGAACAATGGAAGAATAAAGTATTTCTGATCTCCGTGATCTGAGCTATTTCCCCTATCTGCCCATTAGACTAGATACTATTGAGCAGATTAAACAGCCCTAAGGGGGGACAGAGAGTAGAGACGGTAGAATTTGCCAATAGTTTCAGATCAGCCATCACGAATACCTCAGTACCGTTAGACACTCCTCAAGGAAAGTTACACTTAATCTATTCTTCAGCCATCAGCTGCTCGATCCGGATGCTCATAAACAAGCTCTGTGCAAAGGGGTGATGGAATAATGGAATAATGGGATAATGGGATAATAGGGTGATATGTAGTATTCTTTTTTGGATTTCATATTACTGTTGGCCCTTTTGCCTTTATGCTGGAAAAGGGGCGATAGTAAGACAAGTATGACCATTCATCAAAAACAATCAATCCAAATTTCTGTTGTTGGAGACATTCATCAACTGTGGGAAGCGGAAGATGCTATAGCTCTTGAGCAGTTGGGTGTGGATCTGGTCTTATTTGTCGGGGATTTCGGCAATGAGGCGGTGGATATAGTCCAGATGATTGCTGCTATTGACCTACCCAAGGCAGTGATTATGGGAAACCATGATGCTTGGTATACTGCCTCGGAATGGGGAAGGAAAAAGTGTCCTTATGACCATGAAGTAGAAGATAGGGTACAGCAACAGTTGAACCTACTGGGGTCAACCCATGTGGGTTATGGTTACCTTGACTTCCCAGATTTAAATCTCTCTGTAGTTGGTGCTCGCCCTTACAGTTGGGGCGGGCAGAGTTGGCGGAATAAGAAGTTTTACAGGGAACAGTATGGGATTAATAGCTTTTCTGAATCAGTGGAGCGCATTTTAGCAGCAGTGCGTAGTGCGGCTTACGAAACGGTAATCTTGATCGGTCATAATGGTCCGACGGGACTAGGTGATCAAGCAGAAGCTCCCTGTGGGAAAGACTGGTATCCTGCTGGTGGTGATCATGGGGACCCGGATTTGGAAGATGCGATCGCAAAAACCTATTCCTTGGGTAAAAACATTCCCTTAGTCACCTTTGGTCATATGCACCACATCCTAAAGCACACCAAAGACCGACTACGAACAATGATTGTTACTAGTCCGGAAGGGACTGTATACTTAAATGCAGCCAGTGTGCCTCGAATTATCGAAACTGATACAGACCGATTGCGGAATTTTTCGATAGTGTCTCTCAAAGGCGGTATAGTGGATCAAGTCTCCCTGGTCTGGGTGGGTAAGGATTACTCAGTAGTATCTAAAGAATTGCTTTACGAGACTTCTGAAGCGTTGGTGGTATAAAACTTTGTATAGATGGTCGCCATCCGAGCCCACGGATTGTTAATATAGATTTGCCAGGAGAGGTGGCAGAGTGGTCGATTGCACTCGACTTGAAATCGAGCGAGCCGAAAGGCTCCGGGAGTTCGAATCTCCCCCTCTCCGTTTTATAGATTATATTTGTTCAAAGTTGAGACTTGAGGGTTGAGGGTCAACCCTCAAATTTTTTCTTTCTTGATGCAAAGGGCGAGTCAGAAAGTAGGTTTAAGTTGATGTAGGGTGGGCAGTGCATCAGACAGATAATGAAGCTTGCCAAGGGGTTGGTAGGCACTGCCCACCCTAGGATTCTACGATTCATGACAATGGTGCAAGATCTCAGTTTAAGTAGGTTTAGTTTGCTCCATTGCCAATAAATCCCATTACTAGGCTGTCCGGAGCCAGGAAATGACTCAAGTGATAAGCTCGCTCTTCAGTCTTGAGCAAGATTTTCTCATAGAGATAGCGGGTGGCTCGATCGCCCAGGCTTTCTGCTTGAGCGGCTTGACTGCGTACTAACTGAATGATTGACTGCTCAGCTGCTAAGTCATGCTCTACCATCTGGCGAGAGTTGTAAACTCCATCAGATTCAGGAGTGAAGCAGCACAATTCAGCTAATTTGGCAAAACTAGTAGCTGGAATTCCTCCTAGTCCATTCAAACGCTCTCCTAAGTCATGGACATGGTCTTGAGCATCCTCGTAGCTTTCTTCAAAGAACTTATGCAAGGAGTAAAATTCTGATCCTTCCACAACAAAGTGGTGTTTTTGATATTGCAGATACAACCCTTGGAAGCTGGCTAAAGCTATGTTTAATCCTTCACAAACTGGGGTAGTAACGTTTTTTTCCAGCAAAATTGGATTGTCAGCAATTTCACCAAAGGAGCGTAGTAGACCCTGAGTTGTAGACATAATAGTGTTCTCCTATCGTTTTCATTAAGTGTGGCTTATTGCCATGCTTTTAAGTAGGCTAACACATATCATTTTATTTAACCTAGACTCTGAAATGTCCCTAATAACACAATTTTTAACTTTTTCAGAACCTCTATTGAGGATAATTTGTGATAGATTAGTTGAGATAGATTTTCTATTAGTCACGACTCCGTGAACGGGATTTGTCTTGGTTAAATCGGCTTAAACCCAGCAAATTATAAAGATTCAGTCCACAAAAATGGCCATTTTTAAGGTTGATTAAAGAAAAACAGTGTTCCTAGAGGTAAATAACTATGTCTAAGTTTAAAGAGCCAGTCTCAGAGTTTAGTGTAGTAGGACAGTTATTAGACTTTGTCATTAAGGATGGCTATAAAATCAAGTACTTAAGAATTACTGTTTCAAATATCGAATATTGGATTAAGTTATCTAAACCTCTCAGAAAGAGCTTGGATCCAGCCATTATCCCTGGGGCGTGGATTGAGGTGAGTGGCACCAGCAAACTAAAGCTCAAAACTGGGAAACTGAAACTGAAAGCCTATGAGGTGAGCCTTGCTGCTCCCCCCCACCAGCAGCCAACAACTGTTTTGGTTCCCAAAACTCCCACCCGGAAAGCGAGCATTTTAGTTTGTCAGAAATCCAGTTGCCGGAAACGGGGGGGTCAAGCGGTCTGTAATGCGATCGCATCGAGTTTAAAGGACCATGGTTTAGAAGACCAAGTCAAAATTAAAGAAACTGGCTGCCTCAAACAGTGCAAACATGGCCCCAACCTGGTGATGATGCCAGACAAAGCTCGCTACAGCGAAGTGGCTCCCCAGCAAATTCCCACCCTGATCGAACGACACTTTGTCTGAAGTTAGCCCATCAGTGGACTCCCGTGATGATGCACCAAATACCAAGAGCCAGCCATAAGCTCAAACGTATTGGTTGCTATGGATTCTGCCTGAATCCTTCTACCCTTGCTAACTTGCAACACTTTTTCTAGCACAACAACGTAGGCAAGAGTGTCCCTGACCTCAGTAGCAATAATCTCTGGTTCAATTTCCAGGTATTGGGTATTCTTGAATATCGCTTCCCAAGATGAGCTAATGTCCCGCCAACCTTTGATTACATCACGTCCAGGGTGAATACAAAGACTACCAGTGCCTTGAGACCAGACCTTACTCATGGCTTCAATGTCCTTTTTCTCAAAAGCTCGATAGAATGCTGTGTTGGCAGCTAAAACCTCTGTGCGATCGCTACTCATAATTTTTTGTTAAGTTTCACAATTGTGAATAGATTTAATTATATATAGTTCAATAGGATTAATCACATCTAAGCATTCAGCAGTCAGTGGTCAGCATTCAGCAGTCAGCAGTCAGCAGTCAGCAGTCAGTGGTCAGTGGTCAGTGGTCAGCCGTTGGCCAATAGACATCTCCAGAAACTCGGTTTTGACCCAGGCAGTGCAAGGGTTTGAGGTTAATTTTTGGAGATGTCTATTGGCCACTCAAGTATCGTGGCACAGGCTTCTAGCCTGTGAGGTAACCCATAGGGCATAAGCTGTTCAAGTACCGTGCGCTATGGGCATAAACTCATAGCTAATAGCACCTCAAGTAGCGTGCCCGTAGGGCATTAGCTGATAACTGATAGCTGACCGCTGATAGCTGACCGCTGATAGCTGACCGCTGACCGCTGAATGCTTACGGATTGCGCTCTTGGAGCCGTATCATAAATATGGGTGAGATTATCTTAATGGTGGCATGGAAACAATTTGGGAACTCGATTTTTACTCCCGCCCAATTTTGGACGAAAATCAGAAGAAACTTTGGGAAGTCTTAATTTGCGAGAGTCCTTTGGACATCAATCTCTCACCTGAGACACTGTTTCAATACGCCAGTTGGTGTCCCAACCAGCAGGTGAATTCAATTTGGTTGGGGCAGGCTTTGGCAGATGCGATCGCAAAAGCTCAACAGCCACCAAGCAAGATTCGCTTCTTTCGGCGTCAGATGAACAATATGATTACCAAAGCCTGTAATGAGCTGAATATTCCAGCTCAACCCAGCCGTCGCACCTATGCTTTGGAGCGATGGTTAAAACAAAGGATAGAAGACTTTTATCCCAATCAACCAGGCTATGACCCCGCAGCCGCTGCTTCCTCATTTGTCCGTTATCAATCCCCCATCCCTAAACCATTACCCGATGCTTTGCAGGGACAAAAGTGGGCAGTTGTAAGTCTACAAGCCGCTGCCTTTGAGGAAATGAACGAGTGGGAGATTGACTTTGGTGAAGCCTTCCCAGTCTCGATCATGGACATTGCCCCAGAAACGCCCATTCCCGGTGTGATTATATTTTCCCAACGAGCCAAACCCCTAGCAGCATGGATGTCAGGTTTGGAGCTATCCTTTGTCAGACTTGACACTACTGATGATAAGCCAAAGTTGTTACTGGAAACTGGTGCCAATGATAGCTGGATTCTCGCTAACTTGACCAAATCCCAAATTCTGGCAGAGGCAAAAAGCTTTGAAGAAGCAAAGCAGAACGCTAATCTTGTCCATTTTCTGGCCGTACAATCGAGTCCAACTTCAGAACAGTTTGCTGGATTTTGGCTATGCCGGGAGTTATAACACAAGGCAACAGGCAACAGGCAACAGGCAACAGGCAACAGCCAGAAGGTAAAAATAAATTGTGAGAATTTTTGTTACCTGCTCCCGACTCCCGACTCCCTCGGTGCGCTTTCCGTAGGCGAATTAAATTCGCCACGGGTCGCACCGCTCCCGACTCCCTTTGCTATAGAGAATATGGGATACAAAAGAACCCGTAGAACAGGTGATTGTTCTACGGGTTCTGAAAGTCCTGGCGCAGCCTCAGGGGTAGTCAAGGCTATTAGCAGCATTACTCATATCACACTAGGCTGCCCCGAGCAGGAGTGTTATTAACCCAATGGGATCACGCACTGACCAAATAACTGATTGTATTCGCTAATACCCGGGCACAGGCATTTGCTGGGATAACCAAGGGCATTGGTATCCCTTGTACATGTAGCCGGAAGAGGCTGTACTTGGATTGAACATGAGCTTTTAACTGAGATAGAGTCCAATCCCCGGCTAGTTGCATTATTAATGTCCTCGATCAAGCACAACCCGACACTTGAATCATATTCATATCCATCCGGGCACACGCAGATACTAGCATTGCCGCAGGGGTTGTAATCCCTAGTACAAATACCATCAGCACTTAGGACGGCTGGCATATCACCTTGGGCCATTGCTGCAGGGGAGACCATCAAAAACAGCTGCACTGCCATCAAGAATGCGAAAATCGCTTTTAAGGGTCTCGAAAATCTTTTCATTTTTTTTCGTTTGTTAACTCAACTATATATAAATAAATTATATATCTATCTATAGATTCTTCGACGTTTTGGAGGGGTGCAAATTAATGCAATATTGGTAGATGAGCACCTACCTAACCTGTTGCGCATTTAAGTTAGATATTATTCAGTTAGAAAAAACTCCCTGTACTCCCTACTCCCTACTCCCTACTCCCTACTCCCTATTCCCTTTGCTATATGAGTGCTGAAACTATACCCCAAGAGCTGCAAGCCGAACAACTGTTAGACTTAGCAGCTAAATCAGGAGCGACTAGTGCAGAGGTTTATCAGTCGCGATCGCTTTCTCGTCCTGTGTTTTTTGAAGCTAATCGACTCAAACAAATCGAAAGTAGTCAATCGGAAGGGACAGCGCTACGGTTATGGCGAGACGGACGTCCAGGACTAGCAGTTGGCTATGGAGCAGTGGCAGCACAAGATTTAGTAGACCGGGCAATGGCCATGACTGCACTCAATGAACCGGAATCTATAGAACTGGCTGATGGCCCTAGCGCTAACTATTCCGACTCACCAGAAACTATACCGATAGAAGAACTAGTAGCAATCGGCTCGGATGCGATCGCATTAATTCGCGATGCCTACCCAGAAGTATTGTGTAGCGCTGAGTCGGAATGGGAGTTAGAAACCACTAGCTTAATTAACTCTGAAGGATTACATTGCTCTTACACTGACACAACCCTCAGTTATTTCCTTGGGGTAGAGTGGGTTAGGGGTGAAGACTTTTTAAGTGTTGGTGATGGTACACAAATTCGATTAAGCCCATCTGAGCCTAAAGAAAGCCTAAACACTAACAAAGTCCTAGACCAAATCTTACAACGCCTCAACTGGGCAACGGAAAATGTCTCTACTCCCAGTGGTCGTGTGCCAATTTTGTTGACCTCTAAAGCAGCGGATTTGCTATGGGGCACTGTGGAAGCAGCCTTAAATGGAAAACAGGTACTTGAAAAAGCCACCCCCTGGAGTGATAGTCTAGGTCAGGTGGTTACCTCAAAAAACCTGACCCTGTTTCAACAACCAAATCCTGAATTTCCTTACAGTTGCCCCTTTGATGATGAAGGCACCCCTACCCAATCCCTCGTATTTATCAGTGAAGGGCAATTGCAACAGTTTTTTTGCGATCGCACTACCGGTCGCTTACTGGGAACTGGCACAACTGGCAATGGATTTCGCCCTAGCCTAGGCAGCTACCCAACCCCTGATCTCGTCAACTTACTGATTAAACCAGGCCAAGGGTCACTCAATGACTTAATTGGAAAATTAGACGAAGGATTAGTCATAGACCAGATTCTCGGCGGTAGTGCTGGCATCTCCGGTGACTTTTCCGTCAATGTTGAGTTAGGGTATCGAGTCCAACAAGGCAATATTATTGGTCGAGTCAAAGACACCATGGTAGCTGGGAATGTTTACAACACCCTTAAGCAGTTAGTAATACTGGGTGATGATGCTGAGTGGCAGGATAGCATCTACACACCCTCTCTAATTGTGGAAGGACTATCGGTAACCTCTAGTGATTAGTGGGTCAGTGCTCGGTGCTTGGTGCTTATTTCTTTGTAACTACAGAAATTCTCCTGGTATTTACAAAGCACCCACGAATAATCACTAATGGAAATTAACCCATGATCAATCAATGATCAATCCCATTACCCAATGGCTGATCCCCAAAAGAAGTCTTGCCCTTGCCGAAGCCTGTCTGATTGGATTCGTCTCAGGACTCTCAGCAGTATTACTCAAACACAGTATTGGCTGGTTAGGGAGGTGGCGGCTTCAAGCAGCTCTAATCCTACCCCCTAGCTTTGCCCTACCCGCTTTTGGACTCTGCTTAGGATTACTGTGCGGATTCCTGATTGAGTTTGTAGCATCAGAGGCAACAGGTAGTGGCGTACCTCAGATCAAAGGTGCCCTTGCCCGGTTTCCTATCGCGATGAATTTACGGGTGGCTGTAGTCAAGTTAGTTAGTACTATCCTATCTCTGGCGGCGGGAATGACTATGGGACGGCAAGGCCCAACGGTTCATATTGGGGCAGCTTTGGCAGCTCAATTGACTCGCTGGGTACCCACCTCTCCTGATCACCGACGTCAAATGATTGCTGCTGGGGCTGGGGCTGGATTAGCCGCTGGGTTTAATGCTCCCCTGGCTAGTGTAGCCTTTATCTTTGAGGAACTGTTACCAGATTTATCTAGTATAACTCTGGGTAGTGCTATTCTAGCATCCTTTATTGGTGCGGTGGTTT
The DNA here is from genome assembly GCF_000211815.1 of Moorena producens 3L. GTDB lineage: Bacteria > Cyanobacteriota > Cyanobacteriia > Cyanobacteriales > Coleofasciculaceae > Moorena > Moorena producens. The sequence goes on from NZ_GL890973.1 coordinate 30,089, forward strand.
CCCGGCTCTTGGGTGGAGGTACCCTAGATCTGAATCGGGAACTAAGCAATTTTTCCAGCACCTTTTCCGCTCTTGAGATTCCCTTCTATTTGTTGTTAGGGGTGTTGGCTGGATTGCTAGCAGCTTTGTTTAATCAGGGAATTCTGTCCAGTCTGAACTTTTACGACCGTCTCAAGCTCAGCTTACCATTGCGGATTGGTATAGCTGGGATGCTGGGTGGGTGTATTGTAGCACTGCTACCGGATCAGTTCCATAACAACAGTGGTTTGCGGGAGTTGTTGCTCACTGGTGATATCGGCTGGGAATTTACTTGCCTCGCTTTTGTGGTCTACTTCTTACTGACCATAATTGCCTATGGTTCGGGAGCACCAGGGGGGTTGTTTCATCCCTCCCTAGTATTGGGTTCCGCATTAGGCTATTTAGTTGGCATCGGTGAGTATCACCTGCTCGGATTAGGTTATCCGATTACCTACGCCTTGGCAGGGATGGGAGCATTTTTTAGTGCCGTTTCCAAGGTACCGATCACAGCGATTGTGATCGTGTTTGAGATGACAACGGACTTTAATCTAGTCCTACCTTTAATGATCACCTGTGTGGTTTCCTACCTAGTTGCCGATCAATTAGCCAAAGGGTCTCTCTATCAACGTTTGTTGGAGAGGAAAGGCTACAGCTTGCCTAAAGTAAAGGTGGACAAAAGAACCTTAGCTGGTTTGAAAGCATCTGACATTATGCAGCGCCGGGTAGAAACCCTAGGGAGTCAGATGACTTTAGATCAAGCCATTCAGACCTTTAGTAACTCTAGTCATCGGGGCTTTCCAGTAGTTGCTCAGGGGAAATTGGTCGGGATTATTACTCAAGAAGACATTGCCAAGAACCGAGACCGACTGCCTGGGAATACGCCTATCAAAGAGGTGATGACTCCACAACCGATCACAGTTAGACACAATGACACCTTAAGCCACGTTCTCTACATTCTTAATCGTTATCACCTCAATCGGTTACCTGTTCTAGAAAACAGAAAGTTAGTTGGAATCATTACCTTTAGTGATATTATTCGTGCCGAAGCTAACCAACTCAGTGGGGAAAAAGAGCAACTAGGACCGAGTCCTGATCCCTCCTATGGCGTCTATTATACTCGCGCTCCAGCTACCGGCAGTGGACGGATGTTGGTTCCCTTAGCTAATCCCCAATCAGCACCAGTATTGTTGGAAATAGCTACTGCTATTGGCCAGGTACAGGACTATGAAATCGAGTGTTTGCAGGTAATACCTATCTCCCGTAGCAATAGTCCTGCTCAGACAGGAGTTGATACTACTAAAAGTCGCAGATTGCTAAGGCAAGCGGAAAGGCTAGGGCGACGGTGGGAAATGCCAGTTCACACCCAAATCAGGATATCCCACGATACCGCTCAAGCAATTCTAGAAACTATTAAACAACGACATATTAATCTAATTTTGATGGGATGGAAAGGAGCACCATCTAATAGTTCTAATCAGATTTTTGGTAATATTATCGATACCTTAATTCGACAAGCTCCCTGTGATTTAGTCTTGCTGAAATTACCCCAAGGCAAGGAAGTAGCACAAGATGTTAAATCTGCTAAATACGGTTCACTAGCTAAGACCTGGAAGCGTTGGTTAATCCCCATTGCTGGTGGACCGAATTCTAGCCGTGCCCTACAATTAATTCCGATACTAGCAACCCTTGCTAAAGCAGAGCAAATCGTAGTAACTCAGGTTTTTAACCCTCAAGCTGGAGAACCTGTAATGACTAGCTTGGAAAAAGCTACCTATTTCCTCAAACAGCAACTCAAAGGTATGTGTGATGTGGTATCAATTCCAATCCGTTCCTATTCTGTTTCTGATGCTTTGATTCGTTTAGCTAACGCTCACAAGTATGATGTAGTCGTGATCGGAGCTAGTCGAGAGGGATTATTGGAGCAGGCGATCCATGGCAATATTCCAGAAGCGATCGCACGGGGTGTTGATAGTACTGTGATTTTGGTTAGGGAAGCACTTCATTAATTAGGGAATCGGGAGTCGGGAATCGGGAATCGGGAATCGGGGTAAGCATTCAGCTGTCAGCTTATGTGCTACGCACACGCGATCGCGTTCAGCTTATGTGCTACGCACACGCTACGCAAACAGCTATCAGCTTTTATTTATCAGCTATCAGCTAAAGGCTGACCGCTGACAGCTGACCACTGACCGCTAATAACTGACATTTTATAATTCTATCTTCATTCTAAATTCTTTTGAGCAAACTTCCGCAGTTTAGGATCGGGGTCATGCTTTGCTCTATCCTGCAATAAAGACCTGCTTTGGGAATGGTTAGGATAGTATTTGAGAATGGCCTGAAGGGCTATTTGTCGAGGATTGTAATTCTCGTCATCTCTCTCGTAATCTCTGTCTTTATCAGGGTCAAAGGGGTCATGGAGAGTGCGATCGCATAAAAATTGCGATAACCAAGGCTGGTCGTGCCAAGCTTGAGCTAACTGTTGAATTGCTTTACCTCGCACATCCGAATCAGTATCAGAGCGAGCGGATTCTTGAAGTATGGGTAAAGTATCTGGGTGGTCTTGGTAACCTTCAGCTAACTGTTCTATTGCTGTAACTCGCACATCCGAATCTTTATCAGAGCGAGCGGATTCTTGAAGTAGGGGTAAGGTATCTTGGTGGTCTTTGTAACCTTCAGCTAACTGTTTAATTGCTGTAACTCGCACATCCGAATCTTTATCAGAGCGAGCGTATTCTTGAAGTAGAGGTAAGGTATCTGGGTGGTCTTGGTAACCTTGAGCTAACTGTTGAATTGCTTTACCTCGCACATCCGAATCAGTATCAGAGCGAGCCGATTGTTGAAGTAGAGGTAAGGTATCTGGGTCGTCTTGGTAACCTTTAGCTAACTGTTTAATTGCTGTACCTCGCACATCCGAATCACTATCAGAGCGAGCGGATTCTTGAAGTATGGCTAAGGTATCTGGGTGGTCTTGGTAACCTTTAGCTAACTGTTCTATTGCTTCACCTCGCACATCCGAATCAGTATCAGAGCGAGCGGATTCTTGAAGTATGGCTAAGGTATCTGGGTGGTCTTGGTAACCTTGAGCTAACTGTTCTATTGCTTTACCTCGCACCCACGAATCACTATCAGAGCGAGCGGATTCTTGAAGTAGGGGTAAGGTATCTCGGTGGTTTTTGTAACCTTGAGCTAACTGTTTTATTGCTGTAAATCGCACCGACGAATCATTATCAGAGCGAGCCCATTTTTGAAGTAGGGCTAAGGTATCTCGGTGGTCTTTGTAACCTTGAGCTAACTGTTCTATTGCTGTAACTCGCACCGACGAATCTTTATCAGAGCGAGCCAATTTTTTAAGTAGGGGTAAGGTATCTGGGTGGTCTTTGTAACCTTTAGCTAACTGTTCAATTGCTGTAGCTCGCACCTTCCAATCATTATCAGAGCGAGCCAATTTTTTAAGTAGAGGTAAAGTATCTGGGTGGTCTTGGTAACCTTTAGCTAACTGGCAAATTGCTGTACGTCGCACCTTCCAATCATTATCAGAGCGAGCCAATTTTTTAAGTAGGGCTAAGGTATCTGGGTGGTTAGGATAATATTCGAGGATGGCATTAAGGGCTACTTGTCTAGGATTGCCTTTTATTCTCAAGATCAACCCGAGTTTCTTATCTTCTTCATTAGCATCATAGGGGTCATGGAGAGTGCGATCGCATAAAAATTCCCATAACCAAGGCTGATTGGCCGTAGGCCACGCTTCGCGATCGTGCCAACCTTGAGCTAACTGTTCAATTGCTGTAAGTCGGACATACCAATGTTGATCACAGCGAGCGGATTCTTGAAGTAGGCGTAACGTATCTCGGTTGTCTTGCCAGCCTTGAGCTAACTTTACAATTGCTTTACATCGCACCAACCAATCAGTATCACAGCGAGCCAATTCTTGAAGTAGGCGTAACGTATCTGGATGGTCTTGCCAATGGGTGGCTACTGCTACAACAGCTGGGATGGAAATACCATAGATTAAGTCTGGATCAAATAAATACTTTTGATAATCATACTTTATAGTATCATGAATTAAGTCTTTGAAGCGATTCAGTAATTCACTATCCGTTGATTTAATCTGATACCGATTCCTAACTTCAGACAAACAACCCGCTGCCAGAAATAAATTATCAAACTCATCCGCTTCTCCATCTTGTGCCATCAAATACTCAATAATTTCTCCAGCTTTCTTAGAATCAATCATGCCCACAATTAACTTCAGCACTTCATGCCAATACTCATCCCGCCAGTGCTGACCAAATACCTGTTTTTTCAAATGTTCTAGGGAAATATCCTGGGTTTTCTCAAATTTCCTGACAAATTCCCAAGCACAGAAATATTCCAAAAATGTCCGATGCACAAAAGCGTAATAATCGGCTCCCATGAAACACAAGATAAAATTGCGGGTGCGCAACTGATTAATCATTACCTTAGCAACCGCTCTCGGGTCATTAACATCCCGTAATTTCAGCTCCTCTTTGATAATCCGTTCTAAATCCTCTCCACTAATCAGATTTCCCGCTAATCCGGCTTGATTACCCTGCATAAAATATGCCACTTTTCTTAGTATATGTTGCTTATATTCATCATCAATAATCTTCGGGTCAACACGATGATCTTCTTGTAATGCTCGTTCCACATCCCATTGATGGAGCAGTAATCGAGAGGATTGGTTATAGAGTTCAGAGCGGTCACGAGGCAAGTCTTGATTGCGATTCAGGATTGCCATCATGGTTAGTAATAGGGGATTTTGCGCCAGTTCTCGAATCCGATAGGATGTCTCAATGGCTTTTTGTAAGCGATCCTGTTTCCTAACTTTATCGGCTTGATCAGTAAAGTTTAATTTATGCCACTTCTCAATAAAGTTTTGAATTTGTTCTGACTCCAAGTCTTGGAGCATAACATGACGGAATTCAGCATCCCGTAGCCGTTGGGGTTTATAACCAATTACCCGAGATGTTACAATTACTCTTACTTTAGGATAGCGATTGGTAAAGCGATGAATCTCCGTAATTACATCTATTCGTTTCTCTGGATCAAACACTTCATCCAAGCCATCAAACATAACTAACACCTTACCATCTTTTAACTCCTGATCAAGGTGATGTTGATTCAGATGACATATCGCTCCACTGCTTTGATGGCAGAATTCCAAGAAGTTATTACACTGTCCACTATCGCAATTCCGGATATAGGTGCGTAATTCAATCAGTAAGGGAATTGATAGAGAACTGTCAGTAGTTAGATCGGTTTTTGCCCACTCCAATGCTAAATATTGCAGCAACGTAGATTTACCAGAGCCTGGGTCTCCTAAAACCACCAAATACCGATAGCTTTGAGAGTCCTCAATTACATCCAATACGGATTTTATCGGTTGTTGATAATAACGCTCTTTAGCTCGTTTCAACTCATCTTTGTCAATTTCCCTTTGTAGTTGACCACTCTCGCGCAGTTTTTGAGAATCATCCTTAGGAAGTTCATGAATCGCCTCCGGCATCAAGTCATGAACTTCTCGGACATTTTGAGGGATAAATATTTTCCATAGTTTTAGTTCGTTATAAGCACAGCCACTAGTATCTAAACTATCCAATTTGACATTACCGTAGCTCTCTAGGAGTGCTTCCTGATATTCCCTTAAGTCAAAATCTGGGATAATTCCTGGTTTAGTGTTTTCTGCGATCGCTTCCAAGGTTTGGGAATCTCGGATAGGCCGTAAATCATCGGATTCCCGAATAATCGTTCTTACTTCCTTGACATACTGTTTACCAATATAGTGCCAATCAAATCCTTCCGGTAATTCTAATAAGTTAAGCTCAATCCAAGTCTGGGCTAATTTTTCGGTATCTATTCGTTTACAGCCATACTTAAAGGCACTGCCCAGGATAGCTTTAATGGATTTATCCTTAATATACTGCTTGAGGGGTTTAGTATATTGTTTTACGTCTTGCTTAGATAAATCAGCATCTTCCAATTCTTCTTCCACTAAAGCTACAAATTCTTTTAAAGCTTTACCCAAGAGTTTTTTCTGGATATTTTGATCCGATAGTCCAGTATAATCTTTGATAGACTCTTTGAAAAAATCTTTAGTGTAGTCTTCTAGAGCTTCTTTCGCCAAAGGACCAATTACTTCCTTGGCCAGATAGCCACCGGCACTAGAAATTCCCCAAATTGCTAACCAATCCAGCATCTTATTGGTAGTTGTTTTCGGTTTATCTATCATTATAGATCCGTTTTAATTTGGGTTCATGGGACCAGGGAGCGCGTAGCGGTATATTTCCCCACATCCTCTACTCCCGACTCCTGATTCCCGATTCCCTTTACTATCTATAATTTTGCTAACTCCTCCTTAGCAAACTTCTGCAGTTCAGGATCGGGGTCATGCTTTGCTCTATCCTGTAATAAGGATCGGGTTTCGGAATGGTTAGGATAATATTCCAAGATGGCATTAAGAGCTACTTGTCGAGGATTGTCATCCCAGTCTTCCTTACCTTCAAAGGGTTCATGGAGAGTGCCATCCCATAAAAATTCAAATAACCAAGGCTGGTCTTTCCAACCTTGAGCTAACTGTTGAATTGCTGTAGATCGCACATCCGAATCAGTATCACAGCGAGCCGATTCTTGAAGTAGAGCCAAGGTATCTCGGTGGTCTTTGTAACCTTTAGCTAACTGTTCTATTGCTGTAACTCGCACCTGCCAATCAGTATCAGATCGAGCCCATTGTTGAAGTAGGGCTAAGGTATCTCCGTGGTCTTTGTAAGCTTTAGCTAACTGTTCTATTGCTGTAACTCGCACAGTCGAATCAGTATCAAAGCAAGCCCATCCTTGAAGTAGGGCTA
>NZ_GL890973.1:37662-120230 GCF_000211815.1 Moorena producens 3L
TAAGTTTTAACTAACTGTTCTATTGCTCTAACTCGCACCCTCCAATCATTATCACAGCGAGCCGATTGTTCAAGTATGGCTAAGGTATATTGGTGGTTTTTATAACTTTTAGCTAAATGTTCAATTGCTCTAACTCGCACATCCGAATCAGTATCACAGCGAGCCAATTGTTTAATTAGGGCTAAGGTATCTTTGTGGTCTTTGTAACCTTGAACTAACTGTTCAATCGCTCTAAATCGCACCCACAAATCAGTATCACAGCGAGCCAATTCTTGAAGTAGGGCTAAGGTATCTTTGTGGTCTTTGTAACCTTGAACTAACTGTTTAATTGCTATAGATCGCACCCACAAATCAGTATCAGAGCGAGCCAATTTTTTAAGTAGGGCTAAGGTATCTCGGTGGTCTTTGTAACCTTGAACTAACTGTTCAATTGCTCTAACTCGCACATACCTATCAGCATCCGAGCGAGCCAATTTTTTAAGTAGGGCTAAGGTATCTCGGTGGTCTTGCCAATGGGTGGCTACTGCTACAACAGCTTTAGTGCGAATATCACGGACTAAGTTGGCCTCATCTCCATACTTGTTATCAGTAGAATTTAGATCATAATGAATTAATTCTTTGATGCGATTCAGTAATCCAATATTCGTTGATTTAATCTCATACCGATTCCTAACCTCAGATAAACAATCCCCTGCCAGAAATAAATTATTAAAATCATCCTCTACTCCACCTTGTGCCATCAAATACTCAATAATCTCTCCACCTTTGGTAGAATCAATCATGCCCACAATCAACTGCAGCGCTTCATGCCAATATTCATCCCGCCAGTGCTTACCAAATACCTCAGTTTTCAACTGTGCTAGGGAAATATCCTGCTTTTTCTCAAATTTCCTGACAAATTCCCTAGCACAGAAATAGTCCAAAAATGTCCGATGCACAAAAGCGTAGTAATCTGCTCCTATTGAACAAAATATAAAATTGCGGGTACGCAACTGATTAATCATTACCTTAGCCACCGCTCTGGGATTACTAACCTCCCGTAATTTCAGCTCTTCTTTGATAATTCTTTCTAAATCTTCCCCACTAATCAGATTTCGCGCTAATCCTCCTTGATTACCCTGCATAAAATATGCCACTTTTCCCAATATCTCTTGCTTATCTTGATAATCAATAGTCTTCGGATCAACACGATTATCTTCTAGTAATGCTAGTTCCACATCCCATTGATGGAGCAGTAAGCGAGAAGATTGGTTATAGAGTTCAGAGCGGTCACGAGGCAATTCTTGATTGTGGTTCAGGATTGCCATCATGGTTAGTAATAGGGGATTTTGCGCCAGTTGTCGAATCCGAGAGCATGTCTTAATGGCTTTTTGTAAGCGCTCCTGTTTCCTATCTTTATCCGCTTGATCAGTAAAGGTTAACTCATGCCACTGCTCGATAAACGTTTGAATTTGTTCCGACTCCAAGCCTTGGAGCATTACATGACGAAATTCAGCATCCCGTAGCCGTTGAGGTTTATAACCAATTACCCGAGATGTCACAATTACTTGTACCTTAGGATACTGATTCGTAAAGCGATGAATATCAGTAATGACATCTTCTCGTTTCCCTGGCTCAAACACTTCATCCAAGCCATCAAACATCACTAAAACCTTACCAGCCTTTAACTGATCATCAAGTTTATTTTGATTGATATCACATATCGCTCCACTACTTTGATGGCAGAATTCCAAGAAATTCTGACACTGTCCACTATCGCGATTCCGGATATAAGTGGGTAAGTCAATCAGTAACGGAATCCGTAGAGAACTTTCAGTAGTTAGATCAGTTCTTGCCCACTCCAATGCTAAATATTGCAGTAAGGTAGATTTACCAGAGCCTGGGTTTCCTAAAACCACCAAATAGCGATAGCCTTGAGAGTCTTTGATCACATCCAATATCGATTGAATTGGCTGTTGATAATAAACCTGTTTAGCTCGTTGCAACTCCTTTTGGTCAATGTCCTGATCTAATTCACCACTCTCTTGCAGTTTTCGATAATCATCCTTAGGCAGTTCATGAATCGCCTCCGGCATCAAGTCATGAACCTCTTGCACATTTTGGGGGATAAATATATTCCAGAGTTTTAGTTCATTATAAGCACAGCCACTAGTATCCAAACTATCCAATTTAACATTACCGTAGCTCTCTAGGAGTGCTTCCTGATATTTCCTTAACTCAACATCTGGGGTAATTTCTGGTTTAGTGTTTTCTGCGATCGCTTCCAAGGTTTGGGAATTTCGGATAGGCCGTAACTGCTCTGATTCCCGAATAATATTTTTTACTTTCTTATTGTTCTTTTTTTTTCCTTTCTTGAGATAGCTTTTACCAATATAGTACATAGTGCCAATCAAATCCTTCCGGTAATTCTAATAAGTCAAGCTCAATCTAAGTCTTCGCTAATATATCGGTATCTATTCCTTAACAGCCATACTTGAACGCACTGCCCAGGATAGCTTTAATGGATTTATGTTTAATATACTGCTTGAGAGGTTTACTATACTGTTTTAATTCTTGCTTAGATAAATCAGCATCTTCCAATTCTTCTTCCACTAAAGCCATAAATTATTTTAATGCTTTACCCAAGAGTTTTTTCTGGATATTTTGATCCGATAGTCCGGTATACTCTTTGATGGATACTTTGAATAAGTCTTTGGTGTAGTCTTCTAGAGCTTCTTTGGCCAACGGACCAATCACCTCTTTGGCGAGATAGCCACCAGCACTAGAAATTCCCCAAACTGCTAACCAATCTAGCATGATATTGGTAGTTGTTTTTTGGTTTATCTATAATTATAAAGTAAAAGGAGTAGGGAGCGGTGCGACCCGTGGCGAATTTAATAATTAGATGCGGAAAGCGCACCGAGGGAGTCGGGAGCAGGAAAGTCCAATATAGCGTTTATGGGATGTATGAGGTACGCTTCTCAAGCTCAAAGTCCCTCTTTTATAAGGGAAACGGGGGTACGCTTTGGGAACAGGGAACAGGGAGCACAGCTGATGGCTGACAGCTGACAGCTGACAGCTGAGGGCTAAATGCTTACCGGCAGTTGCTAAGATCAAACTCATCAGTCGGAAAAATTGAGGTCATCTCATGTCACTTGCCAAACCCTCATTTAAAAAAGTTATTCTCCCTCATCCGGCTAAAGAAACCCTGCCCACCATGTATGATTTACCCAGTGAAGATCCCGAGGAGCCGGGTTTGCCTGACGAATTTCATCTTTGGCAACCACAACTGTGTAGTGAAACATTTCGCCCTCCCAATTATGACAGCGAAAGGGTGTTTGTGGCCAGTGACTTAAATTTATATTATGACCCCAACCATACCGCTTGGTACAAACGACCGGATTGGTTTGCGGTAGTAGGGATTTCCCGATTCTACCAGGGACGAGAGCTCAGAATGAGTTATGTGATCTGGCAAGAAGAAGTCAGACCAATTGTGGCGATAGAGTTTCTCTCTGCCAGCACCAGAGATCAAGACCTTGGTTACAGTGAACGAACGGGAGAACCACCAACGAAATGGGAAGTGTACGAGCAGATTTTAGCAATTCCCTACTATATCACCTTTGAGCGAGTCACCAACGAATTAAAAATCTTTCACTTAGATGGCGGCAGCTATCAACCCCAAACAATAGATAATTCCCAATTTTGGATCCCTGAGTTGCAATTGGGTTTAGGGCTATGGCTTGGGGAATATCGGGGATTGAATCGGTTGTGGCTACGTTGGTATGATCAAGATGGAAATTGGATTGCCACTAACGCAGAACGAACCGAACAAGAACGGCAACGAGCCGAACAAGAACGGCAACGAGCCGAACAAGAATACCAACGAGCTGAACAGGAACACCAACGAGCTGAACAGGAACACCAACGAGCTGAACAAGAACGTCAACAGAAGGAACTGGCTCAACAACGAGCTCAACAACTAGCAGAACGGTTACGACAGATGGGTATTAATCCCGATGAAATTTAACCCCTGTCTGAGTTTTTCTGTAAGCTATCAGCTATCAGCGTGTCGCGTATCAGCTATCAGCTAAAGGCTGACCACTGACGGCTGACCGGTCAAGGATTATTGGGGATGTGATCGATTTGGGCATAGCCACTGAAAACTAGCTTTTTACCCTGGGTCTCTAGACGATTGATGCGCATAGTAACACCATCAAGGTTGAAGCGGTCTAGATCCACCATATTGTTCAAGATCTCATCCAGGGCTACTGTCAAAGTTTGAGATATTTCTTGTAACGACTCTGGTATTTCATTAGCTTGAAACTGGGAGTCTTTAAACAAAATCCGCCGTCGCCGCTCTACTCCGATGGTAGATGTCATACTAATCGGTACTATGCCGTAATTCGGTAGATCAGCCTTAGCAAATAACCGTAGACCATTGTTCGGTTGCAGCTGCACTTGCACCTCAGTAAAGGAAACCGGAGCACCACCAGATAGTGCGGTTAAGGCTGGTGTAGAAAGGTTTTCCAGCCGCTTTCTTACTAGTTGTGCTTTAAAGGATTGGTTGATGTCAGCTTCAGTAAGAATAACTTGAGCGATCGCTTGAGTAGGTTGTTTCAGAGAAATCTTACCCTGAAGCACTGAGCTGAAATCCAGAGAGACAGCATCGGTTTCAAAGGACATCTCCTCTGTCCGGAATTCCCGACGAATCACTAAACCACGACCACTCATTTTGAAACTATCGATGCTACCTTGTAGCAACTTGCTAGAGGGATAGCAGCGCACAGACACATCTACCGATTCGCTTGTGGTAAACAGGTGGCGAATGGTCTTGCTGGCAACAGTATTGAGCAGCTGTTCACCCCAGTCAGTGCCAGAATTATTTGTACCGGTGAAGCCACCTAACATAACCATCTTGCATCCTGCGAGAGTTACTTCTACATTTGTAACAAAATGTGAAGAACTCAGCAATCGATCCTAGGGATTAAGGTTATTTGGTTATTCCCCATTGACATCCAGTGTAGCGTAAGTTAATCGGTTGTTCACCTTTAGTGTCCAGTGCAGGGTAGGTTATTTGGTTGGTTATCGGTTAATCAGCTGTAGTATATCAAATGTAGTATCTCAAACTGGTTAGCTCCAGAGGTCTCGGTTGTAGGGCTTTAGTTGTAGACCTAAAGGGGTCAAAAGCCAGTCTCAACCTTTATAGCATTTGTCATAGTTATCAAGTACATTCAATTTTCTTATCCAATCTTGATGGACTCGCTCATGGAGGGGAAGCCATCATGAAGGCGCTGGCTCCCCAATGGCTGGGCTGCTCCCTACTCTCTACTCCCTGCTCCCTATTCCCTAACAACCAGAGCCTAAGTACCTGACCCAATTGAGAACTACTTTATAATCCTTCACCTAATTGTTTACTTTCGTAAAATGTAGCTTAATATAATTAAGGCTTTATAATACTTGTAAAAGTTAGTCAAGAACAAAAATTAACCTAAAGTTGCGGTCTGTAACGTAATTAATGGGATTTTTGGGATGAGTATCACCGATTCTCATTTACCGATTACCCCTTACTAAACTCAGTTACAGCAAAGACTCCAGGTCAATACAGCAACCAGAGCTTTTTTTGTTCTCCTACTTTGTAAGCACCCCGCTCGCCCATAGACGAGGCAATAACACCAATAGTTAATCCCACATCTCCGCCAGCGGGTAGGACCAACGGGCTAATCTTGCCCGAATAGCTAAAAAACTCGGTTAAAAACTTCTAGGTATACGATTATTATGAGCGATAGCACTGTGAGCGATAGCACTGTGAGCGATAGCACTGCAATCAATGAAAACACTACCGCAGTTCAGCTAGCAGAAGCTCCAGCACAGGAAACCTCTGCCCTGGATACACTTCCCCCTTTACCTGGAAACCGTCCCATTGCTCCTAGTGAGCTTCATATTAGTGAAACACACAGCATAATGGGACATCGACCAATTGATGCCAGTAATCTCCAGGTATTAGAAACGATGTCTGTAATGGGAGAGCGCCCCATCACTTCTAGCAACATTGAGGTACTCGGTATCATGAAGGTGTCTGGGGAGAGACCAATTGCTGCTAGTAGTCTTCATCTTGACGAAATAGAGTACATCATGGGCAAGCGTCCCATCGCCCCAAATGATATTGATGCTGATCCACAGCTGATGGGTTATTTAGATTAAATTCAATCACCTGTTGATTTAGCGTCCGCTCCCACAACTGTTTTTTCCACGAACCACCCCTGTTTCAAAACAGGGGAATTTTGTGATTAGCTATTACTCAAGCCATTAGTAATTAGTAACGTAAGCCATAGATTAACCTTAAACCTTAAACCTTAAACCTTAAACCTTAAACCTTCAACCTTCAACATATCAAGGTGTTCTAAAAAATACTGACGATATAAATTACAACAGAGTGTGACTTGATTTCTCTGAACACTCACCAAACCCATACTCTGTAACTTATAGATACTGATTGGATCTAGTTCAACTCCCCTATCTGCTATAACCACCTGTTTAAGAGTAGTAGCTAAATCAGGATTTGCCCTGAGTACACTCAAGTGTTGCCGCAAATAGTCACTATAAATTCCCGTAGCAGTAGCTGCTTCAGCGAGTAATTGTTCTAGGCTAATGTTATGATAAGCCAAATGATAGAGAGCAAGCTGCACTAATCCCGGATGTCCTCCCACCATAGCCATCAGTTTCTCAGCAGCTTCACTATTTGACCAATGTAATCTATAAAGCTGCGCTAACTGCTGGATTTGCTGTTTGTTAAACTCGGGTAACTTAATCGGTAATCCCACATTAAACGGAGATTGGGAAGTTTCCAGAGCAACATAAATTTCTGTCGAGTAAACCACAATCACCCGCAGCTTTCGCCACACCGGTAGTTGTTTAGCTTCCTCATGCCAAGAGCGCAATAAGGGCAAAAAATCTTTAGCAGTTTGGGCATGCTCAAACAGGTGATGAACTTGATCCATTGCCAAAACGAGGGGATGGTGTATTTTTTCTAGGATATGTTCTTGTAAGTAACTCATACAGCTGACCTTACTGCCTAGGTCTTTATCCCAATAGTCATCCAGTTGGTGGGGAAGCTGGAGTTGGTAACTGACGTTAACACATAACCAGCGCAATAGCCGGTCTAAATTACTTAAAATGGCGGTTTCGGCTTGGTCAAAATTGAGGTATACTCTGTGATATTGTTTTTCTCTTGCCTGGTCTAATATTCGCAGCAGCAAAGAGGTTTTTCCTGTCTCTTTTGGTCCTGTAATCCGGAGCAAACTCCCAGGTTGCTGGATGGCTTGATAGCAAAGCTCTTCAATAGGAGGACGCTTTATATAAAGCTGAGATGGTAGGGGAAGTGCTCCACTGGGAAATTCAGCAATTTGACGTAGGCATTGACGGCGGTAATATTGCTCAATTATCTCTTGATAGTAGGGAGTAATCGGGGTTGTCTCCAGGGTGTTCCGGAAATTGGTCTTGGTGATCGCTTTGCCAAAAATATCTCCCAGTAATCGCCACAACTTATAGGCAGTCTTTCTGAGGTATTCAGGACCATAGTGTGCTTCGATCGCCATATCGGTATAGGTTTTTCCTTCCCAGGCTTGGTGCAGTATCCATTCCTGAAGTGGAGTCAACTTGATTTTCTCAACACTTTTGAGGATGTCAAGTACCTGATCAATAGTCATCACTAACAGTTCCCCAATATCTCAAACGACACTTTAGCGCTTTCTAACAAGGCAGACAATTAATTTAGGTTGATTCAGTGATTAAACTGGCTACACTTGCTAATTGACAAATACATACTATTATGTATAGTGCTGACATGCCTATCAAATGGTTGTCTTGGGATAGTTGACAAATAACTTATTTAAGGGGAATAATTCGGTTTTAGGTATATTCTAAGGGATTCGGGGTTAATTGAGTGGGTTAATCCGATAAATTTCCAGCAGACTGGGTCAATAGTGTAGCCAAATTTTAAAAGCAATTGGCTACATTTTTGTGTTGACGGTAGAGGATACTATCGCCACAATGCTATATGTTGCTCCAACAAATAGAGCTTGTCTGCTAAATCCATAGGTTGAGATAAGTCGGTTGCTATAAATAAAGGAAATATGTAGATTTTTTGTGGTTTACTGTTGATGTATTACTCTTAGTAATAAATGCTCAATGAATAATATTTTAGCGACTAATAGTTTATCTTTAATTACAGCTACAGCCACTGATTTACTTCAATAAATTAATAAGCAGGCAACCTTTTGGTGTGACTATCAAAACTATATAATAATTAATTGCCGCCAGGCATTAATTTAACTAATTCAATATGATTTTGCAGATAATTTGGCATGACAAACCCATTAATAATTATTTGTATTGATAATGATCCATCAGTTCTCAATAGCCTAAAAACATCTCTAGGTAAGACTCTCGGCAAAGAACATCTGATTGAAAATTTTGAAGGGAGTAAAGGGGTTGTCAAGTTAGTCGAAGAGTTGCGCCATGATGAGTCTGAAGTTGCTTTAGTTTTGGCTGGTGCTGTTATCCCTGATCTAAAAGGGGATGACTTATTAAACATAGCTTATTTTTTCTCTAACCAAACTATCAAAATTATGCTGACGGATGATCTGGATTTGGAAGGGACAGCCAAGGCAATTCGGTATGCAAAGTTATATCGTTACCTAGGCAAGCCTTGTCCATCTGAAGACCTTAAATTGACAGTCATAGAAGCCATACATAGTTATCTTCTTGAGGAAACATTGAAGGCACAAAATCGCCAACTTCAGGAACTCAATCAGCACTTGGAAAAAATAATCTGTGATCAAGCAGCACAGATTTCAGAATATACTACAGCACCAGAACAAGCTAATCAAGAGTG
Source organism: Moorena producens 3L (assembly GCF_000211815.1). Lineage (GTDB taxonomy): Bacteria > Cyanobacteriota > Cyanobacteriia > Cyanobacteriales > Coleofasciculaceae > Moorena > Moorena producens. The sequence goes on from NZ_GL890973.1 coordinate 46,535, forward strand.
GCAGCACCTGAGTTCTATAAACCGTCAGCAAGCTGTCCTAGTTGACGAACTGCTAGAGAAGCAGTATCAATTGACCCAGTTCCTAGAAAGGATGCCTGTGGGTGTGGCTGTGTTTAATGATAAGGGGATACTAGAATTCCTCAATTATAAGGCGCGGCAGTTATTCGGAAAGGGAGTCGTGCCATTAACTACAGTTGAGCAAATGCCAGAGGTTTATCAACTTTATGTTGCCGGAACCAATCAGCTATACTTTGCTGAAAAATTAGTTGCTGTAAAGGCCTTAAAAGGTGAAAACTCCACCCTCGATGATATTGAAATCCACCAAGAAGACAAAATTCTCCCTATAGAAAGTTGGGGAACACCTATCTTTAATGAATTGGGTAACATTGCCTATGCTATCGTTGCCTTTCATGATATCACCCAACGCAAAAAAGCAGAAGCAGAACACCTACGCTTGATGCAGGAATTCTCGCAAGTTAATCAAGCTTATGAAAGCTTTGTTCCCCATCAGTTTCTCCAGTTATTGAACAAACCAAGCATTGTCGATGTTCAATTAGGGGATCATGTTCAGCAAGAGATGTCGGTGCTATTTTCCGATATTCGCTCCTTTAGCACCCTCTCGGAAAGTATGACACCTGAGGAAAATTTTGAATTTATCAATACCTATCTTTCTCGTATGGAATCTGTCATCACTGAAAATCATGGCTTTATTGATAAATACATGGGGGATGGGATTATGGCTCTGTTTAACGAAAGTGCTAATCATGCGGTCAACGCCGGAATTGCTATGCTCACATCCCTAGCTGACTATAATCAATCTCGGCGAAGCTCAGGACACCCAGCCATCACCGTTGGCATTGGCATCAATACTGGTTCCTTGATGTTAGGAACAGTGGGAGGAAAAAATCGGATGGATAGCACTGTCATCAGCGATGGGGTTAATTTAGCGTCTCGTTTAGAAGAATTAACGAAACCTTATGGGGTGCCATTATTAATCACTCACCATACTTATTGGAAGTTAGATAATCCCTTAGCTTATGCCATTCGCTTGATTGATCGGGTACCAGTGAAGGGCAAATCCGAAATGGTGACAGTTTATGAAATCTTTGATGCCGATGAACCGCAATTGCGAGAGGGCAAGTTAATTACTCGCAGCAAATTTGAACAAGCCTTGGTGCTTTATAATCTGCGTTATTTCTCCAAGGCATCAGTTCTGTTTCAGGAATGTCTACGCTTGAATCCAGGAGATAGTGTAGCACAAATTTATCTTGGACAATGTCAACTTCATACTCGCCTCTCTGGAGTGACTAAAATCAAGCAACCATTAAAATCTAGTTTACAAAATTTTGATTATGATGTAATATACAAACCTAACAACAAACTGTAGTCTTCGAGTCTGGGCTTCACTTTGATTAAATCCAGATCAGGTAAGGCTTTTAGGTAAGCGCGATTGACCAAAGGTCACGCTACGCGAACGCTCTTTTTGTGACAAATGCGGCTAATACCGCAATCAATTCCATCAGAATCCCACGCTAAAAACGTAGTGTTAGCGTGGGAGAGTCACCTAACTTGGTATCAATTTAAAGATTGACCGTTGGATGTTGAAGATGCCAATTTTTCCAATTGCTCCTGCTGGTCTTGGCTAATGCAAGCTTGAATCAATCCCTCCAAGTCCCCCTCCAGCAAAGGAGCGAGGGAATAATTTTGACCCAGTCGGTGATCGGTAACCCGATTATCTTTGTAGTTGTAGGTACGGATTTTCTCAGAACGAGCCCCTGTACCAACTTGGGCACGCCTCATCGAGGTCACCGCTTCTTGCTGTTCCTGTAACTTGATCTCGTACAGCTTAGCCCGGAGAATTTGCATAGCTCGCTCTCGGTTTTGCAGCTGAGATCGTTCTTCTGTACAGAAAATGCGAATTCCTGTAGGCTTGTGGTATAAATCAACTGCCGTTTCCACTTTGTTTACGTTCTGACCACCAGCACCACCCGAACGGGCTGTAGAAATTTCGATCTCCTTGGGGTCAATCTCCACATCCACCTCATCAACTTCCGGCATCACGGCTACCGTTGCTGTTGAGGTGTGAACTCTACCGCCAGCCTCAGTTACAGGTACTCGTTGGACTCGATGAACCCCAGCTTCAAACTTCAGCTTGCTGTAAACTTGCTCTCCCTGAATTTCTAATATCGCCTCTTTGAAGCCTCCCATATCCGCCAGAGACTCACTCAATAACTTTACTCGCCAGTTTTGACTTTCGGAATAGCGTGAGTACATCCGTACCAAGTCCCCTGCCCAGATACTTGCTTCATCGCCACCAGTTCCTGCCCGAATCTCCAGCATGATATTCTTTTCATCATTTGGGTCTTTGGGCAAGAGTAATATTTTAAGTTCTCTTTCCAGATGCTCTACCTTGGTCTGGAGTTCCTCAACTTCCAGAGCTGCCATTTCTTGCATTTCTGGCTCACCAGTGGATTCTTTGAGGATTTGCCTTGCTCCTGCCAAATCCTCTTGGGTTTTCTTCCAGTTGTCGTAAGTAGCAACAACTTCTTCTAAGGAGGCACGAGCTTTTGCCACTCGTTGCAACTCATTGGGGTCAGTGGCGATATCTGGATCAGCCAGACGCCTTGTTAATTCATGGTAGGTTTGCTCGACAGAGTTTAGTTTTTCCAGCAGGTAGGTTTCAGCCATGGTTTATGCGATCGCTCTCTTGAAATAGCCTAAGAAGTTAGGAAGGATGAAGTATAAATTTATGAATTATGAAGTGGGAACTATTAAGTGGGAAGTTTAAGTCCTAACTGTTTATCAAGTTTTTAGTCAACCTTAAGTTAGCCATCGCTAAACCCATTTCATGGTTCATTCCTCCTGGTTCATCTTTTATCCTTCATCCTTCACCCTTGAACTTCAGGAGCTATTTCTTTGTCTCATCAGAGCTAGCTGTATTGTCTGCAGCATCCAGCATCCCATATTTCCGCATAAAGCGTTCAACTCGCCCTTCCGTATCAATAATTTTCTGGGTTCCTGTGTAGAAGGGATGATTACCAGACCAAACATCGACGTGAAGTTCTGGCTGAGTTGAGCCAACGGTCATAACAACTTCCCCGTTGCAATAGACTTTAGCTTCTGGGTACCACTCTGGGTGAATATCTGGTTTTGGCATAGTTCCTCCTTTGATTTCTATTTTACTATATATTTAGCTAATTTTTCATTCCTATTTGTTAAATTATGGTAATGATATGCGCTAAGCACACCCTACTTGAGGTGCTATCAGCCCCTTAGCAGTCAGCTTTTCAATCCTGTCAAACTTAGGGATGTTGCTTAATGTTGCCCAGACATTAGCTATTGTGGACAACCCTTAATCAGCTAATTTATTAGCTTATTTATTATTGCTTTTAGCTAAAAGTTTATTCGGAATGGCTGATAGCTGATAGCTAAGGTCTGAATGCTTACAAATTTTTAATTACCATGTTGAATTTTAAATTAGCCAGCTGATAATTTATCGCTTCGAGTATTGGGGGGCTTTCCGAGCTTTTTTCAAGCCATATTTCTTACGCTCTTTTGACCGTGGGTCACGAGTCAAGTAGCCTTCTATTTTAAGAGGTTGGCGGTTTTCTGGGTCTAGTTCGCACAAGGCTCTAGCCACCCCTAGACGCACAGCATCAGATTGTCCCGTTAAGCCACCACCGTGGGCATTGACTAGGATATCGTACTCATTTTCCAAACCTAAAGTTTCCAAAGGTGCTTTCAGGCTGGCTAGGTACATGGGGTTAAAGTTAAAGTAAGCGTCCCCTGGACGTTTATTAACAATCAACTGACCGCTACCGGGAACCAAACGCACTCTAGCAACTGATGACTTACGACGACCAGTTCCCCAGTAAACAGCGCGACCTGCTTGTTCTTCTGCTTGCATTAGTTTTAGCCTCCTGGAATTGTTTTAATAGTTAGTTCTTGGGGTTGTTGTGCTTCATGGGGATGGGTCTGACCAGTGTAAACTTTCAGCTTCTTGAAAAGTTGGCGACCCAGAGAGTTTTTAGGTAGCATACCCTTGACAGCTTTCTCGATAATTCTTTCGGGTATACGTGCTTGCAATTCGGCAAAGGTTTCTGTCTTCATACCGCCAGGACGACCGGAATGGCGGCGGTATAGTTTTTGGTCTCGTTTTCTGCCAGTTACCATAACTTTTTCGGCATTGACAACAATCACGAAGTCACCAGTATCCATGTGGGGAGTGTAAGTAGGTTTGTTCTTCCCCCGCAGAATAATGGCTATTTCACTGGCTAGTCGTCCTAGACGCTGGTTGGTGGCGTCTACAACGTACCACTTTTTTTCAATTGAGTCTTTAGTTGGTATGTGGGTTTTTTCCATCGGTTCAATCAATATCAGGTTTACGGTTGGGTTGAAAGGTTGTCTCTTGTAGCTTGGCCTTAAGGCCCACGCTACACAGGTTGTTCTAGCCCAAGGAGCCCTTGTCGGTTAGTAGGTTGACAGATTAAATTGAATGTTACTTATCTCTAGAAGTAGCCTTCAGGCTTGTTACCTGTCACCTTCACCCCCTCTTCAATCTTGTTACGTGTAGTCTTCAACCCGTCAATTGAGGTAATATAAATTTGGGTTGGGTATCATACCATATTTCTGGGAGAAAGGGGCATTCTGGGTAGCCAACCCTTAGCAAGCACAAGCCTTTGGCTGGAGAAGCGTGTTTCACCTTGTCCCGCTGTTGGTTAACCCAGATGTCAGTAAACTGTTCTGGGGTTAGCTTCCCTATTCCCACTTGTACTAGCATTCCTACCAACAGACGCACCATACCATATAGAAATCCGTTAGCTTGAATTTCTATATGAATAAATGGTCCATTGCGGTAACATTCGGCTGCTTGCACATTTACCCAGGAATGCGATCGCCCCGAGTTGCTTCGGTGAAAGGCTGCCAAGTGATGCTTACCCAGCAGTGGTTTTAAGGCTGCCTGGATCAGGGATTCATCAAGGGGAGCTTGATAATAGTGCCAACAAAAGGGTTGTACAAACAAGTTAGGGCAGGCGTCGGTATAGATTGTGTATCGATAACGACGCCAGATGGCACTAAACCGAGCATGCCAGTCTTGTGAAACTAATGCTGATGCTCGGACTAAGATATCCTCTGGCAGTCTACTATTGAGTATCGCTGCCCAGCGATGGGCTGGTATGGGACCTGTGGCATTAAAATGAGCGACTTGGGCAGCAGCGTGAACCCCTGTATCAGTACGACCAGCACCATATAGGGTTATGGCTCGCTGTTGCACGCTGGACAGAACTGTTTCGATTTCTGACTGAACACTGCGATGCTGGGGTTGTCGCTGCCAGCCATAAAAGTTATTACCCAGGTATTGAATAACCAGGGCAATTCGCTGGATAGCTTTAGCATCGTTGTCAGACATCATGGATTAAGGATTAACAATTGACATTTTTAATGGTTAATTGCTTTAATGGTTAATTGCCTCAGACTAGTTCAATAATAGATATTTCAGCATTATCACCACGACGCCGCACCGTGCGCAGAATTCGGGTATATCCGCCGTTGCGATCGCCATATCGCGCTTTAACCTCAGCAAATAGGGAGTGAACTAACTTTTTGTCGTAGAGATAGGCAATTGCCCTACGTCGGGATGCCAAGGAGCCATCCTTGGCCAGGGTAATCATTCGCTCCACCTCCGAACGAATGGCTTTTGCCCGAGCTTTAGTGGTAGTGATTCGACCATGACGCAGTAATTCAGTGGTCAGGGATCTCATCAGAGCCCGACGTTGATCTGCTGGCTTGCCCAGTTTTGGCACACGACGCCCGTGACGCATTTTTTAGCTTCCTCCTTTTTTTTGAACAAGATTTGCCTTTATTCCTAGGGTTTGGACTAGCTAATTGCTAATTGTCCAGTCCCTTAAGTTTAATTGTTGTGGTTAAGTCTTAGCGGATTTTTCGTGGGGCAGTGTAATTCCTAGACGTCGTTGCAGAGCTTCAATCACTTCTTCAGCCGACTTTTGACCAAAGTTTTTGATTTCTAGGAGGTCTTCCTGACTATAATCGAGCAAATCGGATACAGAGTTGATCTGTGCTCGTTTCAGGCAGTTGTAAGCCCGAACCGAGAGTTGTAATTCTTCGATTGGGATTTGGCTGGTCGGATCGTCATCATCACCATAGTCATCTTTAATAGATTCGAGATTAATATCCTTGAGAGGATTGAACAGATCCACCAGGGTCCCAGCCGCTTGAGATAAAGCTTCTTGGGGAGTTATACTACCATTGGTCCAGACCTCTAAAGTTAAGCGATCCTTTTCCAGAGCACCATCAATGCGAGTATTTTCAACGCTGTAATTTACTTTAGTCACCGGCATGAAAACAGAGTCAATCTGGAGGAAATCTACCGCTGTTGATTCATCATGCCCCCGTTCCACAGAGCGATATCCTGTACCCTTTTCGATGCGGAACTCCATTTCAAGCTTAGCCCCTTCTGCTAAAGTAGCAACATACTGACCTGGAGCAATAATTTCCACCTCCGAGGGCAAATCAAACTGAGCAGCTCTCACAGTGGATGGCCCAGTAATCATCACTCGACCTATCTGAGGTTGAGAGGTGTAGCTTTTGAGGACAACTTCCTTCATATTCAGCATAATTTCCAGGACATCCTCTCTGACTCCCTCAATTGTGGCAAACTCATTGTTTACGCCAGCAATCCTGACAGCCGTCACTGCTGCTCCTTCTAGGTTGGACAGCAAAACTCGTCTGAGGGCGTTGCCAACCGTTGTGCCTTGACCACGTTCGAGAGGCTCTAGGACAAATCTGCTATACTGACTTTGGTTCTTCAGTGTTTTGGATTCTACACACTCAATCTGAAACTGCGCCACAGAGTGACCTCCCTCTATTCATAAGACCCCTTTAACCGAATACAGGTTGAAGGGATAGTAAGCCAAAGGGTAAGGAGTTCCTTATGAACCTCCTCCTTTCAAGCTACTTTCCTTTCAACCTAACGGTCGCAAAAAATATACTCTTATACTCGACGCCGTTTGGGTGGACGGCAGCCGTTATGAGGAATTGGAGTTACATCCCTGATTAGGGTGATTTCCAGTCCGGCTCCTTGCAGGGCCCGAATAGCGGTTTCTCGACCTGCTCCTGGTCCACTCACCATCACTTCCACCTGACGCATACCTTGGTCTATGGCTCGTCGGGCAGCACTGTCAGCAGCGGTCTGAGCAGCGAAGGGAGTTCCTTTTTTTGCCCCCTTAAATCCACTAGAGCCAGCTGAAGCCCAAGAGACTACATCCCCTTTGGTGTCAGAAATGGTGACGATAGTATTATTGAACGTAGACTGGATGTATGCTATTCCATTGGGTACATTGCGTTTCTGCTTTTTTGTACCACCTTTTTTTGTTGGTCGCGCCATGTCACTTGACTTTACTCTATCGGTGATTGATTATCTTGGGGTTGAGTAACTTGAACAATTTTGTCCAAAGTCTTTTGTCCAAAGTCCTTTGTCCAAAGTGACTAACAGAAGGTCTCCTGGCAGTTACTTTTGACGAATGACCAATGACCACAAAGCTGTGGTGGATAGTTGAGCTGACTAGAGCTATTACTTCTTAGCCGGTGCTTTTTTCTTTCCAGCGATAGTCACTCGTCTACCGCGACGGGTACGGGCATTAGTGCGGGTTCGCTGTCCTCTCACGGGCAGTCCCATGCGATGACGACGTCCGCGATAGGTACCAATATCTACTAGGCGCTTGATGTTCATTGACTGCCAGCGCCTTAAATCCCCTTCCACCTGATAATTTTTTTCGACAGCTGCTCTGAGGGCAGCCACCTCAGCATCGGTCAAATCCTTAACCCTCGTATCTGGGTTAACTCCTGTTGCTGCTAAAATGTCTTTAGACCGCGACAGACCGATTCCATAAATGTAGGTCAGACCTATTTCTACACGTTTATCGCGAGGTAGGTCTACACTGGCAATCCGAGCCACGCTTGGTTCTCCCTTGACTGAAGTTTTGTGCTACAAATTAAATGTATGGATTAAGTGTATGGATTTGAGGTTTATCCCTGACGCTGTTTGTGTTTGGGATTCGGGCAAATCACCATAACTCGACCGTGGCGTCGAATCACGCGGCACTTTTCACACATTTTTCGGACAGATGGTCTAACTTTCATGCCTTTTTTTCTGGACAGAATGCAGTTGGTTATTATATCTTTTTTTTGGTTGACTTGTCAAATTTAACTTATTTTTCATAAAACAGAATCCGCTGCTAGTTTTACTTCTTACGCAGACGGTAGGTGATCCTGCCTTTGGTTAAATCGTAGGGGGTTAGTTCAACTTTGACCCGGTCTCCGGGCAGAATTTTGATGTAATTCCGACGGATTTTACCGGAAATATGAGCTAGGACATTAAAGCCATTGTCCAAGTCAACGCGAAACATGGCATTCGGCAGGGATTCAGTCACCGTGCCTTCCATTTCAATTAAGTCTTGTTTAGCCAAAGTGTTTTAACCTCAATACAACTATCCCCCTATGTTCTAAATTTTGATTATTTAATTCAGGGAGTCTTAACATATTTTATCAAATCCTAAATTATACCAACTAAACTAGTTTAAAACCAACTTTGGAGTAGCGCGGTCAGGGAAGCATTTTTCCCGTGGCCTAGCTCAAGGCATAGGTTACACCGGTCGAACCATTAGAATAACCATTAGTCTAAATTAGTCTAAGTATTAGGCTAGTGGTAAGGTATTCGCTACAATAGGGTCAGATGATGGCTTCCATGCCCCACGCAGGGGGTTTCCGCCCTTACGCATGGGCTTACCCTAAAATCATTACGCTAGAACCTGTTTAATCGATTCGGTGACTTGCTCTAAGGAGAGATCACCATTAATAGATTTTAAAGCTGAGTGTTCTCGGTAAAATTCCACCAAAGGAGCTGTTTGATGGTTATAGACCTCAAGACGTGTGCGGATAGTTTCCTCATTATCATCTGTACGTCCCTCCTTACGACCCCTTTCCAATAGTCTGTCGATCAAAACCTGATCTGGCACTTCTAGGTTGATGGCACCATCCAAAGTTTGGTCAAGCTCCTGCAACAGGTCATTCAAGAAATGGGCTTGGCTGACGTTACGGGGAAAACCGTCTAAAATCCAACCATTTTGAGCATCGGGTTGATTTAGGCGATCGCGGATCAGATCTATGAGCAACTCGTCAGGCACCAATTCTCCTTTATCCATATAGGACTGAGCTTTTTGACCCAGGAGGGTTTGAGCACTTACAGCCCCTCGCAAAATTTCCCCGGTGGAAATGTGAGGAATCCCTAGTTGTTCAGCCACAATTTTGGCTTGAGTTCCTTTACCTGCTCCTGGAGGTCCTAAAAAGATTAATCTCTTCATGTGTCATGTGTCATGGGTAATGTGTCAGTTGGTTTTTGTCCTAGGCAATGAACAACAACCAACTGACCCGAAAATTTGAGGCTCATCCACCTAAAAAAGCTGCTGCGCCCATTGCCCAATCGCTTTATTGCTTGACCATACCTTCGTAACGCTGGGAAATCACGTAGGTTTGAATTTGCTTGGCTGTGTCAATGGCAACCCCCACCAAAATCAGCAACGATGTGGCACCTAATCCCCTAAATGTGGTTACACCAGTGGCGCTTTCGACTGCAGTTGGTACTACAGCTACCAGTCCTAGGAAAATTGCTCCTAATAAGGTCAGTCGGTTCAAAACTCTCTCTATATATTCACTCGTAGCCCTTCCTGGTCGAATACCAGGGATACTCGCCCCCATTTTCTTCAAATTCTGGGACATATCTACTGGGTTTATAATCAGTGAGGCGTAGAAGTAGCTAAAGAACAAAATCAAGACTAAATAGACAGCAACATAGACCCAAGGAGTTTGACCATTGGGGTTGAGATAATTGGCAATCTGGATTAGGACTTGATTGATTGAGCCTAACAATCCATTGCTATTATCGCCACTAGTTATCCCAGCTAGGGATGTGGGTAGGATTAAGACGGCTGAGGCAAAGATAATTGGCATCACGCCACCTTGGTTTAACCTTAGGGGCAAATAATTTTTCCGCTCCCGGTAAAGGCGCTTACCAACTTGACGTCTGGCAGTAATAATCGGAATTCGTCGGCTGCCTTCTTGCACAAAGACAATACCAACAATCATGACTAGGAAAACTAACAGCAGCACAATTACCTTACCCACCGTTTCTCGACCCCCGGTCTGAGCCAGTTCAATGGTTTGACCCAAGGTGCGGGGCAAAACAGCAACAATATTGACAAAAATCAATAGTGAAGCTCCGTTGCCAATACCTCGTTCGGTAATTAACTCTGATAGCCACATCACAAACATAGAGCCAGCCGTGAGGGCAAGTACAGTTTCAAACACAAAGAATGCGCCTGGTTCAACAGCAAACCGCTGTGCCCACAACGATAAGCCAATACTTTGAATCACAGACCAGCCTAGGGCAACATAACGGGTAATCTGACCGATTTTTCGACGCCCTGCTTCACCTTCATTTTTCTGCAAATTTTCTAAAGCAGGAATTGCTGCCGTTAGCAGTTGTAGGATAATCGAAGCATTAATATAAGGCAAAATTCCCAAGGCAAAAATCCCTAGGGCGGAAAAACCACCACCAGAGAAAAAGTCCAAAAGACCTACAAACGGGCTATTCTGGAGTTCTGCTGAAAATCTGGCTCGATCAATTCCTGGTACAGGAAGAAAGACACCCAAGCGGGCTAAAATTAACAAACCAACGGTGACAAGCAGCCGACCTCTAAGGCCAGCCGCTTGAGCCATTTGCATAAACGTCTCTTGAGCAGTTGGGGCTTTGTCTCGACTGACAGTCATTTAAGGTACCTCTTGAAGATACAGGAGCATAAGGGCTAAAGGGGTTACTTAGCTATAACTTCCCAGCTGCCACCAGCCGCCTCGATTTTTTGGCGGGCACCACTTGTAAAGGCAGCAGCTTTTATATTGAGTGGCACATTCAGCTCCCCATCACCGAGTAGTTTCAATGGACCATCATTGGTGGTGACCACACCTGTCTCCAACAATGATTCCAAAGTTACCTCAGTATTGGCGGGAAGTGAGGCCAACTTACCTACGTTGATTGTAGTGTAATGTTTGGGGTTAATGACCGTAAAGTGTTTTAACTTGGGGATACGGCGATATAAGGGCATCTGACCCCCTTCAAAACCAGGTCTTGTCCCTCGACCTGAACGGGATTTTTGACCACGCATTCCAAAACCGCAGCTAGCCCCTTGACCAGCGGCAATGCCACGACCTACACGGCGTCGGCGCTTTTTGGAGCCTTTTTTTGGGACTGCATCATTGATTCTCATCGATCGTTTTTTGTAAGGGTGAAAATGTTTTTTTTAAGATTGACGGCTGACGCTAAACCGTCAACCTTGAGCATATTACTTTTATTTCTAGCTACCTGGTTTTTAATTTATGCATAGATTTGTTCAAGGGGAATGTCTCGTTCTTGAGCCACCTCTGAAAATGTGCGTAGGGAATCAAGAGAGTTGATTGCTGCTCTAGCATTATTGAGGGGGTTATTGGAACCAAGCTGTTTAGCTAAGACATTTTTAACTCCAGCTAACTCAAGTACTGTGCGCACAGCACCCCCAGCAATTACCCCAGTTCCGGGAGCAGCAGGTCGCATGATTACTTTGGCTCCCACCGCCCTACCTCTAGATGGGTGAGGAATGGAATTAGTTTTGGTTAAGGGTACATCAATCAGTTGCTTTTTGGCATCAGCAACTCCTTTACGGACAGCACCAATTACATCACTGGCTTTGCCTACACCAACCCCCACTTGACCTTTTTCATTACCTACAACTACGATGGCCCGGAAGCTCAACTTTTTGCCCCCTTTGACCACCTTACTAACGCGGCGGATTTGGATAACCCGCTCTTGCCAATTACTTTCTTTTTCTTTAGAGCGGTTGTTTTTTCTACGATTTGCCATAGTTCGCTAGAAATTAAATCATGATAGTAAGTATTCAAAGATTAGCTAATTTATAGTTGCTAATTTTTAACTGTTAATTTCAATTTTCAGTTGTTAATTGTCAATTAGCATTTACTAAAAATCTAGCCCTGCTTCACGAGCAGCTTCTGCTAAAGCTTTGACACGACCATGATATAGGTAGCCCCCACGGTCAAAGACCACTTTCTTGAGACCTTTTTCTAGTGCTCGCTGGGCCACCAACTGACCCACTTTAGCTGAGGCTTCACAAGTGGCTCCAGATTTGAGTTCAGATCTCAGAGCTGGTTCTAACGTTGAAGCTGCCACTATGGTATGTTGCTGATTGTCATCGATAACTTGCACATAAATGTGCTCATTAGAGCGAAATACAGCTAATCTTGGGCGTTCAGCAGTACCACTGACTTTCCGGCGTACCCGCCTATGTCTGTGTCGTATAGATTCTTTTCGAGTAAGTTTCATAGTTTACTTCTTACCTGCTTTACCAGCTTTACGTCTGACTATTTCACCGGCATATCGAATGCCTTTACCTTTATAGACTTCTGGGGGTCGAACTGCACGAATTTTTGCAGCTGTGTTGCCTACAACTTCTTTGTTGATGCCACTGACAATCACGTTGGTGTTGTTTTCAACTTTGACTTGAATCCCCTCAGGAGGAACGATCTCCACTGGCTTGCTGTAACCAACGTTTAAAATCAGATTACGACCCTGCACTTGAGCTCGATAACCGACTCCCTGAATGTCCAAACGTTTTTCAAACCCTTTGGAGACTCCCTCAATCATGTTGGCAACCAAAGTGCGAGACAAACCATGACTTTCACGGGCGGTTCGGGTTTCTTCGCGCCGGGAAACCTGTACAGTTTCACCAACTTGCTCAGCTTTAATTGTATCTGGCAAAACCCAATCCAGTTCACCTTTGGAACCTTTGACCTTCACCTGTTGACCGTCTATTGTTACAGTAACTTTACTGGGAATTGGTATAGGGCGCTTGCCAATACGTGACATAAAATTATCCTCCTAACTAAAGAAGTATGAAATATAAAGTATGAAGTATGAAGTATGAAGTATGTCATGAATTGGTTAATCAGCTAATCCGATCAATCCTAGGTTGGCCCAAGGACCGTTTGGCATATACTGAGCTGATTATTGCTCGAACTGATGCTCTAATCTACAGGGGCTTCCAGCTGATAGCTGGCAAGCCTAGATTTTTAAGTAGCGAGTCAGCTGACGGCTCTTAGTAGATCCTTCATCCTTCATGCTTCATCCTTTACCATACGTAACACAGAACTTCACCACCAATTCCCCGACGCCTTGCTTCCCTGTCGGTCATGATGCCATTAGAAGTAGAGATAATAGCAATCCCAATCCCTCCCAAGACTCTTGGCAGTTCTTTACGGTTGGAGTAAACTCGCAATCCAGGTTTACTCACCCGCTTCAGGGCTCTGATAATTGGTTTGCGATTGTTGCCCTTGTATTTTAGGGAAACAACTAAGTATTTTTTGACCCCTTCGCCTGCTTCCTCAAAATCAGTAATAAAGCCTTCTTCTTTGAGTACTTGGGCAATCGCCCGGGTCATTTTAGTTGATTGTACATTTGTTGTTTGATGCCGAACCAAGCAGGCATTTCTAATGCGGGTCAGCATATCTGCAATTGTGTCGTTTGCCGGCATTGTTCCTTCCTATGATTACAGGCTTATTTATCCCGGAAAGGCATTCCCATCTCTTTGAGTAAGGCGCGACCTTCTTCGTCAGTGTTGGCAGTGGTGACTATGGTAATATCCATACCACGAATCTGATCGATGCTGTCGTAGTCTACTTCTGGAAAAATGAGTTGCTCTCGCACCCCAAGAGTGTAGTTACCACGACCGTCAAAGCTTCTAGGGCTAAGACCCCGAAAGTCCCGAATTCTTGGTAGGGCTAAGTTAATTAGCCGCTCTAGAAAGGAGTACATACGCTCTGAACGGAGGGTAACCGTGACACCAACAGGCATCCCGGCACGGATTTTAAAACCCGCGATCGCTTGTTTTGCTCGTGTGACCACCGGTTTTTGACCGGTGATTATGGCAATTTCGTTTACCGATGATTCCAGAGCCTTGGCATTTTGAGATGCCTCTCCTAATCCTCGGTTAAGACTAACTTTGACTAATTTCGGTACTTGATGAATGTTTTTGTAACCGAATTGCTCTTTTAATTTGGGGACTATTGTTTCCTGGTATAGGATTTTTAACCCTTTTGTCATAGTTTTTTTCCTTTGATTTCCCTGGGCTTGGTCAGGGCAATTGTCATTAGTTATTAGTCATTGGTCATTGACCATTAGCCATTAGTAACTGAATAATTAGTCAATAATCTCACCAGTTTTTTTGAGCATCCGCACCTTCCGACCATCGTCGGTAAAGGTATAGCAGATGCGGCTAGCAATTTTTCTTTATTCGAGTAAAGCATAACGTTGGAGCTATGGATTGGAGCTTCAAACGTAGCAATTTGACCTTTCTCACCTTCTTGTTGAGGCTTGACATGCTTAGTTTTGACGTTAACTCCTTTGACTACTACCTTGCTAATTTTGGGTAGCGTCCGCAAAATTTCTCCAATTTTGCCTTTATCTCGACCGGCAATCACTTGTACCGTGTCGCCCTTTTTAACGTGCATTTTGTAGCGTAATGGGGTATCAGTTTGTGCCTTCTGGTGTTTAATTGGCATCAGAGTACCTCCGGAGCAAGGGATATAATTTTTGTGAAGTTTTTCTCTCGCAGTTCCCGCGCTACAGGGCCAAAAACGCGGGTCCCTCTGGGATTGCCATCTGGGTTTATGATTACTGCTGCGTTGTCATCAAAGCGAATACTCATACCGCTTTCCCGACGTAGCCCCTTGCGGGTGCGCACAATCACAGCCCTAACTACATCTGACTTTTTGACGCCCATATTTGGAATGGCATCTTTGACCACACCAATAATTACATCACCCACACCGCCGTAGCGCCGATTTCCTGCACCAATAACGCGGATGCACATTATTTTTCTGGCTCCACTGTTGTCAGCAACGTTTAGGTAGCTCTCTTGTTGAATCATCAGTGTTCCTCCTCTAATAGAGTAATGAGTTATGAGTTAAACGAGTTATTAGTTAAACATTGCTAAGTTTCCAATTCCGAAAGGATTTTCTTCCGAGATCTCACGCACATTGGTAGGTCGTGGAAAACCCACATCGACTAGGGTTAACTCGCTATTTTGAGGAACTACTGACGATTTCAGCAACCATCCAGCGTTTGGTACGACTCAGTGGTCGTGTTTCTCTAATCCGAACGCGATCGCCTTCTTTACATTTATTTTCCTCATCATGAGCTTTGTATCGCTTGGTACGCACAACAATTTTGCCGTACTTTGGGTGGGGAGACCTATTTTCAATAGCCACCACCACAGTTTTGTTCATTTTGTCGCTGACCACCAGGCCAACTCTCTCTTTTGCTGCCATACTATTCCTTATGCTTCTGATTCTGATTGTGGGGTATCACTTTGTTCTGATTGTGGGGTATCACTTTGTGAGGTATCTGTTGATTCTTTCTGTTTAGCGAGTTGGCGTTCTCGTTCTACTGTCATTAGCTGAGCGATTCGGTGCTTAAGATGCTTAAACTGGTGAGGTTTTTCTAAGCGTTTGGTTGCCTTTTGCAGGCGCAAGTCAAACAACTGACGCTTAGCTGCTAAGATTTCCTGCTCTAGTTCGGCATCGCTCAGGCTTCTAGCATCTTCTATCTTGGGCAGAGCCATAGCTTATACCTGTTCCCCTTCACGAGAAATGAACTTCAATTTAATGGGAAATTTGTTCGCAGCCAGACGCATGGCTTCCCGAGCCACCTCTTCGCTTACCCCAGCGATTTCATAGATAATCCGACCGGGTTTAACTACTGCTACCCAAAACTCTGGGGAACCTTTTCCAGAACCCATACGAGTTTCTGCTGGACGCATGGTGACTGGTTTATCTGGGAAAATTCGAATCCAGATTTTGCCACCACGACGAACGTAGCGCGTCATTGCCCGACGACCTGCTTCGATTTGGCGGGAGGTAATCCAAGCTGGTTCTGTGGCTTGCAGGGCATAATCACCAAAGTTAATGGTACTGCCACGAGTGGCCATACCCTTCATTCGTCCCCGGTGCTGTTTGCGATATTTTGTTCTTTTTGGACTTAACATAATTTGTTCTTTGTTAATTGAAAATCGAAAATTGAAAACTGACAATTAACAAGCAAGCAATTTTCAAAATACTAGTGAGTCATTACTAGTCATTTGAGCGGTCTTCAAACTGCTGGCGGCGTTTTGGCTGACGGCGACGAGGTTGAGCTGTGTTAGGGGTAGGCTTTTCTTCTTGACCGGGAATCACTTCCCCTTTGAACACCCAAACTTTAATGCCCAAAATTCCATAAATGGTTTGGGCCGTTTTGTAGGAATAGTCAATATTTGCCCGGAGGGTATGGAGGGGCACTCGTCCTTCACGAGTCCACTCGGTTCGGGCAATTTCAGCTCCATTTAACCGACCACCTACCTGAACTTTAATCCCTTGGACATCAGCCCGCTGAGCCCGCTGAATTGCTTGACGAACCACTCGTCTGAAGGAAACTCGGCGCTCTAGCTGTTGGGCAATGTACTCGGCAATTAGGGTAGCATCTGCATCCACCCGTGATACTTCCACGACATTGATACGAATCTGACGATTGTTGCCCAGGGATTTTTGCAGACCGACACGCAAAGACTCAATACCACTGCCACCACGACCAACAACTACTCCAGGTCGAGCTGTATGAATTTCTAAATCAATCTGGTCAGCTTTGCGCTCAATCCGGATGTCGGAAATTCCAGCATTATTGAGGTTTTTGTCAACATATTGTCTGATTTGATAATCTTCCTGCAACAGAAGCGGATAACGCTTTGAGTCGGCAAACCAGCGAGAGCGATGCTCTTGCGTGATACCTAGCCGAAAACCAATTGGATGTATTTTCTGTCCCACTGTTCTTTTCTTTCCCTATTATCTAGCCATAGCGCTATTAGTGTTCACCCTTGGTAATGCTCAATCAACTCACTAACTAATCATCTACTTCTGGAGAAACAGCCACCGTGATATGGCAGGTTGGCTTGCGAATCTGATAAGCACGACCTTGAGCTCTTGGTCGATACCGCTTCAAGCTTGGTCCCATATCCGCAAAAGCTTTAGTGATGTATAAGCTAGCTGGGTCAATCCCTGCATTGTGTTCAGCATTGGCAACAGCGGAGCGTAGTACTTTCAAGACTGGTTGACAAGCCCGGTAGGGCATAAATTCCAGAATGATCAGAGCTTCCCGATAGGAACGCCCCCGAATTTGGTCAAGTACTCGCCTCACTTTACTTGGAGACATCCGAATGTAGCGTGCGATCGCTTTAGTTTCTGCTGTAGTGTCTATCGCCATCGTTCCATCATTTGCTTTCTTTATAGCTACTAACTACTGAACTAATCACTTTAACGACGGGCCTTACCATCCTTAACATGTCCCCGAAATGTTCGAGTCGGGGCAAATTCGCCCAGCTTATGACCTACCATCTGCTCATTGATAAAAACTGGTACATGTGTCCGCCCGTTATGAACGGCAATGGTGTGACCAACCATCTGCGGCACAATGGTCGAGGCTCTTGACCAGGTTTTAATCACCTGTTTTTCACCTTTAGCATTCAAGGTTTCAATCTTAGTCAGAAGACTATCGGCTATAAAAGGACCTTTTTTTAATGAACGACCCATAATTCAACGCTCGTTAGTTTTTAGTTGTTAGTTGGTAGTTAATAGTTGCTAGTTGGTAGTGATTAGTTGCTATTTACAACGTTTAACCTGCTAACTTTAACGTTCAACTCCTTAAGAATCGCGACCACCGCGCCCTCGCTTAGAGGATTTCCGCCTACGCCGGACAATTAAAGAACTACTTTGCTTTTTGGCCTTACGAGTTTTGGCTCCCAAGGCTGGTTTCCCCCAGGGGGTCACTGGACCGCTTCTACCAATAGGAGCTCTACCCTCACCACCGCCATGGGGGTGATCTACCGGGTTCATTACACTGCCCCTTACTTGGGGACGACGGCCTCTATGTCGATTGCGACCAGCTTTACCTAAACTCAAGTTTCTGGCTTCAACATTACCGACCTGTCCAATAGTGGCGTAGCATTCTTTACGCAACATCCTGACTTCACTAGACGGCAGCTTTAGGGTGACATAGTCACCTTCTTTAGCTTGCACTTGAGCAGTTGCTCCGGCTGCACGGACAATCTGTGCTCCTCGCCCTGGGATCAGTTCAACGTTATGCACGTTGGTGCCTAAGGGAATATCCTTTAGGGGCAAGGCATTGCCTATTTCGATGGGAGAGTCAGGCCCAGATATAATGGATGACCCCACTTCCAAACCCACAGGATGCAGGATATATCGCTTTTCACCATCTTGATAGTAGAGAAGCGCAATCCTAGCATTCCGATTGGGGTCATACTCAATTGCTGCCACTTTTGCTGGAATATTGTGCTTATCCCGGCGGAAGTCAATTACCCTGTATAGACGCTTATGTCCGCCACCGCGATGGCGACAGGTAATGACACCGCGATTATTGCGACCTTTTTTACGATGCTTAGACTTGGTTAGGGATTTTTCTGGCTCAGTCCGAGTAATCTCAGCGAAGTCTGAGACAGTACCCTGACGAGTGCCTGGGGTGTATGGTCTATAGCTACGGATGCCCATAACAAGTATTTTTTACTTAGTTTGTCTTGACTAGTTTGTCTTGACTAGTTTGTCTTAACAATTGACAATCTACCAATTGGCAATTAACCAATTAAAAATTAACAATTAGCAATTAGCCAGTTTTATACGTCTGGGAATAGAGTAATCGAATCTCCTGGAGCTAGGGTGACAATCGCCCGTTTGTACTGGGTTTTGTAACCTACAAATCTTCCCACTCGACGCTTTTTACGTGGCGGACGTAGGGTATTTACTGCCACCACTTTCACTTCAAAAAGACTTTCAATCGCGGCTCTAATTTGTGGCTTTGTCGCTTTGATAATCACATCAAAGACATACTTGTTCTGCTCCATCAGTAGGGTCGCCTTTTCAGTCACAATTGGGCGAATCACCAAATCAGCCAGGTCACGGGGGTTATACTCAGTCATTGTAAACCTCCTGAATTTTAGCAAGAGCCGTGTTAGTGGTCACGATTTTATCAGCGGCTAGGATATCATAGGTATTCAAGTTGGTGGCATAAATCAACTTGACAGTTGCTAGGTTACGGACTGACAAATAAACCTTTTCTTCTGGCTGAGCTAGGATTAGGAGAACTTTTGACTCAGGCTCAATTCCCCAACGACCAATTGCTGCCACCAAATCCTTGGTCTTGGGTCGTGGTAGTTGCTCAGTAAATTCCTCTACCACAATCAAATCCTCTGCTCGACTCATAAACGCTGTTCTCAGAGCCAAGCGACGCTCTTTGCGGTTCATTTTCTGGCTATAGTCTCTGGGTTTCGGACCAAAGATTACACCACCACCACGCCATAGGGGTGAACGATTAGAACCAGCACGAGCACGACCGGTTCCCTTTTGTCGCCAAGGTTTGCGTCCTCCACCTCTAACTTCGGAACGAGTTTTTGTACAAGCATTGCCTTGACGAGCATTGGCCATTTGTCTCACCAGTGACCGGTGAACAATGTGGGCAGCGTTTTCTTCTTTGGCAACTCGCATCTGGAGTGTTGCCTGCCCTACTTCTTCCCCTTGCCAGTTTCGCACTGAACAATCTACCATTTGTTCTCTCCTTCTTAGCGAGCAAGCGTTTAGCAATTAGCTGTTAGCTTTTAAGCACTTAGGGGGTGCTAGTAGTAAAAATAAACAGTTACATATACATCAGGCTTACACCTAACGATGAGGGAGCTAATTGCTTTTTCGTTCTGACTAACGTCCGACTTTATTAGTGGGTGCAATGCTCAAGAGTGTCCCTGGTTTACCGGGAACTGCACCTTTAATCGCTAGCAAATTGCGCTCTTGATCTATCTTGACTACTTCAAGTTTGCGAATTGTCACCTTGGTACCGCCGTAACGACCAGCCATTTTCTTACCTGGATAGGTACGACCAGGGGTTGTCCCTGCTCCAGTGGAACCTGGAAGGCGGTGGTTTTTGGAACCATGAGCCATCGGTCCTCGCCTGAAGTTGTGACGTTTCTGATAACCCGCGAAGCCACGACCAATGCTTTTACCGCTGACATCGACAATTTGACCAATACTGAACATATCGGTATTGACTGGCTGACCCAGTTCAAAATTACTGGTATCATCCACGCGGTACTCACGTAGGTGGCGTAAGGGTGGGGCGCTGGACTTAGCCAAGTGTCCTATTTCAGGCTTATTAATTGCCTTAGGCTTGACTTGGTCATAACCAATTTGAATGGCATTGTAGCCATCTGTCTGGTTGGTTTTTATTTGGGTCACAGTGCATGGCCCAGCTTTGACGACGGTTACAGGAATCGCTCTTCCTTCTTCATCGAACACTTGGGTCATACCGAGTTTGGTACCGAGGATACCGACAGACACGGGTTTCTCCTTTCTAGACATTGCAGCAGTATGGCAGTAGGGATATTCACGAACCTGAATTCCCTTTGTGCCACAAACCTGTTCACTATTTATAGTGGATAAACCTCTCCTCAAAAAAATAAGCAGAGAGCCCACTTTTATCTAGCTCGGCATGACGGTCGAGCTAGATTCTCGTTCAATTGCGTTGACTGGTCAGAAAAGGCTATTCAACTTGCCTGACTTCGCTGGGACTTAAGTTGTTAATAACTCAGTATCCCTTGATCCACGAAATTGTAAGCAATTATTGACCTAAAGCAGACCCAAGAACTGATGGGACTTGTTTATACCTAACTGTCTTTGATCTACTTTAGCCCTGATGCCAAACAAACGCCTGGTATGCTGTCTATATTGTCTTGCCTCGAACCTACTTCTCAGCCCACAGCACACCCAGATCATCAGTTGCTGAGGAAGCAACTGTCATAATGTCACTATTATATAGTATATAGTATTTTGCTAAGGGTGTCTAGTTAGTTTGAGAATTAGTTTGAGAAAAATTTGCTTGCTGTATGGATTTATGTGAAATCGGGGGATTCGGAGCTCGAAGGATGCGTTCGCGTAGCGTAGCCCTTCGGGCTAATCGCATAGTCTTGAAACCAAATTATTCAGTCCTCATCCCATTCCCCAGACAACAACACACAATCCCCCACCTGCAATACTCCAGCTTCATCCACCGGATTATATAGTTTCCCTTGTCTACGCAACGCCTGAACCATCACATTGTATTGATGCTGGAGATCAATTGGCTTCATACCGACCAAACTTGAATTCTCTACCAAAGTTACCCAATGCTTAGATCCCTCACTAAGGAAACTGCGACTTTCGATCCAGTCTCTAAACGCTGCTAATTCTTCCGGTTCCCCAACAACTAGCAATCGATCCCCTGAACGCAACGTCATCTTACCTTGTGGGTAGTGGACGATATCATTACCTTGTTGAATTGTCAAAACTGTTACCCCAGTCACGTTACGGATATCTGCTGCTGCCAGAGTTACCCAATCTAGACGGGAAGTTTGACTCAAGGTCACCCACTCACTGTGGAGTTCTTCAGCAACATCAGTGATGTCTTGCTGCTTTGAATAGGTAGCTTGTTCAGGTCGTACACTCAAATAGCGGTCTTGGTGAATCCGATTGATCACAGACTGAATCATACCTTGGGATTCTCCCAGTGCTACTAGCACATGGGCTCCCATTTCCAATGCTGCCTCAAATTCTGGTTGCACTACTTCCCGCGCCCCTAACTGGGTGAGTAGGTCAATTTCGCTATTTTTGTGAGAACGAGCCACAATATCCAGTCCTGGGGCAAACTTGAGGGCACGTTTGAGCAACAAGCGGGTACTGCCAGGATCGGGTAGGGCAATGGCTAGGGCTTTAGCTTTTTCTAGATGGGCTTTTTCTAACACCAGTTCCGAGTGAGCATCCCCAAACATATAAGGAATTTTTTCATGTCTTAATCGTTGAATAGCAGCTTCGCTATTTTCAATCACTAGTACCTCATGCCCTTGATTGCGCAGGATGTTGACCAGTACTCGCCCCACTCGTCCATAGCCAGCCACTACCACATGATTACAAATCGTTTCTGGAATTGACAAAGCTTTAGTGCCCCGAAACTGACGCAGGTAGTTTTTCAGAAACGGCAGATTTACCAGGTGGTCTGCTATTCGGGGAGACCATCTCAGCGACATTGGTGTCAGGACTAGGGTAATTGCTGTGGTTCCCACCAGGAGTAGATACTGATCCCTAGTGATAAATCCTAACTCAAAGCCAACCACCGCTAATACAAAGGAAAATTCTCCAATTTGATTGAGACCAAAACTAGCAATAAAAGCAGTTTTAAAGGAATAGCCAAATTTCAGCACAATCGGTAGGATAATGGCTGCTTTTCCACCCATTACTAACATCACTAAACCGATAATTATGCCGAAGTTATCGAGCAGCACTTCTGGCTCAATGAGCATTCCTATGGATGCAAAAAATAGACATACAAACGTGTCTTTAAGGGGAATTATTTTGGCAACTGCTTGGTCAGCATAATCAATTTCAGCCATCATTAATCCTGCCACAAATGCTCCCATTTCAACGGATAGACCAAGTCCAGCAGTAATCAAAGCAATCCCTAAACACAGGGCAATTACTGTGATCAGAAATAGCTCACTGTTTTCAGTGCGGGCAATATATTTAATGAGATGGGGAACTATCCAGCGACCCGCTGCTAGAGCAGCAGCTAGAAACACCAACGCTTTGAGTAAAGCAACAACTAAAGCTGAGCCAATATCTGAGGGCTGCTGAAGGGCGGGGATGACGGCTAACATCAGACCTAAACTAAGGTCTTGAGCAATCAAAATTGCTAGCATCACTTGACCATGAAGGGTATTGGTTTCTCCTCTCTCCATCAGGGTTTTAAGAACTACTGAGGTGGAGGAGAGGGATATGATGAATCCGAGCATTATTCCCGGAGTTAATCCATCAACCCAACCAAGTCCATTGGCTAAAACTGCAACTAGGGTAATAGTGAGACTAATTTGCAGTAAACTCCCTTTCAGGACAATATCTTTAAATCGTTTAAGCTGGGATAGAGAAAATTCTACCCCATAGGTGAATAACAAAAAAACAATCCCAATTTCAGCTAGGGATTTGACTTGTTCTAATTCGCCTACGAGTTTAAGACCAAACGGACCAACCAATAAACCACTGGCTAAATAGCCTAAAAGTACAGGTTGACGTAGCCGATTGGCAAGGTAGCCTCCCAGAGCAGAAGCCCCTAGAACTGTGGTTAGATCCAGAATTAAATTGTGTCCTGAGGCCATGATTAGGAATGGGTAATCGGTTATTGGTCACAGGCTTCATACCTGGGGGTTTTCCCTTGTGCCCTGATTTTTGGGTAACCTACTTCACCTGAACTAAGCAACTTGGGCATCAAGGAGTTGGTAAGGAAGGCTCAAAGTACTCTACCCACCTGATAATTTTTTCAGTTATCTTATGACGGTAGAGATTTCCAAGAACTATGGCTTTAGAACAGTGTAACGTTTGTGGGTCTTTAACCAGCACCAACGATGAAATTTGCCTCAGTTGTGGTTATCCAGCTAAAGGTCGGCCAAAGTTAGTTTTTTTCAAGTGGACTGCTATCGGTGTTGCTGTAGTATTTGCTCTGTTTCTCGTACTAGGGGTAATTAACAAAGTTGAGCAACACCTCAACTCTCAACCTTCGACACAGATAGACCGGTAAGATAGACCGATAAGATAGGGTTGGGTTATCAGTCTATCTGTGTATAAGGGAAGCCGTGCCAGCGCGCAGCAGACACAGGGCGCAGCAGACACAGCGCGCAGCAGATACACATGTACTTAGTTAGAAGTTGGCGGACTAATCAGACCATTAGCTGCACCAAATAGATTGATGGGATTTTTGCCATCGGTAATCAAAACACTCTGGATACCAAGTGCTTCTAGAAGTCTTGCCTGCATTTCCGGACCTGCTTGTGCGATCGCTTGAATGGTTTGAGGACCAATCGCTTCTACTTTCTGTCGGTATTCTTCACTCTTAATGTGAGCCATACGCTCAGCTTTGGCAATCTCTAGGTTACTCAAACTCTGTTGATGGGCTAATTCAGCTTCCTGACGTGCTTTGAGTTGAGCTAACTCGATTTCATTGCGAATCCGAGCCGCCTCGGCTTCTTGCTGAGCCAAGTTAACTGCTAATTGTCCTTGAATCTGAGCCGCTTCAGCCTTAGCTCTTGCTTCTGCTGTTGCTTGACCTGTAGACTCAATGGCTATATTTTCTGCCTGTAATTCTAGAAGTTTTTTCCGTTCTGCTTCTGCTGCACTTTGATCCAAAATTACTTGCCTTTCCAACCTGGCTTTCGCTTCTTGCTCAATCCGTTCCGCATCTTGCCGTGCAGCAGCTTCTTGAGCATCAGTAGTAATTTGAATCGCTAGCTGGACTGACTTTTGCAAGCTCCTTAAGGTTTCTTCATCCACTGGCTCCACTGACTGAATGTCAATATTGGTAATTACTAGGTTATTGGCTCGGAAACGAAATTCATCTCGAATATGACCTTCTTCATCAGTGCCAAACACCGCCAGTCGGATAATCCGGGCTGAATTGCGGTGAAATTCATCAAATTTTTCCCCTGCTACAGCACCCCGCACTCGGGATGCGATCGCTTTACAAGTATCTCCCACAAAATCAGGTACTTGAAACAGTCTAGCTGCAGTTTGTTCATCGTGTCTGTCCACATCAAAGTACCAGTTATAGGACAGCTGTAGCTGTAATCTGGTATGGTCTGCTGTCTCTACGGTAAAGATATCGGTCATAAAATCAGGACCGAGTAATAAGGCTAAGGATTTAATTACATTAGGTCGTTTGGGCTTGCTACCTGACAAAGAAAGCACAGTAAAGGCTTCATCTGGTTCGAGCATCACCAAGTCCGGTCCAAATACAGTTCTTGCAGTTCTGTTTTTATAATCATGAAGTTGTACAGCAGCATTTTGAGGAATATGAAACACAACTGCTCTAGTCTTATCCCGTTGGGATAGACGTTGGCGTACTCCTGATTTTTGCTCGGACTGATCCCCTCCAGCTACAGAATCCTGACCACGTCCAGACAATGGGTCTATTTTTTGCATCAACAGTTCCTCAACTACCGATGGCAGTTCTTTTTCCCAAAGCTTCTCATAGGGAGTGAGCATATAAGCCTGAGGACCACCGACCAGTTTGAGTTCACCAGTCTGAATATTACGCACATAGATACCTTCATTCTTATCAAGGGGAATCGCTTGACGCTTCTCAACCACTTCCACTTCCACACGGGGAATATAATCTTGTGGCCCAGCAATCATCCATAAATCCCCTGGTTGATGAGTAATGACCTGGTCACCTTCCCCTTCATTAAACGCTTCTTTGGCTCGAAGCAACAGTGCTTCGAGCTCACTGAGAACATAGATGTTTTGGATACCATTCTCCAAGGATTCACCGGGATGCAAGAAAAATGATGTTCTCCCCTGGCGAACCTCTCGCATACCGAGCTGAGGTTTTCCAGACTCATCAATGGGGTCAACCACAATACACCATTCGTGATCGCTGAGGGTAGTAATCGTGACTTCTCCCACTACATCTTCATAAACATCGGGAATATGAATTTCTGCATCTTCAAAGGTGACCAACCATTCATCTCCAGCTTTACGCTGACGACCAAAAATATCAGTAAAGGTGCGTTTAGCTTTCAGATGTAATGCTTTTTGTTCTGTCAAAATGTAAGCATTAATAATGCCAATTACTTCTTCATCCACACCAGGTAAATAGGCTCCTTCTTCTCTAACCAGCCATTCTTCACCTGCTCTACGTCTATTGCTTTGACGATCGGTGCAATTCTGCCGTGCTAACAGGTGTAAGGCTTGGTTAGGTTTAATCACCTCAGCTGTGACTGTCTCAACTACTTCCACCTCCACCCGGGGAATATAGGTTCCAGGTCCTTCAAACAGCCATTCATCACCTGCTAAACGGTTAATTGTTTCAGTCTGGGTTTCTCCATCAACTATTCTCGTAACCGTATCGGTAAAATCCCGAATTGCTCTCAGACGCAGTGCTTGATTGGTCTCGACTACTGCCAGTTGCGTGACATCCCCTACCAGTTTCTCGTTTGGATAAAGGGGAAACGGATCTTGCGCGAAACGAATTTCCAGATCACCGTAGCGCAGTCGAATTTGACCATGCTGATCAGCAATGGGTTGACCGTCTTCATCCCGGAGTAATGGATTAGCCACCACACAATAATATCGAGGCGGCACAATAATCATCGGTTCAGGTTTTAAGATCAGCCGCTCGTGATCCCGAAGGGTAATGGTTTGAGGACCAACCTCCAGTCGCGTAACACCAGTATTGTTGTCTAGCACATGAATAAACTGTTGGGGCTTGATGCGAATCACTTCACTAGTTGTTCTAGGCACTTCCATTTTCTTCTCTGTTTTACGCTCAGTTGTATTCATAGTCTCGGTCTAATCGAACTAGATTACTAAGTTGCCTTCATCGGTCGTAAGTAGTCATACACAATGAAAGTTGACTGATCAGATAAGGGAATAGGGAACGGCGAACCGAGAACATAAAGGGGTTGAACAACGTTAAGGGTTTCAACACAGTTAACAGTATTTATGTTCAGGTAATTAGATACGGTCTTGTGCCTATAGAAATCCCAAGTCAGTTGTGAGCAGAATTTTTTACCAAGGGAGCTTCGGATCAGTAAATCTCAGGATTCATCTAGGATTGCTATAGTTCATGGTTTATCCCTAAAGCCTAATCAACAATCAACTATTTTGTAACCTGACAGCAAAGGAACTCGCTATAAAACTAAAGTAACCTTTCTTTTTCTGTTCTGCCAAAATAACCCAAACTCGTTATGAATACGTTGAGTTTATTGAGTTGGGAGCAATTTCATCAAACCCCTGGGATAGAAGATGTGATTGCTGATCAGAACATTAACGATGAGGGATTAGGGATTAAGCAACCTTAGATTAGGCTTGATCGCATTAAGTACTAAAACTAGTAACCATTAATCATTAAGCCAACCCATTTAAATTAAATTAAACTTTTTTTTACGATATACTTATGATAAGTAAGAGCTCAAAATAAATAAATTATGGTGCATACTATGAATCGTGATGAATTCCTAAAACGCTACGAAGCTGGTGAAAGAGATTTTTCTGGTATTAATTTGAAAAAGGCTAACTTAAAAAGTACTAATTTCAAGGGTGTTTGTCTAAAAAATGCGGACTTGAGTAATGCTGATTTAGAGGAAGCTACTTGGGATGATGTAGATCTAAGTCATGCTAACTTGAGGAATGCTTACCTATACGAAACCACTATCGAAAATTCTAACCTTACTAAGGCTAACTTGAGTCATATAGTAGCCTCTGAATCAACCTTGGAAAACTGTGATTTTAGTGGTACTGATCTGAGTTATGCGGATTTATCTGTAATCTATATAGCTACTAGTAAGCTCAGGGATGCCAATTTTAGTTATGCTACCTTATGTGAGGTTTACGTAGGTGATTCTGACCTGAGCAATGCTAACCTCAGTTATGCCCGTATGCTAGGGGTTGATGGCTGGAAAAAAGCTGACCTGAGTAGTATAAATTTTACCAAAGCTATCTATACGTCATACACTGAGTTTCCGACTGGATTTAACCCATCAAAAGCCGGAGCAATCTTTATTTGTGCCGAGGCTGACTTAAGCGGTTTAGACTTGAAAAATGTCAACCTAGGTTATGAAGAACTGTGTGGCGCTAACCTTAGTCATGCTAATTTGAGTGGTGCAAGACTGTATAATACTGACTTGAGAGCCGCCAACCTAAGTTATGCCAATTTAGAAGGTGTTGACTTTCATGATGCTGATTTGAGTGAGGCTAATTTCAGCCATGCTAATCTTAAAAAGGCTAAATTAGCTAAGGCTGACTTAAATGATGCTATTTTCTGTAACACTATTATGCCTAATGGCAGGATTAAAAATAATAATTGTTAGCTAGATCAATCCAGCTCAGTGAGAAGATAATTATTGGTAATGGGTAATGGCTAATTTTGATTACTCCCGTACCATTGGCTTTCCTTATCAAAGCAGTGATTTTCTTTTCCTTAGACCATTCTTTGAGGCGTTGCTTAATAATGGAATGATTTGAATAGTTTTGTGGAATGGGCATCTTGCCCGTTCCTGACGGTGCGACCCGTGGCGAATTTAATTCTTAATGGGTCAAGCGCACCGGATCTTTTTGGGCAGGCAGGATGTCCACCCCACTCATATTCATTGATTGATTCAGCAACGCCACATTTTTAGCCAATCATACCTTAATTCAGCAACGCCAAATTTCTCAATTGCGCAGAATCAACCGTTGCCGATGAACATGCAACAAACGAAACTCCCGCTGCGCCACCTGCTCCAACATATAAATAATGTGCTCTGGTCGCAACATCGTGCCATCATTCAAACAACTCCCCACATACCGCAAAACCACCCCAGACTCCGCAACCTCCTCTTCACCATCTTTGGATTTTTGGGGTTCGATCACCTCGAAGTCAAATAAGCGATCGCATAAATTCACCCACTGCTTCTTCCCCGACTTCGTAAACCGCTCCCACCAAATTTCCTTACTACCTTTGATTGCTTCAATCCAACCCTGCCACTCTTCCCAAGACGCTTCTGATATTACCTCAACTCGAATCAAATACTCAGCTCTCTCCAACAGCTGAGTTCCCGCAGGTTCCTTCAAATCCACTGCTTCAACCCCATACACCGGAATCTCTTTAGGCAACTGAGACACCAGCCTTTCCCTAAACTCCTCAACTGGCATTTTCTCAGTTAACTCAAACTCCACAATCTCCCCACTGCTAGACGCTCCCAAGGGCAACGCATTAGCAATCATAATCCGAGCATTAGCCCGAAACCCCCCACTATATCGAATTGGCAGTGACGCCCGTCTTACTGCTCTCTCAAACAGACTTGCCAAATCCAGATGACCCAACAAGGTCATATCCCCCAACTTCCCAAAGCAAACCCGCAGCCGCTGATCCTTATTAGTATTGGGTTTAAAGTGACCAGCAAATTGCGGAATCTGTGGCGGCTCAATCACTACATTATGACCAAAATCAATCCCACACACACCACAGTGAGAACACCCATCAAAGGAACAATCCGGTACCGTTGCTGCATCTAACGCCCGTTGTAAATCTTCCTTGAGCCAATTCTTATCAATTCCCGTATCAATATGATCCCAAGGCAAGGGAGCATCAAGGGCGTTAAGGGTTGACGGTTGAAGGTTAGCTGGTTGAAGGTTAGCTGGTTGAAGGTTAGAAGGTTGAAGGTTAGAAGGTTGAAGGTTAGAAGGTTGAAGGTTAGAAGGTTGAAGGTTAGTTGGTTGAAGGTTAGTTGGTTGAAGGTTAGCTGGTTGAAGGTTAGTTGGTTGTCGGTTAGTTGGTTGTCGGTTAGTTGGTTGTAGGTTAGCTGGTTGTAGGTTAGCTGGTTGCTCTGAACTTTCAACCTTGGCCTTTTGGCCACGCTTCGCGAACAACCTTCCAACTTGCAACTCTTCTACACCCGCCATCACGTTCCATTCGCCATTTTCTACTTGGCGATATTTCCAGGTCAGACCTGATGAAGCGATCGCATTTTCCCAAGCAGCAAATGCCCGATCCAAGCTTTCCATCCAGGAGTCCATCCCTGCCCCCAATTCCCAAGCACGGCGCACCACCGCACTTAAGCGTCTGTCACCCCGTCCCACGAAATCTTCCATGGCCGAAATCCGAACATCGGTGTAATTAACCTTCACCCCCCTGATCTGACCAAATACTTGTTTGAGTAATTCCTGCTTGCGTTCAAACTCCGAAGTCGATACGGAATGCCACTGGAATGGGGTGTGAGGTTTTGGGGTAAAATTAGAAACAGTTATGTTAAACTTAATGGTTTTTCTGCCTTTAGCACGGCACTCCTGCTGCAACCAACGCACCGTTTCCGCAATCCCCAACACATCCATATCCGTTTCACCGGGCAAACCAATCATAAAATAGAGCTTGACTTTCTCCCAGCCTTGCTCAAATGCCGTCTTTACTCCCCTGAGCAGTTCTTCATTAGTCAGTCCCTTATTAACAATATCCCGCATCCGCTGAGTTCCTGCTTCTGGGGCAAAGGTCAAGCCACTCTGCCGATTGCCCCCTAGGATATTGGCAATATTCTCATCAAAGCGGTCTACCCGCTGACTCGGTAGGGACAAGGAAATATTCTGATCCTTAAGACGATTTTTGATTTCCATCCCCACCGCTGGTAGAGCCAGGTAATCCGAACAACTCAGGGATAGAAGGGAAAACTCGTTATACCCTGTAGCACGCATCCCTTGTTCAATAGCTTCCACCACTTTTTCTGGTTCCACATCCCGCGCTGGTCGAGTCAGCATCCCAGGTTGGCAGAAGCGACAACCCCGAGTACAGCCCCGTCGCACTTCGATCTTGAGTCGGTCATGAACCGTTTGGATATAGGGTACTAGTCCAATAGCATAGGCAGGCATCGGTGTAGCCACACGCCGCAAAATCCGCTTCGGCACATCAGGGCGGTTGGGTTTAACTGAGCCATCCTCAGTCATATCATAGAATTGGGGGACATACACCCCTGGTATCTGAGCCAAATCCAGGAGTAACGCTTCTCGACTTAAGCCAGCTGCTTTGCCTTCTTCGATTACTAAGCCAATCTCTGGCAACAATTCTTCCCCATCGCCAAGATCAACAAAATCTAAGAAATCAGCATAGGGTTCAGGATTCGATGTCGCCGTTTGTCCACCTGCAAAAATTAGGGGTATTTCCGATATATCAAACTGAGCACGGTCTTTCCAGGTCAGGGGAATTCCTCCCAAATCCAACATTTCCAAGATGTTGGTTGCCCCTAATTCATAGCTAAGGCTAAAGCCAATAATATCAAAATCTTTCAGAGGTCGCCGATTCTCGACAGCAAACAGAGGGGTTTGAGTGGAACGTAATTTAGCTGCCAAGTCTGGGGCAGGTAGATAGGCGCGATCGCATAATTGCCTAGGTTGATAATTCAATATATTGTAGAGGATGATATGGCCTAAGTTAGAAGCCCCCACTTCATAGATTTCTGGATAAGTCAATACCCAGCGTACCTCAGCTTCTTCCCAAGGTTTATGGACTGCTCCCAACTCGTTACCTAAGTAACGGGCTGGTCTGTTGATGTCTGGTGTTAATATTTCCTCTACAGTGATTGCCATAGAAACTTTATTACTGCTTTCAATGCAGTTAACCCTGATCCACCTTTGATTTTATCAGTACTCAGGCTAGAGATAAGGGGGTGAAGGTGGATGAAGTGAGGGAGATAATAACCACCATACTTCTTAACTGGTATTTCCCTATCTCCTCCCATCATCATCGCTGTAAGCACTTAATCTTCCCAAGATTTCCTATGATTTTGCTGCACTCAGAGCCATTGAGTTAGCTTCCCAACCTACTCCAACCCCCTAGAGGGCTGTAGCAAAAGCCTCATGGCTGTCAAAAATCTCAAACACCCCATCTAATTTAGTTAGCTCCAGCATAATTCGAATTGAAGGAGCTACGGAGCAAAGACCAAAGCGCCTCTCTAGACTTCTTGCTAGCTTCAGACCATGAATTAAGGCCATTAAGCCAGCACTGTCGAGAGACTCTAACTGATGCATATCAACCAACAAAGCCGAATCCTCAGCAGCCACCACAGCTTCTGTCAACTGACTTTTAAACTCAATTGCATTAGAAGCGTTAATATGACCGGAAGGTTGAATAATTCTTAATTTTGCACTCAGGGTCGCCTGTGTCATGAGTAGACTCCTCACTTGGTCAAATCCAATAAAATTTTATAGAGAATATATTGAAGATAGTATGGAATTTCGCTAATTCCATACCACTTCTGATAGACTTTGCCGAATCTTTACAGATTGCTAATGGTTTTTGAAATCTTCATTAAACTTACCATCAAAATGTATCATATATTACTTTTTTTCAAGTTAAGTAATTTATTTTTCATTTCCGATGGTCTAAGTTGCTAAGAGCATGGCTCAGTTGATGCCTATAAGTAGGGATTAAATTTTAATAATTTTTGTTACGTTAACTAAATAGAGCTGCCCTGACATAGAAATATAATACTTTTTGTTATAGGCTTGAGCCAAATGTTTAGCCTTAGATAAGTATAACGTTAACTAGGGTGTAGAGGCAAGTAGTACTAAGCAGTATGTCCTTATAACTGCCTTAGGTGCGCTTGACCCATTAAGAATTAAATTCGCACCTATTGGTGCGCGCCTCCAAGGGCGAATAAATCGCCCTTGGGTCGCACCTATTGGCTTTGCCAACGCTACGCGAACGGGTCGCACCTAAACTTCAATACCTCTAACCCTTGAAACGGCATAGCTTCTTCCGTTGAGGTTAAGCTTTCTGAGTTAAGTCCAAAAGGCATATAATATATATGTAATATATATGTCAGAGAGTACCAATCCACCTCATCAGTGATTTAGATCACATCCCAATAAGATAAAGATCACTATAGTGGCTAGTAATTTCAGAAGACAATAAAGTTATATGGAATTGTGGGTAAGTAATTGTGAAAACTACATTTGTTATTCGTCAACTAGTAGAAAAAGCCCTCTATATTAGGAAATTGACTCCTGATATAGAAAATGCAATTAACTACGAACTAACTCAAACTGGTTACATCTCTGATGTGGATTACGAAGCACTGGAATTATTAATGTCTGAGATGGATGCTGGTCGTGTACAGCTAGTTCCGAGTCACTAGAAAAAGTGGTTATAAACTAAGGCTAGACCAGCTCGGAGGCTTGGTAACTACTCCATGACTTTTAGCCATGACTTTTAGCCATGACTTTCAGGGTTGGGGCAAGCTCTGACAGCTACATGTGGCAAAACCCCTACAACTTTAGTTTACTCTCCTAAGGGGTCTGACTTGCTACTGCTTGAGTCGTGATCAGATCACCATTGAGTTGGCAAAGTCCTATTACCGATTAACCATTAAAAAAACTTAAAACTTTTCAGGATAAGCTTGCCAAACTGCACAGATAAAATAACTTAGTTGCTGGCGAGCATCAGGGTCACTTTCTACATTGACATCAGGGTCATCTAACCGAACCAAGAGGGGAATTACTTCAGTGTCTAAGGCTAGTCGTAATAAACTCGCTGGCCAAAGTAAATCCGGTCCAGAGCGTAGGTCGTAAAGAGTAAGCTGTTCAGGGAGTTCCACTGGCACAGGCTCTTGACTATGCAAGGTGACCAATATCATAGAACGCACCCAACACATTTGTCGCGATGACACAAATTCGATCACTTCAGCGTATAAACGAGTATTGTCATGCTCTAAACAAATAATCTGATGAGGCTGGAACTCGTAAACCAAACTCCTTGATAGGTCTTTATTCACCAGGCATCAATTCCTAAATTGAGTCATTGCGATACAATATAATGTTCATATTACCAGTTTGGTTAACGGGGGTATTAGACCCAGATTTGCCATGACTGGAAGTCAGAGGCTGTCTCACTGCTCATCTTTGCTATGATGTATTAATTCAACTTAGTCTCAATAGATTTAATACCATAGCATAGATTATGAAAGTCCAAGTTTCAGTCGTGTTTAGCAATCCCGTGGATTTCGTTAATTTTTCTCATCAGGCACTGCCTCGATTTTGCGTCGATCTGCCTTTTAAACCTCGCGCTATCCCAGTTGAAGAACTGTTGCCCAACGTCCCTATGATTGATAGCAATTCAGACGATTGGACAACAGACCTGCCCTTCGAGCAAATAGAATACAAGGAAGAAGGAGCAGAGGAATATGCCAAAATGGTAGTAGTAGTGGAAATCCCACAGGATGATATGCCCTTGTTTGAAGATGTAGTTAAGTCGTTTGGGGGAAAGATTATGCCATCAGAGGGGTTGGATGTAATGGACATGTAGTGGACATGTAGTTTACACCCCATATCTTACCCATAACCTGGCTTGTAGATCATAGAAATTCCTTGTTAATCTTGATCGAAAATTCAAGACTATCACAAAATATGTTTGAAGGAAAAATAGTCTGGAATACACAAGGAATGAAATGACCTCTAAGCAGGATAAACCTGAGGTGGCTAAAATCCTCGAACCATTCAAACTCGCATTGGCTGAGCATCTGAGTAACCCTGATGTTGTCTTAGACGAGGTACTGGCATGGACTGGCTCTCAGCCTTTTTTGACCCAGAAGCTTTGTCAAGTTATCCTTGACTCTAAATCTCCCATCCCTGTTGGTGAGGAAGCTCTCAAAGTCGAAGAACTAGTCAAAACTCACTTCGTTGAAAATTGGGAAACTCAGGAAGCCGCTGAACTTCTGCAAGATATTCGTAGTTTCTTGCTCGAAGAACAATTCCTGCGGCTATATCAGAAAATTTTGCAGGGAGTCATGATGGCAAATGACAGTTGGGAACAAAAAGTGTTGCTCAACTCCGGTGTGGTGATTAACCAGGGGGGAAATTTAAAAGTTTCTAACCGTATTTATGAGGTTGTTTTTAATCACAGCTGGGTAGCTCAAGAGTTAGCACAGTTGACCAGTACAGACTATTGGTTGGCATCTGAGCTGACGACAGATGCTACTGATCAAGCCATCGCCATTGCTTTTCCTAACCTACCAATCACCCCAGTTACTCAAGACCAAGATCTCACAACTGACCAGCCTAAACACTCAGAGCTGACAACTGATGAACCCAAACACCCAGATCTAACAACTGACGAGCCCAACCAATCAACTGTAGTACCTTTAGAGCCAGACCAAGCCACAACCTTGGCTACCTCATCAGCTAGCAGAATCCCATCACCCATTAGTTTTTGGGGTGGCTTGATCGCCTTGTTTCTAGTCATTACCTTTGGTGTATTTCAGTGTACTAGTGCTAGAAGAGCAGACGATCAACTAAAAAACCTTGCTTCTGAGGACATATGCAGACGCCAATTTACTACCAGAAAAGAACAAATAGAGCAACTTAGAAAGATAAAGAGTCAAAATAGTGCTTTTCCCAAGCTATGTCAGTCAATGTTAGATCAATTGCAGTTTTCCTATGCTATAGAAGAGCTCGCTAGTCAAGGTGAATTCAAGCAAGCTACTATAAATCTTTGTAAAGTATCAGAGCGTTACTACCAGTTTAAACAAAAATCTCTTCCACGTTTTTTCCGTCGATGGGATAGGAATAATGAGAATTATGCTAATTGGTTGAGAAACTATCTAATAAAATTAGATTGTCCAGCTGCTAAATATTTGGGGTAATCAATTGTTAAATTGTTAAATTGTTAAATTAAATTGTTAAATCAGTAGTTGTGGCAACAGGGAACAGGGAATAGGAAATTCATGCATGGATTTTTAGCAAACAGTTAACTAAATAACTAATTAATTTAACTAATTAATCTAACTTAATAGACTGGTTTTAGTCAATAAAAATTTATTTTATTGCCTACTTTTAAAGACTTAGCTATTTACTGATAAGCCAGATTCTTCTAAGGATTATAAAAAACTCCATCGCTACCACTGATTTCTTCTTCCAAAGATACCCTAATTCCTCGACGAGCAATTTCAAAAATAGTTAAGATAAATTCTCCCAATTGAAAATATTGGGTTTGACGTAATTGTTTCCTATGGCGTTGTTTGCCGCTAATCCGCTCATTGATATGGCTTGCATAATATAAAATTAGGCTAACTAATAGCCAACCTAATAAACTCAATAGAGCTGTTACAATGATAATAATCAGCCAGCCTAAGAACTGACACAACACTTGTAATAATGGATCGTCATATACATCAAGTTCCGAGTACAACAGAGAACTATTGCTACTAAAGATTCCTAAGGCAATCGTTCCCCAAAATCCACAGAAAAGGTGAACAGGAATCGAACCTACGGGGTCGTCAATTTTCCAAACTTGTAGAAAATATTCGCCTAAAAGGACAAAAATACCGCTGATAGAGCCAATTATAAATGCACTTTTGATATCTACAAAAGCAGCTGAGGCTGTAATTCCCACCAACCCACCTAAAATGCCATTGATAATTGAGGCTAGACTGGGTTTTCCCAGGATAATTGGACTAAAAAATACGCTGGATATTCCACCAGCTGCTGCTGCCATCATGGTAGTTGTGATGGTATTAGCTACATAATCGAGATCCTTTGCTGAGCCACCATTAAAACCAAACCAGCCCAGCCAAAGAATTAAGCAGCCTAAGGTGGCTAAACCCAGATTATCGGCAGAGAACTTTTCAGTTTCGAGACCTTCATATCTATCTGTTCTTAAATTGTAGCCAAAACGACCTTGTCGTGGCTTTAGTAGCCAAGCCCCTACCAAGCCAGCCATACCACCAACACTATGGACTACAGTTGAACCCGCAAAATCATGAAATTTTAGCGCCTTGGCTAGCCAACCATAGTGTCCCCAAACCCAGTGACCGGTTACGGGATAGATAAAACCAACCAGGAAAAAACTAAATAGGAGAAATGCCCAGAATTTTACCCGTTCAGCAACAGCTCCTGAAACAATAGTGGCTGCAGTTCCAGCAAAGACTAACTGAAATAAAAATAGAGCCGCAAAGGAGCGATTAGACCAATCTTGATTGAGACAATTAAATCCTGATTCTGGAAAACCAAGATTTCCAAATTGGGGAAAGGGAAGATTAAAAAACAACCCCTTTTGACCCACTAAACTTAAACTATTATTTTCTCCTGGAACACAACTGTAAGTGATGCCATCACCAAACATTAAGCCAAAGCCAACTAGCCAAAAGGCTAAGGCTGATATACAGAAAACTATCAAATTTTTAGCCAAGACATTAGTCGCATTTCTCCGTCTACATAACCCGGCTTCTAACATGGCAAAGCCAGCATTCATAAAAAAGACTAGAAAAGATGAAACTAACAACCAGATAGTAGACAGGTTAGTGAAATTATTCGTGTTACTATCTTGTGCTACTGCTACACCAAGCCATCCCAGCAGGATGGTAATAGCCAAAGATAGGCAGAAGTACCAACGGCTCGGTACCCGGATGATTTGGTGTTTTAATCTCTTGTACTTATGTCGAGACATCAAAGCAAGCTTTCTAGTTTTTTGACACTCCCCGGTCGCGCATACGCGGGGATTCTTCATTCAACGAGCCAGCTTGCTGAACCTGGCCGGAACCAAGAACAGTAGAGGCCGATTCTCCTGAAGCGTTTAGATATTTTAAGATCCAGGTTCCGGTGTGCCCCACCGTACCCAAGGCTTTCTTAAGGATGTTTATTGCGGCGTTGTGGTCTCTATCTAACTGACAACCACACTTGCACGTATGAGTCCTAGTTGATAGGGACTTTTTAACTTCTTCGCCACAATTGGAACAGTTTTGGCTGGTATATGCAGGATTTACTGCAACTGTTACCTTTCCGAACTTGGTGCCAAAGTGCTCCATCCATTTCCTAAACTGATACCAACCTGCATCATTAATAGACTTAGCGAGGCAGTGATTTTTTACTAGGTTCTTGGCTCTTAAGTCGACCTAGGCGACCAGATCGTTAGAACAGATTACGCAGCGCGCCGGAGACGAAACCTTAGAATAAAGAAGCCTTAATAACAAAGATTTAACCCTTTTATGCATAGCCGACTAACCATAAAGGCTTCTTTATTCTTACGGTAACTTCGTTCCCAGTCTCTTGGCGTTCTCTTCACGTTGCCTACTTATCTTAAGGTGCTGTCTGCCTAGTCTATTAACTGCTTTATTTCGATTGGATGAGCCTTTCTTCTTGCGAGAAACTCGACGCTGGTAGAACTTAAGGCGTTTTTCTCCCGTTCTGTAAAAGCAGGGATTTGGTTCAGTTTTTCCAGCGGAATCAGTGTAAAAATATTTTAGTCCAACATCCAAGCCGATAGCTGTCCCACTTGGCTCTAGTTCCTCTTTGATATCAACTGAAACACAAAACTGGACATAATAACCATCAGCCCGGCGAACTATACGGACTCGCTTTATTTCCTTTTTATCCAAGCGCCACAAGTCCCATCTACCTTTAAGCTTAAGCTTCCCAATACCCTTTTTATCACTAAAGGTGATTGACTTCTTGTCAGGGGATAACTTCCATCCAGACTGTTTATACTCCACTGAGCGGCAGTTTTTCTGGAACTTAGGAAAACCTTTCTTTCCAGGTACTTTTTTCTTGCAGTTATCAAAGAATCGAACAATTGATGACCATGCTCTTTCAGCACTAGACTGACGAGCAGTAGAGTTTAATTCATTAGCAAAAGGAAAGTTTTTAGCAAGGACTGCACTGTACTTATTAAGGTCAAATTTGTTGACCCCTTTATTTTCCATCCAATACCTGAGGCAGCTATTACGGATGAACTGGACTGTCCGGATAGCCTCGTTGATCCCAGAGTATTGATGTTTTTTTCCTTTCGCCTTGAACTCTAAAATGATCATCAGCTTCTTAAAGTTACCGTAAGAATAGGGTCGCCTTATAACAACAGTTTTAACCCTTTTTCCATAGCCGACAAACCATAAAGGCGACCCTATTCTAAGGTTTCGTCTGGGACCTAAACTGTTCACTCCCTTATTTTACAACATCCAGACTAAAATTCCGGATTTTCCTGAAATATTTTTCTAGGCGCGTCAAGCCGCTGTGAGCCTTCATCCCCGGTCATTAGACACGGGGTTTTCGGCTTTGGGGGATTTTTATAAAAGGACAGAGATTTACGCGAATCTGTTCACAGCAGAAGCTGAGCCATCTTCTAGCTTTGAGTTAAAAGGAAGCTGAGCCTCTGAGTTCGCTAGTTCTTGAAAATGAATAACTTCTTTACGGGGATCAGCATGACTGACTTTGACGTGTAAGCGATCGCCTAATTGAACCGAACGCTGGAAACGCATGGGCAATTCTAGACCTAACTCTTCTAGGAGAATGTTGCCCTTATTCTCGTTTTCTCGCCACCAACTGAGTACTAATACTTGCCAAACCTGATTCGGGTTACGCCGCAAATATTCCAATCCCCAATATTTGTTGGTATCACGTTCTACTTCACTAGCATCCTTAGCTGTTCTGGTTACACTCTGCATCGTTTCGAGCAAATCTTCAGCTTCAAAGGGTAGGGGGTCACCCCGTAGATGAGCTTTCAGCTGGAAATGAGTCATTAAGTCAGTGTAGCGGCGGATCGGAGAGGTTACCTGGGTGTAAGTTTCCAAAGCCAAACTAGCGTGGCGTGTTGGGGTAATGCTCATTTCGCTTCTAGGCATACACCGACGCATGGCACAGAACCGCACTGGACCGGCTGGCAATAGCAGCAGTTCTTCTTGGGATGGAAGTTCTGGCTGGGGTTGTCCTCGGAATGGTAGTGGAATTTGGTGCGCTTGACCATAGCGTCCAGCCACTTCACCTGCCAGAATCATCATTTCTGCCACCATTTGCCGTGATGGTGAATCTTCTAACACCTCAATGGTAATTTGGTCATCATTTCCCACCTTGATTACCGACTCTGGCATATGGATGCTAATCGCCCCCTGAGACTTGCGCCACTTTTGCCGACGCACAGCCAAGTTAGCGATCGCAAACAGTTCTGTTTCTGCCTGTACCCCTAACTGCAACATTTCATCTACATCTTCATAAGTCAGGCGATAGGTGGGTTTAATCAGGCTGGGGTGAATCTGATAGTCATAGATGGCACCATCTTGATCCAAGATCACGCCAAAACTGAGTGCGCCACAGACTTGACCTTGAACCAAACTCATTGGACCAGTTGCCAGTTCCGATGGGAACATGGGAATCATGCCCGTGGGTAGATATATGGTGGTACTACGCCGTCGTGCTTCTAGGTCAAGATTATCCCCTGGCATTACCAAGCGGGTTGGGTCAGCGATGTGAATCCACAGACGCTGAGTGCCATCCTCTAGATCTTCTATACTCAAACCATCATCTATTTCTTGGGTACTTTCATCATCTATGGTGTAGAGTTTCAGATGAGTTAAATCCAAGCGATCTGAATCTGGGTCAGTAGGAGGATTTGCCAGGTATTGCTGGGTCAATTCGAGTACCTCACGACGAAATTGAGTTGGGATTTTATGACGCAGCAAGTACTTCTGGTGAGGACGCCACAAACCCAAATTTATCAATAAATCGAAGGCATTTTCTGGGTTTTGAGGGCGTTTTAGTGCTTCCAGAGTTTCCTGAACTGCACGAGATGGTTTATCTGGTTCACTAACGAACCGTTCTAGAGCATCAAAGCGAGTGCGATCGCTATCAACCCACTCTACTTGCTCACCCCCTAACTTTTGCTGTACTCGCTTCAAAAATTCTTCTTGTTCCTGGTGCTTTGATTGAGCCGCTGCCAGTTGATGCTTGATTTCAGCCACCATGCTAGCGGAGCGGGGTTCATAGGTTTGTGCTTTTTGTTTAAAATAGATTTTGTCTTCAAACAGAATACAGTGTGCCGCATAGCACTGGGGTGGACTTTGCTCAGAAAATAATAACTGTGCCATGTCAGCACAGGTAACCGCCTCTCCTTCTTCCACCAGTAATTCCCAAGCTAATTCTAAGCTATCTGGGTCTAGATAGGGTTGTACTCGAGCAATAAACTCTGGTATTTGTGATGGCTCATAAGTAGAATCTGCCACTGTGTAGGTGACTTGTCGAGGATGGAGCTTGTGCAGTTTCCCCCGTTGATCCAAAGCAATCAAGTGGTTCTTGCCCTCTGGACGATCGACAACAGCGAGATGGCGTTCTCCTTGTAAGCGAAATTCGATTAGTGTTCCCTTTTCCACCAGTTCTGATAACCCGGGTAGCGTTTACCAAATCCACCTCCCCCCAGTCTATCCTGTGTTGTTGAGATACCCAACTCGGCAGACGGGGTCAAGTCTAAAGTCTGAAGTCTGAAGTCTGAAGTTGTCAGTGGTCAGTGTAACTCCTGGTTGGGTCGCAAGTTTTTAGTTAACCATGTCTTGATGCAGAGCGCGAGTGGGGGAATTCCCCGTGAGGCCACTGCATCGCGCGCCTCAGCCATCGATCACCCCATTTCATCCTTCATACTTCATCCTTCATCCTTCTTATTTGATATTTGATTCTTCACACGGGAAATATCCCAGAGGAAGACCGTGATTGTTCACCTTAACCTTCTTTATTAATATAGGGTAGCAAAGCCAAGAACCTTGCTCGCTTAATGGCTGTGGTTAGCTTTCGTTGTTGTTGAGTCGTTAGATTAGTAATGCGGCGGGGTAGGATTTTTCCCCGTTCAGTGATAAACTTGCGCAGCAACTCAACATCTTTATAGTCGATCGGTTCATCGGGTTTGATCGGAGAGAGACGTTTACGAAAGTAAGTCATGATTGGTTGTGATTGGTGATTGGTTATTTAGGTTACTGGTTACTGATTATAGTCATTTGTTCTTTGGTAAGTATTCAGCTATCAGCTATCAGCTATCAGCTATCAGTTATCAGTTATCAGCTTATGGGCTATCAGTTATCAGCTTATGAGCTATTAGCACGCTACTTAAGCTGCTTAGGTTTCTTTTATTCTGACGGCACCTGAAGTAGAGTGAGCCATTCGCGTAGCGTGACTCAAAGGCCAATGTTCACGGCTGACCACTGAATGCTTACAATAAAACAGGTAAGCATTGGTTTAAGCTGAGTTACTTGAGCTGACCGCTGATAGCTGACCGCTGAACGCGCACGCGTGTGCGTAGCACATAAGCTGAATACTTGTTCTTTGTTGCTTGTTCTTTGTCAATAGTCCATTTTCAATTAACAAATTCAATTCACAAATGACCAAGGACCAAATCTATTTGATTTCTTTGTGAATCATGTGCTTGTTGCAATGGGTGCAAAATTTCTTCAGTTCCAGACGTGATGATGTGTTACGGCGATTCTTCCTAGTGGTATAGCGGGAAACACCAGCCGAGCGCTTATTGGAGTAACTGCGACATTCAGTACATTCTAGAGTAATAACGATTCGGACACCTTTCTTACTTGCCATAGTTTTTTTTCTAAGAACTCAAATATTACAATTAAACACAATTTACTATTATCTCATGGGATGCCCCAGTCTATCAAGTAGATGCAAAATTGCTCAAGTCTCGGGAAAAACCTCACGCCTTGTTGGCACCATCATCGTGCAGGGCAATCTGGTCACTGACAAGGGCAGCCCACAGTAGTATCCTTGAAATGCGATTAGCTAGACCAATCAAGCCAATCATCATCGCGCTTTAGTGCAGCGAAGCCAACCATGCTCTCCAGTTTAGTTAGAGTCAGTAACCGGTGCAAGGGTAACGAATCTAACCTCAAGAATCAAGATAACCGAAAGCCCACTACCCTAAACTCTGAGCCGGATTGGTGTATAATAGCACGACTCCCGTAACTAGCCAGACCAACTCGAAGATCAGCATCTGCAACATATAAAAGCCAAGAGTATTTTTGATCAGGAGTGAGCTGACCAGCCATACTCCTACAAAATCGATATCGAAAGCAGCAGCCCGCCACTCTATTGCTATAGCAGTCGCCAGGGCAGTTAGGACATGACAAAAGTCTCACACCCTTTGTAAGCGCAAGAGTTTGACTTCTGACAAATGACTTCTGCTATACCTTAGGGAAAGCGGGGATGAAATGGTTTTCTAGTGACATACTCCCGACGCTGACAAGCACGGTACAGCGCGGGCTTCATTAAACTAAGCCAGTGAGTCACCTCTGACTCGTCTTCAAAAACGTACGTGATACTTTCGCATCATACGGCTCATCATTACAGTACAATCCTTGACATTGGCTCCTCTAGAACGGATTTTCATCTAACTCTTTTGAGTTGGTTTTGCTTCCGTGTTTGGCATCATGGCAATGTAGGTGTAATAA
This sequence comes from Moorena producens 3L, assembly GCF_000211815.1. Taxonomy (GTDB): domain Bacteria; phylum Cyanobacteriota; class Cyanobacteriia; order Cyanobacteriales; family Coleofasciculaceae; genus Moorena; species Moorena producens. The sequence continues at coordinate 89,485 of NZ_GL890973.1, forward strand.
TTCGAGATTTTTGTCTGAATTATTTCCATCCAGTGCGCGTGGTATTATATGGTGCTTTTCCAACAAATCTCCATCTCTGTTCGCGAAGCGTCGGCTACGCCGAAGGTAAGACCACTGCGGAGTGCATTTCCGGAAACGAAACCTAAGATAGGGTCGCCTTACTACAAAAGCGCCGTTACCTTTTACCCATAACCTACCAACGTTTGAAGTTACCCTATCTTAGGGTAACTTCAAACCCTTCTTGCCGTTTCAAAAGCCTTCCCGGAGACGAAACCTTAGAGAGGGTCGCCTTATTAAGCCCACCTACTTACGTCGTGTTTTATTGTATATTAATTACGAAGAGTATTCGATGTGCCTTGCGCGCATTCTTGAATGTACAACCAGCTTCTGGAGAAACCATTGGCTTAGACGGCAAAGTCCTTAAAGGTTCAGATCAGATTGAAAACGATAATCCCAATTCCGACTCCCAAGGAGACGAAACCTTAGAGAGGGTCGCCTTATTTCATATAACTTAAAACTATTACCCATAACCTGTTCCTATAAAGGCGACCCTCTCTTACGGTAACTTCAAACCCAGCAATTATGTTGGTCAGTTCTTACATTGTTGAGCGGGGCTTGATTTTAGAACCCTTTGAAGTTGATGCCAAAACCAACGAAATTAAAGCTTTACCAGAGTTGCTCAAGAAACTGGCTCTAAAAGGAGTTGTCAATGCCAATGATGCTATTAATACCCAAAAAAAACTTGTGAATTTATCGTCAACAGTGGCAAGGATTATATAGCTGCTTTAAAAGGTAACCAACCAAGTCTATTTCAAGATGTTAAAACAAATTTTAGACCGGAATGGCTCTTCCGGCAATATGGTGTAAAATGTAGCTAGTAATACTAAATGCTGTTAACCGACGGATGGACTTTCATCTAGATATAGCAGTCGCCAGGGTAATTAGGACATGACAAAAGTCTCAAACTACAGTATGGCAAGAGTTTAACTTCTGACTTCTGACTTCTGACTTCTGACTTCTGCTATACTTTGTTAAATTTACCGAATGTAACCGTGTTCACTTCTTATAAAAAAGAATAATTTATAATATTGAATTTGGATTTATTAAATGAAGTAATTAACTGTCCTAAGTGTCAAATTTATACGAATGACATTAATCAAAATCGACCAATTTTAGTGCGAGATTTATCCATATAGCGCTTTTTAGCCTCATCAGGTACACATATTTTTTTCCCTCTTCCCTCTTCCCTCTTCCCTGCTCCCTGCTTCCTGCTCCCTAAAACCTTAGGTGCGCTTTCCGTTGGCGAATTAAATTCGCCACGGGTCGCACCTCAAAAACTTGTACCTTACTAGATTAAAAACCGCTATATGTGGGCAAGGAGTATACTTACAAGTGCCTCGTCGTCAATTTTATTGTTGTCACTGTCAAAACTACTCAACTGAACCTTTAAGCTTTATATAAATGGGTCGTAATTATACAAAAATGGATGAATAATATATCTATAATAAAGTTCAAGAATTAACAGTGGCACAAGTAAGCAAAAATGAACAATTAAGTCAAGAAAAAGTCGAAAAAATTTTTAAAATAATCCATAAGCAAAAAAAAATACTGGGTAACTCCACAACGGTTAAATATAGATGAATTTAGTCGAGCAAAAGGAAAAATAAAATTTGTTACCGTTGTTTGTGATATTGATAACAGTTATTTATTATAAGTAATTGACTCTCATAAGAGTGAAGAAATTATAGAAGTACTCAAGGAGCAACCTATTGCAATCAGGGGAAAAATCAAAGAAGTCAGTGTAGATATGTGGGGTGGATTTCAGAAAGTTGTCAAGGAAGTTTTTCCGTTCGCGTAGCGTGCGCGTAGCGCAAATGCTAATCTGGGAATAGATAGATTTCATGTCATAAAATTAGTTAACAAATCTCTGAACAAAATTCGCCTAGAGTTAGAGGGAATGGGGAATGGGGAATGGGGAATGGGGAATGGGGAATGGGTAATGGGGAATGGGGAATGGGGAATGGGGAATGGGGAATGGGTGATGGGTAATGGGTAATGGGTAATGGGTAATAGGTAATAGGTAATAGGGGGAGCATGTCACTAATGCCTAATATTTGTACATTATCTATAGCCCCCTCATGGGTAAAAGCCAAGCTGATCTGGTAAATAGTTCATCTGTTCTGCAACTAAGACCGGCTCAATAACATGATTTTTGTTGTTTTGTCAAGTAGTTCATTTGTTAGGCTTATTTGACCTGCTCCCCATCAAGACAGCGTGCCCGTAGCGCATTAGCTGACCGCTGAATGCTTACAAATCAACAAGCGGGTGATCGGACTCGAACCGACGACGTTCAGCTTGGGAAGCTGACATTCTACCACTGAATTACACCCGCAAACCTTTAACTATTATTTAACTATTATTGGTATTATAGCAGTTCTTAATTGGGTCAGGTACTTCACCCGATTGAGCATTGCTAGATCAAGTGCGCAAGAATACCCATCATAAAGAAGATTGATAGGGAGATGGGGCAGATTTTTATTAAGGTTAATTACCCGGACAGGATCTGATCGGGGCCTTCAGCTTGGCTTTTTGGTAAGCTGTAGACAAAGATTAGCCTTCCCCATTGCTGCTAGTATAGCGCCCAAGGATCACTTAGTAATGCTTTGAGGTGTTAACCCTAAGCGAGCTATACAAAAGGTTAAACTACCAAAAATTTAAATCTACCAAACTAGTAAAACTAAGCCAGTGTCATGGGAATACTGGACTTTGTCTTAGCATTTAAGTCAATCAAAAATCATGTTTAACACCACTGAAATTCTAATTAACGCCTTTGTTATAAGACTCCGGGAAGGCTACCGCCGAACTTACGGGGGACTCAACCCTGACAACGAAGATATAATTGCTTGGGCTGGCAGCATGGCAATGGAAAATATTGCCAACAGTGATGCCCTCTATCACAATGTGGAACACTCCATCCTAGTTACCCTCGTCGGACAAGAGATTTTGCGAGGCAAACATATCCGTGAAGGTGGTGTAACTCCTGATGATTGGTTACACTTTATCATTTCTTTGGCATGTCATGATATTGGCTATGTTAAAGGAGTATGTCGCCAAGACCGAGAAAATGAACGACTCTACGCTACTGGTCAACATGGGGAGATGGTTCATTTACCCCAAGGCTCTACCGATGCTGCTCTGACGCCTTATCATGTCGATCGGGCAAAATTATTTATTGATGAGCGCTTTGGTGGTCACAACCTGATTGATGCCGAGTTTATCAAGCGCAACATTGAACTGACTCGTTTCCCTGTGCCGAAGCAAGGGGATCATCAAGATACAGGTAACTATCCTGGATTAATTCGCGCCTCTGACTTGATTGGTCAACTGAGTGACCCACGCTATCTCAAAAAAACTAGTGCTTTGTTCTATGAGTTTGAAGAAACTGGATTTAACAAAACCATTGGGTACCTCCATCCTGGAGATCTGCGGCAAGGCTACTCTAAGTTTTACTGGAATGGGGTATACCCTTATATTCAGGATGCCTTGCGTTACCTATCCTTAACTCAGGAAGGTCAACAAATTACGGCTAATCTCTTCTCCAATGTCTTTGTGGTCGAACACTCACACAATCACAATGGACTGGGGAAAATGACACAAAAGGTTAATGTATAATCAGAAATTATGAACGGTGTTGAGTGAAGGGTGTTGAGTGAAGGGTGATTGGATCAGATTTCGATACCATCTTTGTATGGGTGAAACATAGCTAATGCAAGATACGCCCATACAAAGTAAACACGAGGTGCTTTTCGCGCTTTCGGAATAATCCTATGAACTGGTGGCAAAAACTTACCAAGAACCCTCTCGCCCGTTTTGGGGCATTGCTATTATTGACTTTTTATCTAATTGTCATTGCAGCAGATGTTGTTGCTCCCTATGATCCTTATGTGTCTCAGCCAGATGGTTCCCTGCTACCACCTACCAAGATCTACTGGCGTAACCAGCAAACCAAAGAGTTTATTGGTCCCCATGTATATCCCACAACCCAAGGACCAACGGATTTAGAGACAGGCGATCGCAAACTGATTGTAGACTGGCAAAAGCCGTCGCCAGTGGGTCTATTTGTTCCAGGTCGGGAGTATAAGTTGTTTGGAGCGATTCCCTTCAACCGTCACCTGTTTGGTACGGTGGGTGAGGGGAAGATTAATCTATTAGGTACCGATGAGCAAGCTCGTGATCAGTTTAGTCGCTTGGTGTATGGGGGTCGGATTAGTCTTAGTATTGGTCTAGTCGGAATTGCGATCTCCTTTCCCCTTGGTCTAATCATTGGGGGAATTTCCGGCTATTTCGGCGGCTGGGTAGATGGGATCATCATGCGTCTGGTAGAAGTTTTGATGACTATTCCTGGTATTTACCTACTCGTCGCCTTAGCGGCTGTGCTACCACCTGGTCTAACTAGTGCGCAACGGTTTTTATTAATTGTTCTGATTACCTCGTTTATTAGCTGGTCTGGCTTAGCACGAGTGATCCGAGGACAGGTGTTATCGATTAAGGAGCGGGAATTTGTCCAAGCTGCCAAAACTATGGGGGCGAATCCCTTCTATATCATTGTACGCCACGTTCTGCCCCAGACAGCTTCCTATGTGATTATATCAGCAACCTTGGCAGTTCCTGGTTTCATTGTGGCCGAGTCGGTGCTGAGTTTGATTGGATTGGGAATTCAGCAACCGGATCCGTCCTGGGGAAATTTGTTGTCTTTGGCAACCAATGCCTCAATCATCGTGCTACAGCCTTGGTTGATTTGGCCGCCAGCACTGCTGATTATTCTGACGGTGTTGGCGTTTAATTTACTTGGGGATGGTTTGCGGGATGCTCTCGATCCCAGAAGTTTACAGCGCTAGCTATTGAAATACTCAAGGGGGAAGGATCGGTCGAGTCTGGAAAAAGCCTTTTTTTCTCGGTTCAATCATCAACCTTGCTCCCCTTGAACTATAGCCCTCACCACAATAGTCCGAAGGATTCAGTTTTAACAAAACATCTCAGGGAACAATAATATTAGAAATGGAATGTTTTGTGGCTGTGTTTACCCATTATCAAATACTTACTGGCTCAGACAATAATATATAAAATACAAACCCAATCCAGAGCAAAGAAGAAGAGCACGGCAATTATAGCGTTGATCACAGTTATGAGGTACAGTATTCTTTGAAGCTGATTCCCTGTTAGGTGCGCTTTCCGCATCTAATGATTAAATTCGCTCAAGGTGCGCGCCTCCTAGGCCGGGGAACCCGGCCTAGGGTCGCACCTTCGGGTCGCACCTGAAGATGCAGCGCATCCCTATTACCTATTACCTATTACCTATTACCTATTACCTATTACCTATTACCTATTACCTATTACCTATTACCTATTACCTATTACCTATTACCTATTACCTATTACCTATTACCTATTACCTATTACCTATTACCTATTACCTAAAATCCCGAAATTTTGTACCTCATAGCTATGAGAAGTGCTATAAATAATAGTAATACTGGCTAGTTGCTGTTAGGATTTTGCGCTCCAATTAATTTTAACAGAGTACTAGTTTTGGCGACGATAAAGACTTTAAAAAAGACCTAGTTTTGATAAAAAAAATATTTTTTGTTTCTTTATAAGAATCGACAATTCCTTGTCTGTTTCTTTACAGTCCATGTGGCAAGACAGTACCAGTTAGAAGAGACATAGGGACTGCGGACATGAAAGCATTATCACTGGAAAGTGTTACGGCAGCATCTAATCTACCCAAGGAGTCACCTCCTCAGGAGTATCGGAGTGAGTACCCCTTCCGGACACTACTTTATCTCTACCGCCAAGACCTAGGTAAAATCGGACTGTCGATGGCGGTGTATGTGATCAAACACAGTCCGGAATGGATCAGACCATTGGTGATTGCTAATGTAATTGATATTATTGCCAACCCAAGCACTCACCCACTGTCGGAGTTATGGATTAATGGGGCTATCTTAGGGATTTCTATACTGCAAAATATCCCCACCCATTACTTACACATCCGGTTTATGAGTCTGGCGACTCGCAACATGGAGTCGAATCTGCGCTCACTCATCACCCAGCAGCTGCAACTGCTTTCGATTGGGTTCTACAAAAATAACAGCAAGGGAGCACTACAAACTAAACTCTTGCGGGATGTGGAACAAATTCAAGGGTTGGCAACAACCCTGTTCCAGTTTGTCCCTGCGGCTATGCTAACTATCTTAGTAGCAATTGTCGCTACTGCTATTCGTGCTCCTTGGTTCTTGCTGTTCTTCCTGGGAACTGTTCCAGCAGCTGTGATTCTGATTTCGGTACTCAGACGACCGATTCGCGATCGCAATTCTGCTTTCCGGCAACAACTAGAAGAAATGGCAGCTAGCTTAATCGAGATGATTCAGCTAATCCCAGTCACACGAGCTCATGGTGCTCAACAGACTGAGATGGAACGGATTGATGGCAAGTTAGTGACGGTCAAACAGGCAGCGGTGCGACTGGACTCGATTAACGCCATCACTGATTCCTCTTCTTGGGTAACCCTACGGTTATTCAGTCTGGTTTGCTTGATCACCTCAGCCTGGTTAGTCTATACCAAGCAATGGTCAATCACAGTGGGGGATGTGGTGTTACTGACCGGCTATTTTGATTCCCTGACTAACTCGATAGTGCAAATTTTAGCTGTATTGCCACAGATTGGCAAAGGTTTTGAATCCATTCGCTCAGTGGGTGAAATTCTCGAGTGTCCTGACCTAGAGCGCAATCCTGGTAAGATAGCTCTGCAACAGCTGCGTGGTGAATTCACCTTTGAGTCCGTTAGTTATCAGTATCCCGATACGGAACAGTTTGCCATTCAAGACTTTTGTCTACAGGTCAATCCTGGCGAAACCATTGCCATCGTCGGACCATCCGGAGCCGGAAAATCGACCTTATTAAGTCTGATTATTGGTTTCATGGCTCCCACGACCGGAAGAGTTTTACTAGATGGTACGGATATGAGTAGCCTAGACCTACAGACCTATCGGAAATTCCTCTCAGTGGTTTCCCAGGAGACTATCTTATTTGAAGGTACGGTGCGAGAGAATATTGTGTACGGCAGTCAACAATTGGATGAAGAGCAGTTAATCAAGGCGATTCAGGATGCCAATGCCTTAGAATTTATTCAGGAATTGCCCTCGGGACTTGATACTCTAATTGGGGAAAATGGGGCAAAACTTTCTGGTGGTCAACGGCAACGACTAGCTATTGCTCGTGCTTTAATTCGTAATCCACGGGTGTTAGTTCTCGATGAAGCAACATCGTCTCTAGATACTGCTTCGGAAGCTTTGATTCAGGACGCTTTGGAACACTTGATGGAAAACCGCACAACGTTTGTAGTAGCTCATCGCCTGTCAACGATTCGGAAGGCTGACCGGATTGTAGTTATGGAACGAGGGCATATTGTAGAAGTTGGCAATCACCCTCAACTGCTGCAGAAAGAAGGAACCTATACACAATTACATTCATTACAAATATAGCAGTTATGGCGCTACGCGCAAGTCAGAAGTCAGAAGTCAGAAGTCAGAAGTCAGAAGTCAGCTATGACTAAGTTTCGGAGTTTAGGAATGTCCTGACCTTCATGTGTAATGCTATATCAATGGGGTGAGGTATAGAATTATGGGTTTTAGGGAGTAGGGAGTAGGGAGTAGGGAACAGGATAAAAATTATGTGTACCTCATAGCTATGAGAAATGCTATATCACTGAGGGAAATCACCGAACTGTTCTCGATAACGAGCTAACAATGACTCCATTTGAGCTAATTGCTCCTGAGCTTGTTGCTTTTGCTGACATTCTTGTTCGGCTCGTTGCTTTTCGAGTTCGGCTGCTTCAGTAGGGGCAGGAACTAGTTGTCCTTCTGGAGTAAACCAACGTAATTTTGAGTCATAAATTCCCAAATATAGTGCCAACTGTTGACTCCACAACCAACCTTCTTGATTAGGCTCAAGTTCGAGATAACAACCATCTACCAAGTGGAAGCCCTTTAATTCCAGGGTGTTGGGGTCAAACCAGAAATAGTCGGGAGTACGGAATGTATCCTGGTAGATTTGCTTCTTTAATCCTCGGTCCGTATCTGCTGTGGTAGGGGAAATAATTTCTACAATCACATTCGGATACTTCCCCTCTTCTTGCCACACTACCCAACTGTTCCGAGGTTTGCGCTCAGTTCCCAGCACCACAAAAAAGTCAGGCCCACGAAATTCTTCAGACTTACGTTGTCGAGGACTGTAATAAATAGTCAGATTTCCCGAGACATAGAAATCATCACGCTCATCCCACAACCACTCTAGGCATTGGATGAGTAGGGTCATTTGTAGTCGATGTAGATCAGTTTCCAAAGGTGGTTCGTCACTGAATAAATCCCTAGGGGGAAATATAACATCTTCCGGTACAGTTGTTGCCTTTTCTGTTGGCGTTTCTGTTGCCGTTTTTAATTCTTGAGTCAAAGACATGGCGGCTAGGGTACAATAAGTAGGTAGTACTTATTAGTCTATAGCCATTTAATTTTTTTGTGCACCATTTTTATAATTAACTGATCTGCCAATCGCTAGATCTAGTCAAGTAATATCTGAACAAATTGGAAAAATTATCAATCTCTGATCGCAACCATTCAGATAATAAATGTTCACAGCGTTTTTCATAACTATCAGGTACACCTGTTTCCTTTGCTATAGCTGATAGCTGATAGCTGATAATTTAGCATTCACTTTTTTTTATACTAAAATTACCCCCGGAAAAAAAATTTATAAAAACCCTTGACAATTATAAATATAATCATTACAATAATCATTGTAAGCGATGCAGCGCGGTCTTGGGGGTTTCCCCCATGAGCGACTGCATCAAGACAACGAAATTTAGTTTTTAGCCATGTCTACAGAATTTATTCCGAATCACAACAATAATCCCAAGAAACAACGTATTAAGTACATTAAGGGCTCTCCTGAAGCAGTAACCAAAACTATTTACGGCCTTTGCGCACTCGGGTATGGGTCGGTTTCCGACTGGAGCCCTTTGCAACCGACGGGCATTCCGGGGCAAGTAATTAGTTTTGCAACCAAGTATCAAACTTGGCGTTAATAGGTTAAATTTATGGGGGGGTTTCCCCCCCGGTCTGGTCCGGTAGGATCACATCCGGATTGATTCGGAAACTGATAGACAAGACAATTGCGTTTACAGTATTGAAATAGCCGTGGATAGTATTTCTACGGCTATTTTTTTTTGTAAGCTATCAGCTTAAGCGCTACGCGCACGCTACGCGAACAGCTATCAGCTATCAGCTATCAGCTTAAGCGCTACGCGCACGCTACGCGAACAGCTATCAGCTATCAGCTATCAGCTTAAGCGCTACGCGCACGCTACGCGAACAGCTATCAGCTATCAGCTATCAGCTTAAGCGCTACGCGCACGCTACGCGAACAGCTATCAGCTATCAGCTTATGATTGGGGCTACACCTATGGTGGGCAGTGCCTAGTAACGGGCTTTGTCAGCTGATTTGTATCAAGCACTGCCCACCCTACATGAACTAAAATCAATTAAATTGATCGTAATGACCACCTATTGCAAAAATATAAACATAGTTATCATCAAATTTGTAAATAAGGCGATCTTTTTGAGAAATTATTCTTGACCACAACCCCGATAAATTATGTTTTAACGGTTCAGGTTTTCCCATTCCTTTACCGGGATCGTCTCTCAGCATTTCTTTGATGATTTTACAAAGGGTTTGATGGAGTTTTTTGTCTTTTTTACGAAGTTCTTCGTAATTTTCCCAAGTTTTGCCCTCAAATACTAAGGATATCATCTAGTTCTTCCTGATTGGGAGAGTAGCCTTTATTTTGGGTATGGGTAGCTTGAGAATGGTTAATCTGTTCCATTAAATGGCTATTTTGTAATACATACAAGGTTTCTTGTTGTTGTTCCAAATCTTCGGCACTAATAATAATAAAGTATCCCTGATTGGGATCGGTTATTTTGAGGGTAGTATGGTGATTGATGACTTGTTTAATAAAGTCTTGGATGTTAGTTTTAAATTGCTTGATAGGGATAGAGTTCACGATTTTTTCCTCATTTATACTTAAGTATAGCAAGTTAATATAGCGGTTTTAAATTAGGTGAGGTAAAAGTTTGTTGGTGTTAGGGAGCAGGGAGCAGGGAGCAGGGAGCAGTAAAGCCAGAAGAGGGAAGAGAGAAAAAATTATCTGTACCTGATTAGGTAACAAAGCGCTATATTTGCTTGAGTTAGTTGTATGCATTCATCTCAAGTCGGGTTGAATACTCATAATAAAAGTTGATCGAAGGCAAAGGGCAGAAGGCAGCTTTGCTGAAGTAAAAGAATAAGGTTTCAAGGGAATGGTGCGATGGGCTACGCGCAGCCAAAGGCGATTGATCTTAGGTCAAGCTTCGCGATGAAGCGTTCGTAAAGCGTGGCCCAAAGGCCTCAGCTTCCGCTAAATGCGATCGCTTTTAGGGGTTCCAAAGGAGCATCGCAACGGTGACACGGCAGCAAGGTTGTGAGTAGAGCCTATGTGCCCACTATGATGTAAACCTAAGAGTTTTTTTCTTATCAAATAAAATTATGATTTTTTTCTCTTATCAAATAAAATTTTGGCTCTTTTTACTCTCTTGCTTTTTGCGTCTTGCTTCCATCACTTTTACTACAACCAGTGTATTGACATTCTAGATACAAACACTATAGTAGTTTATAGGAATAAGCTAGGCAGCATTTACCTTAAAATAAAATGATTTGTGATAATTTTTGTTTCCTAATTCCAATTGCCTTTCCTATATATATCGTTTTTCATAACTATGAGGTACATAGGTGCGCTTTCCGTTGGTGACTTAAATTTACCAACAGAAAGCGCACCTTTACAAATATGAAATGCATCCCACTATTAACGGTTGACATGACCACAAATAAAAAAACGATAAACCCACAAAAACCCAGTAGGAAAACTCAAGGTGTAACACAATTATCAACTAGACCAAAAACAAGGTCTGGGAAGGTTATTAATGAACTGCTTATCAACATTTGGGAGCCCTTGGATCAGCTTGGAAAAGCTTTAATAGGTGACCTCTGGCGAGATGTCTATTTAACAATTCAGGATGCCATTGGTCTTGGGATCCTATACGTTATTTTCGGCTGGATATTTCATTGGATAACTAAAGAAAATTTTACAAGCTTTGATCAATGTTGGAATACCTGGAGCGTTTGGGAAGTAAACCGCTACTTCTGCCTTGTTGTTGTTTTGTTAGCTTTTAGCTCCTGTATTACCTTATGTGGTCGAATCCTCAAACGCTTATTAAAAGATATGATTAATCTATGACGCTATAACTAAGTTAGTGAATATGTCTACAGTTAAACGCGAAGAAATTAGTCTCTACCAAGAAGCCAAAGCTAGTTTAAGTTCCCTGTTTTGGCAAACAGCCCAAGTCTTTACTAGTTTACTAGTAATATTCTTGTTCGCTGGTGGCAAACCTCCCGGTTGGTTAGTCACCACCAGCTTTGTCGTCGGTACTGTATTTGTTTTTTGGAGAGAAAACAAGCGAACTAAGGATGGATCAAGTGAACATAAACAAATAAATAATAACGAGCATAAACCAAACAAATCTATGGTTCCCACTTATAAGAGTTACAAGCAAAGGAAAGCTAATCAAGTTCTGAGACGATCAATTGCAGAGAAAGAAACTACTATAGATGACCAGAGTGATGCCAAGTTTAACGCTAGTGCTAACTACTTCGAAAAAGCTGATTATGTTAGTAGTGAACAAAGCTATGCTAAGCAAACTAATATGGATAGAGACTCGAAAATACAGAAATGGCAAAACTATTTTAATTTTGCATTAATTATAATCATTTTTACGGCACCACTATTTACTTTTGGAATCAAAGAATTGGGGAAAAAAAATTATAAAATATATAAAAATAATCAAGGAATGATTGCTGAAATAAATAGTAAACCTCTTGTTTATTCTTCTCCAGTAATTTCACAAATTCCGACAGATGATAACCCTGAAAAAACTCAAAAATTATCTAAATCAGTTGAACCCCAACTAGTTGAACCTATAGAAGTTGAAAATAAAGGTATTATATATAATTTTAAAAATTGCCAAAAATCCTTAAATGTAAATTCAAGTACTCAATCCATAAGTTGTGCTATATTAATTACAAGCACTAAAGAAAATGTTCAGTTGCGTTTATATTCCAATCGCACTTCTTCTCAAAGAAGTAGACTATTGGATCAAGGTAAAGAATATGTAGCCACAAAAGTTGAATTTGGTACATACAGTAGTAATCGCATAGGTTATGTAAAAAATAGCTTGATTAAGGATGTACCGATAGAAGCCATTATTGATTTTGATGGAGTTCCACTAGAATTAAACCAGATAGATATCCTGCAATTTACATCCTATTTAGAGAGTTCTTATTACAAAGGTAAACTCAATACTGAATTACGTAATTTGCCGGTTATTCCGGAAAAATAGAAATTATCTAATTTACAAATAGGTTATAGCGGTTTTTAATTAGGTGAGGTACAAATTTTAGGGTTTTAGGGAACAGTGGCGTAGGGTGCGTGATAAGACGGGCTCCCCTTGATTTTCCCCCTGTTGACATCGGTTGAGATAGCCCGGCCCGTAACGCACCACCGGGTCAAACTAGAGATCCTTCCCCCTTGCCTCAGCGCAACCCTATAAATAATTTGTCTGTAGATATCTTAAGATTAGTAAAAAGCGAAGATTTGAGACAATCCCCTCTACGGAACATTACTTTCTGATATTGATCATTTACCAAACAGCAGACCGTTACCGTCGGTTGTTTCGGGCTACCAATAAAATATTTTCCGCCAATACCGAGATAATCGACAATCCAGTATTCTGGAATGCCCAAAGCTTCGTAATCTTCATACTTACGAGCATAATCATTCTGCCAGTTTGTACTAACGACTTCAACCACAAGTTTTACAGTAGTACCCAGAGTTATAACTGGTTCCCTTGCCCAAAGTGGTTCGTTGACCAATTCTCCCTCATCAAGGACAACAAGATCTGGTCTGAAAGCGTTGAAGGTTCCCAAGGGCTGAATTAAACAGCGGTGTGGGATAAAATAAGGTACATCTAAACGATCTATTTCTACGTTAAGCTTTCGGCTAATCAACGCCACGACTTGCTCGTGGGGGCCAGTTGGTTCCATCTCAATTAGCTCTCCATCAATGAGTTCGTACCGTTGATCGTCTCCATACTGAGCAATAAATTCTTCTGGACTGATACCGGTTGTGGTTGCTGATAAAATCATAGAGCGGTCTCCTACTAAAACCTTACTGTTATCAACACCTAACTAAAATGTAAGCTATCAGCTTATGCGCTACTTGAGGTGCTTTTGAATAAAACAGGTAAGCATTGCTTTAATCTGAGTTAAGCCACAGCATCGTTCGCACAGCGTGGCCGTTCGCGTAGCGTGGCCAAAAGGCCAAAAGGCCAAGGCCAAAGCCTGTGCCACGGCTGACAGCTGAACACTGACAGCATGAACATTTGGATTGATGCCCAACTGCCTCCAACATTAGCAACAAGCCCTTGGGTGGTGCGTTACGGGACGGGCTATTTCAATACTAGCGCTAGGTTTTAACATGAGGGCAAGCCCGCCCCTAACTCACCCTACGCACGACGCACGACTGCCTCCAACATTAGCAGCGAGCCCTTGGGTGGTGCGTTACGGGACGGGCTATTTCAACACTAGCGCTAGGTTTTAACATGAGGGCAAGCCCGCCCCTAACTCACCCTACGCACTATCACCTACTATTTATAAGTGTTCAACGGAACATGATCTGAGCAATTAACTTAACTGAGCGACTACCTGATTTGCCAATAAGGTTTCATTGGTAAGTAAATCATCTACAGTAACTCTCAAGTAACGTTCACCATCAACTTGAAACTGGAGTTTAATGCGATCGCTTCCGGGATTGCCCAGGGGTGTTAATTTAGCCACACTTCTTGCCCCATCCCTATCATTGAGGGGTTGCACAGCGTTTTCGCCCTGGCCTAACTGACGAGTAATTAAGCGATCGCCTTCAAAATAAATCTCTGTGCCACCAGTTTGGGAGCCTAACTCTCCTAAAATTAGCTCTATACTCGGTTGATTCTCTACCGATGCTCCTAAGAATAGTTCTACTGGCTCACTCATGGGGTAAGGCTGTCCTTCTCTAATGATTGAGTGCCAGTTGTGACGCTTTAACCGTCTATCCCAATAGCGAATTCCGTAGCTATGGTAGAGGAAATCTTGGACTTCGATACCTTGGCTGAGCTGAAGTGCGCCAGTTGCGATCGCTTCAAAAGGTTTTTGGCAACGAACCTTGCTTGAATCGAAATACCGGTTTACCCATGCCTGAACTGCTGGGATCTTCACCGTCCCACCCACTAACAAGACACCATCTATATCTGGCACTTCTATACCGCTGCGTCTTGCCTGTTGCAGCACTTCCGTCATCTTATCATCAAGGGTATCAAAAAACTGGTGTTCTTTGAGAATAGTTTCAAAAGTCTCCCGGTCTAGTTTTAGTTCGTAACTCTCAAAGGTTTCATCATTAAAATAGACTTCTGTAGCTTCAGACTGCTCAGATAGTTGAATTTTCAGGCGTTCTGCTAGTCGAGTAGTCAAAGGCGATCGCATTAACCCTTGAGTTTCCACAAAATAATCCACCAGCCAGTTATCAATATCTGTCCCACCCAAATTTTGTCCCACTTTCGCCAGCACACGGGCAATTTTCACCTTCTGGCTAGACCCTTCACCAAATGACTTTTGCCCCCACTTAAGAATAAACCCGATAGGTTTTTTATTCCCTTGAGCCTCCTGATTCAGCTGCACCAGAGATAAATCCAGAGTGCCACCACCAAAGTCTATAACTAGTAGAGTATCCCCTTCCGCAATACCATAGCCCAAAGCAGCCGCTGTCGGTTCATCCAGCATCCTCACCTGTTCCACTGGCAAGGATTGGCAGATTGCACTAAGCCAATGGCGGTAGGCTTCAAAGCTATCCACAGGCACAGTCAGAATCACCGATTCAATGGCAGAATCCCCCGCCTCGGACTGGAGGGCTGATAGGTCTTCAATAATTTGGTTGAGGAACCATTCCCCAACTTGTTCAAAGGTGATCACGGTGCCATCCAGTTCTGGCAGAAATCCCTGAACCTCAGCACCAATCCCCCGTTTGAAGCTGCGGAAGAATCGAGGGTCACTGCTGAGATCCAATCCGCGATCGCGTACTGCCTGTCCAACCATAACCTTACCCTGAGCCGCATCTTCCACATACACCAAACTCGGAATTAAGGGAGGATTTTGACTAAGTTGCAGTGCAAGTCCTGGTAAAGTGATGGTTTCTGGCGTTTCGGTGACTGGGTTCCAGCGAGTGATTACCGTATTGCTCGTGCCAAAGTCAATAGCGTAGGACGTAGTACTGGTGCTAGGCATCAATATTGATTCAACTTATCTTATTAATATTATTTATTAATAAATATCAGTTTATGGACGAACTACTCAATAGCCAGGACACCTGTACCCAGGAAGACAGTTTAGCAATCCGTGTCGGAATTGTGATAATTTTTGATGCCATATTCCCGATTCCCTTTGCTATTGCACTACAGTTATCCCGTAGTTGAAACATCTAACTCTTGCCTAAAGCTTAGCCATGCTCTCATAGCCTCTGGATTAGATGCTACTCCTTTTTGCATCAAAATCACACCATCTTTAAAACCAATGATGCCATACTCGTTAGTCTTGGTGACCCGGTCAATCATGTTAACTAAAGAGCGCAACCGCTGACCATCATGCTTAAAGGCAATTTGATAGCGTTGTAACCGCCATAAATCTGCGATCGCATAATCCACCTTCACCACCTCGCCATTATCATTGCGCAACTGTAAATCCCCTAAGCGGATGATTTCCCGACGTCCTGACAGATGAGGGACTAGATAGGTAGTAGCTGAGACACTAGCATTTGCAGGAATCTGAGCCAGTAATGACCGAATCGACCCCACACGAGACCACTGTTGGGTTAAGGGCACATAGACGAAGGGTTGGTAGGAATCGGGAAGGAGGAAATAAAAGGTTCGATTTGGGCTAGAGGTAATAGTCAACACTACCGCAAGGGTTAGACAAAAAATCCAAAAGCGCCGAAACTTAGACCTAGCCGAGATCACAGCTTGACTAAATTGGGTATGAGCTGACCACCAAAGTATCGCGCCATAGAATAGCCCAGGTACTACGGTCATCGCATAGCGGATATTAATCGCAAGCACTGATTGACCTTTACCCAACAGAAGTTTTAGCAAGGGAAATGCTGCGATAGACCAAGAAGCGGGAGCAATAGCTGGTATAAATGCTAATGGTAACCATTGACCTAATAAATACTGAATGGTGCCAAAAAAGGGAGTAAACAGTTCTACTAGTAAACGCCAAGGATTAGTCAGCATACCCTTAATAATTTCCAGAGTAGACGCCTCATCCCCATCAGCGTACTGACCAAAACGCTCGATCATGAACCGTTGAGAAATATCTTCCGAAAATAGGGGCATAATTAGATTGGTCAAGACAAGTATGTAACCGAAACTGAGGGTACAAACTGCCAGACCAATGCGAGGGTAGCGCCGACTGACTATTAAATAGAATCCCACACCAAACAAACCTATCCCGGAATCTTCCCGTACAGCTAAAATCAAAATTGCCAGCAACCAAAACAGCCACCACCAGCGTTTTTCCATAGCTAGCAGTAGCCCAAATACAAATAGCGGAATTTGGCAGATGTCATGGAAATTGGCTAAGGTCGGACCGAGAATAGCATTAGCACAGTAAAAGCTAACCGTAATCATTGCTGCTAACATCGGTTGCAGATACTGTCTAGCCAGGATATACAAAACTACACCAGCAGCTGTTACCAACGTTACCTGCAAAACGGTTAGGGTAGCGGGAAATGGAAACAAAGCATATAACGGTAACCAAAGTAACAGGGCGGGAGTAAAATGTTGCCCTAATCGGTGGTAATAGACATTTGGAACTTCCCCATTATGAACTACATTAGTAGACAGCTGGGATGAAAGAGTACTCTGAAAGAAGCTACCGTGAATTCCATTCCAGAAGACTTGATTAAAAATTCCTTGATCGTAGGAAGAATAAAAAGTATAGTGTCGATGTAGAGTAAAAATTAAGGTGAATAAAAAAAATGCGATCGCCGCAGTAATAACAAGTTTTAACCCAGGTTTTTTGGTCATTTTTCCTTTGTCATTTGTCCTTGGTATTAAGCTCCAGAAAGTTTCGCTTTTTTAAAACTACTCTTGTTTTCAACACACCCTCACGCTTATCGGGAAAAAGATCTAGCGTTTCTCATAGCTATGAGGTACAAATATTTTTTTACCTCTTGCCTCTTGCCTTCCCCTCCTGGGAGGGGTTAGGGGTGGGTTCCTCTTGCCTTCCCCTCCTGGGAGGGGTTAGGGGTGGGTTCCTCTTGCCTTCCCCTCCTGGGAGGGGTTAGGGGTGGGTTCCTCTTGCCTTCCCCTCCTGGGAGGAGTTAGGGGTGGGTTCCTCTTGCCTTCCCCTCCTGGGAGGGGTTAGGGGTGGGTTCCTCTTGTCTGCTCCCTGCTCCCTAAAGCCCATAATTTTGACCTCATTAGTTTGAGAATTGCTATAGCTAATTGCGACTACTCCCGAGCCATTCCGAATCAGAACTTCTCACCTCAGACCTCTGACCTCTGACTTCCCCATTACTTACTATGGGAATTTTAATCGTAAATGTTGTCCCAACGCCCACTTCGCTAGTCAGTTCAATCTCTCCCTGATGCTGTTCCACACAGCGTTTCACAATCGATAGTCCCAGACCAGTCCCTTGAATTGTCCCCACATTTTTGGCTCGATAAAAAGACTCGAAAATTTTCTTTTGGTCTGCTTCAGCAATCCCAATTCCTTTATCCTGGATGCGGAACACAACCAACTGCTGTTTCAGATCACAAGTTAGGTTAAAGGTCACGATTTCATGAGAAGGAGAATACTTCAAAGCATTGGTAAGCAGATTAGTTATAATGTAATGTATAAGTTTATCATCCATACAGACTTCTGTATAGACCCCGTCAGAGGTAAAAACAATCCGGTTGCGGCTGGCTTGATCTAGGCATAGTTCTGCAATTAAATCCTGGCAGAATTGCTCTAAGTTCATGGGAGTTGGAATAAATTCTAGCCGACCTACTTCAGCTTGACCGATTAGCAACACCTCTTCCATCAACTCAGTCATGCGCTCTACTGAAATAGTAATTCGTTTTAGATAACGCTGCTTTTGCTCCTGAGTGGCCAGATTACCATAGCGCTTAAGTAATTCAGCGGCAGTTAGGATCACACTGAGGGGATTACGGAATTCGTGGCAAACGGTGGAAACGAACTGGGAGCGGAAATCTTGTATTTCTTGCTCTTTTGCTAACACCTGCTCTAACATTTCTGTTTGAGGTTCCTCGCTGATATCCCAAAACGCCAGCACTACTCCATTCACGTTTCCCAGTTGGTCTTTTAGGGGTGAAGCACTATTACCAACAGGAATTCGACCACCGTCCTTTGCGATCAAAGCGTTATGCTCGCCCAGATAGACAACTTGTCCGGTCTTGATCACTTTATCTAGGGGATACTTGACTAGATTACCGGTCAGGTCATTAACAATTGGGAACACTGAGGTCACATCTCGCCCCCATACCTCCGATGCCTTCCAACCAGTCAGAGCTTCAGCGGGAGCATTCATAAAGGTAATGGTACCTTGGGTCGTGGTAGCAATAACTGCATCATCGATAGAGTTTAAAATGGATGCCAACTGAGCTTGGCTGTTCTGCAACGACTGCTCCATCTGGTATTGCTGGAGAGCCATTTCAATGGCAACCCGCAAGTCTCTCTCGTTAAACGGTTTGGTAACATAGCCAAAGGGTTGGGTAACCTTAGCCCGTTGCAAGGTATCTTCATCCCCATAGGCAGTTAAATAGACGATAGGAATACGTAAATGTTCACGAATTTGCCTAGCAGCAGTAATACCATCCATCTTGCCTTTGAGGAAAATGTCCATCAGCACTAAGTCAGGCTTAGTTTGAGCGGCTTTGGTAATGGCTTGAGAGCCAGATGAAGCAGTAGCTGATACCATATAACCCAGTTGCTTAAGCTGGCTAGCAATTGTCTTAGCAACAATAACTTCGTCTTCTACAACTAACACCCTGGTAACCACTATTGTTGTCCTATTGCTTCTACAATTGTTGCTGTTGAGAATACTATTCTGAAAGCTGTGCCCTCGCTATGGCCCTGAAACATACTCCCGTCTAGTTGCTCCGTTGCCAGGTCATAAACTAACGATAATCCTAAAGACTGGGTATTACGCCAATCTAACTCTTCTGGTAAACCAACCCCATTATCTCGGACAATCAATTCAACCTGATCGTCCCCGCTATGGTGCAATTCAATGTGAATCTCACCATAGCGTCCATTGGGAAACCCGTACTTCAGGGAATTGGATACCAGTTCATTGATGATTAGACCGCAAGGGATGGCCTGATCAATACTGAGGGAAATGGGTTCAATAGTCGTGTGCAACTGAATCCTATCGCTAGTTACTTGATAAGCTACCAGTAAGTTCACCGCTAGGTTCTGGATATAATCCACTACATCCAGGTTGCCTATCACTGAGGCACCATAAAGTTTCTTGTGAATGAGAGCCATGGCTTCAAGGCGATGGCGAGCTTCCGACAGGTGTACTCGGGTTTGGGGTTGATCTACTGTCAGAGATGGCAAGTGTAGTAAGCTAGAAACAATTTGTAAGTTGTTTTTGACCCGATGGTGAATTTCTTTGAGCAGCACCTCTTTCTCAACTAGGGTAGCTTTGAGGTTTTCCTCGACCTGTTTGAGCTGTGTGATGTCGATGGCTATGTTATGGATCCGAATTGGAGTGTTATTAGCATCTGTGAGGAGGTGAGCACGATGGCGAATCCAACTCACAGCTCCATCCGGTCGCAAAATTCTGTAGTCAATATCTTTGGCACCAGTTGACAGCAGGGTTTGGTGTGCCAGTTCATAGGTTTCGAGATCCTCTGGGTGAACCACTGATTCCCACAGGCGTAAGTTTCCGAAGAACTCAGTGATACTGCGACCATAGACTTGCTCGGTAGCACTGTTAAGATAAAGCAGTTTGTCAATCGAAGGATCAAAAGACCATACCACTGCTTCTAGGGAAGTCAGAATACTCTCAAGACGTTCTTGGCTCAACTGCCAGGCATGTTCATTTTCCCCCAATTCTTCTTCAAACTGCTGATTGACAGCAACTTCCTGCTGCCATCGCTGATTAGCTGCCACTAATTCCCCTTCTTTTTGACTCAACTGTTGGTGTAAGTCTTCGACCTTAGTAACAATAGCAGAGAGGATGGCTGGCATGGTGTGGGGGGTCACCACACGCACTACTTGACCTGGTTCATCCACTAGGGGTAGGTGACGAATCTGGTGTTGACGTAATCGGGACTCTACCAAAAAAATGTCCGGTTTCGCTATGATGGGCAAGGTAATTAACTCTTGAGTCATCACATCAGCGATGGAAACCCCTGAGTTGACCATTCCGGCTGATGCTACTTTGACCACATCCCGTTCTGTAAAAATGCCTACCAATTGCTGCTGCTGTACTACCAGCACATAACTCCTTCGAGTTTGATTCATCGTAGCGATCGCTTCCGTTACTGGAGTATCGGGAGCAATGGTGATCGGCTGCTGGTCGCAAGGAAAATTTACAATGGAAAGTTGACCAGAAATGCCATTTTTCAGGTAATCTTTAGCTTCCATATAACCCTTGAAGCGCCAAATTATTGGATACTTTTAGGGAGTCGAAAGATAAACATTAACACAATCCAGTAGCAATTCAAAGAGACGGTATGCATCTCAGTGAAATTACTCATCCAAATCAGTTGCACGGTCTATCGATTCGTCAACTAGAGGAAATTGCCCGTCAAATTCGCGAGAAACATCTCCAAACCATAGCTACTAGTGGTGGTCACTTAGGACCAGGCTTGGGAGTGGTAGAATTAACCTTAGGTCTGTATCAAACACTTGACCTTGACTATGATAAGGTAGTCTGGGACGTTGGACACCAAGCTTATCCCCACAAAATGCTCACGGGGCGCTATAACCGATTCCATACCCTACGGCAGAAAGATGGTATTGCTGGTTATCTAAAGCGCTGCGAGAATAAGTTTGATCACTTTGGAGCGGGTCATGCGTCCACCAGTATTTCTTCCGCTTTGGGTATGGCCCTCGCCCGAGACCGCAAAGGGCAAAACTTCAAAGTGGCAGCAGTTATTGGTGATGGTGCTCTGACCGGTGGCATGGCCTTGGAAGCCATCAATCATGCAGGGCATTTACCCCATACTAAACTACTGGTGGTGCTCAATGACAATGAGATGTCCATCTCCCCCAATGTGGGGGCTATTCCCCGTTACCTCAATAAAGTGCGGCTTTCTGAGCCGATGCAGTTTATTACTGACAATTTGGAGGAACAGTTCAAAAATCTCCCCTTTGTCGGTGAGTCTTTATCCCCAGACTTGCAACGGCTCAAGGAAGGGATGAAGCGTTTAGCCGTACCTAAGGTCGGAGCAGTATTTGAAGAACTTGGCTTTACTTACATCGGACCGGTAGATGGTCACAATCTAGAGGAGTTAATTTCCACCTTTACCAACGCCCACAAGCTAGATGGACCAGTGCTGGTGCATGTGGCAACTACGAAAGGCAAGGGGTATGCGATCGCAGAAGCGGACAAAGTGGGTTACCATGCCCAAAGTCCCTTCAACCTAGCTACGGGTAAAGCCCTTCCAGCTAAAAAACCCAAACCCCCGGGCTATTCCAAAGTGTTTGCCCACACCCTGGTAACACTAGCTCAGAATAATCCCAAAATCATTGGCATCACCGCAGCTATGGCTACCGGGACAGGGTTGAATAAATTGCAAGAAAAACTCCCTGACCAATACATTGATGTGGGAATTGCGGAACAACACGCCGTCACCCTAGCGGCTGGCCTAGCCTGTGAAGGAATGCGACCGGTTGCAGCTATTTACTCCACCTTCTTACAACGGGCTTACGACCAAATTATTCACGACGTTTGTATCCAAAACCTACCCGTCTTCTTCTGCCTCGACCGTGCGGGAATTGTGGGTGCTGATGGCCCTACTCACCAAGGGATGTATGATATCTCCTATTTGCGATGCATTCCCAATATGGTAATTATGGCTCCCAAAGACGAAGCTGAACTGCAACGTATGGTAGTTACAGGAATAAACCACACCGATGGTCCGATTGCCATGCGCTATCCTCGGGGTAGTGGCTATGGCGTTCCCCTGATGGAAGATGGTTGGGAAGCACTACCCATTGGTAAAGCAGAACTCTTGCGTAATGGTGACGACCTGTTAATGGTAGGGTACGGCACTATGGTTTACACCGCCATGCAAACCGCTGAAATTCTTAGCGAGCATGGTATTGAAGCAACGGTGATTAATGCTCGTTTTGTCAAGCCCCTAGATACAGAATTAATCTTCCCCTTGGCTCAGAAAATTGGTCGTGTAGTTACCCTAGAAGAAGGGTGCTTAATGGGTGGCTTTGGTTCAGCGGTGGCAGAAGCACTCATGGACAATGATATATTAGTTCCCCTCAAGCGCTTTGGTGTACCGGATCAATTAGTGGATCATGCCAAGCCCGATGAATCAAAAGCTGATTTGGGGCTGACTGGCTCTCAAATTGCTGAACAGATCAGGGCAGCGTTCTTTAATAGACAGCCATCTTCTGTTAGTTAATCTATCAATGTTAACAGTTGACAGTTAACTGTTAACTGTTAACCGTTAACAAAATAGCAATTAACAATTAACAATTAACAATTAACAATATATCGAACTTATATGAACCCATCCACATACCAAGTTTATCCCGTTGTTTGGGAAAACGACCGAGTTATCCTCATTGACCAAAACCGCTTACCCGGCAAATATTCCATTGTAGAAATCAGCCGCTGTGAAGATATGGTTGAGGCGATTAAAACTATGATTGTTCGGGGAGCGCCAGCTATTGGAGTAGCAGCGGCTTATGGCATTTACCTTGGCGCAAGAGAGATTAAAACAAAAGAACGTAAGGCTTTCCTCGCAGAGCTTGAAATTGTAGCGCAACAGTTGCGGCAAACTCGTCCTACAGCCGTGAATTTGTTTTGGGCAATCATGCGGATGCTTAAAAATGCCTATGAAACGATCGGGACAGTAGAAGAGATTAAAGCTTCCTTACTTGAAACAGCTCAACAAATTCAGCTGGAGGATTTACAAACCTGTCAATCCATAGGCGATCGCGGATTAGAAGTATTACCGACAACCCCCGACAAACTCTGTCTTCTGACCCATTGTAATGCAGGAGCGTTGGCAACAGCTGGGTATGGTACTGCCTTGGGAGTGGTGCGTTCGGCCTGGCGGGATGGGCGATTAGCCAGATTATATGCTGACGAAACCCGCCCCCGCTTGCAAGGTGCTAGGTTAACGACCTGGGAATGCGTCGAAGAAGGTATTCCGGTTACTTTAATTACCGATAGCATGGCCGCCCATTGTATGAAACAAGGGCTAATTGATGCGGTTGTAGTGGGAGCTGATCGCATTGCTGCCAATGGGGATACGGCTAACAAAATTGGTACCTATAGTGTAGCTCTGATTGCTCAAGCTCATCAGATACCTTTCTTTGTGGCTGCTCCGATCTCAACCATTGATTTTCAGCTATCTACTGGCGAAGAGATTCCCATTGAAGAACGTCACCCCTCAGAAATTTATCAGATTGGGGAGACAGTGATTTGTCCTCCTAAAGTGGAATTTTATAACCCAGCTTTTGATGTAACTCCAGCGGAGTTAATCACTGCCATTATTACTGAAAAAGGCGCATTAGCCCCCAGTGAGCTGTCACAACTTAACATTAAGCAGTCAGTTTGAAATCTATCTTGGTTTTAGGGATTAGGGATTAGGGAGTAGGGAGCGGTGCGACCCGTGGCGAATTTAATTACGGGTCAAGCGCACCGAGGGAGTGGGGAGTCGGGGTAATAAAATTGAATGTACCTGATAAGGAGTGAGAAACGCTATAACTGACCCAACTATGTTTGAGTCAGTTCCTTAGTTCAGCAACCTCTAAAGGATAAAGTCCGATAGCTATGGGTGTTTAGATCATGGGTGTTTAGATCATGGGTGTTTATAGCAATTATCATAGCTATGAGGTACACAATTTCGGGATTTTAGGTAATAGGTAATAGGTAATAGGTAATAGGTAATAGTAATAGGTAATAGTAATAGGGATGCGCTGCATCAAGAGGTGCGACCCGTGGCGAATTTAATTCTTAATGGTAAGAGCGCACCTAACAGGGAATCAGCTTCAAAGAATACTGTACCTCATAACTGTGAGAAACGCTATAGATCATGGGTGTTTAGATCATGGGTGTTTAGATCAAAGCCCTGCAGCTGTAGAACCGTCAACAGTCAACGCTCAACAGTGAACAAAACATGATCAATTAAAATATGCACATAAAATATCAAATAGCTAAGAGGAAATCGTGAACGGAAAACTTTCCACCCAACACTTAATTGTGTGCGGCTTAGGTGTAGCTATCCCGTTATTATACGCAGAGGTAGCCACCGCCGCCGCTGATCTAACCAATACTAGTGTAACTAACTGGAAAAAAATTCAGTATGAAAGCTTTCTGCCAAGGCTTGAAACACCAGAATTGTCCCCTCTCGAAGAAGTCAATCACTATCTGCGGCAAGAAGAAGATTTCTTTAATAATACCCCTCGTTTAGTGATTAAACTAAGTGAGCGTCGTCTTTATGTTTATCGAGGAGATAAACTCGAAGCCAGTTATCCAGTTGCCATCGGTCAGCCTGGTTGGGAAACCCCTACAGGCAATTTCCAAGTGACACAGATGGTTCAAAATCCAGTTTGGAAGCATCCTCTAACTGGTGAAGTCGTTGCTCCAGGACCAGAAAACCCTCTTGGTCCAAGGTGGATGGCATTTTGGAGTGATGGAACAAACTACATCGGGTTTCATGGTACCAATGATGAGGAACTGGTGGGACAAGCAGTGTCTCACGGTTGCATCCGGATGCGTAATGATGATGTCAAAGCTTTGTATAACAGAGTGGCTTTGGGAACATCTGTAACAGTACAGGAATAGTTATTGTTGACAGCTGCCCCTAGCTAAAGCTAGGGGATTGAGGCAGCTTGATCAGGGTGGGCACAAGATGGTGATTCAAGCTTTTTGGTATATATAGCAGAAGTCAGAAGTCATTTGTCAGAAGTCATTTGTCAGAAGTAAAACTCTTGCGCTTCTTGATGCAGTCGCTCATGGGGGAAACCCCCAAGACCGCGCTGCATCGCTTACAAAGGGTGTGAGACTTTTGTCATGTCCTAACTGCCCTGGCGACT
The DNA here is from genome assembly GCF_000211815.1 of Moorena producens 3L. Classification (GTDB taxonomy): domain Bacteria; phylum Cyanobacteriota; class Cyanobacteriia; order Cyanobacteriales; family Coleofasciculaceae; genus Moorena; species Moorena producens. The sequence goes on from NZ_GL890973.1 coordinate 115,018, forward strand.
GCTATATCCCTGGGATTTGGCCACTCTACTTGAGGGGTTCAATACGCTAAAATTCAAGCAAACTGGGTGTTAAAATTCCCTATGCTTGACACATTCTCGACTCAACTCTATCAACTCCAACAATTCGCTAATAACCTGGTTGACAGCCAACTGACTCACCTGAGCCTAGTCAGCATAGCCATCATCTTTGCTGCTGGGTTGCTGACTAGCCTAACCCCCTGTATGCTATCAATGCTACCGATCACGATTGGCTACATCGGTGGTTATGAAAATCAAGGACGGCTGCAAGCTGCTACCCAATCGGTATGGTTTTCCTTAGGCTTAGCCACAACCTTAGCTGCATTAGGAATTATCGCAGCATCTATCGGGCGAGTCTATGGTCAAATCGGTGTTGGCTTACCGATTATTGTGAGCCTAATCGCCATTATTATGGGGTTGAATTTACTAGAAGCACTACCGCTACAGTTTCCAACTTGGGGTGGTATGGATTGGATTTCCCAGGAATGGCCGAAAGGGTTACGCTCTTATCTCATTGGTTTGACCTTCGGTTTAGTTGCGTCTCCTTGCAGTACACCGGTATTAGCAACGTTACTGGCTTGGGTTGTCTCAACTAAAGATTTAGTGTTAGGTGGTGCCTTGCTGTTGTCTTATACAGCTGGTTATGTGGCACCCTTGATCTTGGCAGGTACGTTTACTGCTTCAATTAAACGATTATTAGAATTGCGACAGTGGTCGAGTTGGATTACACCAGTAAGTGGTGCGCTATTGGTGGCATTTGGTGTGTTTTCGTTGTTGTCTCGGATTCCTGTGGGAATTTTTTGACTGAGTACTGAGTGCGTCGTAAGCTATCAGCTATCAGCTATCAGCTATCAGCTATCAGTTATCAGCTATCAGCTATCAGTTATCAGCTATCAGCTATCAGCTATCAGCTATCAGCTATCAGTTATCAGCTATCAGCTATCAGTTATCAGCTATCAGCTATCAGCTTATGCGCTACGCGCAATGGACTTTTCTGGTGACTTTCAATTATCATAAATCTCGAACTATTAAATTCTCTCGTTTGCGCACGCTACGGGAACGGCGCACGCTACGCTGGGTTTATTTTAAGCTGACCGCTGACCGCTGACCGCTGACCGCTGACTGCTGACCGCTGAATGCTACTGAGATTCTTTTCATAAATCTGCTCATCCTATTCAGAAAACAAGTAATTAACTAGACTGAATATGACTTTAGAAAACTCATCAGATAACTCATCAGATAACTCATCAAATAACTCATCAGATAACTCATCAAATAACTCATCAAATAACTCATCATTGAATAGTAGCAGTCGGTTGTGGCGTCGGTTAGTATCAGTGCTGGCTAACTTACGGTTAGCGATTATCTTGCTGCTTGCGATCGCATTCTTTAGCATCAGCGGTACAGTTATTGAACAGGGTGAATCTCTGGCATTTTACCAAGCTAATTATCCTGAAGACCCAGCGTTGTTTGGTTTCCTGAGCTGGAAGGTGTTGTTGCTGCTAGGGTTAGATCATGTCTACCGGACTTGGTGGTTTTTGTCCTTATTAGTGTTATTCGGTAGTAGTCTGACCGCCTGTACCTTCACTCGTCAATTTCCAGCTTTAAAAGCAGCCCGGAATTGGAAGTTTTACAAAGAACCCCGCCAGTTTGGGAAACTTGCTTTGAGTGTAGAGTTGGACAAGGGGTCTTTTACTTCCCTCACTGAGTTGTTAGAGAAGCGGCGTTACAAGGTATTCCAAGAGGGGGATACTATCTACGCCCGTAAAGGAATTATCGGACGGATTGGTCCAATTGTAGTACATGCCAGTATGTTGATTATCCTGGGAGGGTCAATTTGGGGCTCAATGACAGGATTTACGGCTCAGGAAATGGTTACCAGTGGCAATACATTCCAAGTTAGAAACATTATTGATGCCGGTCCGTTTGCTTGGCCCCAAATCCCCAAAGATTTGTCAGTGCGGGTGAATCGTTTCTGGATTGATTACACTCCATCCGGGGATATTGATCAATTTTACTCCAATCTGTCAGTTTTGGATAGTCAAGGTGAGGACATTGACCAAGAGACTATCTATGTGAATAAGCCCCTAAGATATCGAGGTGTCACCTTTTACCAAACGGATTGGGGGATTGCTGGGGTTCAGGTGCAGTTGAATAATAGTCCAATTTTCCAGCTTCCCATGGCACAACTTCCCACTAATGGTGAGGGACGGATTTGGGGCACTTGGGTTCCCACAAAACCTGATTTAAGTGAAGGGGTATCCCTTTTAGCTAGGGATTTGCAGGGAACCCTGTTTGTTTATGATGGAACGGGTAATCTCGTTTCAAGTGTTCGTTCTGGTATGGGGATTAAGGTCAATGGGGTGATACTTAAAATTAAAGATGTCATCGGCAGCACTGGCTTACAAATTAAAGCTGACCCGGGTATTCCCTTTGTTTACACTGGCTTTGGTTTACTGATGTTAGGGGTACTGATGAGTTATGTCTCCCACTCTCAGATTTGGGCATTACAAAAAGGCGATCGCTTTTATATTGGTGGGAAAACCAATCGTGCTTTGGTCACCTTTGAACGGGAATTGATTGAGATTTTAGAGCAGGTGGGTGAATCATCCCAGACCGTAGAACCTTTACTAGCTAAATCTGCTTAGTATGACCGCGATCCAGCTTCCGAACAGGGGAGCCAGTGCCGCCAAGACGTGCTAGTTGTTCAATAGATACTTGTTCAATTCTGCAGTTAGACCCTCAACTTGAGGGGCTTTCATAATAGTGAAATGGTCTCCAGTAATAGTGTGAGTTTGGATATTACCTAGAACTAGAGAACCCCAGCCGTGGGTTGGGTCTTCAATTACTGCTGGGGAAGTTTGACTAGCATTTAGAAGGAGAACTGAACCTGGATAAGCTTGTGGTTGATAATAAGAGTTTGCTGCTAGATTTGCTTGAAAAACTTCCCATAAAGAACGCATTTGCTCTATTTCTAGGTCTGATGGGAATATCCCTTGCTGTTTGGCTTGCTCAAATAGATGCAAAACTTGCTGGGATGCTTCAAGTTGTCTAAGTGTTTCATGGGATATATCTAACTCTTGACCATAAAGACCTCCCAAATCTTGAGCCAATAGATTTACTATCATGGCTTGATCTATTTCTGAAGGTTTCCGAATTAAAGTGGGTGCATAACTGTCTATTAACGTTAGAAGAGCCACTGGCTCATTTTTAGCCTGTAATTGTTGTGCCATCTCATAAGCAATTACACCTCCAAAAGACCAGCCTATTAGGTGTAATGGTCCTTGGGAATGAATTGGCTTTATTGCCTCAATATAATGGGATGCCATCTCCTCAACAGAAGTTAAGGGTTGCTGTTGTCCATCTAAACCAAGAGATTGTAAACCATATACTGGATAATCTTGATCTAAATGACGAGCTAACTCTGCATAACACAGGACATTACCACCACCAGGGTGAATAAAAAACAAGGGGGGTTGGTTTCCACTGGTTTTAATGGGAACTAATATGGAGTGAGATGTATCTACTGAACAATCCAGAAAGCTGGCTAACTGTTCAATGGTTGGACTTTGGAAAAGGGTTGCTAAAGGCAAATTGATTTGGAATTGTTGTTTAATCTGGGACATTAAACGGACAGCCAGTAGAGAATGTCCTCCGATTTCAAAGAAGTTGTCATGTATTCCTACATCTGGCACTCCTAGAACATTGGCGAAGATGTTGGCGATTATTTCTTCGGTTGGAGTACATGGAGCTACATATTCCTCCACCCTGCTGAAAACCCCATCAGGTGCAGGTAGGGATTTGCGGTCTACTTTGCCGTTTGGTGTTAAGGGCAGGGTGTCTAAGGTAACGAAGGCACTGGGCACCATATAGTCTGGTAGTTTCTGAAAGAGGAATTCTCGTAGTTGCTTGGTGCTTAGTGATTCGGACTGACTGACATAATAGGCGACTAGGCGTTTGTGACCAGGAACATCTTCTGTTACAATTACTGCGGTTTGTTGGATGTGGGGATGGGTGGACAGTACTGATTCTATTTCCCCTAGTTCGATGCGGAAACCCCTGATTTTGACTTGGTTATCGATCCGACCGAGAAATTCAATGTTACCGTCTCGTCGGTATCTCGCCAGGTCTCCGGTTTTGTAGAGTCGTTCTGAAAAGGAACTACACAAGGGATTTGGGATGAATTTTTCTGATGTTAGTTCTGGGCGATTTAGGTATCCTCTGGCTAGTCCATCACCTCCTAGGTATAATTCTCCGGGTACGCCTATGGGTACTGGTTCCAGGTTTTTGTCTAGGATATAGATTTGGGTGTTGGCGATGGGGCGACCTATGGGGGGAAGTGATGACCAATCACTGGGAAAACCATTTAATTTAAAAGCACTGACCACATGAGTTTCTGTTGGTCCATACTGATTTTCTAGACGGCAATTAGACAGTTTTTCAAAAAAGTTCCTGAGGGTGGGAGTAATTTGTAACTGTTCTCCTGCGGTAATCAATTCACACAGTGTAGAGGGTAGACATTCCGGACTAGTCAAAGCACTAGTCGCTAAGTATTCTAGAGCCACAAACGGTAGAAAGAGTCTTTCGATACCTTGTTGTTTGAGCAATTGCAATAAGGCAGTTCCATCTCTTCGTACATCTTCTGGTATCAATACTAATGTTCCACCTGAACACCAAGTAGATAAGATTTCTTGGAAGGAGACATCAAAGCTTATCGGTGTAAATTGCCCAGTTTTTGTGCCGTATTTGGCAGAGGAGTTTTTCAACTGCCACAGGATAAGATTAACCAGAGGACTATGGTTCATGGCAACCCCCTTAGGTTGACCAGTAGAACCAGAAGTATAAATCACATAAGCCAAATTATGTGAATGAACCCCAACATCAAGATTCTCCCCACTATATTGCTCTATGGCACCCCAATCACTATCCAAGCAAACCACCTGGGCTTGATTTTGTGGCAAAGATTCTAGTAACGACTGTTGAGTCAACAACACTTCAACACCCGAATCGCCCAACATATAACTCAGTCGTTGGTGAGGATAATTAGAGTCCAGGGGTACATAAGCACCACCCGCCTTGAGTATCGGCCCAACAGTCCTACCACCATCTGTACAGAACGTTCCACACAAATACCCACCAATACTTCTGGTCCTACTCCTAAGTTTTGTAGGTGATGTGCTAGTTGATTCGCCTTT
>NZ_GL890973.1:120250-244819 GCF_000211815.1 Moorena producens 3L
CATGTTGTAAGTGCCGCTAATTCCTTCTAGTTGGTTGAGGAACCATAGTCTTTCTTGAGCTGAGGATAGGGGTAGTTGTTCACTATCGGTTCTTGGTTGAATCGGAGGAAGACTTAATTGGTTTTCTGTGGTCAGTAATTGGCTTAATTTCGGCGAAATAAGAGCGATTGTAGGGCTTTGAAATACTTCCCTTAGGGAGATTTCTCTGTTGAAGGTCACTCGCAGTTGGGAAATTAATTGGGTGGCGAGTAGGGAATGTCCTCCGATTTCAAAGAAGTTGTCATGTATTCCTACATCTTTCACTCCTAGAACCAGAGCGAAGATGTTGGCGATTATTTCTTCGGTTGGGGTACGTGGCGCTACATATTCCTGTTCTCGGGTGAAGACCCCATCTGGTGCTGGTAATGCTTTTGTGTCTACTTTGCCATTGGGTGTTAAGGGCAGGGTGTCTAAGGTAACGAAGGCACTGGGCACCATATAGTCTGGTAGTTTCTGCTTGAGGAATTCTCGTAGTTGGTTGGTGCTTAGTGATTCGTTCTCACTGACTATGTAGGCGACTAGGCGTTTGTTACCAGGAAGATCTTCTGTTGCAATTACTACGGTTTGTTGGATGTGGGGGTGGGTGGACAGGACTGCTTCGATTTCTCCTAGTTCGATGCGGAAACCCCTGATTTTAACTTGGTTATCGATGCGACCAATAAATTCGATGTTACCGTCTGGTAGATATCTCGCGAGATCTCCGGTTTTGTAGAGTCGTTCTGAAAAGGAACTAGAGAAGGGATTTTGGATGAATTTTTCCGATGTTAGTTTTGGGCGGTTGAGGTATTCTCGGGCTAGTCCATCACCACCTAGGTATAATTCTCCTGGTACTCCTATGGGTAATGGTTGCAAATTTGGATCGAGAATATAGCTTTGAGTATTAACAATTGGACGACCAATAGGAATGGTTTTTTTGCTCATTCTTTCGTGGCAGGTGTAAAAATGCGTATCAATACAAGCCTCTGTTGGCCCATACAGATTGTGTAAAGTAGCTTGGCTTTGTTGTTTGAAAAGACAGTATAGTTCAACAGGCAAAGGTTCGCCCCCACAAAATACTCGCTTTAAATATTTACAAATGGCTAAATTTCTTGTCTCTAAAAGCATTCTTAGTAACGAGGGAACCAATTGAAGCACGGTAATTTTTTGTTGGTTAATTACCTCAATTAGATAATCACTATCTTGATGTCCCTCTGGTTTGGCGATTACTAATTGTGCTCCTACCAATAATGGGGCATAAAATTCCCAAATTGAAGCATCAAAGCTAAATGGAGTCTTTTGCAAAACTTTATCAAGTTTAGTTAAAGGAAAGGTTTGCCCCATCCAGCGCATATGGTTGGCTAACGCTTGATGAGAGATTGCCACACCTTTGGGAACTCCTGTAGAACCAGAAGTATAAATCACATAAGCCAAATTATGTGAATGAACCCCAACATCAAGATTCTCCCCACTATATTGCTCTATGGCACCCCAATCACTATCCAAGCAAACCACCTGGGCTTGATTTTGTGGCAAAGATTCTAGTAACGACTGTTGAGTCAACAACACTTCAACACCCGAATCGCCCAACATATAACTCAGTCGTTGGTGAGGATAATTAGAGTCCAGGGGTACATAAGCACCACCCGCCTTGAGTATCGCCAACAGTCCTACCACCATCTGTACAGAACGTTCCACACAAATACCCACCAATACTTCTGGTCCTACTCCCAAGCAAAGTAGGTGATGTGCTAGTTGATTCGCCTTTTGATTTAATTGATGGTAAGTCAACTGCTCTTGTTCAAACACCACGGCCACAGCATCTGGTGTTTTCTCTACCTGCTCTTCAAATAACTGATGAATACATTTTTCTTTTGAGTATTCCGTTGCAGTATCATTCCACTCCACCAACAGTTGATGACGTTCCTCTGCACTCAATAAAGGTAACTCACCCACCACTAGTTGGGGATTTTCCACAATTGCTGACAACAAGTTCTGGAAATGAGTGGCCATGCGAGCAATGGTAGACCGATCAAATAAGTCCGTGTTGTACTCCCATTCACCTATCAATCCCATGTCTGTTTCCGTCATTGACACGAGCAAATCAAACTTAGAGGTAGTACTTTGTTGATTGAACTCACTCAAACTCACACCGGGTAAGTCTAATTTCCCCATCGGTGCATTCTGTAGCACAAACATCACCTGGAACAGGGGGGCATGACTCAAAGACCGTTGGGGTTGCAATGCGGATACTACCTGTTCAAACGGTACATCCTGATGTTCATAAGCGAGTAGTGTGGTTTCCCTGACTTGTGTAAGCAACTGCGAAAAACTGGGATTATCTTCAAAACGGGTTCTCAACACCAAAGTATTGACAAAGAAGCCAATCAGTGACTCGATTTCCTGGCGGTTGCGATTGGCTATGGGTGAACCAATTAAAATATCAAATTGCCCACTGTAACGAGACAGTAAGGTGGCAAAAGCTGCCTGTAGCGTCATAAATAAGGTACTACCCGAGTTCCTGGACAACTGTTGCAACTTCTGGGTTAATTCAGTGCTTAAACTAAAACTTTCACTACTGCCGTGGTAACTCATTACATGGGGACGAGGACGGTCTGTGGGTAATTGTAATAATTCTGGAGCACCCTCTAATTCCTGTTTCCAGTAATTGAGTTGGTTTTCTAGGATTTCCCCAGTTAACCATTGTCTTTGCCAAAGAGCAAAGTCAGCATATTGAATCGCTAATTCGGGTAAGGGGGATGGTTCTGATGCAACAAAAGCTTGATATAAACGTGATAGTTCTTCGATTAATATCCCCATCGACCAACCATCAGAGACTATATGGTGCATGGTCAGCACTAACACATACTCGGTAGTGTCTAGTTGCCATAATTTAGACCGGATTAAGGGTGCTACCTCTAGGTCAAAGGGGGTTGTTGCTTCCTGTTGTACAAGTTGCTGTAAAATAGTTTCCCGTTCTGCTTCTGGGTATTGTTGTAGGTCTACTACATTGATGTTGATGGTGCTGTGGGGGTGAATTACCTGTATTGGTGTGCCATTGATAGTCCGGAAACTTGTCCGTAGTACTTCGTGACGATGGATTATTTCTGATAAGGCTTGTTCTAGGGCGTTAATCACCAAGTTTCCAGTGATGCTCAGGGCTGCTGGCATGTTGTAAGTGGCGCTAATTCCTTCTAGTTGGTTGAGGAACCATAGTCTTTCTTGAGCTGAGGATAGGGGTAGTTGTTCACTATCGGTTCTTGGTTGAATCGGAGGAAGACTTAATTGGTTTTCTGTGGTCAGTAATTGGCTTAATTTCGGCGAAATAAGAGCGATTGTAGGGCTTTGAAATACTTCCCTTAGGGAGATTTCTCTGTTGAAGGTCACTCGCAGTTGGGAAATTAATTGAGTGGCGAGTAGGGAATGTCCTCCGATTTCAAAGAAGTTGTCATGTATTCCTACATCTTTCACTCCTAGAACCAGAGCGAAGATGTTGGCGATTATTTCTTCGGTTGGGGTACGTGGCGCTACATATTCCTGTTCTCGGGTGAAGACCCCATCTGGTGCTGGTAATGCTTTTGTGTCTACTTTGCCATTGGGTGTTAAGGGCAGGGTGTCTAAGGTAACGAAGGCACTGGGCACCATGTAGTCTGGTAGTTTCTGCTTGAGGAATTCTCGTAGTTGCTTGGTGCTTAGTGATTCGTTCTCACTGACTATGTAGGCGACTAGGCGTTTGTTACCAGGAAGATCTTCTGTTGCAATTACTACGGTTTGTTGGATGTGGGGGTGGGTGGACAGGACTGCTTCGATTTCTCCTAGTTCGATGCGGAAACCCCTGATTTTAACTTGGTTATCGATGCGACCAATAAATTCGATGTTACCGTCTGGTAGATATCTCGCGAGATCTCCGGTTTTGTAGAGTCGTTCTGAAAAGGAACTAGAGAAGGGGTTGGGGATGAATCGCTCTTGGGTTAGTGCATCATTACCCATATACCCACGAGCCAAGTAAGGAGTACGAACATATATTTCTCCTATTTCTCCGATGCCAGCAAGCTGCTGTAAAGTATTTAAAATCAGTAACTGAGCATTGGAGATTCCTTTGCCTAAAGGCAGAGTATTTTTTGAACTTACCAGATGGTCTACGGGGTTAGGGATATAGAAATACCCCATTGCCTGAGGGGTTTCCGTCGCTCCATAGAAATTAACTATTCTCACACAGGGAGCTAGCTTGTACATTTTTGAAACATGGTCTTGAGTTAAGACATCTCCACCAAAAAATACATACCTCAAGCTATTAAGTGTGAGTTTGGTTTCAAAAAGCAGTTGTGCCATCGCTGGAGTCAGATGGGTAATGCTAACCTGTTGTTGCTCCATCCAACAAGCTAACTGACCGGGAGTTTCTATATCCTCAAGGTCAGGAATACATAAGGTAGCCCCCAGCCATAAGGGTGTCAATATATCTCTCAATAAGGGGTCATGGGCAAGTCCCGAGAGCATACTGAATCGGTCTGATTCGTGAAGTTCAAATGTCTGTGAGTGCCAATTGAGGAAATGAGCTAGGGGTCTGTGGGTGCCCTCGATCCCTTTTGGTTGACCAGTTGAGCCAGAGGTAAAAGCTATATAAGCTAAGTCATCTAGGTGAATGTTTACCTCTGGAGCATCAGTAGAAATTCCCTCTAAATTTAAGTCTGGGGTAATTTTAAGACAACAGCATAACTTATTTACTTCCTGTTGTAGTTCACCCTTAAGTGAATCTGTGGTAATCTCAAGGCAAGCGCGAGGTTTTCCAAGGCGAAGATAATTAATAAGACGAGCTACAGGATAAGCAGGATCGAGAATCATAAAAGCTGCACCGGCTTTGATGACTGCCAGTATTGCCCAAACTAAACAAGCGCTACGATCGCCTACTATGGCAACAACGTCTTGGTTTTTGATGCCCAATGCTAGCAAATAGTTGGCAAGTTGATTGGCACGGTTTGAAAGTTCGGTGTAGTTCCACTTGACCTGTTTATCGATAACAGCTAATTGTTGTGGAACCCTTGTTGCTTGTCGGTCAAATCGAGTATGGAAAGCATCAGACCATTCACAACTTAGTTTCTCCACTGGGTTGGGCAGCAAAGATTTAGCTTGGGGAGTGACTAAAGAAAAATCCGTGATCGTCTTTTGGGGATGTTGGATAATTTGTTTGAGTAAATGCTCGAATTGATGGAGCATTTCTCCCATTCTTGTGCCTGTAAACAAATCGGCATTGTAGAGTAATTTTAGTTGTATTTCCTGGTTTGATTCCGCTGCATACAGTGTTAAGTCAAATTTTGAATTAGCCGCTTCGCTTGTGTCAAATTGTTCGACTTTTAACCCTGGTAATTCCAGTTTTGTTTCTGACAAATTGAGCATGTTGAATAATACCTGGAACAGGGGGTTATAACTCAGCGAGCGCGAGGGTTGTAGTTCTTCAACTAGTTTCTCGAAAGGCACATCTTGATGAGCATAAGCATCTAAGGTTACTGAACGCACTCGTCTCAACAATTCCCGAAAACTGGGATTACCTGAGAGGTCAGTGCGTATCACCAACGTATTCACAAAAAAACCAATCAAAGGCTCAATCTCACGGCGATTGCGATTGGCTATGGGTGAACCAATTAAAATATCTTCTTGACCGCTGTAACGATGTAGTAAAGTCCCAAACGCCGCTAACAGAGTCATAAATAAGGTAGTACCACTATCTCGAGACAGGGTTTGTAACTTCTGGGTTAATTCAGTATTTAAACTAAAACTTTCAGTCCGACCCTGATAAGTTGGCGCAGTTGGGCGAGGGTAGTCAGTAGCTAACTGTAATAATTTGGGAGCACCCTCTAATTCCTGTTTCCAGTAATTAAGTTGGGTTTCTAGTATTTCTCCAGTTAACCATTGTCTTTGCCAAAGAGCAAAGTCAGCATATTGAATCGCTAATTCCGGTAACGGGGATGGTTCTGATGCAACAAAAGCTTGATATAAACTTGATAGTTCTTCGATTAATATCCCCATTGACCAACCATCAGAGACTATGTGGTGCATGGTCAGCACTAACACATACTCACTGCTGTCTAGTTGCCATAATTTACACCGGATTAATGGTGCTACCTCTAAGTCAAAGGGAGTTGTTGCTTCACGTTGTACTTTTTGCTTTAAGATAGTCTCCCGTTCTGGTTCTGGGTATTGTTGTAGGTCTACTACATTGATGTTGATGGTGCTGTGGGGGTGAATTACCTGTATTGGTTTGCCATTGATAGTCCGGAAACTTGTCCGTAGTACTTCGTGACGATTGATTATTTCTGATAAGGCTTGTTCTAGGACTAACACATTTAGGTTACCGGTGATTTCTAAAGCACCGTGCTCAATATAAGGAGCTTTTGACCCTTCAACTTGATCAATAAACCACAGTCGTTCTTGACTAAAAGATAGGGGTAATTTTTGGTCTCTAGGAATAGCTTTAATTGGTGGGTAATTAGTATTATTACCTTTACCAAGTTGTTGCAAAAAAACTATAATTTCTGCTTGACGTTCAGCTATTTTTTGGCGTAGCGCAGGGGTTAGAGTTCCTTTATTAACACGACAAAGGAGTTTTTCACCGTTGGTTGAGATATTAATGCCCTGGTTTTGAAGCCAAGATATAAATTCAACTATATTTACCTGGTTGTTATTCATAATTAAATCTCTATTATTTCTTCATCTATTGCCAGATGATCTGGAACTTGTAATACTCTATGAGCTACCTCTAGATACTCAGCTACATTCTTAAAGCCCATAAAAGCGCTAATCAACTCTAATCCAGAAGGGTATAACAGTAAAGCCCGTTCTCCTACCTAGCATTGATTGGAGATGGGCTGCGTACGCGAAGCGGTTCCAAAGGAACATCGCTGTTGCTTGTCTATCTAATTCCCCATAGGTAAGACTCCCTGATTCGGTTTCTCCGTTTTGCAGAAAGATATAGGCAAGCTGATTAGGCATAGCTTGCGATCTTTCGCTTAATAAATCAACTAAACTAAAAAAGTTTGACTCGCTATTGGGGAAAAAATTGACACAAGTCATTACTTAGCTACTCCCAATACAAGCAGTTCAAAAAATTCAGATACCAAGAATTCAACAATCAAGTTGTCAATCCACAGTAAAGCCAAAGAAGTAGTTGAATTCCAACGCTTACTCACGGCTCGTAACTTGGCTGAGTTTGTGCTCGAGCCAGGTGCTTATTAGGTCAGGGTATTCCCATTTTAACTAAGCGCGATCAGTGAGTGATTGTGCGTTGGAAGTCAGAGCACCGAATTAGATTATATAGTCATACCACATTATCGGGTAAGTTAATCGACAAATTTAGCTTTTAGTGATCAAGGTAGGGCTGGCAAATCCCTAGTATTCGTTATGCGATCGCCATTATTGCCAAGTCGTGAACGAACCATTGTTATTCTACTATAGACGAATGGCCAAAGTGTTAAAGTTTTAAACAAAACTTTACAAAAATCAGCCCATTTTTCCGATATTTATAGGGCTCTTCCGGAGTAACTATGCCGTTGTGTTAGTTAAAATAACGAAGGATTGGAAAGACTGGGAGGAGCCTCTGATGATACTAGAAAAACTCCCTTCGTAAGGTAACTATGACGGGGTTAAATACAAGGTAGTTTTTCGATTAGTTGATGCCGCCGATTGTGGCATTACTCAACAGCGGTAACGGGTGTTCATTGTTGGCATCATAAAAGAGTTAACTTTCCCTAAGTCTTTCCAAAAAAAAACCTTTTCTCGATAGCTTGTCGATTGGATTAAATTAAAAGCAAAAAAAATAGCCTAGGTGCGCTTTCCGTTGGCGAATTAAATTCGCCACGGGTCGCACCTGTAGATATTATTTATACGGCTATTTTAGTGCTGCAAACGCTATGTCATGTCTATCACTTTCCGAATCAATCCGGATCTGATCCTACCGGATCAGATCGGGGGGGAAACCCCCCCAGAAATTCAACCTATTAACCCCAATTTGAAGACTTGGTTGCAAAACTAATTACTTGCCCAGGAATCCCGGTCGGCTGCAAAGGGCTCCAGTCGGAAACATCTGCATACCCCAGTGCACAAAGACCGTAAATAGTATTGGTTACTGCTTCAGGAGAGCCCTTAATGCACTTAATACGTTGTTTCTTTGAATTATTGTCTTGATTCGGAATAAAGTCTTTAGACATGAGTAAAAAACTTAATTACGTTTACAGTGATTATTGTAATGATTATATATTTAATTGTCAAGGGTTTTGATATTTTTTTTTGGAGGTAATTTGATAATGAATTTCAAAAAAATATTCGCGTAGCGAACGTTATTGAAAAATCGGCTAATTAAAAGAGCTATATCAGCGCGCAATTACCGTCAATCGAATAACAAAGGGAATAGGAAACAGGGTGCATCTTTGGTTAAATCTTTGAGAATATACTGAGGTAGCAACAAGTCGATCTCTCAGGTCTTCCACTCTCAGATTTGGGCATTACAAAAAGGCGATTGGCCGTAGGCCACGCTACGCGATGAAGCGTTCGCAAAGCGTGGCCCAAAGGCCTCAGCTTCCGCTAAAAGCGATCGCTTTTATATTGGTGGCAAAACCAATCGTGCTTTGGTCACCTTTGAACGGGAATTGATTGAGATTTTAGAGCAGGTGGGTGAATCATCCCAGACCGTAGAACCTTTACTAGCTAAATCTGCTTAGAGCAATCCTAAATCATTTGGGTGCGGCTCTTTTAAAAGTACGGTAGACTAGATCTCAGTAAAACTGACAAATTAGTCAGAGTAATAGTTTGAGTCAATACCTCCTGGTGGGTGACCAGCTGAAAAAGTCAGCAGTAGTTCAGGAAAAGTTTGGACCTATGCAACCATCGATCTCAAATGAAGACATGTTTTTCTCACAAGCGCGAGAGCTATTTGAAGAAATAGTGGACTGGCTGGGTTCAGATAGTGTTTGCGGTTTACAACATGGGGAATTAGAGAGTAAACTGCTTGAAAACGGATACGAACTATTAAGACGACTGCTGCAAGGTTACTTCGACAGACGAAGTGATGACGAGATCGAAGGAGAATGCTTAGGTAACGACGAAGCCAAGAGAACCCATAAGAAGAGATTTACAAGGAAGCTGACAACAATATTTGGCACGATCATCGCCAATCGAATCGGTTATGGTGGACGAAAAATAACTTCCCTCAACCCACTCGATGCCGAGTTAAACCTACCAGTAGAAAAATACTCCCACGGACTGAGAGAGCGAGTGGCTGTCGAAGTAGCTCGTTCAGGGTTTGGCGAAACAGTCGAAATCATACAGAAAACAACAGCCGCAAAAGTTGGTAAGCGACAAGTTGAACAATTGGCTGATCAAAGTGCTTGTGACTTTGATCAATTCTATGCTCATCAACAAGCACAATCGGTTGAATTGAAGGAGACGGGGGAAATAGTAGTTATTAGTGTGGATGGCAAGGGTGTTGTCATGCGTACAGAAGACTTACGTGCTCCCACGCAAAAAAGAGCGCTGGCAAATAGCAAGAAGTTAAATAAACGATTAACTAAGGGGGAAAAACGCAATTCAAAGCGAATGGCAACAGTGGCTTCAGTTTATACCATCAACCCTTTTGTTCGTACACCTCAACAAATTGTCAGCACAGAAGAAGAACACAAAAAAATCAAACGACCCAAACCAATCGGTAAGCGTGTTTGGGCAAGTTTAGTTAAAGAACCATCACTTGTTATAAAAGAAGCTTTTGACGAGGCATTACACCGCGACCCCAATCAACACAAGCGTTTTTGCGCTCTGGTCGATGGTAACAAGACACAATTATCGCGCTTTGAAAAAATTTGCTCGCGAACACCATCTCAAGTTAACGATTGTCCTGGATATTATTCATGTGATTGAGTATCTGTGGAAGGCTGCATTTGCCTTCTATTCGGACACTAGTCAACAAGCCGAAGTTTGGGTTAGTAAACGTTTACTGCTGATCCTTGAAGGTAAATCGAGTACAGTTGCTGGGGGTATGCGTGGTAGCGCTACAAAGCGCCAACTTTCTGCATCACAACGTCAGCCAGTGGATAAGTGTGCCAGATATTTACTCAACAACGCTGCTTACCTCAAATACCACGATTACTTGAAAGCTGGTCTTCCCATTGCCACTGGGGTTATTGAGGGCGCTTGTCGTCACTTAATCAAAGACAGGATGGACATTACCGGGGCTAGATGGAGTCTTATGGGTGCTGAGGCGGTTTTACGTCTGCGCTCGCTTTATGTTAGCGGTGATTGGCAAGAGTATTGGCCCTTTCACTTAAAGCAAGAGCATAAACGTAATCACTTGTCTTTGTACAAAGATGGCCTTCCTTTGATGAAACGACTAATTCAAGCTCGTTGCTCTATTACTGCTCCTCCTACTCTTCCGATACCTCTCTAAACCTGACCAAACGTCTTTCCAAAAGAGCCACACCCAAATCATTTGTCAAATCACTGCACTTCTTAAAAACTAGCTCCAACTCCGGTATCATCTGCCTTCTGCCTTCTGCCTTCTGCCTTAAAGCAGTCCATTTCTTTCACGAATCAGATAGGATTGCTATAGTATTTAGCGATGCAGTGGCCTGACGGGGGTTTCCAGCAAAACCGTACTGCATCGCTTTTATTGTGCTTTCAAATTTACAGCAGTTTTCAATACGGGATTAAAAACCGCTGTATGATTAAATTCAAGACTTTTCTAAGATATAAATAGCTCTTGGAGATGAAGGAAGCAATTCATCACGCTGATAGTTAGCATATTCTTCTACCAGTCGAAAGCCAGTTAAATGAGCTTGTAAGCGGATTTCATTGGGTAGGACAATTCCTGTTTTTCTAGGATGACTAAAGTGAAAACAACTCTCCTTTGATGAGACCAAATATTGCAGTATTGTCATCTGATACATTCCGATCGGGTCGTAGCTTCGATCCTCAGTCATTTTTACAAAGTTTCCATCAGGTAACTGACGGCTACGGGTAATCGTTCGACGATATCCCCCTTGCAGATAATAACCAGGATTATCAGTAATAATTAAAAGACGTGCTCCAGGTTTTAAATGTGTTGAGATACATTGAAATGCGCGGTAGCGATCCTCTACTTCTGATATCTCACCCAAAACTTCCCCTGATAAGAAAGCAAAATCAAATTGCCGTTTCAGCTCAAAACGACGGATATCCCCATGAATCAGTTCAAGCTGTCCTTTTTTTAACCAATCACTCAGGTTAACTCGTGCCTGATTGAGCATTCCTGCATCAATTTCAATCCCTGTGACTTGAGCTCCTTTTTCCAGCAGGTGAATGCTGAACCGTCCCGAACCGGAAGCTAATTCTAAAACCTCCATACCAGGAGAAATATAAGAGAGGACAAACGCCTTGTAGTCCTCTGGTAAACTAATCAGCACATCGTAAAGCTCTCCACTAGAGTATTGAGAACGCAATCCACGGCAAGCAACAAATCGCTGTAACCCTAAAAATGGATTAGTATTTTTCCTCGTTAGGGGATCTTCCTCCAGCATTAATCCGGCAGCAGCAAAGCTTAACAGAATTTCTGAGCGCGTAAGGATCGCAGTCTTCTCCATCTTCTCCTTACCATCAGAATGGTGACGAACACCACCAATCCAATCCACCGTAACTGGTTTTGTGATCTGGTCAATTACCTCAACACCATCATCCCAGTGTCTTTCCATCAAACCTAAATTGGGTGGATCAACTACCATCACAACAATCCGTCCATCAGGACCCAATGTCTGTGCTAGGGTGACAATTTTTTGATAGCGTTCTTCTACCTGATGCACGCTGTCTAAAACACCGGGAAGCAGAATCAAAAGGTCATAGTACTGTTTTTGTCCTTCTAGGGAAGTGAGATCCTCAATTTGTTCATAGGTGCATTGCGCAGCAGATTCTCCGAGAGGGTTCCATTTTTGGGCTAATAAAGCAAAGACTTCCTTTGCCTGTGAGCCAATTACCCCTACCGGACCATTGACTCGTAGATCTGCTAAACCATTAACTAGATCGTCAGTGTTAATAAAATTCATGTTCACCTCTGTGATTGTTAATTATTAAATGACTTGACCAATGACTTGACCCCAAGGCAAGCCGATCGAAATTCTCCACTCATCGACTCGACCCTAATTTGAATCACTTAACCATGAATACCAAATCTGCTTGGTCATTACCCCTTGATCAAAATCCACCAAATCTTTTTATACCAGTAATCTAGGGCTATGGGCATGTCTGAGGGTATGGGGACAGGATGTTGGTATAAGTGAATTCTCAAACAGATAATCCTTAATCTAAAGCCATTTTTATATTTTATACATTTTCAGTTTCAAACTTTTCTCTGAATCCTTTAGGAAGTAACCGTGGCACTCCTTAAAGACTTGCGGTTTATCCAGACACTAAATAAATAGTGTCCCGAATACTGTTGCCAAATAAACACTATTATTGTTCGATACAAAATTCCTCTATAAATTGAGGAATTTTGTAGGGATAATACTTATTGATTTTGAAAAGCCTTTAGGACTTTTAAATTAACCCACGTTTCCCTAATTTCAGGCTTGATGCAGCATTTTATCAAATTGAAAACACCATCACATTAATATTGTATGAAGATTTTTTACATTTGTGCGACATTGTGTTTATTATAATTCAATAGCGACTCTATAACATATAGTGGTGCAACATGTTTGGATTAACACTTTAACAAGTAGAACATGGTAAACCCAAATTAAGTGACAGCTTAATTTTATTTTAAGTTTTAAGTTAAGTAATTTAAACATAATTTAATCTAAATTTTAACCATTTCATAGGTGCGACCCGAACGCGCCCCGCGTCGGCTTTGCCGATAGGTGCGACCCAAGGCCGGGTTCCCCGGCCATTGGAAAGCCCACCTATAGCGAATTTAATTCTTAATGGGTCAAGGGCACCTAAAACTTTAAAATGTCCATTTTGTCAATATATCTAAGACTATAAATCACAATTCTTATGATTATGATTATTTTTATATAAATGATGGAAATTTAACATTTTGGGTACTTTTAAGGTCTGAAAACTTCTGTGAGCCAAGGAAAAATGTCAATTACCTCAAAATGCCTGAAACCCTTATAAATC
The DNA here is from genome assembly GCF_000211815.1 of Moorena producens 3L. Lineage (GTDB taxonomy): Bacteria > Cyanobacteriota > Cyanobacteriia > Cyanobacteriales > Coleofasciculaceae > Moorena > Moorena producens. Next base: position 133,397 of record NZ_GL890973.1, read on the forward strand.
CTGAATTATCTACGCCTTCAAGGTGAATCCCCTTTCCAATCTGGGGTGATCGGTTATTTGATGTTAAGATTTTTTTGTCAAAGTGCCAAAATATCACATCTATTCAAGTTTTTCAATTATTCTGGAAACTTTTTGTGTTAAGCTTGTGTTAAGTTTGTGTTAAGTTTAACATTTTTTTTATGTTTAAAAGTCCAATTATTTAATCATGCTGTGATAAAATTATCTGGAGTGAAAAAAAATTGGTAAGCGCAATAAAAATTGATATGAAATGTAATCGATATAAAGGATTATGACCATAATAAACCTTAGTTATTAGTGCTATTTAAAGTTAAAAATAGTACGTATTACACGGCATTTTTATTGATTATTGCCCTTACCCTGTGCAAAAAAAGTAAAAACAGTGATCTCATGACCAAGATTAATCAAGGATCATCAAAAACGGCTGAGGAATGGTGTGGCACTACTACAGAAATGCCCTGGCACCAAGGGGTCAAAAAAATCCCAGTCTTAGATAAAGAAAGACTAGATTCACCAACTACAATCGATAGCCAGGCTCTGCGCGAAATTGATCAGGAATATCTATGTTGGGGGGATACTGTTCACTATCAAGAGCGACCAATCATTGTAACTGGTTGTAAGGGGGGATTGGTTTTCGACGATGAGGGTAAATCCTATATCGATACGGGAATGTGGCACTCAAGTTGTAACTTTGGCTATCGCAATCCAGAGATTGAATCAGAGGTTACTAAACAACTCCATACATTACCTCAAGCCAATGGCGACTTTCTACATCGTGAAAAATTATTAATCGCCAAACAAGTAGTAGATGCGATGTATGAAAGAACAGGTGTCAAAGGCCGAGTATCTTTTAATGTGGGCGGCGCACTTGTGGTGGAAGATGCCCTAAAGATTATTCGTAAGAACACCCGCAAGAATAAAGTAGCTGTGATGATGGGTGGTTATCATGGTCGCTCTCTTGGTACTCTCAACCTTTCGAGTAGTCATCGATATCGACAGTATTTTAATGAGTTTTCAGAACGGGCAGTTATGTTTCCGTTTGCTAACTGCGCTCAGTGTTTCTATGAAAAGGAACCAGAAACCTGTGACTTATACTGCGATCGCATGATTCGGAAGGCATTTTCCAACGAATTTTATGGCATCGCAAGTGAAACCAGTTCAGAGGTCGGTGCTATAGTTGTAGAACCTTGTCAGGGACGAGGCTACACCATCCCACCCACGGATTTCTTTAAAGGGTTTATCAGCGAGTTACGAGAGCACGGACTTCTTGTATTTGATGACGAAATTCAAGTTGGGATGTACCGTACTGGTAAATTATTTGCCTTCGAACATTTTGGGTTTGTGCCAGATATTATTACTTTGAGCAAATCCTTCACCAATGGTTTGAGTCCAGTTAGCTTAGTCTGGGCGCGAGAAGACCTAGTAGCACCAGACTTTTTCACTCCTGGACACGCTCACAGCAATTTTGCTAACCATCCTCTCGGAACTGCTGCTGCTTTAGCAACATGGCGTTATATGCTGGCACAAGACTACGAAACATCAGTACCAGCAAAAGGTTTGTACTTTTTGACCAAACTACAGGAACTCCAAGCCCGTCATTCCTGTGTTTATAGTGTAGATGGACTGGGACTGTTACTTAACATGGTTTTTGCTGATGAAAAGGGTATACCTTACAAAGGGTCTGCCAAACTAGCAGCAACCATTGCTCAAGACAATGATTTTATTTGGAAAGATCAGAGTTGGCGCATGATTCTCCAAACCGGAGGATACGACCTGAACGTTTTGAAATTTGCTCCTTATCTTGATATCAGCTACGAAGAAATTGATTGCACTATTGGTGTTTTAGACCAAGTGCTACACAAGCTTGATATCCTATTATGTCCAACCGCTGAAACCTCAGGAGCTATTTAATGAGAGCAGCAGTTTTATCCAAAGCAAATCAAGTAGAAATTCGCGAGTTTCCTGAGCCTAGCAAGACTCAAGATAATGAAGTAATTGCTAAGGTAGAATTTGTGGGAGTCTGTAAAACAGACCAGCAACTAACCGCAGCAGGCTTAGATAAAGACTGTATTCTTGGTCATGAAGTAGTCTGTAGCTTGCCTAATCAAAAAGGTCATTTTGCCCTCAATAATGAGATTTCCTGTGGAAAATGTAGTTATTGTTTAGAGGGATTAACTAGTCACTGCCTCAATCTCCAAGAACTTGGAGTAAATGAACATGGAGGATATGCTGAGCAAATTTGTGCTCCTAGAAATTCCTTACATCCTTTTGAATTCTCTAATCCAACTTTAGGGGTGCTGATTGAGCCGTTAAGTTGTGCAGTAAGAGGAGTAAAACGGATTATAGCTGGTGTTAATCTATTAGCTACTTCACACCCTAAAGTGTTGGTGATTGGGGGAGGGATTTCAGGTACTCTAATTACCTACCTCCTCAATCATTCCCCCAACTTCAAGGGAGAGATTAAAGTTTACGATATCACCAAAGAGCCGCTCCCTTGGCTAAACAAATTGGGAATTGAACGGATCCAAGTTCCAGAACCAAACCAGGCACACGTGGTGGTGGAATGTTCTGGTTCACCAGGGGGTCTGGCTACAGCACTGGATCTTGTTCGTAAAGGGGGTTTAGTCTGTATCTATGGTGTTCCTAAACCAGGGATTTCTTTACCGATTTCTCCCCATGAGTTATTTATGCGAGAGATTGCGGTAGTGACATCTTTTGCTGGTGCTACAGACGAAACCATTGCGGCTGCGATCGCATCCATCAAGGGCGACGAGGCATTCTTTGAACAACTGTTGGGTCGGTTTATCCCTCTAGAGAAGCTTCCTATAGAATTGACTAATTGGAGTCCACAGCCTGGAACCCGAACTGTTGTAGATCTCGACGCTTGAGGAAGATTCTGATGCAGGATGTAGCTGTGATCTTTGATATGGATGGTTTACTAATTGATAGTGAACCGTTTTGGTCTAAGGTAGAAATCGAAGTCTTCAATGACCTTGGCATTCCCATGAACGAGAGTATGTCTTCTCAAACAATGGGTTTGCGAAACGATGAGGTGGTCAAGTATTGGTATGCTCGATTTCCTTGGACTGGTATGAGCCAAGCTGAGGTATGTCGAACAATGATTGCTCGGATGAGTGACCTATTGATGACCATGGGACAACCGATGCCAGGTGCAATTGAAACCGTAAACTTGTGTCGGGAATTAAACTTACCCCTAGCCCTAGCCACGTCATCTCCCATCGGTCTAATTGATACAGTACTCAAACGGCTCGATTTAAAGGATGCCTTTGATGTGATTACATCAGCAGAAGCCGAGGAATTTGGTAAACCCCATCCAGCAGTATATCTCACCGCTAGCCGTCGTCTGGGTATAGAACCAACCAAGTGTGTTGCCTTAGAGGATTCGGTTCGTGGCGTGATTAGTGCCAAAGCTGCCAGCATGGCATGTATTGCAGTTCCAGCACCAGAAAATCTAGAGGATGAACGTTTTGCGATCGCAGATGTCACCCTTGAATCCCTAGAACAAATCACTGAGCCTTGGCTGAAAAAGTTTTTAGCTGAATATAGCTAGGCTAAACCTCACCTAAACATGTATGTATACGGAGGTAGAGATCCACGTGCTATCAGCTAATCCCGATTAGCTCTTGGGCTGATGGCTATTAGCTGATAGCTGAGCACTCAAGGTTAGTGGACAGTAAACAAGATTGGAGCAGGATAGTATGACAACCATGCAGGCTGCGGTCTGGTATGGTCCAGGACGTGAGAACTTTCGCTTAGAAAAAATAGACCGACCTGAACCTAGCCCAGGGGAAGTATTGATACAGGTTCAGAGATGTTTCTTTTGTGCGATGCACGCACGGGCCGTATTAGTGGGACACGCCAAGCATCATCCTCCAGTCATTTTTGGTAGGATGCTGGCAGGAGATGTTGTTGCTGTAGGGGAGGGTGTTACCAAAGTCAAACCAGGGATGCGCGTTACCGTCAACCCAGAAAAACCCTGTGGAGAGTGTTTTTACTGTCAGCGAGGAGCATTAGGCCATTGCCTCAACCCAACTAAGTTACAACCCGGTGGCATGGCTGAGTTTGTATGCGTTCCGGCTTCCCTGGCTAGCGGAATTGTTGAACTGCCTTCATCGATTCCCTATGAATTTGCTGCCTATACAGAAACACTAGCCTGTATCCTTCAGGGTATTGACTTATCTAATATTGGTTTGTCCGATTGTGTGGTAATTATTGGTGATGGCGGTGTGGGACTGACCTTCCTTCAGCTAGCGCGCTTGAGAGGTGCTACCAAAATTATTCTAGCTGGCAAACATGATGATTCTCTGGAACAGGCATCAGCTTTGGGTGCTGATCGTACCGTTAATGTTACCCGAGAGTCTCTCAAAGAGATAGTTATGGCTCAAACCGACGGTTATGGTGCTGATGTGGTTATTGAAGCCGTTGGCTCTGGGGAAACCTATGAGCAGGCATTGACCCTGCTCAGGTGTGGCGGTACCGCAGTTGGGTTTGGTGGAACACCCCCGGGAACTGAGTTTCGGGGCAATCCTAATTTAATTCATTATCGTTCCCTCAAGATTTATGGTAGCTATCGATATACTCCAGAGCATTTTCGTCAGGCCATAGAACTAATTTGCACAAAGAAGATTGATCTAGAACCGATTATTACCAATACTATTCCCTTCTCAAAATTAACAACAGAAGCAGTTGATATCCACAATCAACCGGATTGCCGAGCCTTAGTGATTGATTTTTAAGAAGTTGATTAAGGTAAGCTATCAGCTATCAGCTGACGGCTGACGGCTGACGGCTGAATGCTTACTGATTAAGGTATAATTAACTTAAAACGTTGATAGCATTTTTTTATTTGTAATTTTGAATTACTTATGATATTAGCAGGTGACTTAGGCGGAACAAATTGCCGATTAGCGGTATTTGACGAGAACCTCTCTATAGTCCAAAAAAGCACTTATAAGTGTAAAGACTATCACAGTTTTGAAGATCTGGTTGGGGCTTTCGTTAAAAGCTGTGAGCATCCCATTAAAATTGCTTGTTTCGGCTTACCTGGTCCAATACAGGAAGGTGTGTGTAAATTGACTAATTTACCTTGGGATAAAGTAGAAGCGGCTAAATTAGTTTCAGTTACCGGTGTTCCGGTTAGTTTGCTCAACGATGTAGAAGCCAATGCTTATGGCATAGAAACCCTAAAGGATGATGAGTTAGTTACTCTTAATGTCGGCACTAAAATACCAGGGGGCAATCGAGCAGTAGTATCACCTGGTACTGGCTTGGGAGAAGCAGCAACCGTTGAGGTGGAAGGTCGAGTTCATGCGATCGCATCTGAAGGTGGGAGTACTGACTTTGCTCCTTTGGATGAGCTTCAAGTGGGACTGATGCGTTATGTTCAGCAAGAATACAAGCGGGTTAGCTACGAGATTCTTCTAGGAGGTCCTGGGTTAGTTCGTATGTATAATTATTTGCGGGATAGCGGTCATGGCAACACCCCTGAATGGTTAGCAGAAGAAATGAGCAAAGGAGAGCCAGCTGCAGCAATTAGTAATGCAGCTCTGGCCAATAAATGTCCCCTTTGTGTGCAAGCTTTAGAGATGTTTGTCTCAATCTTGGCATCTGAAGCCGCAAATGCTGCCCTTAAGTTTTTCGCAACTGGCGGTGTTTATATCGGTGGAGGGATTCCCCCTCGCATTCTCGATAAGCTGCGTGAACCTCTGTTTATGGAAAATTTTATTAATAAGGATAAGATGGTAGATTTGCTGAAGTCTATTCCTATCTATGTGATTCTTAATGACCAGGCCGCTTTGCAGGGTGCTGCTTGGTATGCTCGCAGAAGTCTATCTTCAACATAACTAATCCTAATTTATTAATAGGTAAGCATGTTATAGCAGTTCTCAATCCAGTGAAAACTGCTATACCAATTACCAATTACCGACTAACCCAATTACCGACTAAATAATTATAGCATCCATAACGGAAAATGGTCTTAGGTGTTTTGTTCCTTAATACTTGGCTTATCAGCACCTTTGCCAGTTTTTGCTAGATATATTCCCTCTATAATCACAGCAAAAGCTAGTATGTTAAGAATACTTAGGCTTTCTGAAAATAGAATCCAGGCCAGAATAGCGCCAACGATTGGATCAAGAAGCAGCACTAAGGAAACAAAGCCTGAAGAAAAATTCTTGAGGCTGTATACTACTAAACCATGTCCCACAGCTTCGCAGACAAGAGCTAGGGAAATCACTGCTAACCATCCTGACCAAGAAATCGGGAAAATTTGATCGCTGAATATCAGAACCACTGGGATCATAAACAGTGTTCCCAAAGCACAGCGCCAAATCAGTATTCCTTCTACAGAAAACTTGGTTCGCAGTTGTTCTAGTAGTAAAAAGTTTACTGCATAAAATACAGAAGATGCTAAGGCCGCAGTATCACCGATAAAATTATTGGAGGATTTTAGCAAATCCTCAATTTGTATAGTAGTTGCCCCTAACAATGCAAGTAGCAGACCAATGAGGAATCTACGGTCGAAACGTTGCTTAAATACTAACCATCCTCCTATAGTAGCGAAAAATGGTGTTATGGATCCTAGGACATTGCTATTAGCAACGCTCGTCTGAGTTAAGGACCAAGTCCATAGAAATCTACCACTCAGATGAGAGATCGCTACGCCTACCAAAAGTAAGATATCGACAATTTTGTAACCTGACTGTGGTTCAGAGTTCTTCTGGGATGTTTGAGTACGTACTTGGCTGAATCCATTCCACAAACCAAAGACTAGAGTAGCTATCCAAAGACGATTGAATACTGTGGCATTAGCACTTATTTCTTGAAGAGAAAACCTGATTAAGATGGCTGTTATAGATAAAGCAAGTAAGGCAATTACTAATAATAGTATTGGTAGTAATTCTGATGTTTGCTCTCTATTGTATTCTGTTACTATCGCTTTCATTTTTTGGTGTTAGATGCTGACTAAAAATACCGTAATTTGTAAGTATTTAGCTATCAAATGATAGCTAAATTAAGGCAATCATTGGGTTGATCAACCTAGGAGAGTATAGACGTTAGAGTTAACGTCTATAGAGGAGAGGTTTTTTCCTCGTGGGTGATGCTGACGTTACTTGGGTCTTTTTGGTCTGTTATCTTACACTCATCATGAATAGCTGATTAGCTGATAGCTTAGTATAGTTTAGCTAAGCTATAACCTACTATTCTGCTCCAAATAAATAATAGTCTAATCATAAAGTATCCTGCTCACCAAATCAAAGGTAATCAGTATCAAATTTTTATATCACGTCTGGAGGATTAGTGATGATTAACAATATCGTAATTTTTATTATGGACAATTAAACGGATTTGATATAGTATCCTGTCCGATAGTATTGGCAATGTATCCCAGAGTTAGGCTTACTATTATTGCGATATGGCGATATAGCGTTCGCGAAGGGTCGGGCTTTGCCCGAATCGCACTATTATTGCGTTCCCGTAGCGGCTCTGAAGGAGCATCCCTTTGGGGTGATCGGGCGACCATCCCTAAAGCACGACGAGGCATTCTTTGAACAACTGTTGGGTCGGTTTATCCTCTGAACCTCAGTCGCGAGCCTTTGAGCCTAATCAGTGAATCCGATATCTGCTACACTCTACCGGATCTGGTATAATAGAGGATTATCAGTAACTACCCAAGTAATTTGGGATCATTTCCCATTCTCTTGTCTACCATTAAAGTGGCAACTAATCCAGAAAATTCCTAACTAAACGGGCAAGGGGTCTCCCGTTATAATCTTTGATAAGCGCGGGAGGGGAATTGCCCGACGGGGTATCTTGGTTCTCAACAGTACGCAAGTAGTACAATCACATTATGCTGTTAACTTACTGCTATCGAATCAAGCCTAGTGACGAACAGATAGCCATCATGGAGAGATGGCTTGAATTGTTGCGTCGTCACTGGAACTATGCTCTAGGGCAACGGCTTGACTGGCTCAAGCGGACTAGAACCCCGATTGACCGTTGCAGTCTTGTGAGTGAGCCGATTGGTGAAATTCCGGAACCTGTCAACTACTACACCCAGCAAGCCGCCCTTAAAGAAACTAAGCGGTGGTTCCCTGAGTACAAACAAATCTACACAGAAACTCAGCAGGTTAACCTACAACGGCTTAATAAAGCATGGGATAGATGGCGAAAACCTGATGTTAATGGTCAACGAGGGGGACGACCACGGTTTAAGAAAACTGGTGACTTGCGATCTTTTGTATTCCCACGGGTTAACAATTCCAGAGCGGGAGCACATCTAAAAGATGGAGTGCTTGAGCTGAGTCGGATTGGTGAGATACCTGTGGTAATGCACAGACCTATACCGGACGGTTTCACTCTCAAACAATGCACTATCGTTAAAAAAGCAGACGGTTGGTATTGTTGCATTTCAATGAAAGATGATACTGTCCCTGAGTTTCTTCCTGTAGATTCAGTTAAATCGTCTGTTGGTATTGATGTGGGTTTAGAAAAATTTTTAACCACATCAGATGGTGAGGCTATTGCAATTCCTCAGTTTTACCGAAAGGCTCAAGACAAGTTAGCAAAAGCCCAACGGGTTATGTCGCGTCGTGTTAAGGGTTCTAAAAACTGGGAAAAAGCTAAGAATCAAGTGGCTTTATTGCACCTTCATTTAACCCGTTGCCGAAAGGAATTTCATTATCAAGTTGCTCATTGGTTATGTAGTAATTACGACCTGATTGCTCATGAAGATTTAAACATCAAAGGACTTGCCAGAACAAAACTGGCCAAATCAATACATGATGCGGCGTGGGGGGCATTTATGGAAATTTTACAAGCAGTAGCGGTCAAACGCGGTTTGTTACTCCAGAAAGTTGACCCCCGTCGGACAAGTATTGAGTGCTTCAATTGTGGATCTAGGGCCCTTGAAAAGTTTAAGTGAGCGCGTTCATCATTGTTCCAGTTGTGGTGTTTCGATTGACCGTGACTGGAACAGTGGTATCAACATTTTGAATCGTGCGTTAATGGCGGTTGGACTGCCGCTGAATGGCTGTGGTAAATCGATACAAGATATTGAGGATCAGCAAGTCTCATTTGTAAATCTGAGAAGCCTACATCATAATCTTTGATTTGATGTAGGAATAGTCACACAGTCCACTGCTAATGGCACTACAGCGATGACCAACACCATCCAATGCACCTTAACTGGAAACATCGAGTCAGTAGCTCAGGTAAACTATCTCCTAAGTCAGGATGGCCTTCGATTCAAAATCAAAACCTTACCCACTGATGAGATTCCTACTGGAATCCATTCCTGGCAAGTCGCCCCTAATACTAGCTCAGATGGTGTAATTGGCTCTCTCTACCTAGAAGCGATGACTGAGACAGTCCAGGAGGAGCAATGGTTAATCGCTGGCAGAGTCGTGCAGTTAGGCAAACGGGGACAGTTTGTACAACTTAAAGTGTCCAGACCAGGACAGAAAACCCTAAAAATCAGTGTCTTAGGCTCTAGCAAGCACATGAAAATTGGGGAACTGTGGGAAGTAGTTGCTAAGCGCCAACGGGATACCCTGATTTTACATCGAGCTTTACCCCAAGTAGAGCACAATTCCAATAGCCGCCCAGCTTCGAAGAAAAACCGCAGCCACAAACCGGTCGAGTCTAGGAAGTATAAACATGAGTCAACATTTCAACAAACCCAAACAACCTTGTTACAGCAGGCTCTGACCAGGCTATCAGATGACCTAAATCCCTCCAAATCCACACTAGCTGCTCCCCCGACGGAAACCATTGATAGAGTCTTAGCCACGTTGAAACAGAAAACTGGTGTCAACGATTGGCAATTAGACTTGCCTAAACAGCGAGGTCGAACAAGATGGGAATGGGAAGCGTTCTCCCCTTCAACCCAGCAACAAGCACGAGTGAGTTTGAAGGGAAACTATATCCATGTATATTATTACCAGTTTCCGGATATCCCATCTGCAAGTGTTGATTCTCAATCCTATGATCGTTTAATTGTTACTCCTTTAGGAGCAGCTAGAAGCATTGGTGCCAGTTGTTTCAAAATTCTGATTGGTCCCTATGAAGTAGTTTTAGACTGTGGCACTCGACCCAAAGGCTACGACCCTTTGCCCGCGTTGGACTATCTGGATAATCCTAACCTGCTCCTGATCTCCCATAGCCATCAAGACCACCTTGGTGCTGTCCCCGTCTTTCACAGCCGCTACCCTGGTGCGCGGATGATTTCCACTCATGGCACCAGAGAAATTGCCCATGTCATGCTCAGGGATGGACTGAAGATACAGCAACTGAATGAAGACTCTCCCGAGTTATTTGATGAGGCCGATTTAGAACAAACCTTGTTTCAATTGGAAACTCAACCAGTAGGCAAAGACTTTGAGCCCTTACCAGGACTAATGGTAAGGTTTATCAATGCCGGGCATATCTTGGGTGCGGCTTGTATCTATCTGCGCTATAAGGATATGTCTTTACTCTACACCGGAGACTTCCACACCACCAATAGTCGCACCACTAACGGATTGAATTTAGCTGAGCTTCCTGAAGCGGATATTTTAATTACTGAGTCTACCTATGGTTCCTCTGTCCACCCCGCTAGAAGAAATCAAGAAACTGCATTGATGGAATCCATTGCTGAAGTAGTGCAAGCTGGGGGCAATGTCTTGATTCCCTCTTTTGCCTTGGGTAGAGCTCAGGAAATCTTGTTAGGGATCCGCACCTCCAAGTTATTTAATAAATTAACAGTTCCCATCTTTGTGGATGGATTGGTCAGAGCAGTCACAGAGGTATTTCGAGAAAACCTGGACTTGTTACCTGTTCCAGTTCAAAACTTAGTTAAGATTAACGGCCAGGAACCATTCTTTGATAAAACCAGTACACCCCCGATTATTTCTATCGAACACTTTCGGGAACGTCCGATTGCGATCGCAAAACCCAGTGTAATTGTGGCCAGTTCCGGTATGCTGACCGGTGGACCTTCAGTCTATTATGCCTCAGTACTGCTAGAGCGAGAGAATGCTGCCATCTTTATTTCTGGCTACACTGATGAAGAATCCCCTGGCCGACTCCTGCAAAGTCTCAAGACTGGGGACACTATTGAACTAGATGGGAAACCAATTACCGTCAAAGCTCAAATCAAACGGTTTAACCTCTCTGCCCATACCGATAAGGTGGGACTCGGACAAGTAATCAACAAGGTAAAGCCCAAGCACCTAGTCTTAATTCACGGAGAATTAGAAGCCTTACACCAAGTAGCCCGGTCTGGAGACAATCAGTCCTTGTTCTATATTCATATTCCTGCTGTGGGGGATAAAATTGAATTAGGAGTAGCACCGGAACAGCTTTCCCGACAGCAGCTTGCTAAGATTCAGCAACCCCAAGAGTTTGACGTGATGGTGGAGACCTTTGGGACCGATGCTTGGTTGCGAGTTCCCGAAGAGGTAGTGGAAAAAGACCCTCGATGGCAGACCTTGAGTATCAGCGGCATTATCAAAGCGCGATGGGATGGTGTGAATCTCAAGCTTGCTCCCATGCAACCGGAAATGATACTTCAGGAAGAAGAAATTGAAGCAGGGCTTAAGAGTGGAAAGGATTGCTGTGCCGTGTGTCAGTTTTTCAGTGGTAGATTTTGTGAATCTCCTGATAGTCCTTTGTTTGAGCGGAGGGTTGATCCCTTGGCAATCTGTGATCAATTTCAATCTAAAGTCCAGGATTTGTCAACTCTTGACACTGACCTTCTGTTGGCAGAGGAAGTTGATTACTAGCAGGAGCGCTCTCCTACTCAATATCTCCGAGATTTTCCCGAGCTTATCCATTTAAAAAAGGCGGCACCCAGATTCGAACTGGGGATAAAGGCTTTGCAGGCCCCTGCCTTACCACTTGGCTATGCCGCCACTAGTTTCTTATTATATCATACTATTTCTGTTTAATTACCCATATTACAAATTTTTCCGCGTCCAGTGCGTCCCCTTTCTCCGGTGCTGACCTAGTCAACGAAGACGCAAAGAACGCTTATAAGTAGTTTTTTTACTGGTTAATGCTACCGTTAGGCCAAGTTACCTGATTTAGATTAGTATTCTCGAAATTAGCACCATTGGTCATAGCATCCCTGAGATCAGACCTTTCTAAGTCTGCCCTCGCCAGATCGGTACCATTGAGATTGGCACCAGTCAAGTTAGATCCTTTTAAATCTGTATTACTTAAATTGGCACCAGTCAGGTTAGCACCGCTTAAATCCGCATTGGCTAAATCTGCTCCAGCAAAATCGGCACCAGTGAGATTGGCATTACTTAAGTTAGCCTGACTTAAATCAGCACGGCTGAAATTAGCACCAGTCAGGTTAGCATTAGTCAAATCTGCTCCTGACAAGTCCACATTCGTACAATCTGCTCCACTTAGGTTAGCACCGCTGAGGTATTTATCGATCAGGGGTGTACACTTATTAATATGCCCTGACCCTAGATTATCCCCAAACGCTGTGGATTGGTCTTGAGGCACACTTACCTCTGTTGGCGCTGCTTCTGGGACTGGTGTAGATTCCAATAGCTCCGCTTCTGCGACTCGTCTAGGTTCTACAAAATTAGCTAACCATCCTATACCCGCAAGAGCGAGTAAGACTGTACCCATACCAATCAACATCAGACCAGACCGATTACTATGATGTTTGGGGAGTAGGGATTTAGAATGCGATCGCTTTTTAATCTCAGCAAGGGCTTTTTCCATAAATTCTGGCGGAATTTGTGCCTCTTTACCTGCTTCAATCAACTCCTTTACAGAATAGCTTTGGTTGTGCTGAGCATAGAGTTGAGCCGCTAGGGCGAATACTTGGTGGGCTTGGTCTTCAGGGATACGATCTTTTGGGAGTTTCATAGTTATTTGGAGCGTTGGGAAGCCAGTTAGAGCTGAGATAGTATCAGCGTCAGGCTGTCAAGCCTTTCAGTTTCTAATCTAGCAAGCCAGACTTTCAAGTGTTAATGGTTGGTTAATCGAGGTTGGTGACCTCACGGCTAAACTGATCACGGAAGTGAGGGTAATCTATCCCGCCAGTCAATAAACTTACCTTAAAGTGACGCTGGGCCTATGGTTAATTAGCGTATGCTTTGGATTTATTCTTCTGTATCTTGCTAATACTTGCTAATATAATGAGATCTGTTCGCTCATTTCGCTCATAGTAACGTGGTGACCCTTCCTGTTCAACAAGAGCATCTCTTTAACCGCAGCCTCAACACCATCAAAGGTGTAAAACTACTCTTTGTGGAAGCAGAGCTGCTTTTCAATGTCTCTTGCCCTGATCTTGATGCCCTCAAACAGCAACTGGAAAATCCCTTCTCGATCTTTGTCTGTGGAGAATTTAATGCCGGAAAATCCAGTGTGCTGAATCGGTTGAGTAATGACGAGCTAGCTGCTGTGGGCATACTTCCGACCACAAACTCGATTCAACCCTATTACCCAGAGGGGTTTGATGGCATTGTCTTTATTGATAGCCCAGGCACAAACTCTATCATTGAACGTCACCAAGAACTTACAGAGAATTATCTACAGCATGCTGATATCATCCTGTTTGTCACCTCAGTGGAACGACCTCTGACTAAATCAGAGCTGGACTTTCTCTCGTTAGTCAGTAAGATCTGGGTACGTAAAGTAATCGTTATTATTAATAAAGTGGATCTGGTCACCCCACAAGAGAGTGAACAGATTATCTCACACGTCAAAGATGGACTTCATGATGTCTTTACAGAAGTACCACCTTTATTTACAGTATCAACACGCACTGGCAACGACATCGACACCCTACGAGACTTCCTACTAGAGTTTCTGGCAGAAACCGAAAAAATACGGCTAAAACTTCAGGGTCCTCAGAACTCTTTGTTAGTTTACCTAGAGCAGTTAGAGAAAAAGAACCATGAGGCACGGCAGAAAGTCATTGCCGAAAAGACGATATTTGACCGATCTCTGTTGCGAATCGATGAGCGAATTGAGCAATATGACCTGATTTTTGGTGTCTTTAGAGAAAAAATTCGTGACCTGTTTACCAATCTAATTCAACAATTACATAAAGTAATCCAGGATAATTTCGCCTTCATTAGCCTATTGAAAAAGCGTATTATTAGGGAAGACGACCTACTGGAAGAAAAAGTAGCTAGGGCGATTAAGGAGGTAAAACTTGAGCAGCAGATGGAGGAAATTGTTAAGGAAGCAGCATCAACTCTTGTGAAATATCGAGAACAAATTATTCGGGAAGCTAGGGAAGATTTACAAGTAGCAGCAAGCCTCTCAGAAGACTCGTTTCAGGTTCCCGAACTTAATAGTGGTAAAATTGATACCACTTCTATCTCTGAAAATCTTAAGGTAGCCTCAGAAAAGGGACTCAACAATTTTTTGACCTTGGGAACTGCCGCCGCAGCAACAGGAATTGGCGGACATGTGGTAGCCACTGCTGCACTATTTGATCTGTCAGCTTTTGTACTAGCTCTGATGTTGACCATGTTTAGCTTCAATGCGGTTCCTAAGCAGCGTGATAAGGCAACCCAACAGCTTGATGAAACCTTGCGTGAGTTGCAGAATAACTATACCGATAAGCTAAAACAAGGTTTGCAGCAAGAATTGGTAAACAGCCTCAAGCAGTTCACTGACTCTCTGAAGCCGAGACTGGGGGAAATTGAGCATAAACTCGCTGCCAGTCAATCATTGGAGGATAATTTACAAAGTCTCCGGCAGGAGATTAACGATATTTTAAAGGAGGTAGAGCAGCTATAGCTGTCACAGCGTAAGCATTCAGCTATCAGCTATCAGCTATTAGCTATCAGCTATCAGTTATCAGCTTATGCGCTACAGATGGTGCTACTTGAGGTGCTATCAGCTATCAGTTATTGGCCAGGTTACTGTTCGCGCAGCGTGCGCGTAGCGCAATCCGTGCTTTTGAATAAAATAAGCTGACCACTGACCGCTGACCACTGACTGCTGAACGCGCACGCGTGCGCGTAGCGCATATGCTTAGATGGGCTTTTGCCCACACTTTCAATTCTGTAAAATCTCGAACTATTAAATTCTCCCTGTCGATGTTTATTTTAAGCATGATAGCTGACGGCTGAATGCTTAAGTCACGGCTGTTTCATCAAATGATTTTTAATATTCATAGTCGCAAGCTCACGGTCTACCCTGATTCGGAACGAGTGTTTGTTCATCTATTTGGCTCACAACCGACAGCATTCTGGCTAGACAGCTCTCGCGTAGAACCTGGTCTATCTCGTTTTTCTTTTATGGGAGATGGTACAGGACCAAACAGCCTGGTAGTGCAATACTCGATTACTGACCAAAAACTTACCATTAACTGCTCAGGCCAAACAACACATCGTAGAGAAAGTATCTTCTCCTATCTACACAGAGAACTTGAGCGTCGATACAACTGTTTAGAAGGGCTTCCGTTTGACTTTAACTGTGGTTTTGTTGGCTACTTTGGTTACGAACTAAAAGCAGAATGTGGAGGAAATATAGTCCATCAATCGCAATTTCCAGATGCGATGTTTCTCTTAGCAGACCGAATTATTGCTTTTGACCATCAAGAGCAAGTAACCTATCTGTTGTGTCTGACTAAAAAAGGGGAAACTGAGCAAACAAATGCTTGGTTTGAAGGTATCGAAAAACAGCTTTGTACTCTACCTCCTTTGCCTCCCATTGAGTTAGACTATACTCATCGAAAAGTTAGCTTTCGATTGAGTCGTTCCTACCAGAGATATCTGGAAGATATTCAAGAAAGTCTCGATCAAATTAAAGCTGGAGAAAGCTACGAAATTTGCTTGACTAACAAAATTTATGCCAATATCGAACTTGACCCCTTGGCATTTTACCGAAGGTTGCGCCAACTCAATCCTGCACCCTACTCTGCCTTCCTAAAATTTGGCGAGCTAGCTGTGGCTTGTTCATCCCCAGAACGATTCCTGAAAATTGACCCCTCAGGTTGGGTGGAATCTAAACCCATCAAAGGAACTGCCGCACGAGGCCAAACAGAAGAAGAAGATCGACTGTTGTGCGAAGCGTTACGCACTCAGGAAAAAAACCGTTGTGAAAACATAATGATTGTAGACTTACTTCGGAACGATTTGGGCAGGGTTTGCGAAATTGGCAGTGTCCATGTCCCTAAGTTAATGGATGTGGAAACCTATGCCACAGTTCATCAACTGGTGAGTACAATTCGGGGTCGTTTGCGTCCAGATGTAAGGGTGGGAGACTGTATCCGTGCCACATTTCCTGGAGGATCCATGACTGGTGCTCCTAAGATCTCAACCATGGAGATTATTGATCGATTGGAACTTCAGGCCAGGGGAATCTATTCCGGAGCGATCGGGTTTCTCGCACTCAACGGTGCTGCAGACCTTAACATTGTGATCCGAACTGCTGAGATTACTCCCAATCAAGTATCGATTGGTATCGGTGGTGCTCTGATTGCGTTATCAAATCCCCAGCTGGAATTTGAAGAAACCCTACTCAAGGCTGAAGCCCTAGTGCGTGGGATTGTCTACACGGTTTGTGGAGAGTTTTCTCCAGAGTTGTTTGAGATTGTTGATACTCCCGTCGCTAAATCACGAGATTATAGCGAGGGATTCTTAAGAGTATAAAACCCTTAACGGCTGAACCAAACAGCCTCTACACCCTCAGATCAAATCCTTGGGCTTACTTTTTCAAGGTTTTTGTTGATTTAAGTTTCCAGCAGAGGCTTTTCAGCTTGCACTTAAACCGACACTCTTCTCTCCCTAGGAGACGCTAAGCGAACGAGTGTAATAATATATCTATTATAGCAGAAATATTTAGGATACGCAACAAATTCGGTATCCAATTTCCAAGGGGCTGTGTGGGTCACCTGCAGGAGCACTTTATACGCCCCGTCTCCCGCGCTTGTCTAAGGGCTATAACGGGAGGGGAATTGGAGTTTAGATGGTTTACAAACCGAGATGGTTAATTGTTAATTGTTTGTTAATTGACCATATCTGTTAGTTAACCCTTTTGTCCACTGCTGTAGTGAAAGTCAACAACTACCAGACAATAACCTATCGGTAGACCCTCACTTGGGCGGTAGAGTGCCGAACTTCGTTCGGTAGAGTTGTTGAATTGCCAAAGCTACCAAACCAATGGTAGTAATACCAAAGATAAACGTGGCTAGGGTACTGACTCCCACTACCAGCGTCCGAACTGCGATCGCAATTTTGAGGGCTGTCT
Source organism: Moorena producens 3L (assembly GCF_000211815.1). Classification (GTDB taxonomy): domain Bacteria; phylum Cyanobacteriota; class Cyanobacteriia; order Cyanobacteriales; family Coleofasciculaceae; genus Moorena; species Moorena producens. Next base: position 150,647 of record NZ_GL890973.1, read on the forward strand.
GAGAGTTAGAGGTGAGGGGTTTATTAGCAAAGGTTGTAGCAATCGAGGCAGTTATAAAATAAATAGCGCTCGTCAATCCTCCAGAAATCAATGCTCCCGTAAGGCAGCGCCAGGGGGAAGGTAGCGCTTGAGTACTGTTAGGGGTTTCCGTGTCTTGGTTAGATGTTGTCATTAGTCATTAGTGACCAGTATTCAGCAAGTATTAAGCAGGGTTTAAACTATTATCCAGTAGCTTGTTATCTGTACTAGGTGTTATCTCTACTCGTTGAACTCTCCGGAGGCTCACCCACAGGGGATTCTAACCTGACAGATCTCAACCAGTTATCGATACCAGGATCAATAACGAAGCTACCAGATATAATATTACCTTTGTGTGTGTGTAATTACCTTTGTGTGTAATACTTAGTTTTAAGATGGTTTGATAGCTGCTTCCAACCTTTGTAGGGCTTCTTTGAAGTCTTGATTAACAATAGTCACATCAAATTCATCAGCAGCTTCAATTTCGGCTTTGGCAATAGAAAGGCGTTGGGCGATTACTTCTTCACTATCCTTACCCCTCAAGCGAATCCGCTGCTCTAATTCATCTAGACTTGGGGGTAGTACAAAAATACGCAGGGCAGAGGGAAAGGTTTTGTTGATTTTCCTTGCCCCAACCAATTCTATTTCTAAAATAACTGACCTACCCTTCTCAAGAAGCTGCTTGACTGGCAAACTAGGTGTACCGTAGTAATTACCAGCGTACTCAGCCCACTCTAAAAGCTCATCCCCTATGATCATTTCTTCAAACTGGTCACGAGTGACAAAGTAATAGTGTTTCCCATGCACCTCCCCAGGACGTGGTTGCCTGGTGGTTGCTGAAACCAAAAGCTCAAGTTCCGGGTGTCGCTTCAGGAGCTGGCGCAGCAAGGTTCCTTTACCAACACCAGAAGGACCAGTCAATACAATGAGTCTCCCTGCTTCCATGTTGAGTCTAGTTAAGCTTCAAGCTTAATGGTTACCATTGTGACTATCTTTATTGATAACGAAGCGATGGGCAACAGTTTCTGGCTGAATTGCCGAGAGGATGACATGGCTGGAATCGGTCACAATTACCGCTCTGGTGCGACGCCCGTAGGTTGCATCAATGAGATATCCACGCTCTTTTGCCTCAGTAATGATCCGCTTGATAGGAGCAGACTCTGGAGAAACAATTGCTACAACTCGGTTTGCTGAAACAATGTTACCAAAACCAATATTAATCAGCTGAATGTCCATGAGCAACTAACGGCAAAAGCCGGATGAGAAGCTAGTATAAGTATTCAAGTACAATAGTAGCGACATTAATTTAGCCTTACAAGCCTAAAATCCGGTTTTTTACCAGATTTTAGGGAATCATCCGTCTTAACTCTTGAGTGCATAGGGTATTTTGTTCCCAGATAACCAACCCATGGCTCAAGCTGGAGCAAGGGTGCGTGGGTCACTAATCCTGGGATGATAACTGCTGATAGGCAAGGTACACAGCCTCCAGAAACAAGTTAGCCGTGACAACTGACGGTACCTTTTCCAAGGCAATCATGTCTTTGACCTGATCAGCCAGTTGTCGGCTTAACTTCGCTTTTGCCTGAAATGTCATTGCCTCCCGCCGCTGCAAATACTCTCGAATCATAGCAAAGTCTTCTGGCTGCAAGGGGGAGAAATCTGCCTGGGTTTGGAGCTGATTGGCTAAGGCTTGAGCCTGATCGGAGATCTCGAAGCTAGCAGAAGCCATAGGCTGCTCTTCTTGGACTACCAGGGTTCCTGCTAACCAATCTCCCAAGCGTTTCTCTCCCTTGCTAAAGATAATTAAAAATACTCCCAGGAACCATAAATCATCAACAGGTCTCAGCAAAGCACGTAGGGTAGCTTGCTGTAGTCTCACTGGTCTAGCATCATCACGAATGACACGAATTTTACCATAGCGCTTACCTGGTGTTTGTCCCTGCCATAGGGTTTCAAACAAAACGAAATAACCCACGTAAATCGAGAAAGTAATAAATAGATAAATGGCTAATAGCCACAACCCTAAATCATTAATACCAAAAAAATAGTCTAATAAGTCCAGCAGTTGGGAAGATAAAAAGCCCCAAGCAATTAGAAATACTAATAAAATTAATCCTAAGACAATATAATCAATTAGCAAGGCATAAGCTCGACTGCCAATCCCTGCTAAGGTTAATTCTAATTCAACACTTTCTGGGGTTTGTATAGTGACTCGATTAAAAAAATTAATCGGTGTTGAGCTTAGCTTCCCCATAGCTGTAAATCTATGCCTTCTTTACGACTACATAGATCGTAGTATATCACTGATTTAATCGCTTGCCAGAAAGGAACCAACAAGGCACCACTAGCAAAGCTCAACCCAAAAACTAGCACTAAATAAAGCCAGATAAAAATTGCTGATTCTTGAGGAAACAAAAGAGATAATAGAGTTTGTATGATGAATGTAGCTATCTGTACAGCAATCGAAATTGGTAGTGATATTAAAAATCCAACAACTACTATCCCTTGAATACGTAATATAAATCCCTGAGTTAATTTCCAGCTGCGACCAATGGCTGCCCTGGCACCGATAGAATTTTCTATAGCCAGGGTTATTTCATAAATCAACAACCGAGATATAAACCAGATAAATCCAAATAAAAAAGCAATCATAAAAATACTCAAAACCAGAAATCCTATGATAAGCATAGCAACACTATTCTCAGGGAGAGTATCGAGACTATCTAAAATAGTACTGCTATTCCCAGAAATTGAAGCAAGGACTCCGATCAAGATACTAAGAAGAACAATAATTACCATTATTGCCACCCAAGTTATCAAGGATACTAGGATTGCTGCTCCAAACGTTATCAAGGATACTAGGATGCCTGCTCTGAGAAAACTCCACATCCGAGCATTGACATGGCGGCGAGCCTCATTCACTGTTTCTGGACGTTCAATGATTTCCCTAAAGGCTAGACGTGAAATTAGCCCAAACATGGCACAAAACTTAGCCCAGCCATATATGGGAACTAATAGCCATAGATAACCGATAAAAGCTAGACGATAATATAACTTAAAATTGTCGCGGTAGATCCGCAAACCGACATTAACGACATTACCAATACTGAGTGGTCCTAAAGATTGGTTGGGACTAGGCTCATAAGACATGGGTCGATGGGGCTATTGATGGCAAGACAAGTTTTAACGCTATCTTAAGGGAGGTTTAGGAAAATTACACGGAAACTTTATGAATATTAAACGTTGGATTGGGCGGCGGGAAGCAAATTGGAAACAGTTGGATACTCTCCTGCAACAAGTGGAGAAACGAGGAATCAAGTCTTTGCCAGCATCCCAAATCAAGGAACTCGCTAGTTTGTATCGCTCCGTCTCAGCGGATTTAGCCCGTGCTAGAACTAACCAAGTAGGCCATACCCTGGTCAAGGATTTACAACGACTCACCTCTCGGGGCTATAACCAGGTTTATCAAGGTTCTCGCCGTCAAGACTGGCAAGGCTTAGGGGAGTTTTGTCGGTGGGGTTTCCCTGCTGTAGTGCAACAGACGTGGAGTTATATTGCGATCGCAACCGCAGTGTTTCTGCTCGGAGCCTTAATTGCCTGGTGGTTGGCTTGGCAAGATCCAGTGTTTATCTCCCTGGTGGTTCCGGAACAGTTAATTGAACAAGTACGCGATCGCCAGGAATTGTGGATGGGTTCGATTTTGGGCATGAAACCCTTAGCCTCCAGTGGCATTATGATTAACAATATATCGGTATGCTTTCGGGCAGTGGCTGGTGGGATTACCTGCGGTGCCTTTACCCTATATATCATGGCATTCAACGGAATACTGATTGGTGCCATTGGAACCTTAGTGGGTCAAAATAACTTAGCTTATCCCTTCTGGGCATTTGTGTTTCCCCATGGTTCCCTGGAATTACCCGCTATCTTCTTTGCTGGTGGAGCTGGTTTACTCATCGCTAGAGCAATTCTGTTTCCAGGCCAATATCGCCGGGTAGATGCATTGAAATTTTATGGCTCCCAAGCGGCTCAGTTGATGTTTGGGATTGTGCCGATGTTGATTATTGCTGGTATTATTGAAGGGTTTTTATCTCCCAGTCCCTTAGTGCCATCATTCCTCAAGTATTTGGTTGGAATCGGACTGTTTACCCTTTTGGTTATATATTGTAGTAGTCAGAAACTTGAGGATACATGAAGCTTCCACCACCTGAACGAGGTGGTGGTGTCCTATGCTAACCTGGAACTACCCCTAGTCCACAGGTCACACAAGCACGCCCAGCTTCTAGGCGGTCGTCCAGAGCTTTTGCTGGAACGACCCTCGTTGCTATTTCTACGAACGAGTTTAAGCACACCTCTAGCACCGATGTTGTAAGCACCGTTTAAATCTGCATTAAACCGCTTACCTGAAGGGAAGGTTGCCTTGGAGTATTGTTGGGAATTTCGTTTGACCGTACCAGAGCCATCAAAAGCCAACTTTGAAGTATAGGCAGCAACAACCTCTATTACTCTGCCACCTAATTCAGCCCATTTCATTTCCGTGAAGCTGCGAATTTTTGCTTTGAGCCATCCGTGGAATCTTTGCCTTAAATTAGAGCGCTTTTTCCCACCTCTTGGCTTCCACCCCAAAAGATTCTCAAAGACAATTGCTAAGGCCGTAGGCCACGCTACGCGAACAGAATTAAACTTTTCAGCAATCTCTACAATCCGCTTGGAGACAACATGGCTAATTTGATTATTAATTCTTTGGCACTTTTGATAAGTCTTGGAGCAAAACCCTTTATGCAGTTTTCCTCCTCTGCCCATCGTTTTTGATGCTCTTTTTGATACGGACTTTAGTCGTTTATCCCTGCGGTCTATGTCTCTTCCAAGGTGAAGAAAATCACGATGGATTACAGTGCCGTCATGGGTTACGACTGCTACGGTAGCAGTAGTGTTTATACCTAAATCTACCGCAGTAACATTAGCCTCTGGTTTGCGTTTTTCTGGCTTACAAGTGAATGGAACAGACAGATGGCAGCACCTATCATTGAAAATCAACGACGGAGACATCATTTTGTTTGTAGTCACCTGGTGGCGCTCTCTTAAACCGGTGATTTGAACCATAGTCCAGACCCAGTTTTGGCCATCAAAAACTTTGATTTCTACTTGGTCGAAACCATGCAGCTTGTAACACTGTCCTTTGTACAAAGCTGGATAGCAGCCAGTATCAGCATTTAATCTTGGTGGCTTACTATCTCTTCTTTTTCGACTACCAGATTGCCATTCGCGGTATCGAGTTACATAGCTACTAACCTGCCCAGCTGCAAATGCAATTGCTGCTCGACGGTAGTAACTAGGAAACTTATAAAAAGTCTTATTGAACTGGGGATATTTTATGTCAGGTCGCTTGGCTGTTTGGTGCATTAGCCGCTCAACAGCAGGAGTTAATTGATCTGCTGTTAAATTGCCAAGCTCAGACCAATGAGTATAAATAATACCAACCAAATACCGACAAGCGCGGCGATATACTTTAACCGTTTCCCCTAATAGTAGTTTTTGATCGGGGGTCGGACTAAGTTGCCACTTGTCAGTTCGTATAACTTTAGTTGGCGTTTTCACTGGTTTAATAAAATCTCCTATAGTTAATATTTTAACCTACAAAAGATAAGATGGCAATCGACTTATCAATGCTCCTTGACCCCCACCTGAGCGTTCGCGCAGCGTGGCCTACGGCCAGGTGGGGGAATGCGTCGCATGTTTGTTCAAAGTAGATTCCGAGCTTTAACTCGTAAGTAGCTCTCAACCAGTTGCTGACTAATCTGATTCGCTGGTGCATCCAAGACCAAAACTCCTTTTTGCTTCAACCGGGCAAAGGCAACTTGGCGCTGGGCAATTAAATCCAGAGCCACAGCACGGGTATAAGCGGCTTGCCCCGGGTCAGGGTTGAGATCAACACTAATGCTATTTCTCCCCTGGGCCTGGTATTCCCTGTGCCAAAGCTGGTCTTCACTAGGAATTTTCTCTAACTCAGCTGTATTAGGCGGAGTGTGCGCCAATTGGTCAACAAGGGGGTCTCGAAGGGTGACACAAAACGGTAAGTAGCGAGGGGTGAGGCGTTCTAGGGCTGCTAGCAATTCAGCGGAAGCAGTAACATCCACGATGTCTGTAATCAGTACGACTAAAGCACGACGAGTTTGCTGATTCACGAGTTTTGATACAGCACCAAAATAGTCCGGTTCTAATAACACTGGCTGAATCGGAGTGAGGCGTTCTATGAGTTTCGATAGTTGATGTTGACCCCGTTCTGGTGGAATCCAGGTCGTTATGTCTCGATCGAAGACACCCACGCCCACGCGATCGCCCCGATGTAACCCAGCTAATGCTAGGGCTAGAGTACTATTCAATCCCCAATCAAACCGCTTCAGTTGAAGTACCTGTGCAGTCATCAACCGTCCCCGGTCCAGTAATATAATTAAAGTCTGCTCTTTTTCCGGTTCCAGCACCCTTACTAAAGGGCGAGAGCGGCGAGCGGTGGCTTTCCAATCAATCAGGCGAGTGTCATCACCAATGCCATAGTCCCGCAGTTCAGCAAATTCTGTGCCACCACCCAAGCGTCGGGAACGGCCGATGGTACCAGTATTTTCCAGGGTCAGGCGAATAGAAAGCGATCGCAAACTAACTAAGTCTGGATAAACTGCTACGTTCTGACTCCCTGGGATTTTCCAATCATGCCACACCAAGCCCCAAGGACTCAACTGGCGCACGTGAATATCTCCCCAGTGAAACTGACCTCGCTTGGCTGGGTGAACCGTATAGGTTAGTTCCTTGTTACTATTCCGGTCAAGGGTAGCAGTGATGGTTGGGGTGGAAACAGCAAACTCTAATGGATAGTAGTCCTTAATCAGAATTCGAGCAACCTGATTTCTAGATTCCACTGACAGCACGATCGGATTATCTCGCCCAATGGATAACCGTTGTAAAGGGGTGCGGGTTACCTTGACTCGGTTAGGTTTGACCCGTTTTCCATCCCATAAGGCTATACCAAGGACAATTCCATCAAAGACAAGAGTACTAATTAGACTGATTTGCTGATTAAAAACAGTAGCGAGTAATAATGCGATCGCAATACCTAGTATTAACAGTAAATAGGTTCGTTGTGAGGGAATCATAATTTTTTTTGAGTGCTGAGTGCTGAGCCACTCACCTAGGCACTGGAACTTGCTTGAGTAATGAAGCTATTACGCTATCGATCTGTAACCCATCTAACTGCACCTCTGGTTTCAGAATCAGACGGTGACGGAGTAGAGGGAGTGCGATCGCTTTTACATCATCCGGTGTCACATAATCCCGTCCTGATAACACAGCTTGGGCTTTACTGGTTTGTAACCAAGCTACAGCAGCTCTCGGGGATGCTCCCAAGGCTAAATCAGGATTTTGCCTGGTTTGCTGAACTAAGGCTAGCAAATAATCCAGCACCTTCTCGTCTACTTGGACAGCTTTAACCTCTTGACGAGCACTCAAAATTTGTTCTACAGTTGCTAGAGGTTTCAGACGTTCTAAATCCAAACGGCGTCCACGAAATCCTTTCTGAGTATTGAGCAACATTTGCTTTTCTGCCGCTGCATCTGGGTAATCCACTACCAGCTTGAATAAAAATCGGTCTAACTGAGCTTCTGGTAGGGGATAGGTGCCTTCAAATTCTAGAGAGTTTTGGGTAGCAATCACCCAAAACAATTCAGATAGGGGCAATGTTTCCCCGTCCAAGGTGACTTGCTGCTCTTCCATTGCCTCTAGCAGCGCTGCTTGGGTTTTGGGTGGGGTGCGGTTAATTTCATCAGCTAGCAAAATCTCAGTAAAGACTGGTCCCTTTTTGAGGGTAAAGTTGCGGGTATTCAGGTCAAAGATATTGGTTCCTAAAATATCCGATGGTAGAATATCTGGGGTTAACTGAATCCGCCGAAATTCGGCTTGGATTAGCCTTGCTAAAACTTTGACAAGCAAGGTTTTACCGGTTCCTGGTACCCCCTCAATAATGACATGTCCACCACTAAGCAACGCTACGAGTAACTGTTCGACTAGGGTGGATTGACCGACAATTATTTTGCCAAGGGTTTGCTTGAGGCGGTTCAAGACAGGGATATCATTGCTCATTTGGGTTGATTCGCTATCCTGTGGGACAGTTTTCGTGGTACCACAATAGCATGGGCAAACTCTGGTTGATTGGGGTTGGGATTAGTTAGCTTGGTATGCGGTAGTTTACACAATCGGGCAGTTCTGATAATCCCATCAATCAACACGAATTTGCTGCCATTTTCCCAACCATTTTAGTAAGTCTGACTCCCTAATACGACGTTTACTAGATTGAATTTCCAGCAATTGTTTCAGTTCTGTAGCTGGACGTCCAGTTTGCTCAACCCAAGCATCAATTAGAGCTTGATCCTCAAGCAGAGTCTGTCCTAATCCCAGTGCTTTTTGCAGTTGCAGTTGTTCGTCTTTTCCCACAACTTCCAACACAAACTCACTGCTGCCTGCTTTTTGCAAAACACCTGCTAATGCTCGGATGTAGGCTTCGCTGTTATCCACCACTGGTTCAGATAAGGTCAATGGTTGTCCAAAGCGGCGATTCAGAGCCCAGATGGCAACCAGAAGAATGATTAATCCTTGGATAAAGGCTGGCAACAGAGGGGTTTTCGCTAAATAACTGAATAGAGTCTCACCTACCTCTCGCTTGATCACATCTACATCTTTGTAACCGTGGAGGTATTCATCCACCCAAACGGGATTTTGCTTAGTTAAATTCCCCTCTGCTTTCAAGGGAGTAACCAGTTGGGCTAATAATTCATAGTTAGCCGGAAAGTCCTGATAGGCATTGGCAGCCAGATCCGATGTAGTGGCAAAGATAACTCTACCATCACCAATAGGCTTTTCCCAAACCACAGCACCAAAGCGATCGCTTAAAATTTTCTTCCCCTGATTACCCTTGTATCGCCGCCTGGTGTTAACCTTAACCTTTCCCGTGGAAGCCTCTTGGAGAGTACTAAAAGCAGCGTCAGTAACCGGCTGCTTGACTCCCAAAATCACCATCCTATTGCCCTGTTTAATCCATTCTCGCTCTTTACCATAAATAGCATCTACTGTCAACCAACTAGTGACACGCAATAAGGTAACCGAGCCTTGAGCATCCGTCTGATTCGCTAAATCCTCAAAGGGTTTTTGCCAACGCTGTACAGGAGTTCCCCGTTTTGCCATGTAAGCGTACCAAGCGCCATAGCCATAGGGAGCGCGGCTGTAAGTAGAACCGCTATTGATTTTATTATTAGCTGGAGCAGCTACCAGGGTAATCATCATTAGTACCACGATTGCGATCGCACTAATTACCCCTAACCGACGCTTAGGAAATTTCATCCTTCATCCTTGGCCTTTCACCCACGCTACGCGAACATACTTTATCCTTGGCCTTTCGGCCACGCTACGCGAACAACCTTCATCTGTTGATAAGCCTCCTTGCACCGTTCAAAAACCTGACTAGAGACTTCGGCGTTACTAAAACACAACTGCTGGTGGGTGATCAGTAAGATTTGGTATGGTTTAGGTTGCGGTAATTGCTGGATGAGTTGTAGATATTCTCCATCCGTGCGACTAGGATGGCGAGGGGCAATGCCAGTATCGTGTAATTGCTGCAACATCCCCATATACAAGCAACGACAGGCTTCCCTGTAGTTAGCCTGCTGCTGATAGTTTTGCGATCGCTCCCACCAATTGACCACTGATAATTCTCGAACTGGTCGTTTTGTCACTCTGTTTGCAGCTTGAGTAAGTTGTTGGTAATAAGAAATAATATAAGGATGTAATGCTCTGATCAGTCGCACCCCTAGCCAGCTTAGGATTACAGCCACAAGTAACCAAAACGTTATCCTAATCCCCTGGCCTAGTATAGGAGACAGTAACCAAGATGGCAGTGAGCTTTGGGGTTGGTCAAGAGGCACCTGAGACATTGTCAGCTCCCACCACTCCCCGAATTGTCGTTGCAGCAGCTGCAACTGCCAATCCAAACTGTTTTTTTCAAAGGAACCAGTAGACATAAGATACTGATAACTAATAATATCAAACAGCGGATTTAGGGCATGGATTAAGTCATCCGTGCATCCGTGTTATTATTGTGTGTAGTCCACCCTTCTATGCTTTCCCATTTACCATAATCTAAAATAACAGTACTTGAAGCCGGTAAAACTGCTATTTACTAACATGACAAGTCTCTATACTGACATTGAGATCAATGTCCCAAGGCAGAAGGTTTGGCAAATTTTGTTCCATAAACAGCAGTGGAAGTACTGGAACACATTTCTGTTTGATTGTGACTCAACTTTACGGTTTGAGCAGGGGAAAGAAGTCTTTCTGTCGCTGCGACGGCTTCCCAATGAAGAAGAGACAGAATTTGAGCCATTGGTGACACAACTTCAGCCTGGTGTGTGTCTAAGTTGGGTGTCTTCTATCCCTGGCTTTCGTAGTGAATGTGTATTTGATTTGCAAGAAATAGGAGTGGGTCGTACCAAATACGTCCACAAACACTCTTATTCCGGTATATTGTCTCGGGTGTTTCTACCGTTTATCCGAGAGGATGAGTTACGAGGTATTAAACGAATGGCATGGGAGTTGAAGCGTTATGCTGAGGGGTTTTAGAACGTTAGTATGGCGCTAGCACACGCTTAATCCGGGTGAAGTGTTAAAGATGACACTGTAGACACTAACGACTTAACCACACCCGGAAGCACTGGTTTACCAGACAAGTAATCCCTTAGTCAAGATAGCCCATTAGTTCATCTGTCCCTTCACTAACATTTGTAGCAATAGGACGATTTTGGGGTAATGGCTTTACGCTCAGCTGTTTCCTATCGATGTATCCAGAGGATCCAGTTCCTTTAGCAGTGAATTGGAGTTCCTTGTCTTTATTGCTATCTGTGCTGCTCATATCCCTCCTGGGACTCCTGAGTTAGAGTCAAAAATACCTTATTATATAGCTAAGTCTGGTCTAAGTTGACCAAGTTAGGCTTACATTGACACTCCCCACGGCGCTTATGCCGGGGGATTCTTGCTTCGACGAACTGACTTTAATACACAAGGGTTTTGCCGTTCCTCGCACCGAATAACCGTGTACAAACGTATTATCTAGTTTGAGCAAGTGTACCCAGCGGTCTGATCTCCACAAGCGTACTGGAATAAGTCATCCAGGGTTTGGGCGTGCCCCGCCCTACCTTTCACTAAAAAAACTAACTTTGGCGCTTTGGTCGGTACTCTGTCGAGTCCATGCGTTTTAAGGGTTTTTCGCTCCCTTGCTACTACCATCGCTTTACGTCGTAGATTAATTGGTGATACCGACGAATTTTCACCTGTGGTAGGCCAGCCATAGCATTATAACATAAATAAAAGAAATAAAACGCCGAATCGCTCAATACTTTAAAAGCTCAATTCTTTTAAGTGAGGGGTCAGACTAACCCCGTATCTAAAGCTAGAGGCGTATAGACCTCACCCCTGAAACTACCCAATTTTTCACTCAAGGTTATACTATCACATTTGATAGCCTTTCTATAGCTAAAGTTGCTAGAACTACCACAGCCACAGTGCTCCCCCGTGATGTTTAGTAGATTTTGGGATTGATTGAGAGATCAGTACAGTTACCAGTAAAGCTAGCAATACAGCTACCAGTTAAAGCTATTCAGGGCATGAGTACTCTAGATGTTGGCCTCAACAACTATGATTGTGCCAGCAATAGTGAACAGATTCATCGGCCATAACCCAATAGTTACGGCCAATAACCATTAATCATTACTAATCACTAATAAATCTCTAGCCTTGCTCTGGATTGTTCTATAGTCCTTAAGGATTGGTTCTAGTCCTTCTTCTTCTTTTTCAACATAATCGTCTAAATCTCCAAATACTCTTTTAATTTCTTCATAAATCAGAGTACACTTTAAGGTAAGTTGCTGATGAATATCAGATATCAACTTAGTTTTATCACTCTCTAATTTTTTGCCAATCTTGCTAATTATCATTCTTCTTTTCAGATAAAGCGCTCCCCCGGAGACTAAAATTCCAACTCCGGCAAACGCAGCACCGATAAGATCCAATATTACTATTTCCGTTATCGCCATAAATAGGCCAGCAATTACTGTTACTGCCGCTCCACCTAATATATTGGTAGCGACTCCACTAGCGTTTGATTTTAAGGAATTGATAAACTCAGCATCTTCAAGGAGCTTAGACGCTTTTTGCTTAACGTCTTCAAACACCTCATGACGGCGCTCCATAACTCGGATAGATAGATTGCTATTACTGGAATAATTCTGGATAGTCTCCAAATCTTGTATTAACGAATCAATTAGGTTTTTAATATCCCCTAAAAAATGGAGTGTCCCCTCTTTTAAGGTTTCTTCTAACGAGAGCTGTAGCTCTGGTTCATACTTAGCCTTGATCTGATCGATCCAGGCTTGGATTGAGGCATTTTTCTTAACGGTACCAACAACGGACTTATTGATTAGTTTAGGAAAGGTGAAACCAGCGCTAAAATCAGATTTTATTTGCTCAGCAACTAGATCATAGTTGGCAGCCAACTTATCCACCAGTTTAGTAATGTCATCTTGAGACTTTTTTTCACCGACAGCTAGTTTAGTTTTGATTCGTTCTACTGATGATTTATCCAGCTCTAGTTGCCGTTGGATAGATTTTAATTCATGCTCTAATTCATCAATCACGTTTTGAGTGCGATCGCTAATTGATTTAAGTTTAATTTTGTAAGTCTCCCCACCGGTAACCATATCATTAATAAATCCTCTCACTTCCCTAAACCCACTCCCCTCCTCATTCCCATTGTTTTCTAATTCCGCTGATGTCGCAAAAACTATAGGAGACTCAATATGTCGTTGACTAGCATAGTCTTTAACTCTCTGAGTATTTCGGCTTAATTCTTCTGGTTTAGTTAAATCAGACTGTTGAAGTATAAAGACTACTTTTTTACGCCATTGCTCACTAACATAATCCAGGAGTTCCCAAGCTGTTTTATGATAGGGATTCTTAGCGAAGAAGACAAAAAACACTAAATCACTGTTAGGAATATAGTTTTCAGTAATCTCTTGGTGGTTTTCCAGAATCGTATTCGTTCCAGGAGTATCGACAATTGATAAAGTTTTCAAGATATCAATGGGTAAACCAATTTTTCGTAACGTTGGGCTAATTTCTTTTTCAAACTGCTCCTCTGAATAAACAATTTTTTGAATAACATCCGTACATGGCTCAACATCAGTTTGACAAATTTTTTCTTGAATTATGGCATTAATAAAGCTACTTTTTCCGGCTTTTACTTCTCCAACAATAACTAACAAAAACGGTTCATTACTATTTTTTTGTATCGTCCTTATTTTTGACTGTAATTCCGGTTTATTGATTTGAATAACAAATTTATGCAAATCTTGTAATAGGTCATCAATATAAAGTTTGTGGTTGTACAATACTTGATCAATAATTTGATTGTTCATTAATCTTACTCCCCTAGATTATACTATCCTAAATTAGGACCAAATAATTAGTCAATTTTCTAGCTATGGTAGATTGATTATAGTTTTTTTAAAAGGATATCGCCAAAAACACTGATCAGGTAAACATTCAGCTCTCAGCTGTCAGGGATCATCCCTTGATTAGTCATTAATCAGTAGTCATTGGTCATTTGTCTAATGCGATCGCGAAGCTGTTCCTTGTTCCGTTCGCGAACGGAACATCGCATCTTAACAAGACTCAGCCGTCAGCCGTCAACATATTTCACTCGACTCTGGTTTGCGTTCGCGAACGGAACATGGCATCTTAACAAGACTCAGCCATCAGGGATTACCCCTGAATATTATTTCACTCGATTCTAGTTTGCGTTCGCGAACGGAACATCGCATTATGAATCGGGGGGTAGAGTCCCAATGTTGACGAGACCCGAATCCCCTCATATCGTTGTAAATTTTCTCGAAGTGCTGACGCAGTTGAGGAAGAATAACCTTTAAAATCTCTCTCACGGTAACCAACTCAAATGGATAAAATTCGCTTATTGCTTATTGTTTCAGTTTAATCCCTCTTGGCTAGGTTTGTCTAAAGACCATTGCTCAGGACTGAGCCACTGATCCAGTATAATCAAATTAAGTCGAGATGGCATAGTGCTTGTAGATAGCAAGACTAATCATGGCAGCAACACACATACGCTTTGACTGGGCGATCAAAAAACAACTGCGAGATAAAGCTAATTATGTTGTCCTCGAAGGCTTTATCAGCGAATTACTCGGGGAAGTGATTACCATTGAATCGATATTAGAAAGCGAAAGTAATCGAGGGACACAAGACAATAAACTCAACCGGGTGGATATTCTAGCTCTCAATAGTGCGGGAGAGTTATTGCTGGTGGAGGTGCAAAATAGTTCGGAAAATGATTACTTTCAGCGGATGTTATTTGGAGTTTCGACTCTGATTACCGAATATCTGGATAAAGGAGAGCCTTATAGTAAAGTCAAAAAGGTCTACTCCATTAATATAGTTTACTTTCCCCTCGGCCAAGGAGAAGATTACATATATGAGGGAAAATTAGATTTTATCGGACGTCATATCCAGGATAGACTAGAGCCATCAAATCTCCAGAAGGAGTTGTTCAAAATTGAGCAGGTGTACCAGATATTTCCCGAATATTACATCTTGAGAGTCAAACAGTTTAATGATGTGACCAGAAACAGTTTGGATGAATGGATATATTTCCTAAAAAATAGTGAAATCAAGGAAGACTTCCAAGCCAGGGGATTAGCCCAAGCCAAAGAAAACCTGAGGATTGAGAATCTCCCGAATACAGAAAAGGCAGCCTATCAGAAATATCTGGAAGATAAACGGTATGAAATTAGTATGCTGGAAGGGGCAGAGGCAGTCGGAGAATTAAGGGGTAGAGAAGAGGGCATAAAACAGGGTAGAGAACAGGGCATAAAACAGGGAATAAAACAGGGCATAGAACAGGGCATAGAACAGGGCATTCAACAAGAACGTCGTGCTAGCTTGGAGCGAATACTCCAACTAAGATTTGGAACGATTCCTTCAGAGATATCTGAAACAATACAAGGCTTAGATATCCAACAAGTGGACAACTTGATGGCAACGGCATTAACAGCTCGTTCTTTAGATGAGTTTAGCCAACATCTGCCGAATTAATGGCCAGGTGTTAAACTAGAAGTCTAAAAGAGATTAAGTCGAGATGGCATAGTGCTTGTAGATAGCAAGACTAATCATGGCAGCAACACACATACGCTTTGACTGGGCGATCAAAAAACAACTGCGGGATAAAGCTAATTATGTTGTCCTCGAAGGCTTTATCAGCGAATTACTCGGGGAAGTGATTACCATTGAATCGATATTAGAAAGCGAAAGTAATCGAGGGACACAAGACAATAAACTCAACCGGGTGGATATTCTAGCTCTCAATAGTGCTGGAGAGTTATTGCTGGTGGAAGTGCAAAATAGTTCGGAAAATGATTACTTTCAGCGGATGTTATTTGGAGTTTCGACTCTGATTACCGAATATCTGGATAAAGGAGAGCCTTATAGTAAAGTCAAAAAAGTCTACTCCATTAATATAGTTTACTTTCCCCTCGGCCAAGGACAAGATTACATATATGAGGGGAAATTAGATTTTATCGGACGTCATATCCAGGATAGACTAGAGCCATCAAATCTCCAGAAGGAGTTGTTCAAAATTGAGCAGGTGTACCAGATATTTCCGGAATATTACATCTTGAGAGTCAAACAGTTTAATGATGTGACTAGAAACAGTTTGGATGAATGGATATATTTCCTGAAAAATAGTGAAATCAGGGAGGAATTCCAAGCCAGGGGATTAGCCCAAGCCAAAGAAAACCTGAGGATTGAGAATCTACCGAATACAGAAAAGGCAGCCTATCAGAAATATCTGGAAGATAAACGGTATGAAATTAGTATGCTGGAAGGGGCAGAGGCAGTCGGAGAATTAAGGGGTAGAGAAGAGGGCATAAAACAGGGTAGAGAAGAGGGGATATTAGAAGGCATTCAACAAGAACGTCGTGCTAACTTGGAGCGAATACTCCAACTACGATTTGGAACGATTCCTTCAAAGATATCTGAAACAATACAAGGCTTAAATATCCAACAACTGGACACCTTAATGACAACGGCATTAACAGCTAATTCTTTAGATGAGTTTAGCCAACATCTGCCTTAACCATTGAACCTACCCTAATAGGGATGCCAAGGGCGAACAACCTTTAACCCAACGATACCACAACTCCTAAACTTTCGTTCCCAATCCTATCCACTGCTGACAAGGCATAGATTCCCGACTCTAGCGCTATCTCTAGCGTGGCTGAATTCAGAATTTTGTACAACCTCCAAACCCCATCTTGTTGTCGATAAAGAGTCCAATAACAAATCTCTCCATCACAAACTTTCTGCCAAATTAGCTTACCATCTCTTGCTCTGACATTACCTGGTGTCTTAGGTGGCTCAGTCTTTAACCACTCCATAGTAGGAACAACAGCAGGTTCAGAATAAATAGAGCTTTTCAACTGGTCAACCACCTCTAAACGATTTTCTGTGAATACTTTCATGCTATAGAAAATATTCCCTAGGGAGAGTTGAGACACTAGATCGCGGCTAATTTCAACTTGTTCTTCATACTCAGAAATCGGCCACTCTTCTCCATCTAACTTACTGAGTCTATTCCCAGAATAAATGTGTCGATTTTTAGGATTATTTTCTGTCCACCATTGCAGTAAAACCGGATAACTTTGGGCAGGAGGCTCAATGCGCCAGTAAAGTTGAGGAGCAATATAATCGACCCAGCCTTCTTCTAACCATTTTTTCGGGTCAGCATAGATAGCTTCATATTGATCTAATCCCTTAATTTGAGGAGGTTGTCCAGGACGATAAATTCCAAAGGGACTAATCCCAAATTTAACTTTTGGCTTAGTAGCTTTAATGCCAGTGTAGAGACGCTCAACCATCTTATTCACATTGTCCCTGCGCCAATCCCCCAAACTCAGTTCACCCCCAGCTTCCTGATCAGCTTCATAGGTTTTTTGATCAGGAAAATCTTGATCTTTGATAGGATAAGGATAGAAATAGTCATCCAGATGAATCCCATCGACATCATAACGACCCACTACATCCAGAATCACGTTATAAGTCCAGTCCTGAACTGTTTTTACTCCTGGATCCATCCACAATTGTTTACCGTGTTGATACACATAGTTTGAATGGGTAACGCTGATGTGAGGCTTGACTTTTGCGGAAACTTGTGATCCTGTTGCAGCGCGGAACGGGTTAAACCAGGCGTGTAGTTCAATATTGCGTTTGTGACATTCTGCGATCGCAAACTCCAGCGGGTCGTAAAACGGTTCTGGTGCTTGCCCTTGGGTACCTGTTAGCCATTCACTCCAAGGTTCTAATTCTGAGGCATATAACGCATCTCCCGTCGGTCGTACCTGGAAAAACATAGCATTGAGGTTAAGTTCCTCAATCCGGTCAATAATCTCGATCAGTTCCTCTTGCTGTTTTTCTACAGCTAGACCCTTTTCAGAGGGCCAGTCAATGTTCCAGACACTGGCAACCCAAACTCCCCGAAACTCTCGCTGATGGCTAACCTCCCTAGTGGTTTGGAAAGCAACCGTGTATTTTGAGTTTAGGTCTGGCACCTGACCCAAATACGCCAAAGCTTGATAGATAAACGCTGCCACATCAGCACGAGTTGCCACTTGAGTGGGTCGCAGTCGCTTGGGATTGGGATAATTGACAATTATGTTAGCATCCGTAGCGGTGGCTATCCTGTCTCGGGCATAACCAGGAATTTTATCCACATCTTGATAGAGTTGGGGTAGCTCTATCTGTACATCCGATATCTCACTCAAGGGAAGGTTCAAGCCAGCTGCGATCGCTACCAAGGCTTCCACTCGAACCAGATTAGTGTCTGGGCGGAAGCGATTACCAGGATAACCCGACATAAAGCCAGTTTCGTAAGCATATTGAATCGCCTCCAAAGCCCAGTGTTTCTGTGATACATCAATAAACTTCGGAGCAGATCGTTGTTTTTCGGGTTGGGAAAAAGCGTTTTTTAATATGGCAGCAAACTGAGATCGATTCATGGGTAGATTAGGTCGGAATCTGCCATCAGGGAAACCGCTAATCATTCCCTGATTGGCTAAACCTTCAATAAATGGCTTTGCCCAGTGATTTTCCGTATCAGGGAAGCCAGTAAAAGAAGCTACCATAGTTTTATTGCTAGGCATATTGGGGGCTTAACCGCAATTTTAGCCGCACTATTATAGCAAGTGGCAAATTAATACCAAGTTGCGTTTACAGATAGTAAATTCACCGATGGGGAGATGGCCAGAGGTCGTGATGGCACGAAAGAACTATATTGATGCATGATCATGCATCAAAAGTGCCTAGATGAGACCGGATCAGTAATGAAGTGATCAGGGGTGATGGTAATAATGCGTGATTCAATAGTCTTCCGTGTCTTATCCCCTCATCCAGTCATCCCCTCATCCAGTCATCCCCTCATCCAGTCATCCCCTGCTTTGGTGAAGCCATACTTAAGCAATGTCAGGAGGTTGATTGTTAGAATCTGACTTGGGTGCTGACCGGATTTGCTGTAGTTGAGCTTGTATTAAATTTCGTAGGTCCTCTCGAGAGACCTCTGAACCAACCGCTAAATTACCAGGTGTATCAAAGAAAACAGTACTAGTGACGGTGTCGATTGCCAACATCTGAAACAAAATGTGAGTGACTGGCACCCCGCACGCCATAAGTTGAGGATCCCAATCAGAATGAAAATTGGCAGCATCTTGAACAGTCGGAAAAGCATAAATAACATTTTTCTCCAGGTCAGGGTTAGCACGATTACTCAGTGTAGTCAACACCCAACCTTGGTCAAGATTTTGGAGAATGTAATATTCCAGATGGTTTAGTTGTTCCGCCAGAAGTTTGAGTACTGGAGCGATCGCTTCAATCGATTGAGGCGTCGTTCCATCTTGTGGGGCATTATCAATCAAATTGTTAATTTGTTCGTCTAATTCCATAGGAGCTATAGGGTGAGGAATTTGGCTGCACATAGTCTAAACCTAAATCAAATTTGTCGAGAGTACGTGTATGTTAGGGTCGTTATTGAATGAAAATCATGATGAGGGAAGTCTGCCTGGGCGTGGAAGGACTATTTGAACTGCTGTATAACGAACTCCGGCAGTCCACTCGTGCTTCTAAGCAAAACTGCCAGGACGTAGCAAGACGTATCGCTGATGAAGTTAATCGTATTTGCAATGAAAGTAATCGGATTCAAAACTCTGGGGATGTGGACAGCTGGGCTCAAAACCTCGCTAACCATCGTCTCAAGCAAGTTTGTCATTACTACAAACTGGGGTCGCTCCAAGGAAGGGTAGAACTACAGAGTACTCTTAGTGCGATTATCTACCGCTACATTACACCCCATCAAACGCCGACCAGTTACCAGGCGCGGCTGAATATGATTGAAGATTTCTTACAGGGATTCTATGCCGAAGCCTTAAATGCCTTTCGGCGGGAAACCTCCCTGGAGGAAACCTATCGTCCCCGCAGTCTCCTGGAACTATCAGAATATATGGCGTTTACAGAGCGCTATGGTAAACGACGTATTCCTTTACCCGGTCGCCGTTCCCAACAGTTGGTCATTCTACGTGCTCAAACCTTTTCCCAACAGCAACCTCCAGAAACCTCTGTGGATATGGATACAGCAGCGGAAGGAGCAGCACAGGAGTCAGATGCGACTTGGAATGATGCGGCGATCCAGCAGGTGCGGGAAGCAATGGTGTTATCAGACTCTGAACCCCTAGACTCCAGCCTGCGGGAAACTGTAATCAAAGAATTATTTGCCTATCTCGAAGAACGCCAGCAACATGATTGTGCAAATTACTTTACTCTGCGGCTGAAAGACCTGCCAACCAGGGAAATTGAGGAGATTTTAGGCATCAATCCCAGACAGCGGGACTATTTACAACAACGGTTTAAGTATCATCTGATTCGGTTTGCTCTGTCTCACCGCTGGGAATTGGTACATCAGTGGCTGGGAGCAGATTTGGATCGAAATCTGGGGCTAACACCAAAAGAATGGCAACGATTTCAACAAAAACTGAGCTCCCAACAGTCAGAATTACTTAAACTCAAACAACAAGGTTACTCCAATGAAGAAATTTCTAAGACCTTGGGTTGTACACTAAACCAGGCACAGAAGCGATGGTTTAAGTTGCTCGAAATTGCCTGGGATATTCGTAATAGTTCAGTATCCGGATCCGGTAGATCTAAAGATGAATAGTGACATAGATAACAATATGGACGCTTTCTATAGCCGCTTAATGGCTTGGCTAAAAGAGTCCCGTCCCGCTGCTTCAATACCATCAAACGGTCAAGTAAACGATACTGTACCTCTGGGTGAGACAACAGCAGCGGATTTTGACTTTGATGTATATCCCCTGGATTTATCAGAATCACTGGACTTGGAAAACTTGAACATTGTCCCTAATCACAATGGCGAAGCGGTTTTAGACCGCATGTGGGTGGATTCACTAGAATCGATCACCCATGATGACCTTACACTAGGCGGTGAAATCCGCCGCTACAACTTGGGAGAGATGTCAACCGTGCAAAATCGTTTCCAGACGCTATTGAAGCGCAAACTACAAGCTCAAATTGAACTTAACCCACCTCTGTTTCCTTGGGAGACAGAAATGTCTGACTATGAAACTGATATTGTTGACGCAATAGCAGAGTCTTGGGTTTCCGGAGTTAGGTTTTGGATGCCACAGTTGTCTAACTTGGCTTTACCAACTGCCATACCAGAAAACGTTTTATCTCAATTGCTAGAAGCCTGCTCTGAGGCAGTGTCTTCCCAGTATCAGCTAGGGGCTAAACTGGTTAGGGCAGTTCAAAAGCTGTTTCCTGACGAATTCTATGCCCTTAACTCCTGGAGTGGCACCATCTTGATGGGAAGTGCCCGTTCTACAGAACAACTACTGCCATCCCTACCTTACGAAGAAGCTAACAATGACCAAAAGATGGTCTTAGCTCTGTTAGCAGCTAAGGAAATTCTTACCACCCTGACCATTCCAGTTTCACCAAATCAAACTCCTGTGGAGCGCCAGTGGGAGACTAGTGCTGGTTTAGTGACTCTGCGAGCCGAATATCATCAAGAAGATGGTGTGTCTCAGCTACGGGTCAGCACTCGTTTGCCTAGAGGTGGTAGCTTAACTCTAGGTACACCTCAAGCCTCCGCAAAAGCAGAACGTACCTATCCAGGTTACCTGAGTGTAGAATCCTATGATTTACAACCGAATCAGATTTGTTCTATCGAGATTCGCTTCCATCATGGAGAACAGAAACCTTTGACCTTTGCAATCTGCCCGACAAATTAGTCAGAATACTTGCAGGTTAACAGGTGAATAGGTGAATAGGTTGCAGGTTAACAGGTTGCAGGTTGCAGCTTAACAGGTTAACAGGTTGCAGGTGAATAGGTGAATAGGTGAATAGGTTGCAGGTGAATAGGTTAACAGGTTGCAGGTGAATAGGTTAACAGGTTGCAGGTGAATAGGTTAACAGGTTGCAGGTGAATAGGTTAACAGGTTGCAGGTGAATAGGTTGCAGGTTATAACCTTCAACATTCCAACCTTCAACATTCCAACCTTCAACATTCCAACCTTCAACATTCCAACCTTCAACATTCCAACCTTCAACATTCCAACCTTCAACATTCCAACCTTCAACATTCCAACCTTCAACATTCCAACAACATTCCAACCTTTAACATTCCAACCTTTAACATTCCAACCTTTAACATTCCAACCTTTAACATTCCAAGCTTGACATATAACCTATCACGCATCTACCATGGTGAGTCAGTTTTGGCAGCGTCTTGAGGCGAAGCCATTGCCTCCTACAGAGGAGTCGATTTCGTTAAGGGTGTTGGTACAGGCACTGGTAGTAGTAGGAATTGTGGCTGTTGATGTCGCCGCATCTACCTTCTGGAGTCTTTGGGCAGTACCCTTAAGTATTGTGGGAGCAACCTGGAGTTGGTATCGTCGTCGCCAACGTAACATTGCTCTGAAATTCTTGCTGGCATTGGGGATGTTGCTGGCATTGGGAGCCTTTTTGGGCAATGTATTCAGTCAGCTCAATGATACCCGCTTGGCTCTGGCTCAGTTGTTAGTTCAGCTGCAAATTCTCCATAGCTTTGACTTGCCGCGCCGCAAGGATTTAGGCTATTCGATGGTAATTGGGCTAATCCTGTTGGGGGTCGCTGGTACTGTGAGTCAGACTCTGGCGTTTGCCCCTCTGTTGTTAGTATTTTTAGCGATCGCATTACCGGTTCTTGTCCTGGATTACCAGTCACGCTTGGGTATATCTACGGAAAAAAAAGGTAAAAAATTATATTGGTTTAATCCACACTCCTCACCCATACCCCTAAAGCGTCTCATTTTATTCATCGGGGTAATTATGGCGCTAGGGTTAACGATTTTTGCTCTGATGCCTCGTTTCCCTGGTTATCAAATCCAGATGTATCCCGTCAGTGCTCCTGGGGAAATGGCAAACCGGAGATTTGATTCACAAAATAGGTTAATTGTTAACCCTGGCTATGTAAGTGAAGGGAAACAGCAAGGGGAAAATGGTAGTGGTGACTCTCAAAACGCTACGGGTTCTGGTGAGTTGGATGAGACATTTTACTATGGCTTTAATAGCAAGATTAACCAGAATCTGCGGGGAGAACTCAAACCTAAGGTAGTGATGCGGGTGCGTTCTCAAGCACCGGGATTTTGGCGAGTGCTAGCGTTTGACCACTACACGGGTCAGGGTTGGGAAATTTCTCGGGATAATCAAGTTCAGAAAATAACTCGACCAAGCTGGTCCTATCGCTTCCAACTCTTACCTGCCTTGATCACAGGTCAAACCAAAAAGGTAATTCAAACCTATACAGCTGTATCAGAATTGCCGAATCTGATTCCCGCTTTGGCCTATCCTAACGAATTGTTCTTTCCGTCGCGGGAAATAGGTATTGGAGCAGAAGGCAGTTTGCGATCGCCTTTAGGTTTAGTAGAAGGACTGACCTATACCGTAATATCAGAAGTTCCATTTCGCGATCGCACTAAGTTGCAGCAAGCTGGGGATAACTACCCCAAGTCGATTCAAAACTACTATTTGGATATTCCTGCTCAAATTGCTGTGAGGGTCAGGCAACGTACTGAAGAACTCCTAGCCACTTCAGAAAAACCTCTTACTTCTTCCTATGAAAAAGCCTTGTATCTAGCCCAGGCGGTTAAGCAGCGTTATCGCCTCCCCCAAGACCCCTCACAATTCCCTTTTTTAGAAGAAAATCAAGATTTGGTGGAAGCCTTTCTCTTCAAGTATCAAGGTGGTTATCCCGACCACTTTTCCACCACCCTCACGATTATGCTCCGTTCCATAGGCATCCCAGCCCGATTAGTGGCTGGATTTGGCACTGGCGAATTTAACCCCTTTACCGGGTTTTACATCGTCCGCAATACTGATGCCTATGCCATGACTGAGGTTTATTTCCCTCAATACGGTTGGTTTGCCTTTGACCCCATCCCAGGTCATGAATTGCTGCCCCCCTCCGTCGAGCAATATCAAACCTTTAGTGTCTTGCGGCAGTTTTGGCAGTGGGTAGCAGGTTGGCTCCCCTCACCAATCACTGGTTTACTGAGCAACCTATGGCATTTCACCATTGGTACCATTATCCGAATATTTGTTGGATTGTGGAAGATGGTATCTAGTGGTTGGTTAGGTATGTTGAGCGGCTTGATATTAGCGATCGCATTTGGTTTTCTGAGCTGGCTAGGTTGGCATCAGTGGAAAAACTGGCGCTATCGTTTCTGGTTGGCAACATTGCCACCAATGGAACAGATTTACCAGCAAATGATCAAGATTTTAGCAACCAAAGGGTATGTCAAACATCCGACTCAAACTCCCCTAGAGTACGCTAGCTGTATAAGTCAAGACCAGCCTCAAGCATCCGCTGAGGTCATTGAGCAGATTTCCCATGCTTATATCCGTTGGCGTTATGGAGGTCACAGACCTAATATTAAACAACTGCGGCGGCGACTGAAGCAGTTTAGCAAAAATAGGTTTAAGGTTTAAGGTTTAAGGTTGAATGTTGAATGTTAAAGGTTGCTTGAAGGTCAACAGTCAACGGTCAACACTAAACGGTTAATAAAAAGACTTTTGCTTTAATGGGGTTCATCTCAGTATTTATCTAATGACTGTTCTTCTACCTGCTGTCGTTTCGGTCGGTTTAATTATCCTGATTGGATTTATTGCTGGTCGCACGTTATCTCTGGACAAGCAAACTCTTTCTCAGCTATCTCTTTATATTCTGGTACCAGCGTTGATAGCAGACAGCTTGTATCGGACAACACTGTCTACCGAAAGCACCACTGGTTTAGTTGCTGGCTTGATCATTACCGCTGTGTTGCTTTACCTACTGAGTTGGGGGTTAGGCAAACTGTTGAAATTACCAGCAGTTGTCCAAAAAAGCTTTATGGTTGCTGCTATTTTTCCCAATGCTGGAAACCTCGGGCTTCCTCTCAATTCCTTTGCCTTTGGTACACCGGGTTTAGAACGCGCTATAGTTTACATGATCACAGCTGCCTTGTTGATGTTTGCTATTTGTCCCGCTTTACTTAAAGGGGGTAGCATTAGTTCTGGAGTGCGCTTAACCCTAAAACTACCGCTACTCTGGGCAATGCTGGCAGGATTAACCTGGCGTTTATTGCGCTTAAAACTGCCTTTAGGGCTAGATAAGGGTATTCACCAGTTGGGTATGGCAGCAATCCCTATCGATTTAATTGTGTTGGGGATACAATTGTCCCGCACCCGTTTGGTAATAGGACGGTATGAGGTGCTTGCGACTAGCTTGCGTTTGTTGGTAGCTCCCCTAATTGCCCATACCGTTGGTCAAGCATTGGGACTGGAGGGATTAAATTTACAGGTGTTGGTGTTACAAAGTGCCATGCCTGTAGCAATTAGTACGGTAGTCTTGGTCACTGAGTTTGGGGGAGATGCTCCGGTAGTAGCACGGACAGTGGTTTTGTCTACCTTAGTGAGTTTCCTTTCTCTTCCCCTAGTTTTGTGGGCCACTACTTAGTTAGTATTTATCCATGAATAAGAGCTAAAGTAGAGAATTAACGGATATAGAATTGTAAAAGATTTAACAGGATCAGTAATTATCTGGATTACGAAAGCCAGGTTATTTTGTCATGGTTACATACAGAGATTATTTCTCTGACCATCTTTTTGAACTAGCGCTTTCAGCAATTCAAAGCAGTCATGAATACTCAACTTGCCAGTCCACCTGCTCAACACGACAGTTTAAATGTCCCTACTCGCCAAAGCTCATGTAAAGAAGGAGGTATTGTTACGGATGGAATTGGAGAAGATGGCAATATTACCACCTTCGCGATCGAGGAAGAAGGGGGTGCAAGCACAAAGCGCCTTGTCAGAAGAAGGGGGAGACCTGCTTGAAGCCTTGAGTAACAACCTAACTGCTATCGAACACAAACAACATCTCTCAGGTATTGACCTTAAACCATTACCAGTGAAAAGAATCTCAAGATTGGCACACTTGCCAATTTTTTAGTAATTATAAAGATTAGGGCATATAGCAATCCTATAGGATTGCTATAGTGAGAAATGTCGCCCTCAAGGGGTAAGCCATCTAGTGACAATTCCCTGGACCGATTAGCAGCGTTTTTCAGCATTTAGGCAATTTGTCAACAGAGTGCACTATATTTTCGGAGTAATATCAGGATGTATTTAACTATAAAATTTACCTGTGATCAGGGAAATATAACTTATAGTATACCAAAATTAATTTGGCTTAGAGTGTGTTTTAAAATACCAATTTATTACCAAACAAAGTATGATATTGACTTGATTAGCCACACTATTATCTAGTAAACCGAAACAAAAAAAGAACTTGGGTAATCAGCAGAACAGTATAAATACTAGTTCGTTTTGTTTGGCAATAGATGAATATTTTAATTTTGGGCAACCCTGAAGATACTCACGCTGCGCATATCAACTATGCTCTGACTAAGGCTGGAGGCAAGACAAACTATCTCGATACCTCTCTGTTTCCTACTAAATTACGCCTATCTTGGCAGCCACACACTAACGATGGAATTCTCACCCTATCCGATGGCTATCAATTACGTCTGAGAGATATTCGTAGCATCTTTTGGCGTAATTTTTCTGGAGTTCAAATTCCCCCAATCAAAAATCCATTACAGCATAGAGTTGCTTTTAATGATGCTATGAGTACCCTAAGAACGTTGATGCAAGGAACCTCAATTCACTGGGTTAACTCATGGCAAGCTTATGAATTTCATAAGGAAAAACCTCTACAATTGAGCAAAGCTCAACAAATGGGTGTAACGATTCCCCATACTCTAATTAGTAATGATCCAGACGCTATCATTAAGTTTACGAAGTCTTATGAGCAAGTAATTTTTAAGCCAGTCTATGGTGATGCTCATGTCCAGTTTTTAACAGAACAACATCTACAACCTGAACGACTAAACTTAGCCCTGCGGCTTTCTCCTGTTACTATACAGGAGTATATCCCTGGCACCAATATTCGCACCTATGTAATTGGGGACTCGATGTACTCGGCAGAAATTCGCTCCAAGTCTCTTGACTTTCGAGAAGATATCGATGCTCAATTGATTCCGGTCAGGCTGCCAAAGACCGTGCAACAGCAGTGTAAAGCTATCACTAGAGCGTTTTGGCTCCAGTGGACGGCGATTGACTGGCGTTTAAAGCCAAATGGTGAATACGTGTTTCTTGAAGCTAACCCCAGTCCGATGTTTTTACACTTTGAGCAACAAACTGGTTTCCCTATCACCCAAGAATTAGTTAATCTTCTGATCAGTGATATCAATTGAGTCCTGAGTCGGAAAGTGCAGAGTTCCGACTCCACAGTCAAAAGTTAACAGTTAACAGTTAACAGTTAACAGTCAAAAGTTAACAGTCAACAGTCAAAAGTTAACAGTCAACAGTCAACAGTCAACAGTCAACGGTTAACAACATTAGTCTTAGACTTACAAGCTAAGGTGTGAAAACCATTCATGACATGAACCGTTGGAGTATCGGGTGTGGGTATTGTGTACCAATCATTCTCCGATTCTTCCCGGCTGATTATACTACCCTGGGAATCGTATTGTTCAAAACGCGATGTACGTATGGAACGCTCAGGGCAATTAACTTGAACCGTGATAATGGCAGAATACACTCCTGGTTCGAGAGGATTACCAAATACTATCCTACTATCAAAGGAGTGGATGGGATTGCCCATTTCATCAGTGGTGGTGACCAAAGAATCGACATCAAAGTAGTGGATATTGCCTGTCTGAGCATTTGACATGACTCTGACCCAACGCCTTGGTTTTGTCTGAGCTATAGCAGTCTGAGATAGACAAGCGATCGCAGATAAGATTAACAGAAATTTACCCATAGAATTTACCAATAGTAGTATCAATTTATTTAGTATCAATTTAGTATCAACGGTGACAGCTCGGAAAGCTGCCACTGTGTTACACTTAATAGTAAAATCTAGCAGGATTTATTCAACTGTTTCCGAAGCAACCAGGCAAGCCCTATCACTCCTAAGGAAGCAGAAGACACTGGTTCTGGTACAGACTTAGATTCAGGCTTGTCTTGGGACTTAAGTGCTGCTAAGGTGGATTCCGCTAGGATCTGATGGCCAGCTGTCGTTGGGTGGAAGCTATCCCAGAATAAAAACTCGTCTGGATTAGCACAGGCAATCAACGTTGCTTGATCTAAGCACGTTTCCGTCACATTCGTGAAACCAAAGTCTCCAGGATTGGTCACAACCTGATTAAATAGGTCATATTCATCAAAGAATATCAGGTTAATGTCAGGTAATGATTGGCTCAAAACCTTAAGGGTGGAGTCCAACACAGAGTTATGCTGCTCGATCAAATCCGTGAGGCGAGTCGATAATGCACTACCTAGCCTCAGTGATTGAGGTATCTTTCCCAAATCCGGTAAGTTAAGCACTAGGAAATTGCGAGCACCAAAGTTATACAGGGAGTTCAGTGCTGTCTGTATATTCCCGACGACCTCAGTAGGATTAGGAGGTTCCACACTCTGGTAATCATTAGCACCTGACCACAGAATATAGAGGGCGTTGGGGTCAGCCATCTGATCAGATACGATTAGGTCATTGGTAAACCCTGGGACTTGGGTGAGTAATCCCGGTACAACCTCCCCGAACTGACCAATCCCAGCCAATCCGGTTCCAGCACCACCAAAAGCAAAGTTTACGCTTTGAGTAGTCGTCGCACCATTGAAGAAAAAACTCACCCGAGGGCCATCGGGAGTGATAGTGATTGGAGACAGTATCGGGGAATCCGGTAACAGCAACGACAAATCAGTAGATCGCTTCAGGTCTATGTCCAGAGCATCTGCTAGATAATCTACCCAGATCGGACCATTGCTAGAACGTCCCTGAAAGTAGGGTGGACTCTGGGGGATGATGGGAAGAGTGGGATTTAGCTGATTGCTTGCCTTACTGATATTGAACAAATTGCCAGTATCCGATAGGCTATCACCAAACACATAAAGATTAGTGAAATCTAAATCATATGCCCTAGCTTCAGAGGGCAACATTAAAGATAATAGAGAAAATCCGAAAGCCGTAATTGCGTTTTTCATTTTTGATTGTCTGTGATTGTGGGCAGGTTTCAATCGAAAACTAAAAACCTACAGAGATAGAGTACTGCTTTGGGTGACTCTCTTTATTAAGAGCTGGCAAAATTTTTGGGTTATAGTATAAATAAACAATAAAGTCTTACAATAAATTTAGTCAGGCTGGATATGGTATCATGTCCGGGAACATCGATAGTGTAAAGCGTGGGTAATTGATAATTGGTAATCGGGAATTGGTAAGTGTGATTACTACCAAGCTATTCCCTATTTACCCTTACCGATTACTAAAATAAACAACAAATAACACTACCGAAACAACCGGACACGATCTGACAGGTTAGTCGCTTTTTTAAAAAATACGGTTATGACATTTAGATACTCTACCAGTGGTGCTACATCAGTCATTTCCAGAAGAGTAGCTGAAAAATCTTCTACTTATTCTCCTAGCAAGAATGAACTCCATGATGTCCAGGAGCCGATTATCACTGCTCCCCTAGAAGTGCGCCGAATTATAGAGCGAGTCTTGCAGGCAGAAAAGGATAAACTCTATATGAAAACTCCCCGTAATATTAATGATGATATCCTGAGAATTGTCAAGGAAGAAGTTCAATGAAGCTGCTATCTATTCAGCTATTTAATTTTCGTCAGTTTTATGGTAAGACTCCCGTGATTGTGTTAGCCAGTGGCGAGCAAAACACTACGATTATTCATGGGAATAATGGTGCAGGTAAGACTACCATCCTGAATGCTTTTTCGTGGGTACTCTATGAAAAGTTTAGTGCTGCTTTTGCTTCAGAAGACCAACTGCTGAATAAGCGAGCTCTTGCTGAAGCTCAGTTCAATAAACCAGTAGACTGTTGGGTAGAAGTGGCATTTGAACATAATAATAAACGCTACCAAGTCAAACGTCTATGTCGTACTTACAAAACTGAGTTAGGAGTCGATCAAGGTAACACAGAATTGTATCTCCAAATCGCTGGAGATGATGGACGCTGGTTATTACCTCAACAACTACCCGAGGATATCATTGGTCAAATTTTACCAGCTAGTTTGCACCAATACTTCTTTTTTGATGGGGAACGAATTGAGCAACTGGTACGCTCCGATAAAAAGTCAGAAGTTGCGGAAGCAACCAAGACCTTGCTAGGGGTAGAAGTTTTAAATCGCTCCATTAAACATTTAAGGGAAGCGAAAAAAACCTTAGACTATGAATTGTCTTTAATTGGCGACTCTGAAACTAAGCAATTGCTTAAACAACAGCGAAAATCGGAAAAGAAGAGCCAGAGTCTAATCAAGCGTCAAAGGGAAATCAAGCAGGAGTTAGAGGAGCAAGATGAGCTAAAGAAGATAATTGGTCAACGGTTATTAGAACTCGGTGGCGCTCAGGAGTTACAACAACTGCGGGATGAACTAGAAGCTAGAGAAAAGTTAATTAGAGAACAGCTAAAACAAAGCCAAAATATCTTGAAACGAGCTATATCAACTCGTGGCTATACGGTGCTGCTCTCAGAGGTAAGCTCAACTTTTCAAGAGATTGTCAAAGACTTAATAACGGAAAGAGGGGAATTACCTGTTGGGATTAAGCGGCAATTTGTTGGGGATTTACTTAAACACAAGCGCTGTATCTGTGGTGTAGAATTAACTGAGGGAACTCATGCTCATCAGCAAGTAGCAGCCTGGATGGATAAAGCCGGAATGGCTGAAGTGGAAGAAACGGCAATTCGTATGGGTTCCCAGGTTGATGAAATTAACCAACAGGTGCCAGAATTTTGGCAGGATGTTGACCAACAACAAGATACTATTGCTCAGGGAAGAACTGAGCTTTCTAGAATTGAGACCCAACTAGATGATATCAAGAAAAAGTTACGTAACTTTCCCGATGAGGATATCAGTCATCTCCAACAACAATTGGATGAGATAGATACTAGGATTCGGGAGCTAACCCTAGAGCAAGGAGGTAATCAACAACAAATTGAACAGTTGGATACAGACATTGACTTAAAGGATAAGCAGATTGCTAAGCACAAAATGAATGAAAGTAAGCAGGCGTTGATACAGCGACGGATTGCTGCTGCTCAAGATTCTATTGAACGGTTAATTGAAGTTAGGGAACGTTTAGAAACTCAGTTTCGGACTTCTTTGGAGAAGCGGGTCCAGGAGATATTTATCTCAATTTCCTTTACACCTTACATTCCTAAGTTGAGTGATAAGTATGAGTTAACCTTAGTAGAAAGTACTCTTGGGGAAGAAAACCTAGTTGCTGCGTCTACGGGAGAGAATCAGATTCTAAGTTTATCCTTTATCGGCGGAATTATTGACCGAGTTAGGGATTGGAGTCAAGAGCATTCTCTGATGGGACCCGATAGTAGTACTTTTCCTATTGTAATGGATTCTCCCTTTGGAAGCTTGGATGAAATCTATCGTCGGCGAATTGCTAATATCTTACCTAGACTGGCGAATCAATTAGTAGTTTTAGTGACTCAGACTCAGTGGCGAGGAGAAGTGGCTGATGAGATACTTCCTTTTCTTGGTAAAGAGTATGTGTTGACTTACAATTCTCCTAAGTCTGATTGTGAAGAAGATGTTATTGAGCTAGCTGGAAATCGTTATGATTTGGTAAGGCGTAGTCCAAATCAGTTTGAATATACTGAGATTGTTGAGGTAGATTATGAGTAACTATTCAGCTTATGCTTAGATGGGCAAATTACCATAGTTTCAATACTCTCAATCTCGAATGATTAAATTCTCCTGTTCCAGATTTATTTTAAGCTGTTCGCGTAGGATGAGCTTTTAGCTCACGGCTGACAGCTGACCACTGAATTCTTATGATAGTACCTCAAAGGATTGATAACAGCTACATATAGCTAGCTAAAGCCATGTCTTACAGTGAATTTACTCTAGATACACTCAAACATCAATTTAACCTATCGATTCAAGAACGAGTTAACTTATTTGAATCAGTTGAACCAGTTACTCCTAGTCCTTTATTGAAAGAGATTTTAGAAGAAAACCTACCTCTAGGATTGGAAATCGATACGGAAAAAGCGCGCTCTGAATTGATTGTTGCTCCTATTTTAGTGGAAATTCGCAAGCAATTCAAGCGTCAAATCAGCCTTTTCTCTGGCACAGAGTTTACTATTGATAAAAGTAAAGGGCTAAACGGTAGGTGTGATTTTATCATTAGTCATTCTCCTGAACAGTTGGAGGTTACTGCTCCTATTGCTATTCTAGTAGAAGCCAAAAATGATAACCTTAAATCCGCTATCCCTCAGTGTATTGCTGAAATGGTTGCTGCTCAAATTTTTAATGAGCACAAAAATAATCCTATTCCGTTTATCTATGGTGGAGTCACAACTGGAAGCCTATGGAAATTTCTCAAATTAGTCAAAAATTCGGTTTATATTGAGTCAGAAGAACACTTTATTGGTAATTTAGATGCTCTGCTCGGTATTCTGTCACATATTATTAATAGCACTCGCCCTCAATCTGTTGCTGAAAGTTAGTGATAATTTTGGGATAGTGGCAAGAAAAGTCGGTAAGTAAATAGACACTACATCAAGGGTTAAGCAATAATATTATTGGTCTAATTCTTATTGTTATGATTATCGAAATAATTAAAATTTAGAATAACGTCGATAATTATGTATAATAAGGTTAATTGTTACAAGTAGTCAATATTATTGAAGTGACTAGGGTTGAGGCTTACCTTACTGCTTATGTTGAATAATCTAAGGGGTAAATTATGCTATAATAGTGTAAGTTTTAACATGATATGACGTAAAACAAAGAACATAAGCTGTTCGCGTAGCGTGTGTGTAGCACATAAGCTGACGACTAAATGCTTACGATAGCACTAGAGCCCCTACTCATTGCACAATAGAATAGTTATTTGCTCTTTCCCCTACTATGCCAATTGTCCTAACTGATACCAAAAACTTACTCTGTGACCTAATTGCTCAATATGGCTCCCGTGTCGATTACTTAGCTATTCGCTTAGAAGAAGCCGAAGGAACTAGCATTTTATTACGGGGTGACAAGATAGAAACCCTTAGTGAAGGTCTTTCTATCGGTGGACAAGTAAGAGCATGTTATAATGGAGGATGGGGTTTTTCGAGTTTTAACCAGCTTAGCGCTATTAAAGAACGAGTCGAAGACGCGATCGCAGCAGCTAGGATTGTGGGTAATCAAGAAACCACCCTTGCTCCCATTGAACCAAGACAGGATGTTTGTAAGTTACCCCTGACTGGTACAGACCCTAGACAAATTCCCTTGGCGCAGAAGAAAGCATTATGCGATCGCTACAATCAAATTCTCAGAAGTTATGACAGTAGCATTGCTACCACTTCTGTCCGGTATGGGGATGTTAACCAGCGCATCATCATTGCTACTTCCGAAGGTACCTTGATAGAGCAATCTTGGGCAGATCTGGAAATGCGTTTTGCTGCTACTGCTCGTAATGGCGATAGTGTCCATACTGGTAGAGAAACCATTGGCTCTCGCCAAGGCTATGACGACCTGACCAATCTTGATCAACAAGTCCATGGAGCAGCTCAACGTGCTGTAGATGCTCTATCCTTACCACCTGTAACTGGTGGTAATTATACAGTAGTTATCGACCCCATCCTGACTGGTTTGTTTGTTCACGAAGCCTTTGGACACCTTTCTGAAGCCGACATGGCTTATGAAAATCCTGACTTACTAGAAGTGATGAGTATAGGGCGTCGTTTTGGCTCAAAGGAGTTGCAAATCTTTGATGGAGCTGCGACCCAAGGACACCGGGGTAGCTATTTCTACGATGATGAAGGCACTCCAGCCACTACCACTCAGTTGATTAAAGATGGTGTATTAGTTGGACGTCTTCACTCCCGTGAAACTGCTGGTAAGTTAGGCGAAACCCCTACTGGTAATGCTCGTTGTCTCAATTACCACTATCCCCCGATTGTTCGGATGACTAATACTTGGATAGGACCCGGAGCTACTCCAGTAGCAGAGTTATTCGATGATATCCCAATAGGAGTCTATGCTCGAAATTGGCTAGGAGGTATGACTAATGGTGAAATGTTTACCTTTAGTGCTGGAGAAGCGTGGATGATTCGCAATGGTCAAATTGCTGAACCTGTGCGAGATGTCACTCTTTCTGGTAATGTGTTCAAGACCTTAGCTGATATTGAAGCTATTGGTGATGATTTCTATTGGGATGAATCCGGTGGCTGTGGTAAAGGTGGACAAAGCGGCTTAGCTGTAGGTTGTGCAGGACCAAGCTTAAGGATTCGGAATGTGGTAGTTGGTGGAGAAGCTGAAGGTTGAAGGTTGAAGGTTGAAGGTTGAAGGTTGAAGGTTGAAGGTTGTCTGTCAGAATGAAGAATTTAGAATGAAGAATTTAGAATGAAGAATTTAGAATGAAGAATTTAGAATGTAAAATTTAGAATGTAAAATTTAGAATTTAGAATGAATTATACATTCTGGTTGTTCCGTACTTGTTATCCTAAATAAACAGTCTGTAGTCTGTAACAGGGAAAAGCGGCTCTGGAAATAACAGTGGTCAAAGGCCGTATTCAGAAAATTTTATCAGTTAAATAGCCTAATTTTCCCTGTAGATTAAGCTTTATGAGCTTTTTAACGGCAATTATAGCATAAAAGGTACTGAAGAGCCAAAATTCTAAATTCTAAATTCTAAATTCTAAATTCTAAATTCTAAATTCTAAATTCTAAATTCTAAATTCTAAATTCTAAATTCTAAATTCTAAATTCTAAATTCTAAATTCTAAATTCTAAATTCTAAATTCTAAAATGTTGAATAGCCTAATTTACCCTGTAGATTAAGCTTTCTGAGTTTTTTAACTGGAATTTTAGCATAAAAGCTACTGAAGAGCCAAAATTCTAAATTCTAAATTCTAAATTCTAAATTCTAAATTCAAAAATATCGAAGCCTATTCTCTGTGATTGTTATTTAATCCGGAATTCCCTACAACTGCGGCAACAGTAATGAGTATGCAACGGTTGGTGATATCACCTGCACAGCGTCAAGACCAAGGGATTGTTTTAACTGATGCCCAACAGCATTATCTAATTAGAGTGTTGCGGCTGAGAAAGGGCGATCGCTTTATTGCTATGGATGGAGAGGGTGGCTGGTATGTTAGTGAGTTAGAAGGTGATTTGACTCAAGCTAAAATTGTCGCATCTGAGCACATTCAAACCGAATTGCCTAAACAGGTAACCTTGATGGCTGCGATGCCTAAAGGGAGTGGATTTGAGCAAATTTGTCTGATGGCAACGGAGTTGGGAGTGACTCGGATTGTGCCGTTGAAAAGCGATCGCACTTTACTCAATCCTAGTCCTCAAAAGCTCCAGAGGTGGCGGCGCATCACCCAAGAAGCAGCAGAGCAATCAGAACGGGAAGTTGTGCCGAAAATTCTTGAACCTGTTGACTTTTCCGATAGTCTTCAGTTACCGGAAACCCGAGAAGCCTATCGCTATATTTGTGTAGCTCGGGGAAAGGCTCCCCATCTACTCAATTGCTTATTAGATTTACGATTAGGATTCGATACTGGCCAAACAGACCCTGCTCAACATCCTGGTATTGTAATTGCTACCGGACCGGAGGGTGGTTGGACAACTCAAGAGCTAGAACAAGCTACTGCTGCTGGATTTATCGCTGTTTCTCTAGGAAGTCGCATTCTTCGAGCTATCACTGCTCCTATTGTTAGCTTGTCTATAGTAGCAGCAGTCTCGGAGTCATCAGTTAAGACAAAAGGTGATAATTTTGCTTGAGCAATTGACAACATCCATCGGCAAGTGAGCCAATAAACTTGATTTATCCTACTCAAATCAGACTAGTGCTCAATAATGACAATCCGGTTAACTATAGCGCTATTTTAAAAGCAAGATTAAATCCAATTACTTGATCTATCCCTTAAGCCCTGAATAAGGTTCGCGCTATACTAAATAATGTTTACTATAGCGCTATAAATAAATCTAATCTGCTCATCCTATATAATCCTTAAATCCTCTAAAAGGGTAGCGCTAATTAAATTTCCCAGATCCCCAAATCCTCTAAAACTATAACGCTATATTAAACTGGCTTAAATAAAAATAGCGCTAGATAATTTGTGATCTTCATAACTATAGCGCTATTTTAAAAATAAGGATTAAATCGAATTACTTTATATGCCCCGTAAACCCTTGACAAAATTAGCGCTATAGTAAAGCGTCCATAAATCCCAAAATTAAATTAGCGCTATAGTAAACCGACCATAAAACCCAATAATCCCATATAGTCTTTACCACCTCTAAAAGACTAGCGCTATTAAAATTCCCTGCATGAATTTGTAAAAATTTGTAAAAATTACCCACAACCATAAATAATGTGTTAAGCTAAGTATAGCGCTATTTAAAGGAGCAAAAAAAATGACAGTGGTCGGAACTACCCAAGCAGCTTTTCTTCTAGGGATTTGTGTCCAACGAGTCCGTCAACTTCTGAAAAATGGCAGAATTAAGGGCGCTCAAAAAGTTGGCAGATTTTGGCAAATTCCCTTATTTAATGGCTTGCCCAAGGTCAGTCCCGGTCGCCGTGGACCAAAGGGAACCTGGAGAAGAGGTTTCCAAAAGGTGGCCACTTACGTTCATGTCAACCAGAACGTCATTAGGCAAAATAAAAAGAACAACACCTACGAGCCTGTCCTAACCGTCAAACAAGGTAATCGCAACACCTACGGTCATTATGTAGAAATCAAAGGACCGTCTCGGTTGGTTTATCAGCCCAATTGTCCCAAGGATTGTGGAGCTACAGTGTGGCTGGAAGTTGATCCTTCTGTGGAAATTTTGACCAAACTTTTTGGCTAGTGGGACTTTACTATTTTTGGGTCTGTTTAGGGGAACTAGCGGTGAATCGTTCTCCCAATCTGGGGTGAGCGCTCATGTGAGTGTAAGATTGTGTCAAACTTTATTGGCGCTGATTGCTTTTAAGACCTTCAAAATTTCTGCCTTCTGCCTTAAAAAGATAAGCAAAGTACTTCACCCAATTAAAAACTGCTATACTATTTATTTATCTAAGTAAACCTGCGGCATGAATGTAGGATAGAGTTTCATCAGCAATCTTGATCTATATAAAAATTTATTTTGGATAGAAAGAGAGACGCTTCTTCTATCAATAACTTGGGAACTGCTTATAAAGTTATTTTTTGTCGTTTTACCGAAAATACTTTTAGACTGTGACAAGTAATTTTAATTCAAATAAAACCGTAGTTGTTGCTAAATCGGATAGGGCTGACTACACAACAATTGGGGAGGCGATTAAAAATGCCCAACCTGAAACCAGAATTTTAGTAAAGCCAGGGATTTACAGAGAAAGTATTGTTATTGATAAATCCCTAGAAATTTTAGGAGATGGTAAAGCCTCCGATATCCTTATTGAGGGCACTAGCCTTAACTGTATTCTGATGCAAACAGACTATGCAATAGTGCGAGGCTTAACTTTGCGAGAATGCAGTGTAGGTGTGTGTATTCCCAAGGGAGAGTTAATCCTTGAAGATTGTGATCTGACCGCCTATGACTGTGGTATAGTTATTTGTGATTCTAAAGCAAATCCCATTATTCGTCGCTGCTGTATTCATGATGGGCAAGGTAACGGTATTAAGATTAAAGATAATGGTCAAGGAGTAATAGAAGACTGCGACATTTATGGTCATACTTATCCAGGAGTGGAGATCTCTAAAGGTGGCAATCCCATGATCCATCGCTGCCGTATTAATGATGGTAAACAAAACGGAATTTGGATTACAGACAATGGATTAGGAGCTATAGAAGACTGCGACATATATGGCAATACTTATTCAGGATTGAAGAGCGATAAAGGTAGCAATCCTACTATCCGTCGCTGTCGTGTTTATGATGGTAAACGAAGCGGAATTTGGATTACAGACAATGGATTAGGAATCCTAGAAGACTGCGACATCTATGGCAATACTTATCCAGGAGTGCAGATCGATAAAGGTAGCAATCCCGCAATCCGTCACTGTCGTATTTATGATGGTAAAGGATACGGAATTTGGATTCAAGACAATGGATTAGGAACTCTAGAAGACTGCGACATCTATGGCAATACTGATACAGGAGTGTATATCAATGAAGCTAGCAATCCCACTATCCGTTGCTGTCGTATTTATGATGGTAAAAGTTTCGGAATTGGGATTAGAAACAATGGATTAGGAACTATAGAGGACTGCGACATCTATGGCAATAATAGTCTAGGAGTGGTTATCTCTGAAGCTAGCAATCCCACTATCCGTAACTGTCGTATTTATGATGGTAAAAGTTTCGGAATTTGGATTACAGACAATGGATTAGGAATCCTAGAAGACTGCGACATCTATGGTAATACTTATTCAGGAGTGTATATCAATAAAGATAGCAATCCCACGCTCCGTCGCTGTCGTATTTATGATGATAAACAAAACGGAATTTGGATTACAGACAATGGATTAGGAACTCTAGAAGACTGCGACATCTATGGCA
Organism: Moorena producens 3L; assembly: GCF_000211815.1. Classification (GTDB taxonomy): domain Bacteria; phylum Cyanobacteriota; class Cyanobacteriia; order Cyanobacteriales; family Coleofasciculaceae; genus Moorena; species Moorena producens. The sequence continues at coordinate 188,960 of NZ_GL890973.1, forward strand.
ATACTTATTTAGGAGTATATATCTCTAAAGGTAGCAATCCCACGCTCCGTCACTGTCGTATTTATGATGGTAAAGGAAACGGAATTTGGATTACAGACAATGGATTAGGAACCCTAGAAGACTGCGACATCTATGGCAATACTAGTCTAGGAGTGGAAATTAATAATAATAGTAATCCTACTTTCCGTCGTTGTCGAATTGAAAACCATCCTTTTCCAGGAATTCAAATTGAAGAAGGATGTAATCCATTGTTTCGTCGCTGTATTCTTAGGAGTAATAGACCATTCTATTTAGGAATTGCTGGTATACTAAGTCTTTCTATTGCCTTACCTGTAGCTATAGCTGGGGATTTGGTAATCACTCCCACTATAGCTGTAGCCTTAGCTGTGATTGGATTTGTATTTTACAAACTGCGTAAAAATAGGTTTAATAAACTTGATAGTATCGAAATAATATATCTCACCCTAGCATTAGGCGCAAATTTAGGATTAACTTTTTTGCTAAGTTTTAATATTTATAGCTGTTTAGCTTTATTGGTAACGGGTTGGCTCTGGCAAAGGAGGCTTTTTAAGCCACTTTTTAAGCAATCTAAGTTAATATCTAAGTATCAGATTAATAGATTGCCTTAATTAAATTATTTTTCCCTCAACTATGTCCTAAATTTTGAGGCATGATCAGTTTTAAAGACTGGGCAATTATCAATAAGCATAAGTTAATGACATGAGGTGAATTCGGACTTTTTCAGTCCAATTCGTTGACTGTCGTAAATTTCAGCAATTTTTGATGATCGTGCATACGCCTTCAGCCGTGTTGATCGCGCTATCATTCACATTCGCATGCTTAAGCTGTGGATAACTATAGCGCTAGTTAATGCTTTAGCTCAATTAGTTTCCTATCGTGAATTTTAACAATTTGGGATGATCGCGATCGCGTAGCGTGACTGCATTTCAATCGCACTAGCAATCACAATGCGCGATAGTTATCGAAAATTCCAGCAATTTTGGAGTCGGCGCGATCGCTTTTAGCGGAAGCTGAGGCCGTAGGCCACGCTTTGCGAACGCTTCATCACGTAGCGTGACTGCATTTCAATCGCACTGGCAACAGCAACAAAGCCGTGAAAATCCTTTACTGTCAGAAATTACAGCAATTTGGGATAATCACAATAGCGTTAGCTTGAGCAACGCGCGATAGTTATCAAAAATTACAACAATTTCGGATAATAGCGATTCGGGCAAAGCCCGACGCTACGCGAACGCGCTAGGTTAATCAGCAAAGGGTGAAAATCCTTTACTGTTGGACATTTCAGCCATTTTGGATAATGTTGACTGTTGGAAATTCCAGCAATTTGGGATAATAGCGATTCGGGCAAAGCCCGACGCTACGCGAACGCGCTAGGTTAATCAACAAAGGGTGAAAATCCTTTACTGTTGGACATTTCAGCCATTTTGGCTAATCACGATAGTGCTAGCAACAGCAACTTCGATGAAAATCCTTGACTGCCGGAAATTACAACAATTTTGGATAATGTTGACTGTTGGAAATTCCAGCCATTTGGGATAATAGCGATTCGGGCAAAGCCCGACGCTACGCGAACGCGCTAGGTTAATCAACAAAGGGTGAAAACCCTTTACTATCGTAAATTCTAGCAATTTTCGATAATCTTGACTGTCGCAAATTTCAGCAATTTCGGAACGATAGCGCTAGCTTAATTAACTTCAGTCGAATTCATTCACTGTTGGAAATTTCAGCAATTTTCGATAAGCGTGCGATGCTAGCTATTAGCATCCTATTCCTAAACTATAGCGCTAATAAAAATTACTCAGATTAGGCGGGGGATAACTATAGCGCTAGTTTTATGAGTTTCAGCCCAATTGATTCGCTGTTGGAAATTGCAGCAATTTTGGATGTGATTGGATGTTATTTATCAGTCGCTTCTTCGGATAAGCATTACCTGTCGCACTGGTTAACCTAATTTAACATAATTAACCTAATTTAACAAAACTTTACATCAAGAGCTGCCACCTATAAGTGTATAATAGCCGAAATTATTCTTTCGACAGAAAATAACAGCCTCAAGCCATTATCAATCCGACTGATCAGTTGTCAGTAGGTTAATCAAAATTAGATTAATCAAAATTAGGTTAATTGATGGCAAGACATTGATTAACCTTAAGTGCAGTAAAAACACTCTACCCAGGATCAGGAGAAATCTAAGCAATGGCATTATATGTCTGGAAAAATTATAACACTCAGTTAGGTTTAGCGCTATGCTTAGCCATTAGTGGAGCGTACGCATTTTCAGTAAAGCAAGCTAATGCTCAGATTACTCCTGATACTACTTTACCAGCAGCCGAAAGGTCTTTGTTTCACCAAAGCTCGGGTCAGGTAAATGGAGAAATTGTTGATCTAATTAAAGGAGGATCAATCCGGGATATCAATTTGTTCCACAGTTTCCTAGAGTTTAATGTCGGAGATGGGCAAAGGGTTTATTTTGCTAATCCAGCTGGCATTGAAAATATTCTGTCTCGGGTAACTGGTGCGAATCCCTCTAATATTTTTGGCACCTTGGGTGTCGATGGTGGAGCAAATTTGTTCTTGATTAATCCCAATGGGATTTTCTTTGGTAATAATGCCAAGCTGGATGTATCGGGTTCATTTGTGGGCACTACTGCTGATGGGATTGGCTTTGGAAATCAAGGAGTGTTTAGTGCCTCTAATCCAGAGCCTCCTTCCCCATTGTTGACCGTTAATCCTAATGTGTTTTTCTTTAATCAAATTCCCGGTAATATTACCAGTCAAGCTAAGTTGGAGAAGCTGGCGGTTGATAACCTGTTGTTACTCGGTGGTGATGTTGAGGTTATCGAAGATAGTAAGATATCGACTAATCTTCGAGCCACGATCAACCGATATCCAGCCAATGCACATTATGGGCAATTTTTTCTTGCGCTTACCCTGGACATGATATGATTTGACATCATAGTATTTAAAAAAAAACTTTAGCTGTCCGGCAAAAGAAGCCCCACACCTAATGCGTAGCATAGGTGTGGGATGAATTTTGCACAGGGTATTATAAAATTGCTATAATATATGTACTGATAAACAAAGCCGTTCGCGTAGCGTGGCCTACGGCCTTAAATGCTGGGCAAGTCAGCCACTTACGTGCCTAAAAAATAGAACTTATTGTATTGTTCCGGTGGGTCGGGGCATCCCGTGTCGTTAATAAAGTAACCCGTGTATCCGAACGCGCCCCGCGTCGGCGAAAGCCGATAGTGATGGCTGGAGTTGGTAAGAAGCCCACACTGTAATCTTCGATGAGCGTGTGGGAGTATGTCACTGACTTAATAAATCTCAAAAAAGTTAAAGGTTAAAAGGGAAAGGTAAGCATATGCGCTACGCGCACACTACTTGAGGTGCGGTCAGCTATCAGCCAACGGCTGACCGCTTATGGCTGATAGCTGAATGCTTACTAAAATTGTTCTTAGAGTACCTCAGTCATCAACCCACTGCAATTGCAACAGCTGCTCCAACAAACCAAGTAACCGATCCTGGTCAATGGGTTTCGGTAGAAAACCTTCACAGCCCAGCATCTGACTCTGTTTCTGAACTATTTCAAAAGTACGGGCTGAAAGGGCAATGATCGGCACATTTTTCAGATCAGGTATTTCCCGCATTTCTGGCACCATGGTAAAAGCAGTTTTGACGGGCATGAATAAATCAGTCAAAATCAGATCGGGTCGGATCGCTATGGCGACATCCAATCCCTGCTGACCATTTTCTGCGGTTACCACTTCAAAGCCTAAGGGTTCAAGCATGTTGAGTAATACCAACCGATTTTCTTTGTTATCATCCACCACTAGCAGTTTGCGTCGTTTTCCGTGGTAACCCATCACAAGACCTGCAATATTCCGTTTTGCTTCGGTAACTTTAACCACAGGTAAGGCAACATCAAACCAAAACATTGACCCCTTAATTAACTCACTTTTAACGTTTAGTTGGCTTCCCATAAATTCCACCAACTGCCGAGATATGGCTAAGCCTAAGCCGGTTCCAGCTGCCCGATATTTGCTATCCCCCGTTTGTTCAAAGGGTTGGAAGATAGTCTCTAATTGTTGAGGGCTAATTCCTATCCCGGTATCAATCACCTCGAAGCGAATCGTCCGATGTTGGATTTGGGAATCTTTCCCCTGATCAAGGGAGGTAGGGTTTTGGTCTTCAATCACTCCAACGTTGAACGTTACATTGCCTTGGTCGGTAAATTTTACTGCATTGTCTAACAAGTTGATCAGTACCTGTCGGAGCCGTTTCTCGTCTGCCTTAACACCAGTCGGTAAGTTAGTGTTTTGTTCAAATCTCAACACAATATTTTTTTCACTAGCTCGCATGCGGATGATTCCAACAACTTCCTCTAAGAAGGTTAGTAAATTAAATTCTGTGGGATACAGTGCCATTTTGCCAGCTTCGATTTTAGATAAGTCTAAGATATCGTTGATCAAAGTCAAGAGATGGCTACCGCTTTTCTGAATGATTTTTAAGCCTTCGAGTTGCTTGGCGGTTAAATTTCGTTCACCTTTGGAGGCGGCTAAAGCCGCATCACGTTGGAGAATTTGAGCATATCCTAGAATACCGTTGAGGGGAGTACGGAGTTCATGACTCATGTTAGCTAGGAATTCACTCTTGGCTTGGTTAGCTACTTCTGCTTTTTCTTTAGCCTCTTGGAGATAGGCATTTTGTTCAGCGAGGGTTTTTGTCAAAAAATATAGTTTTAAATGGAGCCTGACTCTAGCTAATACCTCTTCTTGTTCAAAGGGTTTTGGGATATAGTCTACTGCACCTAACGATAATCCTTTTATCTTATGGTTTATATCAGCAAACGCGGTCATGAAAATTATGGGAATATCTTTAGATATTGGATTATTTTTGAGTTTTTTGCAGGTTTCAAATCCATCAATAACGGGCATATTTACATCTAACAATATGAGATCAGGGGGTTCATACTCTACTTGTTCAATAGTTCCTTCACCATCCATTTCCACTCTGACTTGAAACCCAGCACTTTCCAAAGTTTTGTAGAGAAATGATAAATTATTGGGATTATCATCAACGATTAAAATTGTTCCAGTGTTTGGTGATTGGTTCATTTTCACTTATTGATATATTTCCTAATCGCCAAGGTATGATAGCAAGTCCGGAGGTGCGCTTGACCTTGGCGAATTTAATTCGCCAAGGTCAAGCGCACCTCTTAATCACTTCCTATTCAGGGAAATTGTGACTTGTTACTTATTACTCGTTACTTGTTACTTGTTACTTATTACTCGTTACTTGTTACTTGTTATTGTGTAGTGCAAGCATCTTGTTAGCTGACTATAGGCTAGTCAGCGAGACGCTCACACTCCAGTTACACATTTCGGATGTTCCGAGATCAGTGTTAAACCGGACATGATCTGACTTGGACTAATAATCTCTTGAAGCTGATCCTCGAAGACAGGGAATAGGATTTTCCGTTGACGGCTGAGTGTATTCAGTCAACCGTTAACAGTTAACCGTCAACACTACCGATTGCTGATTAGCTCGCCGAAAGTCGAGATCAACTAGTGTATTGATTCAGTCATGGGATAAGCTGAAATCATCCCCCCTTTGTCTAGGCTTTTGTCTAGACTTTTCTCTACGCTTATGGTTACCTCCTCTTGGTCGTCAATTCTCTATATGTATACTTCCCCTTCTGTAACTCATAAGTAACACCACAAAATTGAACTGAAGCAATTTTCGGCTCTTGAGTTATGCCAAATGGTTTGAATCCTGAAAACAGCTCTAGCAACACCATGCAAGATATCAAATCTATTTCCCTAGCAATTTTACTATTGGCTTCCGTTGTATATCTGCCAAGCTGCAACCTTACTGGGGCTAAGAACAACTCCAACTCAACTAGTAGCTCTCCTACTAAAGTTTTAGATCAAACCCCTGATGCTCGTCTGGTGGAGGAATTGACAACTAGCTATCTCAACAAAACCCCAGCTAGGGCAGTTGCGACTCAGCTAACCGTTGAACAAGCCCAGGCTTTGCAAGACCAATTTGTACAACAGTTGAGCTCTAGTTTAGGAAACGTTGTAGGTTACAAAGCTGGACTGACTAATCCTGCTGCTCAAGAGCGCTTCAAAGTCTCTGAACCCATACGAGGTGTACTTCTCGAAAAGATGTTGCTCAACAGTGGAGCGGTTGTCTCTGCCAACTTCGGTGCTCGACCTGTATATGAAGGAGACTTAATCGTTAGAGTTGGTAGCGAAGAGATTAATAGTGCTACTACCCCTAGGGAAGCTTTAGCTGCTCTTGATGCCGTCATTCCCTTCATGGAACTACCAGATTTAGTTTATGACCCAAAAGTGAATCTTGATGGGCCTGCTTTGGTAGCCATTAATGTCGGTGCTCGCTTGGGAGTTTTAGGAACACCGATTCCTTTATCTGCTACCCCTGATTGGGAAGAACGATTAAAAAATATAAAGATTGTAATTGTAGATAAGGCTGGCAATGAGTTAGCTGTTGGTAAAAGTAGTGCTTTATTAGGAAATCCGTTACAGGTAGTACTTTGGTTAAAAGATTCTTTGAAGGCATCAGGTAAAGTTTTGAAGAAAGGCGATTTACTGTCTTTAGGCTCCATGACTCCCCTAGTTCCTGTTAAATCTGGTACTACTCTTCGTGCTCAATATATTGGATTATATCCCAAAGAAAAGGTAGAAATATCCGTTAGTTTTGAGTAATATCATGTCGGGTATAATAAAGGGAATAGGGAGTCGGGAGTCGGGAGTCGGGAGTTGGGAGGTAAGCATTCAGCTATCAGCATTAAGCTATCAGTTAATGCGCTACGCCCACGCTGCGCGAACAGCTTTTGACTAAAACAGGTAAGTATTAGTTTAATCTATTTTATGTCAGCTGTTCCCATAGCGAAGGAGGTTTATTTTAAGCTGACGGCTGACAGCTGACGGCTGAATGCTTACTGATTAATTAAGCGGATTTACTATTATCTGATCAGTTTCCGAAACTGGGAGATTTGCCGTAACCATAGCCAACCTAAGACGCTGCCAATGGCATAATAGAGGAAATCCCACCATACAAAGGTAGTTCCTAAGATGAATTTACCGATTAAGGAAGCACGAATCGGGGCTAAGAGAGGGGTTTGCCAAAGTTGTAATAATTCTAGGGCACAGGTAATGCTAAAAACTACTAAGGTAATTCTGGTTATTGCTTGGCGATTGGGGATAATAAAAAATATCAATAAACACCAAAAAATCTCATATAAAATAGCACCAGAGTAGTCATGAACCCATTTTTCTCCAAGACCAGAGTAGTACTTGGAAAGAATCCCTAATGGTGTGATAATCAATAGGGATAGGATAATGAGCCAGCGTTGATGAGTAATTTTTAATAGTTTAGTCATTAACGGATTAGACAAATGAATTGAGTGCTGAGGGCGTCAGTAGGTCAGTTGTGAGTTGCGGCAGGAAACGGGCAAGATGCCCATTCCACGCCTGATGCCCGTTCCACGCCTGATGCCTGTACCTCAGTTATGAGTTGTGAGTTATGAGTTGTGAGTTATGAGTTGTGAGTTATGCCAAATCCCTTACATCGATGGGGAAAACCAATAACTTTGCTGCTGTTGTGGTTAGCTGTACAGTTAGTCATCAAGCAAGGGGTGATGGCGACACCGGCAGCAGTTGAAGTAGTTGAGGAACCGAAATCCTTTGGAGACAAGATTTGTCCTGCTGACTTAACTACAGCCATTGATGCCATAATCAGTCGTCCCGAATTTATGCGATCGCGTTGGGGTATTTTGATTCAACCCTTAGCCGACTCAGCTCCCCTCTACAGTCTTGAATCAGAACGTTTCTTTATTCCAGCATCCAATATCAAACTCCTTACCACAGCAGCAGCGTTACGTCAACTAGGTCAGCAATACCGGATTCGCACACCGGTTTATGGTACTGGCACTAGCCCCTATTTGACTTCCTTACGGATTGTGGGACAAGCAGACCCAAGCTTAACCAATACCCAGTTAACAGATGTGGCACAACAACTAAAGGGTCAAGGGGTGACGTGGGTGCAACAGTTAATTGTAGAAGATGGCTATACTCCCTATGGTATTATCAATCCAACCTGGGAGTGGAGCGATAGTTATCTATACTATGGCGCTTCGGTTAATCGACTTATTCTCAATCAAAATACTGTTGGACTAACCCTATTGCCCCAACAGCCAGGAAAACCATTGCGCGTTAGTTGGAGTGATTCCATAGCGGCTAGACAGTGGCGTGTGGATAATCGTGCTGTTACCGGTAAGGCCGGAATACCATACTCAGTAGAAATAATGGGAGTTTTAGGTGAGCCGGTGTTAGTGATTAACGGTCAACTGGCGGCAGATGCTGCACCAGACTTCTGGGGGTTAGCAGTTCGCGACCCAGCCCATTATTTCCTAGAGTCCTTCCGCCGTATCCTGGAAGCTGAGGGAATTGGTGTGATTAAGGCATTGGTAAAAGACAGTTCAGCTGAGATGGTCAGATCATCAGATCAGGGGATGGGAAGAGAGGTTAATAATAGATTTCGTTCTAATGTTAATAATACAGAAATAACCAATACACAAACAACCAGAGAGTTAGCAGCAGTAGAATCTCTTCCGTTAGCGCTATTGTTAAAGGAAATCAATCAGCACAGTAATAATTTGTATGCTGAGGCATTATTGCACCAACTGGAAACAGAGGTAGGGAGTGAGTCTAGCCCTAAGTTGGGTCTGGTCGCGGTTCAACAGAGCTTAACGGAGTTAGGGGTTGACCCAAAAAGCTATAGCCTGGCTGATGGGTCTGGGCTATCTCGCCATAATTTAGCTAGTCCGTTTGCGATCGCACAAACTCTGAGACTGATGGCACAAACCCCATTAGCTCAGGTTTATCGAGAATCCTTGGCTACGGCTGAGGTTAGTGGAACTTTACGCGATCGCTTTCGTGATACCGCAGCTCTTGGTAAGCTCCAGGCCAAGACTGGTACATTAAGTGGTGTCTCAGCCTTATCCGGCTATCTTGATATTCCTGACTATAAAACTTTGGTATTTAGTATTCTGGTAAATCAATCTGACCAATCTGCTGCTACACTCCTTCGTGCTATTGATGAAATTGTTCTATTATTGACTCGCCTGGGTTATTGCTGAGTGTTGAGTAACGAAACTACCTCACCCAATTGAGAAATATTATAATTATGAAACCCCTGGAAATTCCCCCAGACCTTAGACCCGAGACCCTAAATCAGGGTTCAACCAAGTCTCCAATTCAAATCTGTATCACATTAGGGACTCGTCCGGAGGCAATTAAGTTAGCTCCAGTGATTCTTGAGTTCCAAGGCTCTGGGAAATTTAAGACTCAGGTGGTGTTAACGGGTCAGCATCGGGAAATGGTAGACCAGGTAATGCAGATGTTTGAGCTGAGGGCGGATCGGGATTTAGAAATTATGCAGCCCAAGCAAACTCTGACCGATATTACTTGTTTGAGTTTACGGGGGTTAGAGGAGTTATTTCAGGAATTGCAGCCCCAGTTGGTAGTTGTGCAGGGGGATACAACTACGGCCTTTGCTGCGGCCTTGGCAGCGTTTTACCAACGTATCCCGGTGGGTCATGTGGAGGCAGGATTGCGCACCAATGATTTGTTTAATCCCTATCCAGAGGAAGCGAATCGACGGCTGATTTCTCAGATTACTCAATTACATTTTGCCCCCACTCCCCTAGCAGTAGAGCATTTGCAGGGGTCTGGGGTGACTGGCGCAATTCATAAAACTGGGAATACAGTGATTGATGCCCTGTTGATGGTGGCTGAACGGGAACCAGTGTGTGAGGTTCCGGGTTTAGATTGGGAAGGATACCGGACGATTTTGGCAACGGTACACCGTCGGGAAAACTGGGGGAAACCACTGGAAGATATAGCCCAGGGGTTCCTCCAGATTTTAGATAAGTTCCCAGATACAGCATTATTGTTACCTCTCCATCGTAATCCTACGGTCAGGGAACCCCTAAGGGCAATGTTAGGTGACCATGAGCGGGTATTTTTAACAGAACCGCTGGATTATGTGGAATTGGTAGCAGCGATGCAACGGTGTTATTTAGTGATGACTGATTCTGGCGGATTGCAGGAGGAAGCACCGAGTTTGGGTAAGCCAGTGCTGGTGTTGCGTAAGACCACGGAACGACCGGAAGCGATCGCAGCTGGGACTGGGAAGTTGGTAGGGACTAACCCAGAGCAGATGGTGGGGGCGGCAAGTTTGTTGTTGAGTGATTCAGTAGCTTATCAGGGGATGGCAAATGCCATTAATCCCTTTGGGGATGGTCGTGCGGCGGAGCGTATAGTAAAGATTGTGGAGGATTATTTTGGGTAAGCATTCAGCTATCAGATATCAGCTATCAGCCAAAGGCCAAGGTCTATGGCCACACGAAGCGAATGGGCACACTCATTGAGGTACTTATGCGCTATGGGCACGCTACTGTTGGCGCAGCGTGCGCGTAGCGCAATCGGTGGTTTTGAATAAAATAAGCTGAGTGCTGAGTGCTGTTCGCGCAGCGTGCGCGTAGCGCATATGCTTACTAATTTGGTTGTAATCCCCGTTATTGGGCAATAACCGGTTTGTCTGCATATTAGCTTCCCGGTTAGCCGAATTTTAGATAGCTTTGCCCTGTCAGGATGACAACCCAAGTGAGTCTATTCAAGTGAGTCTATTAAGGAGAGCGGAACATCAGAATTTTTTTTGCCCCCTAGGGCAAAGTAATAGAGCTTTTCACCTTCGAGGGAGAACCGATGCCGATACCTTTTCAGATGATAAAGATCCAAAAATTCCGAGAAGATCAGTTTCCGAATCAGCTGTGAAAATCCAGAATCATCACTTGAATCAAGGAAGGTTTCTTTGATATTAAAGGCAACCCAGGCATTTTCGCTAATTACATTGAAGGCTTCCAAGAAAGCCTTTGCTGGTATGTCACCGAACCCAAGTGCTGCTACTGAAACCAGGCAGTTAGGTGACCAAGAATTGAGTTCATCACGATCTTTATCACTGAGATTGCAGAAATCCATCACATAGAATTCATCGTAGATTCCAGGCCGATCTCGCTCAGTAGCAGCCTGGGCTTCGGGAATAATATCAACTCCGATCAGCCGTGATACTCCGTGTTGTTTCAGCTTTTCACCAACTATCCCGTTTCCTGCCCCAAGATCAATTACCCGAAGCTCGTTGAGGCTCTGGTCCCCTTGAGAGACGGCAGACTGCAGGATATCCACTACAATTGATGGAGACTGGCACTTCAGACGCTCATATACAACCTGCTCGTATAATTCAGGAACTTCGAATATCCGCTCATAGTCATGTAGACGGATTTTCTCCCTGGATTCTCCATTAACAAGGTAAAAATAGACCTCATCTTGGCCAAGCTCTCGAACATTTGTAGGTGGAAATTGGATTTTATGCTTCTTCATAACTTTCATGATTCCTTTCAGTTTGAACCCAGATAAAAACGAATTGTGAAGGGTGGAGGATTCTAATAGCCAACGTCAGCAGCGCAAGACCAACTCAGGGCTTACCCAAAGACTCTAGATATAGAGTTTAGTTAACTTGCTTGTGCAACATTTAACCTGTCTAAACCTGCTCATCAGCAGGAATGACCTGTATAGCACCAGGTGAAAACCTGATGGTTGTTGCCGACAAAGCGCGGATCATTATGTTCCGCGCGCCATTCCAATCCCGTGGTAAAAAGAAACCACATTCTGGGCATTGAAATTTTTTGTTACCGCCTAATTTATCGTGAATGTGCCCACATTTTGGGCAGGTTTTACTCGTGTAAGATTCATTAACTAAGACCACCTTCACACCATGGCGATCAGCCATTTGAATCAAATGCTGACGAAACTTATAGTGGCTCCAATTGAGCAGATTACGAGCTGTCTTCTTATTTAACTTTCTGGCTGATTTTACTACCATCTCAGAGGTCTCAAATGTGGGGATAAAAATCAGCTTGTAGTTCTTGACAAGAAAAGAAGCTGATTTATTGTGGCAGTCTTTAATTAAATCTTGGATTTTTTGACGCAATCGATGGGCAGCTTTCCTCATTGCTCGTCTCTGACGCTTTGCAGAGCTTAAGTCAATACGACTCATCAACCGATCTAGTTGCTGACAAAGTCTTTGAATCCTGCCAATATCCCCAGACCCGATCTCGATATAGTTTTTGCCATCAAAACCAGTAAGAAATGTCCTAATGCCCGGATCCAAGGCTATTACTTGATCCTTATTAGTAGGAGTAGGTTCAATATATTCAGGAAAAATACCGTACCACTTACCTTTGATCCAAACTAACTGAGTACCATAAATGCACTGATCAGGCCAACCTTGAGGGCAACGTAAGGATAAGCCTTTTACCTTGGTGGGATACCAGGAACCTTTTTTGAAATCTCCAACTTTGAATTTGATCACTTGACTTGTTTGCCGACAGGATTTGAACTTGGCAAAACCGCCATTGGCCAAGGCTTGTTTGACAGCATCGATCCCATCAGCAACAGCTTCTTGTAATTGATGTCCTGGTAAGGTTTTCACCCATTCTGGCCTATCAAAATTTCTGGCCAGTTTCTGTAAATCGTAAGCACTGCCTTTATAGCCATTTTTGATAGCATCTATTGACCAGTTGTAGATCCACCTGTATGCGTTAAGCCAAGTTTTCCAGACCCTGTGAAGCTCTTTAGATGGAAACACCCTGATCTTCAATACACTGTTTGGTGTCAACTTCACTGTCTGGTTCCGAGGTTTTCTCTTGTACCGCTTGCGTGACTTGCTTTTGATATTTTCGGAGTCCGTAAAGCCTAGCAGAGAAACAGTGGAGGATGGACAGGATATCTTCGACGAGCTCTTGTTCTGGGGAGAGTTTGCGTTCATTGAGAACCACGAGCTTGACTCCACTTTTTTGGCATAACCACTCAAGTAATGGAAATCCAAATCGGACTGCTCTATCTGGGTATGCGACCACAAATGCCGAGATATCACAGCTGTATATTCGTTCCAATATTTTGAGGAACTTTCGCCGTTTAAAATTGAGTCCCGATCCAACTTCTGAAACAACTTCAGCATTTGGGTATTTTGACCGTAAAAATTCAGCTTGTCGATCAAGGTCATCTCGTTGGGAGTGTGTAGAGACTCTTGCATAACCGACAATGGGCTTACTCTGCGGATCTTCCCCTTCAATACAGAACCTTCTTTGATTGCCCTGAGTTCTGATGCTGTCAAGTTTTCCGTATTTGTCCCATCTTCTGAGGGTTGTAATGGAGACACCGTAATATTCGGCTGCCTCTTTTGGGGTGACATATTTTTTCATAACGGCTTAACCTCTACAAATCTATACTAAGAGATTTGTAGATTTATGACAAGGTTTGGAAAGATTATAGGCTAATAGCTACACCTCCGGACTTACTATGCCAAAATGCTACTTAAAACAACTGCCAAGATAGTTATACCTAGATTTTAAACTTCCCCATGGTAAATAAAAGGTTAATAGGGTGAGACCCCGCATTTTCCAAAGGAGCGCTAGGGAGCGCACACAAAAATACTGTCCAAAATTTCCTAACAATAGTTTTGGACATCCTAGGAAGGAATTTAACCTATTTAACCTATATTTAACCTATATTTAACCTAATAGGTGGTAAGCAAGAGCCCCTATTATTAATTACCTCAATTCATCCCTTCCAACAAAGTTTGTACTTTACCATCCGGGTGTAGCAGCACCCGAATTTTTGGTATACCTTCCCCTTCTAAAGGGGAAACAAAGGATTCACCGATCAGAGGTATGGGGGCGTTATCTATATAGGTTTTGGCTGCTTGCCCAAGGGGAATTATACGTCGGATTGTACCATTATTATTTAACCACAAACTATAGTTCAAGGTTTTCTGTAGCCCTTCGGGAGGTTGCCAGCGCTCCTGGAAATATCGTCTAGCTTCTGCTACCTGAGAAATCTTATCCAACAGGGTATTTTGAGATATCTGATTCGCAACGGTAGGCTCGGATGGTTTTAAGGAATCAGAAACAGGGCTACTCGGGAGATTCAGTCCAGGCACAGCTTGATCGATAACAGGGCTACTCCCGACATTTAGTCCAGGCACAGCTTGATCGATAACAGGGCTACTCCCGACATTTAGTCCAGGCACAGCTTGATCGATAATTCTAGAGGTAGAAGAACCTCTCTGGAGACTGGACACATTCTGTTGAGGAGCAGGGATGGCTTGAACCGCCACATTAGTAGTATAAGACCTAGAAGAAGTAGAAGTAGAAGTAATAGAAGTAGAAGAAATAGAAGACTCGGCCTCAGGGATTACCACTGTTTCTGTGGGGATCGATAGACTTTCTCTAGAGGAATCCTGAGTTGCCACGTCAGTAGGAGAGGGCGCTGGTTTAATCACTGGCAATTCTGACACAGTTTGTACTACAGCGATGGGACTGGGTGGAGTTGGTTTGGGTTGGGTATTTGCATCAGCAGTAGGTACATTGGTTTTACTAGCCTCAGAAACAGGTGCATCACCGTTACTAGCCCCAGGAGCAGCAGCAGGACTAACAGCAGAACTAGCTACAGGACTAGTAACAGAACTAGCTACAGGACTAACACCAGAACTAGTAGCACTCAGTTTAGGAGAGTCTGGTGTCCTAGCTGGAGCAGGAACAATCTTGAGCATCGGACGTGAATTCGGGCGTGAGGCTATTGCTGGCGCAGTGCGTACTGGTGCTGGAGAGGGTGGCTTAACGGGAGGCGGTGGTGGAGTGCGTACTGGTAGAGAGGGTGGCTTAACGGGAGGCGGTGGCGGTAACTTGGTTCCTGGGGATAAACGGGGTGGTACCGATGGAGTTGGGATGGGAGTGCTCGGTGCTGGGGGAACCTTGGAGATGGCTCGCTTTTTCCCAATTTTGCTGGAGTCTAATGCTTTTGTTTGTGATTGTGCTGTTGTTAGTGTTTTCGCTTGCTCAACAGGCTGAGGTTTATCAAGCAACTTAATCACTGCCGCTGTTACACCCACTGCCAAAAGCATTGATGCTGCTGTACGCATCCAAGCCGATGATTCTGGTTTCCAACTGGGCTGATTGAGTTTTGGTAGGGATACTACTTCAGCCGCATATTCATCCAAAGCGCTAGCTAAATCAAACAGCTGTGTAGCACTTAAATCAAGTACTGACCCAGATTCTTCATTAGCCAGCTTACCGAGAAACAGGCTATGGCTCAGTAACCCTTTCGATTGCAGATGGATTTGCTGAGTTGGAACTGCTGTGGCATTTTCTTCCTGAGGGGTTGGAAGAGTTAACAGATTTAAGGGAGTAACCTCAGCCGATCGCGTAGCGTGGCCTACGGCCTTAGAGTTTCCAGAGGCAACCAGTTGCTTTGGGGACGGCTCAAGGAAGTGCTGAACATAGCCATCTACCGCTTCATACAACACATCTAAATCTTCTGCGTTGCCTCGTAAGGTTACCTGTTGTTCTTCTGGCTTGCGGGGGTCATCAAAACGCAACTCAAACCGCAACTTCTTCACCACAGATTCTCCCACCCAGCGGGATAAGGGTGAGCGGTTTGCCCAAATTGATAGGGTACAGGTAGGAGGAGTGTAACGTCGCAGGACTATGTTGGTCATTGGTGATTATGTATTAGTCATTTGTTAATTGTTAATTGTTAATTGTTAATCGTTAATTGTTGATTTTTATAGCATTTACAAATAGATCATAAAACCAAATGCTGATTTATCATAACACCAAAAAATCAAAGGCCTTAGGCCACGCTACGCGATCGGATAGTCTTAATTCAATAGCCAGTGGACGAAACCGTCTGAGGTTGGCGCTGTATGGATATTTTATACTGTTCCCTGTTCCGAATTTCCCATCAATCCTAGTTTTACATCTCAAATAAAAATGCTATATTTTACTGCATACAATTATTAAGATACTTTACCTAATAAGGCTAACCATAAACGCTGATGACCTTTGGCTCCACTATAGAAGAGTAAATTGATTAATAGTTTAAGAGCCAGTTGCTTTAGACTATCAGTTGATACCTTTTCTTCTTGGGTCATCCGTTCTCGGTAAGTGTTGTTAAAGTTATCTAAATAATCTCCCAATAAAGCAGCACGATGAGGTTCACTGTTTTGTTGTGTCATTTGTTCGAGTAAAGCCACCGCACGACGGATCAATTCTTGATGGTTTTTAGCCAAGTGACAGATGATTAAAACTAGCGATCGCGCTTCCTCCACATCCAGCTTTTTCCGACCTCCTGAACTTTTGCGCAGGGGATTGGACTGACGCAGACGCCACAATGCTACTCGGTCTGTGATCATTGAGTCTAAATTTAATTCAGCAGCAGCTTGCAGCATCTCCTCTGAACCAATACCTGCTAGAGCTTCTAGACTAAGCAAGACTAAATCTAGCTGGGTTTTGATATTATCGAGATCGATTGAGTCTGCGGCTTGACTCAGAGGCAAATCCTCCCAAGCAGGAGGTGATTTTGGCGTCTTGACAGTGGAAACCATAATTTTATTTTAATAAAGCAAATCCGGTTTACCCGTCGCTGTTACAGGTTTGGAAACAGGACTACCAAAGATTAAGGTATGTTTCCTGCTGGTAAAGCTTTGGTTTAAAATTAGAAGATTGAAGGTTAGAAGATTGAAGGTTAGAAGGTTGAATGTTCACGCATTGCATTCTAACTCGCTAACCTGTTAACCGGCTAACCTGTTAACCGGCTAACCTGTTAACCCGCTAACCGGCTAACCTGTTAACTTATTTAAGGTAAGCAACGGTAACACCAGTCCCACCATCAGATTGTTCGGCTAGCTTAAAACGCTCCACTAGAGGGTGCTGTTCCAAGAAAGCGTGGACACCTTGTCTTAATCGACCAGTTCCTTTGCCATGAATAATCCAGAGTACTCCAAAGTCTATCGCCTTAGATATTGCTTGGTCGATGTCAATCTCTGCATTAGCTACCCGACTTCCTCGAATATCAATGGTATTTTTTGAGGTGCGCACAGCCGTAGCTGGCGGCGAGACTAGAGTTGGGGCAGGATCTGGTTTTGATGTAGTTTTTACCACATTTTCGGGTTTTTGTCCATCCAAAGATTCCACATCTGCTAGGGCAACGGTCATTTTCATTAAGCCAAAGCGTACCGTTAGCTCCCCATTATCTGCGGCACTGAGGATCTCAGCTGTCTGATTCAATCGGGGAATGCGAATGCGATCGCCTACTTTGGGACGGAATCCTGGTTTTGGTTTAGGAGGCGGTGCGGCTGGGATTTGACGCTGGGCAATCTCCTTAAGAGCGTTTGTGGCTTTTTGGGCATTTTGAGCAGTTTGGGAGCCTTGCTGCAACTGGCGAATCACTTGGGCAATTTCTTTCTTAGCTTCTGCGATCGCATCTTGCACAGACCGTTCCTGGGAAAGCTTCAATTCCCGTTCCCGCTCCTGCAAAAGTTTTGCCCGTTCAGAGAGTTTCTGATGGAGAGATTCAGCTTGTTGCAGTAACTGATTGGCCTCTTGGGCTTTAGTTTCCTGAGTGCGCCGTTGAGCTTCTAAACCCGCAATTACCTGATTCACATCTTCCGAAGCTCCCCCCAAAAGGGTTTGAGCCTGATCCACCACCGATGGGTTTAACCCTAAGCGTCTAGCAATGCTCAAGGCATTGGAGCGACCGGGAATACCCCACAATAAACGGTAAGTTGGTGACAGGGTTTGATCATCAAACTCCACCGAGGCATTCTCAAACCGCTCGTCTTGATATTTTAGTGCTTTGAGTTCCCCATAATGGGTAGTCGCAATGGTTAATTGTGTTGTGTTTGCCAGGTATTTCAGTAATGCGATCGCTAATGCACTACCTTCTGCCGGGTCAGTCCCTGCTCCTACTTCATCTAATAGTACGAGTGACGCACGAGGAGTTGAAGGTTGTTTAAGGTTGGCCGGTTGAATGTTGGCCGGTTGAATGTTGGCCGATTGTTCGCGTAGCGTGGCCTTTTGGCCAAGGTTATCTGGTTCAAGGTTAGCCGGTTGAATGTTGTCTGGAAAACCTTGGCCTTGTGGCCACGCTTCGCGAACAACCTTCAACCTGCCAACTTGCAACTCCCTGCCAACTTGCAACTCTTCTTTTGGGGTAGTTATCGCCTCAATAATCCGACTAATCCGACGAATGTGACCCGAGAAAGTGGATAAACTCTGTTCTATAGACTGCTCATCCCCAATATCTGCCAGAATTTGCTCAAACCAAGGCAGTTCTACTGGTTCCCTTGCTGGCACAAATAAACCAGCTTTTGCCATCAGTGCCGCTAAACCAAAGGTTTTCAAGGTAACGGTTTTACCGCCAGTATTGGGACCGGTAATAGCAACTACCCGAATGTAGGACTGAATCTGGACATCAATCGGAACAACTGATGTGCCTTGTTCATGTTTTTGCTGCCACACCAGTAGAGGATGGCGCAGTTGCCGCAGAGTAATGCTTTCATTCTGATTGCGGTCAATGAATCTAGGGGGATTTGCTTCTAACCACAGACTATACCTTGCCTTAGCGGTAGCTAAATCTAGGGTAGTTGCTACAACCAGCAACCGTTCCAAGTCTGCCTTAACTGCTGCTACTTGTTCACTCAAGGCACGACGTACTGCTTCCGCTTCCACTTGTTCTTGCCGCCGCTGGGTCCGAAGTTGATTGCCTAACCCAACAATGGCCTTCGGTTCTACGTATAGGGTGGCACCGGTACTAGAGGTATCGTGAACAATACCAGGAATAGCATCTTTCTGGGGAGCTTTAACCGGGAGTACAAACCGATCACCCCGTTGAGTAATTAACTGTTGCTGTAATGCGCCCCCTTTACGCTGGACAATCCCCTGGAGGATTTCATAAATTCGGTCTCGTAATGATTTCATCTGAGTCCGAATCCCTGCCAGCTTCGGGGTTGCCCGGTCAGCTACATCGCCTCGGTCATCGATACAACGGTGAATTTCTTGTTCAAGTTCTGGGTAGGTGCGGCTGTCAGCCACCAGTTCCTTCAGAATTTCTACATCCTCTTGGTCTTCAATAAACCGCCGTAGACGCCTCACACCAGCTAAGGTTGTTGCGATCGCTAATAGTTCCTCACCAGACAAAATGCCTTGGAGCTCTGCCCGATCCAGAGATTCACCAATATCTTGGATGCCGTCAAAAGTTAGTCCTGTGTCTAAACTCGTTTCCAGTTGATAGGCTTCTTTGGTTTGGGCTAGCAGGTCTAGGCTTTCCCGTTGAGTTGCTGGGGGGTGGAGATAACGAGCCGCAAAGGCTCCCAGCTTAGTAGCCGCAAAGGTAGCCAGGTGTTGGCACAGGCGGGACCATTCCAGTAGTTCTAAGGTTTCAGATTGAATCAAGGCTCAGAGACAAACGCATACCTCAATTGTATTATCCTATAATTCGGTTAGGACTGGGAAAGTTAAGATTGATCAAATTACCAATTACGTAAGTATTCAGAAGTCAGCGGTCAGCCGTCAGCTTATTTTATTCAAAAGTCTCGTTCCCTTAGCCTGGCCTACGGCTAATGGGAATAGCTGATTGCTGAACGCGCACGCGTGCGCGTAGCGCATATGCTGATGGCTGATGGCTGATGGCTGATGGCTGATTGCTCCTAGCTGATTGCTGATAAATGATATATCATAGCTTACCTAATTACTAATTGCCATCTGAAAAAGACAAAAAAAAACCAAATTGGGATATGCTGGGATAAGTTGATGTATGCCCTGCCAGATTTATCCTAAATTCTCCTTCTTCAGATGGTTTAATCGTATGGTAGGGCTTCCCTAAGGTTTTTAGCCCCAGTACGAGTAATGATTACTGAGTCCTGAGTCCTGAGTGGAGCAATTGAGTTTATCCACCTCACCCGATTATCTCATCATTCCACCATTATCAAAAATTTCTACTACTTGTCCGATAACGGTCTGCTGGTGGTATCCGGTAACGTAGGAGTAGGTTTATAGGGCAGAGGAATATACTGTACCGATGGACGTCCACCTTGAGGTTGGGGGTACAAATCCATTAGTTTATAGATAGCTTTAGGTAGACCAACCGTGACAGGTAGACCTAGTTCAGAGGCTTCCTCGACAGTAATCGGACAGTCATGGGTGATTTGACCAGTAGTAAGAAAGTCAATAATTCTATCGATGTGTTCTGGGTCAATCTTCTGCTTAGGGATATCGTCTAGCAGCAACGTTCGCACGAAACGTTGCACCTGCTTAATGGCTTTACTTGCCAAATCAGCCATCATCAAGGTTTGGTCATCAATAGCCTCAAGGGGCTTTTGCTCCACAACTCTTAGAATGCTAGCAGCAGCAGTATTCCCTAGTTGAGGGTCAACTGGTCCAAGGACAGCATTGGCATCCATCACAATTTCATCAGAGGCTAGGGCTAACATAGTACCACCACTCATGGCATAGTGGGGTACAAAGACAGTAACTTTAGAAGGATGACGAATTAAAGCTCTAGCAATTTGTTCTGTAGCCAGCACCAATCCCCCAGGAGTATGTAAAATAAGATCAATAGGAACATCTGGTGGAGTTAGACGGATTGCCCTGAGCACTTGTTCAGAATCTTCAATAGATATGTAGCGGGACACAGGGATGCCAAACAAGCTAATAGACTCTTGTCGGTGAATCAGTAAAATTAACCGACTTTTGCGGTTCTCCTCGAATTCTTGCAAAGCTCGAAAACGTCTATATTGCATCTGGCGACGTTGCCACAAGGGCTGCAACGACGAGATGATTAGAAAAATCCAGAACAGATCAAAAAAGTTAAAGCTAAAGTTCATCGCTTACTTACAGGTATCTAGTAGTTTTACCCTTTAGTTTTCCCGTGCTTAGGATGCTTTATTGCTAATTTTTAGTTTTTTTGGCTTAGTGTTGTGGGCTGATGCCTTGCTAGAGAAACCCAGACTGTTTTTAAGTCTTCAGCAAGTCCTGATAATAGTGTGTCCTATCACCTGTAGTTTAAGCAACGCCAAAACTCCTGTACATTAAATTAAGTTAAGTTTTGTTACAAAAAGCCAACTTCAGTCATAAAAGTTAAGGGTTAACCCTGATAAGTATTTAGTGACTCAACCCTTGAGTATATGCCCTTACTAATCAGTTTGGTGATTGCCGCAGTAGCTACTTACCTTTCTCTGAACACTACAGAAGAAATCTTGAAAGTGGCATCATTATTAATAGTGATAATTTGCCTGTTGCTAAGCTTTGTTTTTGCTCCACTACTAATTAAAGTGTTGATTGTCGGAATTTTCCTAGTAATTCCGACAATCCCCAAGAAATCTTAAGTCTTGTGGCTGAATGCTTAAACCCACATTCTGCAGGTTGGAGAGGAGATTAGAAAAACCCCTACAATAACTCGTAGAGGTTTGTGAATGATTTCGATTGATTTATTGGTTGTTACTAGATTGCTGAATTAGGCCATCTAAAATAGTTCCGATTGGCTCATTAGCAGCACTAGTAGTACCTTGATACTCAGTTATTTGTGATTTGGTCTGTACTTGTCTAGATCCCAAAAAATCTCAGTTACCCACTAATAGTCAAAATTTTCACCAGGCAAAGCAGGAGTGGTTGTTGGAGGTCGCCGAAACTGGGTTGCCTGTTCATAAGCATAAGCGAATCCCAGTAAGGTAGGCTCACTGTAAGGCTTACCAAAGAAAGTCAGTCCTAGGGGTAATCCCTGCTCAGTAAAGCCCATTGCCACGGAAATGCCGGGAAAACCAGAAACATTGGCTAAGTACCCTGGTATGTAGGGGTCATTTGAGGCACATTGATAGGTTGGATCCTCGACATTATAGAGCGGACCGGCAGGACAAGTCATGGTGGGCCAAATAATCGCGTCGAGATTTTGGGCATTCATAATCGATAAAATCTCCTGGCGAACCCTGGGAAACTCGAAATGGAGAATATAAAGATATTCGGTATCAGCCAGTTCTGGATGCTTTAAAGACTCTCCAAACCCTCCGACGCGACCGGGATTGAGAGCCTGTTCTGAATTGACTAATGGGTTAGATAAGCTCATCGAATACATTTCCCTCAGGGTGTCAGGGAATGGAAGCTGGAGGTTTTTGAGGTAACTATCGATCTGGGGTTCAAACTCAGCCTCTGTTACCTCTTCCATGAAAGGCCAGAGGTTTTCCAATTTGGGAGAGAAATCCACCGACTCAACTGTTGCACCTAATTCCCTCAGCTTAGCAACTGCTGCATCAGTTGCAGCATCTACCTCAGGGTTCCCACCCCGAAAATCAATCGCCACCCCAATTCTTGCCCCTTTTAGGGCTTTTTTATTGAGAAACTGGGTGTAGTCCTTATATGTTTTCCCAACACTTTCCAGGGTACGGTAATCATTGGGATCAACCCCTGCCATTACACCCAAAGCGATCGCTGCATCTGTCACGGTTCGAGCCATAGGGCCTGCACTATCAAAGGAGAGGGTTAGGGGGATAATACCATCTCGACTAACCAGTCCCTGAGTGGGTTTGATACCGACAAGACCTGCTACTGCTGCAGGGCCACGAATTGAGCCTGAAGTATCGCTTCCGGTGGCTAAAACAGCAAAATTTGCCGCAATTACAGCCCCACTGCCTCCACTCGAACCCGAAGGATCACGAGTTAATTTGTAGGGATTGCGTGTCAGTCCCCCAAGGGAACTGTAACCTAGCCTACCATAGGATTCAGCAAATTCACTCATGTTTGCTTTACCAAGAATAATGGCTCCTGCCTCTCGCAACTTCTTAACAGTAAAAGCATCATCGGGGGGTAAGGAACCTTCCAGCAGCACCGATCCTCCTGTTGTGGGTAAATCGGTAGTGTCATAGTTATCTTTCAGAATGATGGGGATGCCATGTAAAGGACTTCGCGGTCCTTTCTGCTGGCGTTCTTGGTCTAACTCCCTTGCTTCTTTAAGGGCATTGTTATTGATAGAAATTAGCCCATTAATTTTCGGTCCCTGATCGTCATAGGCTTCAATACGATTGAGATAAAGTTGCACTAATTGTTCGGAAGTGAGTGCATTCTTCTCAAAAGCTTGGTTAATCTCTGCGATTGTTGCTTCCCTGAGACGAAAGGTCTCAGCGACTGCCTCTGAGGGAAAAGTACTCAGACCTAACATGAAAAGATAAGTCAGCCCTTGTTTAGCTATTTGCCACCAGGTCAGTTTTTGTTTCATATATAAATTGAAATTGCCGCATCAAGAATATTACTGATTGAACTAAGAGGATGTTTCACAAGTGATCAGAGGTCAAATTTTAGGCCAAGCGGCGATCCATGATCCGTATCATAGCCAGATAAATCAATGTCTCTGATGTTTGAGCCAATAACTCATAAGTCTCTGACCATATCGACAGCATCCCATCAGCCAACCAAAAGTGCGCTCCACTACCCAACGCTTTTTAAGCAGTACGAAGCTTTTGGTCTGTTGGGGTCGGAGTAAGAATTGTACCATCCAACCGCACAAATCCATGACCCACATGATCAAAGGCTCACAACTATTGCCTCCATCAACCCAAATCAGATACAACCGCGAGACCGCCTTGCCCATCTGTTTGACTTTGTCGAGCACTCGTTTACCGATACTTTTTAGCTACCAAAATCTACCAAAGTACATCTTAGCCCGCCAATGCAAGCTGATTTCTCAGCCAGGGGGTATCTCCCAAAGCGCGAAGAAAAATTCCTCGCGCGCCATTGATGTCCCGTTCGCGAAGCGTGACCAAAGGTCAATCCATTACCTGACCATCAATTCTTGACTTAATAGTCTTGTTACCGCCAATGTTTACTAATTCGCCAGTCCAACTAACAGTTTTACTGGTATAAGCTTCACAGACGTCAACTACAAACTTCCCTGTCTCTTGAGCCTTATGCTTGAGAAACTCTTTGAAACGATAGTGAGCAAATGATAGTAAGTTGCGAACCGTTTTAGATCTGATTTTTCTGTTTCCTTTTTTGGACATTTCAGAAGTTTCAAAAGTAGGAAGCAGTATCACATCAAAGTTATCTACTAGGAATCGGGCAGCTTTGTGATGTAATTCGTTGATCAGATTTTTGATCTTGATGACTATCCGTCTGGCCGCTTTTCTCATCCGATATTTCTGCTTGCCTTTTGCTTTACTTATTTTTGACAAAAGGCAATCGAGATGGGAACAAAGTCGCTGAACCCGAGAAAAGTCACCATTCCCAATCTTACCAACAGAAGTCTCACTAAAAAAGGTCAAAAATGTCCTAACACCGGGGTCTAAAGCCACTACTATACCTTGGTTTTCGGTCTTAATTTGAGTTGTCTTGTGGGGAACTGTTAAGTAGTAGTTCCCATTGGTGCTAGTTAATCGACAGTCCCCAATCTGATCGGGGACTGTCTCAGCAAAGGTCAATCTACCTAGTTTTGTGTGATAAACACCTTTGTCTGAGACAGCTGACTTCGGGATATAACAAGACTGAACTGGATTCTTACGAGACCTAAATCGAACTCGGTTAATTTGCCCAGTCTTCTTAGATTTTTTCTTCGCCTCCCTAACAGCAGTGCAAGCATCCTTAATCGCTATGGATTTAATCTGATAAGGCACTGTCCCGCACCATTCAGGAAGACCATGCAATATTCCGGTTTTAAGGGCTTTCCAGTTAGCTTTTATTTCGCCATTTTGCAGTATTTTGACGGTTTTATTAAAAACATACCGGGACACTCCGAACCACTTACGGACAGTCGCCCTCTGCTGTGCATCCAGGAATATCCGGATCTTTTTTGATTTTTGACCCGTACTTCCTGAGTCCGTGGACAAGGCAACAGAAGACGTGAATGATTCAGAGAAGATCTGCGGTAAGCTCGGATTCTGGACAACTTTCAGGTTGGTCGAGAACCAAGATTTTTCCACCGTTGAGACTGACCGGAGATGAAACCTTAGAGTAGTGCAGCCTTACTACAAAACCTTTACCCTATGCTGCATAATTTACCAACTATAAAGGCTGCACTACTCTTACGGTAACTTCTAACCAAGTACTCAATGAGTTCAAACCCAAATCGGGTAAGTCTGTCTCTACAGGCAACAACAATCGTGAGCTGATCACAGCGCATAAGTCGCTCCAGTATGGTTCTAAGACCAAAGCGTTTGTAGTTAAGTCCTGAACCGATGTCCTGGATGATTTCTGCTTGCGGGAAGAGGGAGTGCATGTAGGCAACTTGTCTGGCAAGGTCGTCAAATTGTTTGCTACTACTGACTCGGCAGTAACAGATTGTAGCCCGTTGAATTCCTTGGCTTTTCCCAAGGCGTTGGAGACTACCTGTGTCAAAGAGCCTGTATCCGCTTGGGGTTCTTTCAGATTTGATCGTGCCATTGTCTGCGTACTTCCTTAAGGTGTTCCTGGAGAGTCCCGTAAGTTCGACCGCCTTACGGATTGGTACTAATGCCATTATTTAAGTCTAACAAATAATTCTAGAGATTGTTAGACTTTGTTAAACTTTTTACTACTGTTTACCAACCCTCAAATTGTTCCGTCCTATAGCAGTCGAAGCAAATAATAGGACATACTAGTCATCAAGTCAATGGTTATTAATTAATTAATAAAAGCCTAGTTTCTGACAGTTACGATTTAAGAACAAAAGTCATGAGTGCTATTGACGATGCCATGGGAAAAACTCAAGCTAGTCATATCTTGGAAATTAGCCGAAATACAATTATCTGCTTAAAAAAGAGAAAGTCAACAGAAAATTATAGGTAAAAAGAGGGTTATAAAAATAGATAAACTCCGAAAATCAGGGATTTTTATTAATTTATTGATATTAAAAAAATCAGTTAATTTAATAACGAAATAGCAAAGTTGTGAAAAAAAAATTATTTATATCACTATAAAGCAAGCCTTAAAAATTATTTTTATCCGAAAAAATAAACTTACGGCTATGGAGAAAATAATGAATAAAAAAGGCAAGATTTTCTAGATAAAATTTCTAAAGCGATGCAGAGGTGCGACCCGTGGCGAATTTAATTACGGGTCAAGCGCACCTAAGCGGTCTTGGGGTTTTCCGCCATGAGCGACTGCCGTGGGCTTGAACGTGATAGGTGATGTCGTTCGGTTGGGTTCGAGCTTTGGGCTTGCCCCGTTTCTGATAGTGGGGTTTCGACACCACAGTGCGGGTCTCCAGTCGATGCCAGGGTAAGCGCTGTTCAAATTGATCGAGACCAGCCCATGCATCTGGCTCACAGGCCAACTCTTGCACGCTCAATTTCTGTAGTTTGGTTTGCCAGTGGGGTGTTGCAATGGCTAAGTTTCTTCTGCAGTTGCTTTAGGTCAGACTCCTTGGGCTTCTGACTTTCTACCACAAACCAGTGTTGTTGCACTCCTGGGTATTTGCTATACATTCTCGGATCAGCGATAGCCTTCTATTCCTTTCTCAGTTAATTGTGATTGTGAGACTTTAAAGTCCGGAATATCGGCTAATGGTTAATCTTTCAAGAACATTAAAAATACTATACATTTTCCCGATTTCCAAGAAAGCAGTCGTTAGGCTGAATATATAGAGCAACAATTCATTCAAAAAACGCGATCGCATACACCCATGCTATTTAACCTAGCCAACCTCCCCTACTGGATCTTTTTGGGTATGGGAGTTCTACTGTTTCTGTTAGTCATTGTTTCTGGTGGCGGAGACGATGACATTGATATAGATGCAGATCTAGATCTAGATGTGGATCTCAATGTAGATGTGGATGTCGGTACTGATACAGATACTGATGCCGATGATGATTTAGGTGGTATTGAAATTCTAGGATGGGTAGGTATCGGCAAAGCCCCCCTAATTTTACTCTTGGCAACAGACTGTAGTCTTTTGGGACTTTTCGGCTGGATGTTCAATGTCATGATTGGTGGTGTTACTGGCAGTATTCCCACTGGGTTTTTGGCAGGGGTGGTATCAGTAATGTCATTGTTCCTGACCCTAGTTACCGGAGGATTCATCTCTCGACCGATAGGAAAAATTTTCGCCTCCTTTGGAGAAGATACCAGTAGCGATCGCTTAATTGGCTGTCAAGGTACAGTTTCATCTGCCACCCTTCCCAAGGAAAACCAAGGCAAAATCGGTCAAGTCGATGTCCTAGATCCAGCTCGTAATTTAGTTACAGTCAATGCCACCTTACCAAATTGGGCAACAGTTACTCCTAAACGGGGGAACAAAGTGTTAGTGATTGACCGACACCATCATAACTATCTCGTAGTGCTTAAAGATAGTGCTGATCAGCAAGCCTGGTTTGACAATGCTTATTAGTCAGCAAAGGCCCACAACCTGCTGTGATGTATATCAGTTCGTCAAGATTATCATAAATTTTCTGATTTTCCCTGATTAGTATATAGAGCTCCATTTATCAGCAAATCGATTTAGCCATGTCAAACTCATCGATGAATACAACAACAGTGCAAACTGTTCCGGTACAGTCATCTATAGCCCAGCTTCCTCCTGGAATTCTATTTTTCCCCGGTGTAATTGGAGGTCTGATTGTATTATTGCTATTAAGCATCTGGGCTTACACCAGAGTTTATGTCATCACCCCCAACAACGAAGCATTTTTGCGGACAGGTGGTGTCTTTGTCAAAAAGAAAACGGTTATTCTCAGTGGCGGGTGTGTGGTTTTGCCAGGATTTCATGAACTTACCCGTATCCCACTCAGAGAAATTTCTATTGATGTTGAGCGAACCGGTAACCTAGCAGTTCGGACCCAAGATTACCTGCGGGCTAATATGCGGGTAACCTTTTATGTCTGTATCAATGCCAATGAAGACGATGTGATTACCGCTGCCCAACGACTATCTCGTGAAGGTAAAATTTCCCCCGAAGATATTAAAGAAGCTATCGAAAAACGGGCGGATGATGCTATTAGAGCAGCAGCCAAGAAAAAGAATTTGGCAGAAATTGATTCCGATAAATTAGGATTTGCTGATGAAGTGTTGAATTTAATTCAGCAAGACTTAAGAAAAGTCGGATTAACCCTCAATAATATCGCGATTTCTGAGATAGAAGAAAGTGATACCTACGATACGAATAACTTCTTTGATGCCCAAGGAGTACGTCTGCGCACGGAAACTATTCAAAAATCAATTCAGCAAAAAACTGAAGTTGAGCTAAATACCAAAGTTGCCATTGAAGAGAAAGAACTCAACGCTGAAAAGCAATCCCTACGCATTGCCCAAGAACAAGAAGAAGCGAAACTGGGTCAAAAGCTTGAGGTTGAAGCCCTAAAAGCCCAGCGTGAGCGGGAAATCGAAGAAGCTAAAGCCACAGAAGCAGCCACAATTCAGCGGACTAAAATTTTACAGAATAAGTCTGTAGAAGAGGAAGAAATTCGGAAACTACTGGCCTTGCAGCAAAGCCAAATTGAAGCCGATATCACCCTAGAGGAAAGGAATAAAGCCCTTAAGGTAGCACAAACCCTGCAAAAACAAGAAGCTGAATTGGCAGAAATTAATCGTCAGAAAACCTTAGAAGAGGAAAAGATTCAACAACAGCTGGGAGTCCAAGCTAAGAAAATTCAGGCAGATATTGAATTAGAAGAACGGAATAAAGCCCTCAAGGTGGCACAAATCCTGCAAAAACAGGAAGCAGAAGTAGCTGAAGTTACTCGTCAGAAAACCGTCGATGCTGCGTTGCTTAATTCTCAGGTAGAATTGGCAGAAGCAGAACGAGAGTCAAAAATTGCTCAACAAGACGCTGCGATCGCAATTTCTGAAAAAGAACGCGATCGCTTCAATTCCGAAGCCGAACGAGCTCAAGCTGAAGCCGCTGTAGCCACGGCTAAGGAAGTAGAAGAGGCCGAACGGCAACAACGCCTTTCTATGATTGCTGCTGAACAAGAAGCCGAACAACGGCGGATTGGTGAGCAAAACGTGGTGGAAATCGATGTATTCCGCCGGTCTCGTCAAGCTGAAGCAGCCAGACAAGCAGCAGAACTAGAAGCTGAGTCGATCCGCACCCTAGCAGACGCAAATCGGGATAAAGCCTTGGCAGAGGCAGAAGGTAAACGATCCCTGATCGAAGCCGAAAATTCCATCAGCGATGCTCAGCTAACTGCTAAAATCATCACTACCATATGGCCAGAGTTGGCAAATCAACTACCAGAAATTGCCAAAGCCTTGGCTCCCCAGCCAGGAATTTTGGGAGATACTCGGATTTACTCCTTCCCCGGTGTCAATGGCAATAATGGTAACGGAGCTAGCAGTGTAGGTGACATCAACAAACTACTACTGTCTACCAGTGGCTTATCAATGATTAATGGTTTGTTAGAGGAAGGCAAGCTAGGGGAGTTGATTAGTCAAATCCGCCAGATGATGACTCACAACAGTAGCACAATCACCAGTAACACAATCACACCAAAGGAGAAGAAAACCCCGACCACGGATATCATCCCATCACGGCCACCAGCAACCTCAAACCTTACCGAAAAAAACCACCTTACCCAGCCAAGCATCAAGAAACCGAAATCAGGGAAAGGCTAAGGTGCGCTTGACCTTGGCGAATTAAATTCGCTATAGGTGGGCTTTCCAATGGGCGAGTAAATCGCCCTTGGATCCCACCTCAAGGTGCGCGAACGGGCGCGCACCTGAAGTATTAAGAATTCATAATTGATACTTCATGCTTCACAATTCATAGTTTCTTTGTATAGTTCGAGCAATCTTCGCTCCAATTTGATAACCTAGCTAAAATAATCTCGGAAGAAAAACAGCGTGGATATTCAAATTGGGCGAGGTAAGATAGCTCGCAGAGCCTACGGCATCGATGAAATTGCACTTGTTCCCGGACAGCGGACACTCGACCCCAGTTTGGCTGATACTCGCTGGCGTATTGGCGGTATTGAACGAGAAATTCCTATTATCGCCAGCGCTATGGATGGGGTGATTGATGTGTCCATGGCAGTCAAGTTGTCCCAAATTGGGGCAATGGGGGTTCTCAACTTAGAAGGGATTCAAACCCGTTATTCTGACCCATCACCCATTCTAGACCGCATTGCCTCGGTGGGAAATTCTGAGTTTGTTCCCCTGATGCAGGAACTTTATAGTTCACCGATTAAG
The DNA here is from genome assembly GCF_000211815.1 of Moorena producens 3L. GTDB lineage: Bacteria > Cyanobacteriota > Cyanobacteriia > Cyanobacteriales > Coleofasciculaceae > Moorena > Moorena producens. The sequence goes on from NZ_GL890973.1 coordinate 219,048, forward strand.
CCAGAATTGATTACCCAGCGAATTCGGGAAATCAAAGACCAAGGTGCTATTGCAGCTGTGAGTCTGACCCCTGCTGGAGCCAGTAAATATAGTCAGGTAGTGGCAGAGGCTGGTGCTGATTTAATGTTTGTTCAAGCAACAGTCGTTTCTACAGCTCACCTGTCACCAGAGTCCATCAATCCCCTGGATTTGGCACAGTTTTGTCAGGATATGCCCATGCCAGTAATTTTGGGGAATTGCGTGACCTACGACGTTGCCCTCAATTTGATGAAAGTTGGGGCAACTGCTGTCTTGGTGGGTATTGGTCCTGGTGCTGCTTGTACCTCTCGGGGTGTCTTGGGTGTCGGTGTACCTCAGGCAACAGCAGTTGCAGATTGCGCTGCTGCCCGTGACGACTACTATCTCGAAACCGGTAACTATGTGCAAGTGATTGCTGATGGCGGTTTAATTACAGGAGGTGACATCTGTAAGTGTATTGCTTGTGGTGCTGATGGGGTGATGATTGGTTCTCCTTTCGCCCGTGCCAAAGAAGCTCCCGGACAAGGATTTCATTGGGGGATGGCAACCCCTTCCAGCGTGCTACCCCGTGGGACACGAATTAAAGTGGGCAGCACTGGCACACTTGAGCAAATTCTGACTGGACCAGCCCAAATGGATGATGGCACCCACAACCTTTTGGGAGCATTGAAAACCAGTATGGGAACCCTCGGAGCAAAAAACCTCAAGGAAATGCAACAAGTGGAAGTAGTGATTGCTCCCTCTCTGCTAACAGAAGGAAAAGTATACCAGAAAGCTCAGCAGTTGGGTATGGGTAAATAATATAGTGTCTAGTTGAATACTTATCATTCTTGGTTGTTCATCAATTTAAAATTGAAACTTGACCATTGACAATTACCAAATATTATGGTATTAGATATATCAGCTTTTCTACAGCTTTCTAAAGTTCACTAACAACTGTTGTCAATAGTTCAAGCACAATAGTTCAAGCACAATAGTTCAAGCACAATAGTTCAAGCACAATAGTTCAAGCACAATAGTTCAAGCAATGAGTAGATATACTTATCACGCTCACCGCCTATCGTCAAAATTTTTCGACTGGTAGGATTTTTTCAGAAAGTGCCGGAAAACCTGGTATCATTAAATAAATCTATGACATTGAAGCATCAGACAGCTAATCAAATCTGTTTTGTAGTAAATGTCAAATATGCCCAGATTCTGGGCAAGCGCTTTTGGGAAAATCCCAAAAGCTTTGAGAGATACCTCCCCATCAGTTAATGATGTGCTATACAAGGCTTCTGCAGATGCGGCGGAAATGCTGGGTTAAATGTATCTGGCTTGGAAATTGCTGAAAAAAAATCAACGGTGACATACAATGGAAAAAGCGGAGACAAATGTTTCCGTTCACTCCTCACACCACACTCCGCCCGGACCTAGTTCGGGCGGTTCCTTATTTGGCTCATTTTGAAGGTTGTTCGCCTTTGGCGTCCCTTGTAGGGTAGGTTGTTCGCGTAGCGTGGCCAATAGGCCAAGGTTAGCTGGTTGAAGGTTGTTCGCGTAGCGTGGCCAATAGCCCAAGGTTAGCTGGTTGAAGGTTGTTCGCGTAGCGTGGCCAATAGCCCAAGGTTAGCTGGTTGAAGGTTGAAAGTTGAGAAGATAACCTGTAACCTTCAAACTGCCACCTGTAACCTGTAACCTAATAACCTGTAACCTAATAACCTGTAACCTAATAACCTGTAACCTAATAACCTGTAACCTAATAACCTGTAACCTAATAACCTGTAACCTGTAACCTGTAACCTGTAACCTTCAACCTGTAACCTTCAACCTGTAACCTTCAACCTGTAACCTTCAACCTGTAACCTTCAACCTGTAACTTCTAACCGCGTCACCTGCTGTTCCCGCCCCATGGGAGTGTCAACTTTTGCCCAAGATATTTAATCGGTGTTGTGACTATGGTAGAATTTCGTAGGTACGTAGCAAAAGTATTCGCAAGGATTTCCAGGCATGTCAAAAGCCGCCCCAGTTACAGACTCCAGCTTTCAGAAAGAGGTACTTGAGAGCGACATCCCAGTATTGGTAGATTTTTGGGCACCTTGGTGCGGTCCCTGTCGGATGGTGTCTCCGGTTGTAGATGAGATAGCAGACCAGTACGAGGGTCAGGTGAAAGTCGTTAAGCTGAACACCGACGAAAATCCTAAGGTGGCAGGTGATTATGGTATCCGCAGCATACCAACGTTGATGATTTTCAAGGGAGGTCAACGAGTAGATATGGTGGTGGGTGCAGTCCCCAAAACTACCTTGGGGAATACTCTCGAAAAGCACCTCTAATGGCAAAAGGCTTGTAGGCAAAAGGGGAAATGTAAAAGATTGCTTCCCACCTCCTCAGCTCCTCAGCTATTCGTCACCAATCTTAAATTGACCAACGGACATCTGCAACTTCTGGGCAACCTCTACAGTTGTTCGTAGGGATTGAGAGACTTCCCCAGAAGAATGAGAGGTTTGTCGGGAGGTGGCAGCAATTTCCTGTATTAAGTCAGTAACGTCCCGAGATGTTTTGGCTTGGGAAACTGTGGCGTTAGAAATAGATTGGACTAACTGGTCAATCTCATGGGAGACGGCAACAATTTCTTCTAGGCTCTGTTTAGCCTTGAAAACCATTTGGGTTCCATCAACCACTTGTTTTTTTCCGTCTTCCATGGCTTTGACCACCTCTTGGGTTTCCTGCTGAATGGTGTCAATCACCTGTTCAATGTCTTTGATGGCATTGGCTGACTGGGTTGCTAGTCTACCCACTTGTTCCGCAATCACTCGAAACCCTTCTCCCTCTTCTCCCGCACGGCTCGCTTCAATCCCAGCATTGACTGACAGTAAATTAGTCTGTACGGCTATTTCCTGTACCAACCCCACTACTTTAGCAATCTCCTGAGAAGATTCCCCTAGCAGCTTTACTTTTTTTGCTGTGTTGACTACAGTCTCTCGCAAATTTACAATAGTCTTAACTGTGCTATCCATGGCTTGCCCACTAGTAAGGGCAGCGTTTGAGGCGATGTGAGAAACGTCTGCTGCTTGGCGGGCATTTTTTGAGACGGCTTCAATCGAGTACATCATCTGCTCAATAGAGCTTAGAGTGTTGGTAACCTTATCTGACTGCTCGATGGCTTGCTGGGCTAATTCACCCACTGCCTGTTCATCAGCAGCAACAGCAGTATTAACTTGGGTCGAGGCAAGTTTGACCTGGATCACAATTTGCCGCAAACTTTCAATCAGGGCATTGAAGAAGTCCGCCACTGTACCAATTTCCCCCTCACCCACTTCCGCCCGGACTGTGAGGTCTCCCTTGGCAGCATTTTCCACATTATACAAAAGTTCCAGTACTTGGTGCTGGAGTGCTTCTTTTTGCTGACGTTGTTCAATAGCATTTAACTCCGCCGCCCGGCGTGCTTGTTCGATTTGGTCAGAGGTTGATGCTGCTTTCTTTAGCGCTAAGTCCGCGTCTACTCGTGCTTGTTGTAACTGTTCAAACAGATCAGCTTGGTTGAGGGCAAAGCCAATCTGAATCGCCAATTGCTTTAATAAATCCGCCTCTTCTGGCTGCCAGTCCCGTGGCTCAGAACACTGGTGAGCACATAATAAACCTACCAGTTCCTCCTCATGCAAAATGGGCGCAACTATGTTGGCTTTGACCTGTAGCCGTTCGAGAATCTCACAGTGGCAGCCCGTTAAGCTAGCTTCATAAACGTTATGGCAAACCCAAACTCGCCCGCTTCTGAACCGATCCACAGACCCTGGCCGCAATGGGTCATTGATAAATTTCCCCATGGCTTGAATCCAACCAGGTGCTACGGATTCCGCCATGATTGTTCCACTATCCCACCCTTCATTGAATCTATAGATCACCACCCGGTCGGTTTGCAAGATGCTGCGAACTCCATCTACTGAGGTACTGAGGATATTTTCTGATGTCACAGATTTATAAATAAGGCTGGTAAACTCAGCCAATAACTGGGAGCGCTCCGCTATGGCTTGCTGCAGAAAAGCCTGTTGAGCGAGAGCTTCTTCCTTAGATACGATGTTGTCAGCAAGTTTATTGAAGGTATCTGCCAGTTGACCAAGTTCATCAGTAGCTATTACCTCAGCACGGGTTTGGCGATCGCCTGCTGCAAATTTATGGGTAGTCTGGTGTAGCCTTTTAATCGGTTCAGCAATAGACCGCCCCAGCAGAATTGCCAAAAATACATCTATTGCTAATGCCAAGAACCCAATCGACCCTTGTACCAGTAGGCTACCTGTAAGAAAATCATTCAGGTCAGATTCGCTAGTCCCCCGGACTAATACTGCCACCGGTTCTCCCTGAGAATCCATTAGAGCTTTTGCTGCCATGGTGTAGGTTTGCTCTCCTACCTTCTGACGGTCGGTAACTAACTCGCCCACTTTACCAACATTAACAGCTTTCTCAAGTAGGGATTGGTTAGGTAAGGGAAGATCAGATTGGGCTTGCTCCAAATTGGCAGCTTTACCTTGGTCTAAGGCTGTTACTAAAGCAAATTCTCCCGAAGGCTGACGCAAATAAACAGCACTGTAGCCTCCGTTAAAGGTTTTCAGGGTTTCCTTGACAATCGGTTCCTTGCCATTAACAATATCCCCAGAAACCAAAGCACCAATCACCTCGTCAGTTTTTCGGTCTTTTACTGGTGTGACCGTGTAACGAATTAGGGCACCTTGCTTTAGGGCATCTTGCTTGATCAACCCCTCAGGCAAAGGGGGTGATTCTTTTTTTAATTCTTCCCAGCTTACAATTTGATTGGCTGTAATTTGCTGAGACTGCTTGAGGACTTGACTAACCAGGTTATTGGGATCAAACCTTTCTTCTTTCCGGTCAGCATTAGCATTAACAATAATTCGTAAATCTTTGTCCACCAGAGTGGCATATTCAATCTGGCGAGCCTTAACTTCATTCTGGAGAATCTGCTTAACTTGTCCCTTTAATGACTTGGACAATAACTGATTTCTACTATGGGCAAGAGCAGCTTCAATAATAGCAGTATTTTCCGATTGACCACGGAAACCAAACCCCATTTGGTTGATTTTAATGTTGTAGTTGATTTCTGTGACAGCCAATTCTGACTGAGCTTGTCCACGTAATTGTGCTCTTCCTCCGAATATAATTAATATTGCTCCTACACCCATTAGTGCAGCCACAGAGATTACTTCGGAGGAAAACAAACTAACAATTTGCTTACTCCTAACTGGTAAGTTATAAAACCATTGTAGGCGTGATTTTTTGCTTTGTTGAGAATAAGAAATTCTGAGGGTAGTCGTTGGCTTGATTACGGGGCGCAATTGTCTACCTGTCATTATTAAGTAACTATCCAACTAGTTTAATTAAAAAAAAATAAAAAAAATTATAAGTATCTTATTATTTTTTTTATTTGAATTTTTTGTGATTTCAATAAAATAGAATAAATTTTATTTTTTTTATAGCGGAGCTCATATTAATGAGGTACAGACACCTATTTTTACCCTGTGCCCTGATCCGAAGTTCCCTGTTCCCTAAAATCCAAAACTTGTGGACTTCACCTATTTGATGATAAATGCTATAATTTTTATGACAGTACTGTGTTGCCTGTAATATCGCTAGCCACAAAAAAAAAATAATCGCAATAATAATAACAGAAATAAATTAATTTAAATTAAATCGATTTTTATCTATTACTTTTATCTCTTTTAAGAGATAAATTATTAGGGGCTAATTAGTGTTATGACTCCTATGAATCAAATGATGTGAATCAACTGATGACTCAAACCACAGCCAACTTAACAATGTCCACTAGCTGCTGTTTAGAAAAAGGTTTGGTGAGATAGGCATCAGCCCCTTGTTTCATACCCCATAGACGGTCGATGTCCTGATTTTTAGAAGAACAAATAACAATGGGAATGCTAGTGGTATCCCGATGGTTCTTCAGGCTGCGGCACAACTCAAAGCCACTCATTCCTGGCATAACTATATCTAGAACTATAACATCAGGTTTTTCCGTTACTGCCTTATCCAAAGCATCTTTAGCATCGGCAATACAAATAACTGTGTTACCACTTTCCCGTAGGTATCTAGCCATTAACTCTAACTGAGCCAGGTTATCTTCAACAATCAAAACTTTACTCATAGTTCAATTAATTGGTGTTTAACACTATAATCTAATCATGAACTTGTTGACTGTTGACTATTGGTTTACTATTGACTGTTGACTGTCCAATAGGGTCAACTCAACAAAAAACGTTCAATTCAATAAACTTTTCAAGTTTAGTCAAGTTTGATTTTCATTGACCTAGTAAAAAATAAAAGTTTTATAAAACTTTTATAAAACTTTTATAAAACTTTTATAATTAATACGGCTAATTAGACCGGTTCTAGCTTACTGCTATGGACTTAATCCAAAGACAGTAGTAGAGTCAGTTGACTGGAGCATACATAATAAAATAACCCCAAGACCAACGGATTAGTGTTAGCTACCGTCAACTGAGGAATTGCTTAAATTTTATACATATGCACTTGACAAGCTCAAGCAGAGCTGTAGAAATGCACTAAATTTGCGCTGTTTAAATTAAGACATATGTCTTAGTTCAATATATCCAAAAAATTTTAGCTTGTCCACGGGGCTAATAAGATAAAATACCACGGGAATGACTAAAATGCTCATGACTGGTATATCTCCTACAGCAACTCCACGGGAAATCCACCGACAGCAATTTCCGGCATTAGCCCACAAAGCCTATTTCAATTTTGGGGGCCAAGGGACTCTGCCTCTGGCATCTCTAAATGCTATCCAACAAGCCTATGAGTATCTGCAGCGCTATGGCCCATTCTCTGGTAAAGTCAATGACTGGGTTACCGAGGAATCCCACAAAACTAGAAGTGCGATCGCATCAGAGTTGGGGACATCAGCAGACACCATCACCCTAACCGAAAATGTTACCGTTGGCTGCAATATTGCGATGTGGGGGATTGATTGGCAACCGGGTGATCACATCCTGATGAGTGATTGTGAACACCAAAGCATTATCGCTACTGCCCAGGAAATTTCCCGTCGGTATCAGGTAGAGGTATCTACTTGTCCAATTATGGCAACTCTAAATCAGGGAGACCCCACTAAAACTATTGAGCAATACTTACGACCTCAGACCCGATTGGTGGTATTGAGTGATCTACTTTGGAATACCGGTCAAGTATTGCCAGTCAAGGATATTACTCATGTGTGTCACAACTACGATCAGAGTAGCCAATTGGTGAGGGTTCTAGTGGATGCAGCTCAGTCAGTAGGTTCTTTGCCGTTAAACTTAACCGAACTGGGGGCAGATTTCTATGCCTTTACCGGTCACAAGTGGTGGTGTGGCCCAGCAGGAGTGGGAGGTCTCTATGTGAGTCCAGATGCCTTGGGCAGCCTCAATCCTACATTTATTGGTTGGCGGGGGATTATTCTGGATAAAGCTGGGAAACCTGTGGATTGGCAACCAGATGGACAGAGATTTGAAGTGGCTACCTCGGCTTATCCCCTGTATGGAGGATTACGTAGTGCGATCGCAATTCATCAGCAATGGGGAACTGCTGAGGAACGTTATCACCAAATTTGTCAATTGAGTGAATACCTATGGCAAGGCTTATCGAAATTAGAAGCAGTCAGCTGTTTGGCTACTTTACCTCCCAAAGCTGGTCTGGTGTCCTTTGTGTTGACTAATGGCAAGCGCCATAACACCTTAGTAGAGTTTCTGGAGCAGCAAGGCTTTTTGCTACGAACTCTCCGAGACCCAGACTGTGTCCGTGCCTGTGTTCACTACTTCACCCAGCCGGATGAAATTGATAGGTTGATTGAGGCCATTGATGGGTTTAGTTCTGATAATTAATCAGAAAAGCTTAAGTCAAAGCTTAAGTCAAAGTTTAAGGAAAGATGCACCCCATTAGATAGTCATGGCCTACGATTCACACACATTTCATACTTTCAATAATGAGGGGTTAGTGTTTGCGATCGCATTTGCAGTTAGGTTTGTTTTGTATTAGTTGATGTCTTTTTTCGTTGACGATTGACCGATTGACCCTTAACGGTTGATAGTTCACTGTCTTGATGCAATAGCGAGTGGGGGAAACCACGGCAATAGCGAGTGGGGGAGACCACGGCAATAGCGAGTGGGGGGAACCCCCTTTGGCGGCGCTGCCTCCCCAAGACCGCGCTGCCTCCCCAAGACCGCGCTGCATCGCTGTCAACCGTTAATATCATGTCAGGATAATTAGCCTCTTCTACATCATGGGTAATCATTAATATAGTGCAACCCGTTCGCTGCCAAATCTGGAGTAGAAACTGTTGCATGGTTTCCTTAGTTTCTACATCCAGTGCGCCAAAGGGTTCATCCATCAGCAGGATTTTAGGATGACAGGCTAGCGCTCTTGCGATCGCAACCCGTTGTTTCATGCCCCCAGATAATTCTTTTGGATAGGACTTAGCAAACCCAGACAGCCCTACCACATCTAAATAATAAGCAGCCTGTTCGAGGCGAAAATGCAATCAGCCAGGTCTAACTAAAGGGAATCACTATGCTAGAGTATCACCCACTACAATACCTTTATATTTGCCTTTCTACACTAAACTACTCAATACTAAGTACTAAACTACTCAGCACTGACCCACCCCATGTCTCAACCCAAAGTCTTCATAACTCGCCGCCTTCCTGATACCAGACTCGAACAACTCCACCAAATCGCCAATGTGGAAATCTGGCCAGAGCGTCAACCGCCTCCCTACGACGTATTGCTCAACAAAGTTAAAGAAATCGATGGCTTACTGTGCCTACTGACAGATTCCATTGACAAGCAAATCCTGGAAGCTGCACCATCCCTCAAGGTAATCAGCCAATTAGCAGTAGGTTACGACAACATTGATATCTCTGCTGCCACCATCCGGGGTATCCCCATTGGTCATACTCCTGGTGTGCTGACTGAGGCTACAGCTGACTTAGCCTGGATGTTACTAATGGCAACAGCACGGCGAGTGATTGAAGCAGATAAATTTGTACGTGCTGGTGATTGGCAGACTTGGGAACCTACTTTATTGTTAGGACCAAACATCAGCGGTGCTACTTTAGGAATTGTTGGCTTTGGACGCATTGGTCAAGCTGTTGCTCGTCGTGGGCGAGGGTTTGATATGGAAATTCTTTATTACAGTCGGCATCGACGGGACTCAGAATTAGAACAATCCCTTGGTGTAAAGTATGCTGAATTCGACGTGTTGCTAAGGCAATCAGACTTTATTACCATTCACACTGCTCTGTCTGAAGAAACCTACCATCTATTTAGTACTCCCCAGTTTGAGCTGATGAAATCCTCAGCGATCGTGATCAACACCGCACGAGGAGCAATCGTAGATCCAGAAGCATTGTACCAAGCTCTAAGCAATGGTCAAATCGCTGGGGCTGCTCTGGACGTAACTAAACCAGAGCCCATTCCCATGGATAGTCCTTTGTTGAGCTTGGATAATCTGATCATTACTCCTCACATTGGCAGTGCAACGTACCAAACGCGATCGCAAATGGCTACGATGGCCGTGAATAATCTTATTGCTGGACTTTTGGGTAAGCGATTACCCCATTGTGTGAATCCACAAGTGTATTAAAATGAAGTTTTAAAATAAATCGGTTTAGTTGAGTTCTAGACTTAATATGAACCCTAAAAAACCGATCCAATCAGCTATTTCAGATATCCAACCAAAACCCTCTAGTCGCCCTAGTCTGCGAGAGAGGTTCTTCGATACCCTCAAGACTAAATACCCTAACATCCAAGCTCTATATGTAACAATTTGTATCATAGCCATCTGGAGTGGTGTTGTCCTGATCTCGGATTCATGGGCACAAGGAACCAATTTGCTTGAGGAGCCTGCCCCTGATTTTGCCCTAAAAGTGGTTATGCGTCACTTTGCTTTGTTAATGCTTGGTCTGCTCATGATATGGATAGATGACCTATCATTGCAAGAGCTGGTAGTTATGAAAAAAACTCTTATAGAAAAAGATTTCGAGGAAATGAATTCGAGGGAAAAGCTCTTCTACCACTTCAAAACCAAATATCCCAACTTATCAACTATGTATACTCTGATCGCAATCATAATTTCCTGGTGTGGGATATGGGGGTTGTTTTGGGACATACCTATTCAACCTTTTTGGCGATCACTAATGACAATCTTTATAGGCTTCTTCCTGCTGTATATTGATGATTTGAAATTGGACGAACTAAACTAGACTAACTAAGTAGTAGGACACAATTAAAAATGCTATAGCGACAATTATTTATCTGGACTCAGCACTCAGGTTGAGCTAAGTAAACCTTGGTACGATATGTCAAGTAAACTAAACCTTTGTGATCACACCAGCTGTTGTACAATTCCTGCAAATCAGAGATAAGTTTCTGGTGCGCTAATCCTTCTCGTGGGATATAGGAGACGCTCATAGCACGACCAATCAGACCATCTTTGTCTAGCGCTTGCTGATAAGAAAAAGTGTAGGAATAGACATGAGGAAACAATCGACTAGCGAGCAAGGGGTCTACCGAACACATGCGGGACTCGGCGGGATGATGATTGGAGGCGATTTGCACTAGATGACTATAGCCTTGGTTGACACTCCCCGCCCTGGAAGGACGGGGATTCTTGCTTGGCCTATGGCCACGCTGCGCGAACAACGGGGTGACTTGTTTAACCAAGCCGGAGCCAGGAAAAATAGAGGTCGCCTCGACCCAAGCGTATTTAGTCTATGACCTAGGTTTCGGTGTGCCCCACCGTACCTAAATTATTTAATAAATTTAGACAAACAATGTTTTTTAATCTTAATTTTCATAGACGTCCAAATCCCTAGATTTGATTATGCAACATGATTATCTCAAAACAGGTTTTTTACATTGTCTACTTATTTTAAGATTATGTTTATCTAAAGTACCAAGTTATTTTTTAATTATGTGTCTAATCATCCTAACATGCTAGATGAAAACTGTCAAGGCAGATCTAAAAAAAGCCGTCCGTTGAAGTTACCGTAAGATAGTGGAGCCTTTATAGTCGGCAGGTTATGCGTAAAAGGTAACGGTCTTTTGTAATAAGGCTCCACTATCTAAGGTTTCGTCTCCTATAAGGACGGGGCTTTAAACCCAATTTTTTTGGTAAAATCATCTTGGCGGTTGCGGTCATTCCAGACCACAGCTAATTGTCCAGTAGGCTTCAGGATACGGCGAAACTCTAGCAAAGTTGGCTCTGGGTCAAACCAATGGAAGGATTGAAAGCAAGCCACTAAGTCAATAGATGCATCAGGTAAGTTGGTCTGTTGAGCAGTTCCATCCCGGATTTCAACCAATCGATGGGTCGTAGCAGCTTGTCTCATCTGAGTATTGGGTTCGATGGCAATAACTCGCACTCCCCGCCATCGCTAGTAGCCGAGAGGAAATTCCTGTTCCTGCACCAATATCCGCAGCTACCAGTTGCCCTCTGTTCTCAAGTCCTTCCAGAATCTTGTCGATAGCTACAGCTGGGTAACTGGGTCGGTATTTGGCATAATCTGCCACCAACTCAGAAAATCGACTCTCTGGGTTCATCTGGTGTAATGGTGTTGTCTCAAGGTTCGTTTCGCCCATGATTTATACCAATCAGGATTTAGGCAATCACTCTACTTGTAGGGTAGGGTTAGTGGACAGTACTAGTTGTGTTGCCAGATTAGCAATTTTGACAAAGATTTATATAACCCGTGACTTGAGATGATTTTAGGCTTCGATCCAGGACGAGATAAATGTGGTGTAGCAGTAATGGAGAAAGACGGTCAGCTGCTAACCCATGAGGTAGTGGCTTCAGGAAATGCGATCGCAAAATTCCAGCAACTGTGTCAACAATTCCCCATTGAAACCATTGTCATGGGAGACCAAACTACTGCCAAGAGATGGAAACAGAAAATCAAGGAAGAATTACCAGCATCAGTACCCATTGTCCTGGTAGATGAGCGCTACAGTAGTTTAGAAGCTCGCCCACGCTACTGGCAAATGTATCCTCCCAAAGGGTTCCAACGCCTCATCCCCCAAGGAATGCGCCAACCTCCTCGACCCATTGATGATATTGTGGCAATTTTGTTAATCGAGCGCTATATAATCAAAGGCAAAAGCTAGAAGGGATATCGTCGTCTTCCCTTGGGCATGAGCTATTGACAGGATGCTCAAGCCTGTGATCAACTTACCCACATCCCTGACTTTCCTGACTTTCCTGACTTCCCTCTCTTATCCCTTCTGAGAATATAGCGTTTCTCATAGTTATGAGGTACATAAGTTCCCTACTCCCGATTCCCTACTCCCGATTCCCGATTCACTACTCCCTACTCCCTAAAACCATGAACTTTGTACCTCACGGAATTGATAAATGCTATAGTTCGGCTCGAATCGTAAAAGCATAGTTTCCCCCTGGTTCGAGCTGGTAATCGCACTGTTCTAAAAATCGCCCCAGGGGTTCCTGAATCAAGGCACGTCCGAGAGAGGGGGTGACTAACAGCTGACTTACCCGAAAATGCCACTGAAACTGCCATTCATAGTCTGCGGCTTGAACTTCCCCTTCAATCTTGCCCTGTTGCCAGCAGTGCCGCGTAATTCTGACGTAGGCAGTGGTTTGAGGCAGACCCTTTGCACTCACAATGGTAAAAAATCCTAATCTGCTTTAAAGACATAGGTTAGCAGACCTGTTGGCAGATAAGTCAATAGCGATCAACCCAAATCTGATATCAGTGTGGTTGCTTGATGCCCAAGGCACCGAGGTGCTGACGGATGCTTTTTACAAAACCGATACTTTTTGGCTACTAAAGTCTACTAGCGCAGACTTTAGTTCACCAATGCAAGCTGCTCTCGCAGCCAGGGTGTATCTACCAAAGCCCTCAGGAATATCCCGCGAGCGCCATTGATGTCCCGTTCGCGAAGCGTGACCAAAGGTCAATCCATAGACCGGCCATCAATCTTTGACCTAATGGTCTTACTGCCGCCGATGTTTACCATTTCTCCTGTCCAGCTCACAGTCTTGGAGGTATAGGCTTCACAGACATCTACTACTGTTTTCCCAGTTTCGGAAGCTTTGTGTTTTAAAAACTCCTTGAATCTGAAGTGGGATAAAGTGAGTAGGTTTCGGACTGTCTTTGATCTGATTTTCCTTTTTCCTTTTTTTGACATTTCAGATGTCTCAAAGGTCGGAAGTAATATCACATCAAATTTATCTACCAAGAATCTAGCAGCTTTATGATGGAGTTCATTTATTAGGTTTTGAATTCTGAGAACAATCCGCCTGGCAGCTTTTCTCATTCGTCGTTTTTGATTCCTCTTGGCCTTACTTATTTTTGAGATTAAGTTATCAAGATGAGCGCAAAGCCTTTGAATCCGAGAAAAGTCACCGTGACCAATCTTGCCTGTAGAATTTTCACTCTTAAATGTCAGGAAGGTTCTAACTCCGGGGTCTATCGCGACTACCCTACCTTGGTTTTCGGCTTTTATTTGAGTAGTCTGATGGGGGACTGTTAAGTAGTAGTCCCCATTATTACTAGTCAATCTACAATCTCCCCTGTTCTCAGGCAAAGTCTCAGCAAAAGTTAATCCTCCCAGTTTAGTGTGATAAATGCCTTTGACTGAGACTGCTGATTTGGGGATGTAGCAAGACTGAATTGGGTTTTTCCTAGAGCGAAACCTAACCCGATTACTTTTTCCAGTCTTTTGGTATTTTTTCTTGGCCTCCCTAACAGCGGTGCAAGCATCCTTTATCGCTATCGATTTAATTTGATAAGGTACTTCCTTACACCACTCGGGAAGGTTATTTAATATGCCAGTTTTAATGGCTTTCCAATTAGCTTTTACTTTACTATTCTGAAGTATCTTGACGGTCTTGTTGAAGACGTAACGAGACACTCCAAACCACTTTCGGACAATCGATCTCTGATCAGCACTTAGGAATATCCTGATCTTCTTTGATTTTTGTCCCGTACTTTCGGAGTCCGTGGACTCGGCAAGAGAAGACGTGAATGATGGAGAGAAGATCTGCGGTAAGTTCTGATTCTGGACAACTTTTAGGTTGGTCGAGAACCAAGATTTTTCCACCGTTGTATCCGACCAAGTACTCAAACAGTTCAAAACCGAATCTGGTGAGCCGGTCTCTACAGGTAACAACAATCGTGAGCTGACATCCCTGCATAAGTCGTTCCAATATGGCTCTAAGTCCTTTCCTTTTGTAGTTAAGTCCTGAGCCGATGTCTTTGATGATTTCTGCTTCCGGGAAGAGCGAGTGCATGTACGCGACTTGCCTGACGAGGTCATCTTTTTGCTTGGAGCTACTGACCCGGCAATAACAGATGGTAGCTGGTTTTGGGGGTTGTCGTTTCCCCAAAGTGGCAAGGCTAACTGTACAAAACATCCTGTATCCGCTGGGGGTTCGTTAGCATCTGATCGTGCCATTGTCTGCGTACTTCCTTAGAGTGGTTTGAGAGAGTCCCGTAAGTTCGACCGCCTTACGGAGAGGTACTAATGCCATGACTAAAGTCTATGACTTTTCCATAGACTTTACTAGATATTGTGATACTTATTGTAACTGTCCACTAACCCCCTGGTGCGCGACCCGATTTTAGCAATCCCACTCTAGCTCAGGATGAAGCGATTGAAACCATTGCCCGTTGGAGTGCTTTGTTCTTGCGCGCTAATCTTCTAGATGATGCCAACGCTTTTGAGTTTGTATTCGATACAGGGGCAAAATTAGATCCTAATGTCACTGTGATTGCTGAGGTGAAAACTGTTCCGGAACCAAGTTCCCTGTTTGGGGTATTGGCAGTAGCTATGGGCGGTATTAGTTGGCTGTGGCAGCGTAAATAGGGGTTAGTGTGCTGCCCAGGGTAAGGGCAAAAATTAAGGCTCTCCTAGAGTGGCTATGATAAATTAGTATAAAATAATCGCCGTAAACCTTACTAAGTAAGCTTTTGAGTAATTTAAAAATGCATTTTTATTAAAATGGCATTTTTAGTTCATTGAATCCCTTGCTATTGAAGGGGTAATCGCTCATTTAAACTACTCATTTACCACACCCATTGTAGGAGAGCCAAAATTAATACAGCGGTTTGCACTTCAGTTAGGTACTTTCGTTTTGGGTTTGTAGGGACTTCGGAGCAGGGAGCAGGGACTGAGGCCGTGGGCCACGCGGGGCGCGTTCGGAAGTGGGAAGTCGGAAGTGGGAAGAGGAGAAACAATGTGTACCTGATAGTTATGCAAACCGCCGTAAGGAGTAATTATTACTAACAATATTGAAAAAAACTATTGAAAAAAAGTACAATAGTGCTGATAATCAAAGATTACTATGGTCATAATACTTGCCTTTTATCACATTTTGGCTCAATTTTTTCTGGGCTTACCCTGCTCTCTACTCCCTACTCCCTAAAATCCCAAGGGCTGGGTAACTCACCCGATTGATAACTGCTATCTATTTAATAGAAAGAAAGGGGTTGAAAAAAAATGCGATGCGCGAGCATTGAGCCGCTACGCGAACGCATTTGTTTTATGAATCTGGGGTATGCGATGCGCGAGCATTGAACCCCTACGCGATCGCATCAGGGAGTTGACTTGGTGATCGCGAGAGCTATGCCATCCTGTAGGTGCGAGTATATAGGTGCGAGTATAGCGATCGCGTAGCGTGGCCTACGGCCAATCGCTTTCTTTGTTAACTTAGAGTAGGTTAAGTCAGACTAGAGGGACTAAAGAACCATGAATGATCGTGATCAGATTCAGGACAAGCAGTCAACTGACCAGTCAGAGGAAAAATTATTCCGACAATGGTATCGTTTTATTAAGGATCATGGATTCACCTGGAAAGGAATTCTTTCTCGATATAAGGGTAACGGAAGTCTTGATGAAGTCCTTGATTCCACAAGAAGATTTACTCCTCTAGCAGATGCATCTCAAATTGAGCATTATGTGTGTTTTCTTAACCAAGACGATCCCTCGAAAGTCCAAGAAAATACGTGGATTATTGAAAAATGCGGTCCAGGTATCTCTCACCCCATCGATCTGAGTTCAACGACGATGTTTTCATCTAAATCCTCTGGTATATTGAGTAGACCTTTTAGGAAAGACCAGGTCAACTTGACCGAGATTTACCTGTTGGAAGGGAACCGTCGTATCAGTGTGGTAATTAGCTATTTCCCCGATCGCTCCAAGGAATCAGGCAATCCATGTGTACTCTCCAGGATTTCCTTGTTCCGGGAAGTGAAACTTGACGTTGTCCCATTTCCCTGGTCTAATCAGAGACCAGAGGTAAGTAATCGGGATTATCCGAGCATTAAGGCGATAGATACCCTGGTATTACGATCAGGCACATTTGATGAAATTCCCCTGCCAGATTACCCTGTCCATTGGCCGAAGGACGGTCGATTAATCTTTGATTTTCCCGACGGAATTTCCATAAACGTGCCAGAAACCCTTGAGCCTGGCCACGATAGCACTCTTATCCTTAGTTGGAGATACAGCACCGATCGGATCAAGAGAGGGATTGCTAACTTCACGGATGATACCCGCACAGCTGATTTGATTACACAGGAATGCGTGATTGTCTAAAAATAGGGTGGGCAATGTCTAGCAAGCCTTAGTACTAAGATTGACATTAAAGGTTTAGTATTGCTGGCGTCAGTGCCGAAAAAGCTCCAGATTCGCCATCTTTGATGGTCAGTTGTTTCATAGAGGAAGTTATCTATGAGAGTTGATACCAAAACACCAGAAGCAGTACAAAAAACTGGCACCGCTCCTATAGCTGAAACACAGCAAGAGTTCAACTGGCAGCAGTGCTGGTATCCTGTTACCTTTGTGCAAGACCTGCCCACAGACCGTCCTTACAGCTTTTCCCTGTACGACGAGCCTTTGGTCTTGTTCAGAAACCAAGATGGTAAGCTAGCCTGTTTAACAAACCGCTGCCCTCACCGCGCCGCTAAACTCTCAGAGGGACAAATCATTGATGGTAAAATTGAGTGCTTATATCACGGCTGGCAATTTGGTCGAGATGGTCAATGTTTACACATTCCCCAGTTACCAGAAGATGCCAAGATTCCAGCCAAAGCCTGTGTGCAATCCTTTACGGTTGTGGAACGGCAAGGTATTGTCTGGGTATGGATGGGGAAACCTGAAGCTGCTGATCAAGAGGGAATCCCAACTGTAGCGGATTTGGACAATCCTACAGTTGCCAGCTCAGACTATATGATAGACCTCCCCTACGACCAAACCTATTTTATAGAAAATGCCCTCGATCCCTCTCACCTCTACATCAGTCACGAGGGCACCCTAAGTAGTCGAAAATACGCTCAACCCTTAGAAATGGAAGTCCTGGAAAGTTCTACTTTTGGGATTCGAGGCAGGTACCGAAAAACCAGGCAAAAGAATAGCCCATGGGTAAACCTTGATTTCGTTGCTCCCAATTTAGTGACCTACAGAAGCTCAAGTGGGGAAAAATCAGTTCGTATCGGTGGAGCAGCACTTTATTCCCTTCCTCTAGGTAAAGGCAAATGCCGTATTATTATCAGGAATTATAATAATCACTCTACCTGGAAACTGAAGCTACAGCCTCGTTGGATGGAACACTGGTACCGAGACAAATTCTTAGAAGAAGATTTACCACTTGTGGTGGGACAGCAGGCAGAAGTGGAGCGGTTGGGAACAAGCCTAAACTCACTGTATTTACAACTCAAAACATCGGATATGTTGTTGATTGAGTATCGCAAGTGGCTCGATAAGTTCGGAACGTCTTTACCTTTTTATCAAGGCTATTCCACCAGGAAGCTATCCCAGAAAGAACGAGAGGATAATCAGCAACCAGCTCCCCTAGACCGATTAAGGCGACATACTCAAATCTGTGGTTCCTGCAATCGAGCCTATCAGGTAACCAACCGGTTAAAAACGACTTTTGTGGGAGTAGCGATCGCATTGGCGGCTTTGGCAATAGTTACGGATGGTTCTGGGACTGAACTAATAGCTAGTTTAGGGTCTGGCTCAGCCGTTGTTATAGCAACAGTTGCCCATCAAGTTAAAACCCATTTCGAGCGTTCTTACACTCGTCATTAAGGCTAATTTTGGCTCAACGCCATGTAAGCATTCAGGCGTCAGCTATCAGCCGTCAGCTTATTTTATTCAAAAGCTGTTCGGTGTAGCTTGCGCTATGGGCATAAACTGTTGCCGTAGCGTAGCCACAGGCTTTTGGCTGATAGCTGATAGCACCTCAAGTAGCCTGTGCCACGCTACGGGAAAAGCTTTTGAATAAAACAGGTAACCATTCATTTAATATGAGTTAAGTCTGCTGACGGCACCTCAAGTAGCGTGAGCTCTTATAGCAGTCGCCAGGGTAATTAGGACATGACAAAAGTCTCAAACTACAGTTTGGCTTGAGTTTAACTTCTGACAAATGACTTCTGACAAATGACTTCTGCTATAGCTCACGGCTGACGGCTGAATGCTTACCTAACAGCTACCAAAAAGATTACCGAAAGATGACAATACCCACCAATAATCCCAAGGAATTTAGACAATTTGAATATTGTGGATGGCAACAGTCAGTAGACCAATACCATTCCTCTTTTTCGTCTCTGACTAGCCAAACTATCGACACTCTGCTCGATAGTGTAAATGCGGCAATGGATATGGAATTACTTGATATTGCCACTGGTCCTGGTTATGTGGCTGCCCAGGCCCAGAAGCGAGGATGTAAGGTGACGGGGGTAGATTTATCAGACGCTATGGTTGCCAAAGCACGGCAACTGAATCCCCAGATCGAATTTTTTCAGGGGGAAGCCGAATCATTACCCTTTGCCGAATCTCGATATCAAGCAGCCGTAATGAACTTTGGAATTTTGCATTTGGCTGAACCAGAAAAGGCACTGGGTGAAGCATTTCGGGTAATTCGTAGCCAGGCCAAGTTTGGCTTTACTGTGTGGAGTAAGCCAGAAAAATCGATAGCGTTGAAGATTATGAATAAGGCGATTGAGACCTATAAAAATTCAGAGGTTACTCTTCCAGAAGGGCCGCCATTTTTTCTATTTAGTGAACCAGATTATTGCTTCAAGTGTTTGCAAAATTTAGGATTTCAAAATCCTTCTGTACAGGAAATTCCCCTAGTCTGGGAACTTACCAGTGCCGATGAACTTTTTGATGCTTTTTATAAAGGCACCGCCAGAACAGGTGGTATACTGCGCGCTCAAACTAGTAAATCCCTTGACAATATACGGGCAGCAATTCACCAGAACACTGCAAGCTATAGGCAAAATAATCGACTGCTTCTGCCTATGTCAGCCCTAGTTGTATCTGCTCAGAAACCTTGAACTCTTCCCCAACTAAAGTAATACCAATTCTTCAAACTAGGACTACAGATCCAGATGAGGAGATGGGGCACTCACAGGGGTAGGTTTTTTACATTAGGGAACTGATCGAAAAAGCTGGGTGTGAATTACTGTTCTTGCCCACCTATTCCCCTGACTTCAACCCCATCAAGCATTGGTGGCACAAAGAGAAGACGGCCATTAGGAAAGAGTTGCCTAAGTATGATTTTAATCTTGACAAGGTAGTCGATGCAGCCTGACAGGATCTGTAAATATAACAGCGCGCAGTGCTATAAAGGCCATCTGCCAATGTGCTGTCACTGAGCATCTTTCTGGAGAATTGCTGGGTAGATTTGCTCTGTTGCTCTGGCAAGCTGGTATCGGTCATCAATTTCTGCCCAGAGTAGATCGCTAATCACCGTATAGTAAACTGGATAGGATTTTGCTGCTGCTATCAGCCCATCAGTTTCATAATTCAGCTTGAGGCTCGTTTTAAATCCTACGGTGGCTTGGGCCAACATACTTTGAAACAAAGGCTGGGATATTTTGGAAATACCGACCAATTCACCGGCAATTTGACTCCCCAGTTCAGCCTTATTTTTAGACATCGCAACGATTGTCTCACCTGAGGTTTCCACATACACTTCATCGCCAGCATTGGTTTTACCAGATAGCAAGACGACATTGTCTTTAGGAAAGTTCAAGACTGCTGTCAAAGCAAGCTTTTCGTAAATCAGATCTGATTCCAACAATAGAAAATCACCCTCAATCAGCTCACGGGCACAATAGAGGGAATACATGGTACCTGATTCGGCATAGTGTGGGTTATGAACCGTCAATATCTGATCATTAAAACGTTGCTGGAGACGCTCATAAAAGTCAGATAAATGACCAGTGACAATGATGATGCGCTGGATACCGCAGGCAGTCAGGCGCTCTATGGATTCCTCAATAATGGGTTGCTCTCCCAACTGGAGAAATCCTTTAGGAGCCGATTGCCCTAGTTTCTGCAGTCTAATGCCCATGCCAGCAGCTAGAATAACAGCTGTTTCTACTTTCATTAGTGTTTATGGATCAAGACATTGAAACGATATTTGCTATTGTCGTAGCCTTGAAGGCACTGATCTTCAGTCGTTACTTCAACCGACTCAGTTGCTAGAACTTGTTGGAACCAGTCCTTGCTGTAGTATAAATGATCGAGTCCCCGATACCTCTGCTCATATTCCGCATCTCCGATGGCTGCTTTCCGGGCACTGATTGCTGCTTCCTGCTTAGACAGATCAGGAAGATCAAGAACGCCGATACTTTTCTGGGCGATTTGAACCATGCCCCGGAGTACTTCTGCTGCATACTCATAGGTTGGGAAATAATGGAAGACTCCCCCTGACACCACAACATCGAATTGACGGTCTCTTGGTAGATCAATTGCTTCTCCTAGGCTAATCGTGGCTTGGGGCATGGCCACTCGGGCAATTTTGACCAAGTTAGCTGAGTAGTCAATTCCCGCGACGGGGTTTCCTTGTTGGTAAAACGGATAGAGAAAAGCACCCGCACCACACCCAACTTCCAACAATGAATCCTTTGGGGTGATGTTGAGCCGAGCCGCGATATGCTTCCCATAAGCCATCCAGCCAGATTCTTGCACACCTGATGACCAGGGAGGATCGTAGCCATTTGCAACCAGCAAAGAAACTAAAGTTGGCTGCTCTGCGTGATCAGCCTGTCTGCGATTCCAGATGTCGTGCCAATTGTTCTGCAATGTCTAATCTTTAAATAGCTCTAAAACAATATGTATGTTACACCCTAATGTATTACTTTGTCTACAGTGAGCATCTCTATTCAGCAATTATGATTTGGGAAAAGATACAAATCATGTTCTATGGTGTTTGTAGAGAACATATTAAAATTTTTATATCAGATTTCTATAAATTATTCATATTGGATTATTTTCTTGACCAGTTTAAGCGATCGCCAACAGAACTGAATAACGTAATATTTATCCGTCACAGTTTACCATAAGTTGCAAAAACTGGATGACTGAGTATTTTTATATCTTCTTCACTTAATGAGGGATGCCATACATCGATAACTAAGACAACTCTTGATTTTTCCCCTTGATGCAATACTTCATGCTCGAAAGAATCGTCAAACGCCATAGCTTTACCTTGGTGCCAAAAGCGCCATTCATTTCCTACTCGTATTTTTGCACTTTCTGGTTCGGGTATGCGCACTCCTAAATGGTATCTCAATCTTAAGTTTGAAGAACCACTATGGGGCAATATATGACTATCAGAAACTAACTCGGAAAACAGCACAAAACCAAAGTTAATACAAAGGGGTAATTTTTCGAGTATTGAAAGTGTTTTTGGGCATAAATATGCTATAGCTTGTTTCTCTCGCCCAGTAGAAAAAATAAATATACCATTCCATTGACCTGACCCCATTAAGCTAACATGATCGGGATGTTCTTTCATATATTCATCTATTTTGTTGTACTCAGATATAATTATTTCGGCATTTTGTTCGAGGATTGAGGTAATTTCATCGTTATCATCAAACCACGGTTTACTGTTGAGGGATGTACAGTACCAAACACTAGGGTTCGGATGGTTGATACCATCTTCTTCCCTGTGGGAATAGTAAATAGTATTGATGTCGTAATTTTTGGCAATCGCATCTCGTTTTCGTTGGAATATGTGTGCGTTAAATATGTGAAAAATTCCGCGCCAACTGACTGCATATTTTAAGGGTAAGTCATACCAAAATAAGTTGTTTAAATTTTCGGATTCTACACCATTTAATAATCTAGCGATATCCCGAGAGTCTTGGATATATTTAATGTATTTTTTCATCGTTAATAGTTATGGTTAATTGTGTATAATATTATCGTTTATAATTCTACCCCCTTGAACAGTTAAGCGGATAATGATGTGATCTACAGCGGTTTGCACTTGCTGTTAGGTACTTTCGTTATCGGTTTTTAGGGAGCAGGGAGCAGGGAGCAGGGAGCAGGGAAGTCGGAAGTGGGAACAGGGAAGAGGGAAAAAAATCTTGTGTACCTGATAGTTATGCAAACCGCCGTAATTTCTGAGGCTAACTTTAAGTTGATCAATCCTGGAGGGGGATAAACTTTTGGAATGGGCATCTTGTTGTGGAACGGGCATCTTGTTGTGGAACGGGCATCTTGGTGGAACGGGCATCTTGCCCATTATCAATATTTTCGGGCAGGCAGGATGCCCACCCCACTCCTATTAATTGCTTAATTCAGCAACGCCCATAAAACCATATCTATGGTATACCTCAGTGTAATATTATGAGGACATAGAATATCATCGATAACACCGAAAATTGTAAAAACAAAGCCATGATTAAAGAATATGAAAACTATCAGGATACATCCAAAAACTACGACACCACTCGTATCCCAATCGGGGTTGAGATTTTATTAGGTTGCTTTGCGACTACCCCTCGTCCTTTGCCAGAGCAGGTGATCTTGGATGGTGGGTGTGGTACTGGAAACTATATCCAGGCGTTGAAGAGCAAAGTCAATAGCCTGTGGGGTCTAGAATTCAATGGGGGAATGTTGGCGCAAGCAACAGAAAAGTTCCGCAATCACCCCAATATTCACTTAGATCAAGGCAGTCTTATCGATCTTCCCTATGAGAATGAAACCTTTGATGGGATAATGTGTAACCAGGTTCTCCATCACTTGGGTTCCGACGACGCAGCTCAGGAAAATTTTCCTGAACTGAACCAGGTGTTTGAGCAAGCGTATCGAGTGCTGCGTCCCCAAGGCGTATTTGTGTGTAATACCAGCAGTCATCCACAGATTTATGATGGATTTTGGTGGGCTGATCTGATTCCAGACGCGGTATCAAGAATCGCTAAACGTATGCCACCCATAGCATGCATTACTCAGAAATTGGATCAAGCTGGCTTTTGCTTTGGGGGCATTGTTGTTCCAATTCATGCTGTTATGCAAGGTGACAATTACCTTGACCCAGAAGGCCCCCTCAAGCAAACCTATCGGAATGGTGATTCTACTTGGTCTTTGGCGAAGCAAGGGGAATTAGAACAAGCATTGGAGCGAGTTGGAAATATGAACAAGGATGGAAGCATCGTTCACTATCTTGAGCAACGGGAAAGTTTGCGCCAAAAATTGGGGCAAACTACCTTTGTTTATGCCTACAAGAAACAGAGTTGAGAGCCTCCATGTTTTAATTTCTAGAAGGACGTGAATTAACGACCTTTTAGAATCTCCAATGCTATGGGCTAAGGCGCAAGCTTCGCCAACAGCCCAGAGAGACATCAAATGCACACCTCATAGGCACAATACAGAATCTTGATCTTCTCTGCATAATCATGATTATTGGGAAGATAGGGTTGTGGTGGCGAAAGATAGGCTTGTTTTAAAATGCCTTCTGACTCCATCTGTTGCAAGGTAACGTCGAATTTTTTTTGAGAGTGGATATCCTCTCGGTTTGTAAACACCAGATATCCTCCCGGTTTTACTACTCGGCAAAACTCATACAACACATTTGACGTTTCCATATTAGTAAGCACAGCAGTGGAAATGATTCCATCAAATTCATTATCTTGAAATGGCAATGCTTGCTGTATATCTGCTTTATATAAAGCAGTATAAATATTTTTATCCCTAGCGAGGTCTAAAGATTTACCAGAAATATCAACTCCAATTATGGTTTGATAACCTTGTTCTCGAAGAGCTTGTCCAGCAAGTCCTGTTCCACATCCGAGATCCAAAATTTTGCCATCGGTAGCAACAAATTTTGCAATCAGTTCAGCAGCAACCTGATGACCAGCATACTGCCAATTCAAGACTTTATCCTCATATACTTGAGCTAAAGTATCATATTCCTTCTCAACCTCGCTGCTCTCAGTGTTCCATTTATTTGACCACTTTGCTAAGAATTGGGCTTGTTGATTATTAGTCATTAAGTCTTCTCTTTAATTTTAACTTTAATTACCTATATTTTAATTTCTACTATAGCATAGCATTAACTGTTTTTCTACAGAAAATAAAAACTAGTGAAAGTGATTAGTTTGAATCAAATGATTGAATAATATACTCTCTGGCATACCATAAATATTGAATACCAGAAACCCAGATCAATGATTGAGTTATAAGTATGAATAACACAGTCAGGTCAGAAAGACTCTCACTTGCAGGTCTTAATGTAGTTAATGTAATTACTGCAATAGTCGTGAAACACAATATTATAGAATTCCAACGATTTTCTAAAGGATCGGAATATCCAAAAATTCGACCTTCTAGTAGTATGTGTAAACCAATAACAATAAACAACCATTGACTTGAAAACCCATAAAGTTTATACCAATAAAGCCCTACCAACGGATAACCAATATATACGGCTTTTAATTTAGCAATAACATTTGCTTCAATCACAATATTATTTAAATTTAATATCTGTCTGGCAAATGTTGCTAAAAAGTCTCTTGTCAGAGCTAGAAAAACAAACCATATCGGGAGAATTCCCATCTCAATGCTAATGACATACAAAGCTAGGAAACCTATATAGTCTACAATCGGATCGAAATACTTACCGAAATCTGTTTTTAAGTCCTTTGTTCTAGCTAACCACCCATCAACAGCATCCAATAAAAATGCTATATAGAATAACACACCAATATACAGATAGTATTGAGGAGGAACAAGATACCATGAAACAAAAGCTATAAAAATTAAAAATAATCTAAATAAGGTAATGTGATTCGGTTTAATCACGATATCTATAACTCCTTGATTATTTCTTTGATAATCATTTTCCAGTCAACAGTTGTGGAATCTACAATATTCCACAAGCCAAATCTTTCAGGTCGTACTGAAGATAGTTTTTTCATTCTTTTATAAGTATTTGATTCTATAATAGTATCAAATCCTTGTTTTAATTCTAAGGTTATCTCTAATTTTCGACAATAATATAATAACTGCTCATATAAATCAGGTAATTTATAAATACATCTTATCTTCATGGCAACTAAAGCACCCATTAAAACTAATTTACCGTGTGACATGTCACTATCTGCTGCATATAACTTCTCAAATTCGTGTTCAGAACGGCTACACCAACTACTATCATTTTTCATTAATAAAGAAAATGAGTAAAGCTGTTTGATTATTTCGATTAATGAGTTTTCATTACGTTTCGTGTATTTGTTTATAAATCGTTCAATTTGATAAAAAGGTGTTTGATCAAATTCCTTGACTTTCTTATCAACTTTTAAGTCCTCCCACACATTCAATTTTGATAATAATTCACCCAGAGCACTAATCCAAAATTTATGTGGCATGTGCTTATTTAATAAGGGCAAACAAGCATAAACAGACTGAGGTGCTTTTGATGGATAACTCTGATTATATG
>NZ_GL890974.1:0-15859 GCF_000211815.1 Moorena producens 3L
TACTCACTTTATCCCCTTCAGATTCAGGAGTTTTTAAACACAAAGCTTCCGAAACTGGGAAAACAGTAGTAGATGTCTGTGAAGCCTATACCTCCAAGACTGTGAGCTGGACAGGAGAAATGGTAAACATCGGCGGCAGTAAGACCATTAGGTCAAAGATTGATGGCCGGTCTATGGATTGACCTTTGGTCACGCTTCGCGAACGGGACATCAATGGCGCTCGCGGGATATTCCTGAGGGCTTTGGTAGATACACCCTGGCTGCGAGAGCAGCTTGCATTGGTGAACTAAAGTCTGCGCTAGTAGACTTTAGTAGCCAAAAAGTATCGGATTATTAACATTAGTAATACTAAAGTGATTGGCACCTGCAACGGTAATCAATGCTTTGGGAGGATCTTGGATTAACTCAAAAGTCCCCAAAGCTTCCTCAGGGGTTGCCCGAGCATCGAGGCTTCCTTGAACTAAGGCCACAGGAATGCCATCATTAGCCGTAGGAACAAATTCCATTAAGAAGGGATCGAATCGATTTGTACCGTAGAAAGCACCGGCCATAAGTGCTTCTGGACGATTAAAATCATCCAAACAGAGGGGAAAAATACAGGAATCTTCAATCGCGGTTAAACCGACTGCCCCCCCTTGGGAATGACCGAGTAAACCTAGCTTCTCGGTATCCACAATACCCGCAAGCTGGGAATTATAATTCTCGCTTTCTGCAATAATAAAGTCGAAAATCGAGTTAATTTGCGAAGCTTCAGGAAGCAATCCTTCAAAATTAAACTGGGGTAGAGATACCCTATTGTTAGGAACGACAACCACAAAGCCGTAGCTAGCAACCTGAGTCGCAAAACTAGAGTAGAAGGATTTGTCTACCAATCCACCTGGCAAGAGGATGGTAGTGGGAAATAATTCCTTGCTAGTCCTAGATACAACTGGAAAGTAAATGTCTGCCGGATTGCCATTGGTTGTAATGGTAGTACTGAAGCTATCAACTTCAGAAAAAATGGGTGCATCACTGAAAGTGGCAGCAGTGGCTATTTCTGCAGTTCCGAGACTCAGAAAAATACCACTAGAGAGGCTAAAGGAGTATTTTATTCCAGAAGAGTAAAAATTCATGAATTTTGTCAGTTTTATTACTAAAATAATGTTGCCAAAAACACTATAATTTAGCAAATTTTCCGCGCACATTCTAGTCCTGGTACCCTATAGGGATAAGCTGTAAGGACGGTCTGTGGGCAGGTCTTGCAGAAATTTTTCTACCAATTATTAGCCCTCACACCCCCACACTCTCCCCATCTCCCCATCTCCCCATCTCCCCACAATCCCCATCCCCCAAGACCCAAGACTTGATTAGTTTTCCGCAATTCTCAGCTCATCAATGTTCCATAACGGTCCCCCTAAGCTAGAAAATTTGATATTCTCGATGCGATCGCGTACTGCCTGAAAGTCTAGTGAATTGACCAGGAAAAACACGGGCAACTCCTCGGCAACGATTTCCTGGAATTGACCATAAATGACTTTGCGTTTGCTCTGATCAAGTTCTTTTATCCCAGCATTGAACAGACGGTCAATCTCTTGCTCCCAGTCAGACACTTCCCATCCTGCCAGTGGTGGTTGTCCGGGTTGAGGACCTTGATTAAATTGATGAAACGAGCCTCCACTGTACCAGAACACAAATACATTGTGAGGCTCATTTACTCCTGCTCCAAACGCACCCACATAACACTCCCAATCTCGAGTCGATAGAAGCTTTCTGAGCACAAGGTTGAAGCTGAGTACCTGCAAATCTGCTTCTATCCCAATTTGGCTTAAGTCTTGTTTAATCTGAATTGCTGCGTCTACTCGGGACTTATCGTCTGATTTCACCAGCATAGTAAATCTTACCCGGTTGCCATCCCAATCCAGCAGCTGATTTTGGGAGTTATATCTGAAACCAGCGTCTAATAGTAATTGTTTGGCCTTCTGGGGTTGATAGTTGTAGACTTTTAACCCTTCTTCTGGGGACAGGTAATAGGGACTTTGGACAGCAATGGGGGAATGTTGTACTTCACCGAGTCCCCGATAAATATTAGTTTTCATCCTTTCCCGGTCAATAGCATAGGCTACCGCTTGTCGAAAGGCCAAGGTATTGAACCAACGAGACTTGACTGGGTCTACGAAAGGTTTTCCTTGAGCATTGCGAGCTTTGTTGAGATTAAAACCGACAAACCTAATGCTAGGCATCGGTCCTCCATTGTAAATGGTGTATTTCCCCCGCTTTTCCTCTCGTTTGAGTAACCCAAAGGCCTCAGGATTTACTCTGAGGCTATCCAACTCCCCAGAGCGAAATCTGAGTAACTGGTTATCAGAGGATGGGATAACTTGCAAGACAATCCGTTGAATGTAGGGTTGGGGATTTCCCTGAGCATCAGCACGCCAGTAATAAGGGTTGCGTTGTAGGATGACTCGCTCAGCAGGGGTATACTTTTGTAGTCGATAGGGACCATTGCTAACAATATCTTGGGGATTGGTGTCAGTGCCCCAAGTGGCAAGAAACTGGGGATTGCCATTACCATCAGTGGCTTGCACAGACTCTTTTAAGGCATGAGCCGGTAGAATGGCTAGGGTTCCGGCGTATCTCACAAATGGCGCAAAGGGTTCTGGTAAGGTAAACTCAACTCGCCGCTGATCTAGTTTGCGCACCGATGGGTACTTACCAGTACTACCAATCTGGAGGAAATCTCGGGAGACTGTGGGAATCTTGGGATTCAGGTAAAGCTGCTGATAGGTAAAGATCACATCATCCACTGTTAGGGGTGCCCCATCAGACCACTTTACCCCATCCCGCAGGGTGAAGGTGATCTGCTGTCGGTCTGAGGAAATGTCCCAAGATTCAGCTAGTCCTGGTTCCAACTCCCCTGTCATGCCATTCTCACTCAACAATCCTTCGTAGAGGTAACCAAATACACCGAAGGGAGAGGTATTAACAATAGCGTTAAAGGTAGCTGGGTCACTAGGAGTAGCTAACACTAGTTGAGAGACCTGAGCTGCTTGAGTCTTAAACTGGTTCGGATGACAACCTGTGAGGATTAATAGACAAGATAGCGCCAGCGCAACTGCTTGAAGAGGGAGGAGTGTGGGGAGTGTGGGAAGTGTGGGGTGTGTGGAATTTATAGAGCAGATAGGGTGTATAGGGAGTGTGGGGAGTGTAGGGAGTGTGGGGAGTGTGGGGAGTGTGGGGAGGGAAGAAGTAGTTTTGGATAAGAAGATATTTTTAAATAAACTTTTGTTCATTGTCTTGATCCACAACGTGGAAGAAACGGTTTTTTAGTTGCTTTTTAGTTGGTATTCACAGCTGCGATTCGGCTTTGCCGACCCTACGCGATCGCTTTTTTTGGTGAAAGTAGCTCACTGAATTACGCAATGCTATAAATCACAGGTAAGCATATGCGCTACAGATGGTGCTACTTGAGGTGCCGTCAGCTGTCAGCAGACTTAACTCAGATTAAACGAATGCTTACCTGTTTTCTTCAAAAGCTGATAACTGATAACTGATAACTGATATAGCAGTCGAAGTAAAGCTTAAGACATATTTCTGCTCCCTGCTCCGAAGTCCCTGCTCCGAAGTCCCTTTCAACCAAAATACTCTGTCCTAAACTATACTTCGGTTGCTATAACTGATAACTGATAGCTGATAGCTGATAGCTTACAATCACAGTGGCAGTATTAATGTAGTAGATCAGAGTAACTAGAAAGGTTGATGCAGGTGATCAAACGGTATCCCGATAATGAGCACCAAACCCTATTAGAGACAGCGGAGTCTTATCTCAGGGAATCCGTTGCTCCCTTGGCTTCAGAAATTGATAGTGCTCCTGAGGTGTTACGAGAGGCTCTCAAGGGAATGAGCGTTCGCACTTTGCTAGGGCTAAGGATTCCGAAATCCTGGGGAGGTCTAGAAGTAAGTAGCACAACCTTTGGCTACTTCCAGCAACTGTTAGCACGGTATTCCGGTGCTTTGGCATTCTTGCAAATGCAACACCAGAGTGCTGGAGCAATGATCGCCTACTCTGAGAATGAATCGTTGAAGCACCAGTATCTTCCTAAATTAGCCAAGGGTCAAGTGCTAGTTGGTATCGGCTTTTCCCAAGTGCGACGAACAGGTAACCCACCGGTGAAAGCTATTCCGGTAGATGGTGGATATCATATCAATGGAAAAGTGCCTTGGGTTACTGGGTTTAGCTTGTTTCAAGAGTTTGTCATTGGTGCAGTATTGCCTGATGGTCGAGAAGTTTACGGTATGGTGCCATTGACTCCAACTTGCCAAGATGGAGGTGGTACTATTACCTTTAGCAAACCCATGGCACTGGCGGCGATGGAATCCACCAATACGGTTAGTGCTACCCTTACCGATTGGTTCTTACCTGAAGAACGTGTGGTCTCGATTGCTAAAGCAGGTGCAATTCACGAAAATGACCAGAAGAAACTTTTGTCTGCTGGTTTTTTGGCCCTAGGATGTGCCCAAGCTGGACTGGACATTGTAGAAGCGGCTGCCAAAACCAAGCAACTGGATTTTCTATACAATACTTTTGAATCCCTCCACGGGGAATTCACTCGCTGCCAGACAGCTATGATCCAAGCAGCACAAGCAAATTCTCAGACTTTTCAACAACGGCTACAACTGAGGACTTGGGCAATTAACTTAGCAGGAAGATGTGCTCAAGCAGGGGTGACTGTGTCTAGTGGTGCTGCTAACTACAAACACCATGCTGCCCAGCGAGTCTATCGGGAAGCTTTGGTATTTACTGTCTCTGGTCAAAGCACGGCTATCATGGAGGGAACTCTGGCTCGGTTGGTATAGCGCTACGCTTAGCGTCAGAAGTCAGAAGTCAAAAGTCAGAAGTCAGCTAGGACTAGGTTTCGGAGTTTAGAAATGTCAAACATCTGAATGGGTAGTGCTATAAATGTTTCCTGTGGGTGAATCCTGATTGACTGACTTAGAAACTCCTATACTCCCATATCTTGCCCTTCTGCTAACTTTGTGGTATTTATCAACATCTAATCTACTTCTGTAATATAATTGTATTATAATGGAACGTAGTGCAGAGGCAGTCACACCAGCCTTCTAAGCTGTGAACAAGTCGGCTTTGCTGAATCGCCCCCGCCGAATTCTGTCTGTGTAGTACAGCTTGTGTAGTACATACAACTATGGATATTACCCAACCCCATCACCCAAGTTTCAATGAGCAGGAGTTAGCCATTTGCCTGAGGGTGCTGGAGGCAGCGGGTAGGATGTCCAGTGACAATCCACAGCTGTTGACTATTGAACGGGCGGCCTCAGCACTGATGAAGCGACTCAAACAAAAGCGTCGCCACCAGCGCAAGCAGGCTCGCCGTCAGCATGACTTGGCTTTGCTCGCTCGCGCCCAGATTCATGGCGAAGCCTTGCCGGAACGATTACGCCAGCTGGGCTGCAGGGGTATCCCTTGAGCATGATCAACTCTATACTCCCCAGCTATGCTACCTGTGCAAGCAGCCTTACAAACGTGTACATCACTTTTACCACCAGTTTTGTCCTAACTGTGCCCCGGAACACTATAGTCGGCGCTACGCCCGAACTGACTTACAGGGTCGGCGAGTGCTAGTCACGGGTGGACGGATTAAGATTGGGTATCACATTGCACTCAAAATGCTACGGGACGGTGCTCATGTGATTGTAACCACCCGATTCCCGAAAGATGCCGCCCGTCGATACCTGGCTGAGAAAGATTCACAGGTATGGGGTGAGCGATTGGAAATCTACGGGCTAGACTTTCGTGATCTGCGTGGGGTGATGGCATTTATCGATCAGTTGCTGGCATCTCCCCCACTCAATATTATTATCAATAATGCTGCCCAAACCATTCGCCGCCCACCTGCATACTTCAAAGCTCTTGTCCAAGGGGAGATGGAGAGTCTGGATCAACAAACCAGGCAATGGGTGAAAGCTGAATCAGAGGCTCTGGTAAAGAAGTCAGCACTTAACGCTTTTTACCAGCTCTGTCTGAGCAGCAAGGAGGATCCAAACTTTCCGGATGGAGTCCTTGACATTGAGGGTCAGCCCTTAGATTTGAGGCATGTTAATAGCTGGCGACTCTTACTTGACCAGGTTGAGCCGATCGAGATGGTTGAGGCTTGGTTGGTAACGACTATGGCACCTTACTTATTTAATTCCCGCTTGAAGCCGTCACTGATGGCATCTCCTTTCGAGGATCGTTATATTGTCAATGTCTCTGCTGTAGAAGGTCAATTCTCCTATGGTAATAAGACACCCTATCATCCCCACACTAATATGGCTAAAGCTGCACTGAACATGATGACCCGAACGGTGGGGATGGATTATGTTTGCGATCGCATTTATATGACCAGTGTTGACACGGGTTGGATTACGGACGAGAAGCCTCATCCTGTGCGTGAATACCTCCGTCAGCAAGGATTCCGTCCACCACTTGATGTGATTGATGGCGCTGCACGGGTTTATGATCCCATTGTGCGCGGGTTAGCAGGGGAGCGCCTCTATGGGGTGTTCCTGAAAGACTATAAACCATTTGATTGGTGAAGTAATATAGCGCTACGCGCAAGGCAAGAGGAATCCCCCCTAACCTCATAAGGGTAGGTTTTTTACAAAGACCTCAGGTGTGGGGTGTGGGGCGTGGGGTGTGGGGGATAAGAAAATGTACTTAATTTGTCCTTCAAAATCATCATTGTCTTGATGCAATAGCGAGTGGTTTGAAGTTACCGTAAGACAGGGGAGCCTTAATCAATGGAGGCGCGCTTTCCGCGTGAAGAATTAAATTACGGGGTCGCGCCTCAAGTTTTAACCATGCATCTGCATAGCCTACCAACCATAAAGGCTCCCCTGTCTTAGGTTTCGTCTCCGGGGGAAACCCCCTGTTCCGAAGCTGCATCGCTTCTTCAGGTGCGACCCGTGGCGAATTTAATTCTTAATAGGTCAAGCGCACCTAAGTTGTTTTCCTTTTCCTCTCCCTCTGGGTCGCCCCATGTTTTACCCTAATGTAAAAAACCTACCCCTGTGAGGGGCCCCAAACTCCCCACACTCCCGATCTTTTTTACAAATATGAGATGCACCCGATGCAACGCCGCTTTTTTAGTTTTTCACAGATACTTTGTCCAGATCACATTAATCAGACAACAGTGACAAATTGGGACTGACTACCCTAGCGAATTTTAAAACCGAATCGGAGCGGCGGGATTTGAACCCACGACCCCCACTACCCCAAAGTGGTGCGCTACCAAGCTGCGCTACGCCCCGGAAAACTTTATCTATTATACCACACTATTCGAGATTTGAACAACTAAACTAAAATACTTTTAGGGACTTAGCTGCTGCTAGCAACCCTGGAACCGCTGTTGCCACCCAGCTCCCCTCACAACAGCGTCCCTGATTCAAAATCAAGCGTAGGGTATAAGCGGAAGGATAGCCCTCTACCTCCATCCACAGCCAATCACTTTCTGCTTCACAAGTAATTTTCTCTTCGTCCATCAACTCACTTGCCATCTCACTCATAGTCTGAGCTAATTGCAGCAACAACCGACAAAAGTCGTTCAACTCCGACTCCGTTAGCTCAAATGCCCAGTGCTCGCCACCGACTAAACCTTTATAGTTAGGAGCCTCCGGATCCCAACCAATACGCCAGCCTTCTCCATGTTTAACAAGACGTTCCATTAACGTGATTCTGCCCAATTCACCAGACAAGTCAATTAGGTTTGAGTAACTGAGCATCTCCTGGTTTAGGTAAGGATAGTCCTCTTCTAGGATTGGAGGTTGTCGCAGGTGATGTAGGATTGGAGGTTGTGGCAGGTGATGGTGTCCCAGGTGATGGTTGTGTGCTCGACTCTGGTGCAACAGTTTCGGTGCGATTGGGATTGAATATGCTGACCAAAACGCTTACTAGTGCATCCCGTTCGGCACGAGTTAATTGTTCTATCGCTGCAATATCCCCTTTCATGGGATTTTCGGTTAAGGTATTCCCACTGGGATACTGGGATGCTACTAGGTAATCGTGTGCACCTAGATAGTCAGCCATGGTCAATTTCCAATCAAAACGGTAATTGGGCAACCGTTTTTTACCATAGACGTGATACCGAATTAAGCGGTTAACCAGGGTATTATTGGCAGCTACTTCACCGCTTTCTTTGCTAATGTATTGGTTCTCTTGTGGTAAATCCGGTAAACGCTGATATACTACCTTGCTAATCTCTGGGGGAATAAAAAACTGGGCGACAGCAGGCTGTGCTCCTAGGAGCTGGAAGACACCGGGGGCTTGGTCGTAGGATTCCCACAGCAATAGTAAACCACTGGTCAAAGTAGTAATAGTTAAACCTAGCGCTAGTTTAATTCTATTAGTCTTGTACATTGCTTAGAGACGACTATTGAACATTCCTGCACAACCTTGGGATAAAACTAGGTGAAAGAACTATTCTTGCCCCTGACCCTCTAACCCCCTGACTCACTCAGCACTATAGCTTAGTCCGCAATAATCTCTGGCTGCGTCAGTTCATCAGACATCTCAACAATTGCTCGCAGCACTGGCTTCATTGATGGCTCATCTAGACTTTCAAAATCTTCGAAGCGACGGCGCTTAGCACGGCTGGCCACTTGTACAGTTATCCGATAACGATTAGAAGCTGCACTTACTAGCTGCTCCGTCCGTTGCAGAATGTCCATTGAATCAAAGTTATAGATTTTGTGCAGCATAAGGTTTATGATGTGTTGCTTTCTGGTTAAAATCAGTATCGCCCCCTCTACCCTAGCATACTTCACTCCTAAACTAGGGGTTACCCCTGAGACAAGTCATAAAACTTTTCTTGAGGTTAATAATATACCATCAAAAAGTGAAAGAATTTGTGAAGTTGCGTGATTACTACTTACATTGCTTGGTATGTATGACAATAATAAGAAAGAACAGTCAATTTGTACTAACTATACCGAATCGACTAACTATACCGAAACTATATATCTAACCCAGGCTGGGAAGTTCTACCAAACTATCCCAGCCTACTTATATGTCAATAAGTATGTAAATAAGATGATGCGCATATGGGATTATGTTGTGTATATGGGAAGTGTATATGCGATCGCATCGATGGGCTACCTTAGGGGTCAGAGTACTTGGATTGACTCCTGTGGTAGATGTACCTTTTACATATACAAAAGATCATACCATTGCTAAGCTATCAAGAGTGTGTCGAGTTGTTAACAATTATCTGACTAAATAAATCTTGTCTATGCAAACACTTGCCGCTCCTAGCTTTGAGTCATTCCATCAGCGCCAAAGAACTCCCCTGAAATTCGTTGTCCTCGGAGATAGTCTGATCTATGGATTTGGAGACCCAGAAGGTGGCGGCTGGGTAGAGCGACTGCGACGTCAGTGGATGTTACCCGATAGTCCTGGTCATGTACTCTACAATTTAGGAGTTCGGGGTGATGGGGTTACCCAAGTCCACAAGCGACTAGAGCATGAATTTCGCAGTCGTGGTGAACTCAGAAACCGTGTACCTGATGCCATTATTTTATCAGTGGGCGTTAACGATTCAGCCCGTAAGGGACGTCCCGATGGCAAGAATTTTACTAATTTTGATAGTTTCCAGGAAGAACTAGCCAATCTGCTTGAGCTAGCCCAGCAACTCTGTCCAGTGCTATTTGTGGGCATGGTACCAGTGGATGAAAGGAAAATGCCCTTTCTCGATTGTTTTTACTACACTCATGCTGACCAGTACTGCTACAAAGAAGCTACTCGCCTTGCTTGTCTGAGGCGTCAAATTCCCTATCTAGACGTTTTTGATTTATGGACGTCCCGTGGTTATGATTGGTGCTCTCAACACCTATCTCCAGATGGTCTCCATCCCAATGTGGCTGGTTATCAGGAATTATTACAAGACATCCTGCTCTGGAACCCCTTAGCCCAGCTCAACTCCTTCAGCCTAGCGACAGCCTAAACTATCCCGTGTGGAGATCCCAGTTACAGGATTTACCCCCGTAGCACGGCCACACATCAGTTTAGCCTGATAGCGGTCAATCAAGGCATCGGTAAAATCAGCACCAGTTATCTCGGCATCGTAAAACCTGGTGCTATTCATAATTGCATCGGTCAAAATAGCATTGGTCAAATTAGCTTGGTCTAAAATTACCCGATCTGCCAAAGAATCGGTCAGGTTTGCACCTTCGAGATTGGCTTTCAATAAATTTCCCTTGGTGAAGATAGATCCACTCAGGTCAGCACCTTGGAAGTTTGTGCCTCGCATTTCAGCGCCTGCAAATACGCCACGAACTAAATTGCCATGGGAAAAGTCACGATAACTCAAATCCGTAAGGG
This sequence comes from Moorena producens 3L, assembly GCF_000211815.1. Taxonomy (GTDB): domain Bacteria; phylum Cyanobacteriota; class Cyanobacteriia; order Cyanobacteriales; family Coleofasciculaceae; genus Moorena; species Moorena producens. Next base: position 10,349 of record NZ_GL890974.1, read on the forward strand.
CATAATTTACTGTATTCTCCTGAGCATAGGCAGGAGTAGCCGATAAAAGCACCCATAGCCAAGCCATAACAAGAACTAAAATTAGTCCCAATAAGCGTCGCCAAATCACCCTAATCACTTGTGAACCTGACTCCTTAAAACTTAAAGCCTAAAACTCCCTCTCTAACCAATCTTCACCGACTCTAATCGTCAGCTCAGATTTGAGATGACCAGTAGAGGATGCTTCTACTCTACCTAGTCCCAGGACTTTTTTGACAATATCTGCTGTTTTTATGTCCCCTTGCTGAACAATAATCTCAGTCTGGGACAAGCGGTCAGGCCAATCTGAGACATAATAGACATTGTAGAAGTCATGTCTGGCTAAATAGCGGGCAACACGGCGACCAAGTTCTGGGTCATCGGTAGCATTTTGAACCGCAATTCTGACCCGATGGGGTGAACGGCGGCGCTTTAATGAACTCTTATATTTCGGTTCTTGCTCGAAATACTCACTCATCACTCGGTCTCGCCCTCGTGAATTCATCAGCCAGTAACTGGCAATGTATTCATCAGCCTTGCTAAATCGACCAGGCAAGAGTACCATTCTGATATTATCTTTACCAACCTCTAGACCAAAACCGACCAGTGCCAAGATTTCCTCTAAGCTGAGATTGGTATCAATATACTGCTGCATCACTCGCAGGATTTTGGGTAAACGAGGCAAGACACTGGGAGTAACTAAACGCTGGCGCAGGGCCTTGAGTAAGATCTGCTGCCGCTGTATCCGAGCAATATCACCATTGTCTTTTCGGAATCGAGCAAATTGTTCGGCTTGGTCTCCATTCAAAGTTTGCCACCCTGGTTCTAAATCAATTTCCAGTTTCTGAGTGACATCTACATATTCCATCCTCTCAGGCACAAACACTTCCAAGCCACCGACCAAGTCCACAAGTTCCCGAAATGCATCAGTGGTAATGCGCACATACCTATCAATTGGCACATCATTCAAGGTACGGCTAACCACTTCTGCGGTTAAGGTAGATCCACCTTTGACATTGGCATCGTTAATTTTAATTATCCCAACACCGGGAATTTCTATTCTGGTATCCCGTGGAATTGAAAGCATATTCACTGAGTGGTCTTTAGGGTCTAAGCGCAACAGCAACAGGGTATCACTGCGACCTCCAAAAACCTCTGGGGAACCTGGCAACGCATCTGGGACTCGGTCTATTCCCATCACCAGGATATTAACCGGTCGTGACAGGTTATAGGGAAAGCTTTTACGCCAAGACTTGTGCTCAGAAGCCGCTGGTTGATTCTGGGGGATTTTGGAGTTTTCCGGTTGAGAATGGGATTTAATCAGGGGCGACAATGGGGTAACTAGGGCTAAGGTGGCTCCCAAAGCCGCAGAAATAACTGCTGTCAGGACAAAAGCGCTACTCCAAAATACCCACCGCAAATAGGGGGCAAAGGTTAATCTTAATCCAGAGACAGAAGCGTCTAGGTCTGTAGTCAGGTCAAGCTGAGAGTAAGAGACTCCTGTATCACCCTCTTGGGGTGATGGTTGTGGTGTTGAAGCTGAGGCATTATTAATCACACCTGTATCCAAATCTACCTATGAATTGTGATGACTGTTGTTCGCGTAGCCTGGCCGAAAGGCCAAGCATTCAAGTTCCAAGCCTATAGTTGGCTATCCAATTAAACTGTAGCCTGTGGCTACAGTTTAAGATATTCTTCTTTGGTAAGCATTCAGCTATCAACTCTCAGCTCTCAGCTCTCAGCTCTCAGCTTTGAGCTTTTAAATAAAACAAGTAAGCATTCGTTTAATCTTTGTTACGTCAGCTGAATGCTGACGGCTGACGCCTGACGGCACCTCAAGTAGCGTGAGCTTTTAGCTGACGGCTGACGACTGAATGCTTACGTTATTTATTAGTCTATAAGTCTAGAAGTCAAAGCCAATAAACCATTGTGCCTACCTTCAAAGTGGCTTAATTGAAAAAAGCGCTTTGGCTACCCACGGCTAAAGCTCCTGGGGAAAGCGCTTTGAGGAACATCAATGAGTGATTAATCGTTTATGATCAATGCACAACAGGAATGCCTGAACAGGTATGAAGGAATTGGTGGACAAATGAGATTAGTCATGAGATTAGTCATGACTAATCTCATGGCTAAAGAAGTACTTTAACCATTTTTCATAATCTACAGCCTATACCAGCTGAATCAGGGAAAGTGAGGTTAGTATGTAGCAGAAAACTACAGTTAAGGCTACATCATGGATAACTCTCTCATACCTGTGATTCTTGCTGGTGGCAAAGGAGAACGGTTTTGGCCGTTGAGCCGTAAGCAACGACCCAAGCAGTTTTTATGTTTGGATGGTAGTGGTAAGAGTCTTTTACAGGCAACGGCTGACCGATTGATTAAGCTGACGGTCGGGCCAGAACAGTTGTGGGTGATTACTTCTGCTATGTTAGCTGAGGGGGTGACTCAACAACTACCATCGTTACCCCAGAAGCATCTATTAGCTGAACCGGAAGGACGGGATACAGCACCAGCGGTGGCTTGGGCAACTCTAGAGATTGCTAAGGCTTACGGAGAAGATGCGGTAGTGGGCTTTTTCCCTGCTGACCACTGGATTGAAGATGAGCAAGGGTTTCAGGAAACTATCAAGGCGGCTGCTCAATTGGCTGCTGCTGAGTCATCGATTGTGACCTTAGGCATCACGCCCCAATACCCTTCTACAGGCTACGGTTACATTGAGCAAGGTGATAAGACTGGCACGTTTGAAGGATTGCCAGTGTATCAGGTCAGTCGGTTCACCGAAAAGCCTAACCAAGAGACCGCTGAGGAATTTTTGTCTACTGGTCGATTCAGCTGGAACAGTGGAATGTTCATTTTCCGGGCTGGGGTAGTTTTAGATGAATTGCGCACCCATGCACCAGAAATTATTGCCCCTTTAGAAGAAAAAGGTGTGGCGGCTTATGCTGAGCTAGATAAGAAAAGTATTGACTATGCTTTGATGGAAAAAACACAACTAGCTTATGTTTTACCAGCCTCCTTTGGTTGGGATGATTTGGGAGATTGGAATGCCTTAGAACGCCTGCATAATGGCGATGCTAAAAATGTCGCAATGGCTAATCATGTAGAACTGGATACTCAAGGAGCAATTGTCTACTCCAGTAGTGAAGATGAGGTGATTGTTACTATTGGTTTAGACGATGTGGTGGTGGTACGCGATCGCAATGCTACCTTAATTGCAAAAAAAGACCGTACTCAGGACATAAAAAAAGTTATAAAACTTATACAAAATAATTCAATACTTCAAGATTTTTTGTGATTAATCGCTTTTCATTATTTCTTGGTTTAACTCCCTTATAATTATGATTAACCTCAGAGTGATTCAGAATATATAGCTCATGGTTTTATCATTATTTATGATTTATGAGTCAGTGGTGCTCTTAATTTACTGAATTAATTATATAATCTTAACTATCAAAAAATATAAAAAAAAATATAAAAACTTAGGCTATGGATCAAGTGTATAAACAGGGAACAGGGAACAGAGCACAGGAAAAAAAATATGTATGGATTTTTATTCACTAGTTAACAGGTTGTCATATAAATACCTAAGGCTAAATAAATAATACCCTGAAATTAATAAATACAAATAATTATTTAAAAGTCTGTTTATTTCTGGATTTTTGCTCCAGGGTTTACTAAATTTTATTGCTGCTTATTTTTGTAAAAAATTAGGTAATTTGACTGGCGTAAGGTCTATTGGTGGATTGCTAACGCCTTGCTATTGCCGGATTGCTAACGCCTTGTTTCAAGAAAGAACGTTATCCCACTGTTAATCCTTAGCCATAAACCTTAGGCAGACACAATTTGGTGAATTTGTGAATGCCGAATAGATAGTAAGCAAGAGAATGCGATGCTCGGTACGAGCCGCTACGCGATGAAGCGTTCGCAAAGCGTGGCCAAAGGCCTCAGCTTCCGCTAAAAGCGATGGCAAAACCCTTGGAACACAATTAACCCTGAGCATCAAGTAATCGTCACAAAAGGGATAAGGTTTTGGTAGTGTGGCAGACAGGAAAACCTGTTCTGCTGTTCAACCCCACCCCAATCTAACCTAAGGTCAAAAAAGAATAGTTTTATCGTAATTGAGGCCACTTACTGATACTAGAGCATCGGCTCAGTAATAGAATTTAACCCATCAACCCGATATCTGGATTGACAAAAAGTTGCTCGATTCCCATCTCTCCATCCTGGCATTTCCCTATCTTCCCATCCCTAGTCAACCCAGTTTTACGATCACAGCAAGCAGTCAGTTAATATGCATTTAAATTTCCACCTCAAGTAGCGTGACCTACGGTCAATCGCGACCCTTATGCAAAAGCGAGTCTACCATCTCCCCATCTCCCAGTCTCCATCTCCTGACAAGGGTAGGTTTTTTACTTTGGAGATAGGTAATAGGTAATAGGTAATAGGTAATAGGTAATGGGTAATGGCTAATCGGTAATGGGTAATCGGTAATGGCTAATGGGGAGATGGGTCGGTAATCGGTGGAAATTCTTGTAGATTTTCCGACATATTTTGAGAAATTTATTCCCAATGCCAGTACGTACTCGCCCAAATGTAAAAAACCTACCCAAGTGAGGTCTCCATCTCCCCATCTCCCCATCTCCCGATGAAGCGTTCGCAAAGCGTGGCCAAAGGCCTCAGCTTCCGCTAAAAGCGATCAGCCCCTATTCACAATTGAAATGTGTGACAGATTATTCTAGGGGTTATGCGATGAAGCGTTCGCAAAGCGTGGCCAAAGGCCTCAGCTTCCGCTAAAAGCGAACGCATCTAGTCACTTTTCTCCCTGCAACAAAAAATTGCCAATATGAGGATACTGTGAAGCCATTGCCCACTATAATAAAGTCTTGTTAAAGAGCAACTCCTATAAAAAATGGCAATTTGAGGCTCAATCCTGATTTAGATATGCAAACCGGGAATATTCCTTTGCTAAACGCAATAGCAAGCCATTATCCTGCCATTGGTTGCTAAATTGAGCAAGAGAAGTAATTCTGCTAAGACTAAAAATCAACTGTAAAATCTATGCCAACTTTTCGTTATATATTAGCTGTAGGTGTGGGGACGGCAATTGCCTTGAGCGGCATGGAATCCGGAGCCTCAGAAGATTTACCATCAGTTACTAAGCCTCAGAATAACTCAGTAGCTACACCTAACCAAGAATCCTTAACAGAAGCAGCCCCAAACTCAGAGGTAGGGGAGCTAGTGGTAGAAGTCATCAATAACACTACCTCAGCTGCCAAGCAACCAGAGCAACAGGAGTCTATTCCCTCTGTAGATTCCTCACCTTCAGAAGCAGAATTAGTCCAAGAAGAATTAGTCCAAGAAATTATTGATCAAACCATCCTGCCTACTGACCAGCCAAAGCAGGAGGAGTCGATTCCTGCTGTGGCTGAACTCCTAGCAGCGCCAACTAATCAGCCAAACCAAGAGGAGTCGATTCCTGCTGTGGCTGAGCTA
>NZ_GL890974.1:15879-53737 GCF_000211815.1 Moorena producens 3L
GCGCCAGAGTTTCTTGATCCTGATCCCAATCCTTTATCATTTCCTACCCAAAGCCAGGAAGTCCAGATAGATATCACACAGCCCATTACCCTGCAACAAACCATAGAACTGGCAAAGCGTAATAATCAGGAATTACAGCAAGCGCAACTGACCTTGGAACGTAATCAGTTTGTTCTCCAAGAAGCCTTAACCGCTTGGTATCCCAGTTTGTCAACAAGTGCAGCCATTAACTATGCCGATAGTGCATCAGGCCAGGTAACAGACGAACTAAGGGCTCAGCAAGGATTACTTCCAATCAATGAGCCGTCAGGAAGTTTCACTGCAGCCCTACGGTTAGAATATAACCTATACACTGGTGGGCAACGACCAGCACAAGTCCGGGTAGCTGAGGAACAGCTAAAGTTGCAACAGCTAGAGGTAGAACGCCTCTCTGAAGAGATCCGACTTCAGGTCACCCTTGCCTATTACAATTTACAAGAAGCTGATGCTCGAGTTGAGATTTCCCAAGCGGCAGTCACCGAGTCCGCTCAGATTCTACGGGATACGGAGTTACTGGAACAAGCTGGTTTAGGAACCCGATTTGAGGTTTTGCAACAACAGGTTGAGCTAGCCAATGACTCTCAAGGGTTGACCAACGCTCTGAGTGACCAACGTATTGCTCGACGTCAGCTGGCGGAGTTATTAAACTTATCTCAATCCGCAGAAATTACTGCAGCAGATCCCATCGAAATTGCTGGAAGTTGGGATTTATCTCTAGAACAGAGCCTGATCCTGTCTTATAAAAACCGATCTGAGTTAGAACAGCAACTGGTCCAACGAAAGATCAACAAGGAACAGCGCACCATTGCTCTGGCTCCAGTAAGGCCCCAGTTGAGTGTGTTTGGTCAAATCGACCTAGCTGATAGCTTAAATGATACGTTGGGTTTTGGTGATGGTTACTCGGTAGGGGCACAATTCCAGTGGAATTTCTTTGATGGCGGAGCAGCGATGGCCAGAGCTAGGCAGGAAGATATTGATGTTGCCTTAGCTGAAAGCAGTTTTGCTAACCAACGGGATCAAATACGCTTTGAGATCGAACAAGCTTATTCTCAATTAAACTCCAATGAAGAGAGTATTGAAACGGCATCCTTTGCCCTAGAAGTAGCACAAGAGAGTCTCCGGCTAGCTCGGTTACGATTTCAGGCAGGGGTTGGTACCCAAACCGACGTAATTAACCAGCAAACGGCTCTTACCCGGGCTAGGATTAACCAACTTACTGCAATTCTGGGCTACAACCGCGCTCTGGCCAACCTGCAACGGGCAGTGAGTAATTTACCAGATAGTAAAGTTAGCGATATTCCCTAGTATTCCATCAAAATTGAATGAAGGGGTAAACTAGACTTGTCCTAATTAGACCCCAGGTATTAGGCACTAGGTATTAGGCACTAGGTATTAGGCACTAGGTATTAGGCACTAGGTATTAGGCGTTAAAAACTAACCCCTAACATCTAATACCATTAACCTTGCCCTAACTCTCAAAACTAAATTGACAGAGTAACTCCTATGGTTTATGGTTAACGGTTTATGGCTAACTTAGCCATGAACCATTAACCAGGGATGCTTATTTTTTTAACATTCCTTAATAAAATAGTAATACTATCAGAAAATAAGATCAGACTTGGGACAAATCATGGCTAATATCAAATTTGTCAAGGAAGACCAAGAAGTCATTGCTGCCAATGGAGCGAACTTACGGGAGAAAATGCTGCAAAATCGCATAGATCTCTACACGTTTCGGGGCAAGCTGGTGAATTGTGGCGGTTATGGTCAATGTGGGACCTGTATTGTGGAAATTGTGGCAGGCATAGAAAATCTATCCCCTAGAACTGAGGTGGAAAATCGGAAACTCAAGAAAAAGCCAGATACTTACCGATTAGCCTGTCAAGTCTTGGTGAATGGACCGGTGAGTGTGAAAACTAAACCAACCCTTAAGAGCAAATCCCCATCTGCTGCCATCTAACCTACCAAGGGATTTTAAGGGCTAGCTGGCGAGGGATTGTCAGCTGAATACCGCTCGTTATATAGAGGTGTACATAGGGTTTGTAGGATTTATCAATTGGATGAGGTGCTTTCGTCCTGGGTTTGTTCGCGTAGCGTGGCCCAAAGGCCAGGGAGTAGGGAGTAGGGAGTAGGGAGTAGAGCTAAGATAATTGACTGTATCTCACCAGTATTATCAACGCGCTTATCTACCATTAGCCGGATTTCCTCCTGCCAGGCTTCGATTTCTATCTTCTATTTCTACCAGCCGTGTTAATGGTATCCTATAGCTGGTGGGTTAAAAACGATTTAGAGGAACTAATAATCATGCAAGTTAACGATCTAGGGTTTGTTGCCAGCATCCTGTTTGTGCTGGTTCCGGCGGTTTTCCTGCTAATTCTTTATATCCAAACCGCGAGCCGTGAAGGCTCAGGAAACTAGTTAGCTGATCTGGTGATAATCCCCACGCCTGTACCAAAAGCGCAAGCATTGCTCCTTAGCTAAAGGTCAGGGTGGGATTCTTCCCAGGATAAAAGTCTAAGGTATTTTTTGTATAAGGTTGTTTAATTAATTAGAATTAAACAACGGTTAATTTAACTTTTCCCGCCACTAAACTAGGCGGGATTGTAAGTGATGGTTACCGGATTTACGAGTATATCTCCCACGACTAAAGTGCATGGAAGCTAAAGTACGTGGAAGTTTAAATAGTTAGTCATTAACTTTTTCTCATTAAGCCTTGATCATAAACCCTTTTTAAGCAACTTGTAAGCAACAAGAGGTTTACTGGCAATACTAATGACAAAGTAAGCATTCAGCTATCAGCCGTCAGCCGTCAGCTAATTAACTAATCAACGGGCGGTAGTAAACAAGCTTACGAACTAGTATGGCTGGTTGAAAATCCCTGCTCGTTTACTCATCCGACTCCGTGCAGTTAAAGCGCCTACTCGCTAATAGCTGATAGCTGATAGCTGACGGCTGAATGCTTACATGACAAATGACTAATGGCTAATGGCTAATAACTGACTGCTTCAAGTAGTTGTGCGTGATAACAACACTGGGCAATTGGCTTTGACTCTGACGTAGTCTGATAAAGAATTACCCAGTAATCGATCTAAATCTACTAAACTCTTGGCGATAGAAGGACGACGGTCAGGAGAACCGAGAATCAGCAAGTCGATGTTCTTGTCCTCTGCTAACTGGCAGATTCCTGGTCCGGGTTTACCGCCACTTAGAACACAACGGTAAGAAACACCTTGCCTTTTGGCTTTTGCTGCTGCTTCTGCAAGCACTGGGTCTGCTTCAGCATTGCTCATCAGTTGATCAGGTTTGGCTTCGGGGATGACACGAGCTAGATATAGTTGAGCATTCTTCATGTCTCGCACTAGAGATAGAGCCAACTCGAAGGAATTTTGAGCAGCATCAGATTTATCCATTGCGACCATAACCCGTCTGATTTGTTTGACGTAGACATCGTCTTTGACCAACAACATCGGGCGGGAGGACAATTGGAACACATATTGGCTAACGGAGTTTTCCAAAATCGCTTCTAGGCGAGTTAGTCCTCTCGAACCCATAATAATCAGGTCGGTTTCCTCTTCGTCTGCCACTTGGGTAACGATATTTTTAGGGTCTCCCTGTTTGAGTCTGGGAGTGATTTTGCTGGGGTCAACTTTTAACGACTTGACCGCATCTGCTAAAATCTTACCCCCCTCTTCTAACTTAGCTGACATGGCTTCAGCTGTGACTTGAGGACGCACGACATGTAGAACTGTGACCGATGCCTGTTGTATGGCAGGGATTTCGGCCAACATGTTGAACATTTCTTCACACAGTCCCCGACCAGCTACAGATATTAAAATTTTTCTTATCATTGGGCAATTATTGCTGGAGTTAGTGACATACTCCCACACTGAACTCAACGAGTCAGTGTGGGCTTCTTGCCAACTCCACCTATCGGTTCGGATACTCGGCAAGCTTTATTAACGATACGGGATGCCCCTCCGCACCGGAACAATACAGAAAAGTTCGATTTTAAAGCACGTAGGTGGCGGTTAGCTCTTAATTTGTTTTCCCTACTATTTTCAGTATAGACGATTTCAAAACAATCAATCGCGGTATTAGCTAAATTATCCTTGGTTACTGATCATTGAGTTACCAAATTTAGTTACCAAACTTAACAATTGACCCTTCAAAATGTTTGGTAAATTGTCTGGCATTGACTTGAAACTTAACTCAATGGTATTAAGCTGTGATACATCTAATTACCACAGCCCAACTAATCAGTTTCTGTTAATTGTTAACCACCAACAGTTAACGAACAGAAATTAATTTTAGATATGCCAGTTCAATCCCCAGCAACCTATGGGAACCTCAGATAGTTTTCCGGTAGGGGTTGAGGGTTGGACTTTCCCTGGTATATAAAGACCAGGATACTGATAATGAGGCTAGAAAATTTTTAAAATTTATTAACGCCGGTGAGAAGACAGTACTCCTTGATCAGTCAAGACTCTCACGCCTAGCTTCAGTATTAGCTTCCGATTTATTAAGGCAGATCAGTAGCTTGGAGACCCGAAAGTCGGATCTAGGTTTTAGAGCAGCAAGCCGTATAACGCCTTCTAAGTGATACGTAACCCACCGGAACCATGGTAAAAATCAGCGATACGCCGTCCGAAGCCCGGTGGGGAGGAGTAAACCTAGTCTTCGTCTTCTTCTTCCGTTGTTGGATAAACAAAGCTAGAACGCCCACTCAGGACTGCTTTACCGAGAGAGAGGGCTTTTTGTGCTTCCAGATGCGCTTTGCGCTTCCAGTTAGCTTTACGTTTATCCCGTTTGGATTTTGAGGTTTTCTTCTTAGGAACAGCCATAAGTGTAAATTATTTAAATTGTTAGACAGCTTTTCTATCTTATTTCATTGTCTTGTATCTCGGTCTTCTATCTGGTTGTCAGGTGATGATGACTCAGGAGCCTGGTTGTCAGGTGATGATGACTCAGGAGCCTGGTTGTTTGCTGGCGGTGCCTGAGGACTTGGGGAAGCTGGTTCCAGTGACTGTGGCTGAGTTTGAGCAGAAAAATCAGGTTCCTCAACTCGCAGTAGGAACTGGGTATTGGGAAAGTAAGTTGCCCAATACTTGGCATCCGGTCGTCTTTTCCAGGATGGACGGCTGACTTTTAACAACAAGACTGGGGCAATTTCTCCTTGATTTTGCCCTAGAATAGTAATCGCTACCTTTGTAGTCAATATGTCACTATCGAAGCTCCGTTGAGCTGCTGCTCTAGCAACTACTTCAGCACGGCGCATAAAGCCTTGGTAAGTTTCGTCAGGCTCACGATTCAGGGTAACATTAATACGAGCTGTCTTGGCTTCGGCGCTTTGGGGAACAATGGCAACTGTAGTCAACCAACTAACCCCTACTAAGCCGGGTAACACCAATAGCCGGATTACTTTGGACAGCATACTATTATATCCTCTGATTAGGCCAAAAAAGGTTAACTCTTATAATGAAGGAAAATCTTGACAGAAGCTAGATTGACATAAATTAGTTGGAAAGCCTAGTTCGAGAGCCTTTAGAGGTGGACTATCTTCGATGGTGTTAGATTAATTAATTAATAAATTTAAGCTGTTAGCTTAAGCTAAACAAGGTTGAATTAGAATTTAAGTGTAAGGGGAAACTACAGCAATAGTAATAAAATTAGGCATATATATTAGGCATAAAATATACTAGTTTCAGCCGCTAGGGTATGGGGTAAATGGCAAATTACGCTGGTATAGCAATTGGCATCAACCGCTATCAGTTCTTACAACCTCTGAACTATGGTCAAGCAGACGCTCAAAGACTACAAGGGTTTTTTGTAGACCAAGCTCATCTGCAACCCAATGAGTTTCTGTTATTAACTGATAATTCACCACCGATTGATGATTTTTTAACCTACCCCAACCGAGAAAATATTTTAAGATGTCTCGACAGGATTCGCCAGAGTCCAGGTTCTCCAGAAAGTTGGCGTTGGTTCTTGTTCAGTGGCTGCGGGGTCAGTTGGGATAAAGTTGACTACCTCATGCCGATTGATGGCAACCCAGATGACATTCCAGGAACAGGTATACCAATAGAATGCCTGTTTTCCTCTCTCAAGACTATGGGGGGCAATAAAATCCTGGTATTGTTAGACATAAACCGCTCACCGGGAATGCCATCTGGTGAACCGGTTGGTGCTGAAACAGTGGAATTAGCCTACAAAATGGATATTTCCCTGGTACTTTCTAGTCAACTCAACCAGTTTTCTCACGAAGCTGCGGCTCTAGGGAATGGCTTATTCACCTCAGCACTTCTAGAAGCACTGGGTTACTATCATACTGACATTACCCTTGAGAATCTTGACGAGTATCTCAAGGAGCGGCTACCGGAGTTGAGCCAACACCATTGGCGACCAGTTCAGATTCCTCTGACGGTGATTCCTTTACAGGAGTATCGACAACAACAAATTTGGCCTGAAGGGGCAAGCTCACCACCAGAAAATCAATGGGCTAACCCAAGCACTGACTCAGAAGCTACCGAGGTAGTTCTTTCTGAAGATGGGAATAATCTTGAGGTGCGACCCAAGGCCGGGTTCCCCGGCCATTGGAAAGCGCACCTTGAGAGTGAATTTACGAAAAAACCTTTATCGGTGGTAAAGCAAAACCCGAATCGGTCTTTACCCACTAACACTGACAGCTCAAACCAGGAGTCATCTAACTCAGTAGCTTTAGTTTCTTATTCAGACAGCCAGCCTCAAACTGATACAGAAGAGTTATCGTCATGGCGAGAATGGTTGTTTTGGGGTAGTGGTATAGCTTTGTTGTTAGGACTAGTAAGCCTAACTGTTGTCCGTAACCAGGAAGGCTTAATTAGTCAACAGATGATTAAAAACACACAGACGACCACATTAACTACCACATTACCAGAAACTACCAAGGTCAGGAATTCCCCAGTAACATTACCTGCAGGGTCAACATCCCAGGCAACTCCAGCTCCCTTGCCAAATTCCAAGAGTAAATCCCTGGAAACTAAACCACAGAAATCCCGGGAACCGAGTGGGATTAAGGCGAATCAAGCAGCTTTGGACGAGGCAAGACAGTTAGTTGAACCGAAGCAGGCATCTGTGTATAGCGATGCGATCGCAATTGCCCGTCAGGTGAAACCTGGGGATCCTCTTTATGAGCAGACACAACAATATATCACTGGTTGGAGTCAGTCAATTCTGGCTCTAGCCAACAAACGGGCAAAAAAAAGTGATTTTGAAGGAGCGATCGCAGCTGCCCAACTAGTTCCTAAAGATAACCCTTCTGTTTATCCTTTGGCTCAGGATGCCATTAAACAGTGGCAGATTCTCTCCCAACAGAAGTCGCAGAATCAACAGATTATCCAAACAGCCATCAAACAAGTCCAACGCAATCAAGCATCTAGTTATAATCGTGCGATCGCAACCCTCCGTAAGATTCCACCGGGTCAACCGAAGTATGCCACAGCACAAGCGTTAATTGCTCAAGCTAGCGATAAGATTTATCGGATTGCTAAGTCCCGTGCCTCGCGAGGCAAGTTTCTCTCCGCGATTAACACAGCAAAATTAGTCCCACAAGATACCCCTTACTATGAGGCTGCCCAAGAAGCGATCGCTAGATGGGAGCAAGGTAGACCTTGATAGTGATTTGGGTTACAGGTTACAGGTTACAGGTTACAGGTTACAGGTTACAGGTTACAGGTTACAGGTTACAGGTTGAAGGTTATAGGTTGGCAGTTACAGGTTGAAGGTTACAGGTTGAAGGTTACAAGTTGCCAGTTACAGGTTCCCAATTATACATCCGGCTTTCAGTTGTTAAGGCTCTAATTTTCAACCTACCCTACTTCGGACGCCAAAGGCGAACAACCAACTAACCTTCAACCAACTAACCTTCAACCAACTAACCTTCAACCAACTAACCTTCAACCATCTAACCTTCAACCATCTAACCTTCAATCTTTAACCTTCAACCAACTAACCTTCAACCAACTAACCTTCAACCAACTAACCTTCAACCATCTAACCTTCAACCATCTAACCTTCAACCAACTAACCTTCAACCAACTAACCTTCAACCAACTAACCTTCAACCAACTAACCTTCAACCTTCAACCTTGGCCAAAAGGCCACGCTACGCGAACAGCCGTTTAATTGTAAAAGGTTACTCTATGGTATCATCGTTAAATAACTAAGCCAGACCGGAGGGCACGGACAGCTGCTTGGGTACGGTCATCCGCACAGAGTTTATTCAAGATATTTCGGACATGAGTTTTGACAGTTCCCACAGTGATATATAACCTTTCGGCAATCAGAGCATTGCTGCAACCTTCTACAATCAACCGCAAAACCTCTAATTCCCTTTCCGTTAAAGGATAAGCTTCAATCATTTGATTGTATTCATTGGGAGCAGCATGGATAGCTCTCGTTTCACTAGCTTCAGTAGGCTGAGTTTCTTGGCTTGGTTTGATCTGCTCAAGTACAATCCTGGCAATGGCTGGATCAATCCAAGCATTACCTTCATAGGTCACTTTCAGAGCTTCTACCAATTGATCAAAAGTTATATTTTTCATGCAGTAAGAGTCAGCTCCAGCGGCGAAAGCAGCTAGTACCGCTTCTTCATCATCCTGCAAGGTCAGTACCATAATCTTGGTGGGGAAATCATCCTGTTTAGAATCATCCTGTTTAGCTTGAAACTCTTTGAATTGTCTAGTTAATTCAGTTCCATCCATGTCAGGAAGACCAATATCGACAATCCCGATATCTGGTCTAGATTCCGCGAGTAACTTTAGTCCTTCAGCAGCATTGGCCGCTTCGCCCACCAATTCAATTTCACCGTTTTGTTGGAGGGCTGTTCGCAGACCCATCCGAGTCAGATCATGGTCTTCAATGAGAGCCACACGAATTTTACCCATCATTAACGTCTAGGGGGGTGAGATTTATAGTTTATTGATTTTTAGAGTAAATTTGTAAAGTTTTGGTAAAAATCATCATGATCTCCACCTATTGGTAGTTGTAGATATTTATGACTTTGGGATAGAGTTTCCAAAAGACCAGATTTTGGCAACAATCACTTAAAGTTAGCTGGAATGAAAGCATTTGTCAAAAGCTATTACAGTATCACATATAAAGTTATTGAGAAATTACAGGGGGTAGTTACTTATTATAATCTTTACAATTTATTTATGAGTATAAGGGGTGAGTCGTGCCAAAAGTACTTGTCAGAGGGGTTGGCACGATTTTCCATTCCAACAGTTAGAGGAGATTCTCAACAGGATTGACATGGGATGGGCTTATTGAGTAACTAAGGTAGCCTCACCAGCACGAAATGACCAATTCCGATAAATCCTACTCTTTCTGCTCATCTGCTGATCGTCCCACCCTTCCTGAGCCAACAGCAGGATATAATAGGGGGTAAAACCCCCTAAAAAATCTATCTCAGGGAGTTTGTTTCTCAGGAAATACCACTGGAAAATTAGCATGGGTTGATTGCGTTCGCGTAGCTTGGCCAACGGCCAATCCGATTGGTTGATTCCCTAGATGGGTGAGATTACTAATCAAGGGAGTTTTTCGACAAGTATACTCATGCCTACTCATCAATTTGGCAAATGTTTCGGTGATACTACACAACCATGGGATTTCCTCTACCTAGTCAGATTGGTATTTTTACTGAAGCTCTCTGACTAGTACCGAGGTAAGGTAGAAGCCTACAATCAGCGATGTGGAGAGATTGTCAAGTCCGTAAGGTTGACTAAATTGGGGCGATACCTAAACTGAACCAATAGAGTATGCTCAATATAATTCATTAGCCTCCTCAGGTGTCGGTTGTCAGTCAAGAACTGCTACTACCCACTATCCACTAATCATTACACCTCTTGCAAAAATATTTTGAGTTAGAATAATAGTTTTGGTAAAAATTATGTAGATTGTGTGTACTAGGCTTATACACAAACAAAGTACAAAGTAAGTTTGTTAGTCTTAAGCGATCGCTAACTCGAAAATTCCCAAACTACTGATTATACCACGAAAAACTTTTGCAAGAGGTCTATTAGCCCATAACCAATGACAAAAGCTCAACCGCTAAATCATGGACGAGATTATCAGACTACTGATCGTAGAGGATGATCAAGTTAACTGCAAAGCCATAATTAAAGCTCTTAACAGAGGGGGTATACCCGTAAAAATAGCTGTTGCAGTTGACAGCAAAAGCGCTAGGTCGATCATCGCATCACGCTGCGCTAACTCTAGCCTTACCCAACCGAGTTTGGACTGCATTCTATTGGACTATCACTTACCGGATGGGGACGGATTGACTCTGGTTAAAGAAATCCGTGATGCTGGCATTGAAGTCCCTGTGATTGTGTTGAGTGACCAAGGGAACGAGCAAATTAATGAGCAAATTGCGGTTGAGCTGATGAAATCTGGAGCATCGGACTATCTGACCAAAAGCCAAATCTCATCAGAAAATCTCTTACGTAGCCTCTCTAATGCAGTTCGCCTCTACCGCGCAGAACGGGAAGCAGCTGTAGCTCATCAGCGGCTCAAAGAAAGCGAAGAACGCTACCGCTTGGTGCTAGAAGGTTCCAATGACGGGATCTGGGACTGGAACCTGATCACTAAACAACTGTATTGTAATGACCGCTTCTATGAACTTACTGGCTTGTCGCCTGAACAGATAGGGAAGTACCACCATAACTTTTCCCCTGATGTGTTATTTAATTTACTAAATTGCTCAGATCTACTCAAAGTTACTAAGGCGGTGGCTAGTTACCAACAAGATTACCTTGAACTGGATGTAGAATTTAACCTACCCTGTGCTTTTGGAGAAGATCGCTACTGTACTGCTCGTGGCAAAGCCCAGTTGAATGATCAAGGAGTACCATTCCGGATGTCTGGTGTAATTACTGATATTACTGAGCAGAAGCGAGCAGAAGAATCCCAGCGATTTCTGGCGGAGGCTTCTGCTGTACTTTCAGCTTCCCTCGATTACCAGACTACATTGGACAACCTAGTGCAGCTGGTAATCCCTCGCTTTGCTGATTGGTGTGCTATTGATGTGGTATCGGGAGTTGATAGCTATGATACTCCCCAGTCTTACCAGCGCCTTGCCGTTGCCCATGTTAACCCAGAGCAAGAGCAGTTGATTTGGGAACTGCACCGTTGCTACCCTGCCCAGGGGGATGAAGACTATGGCAACGGCAAGGTTTTACGTACAGGTTGTACGGATGCCTATTTTGAGGTTTCTGATCAATTCCTAAGTGCTGCTGCTGATGATCCTGACCATCTCAGAATGTTACAGGCACTGAAAATTAAGTGTTACATTTGTGTACCTTTACGAATGGGTTCACAAATCTTGGGCTCAATTTGGTTTGTCAGGAGTGATTCAGGTCGCCGCTACAATGAGATCGATGTCAAGTTGGCTGAGGATTTAGCTAGTCGCGCTGCCCTAGCCACTGAAAATGCGCGGTTATACCGAGAGGCAAACCAGGCGAGTGATGATCTCAGGCAGGTAATTACCATTCTCAATGAACAGCAAAAGCAATTGAGAACCCTACACCAGTTGACTAATCTCCTCAATCAACGGCTGACTAACCTTCCAAATCTGTTGCAAGAGATGGTATCGGAGGTAGTTAAAGCGATTGCTGGGGTTGAATTTTGTTTCATCATTCTCAATAATTCTCTTGGTAACTCTGAAGTCTTAAGGGTTATTGAGGGAATTGATACACAAAAGTTCCAGTGGGAAGACATCTTGCCCCTTGAGCAAGGGTTACTCTCTCAAGTCTTTTTAACTGGAACATCTGAGTTAATTCAGCGCAAGGGTTGGGATTCGCGGCATCCGGAAGAGGAAGTACCTACAGCTATTTACGCTGTGGCGATTGAGTCTGTGCAAGCAGGACCCTTGGGAGTACTAGCTATTGGCAATTGGGAAGACCCAGAGGCATTAGACCAATCAGGTCGGAATCTGCTAGCAGCAGTGGGTGAACAAGCTGCGATCGCAATTGATAATGCTCGCATGATTAATGAACAAGCTGCGATCGCAATTGATAATGCTCGCATGATTAAAGCCTTAGAGGAGCAAGAAGCACGTTTAGAGTGTCAGAACAGTATGCTGGCTCGCCAGAATCGGGAACTGGAAAGGAGAGATGCATCCCTCAAGCTACAGAACCTGCAATTGTTGGAAGCAGCACGGTTGAAATCCCAGTTTGTTTCTACGATATCCCATGAGTTACGAACTCCCATGAATGCCATTATTGGCTTTTCCCAGCTTCTATTGCGTCAGCGTCAGGGCTCCTTGACTCACCAACAAGCAGATATAATGGAGCGCATTGTCAATAATGCTCAACATCTACTGACTCTGATTAAGGATATGATTGACCTGTCCAAAATTGAGGCAGTTTGTCTGGAGTTAACCTTGGAAAGTTTGCATTTGGACAGGTTGATCAAAGAAACCATCAATGAATTCCGTTGTCTAGCCGCTCAGAAGGACTTAGGGTTGTATATCCAAACCAATTTAAAAAATCCGATCGTAATCAATGATAGCCTCCGCCTGCGGCAGATTTTGGTCAATCTGGTTTCCAATGGGATTAAGTTTACCGAAATGGGCAGGGTAGAGGTGGTAGTCAAGGAAATTTCCACCGACTGGCTGATGCTCACTGTTAGGGATACGGGAATTGGAATTGCCGAGAATGACTTAGAGCATATTTTTGAGGAGTTCCAACAAATTGATCAAACTACAACTCGCAAGTACTCGGGTACCGGCTTAGGACTGGCCATTACAGAATCTTTAGTCAAGTTGATGCAAGGAACGATTACGGTAGAGAGTAAGCTGGGTAAGGGGTCTACCTTCCATGTCAAGTTTCCTAGACGAGTAAAAGCTTCTACTGGCGATTGTCATGATTGCGATCTACCACAATCTAAAACCCTAGGTTGTTCGTTTTTGCCCCAGACTCTTCAAGGATTTCGTGCTCGAAGGGTAATTTATTAGGTTGGAGGTTGGAGGTTGGAGGTTGGAGGTTGCAGGTTGCAGGTTGCAGGTTGGAGGTTGCAGGTTGCAGGTTTCAGGTTTCAGTCAGATTATAGCGGTTCTGTTGTGGGATGAGGTAAACCCAAATTTCTTCAATCTCCTCCCCCTATTGCCACTCTCCCCCTAGTAGCGCTGATCCAGATGTAGCTCACTCGTGGAACCGCTATATTTAGAAACGCTATATTTATGGGTACGATCAGGAATATCATCAGCGACTCAACCAAGCGATCGCTTCTCGAATCCAATCTTCCGCATTCTTACTTTTAGCGACCTGAGTATCCTCACTAATAGCATGGAGTGCTTGAGCGATTTCATCATTTTCATATCCCAAAGCTAACAGGGTCATCTCCACATCTTCCTGAATCCCTGGTGAGAGTCCATTAGCAGATAGTGGGGACTCTACCTCCGATACCTTATGCCATTGAGCCAACTTTGTTTTCAGTTCTAGAGCAATGCGTTCAGCAGTTTTGCTACCCACACCAGGGGTTTTGGATAAGGCACGAATATTACCTGTAACAATCGCTTGGACTAAATTTGGCAATCCCAAGGTGTCCAGTAGTGCGATCGCTAATTGAGCACCAATACCGTTGACACTAACTAATTGACGAAACAAATCCCGCTCAGCGGCTGAGGCAAAACCGTATAGCACCTGTTGCTCCTCCCGGATTTGCAAATGGGTGAAGATTTGCACGGTTTTTTCCGATAAAGCTACGGGCAACTCCTGGGACAAACGGCGAGTAATTTGTATTTCATAGCCAATGTAGTTGACATCTAAAATCAGAGTGACCCGATTACCAGTGCTTTTTTGAATGCTAGCTACTGTCCCCTTGAGATAGCTGATCATTAGTTGAAGGTTGAAGATTTAAGGTTGGTTTAAGGTTGGTTTAAGCTTTAAGGTTGAAAGTTGAAAGTTGAAAGTTGAAAGTTGAAAGTTGAATGTTGAAAGTTGAAAGTTGAATGTTGTTCGCGTAGCGTGGCCGAAAGGCCAAGCTTGGTTTAAGGTTGTACTCCACCACGAAAATAGTGAAGGATAGTTGAGAGCATAACTTGCAACTTACCAACCTACAACTTGTAACTCGATTAACCTACAACTTGTAACTCGATTAACCTACAACTTGTAACTCGATTAACCTACAACTTGTAACTCGATTAACCTACAACTTGTAACTCGATTAACCTGCAACTTGTAACTCGATTAACCTGCAACCTACCAACCTGCAACTTTTAACTCGATTAACCTGCAACCTACTAACCTGCAAGTTGTAACTCGATTAACCTGCAACTTTTAACTATTAACTATTTCTTATTTATTGGCGATCATTACTGACAAAAAAGCTAAAATAACTTAAACCTTCTATTATACCACCTGCACAGTGAGCTTGAGCCAGGTAATGGTAATCTGCTGAGTTGTTTTCGTACCACTTGCGAAGTTCTGGTCGGGCGTTACCCACTATAATTCCTCGGGAAAAGCCAACGCTAAATAAGGCAATGTCATTTCCTGAGTCGCCACAAACCACTGTCCGTTCCGGCTCAATTCCCCACTGTTGCCGTAAAAATTCTACCGCTAGACCTTTATCGCTATTGCTGGGTAGAATGTCTAAGTCTTTCCCACCACTATAGATCAACTTGAAATTAAGACCCCTTCCTTGAAGCTGAGATTCCAGTTGAGGTAGCACCCTCAAAGCTGCTTCTTCCGTCAGGTGATAGCTGACTTTAAAGGGACGTTGTTCTGATTCTACTTGAGGAATTAAGTCAGGATATTGGGCAGCCGTTTCCACAATCATTTCCCGATCCCAGCCTTCAGATAACTTGGACGACCAGTCTGGATTGGGTGTATCTTGGCCATCATTATCATAAATTTCTGTACCCACAGAGGTGATCAGAGCATCTGGATCAAGAAGTGGCTTCTCGGCTTTCAGCTGGTGGTAGGAACTATGGGATCGCCCTGTAGCATAAACGATTCTTGTACCATGTTCTTGGCGATGCTGACTTAGCAGAGGGTTCAGTTTAAGCAGAGCCTCATCATCCCCTACTAGAGTATTGTCAAGGTCAGTTACAAACAGAAATTTAGTCACGAGATGCTAAGAGGTTCGGGTATTGCCTTATTGTCCTACATAAGTTGGGTTAAAACATAGTTGGGTTAAAAATGCGCTTTGGTTAATCGCGCTTTAGCTACAATTGAATTAGCTATATCCCCTGGTAGCAAGCGCAATCCCTATGACGAACGAGAGTTAGACAGTTATGGCTCATCTCAACCAACGCCGCGCTCAAAATATCACTGGTGACTTTTACCAAAAAAATGGGTAATCGCGCCCCGTCCTTCTAGGACGGCTTTTAAGTTGACGCTTATCTAGCGCCAGGTTATAATTAAAATATAGGGTACAGGCTGAAAAACCGTAGGCTGAGCCGGGAGAGAGACCCGTAACTTATCGACCTTAAAGTAGTAATGCCCGGAGGGTAGGGAATCTCCTCCTTAAAAACCCAATCATCAATTAACAGTTGGTGTGTGAACCCAGAAGAATCACACTTTGAAAAAAAAACGGTACGGTGGGGCACACCGGAACCAAACGAAAGGAAGAGAAACAGACTTTTTAAGGCACTTCCAAAGAGTAGTTAAACGCCTAAGGAGAACTGCCCTCTGGGTCTATGGTGAATTAACTAGGAATTTAGTCTTAACGGATTCTCGGTTGAGTATTGTCTTGTTTTTGGCGGCGTCAAAGATGAGAACTCCATGGTTTAAGGCGGCTCGTTGATCTAGGAATCCCCGCGCCTAAAGGCCGGGGAGTGTCAAGTGGATAGCAGCTGTATTGATTGTGATGCCTGCCGTTGGATGACTCCGGAAGTGTTTCATCGTGCTGATCACCAGTCTGCAGTTTATCATCAACCTGCTAATGATACAGAACGCTTGAGAGCTCTTCAAGCCCTATTATCTTGTCCCACCTCTTCTATTGGTACTGTTGAGAAACCTAAAGACATTAAAGACGCTCAGCATAGTTTCCCCATCCCAGTAGCAGAAAATGTCTACCATTGCGGCTACCATTCAGAAAACTCCTACGGTGCTGCTAGCTACCTTATCCAACGCCCCCAAGGCAATATTTTAATCGATTCTCCTTGCTTTACACCACCACTAGTCAAACGTCTAGAGGCAATGGGTGGGATTCGTTACATGTTCCTGACCCATCGGGATGATGTGGCAGATCATCACAAGTACAGACAGCATTTCCAGTGCGAACGCATTTTGCATAGAGATGACATTACCACTGATACCCGTGATGTGGAAATTCAGCTCACTACTTCTAAGCCTTATCCCTTAGACAAGGATCTGTTGATTATCCCCGTTCCTGGTCACACCAAAGGTCACACGGTTCTACTGTACAATAACAAATTTCTCTTCACGGGTGACCATCTTGCTTGGTCTGATCAACTTCAGCAACTGATTGCCTTTCGTCGCTACTGCTTCTACTCCTGGAAGGAATTAATCAAGTCAATGGAGAGGTTAACCAACTACTTGTTCGAGTGGGTATTACCAGGACATGGACGCCGGTATCATACTTATGCTCAGACTATGCAAGATCAGCTGAACCAGTGTCTTGTCTGGATGAAGCATCAAGGATGAAGCATCAAGGATGAAATTAAGTGACCACCTAAAACATTCTCCCTCATCCCTTAGACATCTCCAAAAATTAACCTCAAACCCTTGCACTGCCTGGGTCAAAACCGAGTTTATGGAGATGTCTCTTTGATGACCTGACTTTGGGAAAACATACCCAAGTCTTGGGTTGATCCCTCATTACCATCACATATCAGCCATCCAATCAATCGCTCTAGCTCAACACTTTTGCCAAAAGGTTTTTGATCTCGTCCCCACCTTGGTTTTGAACGAAAGAGAGGACTATCGGTAGAAATTTGGAAATCATCCCACTATCCATGCCTAGTTGAGAAAAACCTGCTGCCAGGGTAGCTAGAGTGCCTAATTGTCCAACGCCACCACCCATTGATGCCGCTAATCCTCCCAAGGCTCCCATCATGCCACCACTTTTTGGTGCTGCTTGGAGCAAATCATTTATTCCTGGAATAGATTGCAGTACTGGGGCAAAACTCTCATCTCCCAGCTTGTCCTTGGCCAGTTGGAAAATAAGTCCAGCTCCGCCTTGGGCTTGATTCTCTTGCACTCCCAGGTTTTCGGTTAACAGTTGAATCAGTTCCATAGATGCTCTCTTATTCGATTGCTATATCGTTGCCGCCTTAATTTAACATCGGATAGCCAAAATAATCATTTATTTACATTTTTTTTACATAGTTATCTATCACTATTTATATTTTATCTTTTTGAACACAATTTATAACATTTATACACAACTAGTAACTTAGAGTAGTAAGTTCCTTTTTGGGCTATAAGCTAGGTGAATTTAAGGGTTAAGGAAATTAACAAAAAATTAATTATTAATCTATAGCAATGGGATCGGATTCGTGAACAGTAACAGGTTTTACTCAGGATTCAGGAACGATCCGACTCAGGGCGATTTTCAAGAAAAAATTGCTAGATTACATTTGTTAGATTACATTTGATTACAGGAAACCGCTGCAATCTTAACTAAATTACTAAAAAATATAAAGTATTGATAATATAAATAAAATATCGCTCTTAAGCTGAATAATTGTTTTCCAAGTTACGTAAAATAAAATCCAGATAAAAGACTTTGACCTATCTGGAGGTTTCTATGGTCAGCTACGCATCACCAATGGGAATGGGAGTTAAGTTAACAGCTAACCCAGGGGATAGGATTGCCACTGAACCCCAAACTATTGAGGAAAAAGCGAAGCAGGTTGCTGTGGATACGATTGATATTACAGGGGATCACATCAAAGTTCCCACTTACTTTGTCGTGAAATACCCTGATGGTGAAACCAAGGCACTACACCATGTGAAGGATGCTGAAGCAATTTCCGATGTGATTCGGCAAATGCAACTGCAGCAAAAAGAGTGGCCTCAAGAATCAGAGGAAGTTAAACATTGGTTAAACTTACCTGGTATGCTTCTGATATTGGCTGGTTTCTTAATCACTTCCATTGTCCTAGTCGGTATTTTCTAGCTACCCTAATCCTGCACGAGTAATCATGGATAATGAGTGATGAATGATCAACCTTAGACTATAGCTAGGGTTTTATCATTCATCCTTCATCGTCGATAATTTCCAGATTAGATCCCATGGCTTCGATTTAGATCCCATGGCTTCCATTTTTAACTCACATCACCATCATTTGAGGCGGTGTTGTGCGCCACAATTGCTCTAAACCAACTGCTGGCATAGTTAGATACAAAAGATCACCAGCGGCTAGGTTAATTTCCAATAAATCCCAGCCATGAATCGTTTGATACTTCGTTTCAAGATACAGTGGCACAAAGTCAGCGGATCTGGCAGCATCTTTAACACGGCGTCCACAGAAGGGATGATCGGTGGTAATCTTAGTGGCTAAGGCAACCCAAAGCGTATCACCAATCATACCATTGCCTAACACTTGTCCACCTAATGCTGCAGCTGCAAAAGAAGGAGTGGCTAATTCTGTGGGAGAGAATACTGCTTCAAATTCAAATACTTGCTGTACCATGTGGGAAAAGTGGGGGTCTTGATTGCGGACAACCACTGACAATTTAGAAGCTAGACTTTTGGCACTTAGAGCAATTTCTAAATTGGCTGTATCATCACTCGTAACTGCTAAAAGGGCTTCTGCTCGTTGGATGTGTGCTGCTGTGAGTGTAGCAGGTAAACTGGCATCTCCGTGAATGACTGCAATACCTAGAGAACGAACAATGTTCAGGAAACGATTGTTGGGGTTACTTTCAATCACCACCAATTCATGGCCTTGGGCATGAAGTTGGTAGAGGATTTGGACTCCTACATTTCCCAGTCCACATACAACATAGTGATTTCTGTAGGGAACTCTCGCCGCATCCCAAAACTGTTTGAGTCGGGTACCTAAAACAAAATCGTTTAGTAGAGCATAGCAAATGCCAATCACACCAGCCCCTACTAACATCATCACAGCAGTAAATACCTTAATAGTGTCCGGGGACTTTTCTGCTACTTCTTCTTGACCACCAGCACCGGTAATCATACCCACAGAAAAATATAGAGCATCAACAATAGAGGTTTCTAAGTTGACACACACATAAGTCAATGTGGCCGTAAAAATTATCAGGAGTAGGAAAAGGGTCACTACTAACATTGGTTGAGCATGATGCTGAAACTGTTGTAAGTTTGTGAAGACTTTCAGCAGTTTCTGTAGCCAGGATTGGCGTTTAGGACGAAACCGAGGCTGAGTACCAATAATTAAGCGATCGCCAGGTTGTAACTGTTTGCCCTGAGCTACTGCGGAAACTAAATCTAAGTTCGAGTCCATCGGTAGGTAGTAGATCAACATTCGTGATCGCTCATCCCACAGGTCACTCAACTGTGTTCCCATCCAAGGGTGGCTTTCGGTGATAATTTCTTCGTGTATCGGCCAGGTTTGATTGTATAGCTTGAGTTGCCCAATGGCTCGATTCCCCATTGCTGCGAAGGCAAATACCGGTGCTGCTAGAGAAGAAACACTCATGCTGACATGATCGGGTAGGGTCTGATCTAAACGAGTACCCAGGCTGGTATTAAACAATCGGTTAACGATCCGAATCCGGGGATTAATCACTCGTGCCTGAGTCAGGATTGCCAGATTGAGAGCATCGTCATTACAGGCCAGAACCAGGGTTTGGGCATGTTCGAGTCCAGCTGCAAGTAGGGTAGAAATAGCCCGCAAGTCTCCAATAATAATATTGTTTTCGTCACCAGGCATTATTCTGTTGCTGATGCCAACAACAGCTACTCCCTGCTGCTTCAGTAAGCGGAATATTTTGTATCCAGTGCGACCCAAGCCACAGATAATGATGCGGGGTTTCATGTGTCAAGCTTGTTGACCGAAATAATTTTTGTCGTTTTGCATCTAGCTAAGTGTTCTTTTACAATTCTTATCCAAGATAGCTCAAAGAAATGTAGCGGAAGACACTGCTGCTAGTTAGAAAGGGTAAAATCTCCCCGCTTAAGCCATTCCGGTAAGCTGCTGACCCTCTAATTTGCCTATTTCAGTAGGGTGATCAGGAGATGGGGCAACGGATGGGTTAACAGATGTAACGGATGGGGGGATAAGGGCATGGGGGTGCCGGAAAGCCTGTAATTTGAATAGGCATTAGTTGAATAGGACTTAGACATTATGATATATTGATTTATTAAGCACAAAATCAATATAGTTCTAAGCTGTCGCGGATTTAAATTGTATAGCTTTGAGTAAGCTCGAAAAACTGATTAACCCTATGCCCTGCTGCTCTGGTTCCCTGCCCCCTTGCCGATTCAATATATAAAATAAAATTAAATATATAGATCTATAAATTAGATGTAGATGCCTCACAGCTGATCACTCCCTCACCCCCTCACCCCCTGATCCCTTCATTTTCAAAGGAACTGGCTACAAATATCTACCAAGGTGTACTAGGAATGGGGCAGCCTCTCAATGGCTGGAAGCGTGTATTGACTTAATAGGGCAACCTCCTGCTCGTATATGAACTCGCTGTAGTCAGCTAGATTGTCCAGCCCCAGAAAGTTGAGGATGATCTCAGCTGCTAGCCAAATCGCTATTCTAACCAATAACTGCCGCCATCGTATTATCATTGCATCAGACCTCCTGACTATAGGTGAGGGAGGTTAGGTTTATGGTTGTGATAATCTGTTCAATTTAGTTATCAGCCTCAATTTTGTCTTTTATGCGACCGAAACCAGCAATTCCGTCCCGGTGCGCTTACAGTCGTCGAATTTAATTTGCCACAGGTCGCACCGCTGCCCGAGATAACTTGACCGTTTACTTCCCCCTACTGCATTTTGCCGAAAAACCTGAGGAAGCTAGTTACAGTGTCAAATACTGATGTGGGTAATTGTGTTGGCAAAATGTAAAATTTATGTTTATGAGCTAGTAGTCTGTCAATTTAGTTTTGAGGGTAATGGTGGGACGATGTTAGGTGGCACGGTGTTAGCTCAAAAGTCTTCATACCTGATCCAAGCGTGCGATCGCGCCCTTCATCCAAGCGTGCTATCATGCCTAAATCCTGCCCGGTGCGCTTACAGTTGTCGAATTAAATTCGCTATTTGTGCGTTTTCCAATGGTCGGGGAACCCGGCCTTTGGTCGCGCCTTCGGGTCGCACCGCTTGGTGAAAGCTTAAATTCAAACTTGACAGGGCACTAGCCGCAATGTTTAGGACTACTGTAGTAGTCCTAAATACGGTTATAAGCTACTTTGGGGCAGATAAACTAGGATTTAGGAAAGAAGCTGAATGGGATATCACGTTATTTACGATGGCGATTGTAATCTTTGTGTCACTCTGGTACAGCTACTAGAAAATCTGGATCAGGGCAAGCTATTTGATTACATACCGATGCAGGATAAAGAAGCTTGCGGCAAATTACAGGTAACACCTCTCGAGTGTGAGATGGGTATGATTTTGATCGATGCTTCTTCTGATGATTGCCGATGGCAAGGAAGTGATGCCGCTGAAGAGATTGGGCGTCTATTGCCATTGGGTAATATCTTTGTATCCGCTTATCGGGCAATGCCTGGGGTGAAGTCGGTAGGCGATCAGGTTTACGAGCAGATTCGGGATAATCGTTACAGTTGGTTTGGTAAGCGTTCTACTACGTATAAATCGGTTTATCCAGTAGGTTGCAAGGCTAATCCCAGTTGAGGCTAGACTAGAGACTCAATCAACTTTTATCAGCTAACAATTAATTATAAACACATAAGCCCCTATTATAAACTGTGGGGATAAGCTTAACCTATAGGAAAGTTCAATGTAATGTATTAGAATATTTATTTTCCTGGACTGATCATCTGATCGTGATGGGTTTTCCATCACGGAGATTGTCCCATAGGAATAGTTACATCAATACCATCAACGGCAATTGAGTGATATTCAGCCATGTCGATCGAAAAACTTAAGCCTGCCGACAAAGGAGCTGTCGGGATTTATGTGCCCTACTACCAGGGTAATAAACGGAATCTTTTACCTATAGCAATTAGCCTCTACCAACAAGGGTCTTTGGAAGGTCGTCGCCACATAGAAGGTGGTGATAGTATTCCCTTCGTTGCTACTTGGTTTGTATCTAATCTTCCTTCGGAATTAACTCGTTGCCGATTACAGTTTGATGGTAACGCGGATCTCAGTTACGAACTTACTATGCAAAATTCTGAGTTTGTGAATTACTTAATCGAAGTGATTATGAACTTTAAGCGATCGCGCATAACGGATTTTTCCAAGGCATTCTACCGCAAACTGCTACGCATTGATGAATAAACAACCAGTTTTCTAGTTATAGGAGTGTAAATAAGGGGTGGCAAAATCCGCTAAGTATTTACTAATTGGGTCAACAGAAGCTTACAGCGGTAAGTCAGCAACGATCCTGGGAATTGCCGATCAACTGCAAGCAAAAGGGATAACGATTGCCTACTGTAAACCACTGGGTACCTTTTTGAGTAGCAATCAAGGGTCAACGATAGAGGAAGATGTCCAGTTTATCACTGAGATACTTAAGTTGCCGGAGAACATGGTGCGATCGCCTTTGCTGTTTATGGATGCTCAAACCATTGAAAAACGCTTGGGAGGACAAGACTCAACAGATTACCGTCAGTCTCTTCAAGACTATCTCCAACCACTAAGTAGTGATGTAATTTTGGTGGAAGGAGCAGGAACCTTGAGTGCGGGGACTCTGTTTAACTTATCATTACCAAAAGTTGCTCAGACAATTGATGCTGCTGTCTTGTTGGTGGCTCGTTTTCACTCGGTTTTACTAGCAGATGCGTTGTTATTTGCTAAGCAACGTCTGGGAGAAAGCTTACTGGGAGTTTTAATTAATGATATTCCCCAAAACAAGCTATCAAGGGTAAAAACAACATTGAAACCGTTTCTGGAACGGCAAGGAATCCCAGTATTGGGAATGATGCCTAGAAATAATCTGTTGCGCAGTGTTAGTGTTCGGGAACTGGTACGTCAGTTGCAAGCTAATGTGCTATGCTGCCCTGACCGTTTGGATTTGATGGTGGAAAACTTGACCATTGGGGCGATGAATGTCAATGCTGCTCTGAAGTATCTACGCAAGGGCGTTAATATGGCGGTGGTGACCGGAGGCGATCGCCCAGACCTTCAGATGGCTGCTCTAGAAACCTCAACCCACTGTTTAATCCTTACCGGTCAAGTTCAGCCTCAATCAGTTATTCTCAGACGTGCTGAAGAGTTTGAAATTCCAGTACTTTCCGTTGATTTAGACACCCTCACTACTGTTGAGATTATTGACAATTCTTTTGGTCAAGTACATCTCCATGAAGCAATTAAGGTGGAGTGTATGCAACAGATGATGAATGAATATTTCGATATTGAGCAGTTGATAAAGCTCCTTGAATTGAAACCATATAAACCAGATTTATAAATGCATTATTTTAAGGTTGAAAGGTTATAATGTTGTTCGCAATTTGGATTAGATTAGGGGAGGTTGGCAGGTTTTAAACTTGTCAGTTTTTCAGGTTAAAGGTTGTCATTTTTAAGTTTAAAACGTTCAATTTTAACCTTACTCAACAAATTGTAACTCTGTTTAAGGTAACTCTATTAAATTAAATAGGAAACCAATTATGGTTGTTGTTACCATTAATCTTGAAGGTGGTCAGGTTATAATGTTGAAGGTTAAAACGTTCAACGTTCAACGTTCAACTTGCTTGCCTTGTAACTCTTTTCAACTTTCAACTTGCTAAGTTGTAATTCTGTTAACTATGAAACCAGTTATTGTTTTCGGTAGTATCAATATGGATTTGGTAGCCAAAACTCCCCGGTTACCAGTTCCAGGTGAAACACTACAAGGCCATGAATTTTTTACTGCTCCTGGTGGGAAAGGGGCTAATCAAGCTGTGGCGGTGGCACGGTTGGGTATCCCCACTAAAATGGTGGCCCGCATCGGTAGTGATGATTTTGGAACTCAGCTACACCACAGTCTAGGGGTAACGGGTGTTGACACTGATAGCGTTTTGGTTGAGGAGGGGGTCAGTTCTGGGATTGCAGTGATTTCCGTGGATCAGGCTGGGGAGAATACCATTATTTTCTTGGCTGGTGCTAATGGGCATGTTAATGAAACTGATGTGGAACGCCTCAGTAGTTTGTTGCCAGAAGCCGCTGTTTTATTGATGCAGTTGGAGATTCCCATGTCCGTGGTGCTCTTAGCAGCAGCGGCAGCTCAGAAAGTGGGTTGTCCAGTGATTCTTGACCCAGCACCAGCTCAGGAGTTGCCAGAGGAACTGTATGGCATGGTGAATATTATGACACCGAATCAGTTGGAAGCCTCTGTACTAGTGGATTTTCCTGTGGATACCATAGAGTCAGCCAAGAACGCATCGGAAGTACTGTTGCAACGAAGTGTGGATACGGTGATTGTGACCTTAGGAGAGCAGGGGGTTTTCTGTGCCACTGGTTCTGAATCGTTCTTCGTCCCTGCTTTTTCTGTTGATGCTGTGGATACTGTGGCGGCTGGAGATGCGTTTAATGGTGCAATGGCTGTGGCAATAGCCAAAGGGTTACCCTTGCGGCAAGCGGTAGTATGGGGAGCTGCAGCTGGGGCGCTTGCTGTTACTAAGGCTGGGGCTCAGCCCTCTTTGCCTGATCAAGAGACATTCAATGCCTTTCTCACAGAAGTAGGTATTAGGTATTAGGTAATAGCTATGATAGCATGATAGTCTGAGATATTACATATTAGATATTAATTTTTAGATATTAGTGATTGGTAATAGATCATTTACCCGGAGTTGGCTAGTATTGTAAATCCTGATTGTGGATCTAAACATTATTACTAATTAATCCAGTTTGAGCAAATTATTGAGGTTTGGTAGTACGTTTATCTAAAAAATCAGCCCTTAAGCACTCACTACTATACAGTAACATCCTCATAAATTAAGGAGATGGGACAACTAAAATCAATGCTGGTCAAGTGAATTTCGTCTCCTTCTGTGTAGGGATTGAGTTCCCATTTCCCTTGTGGATTGCGCCGGAAGCACTCGATAGTGATCTGTTGAGTATCAATCAAAAGGTATTCTTGTAAGGTTTTGATGCGGCGATAGTTAGCAAATTTGCGACCTCGGTCAAAGGCTTCAGTGGAGGGAGAGAGTACTTCCGCAATCAGACAGGGATGATAAATGACTTTGAGCCGATTGCTGTCTCGTTGATCGCAGGTTACCATGACATCCGGGTAGTGAAAAGGTCCTTTTTCTGATACACCCACTTTGACACTAAAGATAAAAGGACGACACGAACCTCCCCGTAGATGGCTTTTTAAGGCAGTCGCAAGATTCAGAGCAATGGTTCCGTGGGGAATAGTTCCCCCAGTCATAGCATAGACTTCGCCGTCGATGTATTCATAGTTGAGTTCTTGCTTTTCCTCCCAGTCTAGATAAGCTTCGGGAGTCATGTATTCTCCCTGATAAGAAGCAACCATAACCACCTCACTTATTGAGTGATGTCTTTTATGTCCTGTTTTGGAGCTAGTTGAGCTTATTTTCAACTATAGCGCGAAACTACCTCTGACTACAGAGGGATGTTCCTTTGGAAGCGCTACGCGATCGCATTGTCAATTTTGGCAGACACATGATTATACAAAATATTTTTGCTTTCATACCTGCTCGCTTTCGACAGGGCTTTCAGCCTTGCTTTTTCTAAAAACGGGTATTGTAACTGTAAAGGTTGTCCCTTGGTTGAGAGTGCTTTCAACTTCGATTTGACCGTGGTGATTCTCAACTATTGTTTTAGCGATCGCTAAACCTAGCCCTGCTCCTTTTGCTGTATCATAGGGTCTGGCTGGATCAGCTCGATAAAAGCGATCAAAAATATGAGGTAATGCTGATGCACAGATGCCTTGACCGGAATCAGTTACCTTGACTTGAAGCAGGAATTGCAGGTTTCTTGCCCTACGTTTGCTGGGAGGTTCTAACTGTTGTAATTCCACTTGAATAAATGCTTCCCCTGGAGTTTTGGTAGAGGCTGGTGTGTATTGGACAGCGTTATTCACTAGATTGGTAAATAAACGTGCCAATTGATTCCAATCCCCCTCAAGGGTAAAGGCATCTTCGTCCAATGTTGGATTTTGGAACCCTTTACTAGGGCAGGGTGGCAGAAATACCTGATCAGCCCCCATCTCTTCCTCTGTCTGCTCTGTCTCCTTTGTTCCCTCTGTTAACTCTGTGCTCTTTTCCTGATCGGGATTGGGGATTTCAATCAAGTAAAGGGAAATGCGTTTTTCTGTAGCAATCGGCTGTTGCTCCTCGATCACTTCCATCAGCAAAGCATCCAGGTGGACTAATTGCCACTGGGGTTTTACCATACCGCTATCAGCACGAGCCAAAAACAGCAGGTCATTCACCAGTCTTCCTAAGCGCTGGGTTAATCGCTCTATCACTTCGAGTTGGTGCCGTTGCAACTCAGATGCTAAATCGGGATCCCCCAGAGCAACTTGCACGTTAGTCTGAATCGTCGCAATTGGGTTTCTGAGTTCGTGGGAGGCATCAGCAGTGAATTGTTTGAGCCGTTGGTACGACTCCCGTACTGGCTTCATAGCCATACCAGATAGTAACCAACCAATAGCACCAGTAGAGATAATCATCACCACTGTACCTAGAGTCAGATCAAATATCAGTTGGTGGCTGGGTTTGGTGACTTCAAACCATGGGTGGCTAACCCGTAAATAACCCAAGATATAATCCTCGATTTGCACCGGTTGGGTTAACTGTCGCAGGAGATGCTCTGCTGATAAATGAACTGTTGCCCTAGTGGTGTTGGCCTTTAACGGAATAGTTAAGGGTTCTGAGAAGGTTGACCACAGCAAATCCCCCTTCGGACTAAACCACTCCAGGTCAATGTGGTCATCTTCTACCCCATCACTATTGTCTCGAAAACTGGCTTCAATGTTGAATTGGTAGGGACTCTCGCCATCATCCACAGGTTGAATCACCAGTGATCGCTCTACCACTTCTACGACATGTTTGAGGGTGTCATCAACCCGTTCAATCAGGGTGTGGCGGACATAAAGATAGACACCAGTTGCAAATAGTAACAGTAAGACTGCTGTGACCGTAGTATACCACAGAGCAAGGCGTCGGCGAGTAGTTTGAAACATGATAATTTAACAGACATCAAAGATCAACAGGACTTACGCCGCCAAGCCGGTTTATTAAAATAATTACACCGATTCCAGCCTTTGATTTATGAGGTGCCTAAGTCCTGATCAAATCCGGTTGACTAATGATCATATCTAGGATCGGGTCATGGGTAATGGCTACTATCAATTCCAGTAGGATCGGATTGAGCACAACTGAGAAGCGAACCAGTTGCTGCCAGTGTAGAGTAATAACTGAGGTCAAAGCTAAAATTGATATCGTCTCCGGTTAAATCGTTCTTGTTTGTAGAGACTTGGTCTGCAACGTCTCTACACAGAAGGTTTGATTGATTGTTCCTTCTCCGACTTGTCTGCCAAAAGAATGAGCCTTCAAAAAAGCGATCGCAAACCAGCAAAACTATTTCTAAGCTCTCGGGAAGACCTCTTGGAGTCCCTAGTCGAAAATTCTCCCGAGTGTATAGCGGTATTTGACCGGGAATTTCGTTATGTCTATGCTAATCCGGCCTTGTCACAGGCATTTGGGATAGCCCAGTCAGAATTAATCGGCAAAACCCATCATGACCTCCAGATGCCAGAAGACTTTATCCACTTATGGGATAGAGCGATGGAAAAGGTGTTTGCCACAGGTCAAGAAAAGAGGATTGAATTCCAGTGGATCACAGAGAATGGGCTACAGTTTTATCAATCCTGTCTGGTACCAGAGTTGGCCAGTCATGGTTCAGTAGAATTTGTGTTGGGGTATAGCTGTAACATTAGCGATCGCATAACCAATACAGAATTTTCAAGGTCGATTGAGCAACTACAGAATTCTAACCGAGAACTGGAACAGTTTGCTTATGTGGCTTCCCACGATTTACAAGAACCCCTGCGGAAAGTCAAGAGTTTCACAGAATTGCTGGTGGAAGAGTACCAGGGGAAATTGGATGGCGAAGCAGACAAATACATGGCTTACATTGTTGATGGTGTCTTCCGGATGCAGACTCTGATTAAAGATCTGCTCGCCTACTCCCGTTTGGGTAGGTCTGAACTGACCTTTGAACCCACAGATATAGCTGAAGTGCTTGAGCAGGTTCTTGAAAACTTGAGTGTTACCATTAAAGAAAATCATGCTGTCATCACCCATGATCCACTACCAACTATCCCAGCTAATCCTCAACACATGGTGGAATTGTTCCAGAATCTAATCAGTAATGGCATCAAATTCCGTTCCGAGGCAACTCCTGAGATTCACATTGAAGCTCAGTTGCAGGAATCCCAATGGTTAATAGGGGTTCGAGATAATGGTATTGGTATTCCAAGCAAGTATGCTGAACGAATTTTTTCCATATTCCAACGGCTACATGGTAGGAGCAAGTATCCCGGTACCGGGATTGGTTTAGCCATTTGTCAGAAAATTGTCCAGTGTCACGGCGGAAATATTTGGGTCGAATCCGAGTCTGGTGTTGGCTCAAGATTCTATTTTACCCTGCCAATTCATCAGAGTTGGTAGCCAAATATGACTCATGGGTTTGTGGATAAAAAATCAATAATAAACGATATTATAACCAATTTCAAATAACCCAATTTCAAATAACTATGATATGTACAGTAAATTCCCTGAAATTCTGCTAATAGAAGACGATCCTGGAGATATAGAACTCACCAGGAAAGCACTCAACAAAGCGAAACTGGCGATTAACCTCCATGTGGTTATGGATGGTACTCAAGCCCTGGCTTACCTGTACAGAGAGGGGGAGTATGCTGATTCCCAGCAACCTGACTTAATTTTGCTAGACCTAAACCTGCCTGGGATGAATGGACAAGAGATTCTCCAGCATATCAAAGGTGATGATAACCTCAAGCAAATACCCGTTGTGATGCTGACCACTTCAGATGCTCAGGAAGATATTGTAAAAAGCTATGACTTGGGAGCTAACTGTTATCTTAAAAAACCAATTAGCTTAAAAGAATTTGACAAGATTATCGAAGCCCTAGAAGATTTCTGGTTTAGTGTTGTGAAACTACCGCCGCCATAAACTAGCTGGAATTCAAAATTCAAAATTCAAAATTCAAAATTCAAACATGTTTAACTAGTGGTAAAGATGTAGCGGAATTCAAAATTCAAAATTCAAAATTCAAAATTTTTACATGTCTAGGTAGTGGTAAAGATCTAGTGGTTTGGCTACGGTCTGGTCAAGGTAACGGGAGCTAAAATCGCTACTTTTGTACAACTACCCTTCTTCCCTCTCCCCTCTCCCCACAGTCTTCCCCCGATTCCCGATTCCCGATTCCCGATTCCCGATTCCCGATTCCCGATTCCCGATTCCCGATTCCCGATTCCCGATTCCCGATTCCCGATTCCCGATTCCCGATTCCCGATTCCCGATTCCCGATTTCCGATTCCCGATTCCCGATTCCCGATTCCCGATTCCCAGTGGGTAGCGCTATAGGTCAGAAACCATTAGCCTCAAGCCTAATCTGATCATGGCTAATGCCTTCAAGGATAAACCTAATTATTGAAATCTTACCACCATTACGCCTCCTGATATTTAAGATTAATTTTATGATTCGAGGCTAAGTTAGCCATCGAAGACCCTCAGACGGTATACTTTTTTGTATTTTAATCCCCTTGATCTCAAGGATTATACGGGTTTTATGTGCATTTTTTAGTGAATTATCCGTATAAGTACGGAGATGACTATTAGTGAAATTACGGTGGAAACAGGTTTTTTTTTAGGTCAATATTAACATATTAGATTTAATTGATATCTAACCGATGTTTGTTGATTAGTTAACGGTATTCCAATGTCATCAACGTACCTACCAGTCACTTCTCCTTCAGCTGATCAAACTAATTTCTCTGCACCAGTCCCTGCTTCAGTCATTTATTTTCAGAATAAACTCCCCACAGAAAGAGCAGACCATCCTGATTGTACCCAAATCCTATTAATTGAAGACGATATCCAGGATGTTGAGCTGATTAAAGCATTACTCAAAAAGGCAAAACATTTTCGAGCAACACTCACCCATGTAGAGACCTTAGAGCAAGGTCTCGAATGCCTAAAGCAGGGAAATATTGATATCGTACTCTGTGACCTGTTCTTACCAGATCAAAAAGGTCTAGAGACATTTTGTGAAATTTATGCCCAGTGTCCCGAAGTGCCTATAATCATTCTGAGTGGACTGACTGATGAGAATTTAGCCATAGAAGCGCTACAAGAAGGAGCACAGGATTACTTAGTTAAAGGAGAATTTGATCGGAACCTATTGGTACGAGCGATGCGCTATGGCATTGAGCGGCAACGACTGCTGTTAGCACTGAAGGGACAAACTGAAGCCCTACGAGCCAGTGAAGAGCAATTTCGCACCATGATTACCAGAAATGCTGATGGTGTTGTGATTATTGATCACAATCGAATGATTCAATTTGTTAATCCCGCAGCAGAATCCCTGATGAACTGTAAAGCGGAGAAACTCCAAGGAGAACTATGGTGCAGTTCCCTAGTGGTTGGCGAAACTACAGAACTAGATATTCGCTCCTCCTATGGAAAAATTGTTATTGCCGAAATCCAGCTAGTAGAGATTCAATGGGAAGGTAAAAAAGCCTATATGGCATCACTGCGAGATATCACCACTCGCAAGGAAATAGAAATTGCTCAGAAGCAACTGAATGATGAGCTAGAACGTCGGGTTGAGGAGCGCACACTTGAACTAAGAGTAGCTAATGATCAGCTCCAAGTTTTGGAAATTAAACTACGTCAATCACTGGTTAAAGAAAAAGAATTGAGCAATTTTAAATCTCGGATTATCTCTAGCATTTCCCATGAGTACCGCACCCCATTAACTACCATTTCTTCATCAGCAGCAATCCTGGAACGGTACTGTCATCAAATGGATCTGACTCGGCAAGTAAAACATTGTAGACGTATCCAATCCATGGTTCAGCAACTGACTGGTTTAGTGGATGATGTGCTATTTATTAACAAGACAGAATTTAAGCAACTAGATTTACAACCCGAACCTATAGACTTAGTTGAATTTTGTAGTAAATTAGTTGATGAAATCAAATCTAAAACCACCTATAAGCACCAGCTCTTGTTTAGGCATGAAGGTGACTGTCAGGAATTCAGATCAGATCCTAAGCTACTAAGCCAAATGCTAACTAATCTCCTCTCTAATGCTATTAAATATTCTCCTCAAGGAGGCAAAGTCGAACTTAACCTTAAATGTGACACTAATCAAGTAATACTGGAAGTTACCGATGAAGGAATTGGCATTCCTAAGCACGATCAAGGTGAGTTATTTAATTCCTTTAGTCGTGGGAGTAATATCGGCTCCATAGGGGGAATTGGATTGGGGTTATCAATTGTCAAAAGTTATGTGGAACACCATCAAGGTGAGATAGTTATGGAAAGTAAAATAGGTTTAGGTACTCGTGTTACTGTCTGTTTACCATTGCTTGCTTAGTGGTTAGTATGACTGACAAAAATTGATTTATTGATTTATTTAACCGCAAATTATCAGAAGGGGAGAATACTAATATAGTTGGTAAAATGTATTTATAAGCAATCAGATCTAGTTCACGTCATGACTTATTAGTAAAGACTTATTGGTCTTGGGTCTTAGTTAATGGAAAATGGAAAATGGAAAATGGAAAATTCATAACTCCCAATTCCCAATTCCCAATTAACAGCCATCGGCAAAAATTATCGCCTGATTATAAATCCTTAGAGTCCTGTTATGTTTTATCTTTCAACTGCTTCGTAACGGATTTGGCTTTATCCTGTAAGTGTGCGGTGGTAGCCTGAGCTGTGTCTTTCAACTGATCAGTAACTGATTGAGCTTTATCTTTAAACTGTGCAGTGGTCGCTTTGGCTTTATCCTTCAACTGTTCAGTAACTGATTGGGCTTTATCTTTAAACTGTTCTGGTATATGTTGAGCTTTTCGCTTGACATCTTGAAATTCCTGGACAGTTTTTTGATAATCTTCCTTGATCAGGTCTGTAGCTTGACTAATTTTTTGATTAAGTCCTTCCCCATACTGTTTACTATTTTGAGCAACTGCATCCAGTACAATTATCCGCTTGCTGCCAATACTCGAAATTGCTACGGGTGGGAGTAGATACATACCATCCATAACCCCATGCCAGCCAAGGTCCGAGAAGAGATAGTTAACTACACTACCGCTTTTGGGTTTAAGCAAGTAGTCCACTAGCTTACCAATTTTGTTACCCGCATCTGTCCATACCTCATGTCCGATCAGGGAATCCCAAGACTCCGTTTTCTGTTGAGTTTTGTGATTTTTGCTAGTGTTGACGAGAATACTATCGGTGCCAATACTCTCGACTTGACCCCAAGCAAAGTAGCGTTTTTTCGCCCCAAGTAATCCAGACTTACACCTTAAGGCCACGACTCGATGAGCTTGATAGTCCAACAAGAGTTGATCGACATGACCAATTTCTTCCGTCGTCTGACGCTCTAAGACTAGACGATTGAGTAACTGGCTCTGCCTGATCGGTTTGGGTTGGATAAATAGTAAAGACATCTGTTCATGTCTCCAATAGTTAAGAACTGGCGATGGCGGTCGGAAAAAGACACAGAAGGCTCAACAGCAGTAAGCTATCAGGTAAGCATATGCGCTACAGATGGTGCTACTTGAGGTGCCTTTAGCAGTCAGCCCTCAGCTATCAGCTTATGGGCTATGGGCAGGCTACTTGAGGTGCTTTTGAATAAAACAGGTAAGCATTATTCAATGCTCCCGTTCAAGGTTTATTTTAAGCTGACCGCTGACCGCTGACCGCTGACCGCTGACTGCTGACTGCTGAATGCTTGTGTACCCCTCTGTGATTTTTTCCATCTAGATTTTAGCTTACAATAATTGAGTCAAGTCTGATCTAGGGTAAGCATTCAGCTATCAGCTATCAGCGTGTGGTGTATCAGACGAATTAAAGTAGGGTGGGCAAAGTAATATAATCATTAATACTCAAAACAATCAAACTGTTTTTGCCCACCCTATCACCGTGTCGTGTATCAGACGAATTAAAGTAGAATTAAAGTAGGGTGGGCAAAGTAATATAATCATTAATACTCAGAGGTTGTCTGAGAAGTCTCATTTGCTACATCCAAGCCCCCTAAATCCCCCAATTTTGGGGGACTTTTAGAAGCAAATTGACTCTTGTTCCCCCCAAAGTTGGGGGGCTAGGGGGGCAAAATTCAGTATCAAAAAACTTGGGAGATATCCTCTCAAAACAATCAAACTGTTTTTGCCCACCCTATCACCGTGTCGTGTATCAGACGAATTAAAGTAGGGTGGGCAAAGTAATATAATCATTAATACTCAAAACAATCAAACTGTTTTTGCCCACCCTATCAGCGTGTGGTGTATCAGACGAATTAAAGTAGGGTGGGCAAAGTAATATAATCATTAATACTCAAAACAATCAAACTGTTTTTGCCCACCCTACAAGCTGATAGCTGACCGCTCACGGCTGAATGCTTACGATCTAGGGGATTACCAAGGAGTGAGTTGAGACTATGCGCTTATTATTTTTGATTTCGGGCTTCGTGATCGGCTTAGCTATAGCAGCTATCTTATTCGCCCTCCAAAATAAAACCATTGTGCCGGTCAACTTTGGGGTTTGGACTATAGAAGAACCCTTATCTATAGTGATTCTTTTAGCTCTATCTATGGGCTGTTTAACTGGTTTATTAATCTCCACACCTACCCTAATCAACCAAAGTCGTAAACTAGCTCGGCAACGGAAACGGATTAATGAGTTAGAGCAGGATTATAATGAAACAATAGTAAATATTGATAACCAACGCAAAAGAATACAGTACTTGGAAGATAGTTTGAAAACTAAGATAGGTGCGTCATCAGCAGAATCTGAGCCGCAATAGCTGGAAAAATAAGCATTCAGCGGTCAGCGGTCAGCGGTCAGCGGTCAGCGGTCAGCAGATTTAACTCAGATTAAACAAATGCTTACCTCTTTCTTTTATTCTAAATGCTTTCGTGATCAATAAGAATGTGCATAGCCCATAAATAAACTGTTCGCGTTCGCGGAGCGTGGCCATTCGCGTAGCGTGGCCAACGGCCAAGGCCAAGGGTGCGCGTAGCGCTAATCGCTGTTCGCTGATAGCTGATAGCTGATAGCTGATAGCTGATAGCTGATAGCTGATAGCTGGTAGCTTACCTTTTACTTACCTATTTTAACTACTGATCAAGGATTCAAACTCAGCTTTTAATGATTCAAAATCTGCCACCCTTGACACCAGTAAATTATCCTTACCAGCATCATTTAATCGTTGTTTCCAATAACTGATGATTTCTGGGTGATTCATCCAGAATTCAATGACACTGTCTACAGCTTTATCTATACCCCAATCTGCCTGGGAGGGAAGGGTTTCAGCTGATTCAATTAAAGCATCAAGGGTACACTGATAAGTACCTAAGTATTTCAGTTTTGGTGGGACTTTTCTCTGACTCAACGTCTGTTGATGATTGAAAAAGTCTAGGACAGGAGATACTCCTAAGATTTCAAAGGTGTATTTCATAGGTTGAATACCTTCCTTTTTACCAGTTATCCTTTTTACCAGTTACCTCAACCTTTCCAGGCAAGGTCATCAAGATTGGTAGATTTTTATGAGTTTTATGTTCTGTGTTCTGGATAAGAACTCTGACTGTTGACCAATCCTATAGAACTGCTATGCACTAAATAATAAAGGAATTGTTAAATTGGTTTTGTAGTAATTGTAACACAATGTTATAGCCTGTAGCACAAGGGATCTCGGAACAGGGAATCGGGAATCGGGAATCGGAACCCACCCCTAACCCCTCCCAGGAGGGGAACGGGAATCGGGAATCGGGAATCGGGAATCGGGAATCGGGAATCGGGAACACAGAAGAGCCAAGAGCCAAGAGCCAAGAGTGAAAAAATCTTGTGTATCTGATTAGACTAGAAAGCGCTATACTTCCCTAATTTCCCAGACTCCCAGACTCCCTATCTCCCTATCTCCCCATTTCCCCATTTCCCCATCACCGGATTAGGGGGCATCCTGCCATTCTGGGGTCAGGGTGCGGTAATCGTAGTTTGCGACACCGGGATGACAAGTAACACAGGTTTTAACCCCAAAGGGTCGAGGGATTTTGACTCGGGGATGCAGGGCATTGAAATAACGGGATTGGGTCATACGATAAGGGACTTCTTCGTCTTTGTTATGGGGACGGGAGAAGTCTCGCAAGTATTGCCAGGTCAGCAATAAACTTGGACCAAGCAGTCTTCGGAGTTGCGTACCATAATGTTCCTGTGGCTCTAACAATAACCGACGCCAGGTTTCGGTAGGCAATACTTCTGGTGGCAAAGCAATGTGACAAGCGGAACAGTTTTCTAGGTAAAGGTCTTTGCCTAATTTGTAGCGTTTGGACACTGGGTCCATGGATGCGATTACTTCGGTGGGGGTGGAGGTAACTGTTTCTGGCTCAATCGTATATCCTACGGCTCGCTCCAGTCCCCATCCTATGCTAATACTCCAAAAAATTAGCAATAACAATAGAACCCAAGGTGAACGTCTACGGTTTCGCCTTGGGCTTCTTGAGTTCAAAAATTTGGACATACCTCACACACAACACTCTTTAAGGGATTGGTACAGAGCGCAACAATTGCTCAACAATGGGCTGAGCACGACGCCCCCCCGAGGTAATGAGACGATGGGACAGTACATAAGGTGCCAGGAACTTGATATCATCTGGGATGGCATAATCTCGACCTTCCACAAAGGCTAGTGCCTGGGTTGCCCGTTGTAAAGCAATGGTACCGCGAGGACTGACTCCTAAGGTGACATCTTCGGCGGAACGGGATGCTCTGACTAAATTGAGCATATACTCTTGTAGTGACCGTTCTACTTTGACCTGCTGACAAAGATGCCGTAATTCTAATACTTCATCGGTGGTGATACAGGGGGTGAGCTCGGAAACCATCATTCCTTCTAGATGGCGTTGCAACATCTGGAGTTCTTCTTGTTCTGTGGGATAACCTAGGGATAAAGATAATAGGAATCGATCCATTTGGGCTTCTGGCAAGGGGAAGGTACCTTGATATTCCACTGGGTTTTGGGTGGCAATCACGAAAAAGGGCTGAGGTACGGGACGCGATCGCCCATCTACGGTGACCTGCTGCTCTTCCATTACTTCCAATAAGGCTGACTGGGTCCGGGGTGTGGCTCGATTAATTTCATCGGTTAGCAAGACATGGGTAAATACTGGACCTGGCAGAAATTCAAATTCACCACTGCGCTGATTCCAGATATTGGTTCCTGTGATATCCGTAGGTAATAGGTCAGGGGTACATTGAATACGTTGAAATTTCCCATCTATGGAACGGGCTAGGGATTTCGCTAGTAGTGTCTTGCCCACACCAGGGACATCTTCCAGCAAGGCATGACCCCCAGCCAATAGGGCCACGATCACTAGACGAATGGCATCTGCTTTACCAACAATCACACGACCGAGATTTTCCTGGAGCTGTTGAATTCTTTGTCTCATAGAGCAGTGTTCAATTGGGTGAGGGATAAATTATTGGAGGGAGCAGGGAGCAGGGAGCAGGGAGCAGGGAGCAGGGCAAACATCCCCCTATCTCCTATAAGCTAGCAAGGGTTTTCGGAAAATGGGAAAGATTTTGATAGGGCTTATCATACTTATGAGGTACAGGAGGTACAGTCAAGTTTCTTACCCCGACTCCCGATTCCCGATTCAAATGTAAAAAACCTACCCTGATCAGGTGGGTGATCCCCCCTAACCCCCCTTAATAAGGGGGGAACAAGAGCAAGATCCCTATTCTTCTTCATCCATGGGTAGACTTTTATCAAGAAAAATTAAAAACTTAGCATCAGGCATGAGATGTTTCATGGCTTGCGAATAGCTCCTGGCATCAGAAGGGCTGCAGAACCGAGCGAAAACTAATGGTGGCCTGCCTCGCAATAGGCGAATCATGACCCACGGTTGTAAGCTGGGACTATAGGACATAATTTAGGTATCTCCTTTAAAGGGGAGCCAGAGCCAGCCTTGGGCGTGTACATCTTCGGGCTGGCTCTTACTTTTGTATCTCCATTTTGAGTATAGC
Source organism: Moorena producens 3L (assembly GCF_000211815.1). Taxonomy (GTDB): domain Bacteria; phylum Cyanobacteriota; class Cyanobacteriia; order Cyanobacteriales; family Coleofasciculaceae; genus Moorena; species Moorena producens. The sequence continues at coordinate 53,269 of NZ_GL890974.1, forward strand.
ACAAAAAATATTTAATTATAGCATATTTTGAAAAGTTTTGTAACAAATTCCTTTAGGGAGTGGGGAATCGGGAGTGGGGAATCGGGAATCGGGAATCGGGAATCGGGAGCAGGAGTAGGGTGCGTTAGGGGCGGGCTTGCCAGCATGTTCAACTTCGTAGTCAGTGTGGTGAGAGCCCGTCCCGTAACGCACCACCAGTCAAACTGATTTTGTTTTGGGGTTTTGCTGCGGGATTAGCGATCGCATAAAGGATTAGCGATCGCATAAAGGATTAGCGATCGCATAAAGGATTAGCGATCGCATAAACTAAAGCGCGATCGCATCACTAATACAGAAGCGATCGCATCACCGATACAGAAGCGATCGCATAAGCAATACAGAATTTTCCAGGTGGGTTGAGCAACTACAAAATTCTAATCAAGAATTGGTGAGCCTGCTCTAACTTTCTGGTGGGTGATCCCCCCTCACG
>NZ_GL890974.1:54145-77012 GCF_000211815.1 Moorena producens 3L
TTCCGATTAGGGTGTATGGCCGTCCTAGAAATCGGTTGGCTTTGTCGATATCCCCTTGGGCTAAGGATTGGCGAATGCTGGAACTACTGATCCGTTGGTCTTGACGTTTGTACAAGGATACGATATGGACGGTAATACCGTAGGCGGAGGCGATCGCATCCAAATCCGTTGCGGTGCCAGCTCGCTTATGGCCAAAGCAAAAATCCTCTCCCACACTGACTTGCTGTGCCTGGAGTTGCTCGACTAAAATCTTTTCCACGAATTCCTGGGGACTCAGGGAAGCTAGCTCCCGGTTAAAGGGTAATAGGGCTAACTGTTGCACACCCAAGGCACTCAACTGTTGTGCTTTTTCTGTTGGTGGTGTCAGTAGCTTCCAGGCTTGACCGGAAAAGAATTCTCGGGGGTGGGGATTGAAGGTGGCTACTGTGGGATAGATTAGTTCTAGATTTGGGTCTAGATTTGGGCCAGTGGTTTCTGGGTTACTAAATTGCTCAAGATTGGATGATGTCAGGGCTTGAGCTTGAGCAGTAACTGGCTTCGGCAAAATGGGAGCAATAACTTGCTGATGCCCCAAATGGACGCCGTCAAAGTTTCCCAGGGCAACAGCGGTTGGTGTTAACGCGGTAGTTAGAGATGATGTAATCCACACGCTTAATATTTTGACATATTTCTCCGCTGCTAGGCAATGGATGAGCGCTACGCGCAAGTCAGAAGTCAGAAGTCAGAAGTCAGAAGTTTACTATAAGAGCTTTTACTAGTTGTTATGATGTCCTAACCTGAATGAGTAGTGCTATATTAATTGCCTGATGAACTTACTTCAATTTAAATTCACCATCAACCACTTCCACCAGGACAGGTTGACTCTGGCGCTCCCCTTGGTCAGTAAACCGCAAAGGTAACCCTGAGGTATCACTCGCTACAAGATTAACCTTGCGGAGTCTGTCGAGAACTATCTCTCGGTCGGTGTCCTGAACCAAAGCCTTAATAAAGGCTTGAGTAGCATCGAAGCTTGTGGCAGTGCGCCAGTTAACATCTCCTCGCCATAGTTCCCTAGCTGCTGTAGAAAAGTTTTTTGCCTGTGGTGATTCCCTAAACCAGGGGACTGCGATAGTCAACCCTTCAACCCCTTGTTCACGCTCTTGCCAGGTTTTACTACTATATAACGTATCCCCACCGAACAACCTCAGCCCTTGCTGATCTCGGTTGTTGGGGTTAGGGTTTAGGTTAGCGTTGGCTTTAGCAATATTAACAGCTGTATCAATGTATTCCACGCTGGGGAATAACATGGCGGCCTTGACTTGATCTTGATAGAGACTTATTTCGACTTCTTCTGTTATATTAAAGTCGGATTTGTTTAATTCAATCTTCCGAACCACCTTACCCCCTAGTTGTTCAAAGTCTCTTTTAAAAAAGTCTTTGAGACTATTGCTATAGACACTGTCAGCATCATAAAAAATTACGACTTTGTCTAAGCCCAGTGTAGTTTTGAGATGTTGAGCCAGTGCTTTACCAACTGCTAGATTAGAAGGAGCTGTCCTAAATAACACCTTTCCATTTACATAACTACTGGTGCTGGTGGAGGCAATCATGGCTAAGCCAGCTTGGTCGTATACCGGGAGTGCGGCCTTACTGGCATTACTAGAGTTATGTCCAATTACCCCCAGGATAGATTTTTCTTTAACTAAAGCTTGAGCTATTTCTTTCGCTGTGGCTGGATCGTTGCCATCGTTAGCGATCGCAATTTCCAGGAATCGACCATTTAATCGGTCTGAATTATTGAACTTATGTTGAGCCTGGGCTACCCCTCGCAATATTTCTTTTGCCCTGGATTCTGACTGGTCGATGGGCACTACCACAGCGATAGTGAATGGAGAAACATTCTTTTCAAGAGCCTTTTGACGAGCGCGGGCATTGTTGTAGTAAATCAGCAATTCTGGATCATTTTGATTAGCCTGCCAAGCTTGGTTAAACAAGTTAGCTGCTGCCTTATAGTTTTGGTTTTGGAATGCTGCAGTAGCACGGTCAATTTTTTCCTTGTTGTCAATTCTAGGAAATAAGCTGTGGTCACCCCGACTAATAGTAGTAGCAATGCATCTAATCCCGAAGACTTTATGTTGACCAGCTGGACAGGGCGTTGATACCTTATAAAATCCCACACCAACCAGGGAAATGATTGCTACTCCTAATGCTAGTTTACCTAACCAATTTCCTTGACTAAGATTCTGATGATTAATTTCATATCTAAACTCAGCAATAATCCCAGAATCACTAACCATTCCAGAGGACAAATTATTGTGAATTAATCGATCAGAGTTCTCTGGATAATTTTGAATTTCCAGGATTTTTTCCTGTGCTGATATATTATCTGGAGCAATTTCCAATACTTGGTTAAACTGCTCTCTTGCTCTTGTGAAGGATTGTTGCTCTATCAACTGATTGCCATAATTTAAGAGGGAGCGCACCAAGCCATCTTTGTTACGTATTTGGTCAATTTTATAGGCTCTTTGGTAATAGGTAACTGCTTTCTCAAACTCTCCCAACTCTAGATATCCTTGAGCTAGGGAAAATACAGCACTAAAATGATTAGGGTTTAGTTCCAAAACCTGTTCATATAGTCCTAGGGCTTTGGTAATTTCCCCCTGTTGATCCTGGGTAGTGGCTTGTTGATAGATGGGATTAGTTTGGTCTTGGTCTATTTTTTCTAGTTCTAGGATTTCTTGCTGGAGTGGGTAACGTTTAATCAACCAGCGCCGGATAAATTCAATGGTTACTTTAGATTTATTTTTATCTAAGAAACCCCGTTCCGCTAGTTGGTCTGGTGCTTTTATTAAGGATGTTGTTGGAATAACGCCGTAGTTTTCGAGTAGACTTACAGCAAGTTTTGCCCCCCTAGCCCCCCAACTTTGGGGGGTTCTTGAGTTAAAGTCCCCCAGAATTGGGGGATTTAGGGGGCTTGCAGTTGGTAGTGAGGTCAATTCATCTGAAAACGGCTGTAATGGCTGGTCTGAACTATTTTTAGAACTATTTTTAACGAGATTATCCGCCTCGGCAAACGCAGAGAATACTACTCGTTCTGGGATAGATAATCCGGCTCTAATCCCTAGCAATCCAGCACTAGCATTTTCTAGGGCTTGGTCTACACTGTTTTCCACATCTTCTGGGGTGATTTGCCACTGCTCTAACTCCCTAGCTCTGCTAAAAATAGCAAAGCATAGGACTTGGGTAAAATAGGGATGCCCGCTAGATAACTGGTAAATGGCTTGGATAGCAGCAGGTTCGTAGGTGAGTAGTCCTGCTGCTGGTTTGGTAATTAGCTCCTGGGTAGTTTGTTGATCAAGTAAGCCAATTTCTTGGGTTGGGGCATCTTTGAATATCCGGAGTAAATTCGGTAAATCTTTCGATTCCTGTTCCACACAGAGAATCAGGTATAGATTATCCTGTCGAGCAACTAGGGATTTTAAGTAAGGAAATAAATGCTGGTATAATAGGTAATTATATTGGTTATAATCTGGGCTATTTAAAGTCTCAAATTCATCCAGCAATAACGCTAGATTTTGGATACCCAATGTTTGAAAAACCTCGGGCAAAAACTGCTTATCAAAAAGCGAGGGGTCGGTTTCTAAGTCTGTAGAATCAGGCAAGGGGATGTCAGGGTAGTCTAGTGCCAAGCTGTCAAGGATTTCTGTGGCCAGTTCCTCCAAGACCTCACCAAGAGATTTGTGACTGTAGGATTCCAGATCAAAAGGAACAAAACAAAAGCTATCTAAGTCAACCGATGTAGGAATATGACGGAGTAGGGACGACTTACCAATCCGCCGTTGACCGTACACTATCATAACCTTGGTTTTATTTTTGAGGTTATCCTCAATAAACCGGAATAAGCTTCGCCTTCCCCAAAATAATTCCGGGTCATTCTCATCAATTGGACGACCAATAATATAGGGATTTCTAGGAACTATTGAAATCATTTTTTGTCATCTCCGATAGAGATAGAGATATAACGTTTACTGCTTTAGTTAGGTTATTTTTATTTACTCCATACTCTATCTTATCCAATTATTTAGGTTTTGTATAACCGGTTTTATAGACAACTCCCTAGGATGATGTTTAAGATCCTTATATTTCCTACCGAGGTTAGAATTCTAAAATTTTAGTAAGTATTTTTAGTCAGTATTGCTAAAGGGGAATTAGGTGGTATTGCCCCAGGCTTGATGATTACGGTGACTTTTCAATCCCCTCTTGGTCTTGCTCTGACACGAATTTAAATTTACCGTTAACTACTTGCACCAGGACAGGTTCACTCTGACGCTCCCCTTGGTCAGTAAACTGCAACGGGAACCCTGAGGTATCACTGGGGAAAAGATGAATATTGCGGAGTCTGTCGAGAACTAGCTTGCGGTCGGCATCCTTGAACAAAGCCTGAATAAAAGCTTGAGTAGCATCGAAGCTAGTGGCAGTAACCCAGCTCACATCTCCTCGCCATAGTGCCTGAGCTGCTTTAGAAAAAGTTATTGCCTCTGGTGCTTCCCTAAACCAGGGAACTACTATAGTCAACCCTTCAACCGCTTGCTGACCGCTTATCAAGGTTTTATTTTCATATAAAGTAGAAGTAGCTAACAACCTCAGCCCCTGCTGATATAGGTTAGCGTTGGCTTTAGCAATATTAATAGCTGTATTAACCGATTCCACCCTCGGGAATAACATGGCGGCCTTGACTTGATCTTGAGAGAAACTATTTTTAACTTCTTGAGTTATATTCAGGTTGGCATCGTTTAATTTAATCTCCCGAACCACCTTACCTCCTAGTTGTTCAAAGTGTGTTTCAAACTTTTCTTTTAGATCCTTACTATAGACACTGTCATCATCATAGAAAATTACCACCTTGTCTAAGCCAGGTTTATTTCTGACATGTTGAGCCAGTTTTTTGGCAAGTGCTTCATTAGAAGGAACTATCCTAAAGAAAACGTTGTTATTTTTATCAACATTGGTTAAATAAGTACTTGAGCTGGTGGAGGAAATTATGGCTAAGCCAGCTTGGTCATATACGGGGAGTGCGGCGTTACTGGCATCACTAGAGCTATGTCCAATGACTCCTAGGATAGAGTTGTCCTTCACCAAAGCTTGAGCTATTTTTTCTGCTTTAAGTGTGTCGTTGCCATCGTTAGCGATCGCAATTTCCAGTAATTGACCATTTAATCCCCCTGAATTATTGAACTGATCTTGAGCCTGGGCTACCCCTCGCAATGTTTCTTGTGCCGTGGATTTTGACTGGTCTATGGGCACCACCACAGCAATAGTAAATGGCTTAAAACCCTGTTGACGAGCTCGGGCATTGTTGTAGTAAATCAACAATTCTGGATTATTTCGATTAGCCTGCCAAGCTTCCTTAAAAAACTTAGCTGCTTCGGAATAGTTGGCGTTTTGGAATGCTTCAGTAGCACGGTCAATTTTTTCGTTGTTGTCACTTTTAGGAAATAAGCTGTGCTCACCACGACTAATACTCTGACTAGTATTAGTATGACTACTCTTGGCGATACATGTAATCCCGAAGACTTTTTGTTCACCGGTTGGACAGGGAGTTGATAGGTTATAAAATCCCACACCAACCAGGGAAATGATTGCTACACCTGCTGCTAGTTTGCCGATGCCTAACCTAGTAGGATTGGGGGTGCTATGAACCGGATTGATAGGTGTCTTACTAATAGCTGCGATTTTAGCTTCAATATGTTCTAGTTTCTGCTGTGCTAATTGATCCTCAGGGTCAATGTGCAACATTTGCTGAAAAGGCTTCTTGGCTTTTGTGAATGCTTGTTGCTCGATCAACTGATCTCCATAGTTTAGTAGCGATCGCAACAACCCTTCTTTGCTTTGTACTGGCTTAACTTGATAAACTCTTCTATAGATTTCGACGGCTTGCCTGAAATCCTTGACCTGGAGATAGCCCTGAGCTAGAACCAACAGAGCGCTGAAATGATTAGGATTAAGTTGCAAAACCTCGTCATAGAGCACTAGTGCTTTCTGAATTTGTCCCTGTTGATACCGTCTAGTGGCTAGTTGATAGATCGGATTAGTTTGGTCTTGGTCTAGTTTCTCCAGTGCTAGTATCTCTTGCTGTAGTGGGTGATTCTGAAGCAACCAGCGCTGGACTAATGGCACCTTTACTCTACATTCTGTGTCATCTAGGAAACCGTTGTGTTTAAGTCGTTTGGTTGCTTGATACAGGGACTTGGTCTGGCTCACACCATAGCGCTTTAGGAACGATAATGGGTGTAATGGGTGTTCTGGAAACCCCTGGTCTGGTGAGATCGCTCTTTGTTGAGCCTCTGCCACCGCTGAAAATACCACTCGCTCTGGGATCGGTAAGCCATCCCACAACCACAGCAATCCCCCTTGAGCGTTCTCAATTGCCTGGTTGACTATAAGCTCTACATCTGCACCAGAAATCCTCCAGTTTTGGTTCTCCCTAGCCTCCGAGAACAGAGTAAAGCATAGAACTTGGGTAAAATAAGGATGCCCTGCTGATAGGTGGTAAATTGCATTGATGGCTTGGGATTCGTAGATCAGTACACCCTGAACTGATCTAGTAATTAGTCGTTTAGTACTGACCTGATCCAGAAAACCAATTTCTTGGTAGGGTGGACTCCCAAACAGTTTGAGTAGAGTGGGCAGATCATCGAGATTCCGTCCCACTACCGCAATCACAAATAATTTATTGTGCTGTTTAATCAGCTCAGCTAAATAGGGAAAAAAATTCGGCTTTGCTGACGGAGGATTGTGGTTCGTTAAAACATCAAATTCATCCAGCAATAAAACCAGGTTTTTACCCTTTAATACCCGATCAAGCTTGGGTAAAAATTGATTAGAGAAGATAGCTTTATCAGTTGCTAACTCTTGTTCTGAGGGGGGAGTCAGATGATCTGGATCTAGACCAAAGTGATCACCCAAGTGGTCACTAATCTCTTGAGCCAAGTCATGGAGAATACGACTCAAAGGTTTGTGAATGTAGCTGTGCAAATCGTAGTTAACAAAGAAAAACTGATCGTGAAGAACTTTGTGGGGAATTTGAGCCAAGACCGATGACTTACCAATCCGTCGTTGACCATGGAGTAAGATCACCTTTTCTCTATTATTCAGGTTGTCTTCGATAAAGTGAAACAGACTCTCCCGTCCGAAAAAATTGTGTGGGTCATCAATTATACTCCCGATAATATAAGGATTAGGACGATTAGGGTAATTATTATCCATTCCTGGGCTATTAATGATTCGTTTAATTCTTCTCCAAACCACTTAAGGTTTGCTGCCATCTGGTTTGCTGCTATTTCAATTCAGGAAAATGCAGCTAACACTTTACTTACCCATGCCAGAGCAGTCTTGACTGTCTCTTGATGTTGCCATAGCCACTTAATCGCCTTCGTAACTTGATCAGCTTGACTATGGCTGAGTAGATTGAGAAAGACTTTTTGCCTATCTTCTAGTAAGGGATGATTAGTCTGCCAAAGTTCCTGAATCACCCACCGCTCCATAATGGATGAGGTAAATAATAAGTCTTGATGGTAGATCATCACTCCTGGTTCTTTTTGGTTAGTAATCACCCCTTGTTCGACGAGGTTAGTTAACTCTCGCTGGTGTTGGCTAAAGATTACGTCAATACCTTTTAAGTCAAAGTGCTTGTTATGATGGAGACGACCTTGTAACTTGAACAAGGCCATCAGCATCAATAGGGCTTGCTCAACTTCGCTACACCGTTTCCAAATCGTTTCAAAAATTGGTAGGGTAGTACCTTCAAAGTCCCGAGCAAAGGCTTGGGCATCAGGGACGTTGCCAGTTTTTAGCTCTCGATAAAGCAAAGCACCACCAATCTGGAGCAGAGCCGGATGTCCACCAGCAATCTCTCGGATCAGCCCCCGTAAGGTTGGGGTAATTGGCATACCAGCCATTAATTGATCAATGTCAGGGTCAGTAAATGGCTTCAGGGATTGGAACAGATAATGGTTGTACCAGGGAGAACTATTGGGATTGAGAGCAGGACCAAGTTCATTGAGACGGCGGAGTGAGGCCACAATCATGGATAGATATCGCCTCTCCCGAGAGTGATAGGCAATACTGCGACACTCCGTGAGAAAGGTTTCCATCTCAGCATGACTATAGTGAGGGTTTGGCCGCAGTGCCCAATCATAGTCATCCACGAGCAACAGCAAGAATTTGTGGCGTTTGCCAAGCTTCCGCAATACTTGGCGCATGCCCCTAGTGGTTGCTTTTCCCTGGTCCAGCAATGTGTCGATCTCTTCCTGAAGCTCTGGCTCACCGTCTAATTCTTTTTTGAGCAGATTAAACACTTCTTGCCAAAACCCGGAAGCTGTAAAGGGTTGAATACTTTCGCAACTCAGCAGCACCATCACAGCCTGGGATGGATCCTGTCCATACTGTTTCCAAACTTGGGGGGAAGCCAGAAGTTCCAGGAAAGAGGTCTTGCCCATGGCTGGCCCCCCCCAAATCGCTAAGTTACTGCGGTTATAAATTTGATCAAAGGCCGCCTGAATTTCTGATCGTCGTCCCACAAAACGCTCTGGGGAAACTGGCTGACCGTAGGTAAAAGGATTTTGCATCATCTTGGCTTCCATATTCAATTTTCAATTTGCATTAAATAGGACTTACGAAATTTAGTTGCTTTTGCCCCCCTAACCCCCCAAACCTGGGGAGGACAAAGTCACGAAAGTCCCCCAAGTTTGATACCGTTGGCGAAATTAATATTTGTTTACACAAGGGTAGCAGATGGGTAACTTTAAGTTCATGCTCCCCCAGAATTGGGGGTTGGGGGGCTATAAAGACTGCTGTCTTCAGGCTGATATTTCTAAATGTTAAATTCGCCAGCAGTATCAAGTTTGGGGGATTTAGGGGGCAATGGGTAAGTCCTAATTAATTATCAAAGAATTCTTTCGGGCTTGGATGCTCCCCTATTTTGGTTAACACTATTCACAAAATGCACCGATTGATTACCTGAGATCGAGATATTGTGAACGTTTGGGGCAAAACTTGTGAACCCTCTAGGTCTCGATGACTTTGTAGGTAAAATTTTGGAATAGTTATAAAACTACTATAACACTACAGTGATTTATTTCCTTAGTTTTTGACACTAACCTTAAGGGTTTTGTGACTGGAATCACGTAAGCATTCAGCCGTCAGCCGTCAGCTTTTAGCTCACGCTACTTGAGTTGCTTTGTGGCACAGGGCACAAGGGATTTGACTTTCGTGACTATTAAACCAATGCTTACCTGTTTGATTCAAAAGCTGATAGCATCTCAAGTAACGTGCCCATTCCCGTAGGGTGGCCATAGGCCAAGGCCTTTGACTGATAGCTGATAGCTGATACGCGACACGCTGATAGCTGATAGCTGAATACTTACGGAATCACAGTAACAGTTAGGTCTTATCAGGTAACCATTAAGCTATCAGTTGTTTAGGAATCAAGGGTGTTGGTGAATTACTGTTCGGTTAGTCGCTCAAGTAATTTTTTTCGCCCCCTAAATCCCCCAATACTGGGGGACTTTTAAACATCTTGCTCCCCCAAAATTGGGGGCTGGGGGGCTTAATCGAACGGTATTGGGTGTTGGTGAATTACTCCTGTTCTCAAAAGTGTGGGTTTTATTATAAACAATAAATCGACTTTTGAGAGTACCCATGAGGGTACTTGTGTTATGGTGTTTTTCTGATAAGAACAGAGCAATGAGTTGGGTTAGTTTGGGAAGTGTGGGGTTGAGCCTCTGAACCTCTCGGTTGAACCTCTGAACCTCGCGGTTGAACCTCTGAACCTCGCGGTTGAACCTCTGAGCCTCGCGGTCGAACCTCTGAGCCTCGCGGTTGAACCTCTGAACCTCGCGGTTGAACCTCTGAGCTTCGTGAACGAACCTCTGAGCCTCGCGGTTGAACCTCTGAGCTTCGTGAACGAACCTCTGAACCTCGTGAGGTAGGGAACAGGGAATAGGGAACAGGGAACAGTAATTAGAAGGGAACAGGGAATAGGGAACAGGGAACAGCGAGCCCTTGGCTGGTGCGTTACGGGCGGGCTGTCCAAACACTGAGTACGAGGTTGAACATCAGGGCAAGCCCGCCCCTAACGCACCCTACTGGACTTGGTATGCTAGTACAGAGTTGATTATCGTAGTTCCCGATTCCCGACTCCCGATTCCCGACTCCCGATTCCCTACTCCCTACTCCCTACTCCCTTTCTTACATGACCTCTGCTAATTCTCTTGTGCTTCTCTGGTATCGTTGTCTAGGAATTTTCCTGGCTGTGAGTTTTGCGATCGCACTCCCTGGCTGTAGCATCAGCCAATTTGAAACCAAGGCAGCTCACGTTCCCCGCATAGTCCAGAGTATTCTCAGTGACATTAACACCTTTAACTATGCCCTTAACCAAAGTGCCACCAATATTTTTGGTCTTACCTTTCAGGGTTTAATAGACACTGATGGGATAACCGGGGACATAATCCCGGGTTTAGCGGAATCCTGGCAGATTTCCGACGATAAACTTAAAATCCTATTTACCTTGAGGGAGGGGCTAAAGTGGTCCGATGGTGAGCCTTTAACCACTGATGATGTCGTCTTTACCTACAATGACATCTACCTCAACCCAGAAATTCCCACTGATTCTAGAGATATCCTCCGGGTTGGCAAGAGTCGAGCTTTACCAACGGTCAAGAAGATCGATCAGCGTCGGGTGGAATTTGCTGTCCCTGAACCTTTTGCGCCCTTTCTCCGCAGTACTGGCTTACCGGTCTTACCCGCTCATGTCCTGCAAGAATCCGTGAAAACCAAAGATTCAGAGGGTAATCCTAAGTTTCTGACCATGTGGGGGGTAGATACAGATCCAGAGGATATTATTGTCAACGGCCCTTACAAACTCAAACTCTACCGCACCAGTCAGCGGGTGGTTTATGACCGTAATCCCTACTACTGGAAAAAAGATGAACAGGGAAACCAGCAACCTTATATTGAGCGGGCGATCTGGGAAATTGTAGAATCAACGGATTCATCCTTTATTCAGTTTCGCTCCGGCGGATTAGATGCTCTCGGTGTATCCCCTGAATACTATTCCCTGCTGAAGCAGGAGGAAAAAAAGGGTAACTTTACCATCCACATCGCTGGTCCTACCCTCAGTTCCAGTTTTATCTCCTTCAATCTCAACACCGGTAGCCGGGATGGAGAGCCTTTAGTAGATCCAATTAAGTCCCGTTGGTTTAATACTCTCGAATTTAGACAAGCCGTTGCCTATGGCATAGACCGGCAAACCATGCTGAATAATTTATATCGGGGGTTAGGTGCGCCGCAATATTCTAATTTACCTGTGCAAAGCCCCTATTATCTGTCACCAGAAAAGGGGTTACCAGTGTATGACTATAATCCCGACAAAGCCAAGAAATTACTCTTAACAGCGGGCTTTAACTACAATGACGAAGGCGAATTGCTCGATAGCCAAGGTAATCGAGTCCGTTTCACCTTAATGACTAATGCTGGTAATAAGCTGCGAGAAGCCATGGGAGCACAGATTAAGCAAGACCTCAGTAAAATTGGCATTCAAGTCGATTTTACTCCCATTGCCTTCAATACCCTAGTAGACAAACTCGGCAATAGCTTAGATTGGGAATGCCATCTCCTTGGTTTTAGTGGCGGTGGCTTTGAACCCAATAATAGTTCTAATGTCTGGTCTGTAGATGGGGGATTGCACAGCTTTAATCAAAAAACCTTCCCTGGTCAATCCCCCATTCAAGGTCGGAAAATAGCCGATTGGGAGCAAAAAATAAGTGACCTTTATATCCAAGGCGCTCAAGAATTAGATGAAAAAAATCGCAAAAAAATTTATCAAGAAGCCCAACGGATTAATTTAGAACACTTGCCTTATATTTATCTGATTAATCCTCTCTCCATGACCGCAGTTCGTAATTCCATAGAAGGAATTGAATATTCCGCTCTAGGAGGCGCATTCTGGAATATTGATGAACTGAAAATTTCAGAATGATAACATTGGGAATAGGGAGCAGGGAGCAGGGAGCAGGGAATAGGGAACAGGGAATAGGGAAAAGGGAACAGTAGGAAAGAATTAGGAGGAGTTTTTGATGTTATGATCAATCAGCATTGGGTTTCATGATCTATTTAGAAATACTATATAGCGTTTCTTGCATGTGTAAGGTACACTTATCAACCTCAAAGTCCCCCTTTTCAAGGGGGATTTAGGGGGATCCCTTGGGTACATCTCATTTTTGGTGTTTGACCCCGTGGTGCGTTACGGCGCGACTGGCTACGAAGTTGAATATGATGGCAATCCCCCCCTAACGCACCCTACGCACTTATCAACCTCAAAGTCCCCCTTTTTAAGGGGGATTTAGGGGGATCCCTTGGGTACATCTCATTTTTGGTGTTTGACCCCGTGGTGCGTTACGGGGCGACTGGCTACGAAGTTGAATATGATGGCAATCCCCCCCTAACGCACCCTACGCACTTATCAACTATAAATCGTAGCTCAACCGGAAACATTAAATATTAAACCGGATAACCTTAAACCTAATAACCTTAAACCTAATAACCTTCAACCTTAAACTAAATAACCAGATAACCTTAAACCTTCAACCTAATAACCTGATAACCTTAAAATGACTCAACCCGAAGCATTAAAATCTCTACTGGAAGCAGTTGCGGCTGGTGACCTTAGCCCAACTGTTGCTCTAGATAAACTGAAGGATTTTACCTACGAAGAAGTGGGTGATTTTGCCAAAATTGACCACCACCGCACCTTAAGAACTGGATTTCCTGAGGTAATTTGGGGAGAGGGAAAAACCCCTGACCAAATTGCTCAGATTATGGCAGTAATGCGCCAGCAGAATCCAGTAGTAATGGCCACACGGATTACACCAGAGGTGGCAACGGAGCTAGAGTCAAAAGTCCCAGAATTACAGTATTATTCCACAGCTCGGATTTGTGCGATCGCACCATCTCAGCTCGAACCTAAGTATGCCGGTATCATTAGTCTAATTTCTGCGGGCACATCCGATTTACCAGTAGCTCAGGAAGCCGCAGTAACTGCTGAATTATGTGGGTTTCAGGTCAAGCGCCTTTGGGATGTGGGGGTAGCTGGTATCCACCGCTTGCTGAATAATCGACAGGTGATTGCCGAGGCCGATGTCTTAATTGTCGTAGCTGGGATGGAAGGAGCATTACCCAGTGTGGTAGCTGGCATGGCCGATTGTCCAGTTATTGCCGTTCCTACTAGTGTCGGCTATGGAGCCAGTTTTGGTGGTATGGCACCCCTGTTAACCATGTTGAATTCTTGCGCACCAGGCATAGGAGTAGTAAATATTGATAATGGCTTTGGTGCTGCTGTCTTAGCTGGAAAAATTCTTAGGACCAGGTGCCATCTATCCTAGAATGGATTGGAAAAGTTACAGCTGCTCTTCCAAAAGGCGCAATTAGCGGATAAACTAAGGTTGCTCTCCTGAGCTTGTGGTGATACTATATAGCAGTTCTTAATTGGGTGAGTGTAAGTATTCAGCCGTCAGCTGTCAGCTGTCAGCTGTCAGCTTAAAATAAACCTCGTTTGCGTAGTAAATTTTGAGTAGGGTGCGTTAGGGGGGCTCGCCCTAATTTGCCTCCTCGTAGCTAGCGTTGGAACAGCCCCCCCGTAACGCACCACCGGTTAAAATAGCTTCTAGGAGATGCACCCATTTAAAGTCTGGGGAAAAGCCCATCTAAGTATATGCGCTACGCGCACGCTACGCGAACAGTAGTCAGCCGTCAGCTTATTTTATTCAAAAGCTGTTCGCACCTCAAGTAGGGTGGCCACAGGTCTTGGCTGATAGCTGATAGCTGATAGCTGATAGCTGATAACTGAATGCTGATAGCTGAATGCTGATAGCTGAATCCTTACAACGTAACTGGGAAGAAAGCCAACATGACTAGTGCAACTGTTCGGAAAAATCCTTATATTAGAAGAAATCCTTACATTGTTGGTCGTCCCATTTCTGAACCAGAATTATTTTTCGGTAGACGCAACAAGTTTGAATTCATTGAGGACAACCTCCAGCAGGGCGTACAGGTAATTTTGTTCCATGGTCAACGACGTATTGGTAAATCCACTGTACTTAAACAAATTCCCAATTTTGTTGGGCAAGATGAATTTGTGTTTGTTCAGTTTGATCTACAGGACAAAAGTCAGTTATCCCTTAGCCGTGTTCTATACAGTTTAGGACAAGCTATTATTAAACAAATTCAGCTAGAATCTGACCCTATTAATCTACCAAGCATTACGGAATTAGAAACCAATCCGAATCTTTTTGCAGATAGCTTTTTACCAAAAGTCTATAAAGAATTAGGGTATAAAAAGCTGGTGTTGTTGCTAGATTAATTTGATGTGTTGAGTAGTAACTATTATACCTCAGAGCTTGCTTCATCAAAGGAGTCTTCATCTGAAACGTTTTTCCATTATTTAAAATTTCTAATCGAACAAGATCAGCGATTATTTATTATTCCGTTTATAGGACGGCAACTGGATGATATGCCCAAGTTGCTGGGATTATTTAAAGGTGCTCCTAGCCAAAAAATTGGCTTGCTCAGTGAACGAAGTGCCAGGGAGTTAATCACTGAACCAGCTAAGGAATATTTGGCCTATAACTCTGAAGCAATCGATGCCATCTTAGCATTAGCTTCAGGTCATCCCTATTTCACTCAGGTCCTATGTCATGCACTGTTTGCTCAAGCTAGAACTGCACAAAAGTGGCAGGTAACTCCTGATGATGTGACTAGAATTGTTGATGATGCCATTGAAATTGGTGAAGGAGGATTAACCTGGTTTCGGGATGGATTACCGATTCTGGAACGAGTGATATTTTCCGCAGTAGCAGAGGCTCAAAAAAAAGCTGAAAGAAATCCTAATCAGGTTGTGCAAGACCCGTTGAGTTTACTGGAAGAATATGGCGTTACCATCACCGAGTCTTTGACTCAAGCTAGGGAAAAACTGCTTAAATTAGGTTTCTTAGGGGTCGTAGAAATAACTGATCAAGTTTCATCCTACAACGGAAAATATTACAAAGTAGAAATAGAATTAGTCCGCCGCTGGTTAGTCCAACGTTACCCATTGCGGCGAGAGATATTGGAATTGGAAGACCTCGATCCAGAGGCTAAGGCTAGTTATCAACAAGCAATTGAACGAAATGCTCAGGGGGTGAAACCCTATGAACAGGTTTTGAAAGCCAATCCCAATCACTTTAGTGCTTTATTCGAGATCGCAAGGATATATTTGGAAGGTGACGTATTTGATAAAGCAGTGCAATGCTATCAGCGAGCATACCTAGTTGATCGAGTCCGGAATCAGGATGGATTAGTGCGATCGCATTTAGGTTATGCACAACACCTGATGGAAGTAGGGGAAGTTATCCTCACAACGCAGCAATTGAAGCAAGTGCTAACCATAGAGCCAGATAATCAAGAGGTTTATAAGCTCTTTAACAAATTAAACAATCCTTTCGTTGTAGGCGCACCAGTTCCCCCAGACCGTTTTGTGGGACGAAAATCTCTCATTGAGACTGCCTTTGATCAAATATATAACCGCAGTAACTTAGCGATTTGGGGTGGCCCAGGGATGGGAAAGACCTCTTTCCTGGAACTCCTGGCTTCCCCGGACGTTTGGCAAGAGTATGGAGAAGAGCCATCACAGGCGGTGATGGTGCTATTCAGTTGCGAAAGTATCCAACCGTTTACAGCTTCCGGGTTTTGGCAAGAAGTCCTAATTGAGCTGATGGATAAATTAGATAGTGAGCCAGACCTTAAGAGTGACATTGAAACATTGCTCGACCAGGGAAAAGCAACTGCCAGGGGGATGCGCCAAGTATTGGGGCAGCTTGGGAAACGAAACAAGTTCTTGGTGTTGCTAGTGGATGACTATGATGCGGCTTTGCGAGAAAACCCGCACTATACTCAAGCTGACATAGAAGTCTTTCTAAGTGAGTGTCGCAGTATTGCCTATCAATCTCGGGAGAGGGAATATCTATCAATGATTGTCACCTCACTCAAACGTTTCAATGAACTTGGACCGAGTCTAACCCCAGATCAATCCCCGTGGTACAATCACTATCTGTTTGTGGTACTTAGGCCATTAACGGAGACTGAAGTGGATACTCTGCTACAAGGTATTCCAATCACACCAGCATTACGGGATGTTATTCAAAACATGGCTGGTGGACATCCCGCGCTGCTACAAATTGCTGGTTCTTTGCTATTTAGAGAATTAAGAACTGGGAAGTTACCTGATACTGAAACCTTTGCCAAGGAGTTTGAAAGTCAAACTAGACATATTTTTCAAGATATTTGGCAACGGTGCAGGGATGTCGAGCAAGGTCTGTTGATACTGATGGCTTGGTCGAAGTTGAAAGGTAGTCTGGAGCAAAAGATTACTGTTGACTTAAGTGATATTGACTTAGTTTTTAGCCAACAAGAATTAGATTTATATTCTCTCGAACAACAAGGTTTGATTATGAGGAATCAAGACTTAGAGAAACCAGTCTACTTATTTAGGTCATCAATTATGGAGCAGTGGGTAATTCATAAAATTCAGACTAGCGATAAAGCATCATTAGAAAAATGGGAGACTATTTTGCTTAAGCTAATCAACCCTTGAGGAGTTACTATAGCGAAGGGAGTAGGGAGTAGGGAGTGTGGGGAGATGGGGAGATGGGGGTATCGGGAGTCAGATCAGTTTTCCCGATTCCCGATTCCCGATTCCCAATTCTAAATTCTAAATTCTAAATTCTAAATTCTAAATTCTAAATTCTAACTTCTGACTTGCGCGTAGCGCTATATAACCTTACCAATCACATGGTTTATAGTCTTTCAGGAACACCCCATAGAGGCGCTCTCCTGCTAACCCGCGCACAATGGGATCATAAACCCGTGCAGCGCCATCAATCACATCAAGTGGTGGACGAAATCCTTGCTGACGGAGGTATTCACGCACAGGATGAGGCTTCTCGTCTGTAATCCAACCCGTGTCAACACTGGTCATATAAATGCGATCGCAATGCTAACTGCTATTACCGAGTCTTGCATCGAAAACTGGGATTTGGTAGATGAGTATGGTATCGACAATGATGATATTGCTTGTGAATTAAATACTGTTTGGTGCGAAACAATTCTCAGTACAGATATAGCTAAATCAGAAAAAGTAGACTTAGAAGTAAATTTTGACTTTTGGCAAAACGAGTGGGGTAGCTATTTTGACATGGCGAGGGCTGCTTTACAGCAAGGTTGGGACTATCCACCATTACAACAGATACTTCAAGGAAATATTACTTCGACCAGTTTATGGGAAGGATTTCCCCCAGATTACGCTGAGGATTTAGCTTTAATTAGACTACAAATTTTAGAACGACAACAACGCTACGAATAATATCTCTATTTAGCTCAAGCAACAGGGCTTTTAATCAAGTATTTGATCATGTTAGTTCGTTTAGAGGTTGTCTGAAAAGTCTCATTTGCTACATCCAAGCCCCCGTTGGTCCCCCAATTTTGGGGGACTTCTACCAGCAAATTGATTCTTGTTCCCCCCAGAATTGGGGGGCTAGGGGGGCAGAATTCAGTATCAAAAAACTTTTCAGATATCCTCTTAGAACGGGTTGACCTCGCCATGAAAGCTGCACGGTCACAAATGACCATAATGGAACAAGCTTTAGCCCTTGCTACTGCCTTAATTAACGAACAAAATGCTCAAATATAGGCTTTATAAATTGCTGATATTGGATTAAAATTGCCGGAAAATTGTCAATACAGGTTAAGTTATTTTACAAGTTAAATAGCCTTCAAATTAGGCGATGATTGTTTAGCAATCCCAGCAAAAGTAACAGCGTTTAAAGCACAACAAAATTTTTCAGATTATCGCAAAATATAAAAATTAGCAGGAGATAATTGGTCAACGATCAAGGAATAATTACTAGAAGCTTTAGCAACTTATGAGAGCTGGGGTGAATAAAAAGTTAAAGTTGATATTTATAGCAGTCGCCAGGGCAGTTAGGACATGACAAAAGTCTCAAAGCTAAGTATAGCAATAGTTTTACTTCTGACTTCTGACTTCTGACTTCTGCTATACCTCTATGAAAGATTAGTTGATAAAGCGATCGCTACTCTAGATAATAGTTATTATGATTCCGATGGACTGACTCACAGGGTTATGGATGCAGCCATAGAAATCAATCCTGATTGGGTAATTCGTAATGCTTGTCGTCGCGCCGAGTCAATTATGGATGCAGGAAAAGCAAAATACTATTATGAAGCAGTAGAATGGCTTAAAAAAGCCCGTGATGCTTATCTTGCCTCGGGGAGAGAACAAGAATGGTCAGATTACCGTACTAAATTAATAACTGTTCATGGCCGAAAACGCAAACTAATGGGGTTAATTAAATCCTATTTATTATTAGGTTAATTAACAATTGCCTTTTGAATTTAGCAACGCCCCAAATAGCTTTTCCGCTACTGGGCTACTTGGCTAACCTGACTTGCAACTCCAGGCAATTCCGACCATTGACCTGTAAGCGATACTCCACCCGATCCATTAGTCGATGGATAATTAGCCAGCCATAGCCATTTTCCTGTAAATCATCTGGATTTGGTTCTGTATAAGTGGATGGATCAAATCCTTGACCATAGTCCCAAATCTCCAGAGCAATATCCCGTTCTTTGAGTTCTAGGCAAATCAAGACCGGTAAATTCGGCTGATCGCGATGAGCATGACGAACTACGTTAGAGTAAGCTTCCACTAACACCAATCGCAAACGATTGGATAGACTAGGCCAATCAACACGATTTCCGAGTTCAACCTGCAAAATCCCTAGAAACCAGTTTTCGACAATGCTCAAAAACTTCAGGTCACTCGGTATCTGTAGTTCTGTTTTCATCCACTACAATACCTCCAGAGATACTAGGGTTTGGTCGTCTTCCTGAATCGGGTTGGTACGCTCTCGAATCCGAGCTAATAAATGACTCAGGTCAAAGGGAGCAGGTTCCTGAAGCAGAAGCTGCCAAAGACCCGATGACTCAAGCCTAGAGCTGGTGCTGGTTGACCCATGGGATGAAGAACCTGTCACTGGATTCACTGGATTCAGGGTTGCTTCCGTAATTCCATCACTTGTTAGTAGCAGGATGGTACCTGAATTTAATCTTAAATGTCCTGACTCCGCCTGCCAATTTGGCAAAATGCCCAAGGGAATACCCCGAACCTGGAGGTAAGTCGGCTCTGGAGTTTTTGACTCTGAGTGTTGTTGGACTACTTGGTGATGAGACCAAACCATAGGATAGCTATGACCAGCATTAGCATAAACCAACTGTTGCTTGTCAGGGGTATAACGAGCCAAGACCAGGGTAATAAAACAGTTGGTATGATAGAGGTCATCTGACATGGTGTGGTTAAGATTTTGGATCACTGTTTTTGGGTCTGGGGATGTTTCTTGAGCAAGTTCCCGTCGTAACATCGACATGGCACTGGTCATAAATAAGGCAGCAGGTACCCCTTTACCGGACACATCTCCAACTGCTAGCCATATATCTCCTTGGGGATGAACATACACTTCAAAAAAATCCCCACCAACCTGTCGCGCTGGGGTGCAGTGAGCTTGCACTCGCACCTGTTCCATCTCTGGCCAACTCTGACGCAGCAAATTATTCTGAATCTGGCGAGCTACATCTAGTTCATCCCGCATCTGCTGAGCCTGTAACTGGGTGCGTTGGAGTAGTTTTGCCTGAGAAATCGCTAACGCTGCTTGTTTAGCAACGGCTTCTATCAGCTGGATATCTTCTTTATTCCAAGACCCCTCACTCCCTTGCTGGTAGAGACACAACACCCCTAAGATCTGTTGTTGGTCTGGTAAGGGAACGATCAACTGCACCGAATTCTGATCATCCCTTGTTTCTTGCCACGACTTAGTCTCGGGTTTATCTAATACCTGTTGTATCATCAAATCAGTATCAGGGATATGAGGTGTCTTGCCATCCCCAGAAACCTTGTAGGTGAAACATTCTGGTGTGAGTTGGTTGAACTCTACCGGTCGCAGGATACAAGCCGTAGCATCAAAGGCTTGACCCATGGTGGTCACTACCTTTTGCAGTAGATTACTATAATCTAGGGATTCTCGAATTGCCGTTGTCACCATATTGAACAATTCTTCCCGTCGTAAGGCCCGAGAAAGTTCCCTGGTTCTTTTTTTTAGCACTTGGTAAGTTTCCGCAGCTTGTCGCACCACTGCTTTTAGTTCCTCACCCTGCCAAGGCTTTGTGATGTACTTATAGACCTGACCTGAGTTAATTGCTGCCACCAAATCTTCTATATCTGTGTAGGCAGTCAACAGGATGCGAATCGTATCTGGAAAAGGCTCTACTGTCCTGCTCAAGAATTCTGTGCCATTCATCCCTCCTAGGCGCTGATCTGAGATAATAATCGCCATCTCTCCTTCGGTGTCCAAAATATCTAAGGCGGTTATGGCATCATTAGCTCTGAATACTTGAAATTTTCGGCGGAAGGTTCTGTAAAGTAGATCTAAGTTGTCAGACTCATCGTCTACTACCATCAATTTCAGTTTGCCTTGATTTCCCTGACTCATCAGTAATTGTGGTTTGGTAAGGGGAAAACCGAAAACCCCTGTGATTTTAGGCATGGGCAGGAGGCTTTCCCCTTTGAGTTTAGCTTGGAGTTTCTGTATGTCCCTAGAGTCCACTGTTGGCGAAGTCGCCATTAAGCAAAACCTCGAACAGTTTCTCCTAGTGCTGTCGGTGTCTTTGAGTGTGGCAACCCTATCTCGAATTTTTTCCTGGTTCCGTAAAATTCCTTACACCCTATTACTGGTAATTGTCGGGTTAGCCTTGGCCTTTGTGGATGTCCGACTGGTTAACTTATCACCAGAACTGATTCTGGAAATTTTCCTACCCCCCCTACTCTTTGAAGCCGCTTGGAATATCCGCTGGCGCGACTTACGACGGGATTTGGTCCCCGTGAGTCTATTTGCGATCGTTGGGGTGATTATTTCCGTAGTTGGCATTGCCTTTGCCATCAATCAGCTGACAGGACTACCCCTGACCATTGCTTTATTGGTTGGAGCCAGTCTTTCTGCCACTGACCCAGTTTCGGTTATTGCCCTATTTCGGGAATTGGGTGCGGACAAACGCCTCAAAACCCTGATGGAGGGGGAAAGCCTATTTAATGATGGGGTAGCAGTGGTTGCTTTTAGTTTATTAGTCGGACTACCCCTAGGACTAGAAGAATTTTCCATTGCCACTAGTGTTGCCCGTTTCTTAGGGTTTGTGGGGATTGGGATTGGCATCGGTTGCATCATTGGTTTTGGCATTTCCTACGCCACCCAACGCTTTGATTTACCCCTGGTGGAGCAATCCCTGACCTTGGTTTCTGCTTATGGCACTTATTTAATTGTGGAGGAACTAGGGGGATCCGGGGTGATTGGGGTAGTGACCGTTGGGGTGATCTTGGGCAATTTTGGCTCCCGCATTGGTATGAACCCCCGTACCCGGTTGATTGTCTCTGAGTTTTGGGACTTCTTAGCCTTTTTTGTGAACTCGATTGTCTTTCTACTGATTGGTGACCAAATAAAGATAGCTAGTTTAGGGCAAAATATTCACTTAATTGGGGTTACTATCTTGGCTGTACTACTGACCAGAGCGATCGCAATTTATGGTTTGGGCGCATTCAGCAATATCTTGGCCAACTCTCAAATTGGTTGGCGGGAACAAACCGTCCTATGGTGGGGTGGCTTGCGAGGTTCCGTTTCCATTGCTCTGGCCTTAAGTGTGCCAGTTGTCTTAGAAGGACGACAAGATATTATCGAAACTGTGTTTGGCGTGGTACTGTTTACCCTGCTAGTCCAGGGGTTAACCACTCGATGGTTTCTCGAAAAGTTAAATTTAATTGGTGACCAACCCCTACGTCAGCAATATTCTGAAGTTCTTGCCCGTCGCATCGCCCTGAATCGGGTCAGAAATTATCTTGAAGAGGGCTTAAACACCACAGAAATCGATTCCGACCTGTGGCGCTATCAAACCAAACTTATCGATTCCCAACTGACAACGATTAACGATGAAATTGAGGAGTTACGGAGTAAGCACCCTGAACTCCAAACCCTTGACCTTGAGCAACTTCAAGAAACAATGTTAGATATTGAAGCTGATACCTACGCCGAATTTATTCGTTCTGGACGGCTCAATGAAAACCTTTCGCCGATTATGCAGCAGGTACTTATTGATGCAGATCAGAAAACTATTGATATTGAGAGTGTTACTTGACACTCCCCGCCCTGGAAGGACGGGGATTCTTGTTTCAACGAGGTGACTTGTTATCCCTTGCCGGAGCCAGGAAAAATAGAGGTCTCCTCTCCCCAAGCGTAGTTGGTCTTTGACCTAGGTTTCGGTGTGCCGGAGACGAAACCTTAGAAGAGTGGAGCCTTAATCATAAAGTTTTAACCAAAGGTGCGCTTTCCGTCGGCGAATTAAATTCGCCACGGGTCGCACCTCTTTTACCCATAGCCGACTAACCATAAAGGCTCCACTCTTCTAAGGTAACTTCCCACCCCACCGTACCTTTTTTTTATATAGATAGATACTTTTTTTGATCTAATTTTTTCCTAGACGTTCAAGTCGTTAGACCCAATGGAGCAATATGTACGCTCTACATATTTTTTACGTTGCCTACTTATGATTAGATAGTATCTCTCTACTTTTAAAGTTTATTGTTTATGCTTTCATTATAGCACATCTCTTACAAACTTTCATTGAAAGCCGTCGAAGGAAGGACGGGGCTTTAAACCCAAAATTTTCGGTAATTATGAATGAT
>NZ_GL890974.1:77624-108712 GCF_000211815.1 Moorena producens 3L
CAATGCGCAGCATGAGTGTGGATGAATCGCGACAGGGATCTATTGATTCTGGAAAGCGAGCTATTAAACTTCTGATCAGCTCGGACTGGGTCATTCCACGTCTATTCCCTTCTGTTCCAATTGCCTTCTTTCAAACTCAGTAACTCTAATTGTCAATTTTTTATTTTTCATTTTCACTTGCCATTTGGCAGTACTTATTGTTAATATTATAGGTCGATAAAGCTAAAGAGCAAGTCAAATGAGAATAGCTGATCAGTACCGACTAAAACCTACAAAACAGCAAAAAGCCAAGATAGATCACTGGCTGTCAATGTTGTGCGCTCAATATAACTATCTGTTAGCTGATCGGTTTCGCTGGTACGATCATAATCGCTGTTCCATTAACGCTTGCCCCCTTGTTTGCCATCTTCCCGAATTAAGAGATAACCCGAACTACTATAGCCAAAAGAAAACTTTACCCAACCTCAAAAAAACTCATCCTTGGTACAAGGATATACATTCACAGGTGCTTCAGGATGTCGTTAAACGGGTAAAATTAGCTTTCGACCGATTTGTCAAAGGAGATAAAAATGGGAACAGGAGCGGTAGACCCAGATTCAAAAAACAACACCGCTACCGCACCTTTACTTATCCCCAGATCAAAGAGGGATCCTTACAGGGCGACCTAATCGACTTACCTAAGATAGGAAAAGTCAGAATTGTTTTACATCGTCCTGTTCCTGATGGATTTAAAATAAAAACAGCTTCAATCACCATAAAGTGTGACGGGTATTATCTGGTTTTGTCTCTAGAGGATAAAACTGTTCCCGAAGTTAAACCTAACATTAATCCTGATTCAATAGTCGGTATCGATGTTGGTCTTAAGGAGTTCTTGACTACTTCCGAAGGAGAAACTATTGGGATTCCACAATATTACCGAAAGTCTCAAAAAAGACTGAGGGTTATACAAAAAAGGGTATCTCGTAGGAAAAAAGGAAGCAAAAATAGACTCAAAGCTATTAAACAGCTTGGCAGGCAGCAGAAAAAAGTAGCAGACAAACGGAAAGACTTCCACTTTAAGACCGCTAATTATTTGCTGTCAAAATATGATCTAATAGCTCACGAAAAACTGAACGTAAAGGGACTGGCTAAATCCCGATTAGCTAAATCTGTGTTAGATGCTGGGTGGTCAAGCTTTCTGACAATCCTAGCAAGCAAAGCCTTAAATGCTGGCTTGTTGGCGGTTGTGTGATTCGTTAGTTAGAAACCTTACCTTAAATAAAGGTCTGGGGGATTAACTGCTTAGTCCATCTGGATTATGACAACTTGGTAACCATGGAGGTGAAAGCCCTCCCCTCGCGAAATCCGAGTGAAAGCCCTACCCCTACTTATAAGCGTGACAACCTTATGGGTAAAGCGGGGTCGAATAGTGAAGCACTACTAGCTCAAATGTGGTGTTAATAACAGGCAAGAACTCATGGGTACGAAAAGAAATGTATGTCCGAACCATCGTCAACAAGGAACTGCGCAAAGAGCTGAAACGCAGTATTCAAAAAGAAAAAAGGAGTCGGGATTATGAGATGAACCGCTCTCATAATGATTTCACCAAAAGGCTCCCGGTGGAGAATACAACCCTAAAAGTTCAATCAATGGCTATCAGGAACGAAGTAACCCCCATAGACGCTCTTAAGAAGGTCGATTCTTGAGTAGGTAGTCAGCCGCAAGGTCTATGAGGGCAGGATTGAGTCAAAAGCAAAAACTTGGGGTAATGCCCAGGATACGCAGACAGACTCACGTTTTAGGAAAAGATCTGGTTGTAAGTAGCAATTGATATGTCTAAAACTCGGGGGTTCGCCCCACAGTCGGAATGGAAGAAAGTCAACTGGCGCAAGCTAGAAATGACCGTATTCAAGTTGCAAAAGCGAATATATCGAGCCTCGGAACGTGGCGACATCCGCGTGGTAAGAAAGCTCCAAAAGACTCTAATGAAATCTTGGTCAGCTAAAATGTTAGCGGTCAGGAAGGTCACCCAGGAAAATCAAGGCAAAAAGACTGCCGGAATAGACGGGAATAAAGCTTTAAACAATAAGCAACGACTCGCCTTAGTAGCCAGCCTGAAAATCTATAGGAAAGCTCAACCAACCAGAAGGGTTTGGATACCTAAACCCGGAGGAACGGAAAAGCGACCTTTGGGGATACCAACCATATATGACCGAGCCTTACAAGCACTAGCAAAACAAGCCATGGAACCTGAATGGGAGGCTAAATTCGAGCCAAACTCATACGGGTTTAGACCAGGACGCTCATGTCACGACGCCATAGAAGCAATATTCAAAGGTATTAGCCTAAAACCTAAATGGGTATTAGATGCCGATATCTCCAAATGCTTCGACAAAATAAAACATGATGCTCTTCTAAGAAAATTAAATACCTATCCATCCATGAGACGTTTAATTAAATCATGGCTCAAAGCCGGTGTGATGGATAACGGGACATTCTCACCTACAGAAGAGGGTACCCCTCAGGGTGGCATTATTTCCCCACTCTTAGGAAATATAGCCCTCCACGGAATGGAAGAATGCATTAAAACTTATGCCGAAAGCATGAAAGGAAATAAAGTGGCAAACAAAAATGCCCTAAACCTAATACGATATGCCGACGACTTTGTAATAATGCATAAAAACCAAGAAGTGATAGAAGAATGTCAAATAATCATCAGCAATTGGCTAAAAGATATGGGCTTAGAGTTAAAGCCAAGTAAGACAAGGATTACCCATACATTTGACGGATTCGATTTCCTCGGATTCAAGGTCAAACAATATAAAACAGGTAAGAACCAGTCAAAACAAGGCTTCAAAACCATAATAAAACCGTCAAAAGAGAAAGTTCTAGAGCATTACAAAAACATGGCGGACACAATATCCCGCCATAACGCAGCACCTCAGGAAGCCTTAATAAGCCACCTGAACCCAAGTATAAGAGGATGGTGTAATTACTACAGACCAGTTTGTAGTAAGGAAACATACTCAAAATTAGACCATTTGCTCTGGAAAAGACTCTGGCGATGGGCAAAAAGAAGACATCCTAACAAGTCAAAATCCTGGATAAAAGAAAAATATTGGGGAACCAAAACGGAAAAACCCAAGAAGTGGTGGGAAGCCCCCAAGGTAGACAACTGGGTATTCATGTCCTCAGAAGACCAATTTCTTCCAAAACACGCCAAAACAAAAATTATACGGCACAAAAAGGTAGCGGGAGTAAGAAGTCCATATGATGGTAACCTAGTATACTGGCTAGAACGTGTGAGAAAACATCCTGAAATGACCAGTCAAAAGGGGAAGCTTTTGAAAAGACAAGAAGGGAAATGTACTCACTGTGGACTCACCTTCCGGGACGGCGACTTAATGGAAACACATCACATCTTACCACGCGCTTTAGGAGGAAAGGACAACATAGGAAACCTTGAACTCCTACACCTACATTGCCATGACAAAATACACGGAAAGCAAATTAACTCGAAAGAATTAGATAGCAATCCATTCTGAGGTACCAATGACAAGGATTCCTAAGATGAGGAGCCGTATGAGGTGAAAGTCTCACGTACGGTTTTGAAGACGAGCCGAGGCGGCAACAAATCGGCTTAGTTTAACCCAGTCAGCGCTCAGAATACCTCACAGAATTGCTCCAATTGCGGCAAAAAGGTTCCTAAAAAGTTGCATGTCCGTTGGCACGATTGTCCACATTGTGGTTGTAGTCTAGATCGAGACCATAATGCAGCGATCAATATACGAAATAGAGCGGAAGGGTTTGAAGTTACCGTAAGATAGTGGAGCCTTAATCAAAAAGTTTTAACCCTTTTATGCATAGCCGACTAACCATAAAGGCTCCACTATCTAAGGTTTCGTCTCTCGGCAGTCCGTTCTTAAAGCCCAGCGCCTCCTAAGGGATACCCGGATTGGCTGGGAAGCCTACACGCTTTCCTGCAAGGTCAGTGTAGGAGCTGTCACGAACTTCTAAGTAAAGATGATCGAGCATATTATTTTGTTCAAGTGGAAAGACGACGCTTCAGCGGATGCGATCGCATTAGCTATCAATGGACTACTGGCCATGAAAGACCAAATTCCTGAGATTGTAGAACTTTCCTGTGGAGAGAACTTTTCCCCCCTCAGGTCCCAGGGATTTCAGCATGCTTTGAGAGTGCAACTGGTCAATCGCGACGCTCTGAGTACCTATACTGATCACCCAGCCCACCAGGAAGTAGTCCAGAAGTATATCAAACCTATCCAAGGGGACATAATCGCAGTGGATTACGAAGTTGACTAGCCTCAAGGATAAAGGACAGGAACTGAGGGGGTAACAAGGCTGCTTGTCATTAAGCATTCAGCCGTCAGCTATCAGCCGTCAGCCGTTGGCCAGGCTACACCGAACAGCTTATTTTATTCAAAAGCACCGATTGCGCTACGGGCAAGCTGCGCAAACAGTAGCACCATTTGTAGCACATAAACACCTCAAGTAGTGTGTCCGTAGCGCATAGGCTGATACGCGACACGCTGATAGCTTACGCTTTTCACCCCATCACTCATTAGTCTTTGGGTGGTATCTCTCCTGCCTGCTGAGCTTTTTTAATCGCTCGTTTGAGAATTAGTACTGCCATTTGGGACAAGGAGCGCTCCTCGGCATCTGCCAATCGTTGAAGCGCTTCTTTGTCTTTTTCTTCCATATAGAGAGTTACGGTTACTTTAGCCATAGGATTAACAATAATTTTTACTCTAGGTTTTTACCCAAACAAACATAAATTAACACAAATAAAAATAAACTATGTGTTATTCCATAAATTGTAATGGAAAGCTTTCTGTAGACCCAATAGACAGGTAGCTTTCCCCGTAAAAAAGAGCTAAAGTTAATCCAAATCTACAGTCACTCCCAATTGGAAGTTGATCACAATAGGTCTAATCCGGAGTAATTAATACAAAGTTTAAAAAATATTGCTACACATCACCGGATCACCGGATCACATCATGGGGTGATCCGGTGATCGGGGGTGATGGATGATCAGACCGGAAGCTTTGACAAGTGTTATACTTAGTGTTATAGTTAAAAAGATTGCTGGTGTAGCTCAGTTGGTAGAGCAGCTGATTTGTAATCAGCTGGCCGCGGGTTCGAATCCTGTCACCAGCTTTTGACACTCCCCGCCCTGGAAGGACGGGGATTCTCACTTCAGCGAGCTGTCTTGCTCACCCAAACCGGAGTCAGGGAGAGTAGAGGACAATTCTCCATGAGCGTTCGGATCAATGATCCAGGTTCCGGTGTGCCCCACCGTACCCAAGGCTTTCTCTAAAATGTTGATTGCGGCGTTGTGGTCGCGGTCTAGTTGACAACCACATTTGCAGGTGTGAGTCCTGGTCGATAGAGACTTCTTCACTACCTCGCCGCACTGAGAACAGTTTTGACTAGTGTAGGCGGGGTTTACTGCAACAGTAACCCTGCCAAATTTAGTTCCAAAATGTTCCAGCCATTTTCGGAATTGATACCAACCTGCATCATTAATAGACTTGGCTAGACAGTGATTTTTAACCAAATTCCTGACTCTTAGATCTTCGTAGGCGACCAGATCGTTAGACCGGATTACGCAGCGCGCCGGAGACGAAACCTTAGAAGAGTGCAGCCTTACAACAAAACCTGCCACCTTTGATGCATAGCCTATCAACTATAAAGGCTGCACTCTTCTTGCGGTAACTTCTAACCAGTCTCTTGGCGTGCTCTTCACGTTGCCTGCTTATTCTAAGGTGATGTCTGCCTAGTCTATTAATAGCCTTCTTTCGGTTAGCTGAGCCTTTCTTTTTTCGAGAAACCCGACGTTGATAAAACTTAAGGCGTTGTTCTCCTTTTCTATAAAATCTGGGGTTAGATTCAGCATTGCCGTCGGAATCAGTATAGAAGTCCTTCAATCCTACATCTAAGCCGACAGTATTACCAGTAGGCTTCAAAGCCTCATTGTTATCGACAGCGATACAGAATTGGACATAATAACCATCAGCTCTTTTTACTATCCGAACCCGTTTGATCTGTTTCTTATCGAAACGCCACAAGTCCCATGTGCCTTTGAGCTTAAGCTTCCCAATTCCTTTTTTGTCGGTGAACGTAATTGACTTCTTGTCAGGGGACAACTTCCAGCCTGACTGCTTATACTCAACTGAGCGGCAATGTTTTTGGAATCTTGGAAATCCTTTTTTCCCAGGTACACTTTTCTTACAGTTGTCGTAAAAACGGGCGATTGATGACCATGTTCTTTCAGCCGCAGCCTGGCGAGCAGTTGAGTTCAAAGCGTTAGTGAAGGGAAATTCTTTGGCTAAGACCTTGCAATATTTGTTTAAATCGTATTTATTTATGCCTTTGTTGTCAATCCACAATCTAAGACAGCTATTGCGAACAAACTTAACCGTTCTGATCGCCTCTTCAATGGCTTGATATTGCTGCTTCTTTCCGTAAGCCTTGAACTCAAGAATGATCATCAGGAATCGAGCTTTTTTGTAACATATTTATGCTAACAATTATAGCACAAACCAGCCAGTATTATGGCTAGAAAAAGCCGTCCTAGAAGGACGGGGTTTTAGACCCATTTTTTTTGATAAAAAAAATAGTTATAGCGTTTATTGCATGTATGAGGTACACTTCTCAACCTCAAAGTCCCCCTTAAAAAGGGGGACCAACGGGGGATCCCTTTGTACCTCATGGGAAAGAGAATTGCTATCAAACAACTAGGCACTTCCGGCCTGATCGCCACTGCTTAATCCTGTATTTCCAACTGTTCTAGGTCAGCAGGGGTATTGCAGTTAAAAAATAGCCTAGTGTCACTGACTAGCA
This sequence comes from Moorena producens 3L, assembly GCF_000211815.1. Taxonomy (GTDB): domain Bacteria; phylum Cyanobacteriota; class Cyanobacteriia; order Cyanobacteriales; family Coleofasciculaceae; genus Moorena; species Moorena producens. The sequence continues at coordinate 84,468 of NZ_GL890974.1, forward strand.
ACTCCTGTACTGGATGCTGGGCCAACCAACGCTGAAATGACCTTCCCCCTTGATTGATAAACTCAGTGAGGCTTGGTAGACACTGGCGTCGGTAAAAACCGCACAGGGGTTCCCAGCCCTTGGGGTTTCGTGGCAATAGTGCGTTCGCGTAGCGTGACTTTTGGTCAATCGCGTAGCGTGACCTTTGGTCAATCGCATTTTCCCGAGTCTGCTCCAAATGCTTGAGCCAACCTTGCACAACCTCTGCTTTTAATTGGGGTAAATCACAAGCCAGTAACAGTACCCAATCTGTTTCAACATGAGCTAATCCTTGAGCAAATCCTACCAATGGACCATGAGGTGTGGTCTCTTCTGGTAACGGGACTTCCCGAATAACACGACAAGTCTCAGGTAAGATATCCACGTATCGTTCTGGCCAGGGAGTGACTATATAGACTTGACCTGAGACTTGACCTGAGACTTGACCCGAGACTTGACCAATACAGCTTAGGGCAACATCACACACTCTGCGCAGTAAGGGGACACCCTCGACCAGAATCAAAGCTTTATCCCTACCCATACGAGAACTTAGCCCTCCTGCAAGGACAATCCCTGAGAGAGCTAAGTGGTAATTGGGACTTGGTATAGCACTGCACATAGCTTGGTCAGGAACAGGCAAGCATTCCAGAACGTAGACTCGGAGACTCCTCAAAAAAGATTGCCCCTCGTCGCTTTAGGTCATCCTTGAGATCCTTACAAATTCCTGAGTTATCTCTAAACTGAGTATTGTCTATTCGACTACCAATCAGGTTGGCATTACTCAAGTTGGCACCACCTAGGTTAGCACGACTGAGGTCAGCACGACTCAGATAAGTACCCATCAAGTTGGCATCACTCAGGTTGGCATCACTGAGATCCGCACATCTGAGGTAGGCACGACTCAAATCAGCTCCGTTGAGCAAGGCACCGTTGAGATTGGCATCACTTAGGTCAGCTCTGCTTAAGTCAGCACCCCTTAAGTCAGCACCCCTTAAGTCAGCACCCCTTAAGTTGGCATCCTTCAGGTCAATTCTAAGTGAATTGTCAGTTGGCTCTAGAGAAACACCCTTCATTAGTTCAAGGAATTCCATTTACTACTCGAAATACACTCTGAAATACACTAATACCACTATTAAATGCTCACCACCATGATGGCATCAACCCCTTTGGTTGATCACTTAGATTTATTGTCGAATTAAATTACCTCAAATTCTAATGAAACACCAGTTTGTGTTTCACTAAATTGCTAATTTTTACGACATATGGCTGATTTTTTACCATATATGTCGTAGATTTATTTTTGAAATAGTTAGTGTTAACTATTTACTGGTTAACTATTTAGTGAATAACTAGTTACACTATATTTTATAGCCCTATCTGGTTTCACCAATTACCATACTGTAAAAATTTAATTAAGTAATTATTAAATGTGAAACCGGTAATATAGCAATCATAATCGATTTGTGAAAAATCCTGTGACTAATACCGTAAATCTGTTATCTAATATACCTTTTGGCAAAGTATTTAGGTAAGCCGTCAGCTGTCAGCTGTCAGCTGTCAGCTTAAAATAAACCTATGCAGGCCTATGGCCACGCTACGCGAACAGCTTGGCACAGACTTCGACGCTGATAGCACCTCAAGTAGCACTTCAAGTAGCGCATTAGCTGATAGCTGATAGCTTACGATAGGTTTTCACACTTCGTTACACAGTTAATGACAAATTGATACAAAAATATTTATTTTTTGACCAGAATTAAATATAATTAATTCAGTAGCGGAAAATATTAGGTTTAAACCTCTTTAACTCCGCCGCTTTTAACCCCGCAGGGTTGTTGCTTTTACGGTAATTGCCTGTCCGCTAAGGTAACAACCTTGTGGAATAATGCTGATAGTGCTCATAAATTAAAGGAGGAGAAGGATATGCGCGGTTGTTCCATGCTTCTAGCTCTTCTAGTGTTTGCTGGATTGTTGTATTTTATCGTCAATTCTGGTACCTTTGAAGGGTTGATGGACACCATAACACCCTCGGAACGGCAATTGGAATAAGCGATAGGGCTGTGTGTGGGGAGATAGGGAGATGGGGAGCAAGAGTATAGTTTGAAATTGGTATTAGGAATGTTTCGTTTCTTGAAGTTGTTAACACCATTACACCTATTGCTATAGCGTTTATCATAGTAATGAGGTACACATAATTTTTTTCCTATTCCCGATTCCCTATTCCCGATTCCCTATTATCTGTTCCCTGTTCCCTGTTCCCTATTCCCTATTTCCGACTCCCGACTCCCAAAATCCCAGAATTGATATCAATCAACTGCTGAAACCGCTGATCTGAGCGAATAGTGTCAAAATCTGAGTCAGTTTTTGCCATCTCTCGACTGTCTTCAGGATTGAGAGTAATTGCCTGTTTCAAGTTATCTAGGGCTAAGTCTAAATTTCCTTGTAAGGCATAACAGCAGGCTTTGTTGTACCAAGCTTGGTGGAAATCGGGTTTAATTTTCACAGCTTGGTCATAGCATGCAATCGCTGCTTCCAAACGTCCTAAATCCAATAGGGCAACCCCCTGGTTGTTCCAAGCTTCGTGGTAATCCGGTTTAATTTTCAAAGCTTGGTCATAGCAATCGATCGCTACTTTCTTTCGTCCTAATTTCCATAAGGAAATCCCCCGGCTGTACCAAGCTTGGTGATCATCCGGTTTAATTTCCAAAGCTTGGTCGAAGTTAGCGATCGCATCTTCATACTCTGTCGCAGCAAGCAGTAGCATTCCTAGTTCAACTAGTAAATCGGCTTGCTCCTCAGGAGTTTGATACTCTGCTTCCAGGCGTTCTTTAATAGCGATAATTTGTTTACTTCTTTCTTCAGGATTCAAAGACTGATTCTGAAAGTCTTCTTGTTGACACTCCTCTGATTTGCTAGGAAAGTCAAACAGGCCAGAACGCCAGTCAAAAAAATCGGGAGCGCGGTGGATAAAATAATTCAGTGAAAATGACCGTAAGAGAAATACAAAACAAATTTTAAAATTGTCTCGAAATCGTTCTCGCTGTTGGTTGAGATCATTTAAAATATGAGGAACCCCTTTCCAACTATAGGAATAGATTGCTTTGTGATCCCATCCCTGCTGACGTTTCGCCTCTTCATACTTATAAAACGAGTATTCTAGACCTTGGATAAATAAAACATTGATGTGCTCGCGGTCAGGAAGATCCTGAACAATGCCGTATAAATTATCAATTGGTTTCTCGAAGCGCAACACCTCTATTGTTTTCTGAGGCAAATCCTGCTTAACCTGCCTAACCAACTTCTCTGCTTCTAGGGGAGAACAACGGACAAATAATAATCCAAACCCTCTACGCCGTCGGACGGCACGGAGTAAGTCTTGGTATTGTTCTTCTGGACTCGCTGGAGGTAAATCCTCGTCCGCATCTGTAAAGTTTACCATTAGTTGTAAGGGAGCAGGGAGCAGGGAGTAGGGAGTAGGTTTTTTAAATTTGGGTCGGGAGTCGGGAATCGGGAATCGGAACCCACCCCTAACCCCTCCCAGGAGGGGAACGGGAATCGGGAATCGGGAGTGCGTAGGGTGCGTTAGGGGCGGACTTGCCCTTATTTTTGCCCTCGTAGCCAGGGTTGGGATAGTCCGCCCCGTAACGCACCATTTTTGGGCTAGCCCTGATTTTCCGCCTCTTCGTTCCTGGTTGAAACAGCCCGCCCGGTAACACACCCTACGCAACTACCTTACGGCTGTGAGTCTAGTTGAGCATAGGCGTCTTGAAATTGCTTAATCCCTTTAATCAGGGGATGAACATCGTACCAACACTGTCTTTCTCCTTCATCATCAAAGTATTGATACTCTAACAAACAGCGATTAAATAATAACTGACGATACTGGTCATTATTGTATATCTGCTTGGAGCGGTAAACATCGGCTAAAATCGACCACTCGCCATCCTGAACGGTTCGGCGATAGGTATCTCGTGCATCAGTAATGGCTCGTTGCACTGCTCTGAGGGAAATTGGTAAGGTTTCGGTGCGATCAATTGCCGTTTGGTTTAATAATAGCAAATTCCGCACATGACCGCCACTCATAAGACACAAGCGATTTAAGGCTTCTTCACTTTCAAATATGTCGGTTTCTAGGGAGCGATTGGGAGCAAATTGGCGGACTCGCTTGCTAATCACTTCTTTAATTTTATTGAATCCAGGCTCATAAAGGCTACCCTCTTTAGTGCGCACCCTAATCATCGGTAAAACCTGGGCATCACCATAGATTTCTCGCAAATCATTGGCTCGCTTAGAGTACAGCATTGAAATCGGAACTGTGTAGACAATATGGCACTTTAATCCTTTTAATTGTTCACTACGGTCTAAAAAAATTTCTTCATGATTCGTTTGGTTACTCTCTTGGATAACTGGCACAATCCGGTCTAAATTATCGGCAATCACTGCTAATTTAGTACATCCAGCTGGTAAGTTTTCTTTGGCTTCTGTAATAAACTGATTCAACGCCTTTAGTAGAGTAACGGTGTGGGGATTAATTTTCTGTCGAATCTGTTGACGCAATGTTGGTACAGCTCTTAAATTAGCAGTTAGCTTGCCATACTGAGAAATTTTTGCTTCTGCACTTAGTCCATCAAATGCTATTTCAGTTAGAGCCAAATCTTTTAACTCTTGCCAGCGGCTTTCCAGCCAGTTCAGCAACGGCCTGGGATTAGCACTATCCTTGAGGTCTTCGAGCAAATGGCGAGTACAGGCCAGCAGAATATCGGTATATTGAGTATCTTCGGAGTCCACATCTTCTTCATCTGCGGCAAAATACACCACAGAGAAGTTATTTTGTTCCAAATATTGCTTCAATCGGAACAATTCCGTAGATTTTCCTGCCCCCCGATGACCTCCATATAAATGATAGGTCTCTCGCTTAGAAAGCAACATCTCTTTCCCTAAATCCACCTGGATCTCTCCATCCCCCCGCACTTCCCGACAATCCACATAAACCGGGTCTCCTGCCGGTAACGGTTGGGAGGGGTCAAAGGCATTGTAGAGGTTTTCCAGTAAATCAGAAGTGTAAGTCATAGAGGGAAGGGAATAGGGAGTAGGGAATAGGGAGTAGGCAAGAGCCAAGAGGCAAGAGGCAAGAGGGAATGATTTAGCTTCTTAGATAGGGCTGGATCCCTTTGTCTGTTTAATTTTTAAACACCATTACCAGCGTTGCTATCAGTAGTAGTTTAACTGGAGGGAGTGGGCAAATGGTGTAATTGGGTGACAAAGCTAGGTCGCTTTAATGATACTGTTTGCGTCAATTATTCGGCGTTGCTGAATTTTTGAATGAATAGGAGTAGAGTGGGCATCCTGCCCGCACGAAAATTTATTGAAACTGGCAAGATGCCAGTTCTACCAAGATGCCAGTTCCACGCAAACATGCCCATTCCACGGCAAGATGCCCATTCCACAGCAAGATGCCCATTCTACAGGTGCGACCCAAGGGCGCGAGGGATTGCTCGCGCCCTTGGAGGCGCGCACCTACTCTTAAAATCATTCCATTATTAAGCAACGCCTTTCCCCGACTCCCGATTCCCGATTCCCGTTCCCCTCCTGGGAGGGGTTAGGGGCTTTCAAGGGTATGTTTTTTAGATTTGGGCATTCGCCTAGGTATTACTCAACAGAAATACATTTTGAAACCCAAACCCCAGGAAGGATTTGAGAATTCAATAAAAATCATTAAGTGACGAATTCTGCTTGATGGCTATCCCCTGACGGGGCGATGGCTGAGACACTTGCACCAACTTGAAAAGTTATTGATTTTGGTAGGTAACTATTGACAAAAGAACTTCGGGTAGCGGTCACACAGAGCGACTGTTGGAGTACTGAAATTTATTTTCAATCACGTTCGTTACCCGCGTTGTTTTGTACTGGTTCCACCATGACGTACCCGCGCCCGGCGCGGAGCAAATTACATTAAATAGTAGTCAGAAACAGGGAATTTATCAAATGTGTTCCATAGTACAATAACTATTGTACATTAAACCCGCGTGACATCAATCACAGTGAACAAAAATCGTCCAATTACTTATCAACAATGGTTACGGGTGGTCATCAAAAAAATGCCTCATTTAAGCAAACCACAAGCAGTAGTATTAGGAATGTGGAGCTTTGCTATTGCGATGACTCATCATTGTGGTTTATCTACTGCAGTTGTGTTTTTGGGGGAAATTCTAGAGCAACCAGAGAACACAATTCGAGAAAGATTAAGGCAGTGGTATAATAGTAAAGTCGATAAAAACGGAAGAAAGCGTAGAGAAATCCAGGTCGAACAGAGCTTTGTCCCGTTGTTACGCTGGATATTAAGTTGGTGGTCATCAGAGGAAAAAAGTTTAGTATTAGCTGCGGATGCTTCCACATTAGGTCAGCGTTTTACTTTATTAGTTATTAGTGTGGTTTATCGAGGTTGTGGAATTCCTGTAGCTTGGAAAATAGTGAGAGCAAACGAAAAAGGCAGTTGGAAACCCTACTGGCTCAAACTCTTAGATTCTCTTCAAGAGGGTGTTCCTTCCGACTGGTTGGTGATTGTCACTACAGACAGAGGTTTATACGCTGATTGGTTCTACGAAGCGATTGAACAATTGGGTTGGCATCCATTTATGCGTATTAACCATCAGGGATATTATCAATCCTCACCAGAGCAACAATTTGTTCCTCTTTCAGAATTAATTACTCAAGTGGGGCAATCTTGGAGTGGAAAGGTAACTTGTTTTAAAACCAACAGTCTGTCTTGCACTCTTTTAGCTCAATGGGATTCTGGCTATGCCGATCCTTGGCTAATCGTAACAGATTTGAGTCCTCAACAAGCACAGATTTGTTGGTATGGTATGCGCGGTTGGATTGAATGTCTTTTCAAGGACATCAAACGAGGTGGTTTTGGTTGGCATCACACTAAAATGAATGACCCTCGACGAGCAGAACGTCTCTGGTTAGCCATTGCTGTTGCTACTTTATTTTTAGTCAGTATTGGTGGAGAGGCCGAGGCGAATTTGCCAGCAAGTAGCTTACCTCCTTTGGATGAAATGAGCTCCTCTGCTCAGACAAAGGAAAATCCGAGCATGCCAGAAAAGCCAATTTTATTGCTAAAAACTAATCCTACTCGATGTTTAAGTTGTTTCAGACGAGGATTTTTAATAATTTTGGCATCTGCGATTAAGGGCATGCCTTTACCTACAGGTAGATTTATTCCCGATTTTTCTCCTGCCCCTGGATGAATCTTAAAAACATACCCTTGAAAGGGGGTTAGGGGTGGGTTCCGATTCCCGATTCCCGATTCCCGTTCCCCTCCTGGGAGGGGTTAGGGGTGGGTTCCGATTCCCGATTCCCGATTCCCCACAACTGCCGCTAAGTCTAATCCCTAAACATCAGGAATTTAGAGCAATCGAGCTGTATTAAGTTTTAGATTCACAAAAAGCTCACGATGATGAAACCAGTTAAATCCATGAATGAACTAGTAGAACGGGTATCTAAAGATCCAGAACTTGCGGAAGAAATCAAAAGAGACCCAGTGGAAACTATCCGTAGACTTGGTCCACCTCTAGAAACAGACCGTTGGATTTACCGGATTGTGGTCACTGCTTTGGGCGGTACCATGCTGGTAACTGTTACAGGTGCCATCGGACTAGCTGTGGCGGGTAAAGATGTGCCTGATATCCTGGTGGGGATTGGCACGGGTTCCTTGGGTTCCTTGGCTGGACTATTAGCACCTGCCCCATCCCGAGATTAGAGCCCTAAGTGGGTCAGTGTTGAGTGCTGCGGAACGAGCACGAGGGTTAAACTGGATTTCGTCAGCTTGTGCTACAGTTGGCTTTTTAGTTAGCACTCGCAATAGTGAGCAATTCTTTGACAAATCCCGAAATTTGTGCTTAACAATCCGGTCTTCCAAATTTAGGGGGAACATAAGATGCGTTCGCTTTTAGCGGAAGCTGAGGCCTTTGGCCACGCTTTGCGTTCGCGTAGCGTCGGCTTTGCCGAAACGCTTCATCGCGTAGCGTGGCCGTAGGCCAATCGCATTCCCTAACTTACTGCTTGTCTGAATATCAGGGCTTTAACTCGGTAGTAGAATTTAGCTAGCAGTGTAAAAGTCAGGAGAACCTTGAGCATGTTCGAGCATTCATGGACAATTTTAGCTTTCCTTGTAGGAACAGGGATCAGCCTTCTCCTGTGGCGTTGGCAACAACGCCAGCTAGCTTTGAGCTCGATATATGCTCTGCCATCACCCAAGGGGAAATGGCTCACAGGTAACGCCATGGAACTTCTTGCCGCTGCAAAACAAGGAACCTATTCTCTGAGAATCTTTCGATGGATGCAGCAATACGGCTCCATGATTTTGCTACGGATCTTCACCAGACCGATGGTGATGGTGGCAAAGCCCCAACTGATTGAAAGCATTTTGACAGAGGGGCAAACTAAGGGGATATTTACCCGCAGTCCATCCTTTTATCACGCCTACAAAGATGTGTTTGGCGTACATATCGGAAACCAGGTTGGTGAAGCTTGGAAGTGGCGTCGCCAAACCGCAGCACCAGCTTTCCGAGCCAGTCGATTCACTCAAAAGTTCGATCTCATCCGTCAGGGGTGTCAGCAAGTCATCACACAACTTCAAAGCTCGGCTCAAACAGGCAAAGAGGTTCAAGTTGATCCCTTATTTGTGGACTTGACCATGAATATCATTGCCTACTTTTTCCTAGGTGTTACCTTTGATAAAACCTCAAACTTTGCAGGGGAACCCTCCTTCGATGCCAACCGCCTGTATGCAGCTCTTGCACTTCTCGAAAAACATGTACTTTTGCAGACCGCAGGTCGCAGTCGATGGTTTAAGTTTCTCCCTACGTCAGAAGGGCGAGAATACCGACAGGCTCAAGATTATTTACAACAGAATTTAAAACCTCGGGTCGCGATGGCGTTGCAAGTGGCCAGGGCTTCTGAGGCCGAATCCCCATCAGTCAGTTCGTCATTTCGGGATTCGATGTTGGTTCAATTTGCTAAAAACCCCCAGCATGACCAAGACTCCCTAATGGCCGAGACCCGAGCCTTTATCTTTGCAGGTCATGACACTACGGCTCATACTATGTCCTTTGCAGTCGGGGAGTTGGGGCTTAATCCTGGAGTCTTTCAGGCCGCACAACAGGCTGTGGATCAAGCCTGGGAGAAGGAAGGGGAGCTAAATCTTTCTACTTTGAAACATTTAGACTATATAGAAGCTGTGGTCAAGGAAACCTTACGACTCCACCCAGTGGCCACCGGAATCCCCCTAGTCACGACCCAAGAGACAGAACTGGATGGGGTCAAGATGCCGAAAAATGTAAGCGTCGAACCTTTTTTCTGGGCTGCGGGACAGGATCCTGAGATGTTTCCAAAACCGGAAGAATTTCGTCCAGAACGATGGCTGCAAAAGGAAACTGACCAACAGCCACTCCCCCTCCTGTTTGGATTTTCCCGAGGATCTCATTTTTGTGTAGGCGCACCTCTAGCACTTTTAGAAGCAACGGTGATGTTGTCTTTACTCCTGCGTCATTTTAACTGGGAACTCGTCAATGGCCGAGATTCTCTAGAAGATGTTAATCAGTATTTGACAGTATTTCCCCGCGATCGCATGCCAATTCGTTTAGTGTCGAGAAGTGAATCCATAGCTTAGACTTGTCAGTCTTGAGTGCTCAACTCCCGTCGCTCTGCGAATCTGAGTTTAGCGGAGCGAGCACGAGGGTTATGCTGGATTTCTTCAGCTTGTGCTACAGTTGGCTTTTTAGTTAGCACCCGCAATAGTGAGCAATTAGTTGACAACTCCCGGAATTTGTGCTTAACAATCCGGTCTTCCAAACTGTGAAAACTGATAATTCCAAGTCTTCCCCCTGGTTTCAGCCAATGGGGGGCAATGTCGAGAAAGCTTTCGAGGCTCTCAAGTTCCTGGTTGACCACAATCCGTAGGGCTTGAAACACCCGAGTCGCTGGGTGAATCCTGCCATAGCGGTATTTCGGGGGAACACAAGATGCGATCGCATTGGCTAATTCAGTGGTTGTCTGAAACGGACGCTTCTCCACAATCCGCCGTGCCATCCGCCGGGATAACCGTTCTTCCCCATACTTATAAAAAACATCCGCTAACCGTACCTCACCCCAATTATTAATAATATCCTTTGCCGTCAGAGACTGGCTCTGGTCCATCCGCATATCTAACTGAGCAGCATGGCGAAAACTAAAGCCTCGCTCTGGTAAATCTAGCTGAGCTGAACTGACGCCTAAATCCGCAATAATACCATCAAATACCCTATCATTAGGCTGATATTCGGCAAAATTTCCCTGCCAGAAATTAACTCTTCCGTTATAACTGGCTAACCTGGTCTTGGCGGCTGCGATCGCATTAGCATCCCGGTCAATAGCTGTAACTTCCACATCCGGTGCTGCTGCTAAAATTAACTCAGTGTGTCCACCACCACCCACAGTGGCATCTAAGTAATGACCACCAGGGCAGATAGCTAGTCCCTCAATTAATTCCTGACTCAATACGGACACATGGAAAAAGGGTGTTGTATTGGCCTGTAATGGTTCAGTTTCCATGTGATTCAAGCAATCCTAAGTATGTCCTGAGGAGATTAGACCTCCTGCTGTTAATCAGACCAGATTGTCCGGGAACTCTATAACTGTAACCTATCAACTGTAACCTCTCTAGTTGTGAATAGTGACAAGTCTTACTCAGCACTATATTGAAAGGAGGTTTTATAGCACTATGCATTCAGATGTGTGACATTTTTAAACTCTGAAACTTAGTCATAGGTTACTTCTGACTTCTGACAAATGACTTCTGACTTCTGACTTGCGCGTAGCGCTATAGTAACAACTATAGCCTTGATCATACTTATGAGCTATATTGACTCAATTTAGAATTGCTATAGTAGCTAAAGACTAATCATAAAGGTACCCCTGTGGCTACTGTCAAGCCATTAAAGAAGCATCAGACTAGATTTGTCAGTCAACCAGTAAATTTGCAGTCAACTAAGGAAAAACCGATGAATTCCAAAGAAGAAAAAGCTAAAGACCTTGAGCTTCGAGAACGAGAACTCCAGCAACGGGAGCGAGACCTTAGACTCCGGGAAATTGAAACGGACATTTATCAAGAAGAACTACAATTTAATCAAACCCATAAGCATCAAAAAAATGAAGGTAAACTAAAAAAGTGGGGCAGAAAGCTAGCTAGATTCGGTAAATTCTTAGCCGTTGTCATTGCTGTTGTTGTAACCATTAGAGTCGCTTATTGGCTTGCTCTAGTCATGATAGTTGGAGGAATTGCCTGGTTAGGGTACGAAATTTTTTGGAAAGATGATGAATGAATTACAAAAGCCAAAGGCAATAAGGTTAAATTTATAAATTGCCAATACCAAAATAGTTCAACATCAACTAAATAAATAGTATTATAATTAATTTTTACAATAAATAGTTGGTAAAATATATAGGAATGCTAAATTAATTAATTGTGATAATTTTTGTTCCCTACTCCCTACTCCCTACTCCCTACCTCACTTGGGTAGGTTTTTTACTTTGGGGCGAGTACGTACTTTCATTTCCGTTTAAATCCCTCAAAATATGTATTATCTTATACTTTAATTGCCGAGATAATTCGACCCATCTCCCCATTTCCCCATTTCCCTTCGATGCTTTCTGACCAAATCTCTAAATACAAAAAAACTCCCCCTCTCTCCTCTTCTCTCCTCTTCTCTCCTCTTCTCTATGGGTGCATCTCAGTTTTGCAATTAGGCAAAAATTCGGGAGAAAATTCCCACACTCCCCGCGCCCCCGCCCCGCGCCCGGGCCCCACACTTCCGATCTTTTTTACAAATATGAGATGCACCCTTAGCCCGTCAAGGGAGTAACCATGTTCATGAAGCTATTGAACGTCGCATCCCCTTGCTAGAGCAAGATTTAAATGAATTGAAGGAACGGATTAGTTCCGTTGAACCAGAATTTAATAAACTCAAGGATATTGGTGAGCAATTCAAGGATGAAATTAAAACAGTTCGTGATAATAAAGCGAAAGCGATCGCAGATTCCTTTCGTACCTATGTTTTAAATTTAGGAAATACCTTTGAGTCAGATTTTTTACACTATCAACCTGAACTAAGATTTATGGATTTCTTGAGTACAGGGAAACGAGAAGCCTTTGAATCAGAGTTGAGACAAGGATTTGAACGGTATATTAATGATAAATTGTCAGAGTGGAGTAAGACCGCTGAAAAAGAGATGGATGCTGCCTTTGCTCAGCTATCTCGCAGTGCAGTCACCTACGGTGCTTCTTATACTAAAGTCACGGATAAAATTAATCAAAAATTAACCGGACAAACCGTAAGACCTGTCAGCAGCTACACCACAGAAGATAACGCTCCCGCTTGGGCAAAATGGGCAGCAGGATTATTTTCCTTAGCTAGGGGTAATATAGCAGGAGTCGCCATGGCTGGAGCTGGTTTCGATTGGAAAAATATTGTACTGAATTTCATCACAGTTATGGGAATTGGTGCCATCATTACCACTGTTTCTGGGATTGCTCTCGGACCAGTGGGTCTAAGCTGTTGCGCATTTAAACTGTGATAACAGCATTGCCTTTGTTTTTTATTTTTCGTACCCATTTTATAATTAACCCTCCTTCATTTAAAAGATGATTTAACAAACATTCTAATTCTTCAATTGATTTGAAAACTCGATTGGCAATATATTCTTTTGCTGAATGCCAAACCAATTCAATTAAGTTATAATCAGGACTATACTCGGGAAGATATTCTAAATAAATATTCGGCATATCTTCTTCTATTTTATGAATATATTCGGCTTTTTTGTGAAAACTAGCATTGTCTAAAATAATGACGATTTTCGGTCCTTTATTAGCAAAGTCTTCTAGTTGATTACCCGCTTCCATCCATTCATTTTCTAGCTCTTTATAAAAGGTTTTTAAAACTTCATAAAAAGTTTGACTATTGCTTTTTTTGAGGAAATCTACAAATCTTTTTTTATCTGAATATCGCAAAGCTCCCATCACATTAACTCTCCCTTGCCTTTCGGGCAAAGCCCGACGCTGCGCGAACGGTCTCCTCTAACTTTTTTTCGCTTTCCTCTTTTACACCAGTTTTTTCTTCTGATGACTCTCAAACTAAATCCGCTTTCATCCCAAAACCATACCTGAAGACGCTCTGGGCTTTCTTTTTCTATTTTTAAATACTCATCTAGTTTCTTTTTAAATGCTTCCCTTTTTTTAGGGTCTTTTTTAGAATCTAAGCTATACTTTGACCAAAGGTAAACATATTTTTTCTTGACTAGTATCCTACGAACTTGAGACCCACTTAACTTGATGCCTGTTGTATCTTCTAAATGAACGGCTAATTTTTGAGCTGTCCATCGACCAAATTCATATCCTAATTCTTCGGGTTCTTTTTCGACTAATTCTAATAATACTTCTATATATTGTTTTGTTGCTTTTTGGTGATTGCCTTTCATTCTTTTATCTTTAAGACTCTCTAAGTCATCTGGATCTCCGTGGACACACCAATAACAGACTGTGTTCTTTGAACAACCCAAAACTTCAGCAATTTCTAACTGTGTTTTTCCACTATTCAACAACAGAAAAATTAAAATACGTTCTCTAATATTTCCATTTTCTTCTATTTTTAAGGCTTTTTGAAGTATTGTTTTTTGCTCTTGTGTCAGATAATTTTTTGCTGGCATATTTCCTATTATTGGGTTATTTATTAATTTTTATTATACCAATTTAAATGCCGAACAGCTTAGCGTTGTTAGGATTAGGAGTTGGAGTCGTGCAAGCCGATCAAGCTCGTAAGGAATTGGTGAAAGCAGCTAGAAAAGAGTTGGTGAAATATTTGCCTGAGGTAGCACAAGAGCAATGGCAACCGATTTATGATGCTATCAAAGAATGTTTTGATATGTATGAGCAGGAAGTAACTGAGCGGATGGATGATGATATTAAAGCTCGCAAAGCTGAATTAGATAATTTAATTAAGCAAAAAGAATCTCATGAAATTAATCGGGAGCAAGAATTAGCTCGCTTAAAACAGTTAGAGGCTGATGTCGCCTCCCAAGCCCAGAAGGTTGAGACCGCTTATCATAATTTTGTGAATGCGATTTAAGCATTCAGCCGTGAGCTAAAAGCTCACGCTACGCGAACAGCCGTCAGTGGTCAGTAGTCAGTGGTCAGTGGTCAGTGGTCAGCCCTTGGCCAATGGCCACTCAAGTAGCGTGGGTAGCCCATAAGTTGAAAGTTGAAAGTTGAAAGTTGAAAGTTGAAAGTTGAAAGTTGAATGCTTAATGCTGAATGCTGAATGCTGAATGCTTAATGCTGAATGCTTACAATGCGATCGCTTAACCTTCTACTATCGATTCCCCAAGACTAATTATTAGTCACGAAAGAGCTGAATCGCTATATTAAAGCTGGAAGAGTAGCAGGGATAAACATTCGCAAGCTACTGACAGATAACAGATAAAAATTTAAGAAATGAGGTAACCTGATGACTTTGAGAACTGATCCAAAGGATGATATTACCGAAACTCTTAGGCAAATGATTGGGGAGATCATCCCAATAGCCTATGAAACCGATCGCGTAGCGTGACCAAAGGTCAATCGTGCTGAAGCTTGTCTATCTACTTTATCTTTCCAAAGCCTAAATTATCCAGAAAGACACATTTGGATTGACACAGATGGTGATGGAATAGCAATTGATTTAGAAGACTGGCAGGATGAAAGGGAATGGGATAACGCTGTTGCTCGCATTACAGTCGAGGCTACAGCAGAAGTCGTAGATATCATCAAAACCTGGCTTTCTGGAGAGAAATTGGACAACTATTCTAATCTTAATAAAGACTATGAAAGAGTTAATAAAATAGCAACTATCTCCAATTAATAAGCATGATCAAATGCGCAAAGCCTGAATTACCTGCCGTTTCAATTCCACAAATTCCAGGGTTAGCTTTGTATCCAGAGTACGAACAGTGGGCAAATCAATCATAATCTGATCCCGGATACAACCGGGATCAGCTCCCATCACATAGATACGCTCGGATAAAAACACCGCTTCTTCCACATCATGGGTAATCATCAAAACCGTAATATGGGTCTTCTGCCAAAGTCCAAGAAAGAATTCCTGCAATTCCTCCTTAGTTTGGGCATCTAAGGCTCCAAAAGGCTCATCCATCAACAGCACTTCCGGTTCATTAGCCAACGCTCGTGCGATCGCAACTCGCTGTTTCATACCCCCTGACAGCTGTTTGGGGTAGGCATTAGCAAAGCGGGTTAGACCGATTACATCCAAATAGTAAGCAATCCGTTCTTGGGATTCCCCCTTAGGCAATTGTTGTAACCTCAGACCAAAACCGATATTATCAGCAATGGTTAGCCAGGGAAATAGGGTATAGTTCTGAAAGACCATGCCCCGATCCCGACCAGGACCTAAAACCACCTCACCATCTACCTTTACCTGTCCTTTGGAAGGAGGAATTAGTCCAGCGATAATGTTGAGCAAGGTTGATTTGCCGCAGCCAGACGGTCCAACTATACACACAAATTCATTTGCTTCAAGATTGAGATTAATATCCTTTAGCACTACCAATTCTTCCCGTCGCTGGCGAAAACTTTTGGAAATATCACACACCTGTAGCTTAGGCAAATTGTGATCATTGGTCATTTTAAAAGGGTGCATCTGATATTTGTAAAAAAGAAGGGGAAGTGTGGGAATCGGGAATCGGGAATCGGGAATCGGGAATCGGGAATCGGGAATCGGGAATCGGGAATCGGGAATCGGGAATCGGGAATCGGGAATCGGGAATCGGGAAAATATCTGAAGCTATCAGCTGAATGCTTACCCTTGGCCAAAAGGCCACGCTACGCGAACAACGTTCAACATTCAACATTCAACATTCAACATTCAAGCTGATTAAACCTTGGCCAAAAGGCCACGCTACGCGAACAACCTTAAAGCTTAAACCTTTAACGCTCAACAAATTGCTCCGACCAAGGAACAGTTAATCGAAAAAGCCACCTAAACGCAAAATCCAGCATCAACCCAATCAATCCAATCACTAAAATACAAAAGAGCACTTTATCTGTCTCTAGGAATCGTTGAAAATAGATAATCTTGAAGCCCAAACCATTTTCAGCAGCAATTAATTCCGCAATCACCAGAAAATTCCAGGCACCAGCAACATTAACCCGCATCGTATCAATAATATTTGGTAGAGTTGCTGGTAGAATCACTCGAAATAATACATCAACCCGATTCGCCCCCAAGGTGTAAGCCACATTCAGCATTTCATCAGGGATAAACTTGACAGCATCAGCAATCATTATGGCGTTGTAGAAGACAATTCCTAAGAAAATAATTAGGATCTTTGCGGTTTCACCTAACCCTGCCCACAGAACAATTAGGGGCATAAACGCCGCCACTGGCATATAGCGTACAATACCGACAATCGTACCAAACAAGCTCTCCATGCTGTAGAATGTCCCCATGGCAATGCCAATGGGAATACCAACTACTGCGGCAAACAAAAAACCAACTAGCACACGGGTAAAACTGGCGATAATATCAGTCAGTAACTGCTCTTCTGTCAACATTTTCCAGCCAGCTTTCAGGACAACCATCGGACTTGGCAAGAATCTTGGGTCTACTAATTCTTCATAGCTTAGGACGATCCAAACTAGCAGGGGTACTACTAAGGCAATGATGGTGAGAAAGATACTGAGCCAGCCAGGAAAGCCCTGACGGATACTCCAAAATACGGATGGTCGTAGGTAACGTTTGCGGGGAGAAGATATAGGTTGTGGCACAGGGGTCTTAAGTGACAGCAAATTTAGGTAATGTTTCTCTACAATGTTTCTAAAGCGGCTTTGACAAATTTGGGTTCCAGGAATTGCTCCATATCAGGAATAGTATCAATCTTGCCTTGGTTTGCCAAAAATCTCGCCACATCCATCAACGGCGACCGTAAGTAGGAATCACTCTGCTTATTTCCTAGCATCTCCAGATTGGCACGAGCGTCTGGGATACTAATGCCTTTTAGATCAGCAGCTAGGGCATCCGGCTTAATTTTCAACTCCTTAGCTGCGATCGCTAACCCTTCCGATGGATATTGATTGAGAAACCCTAGTCCTTTGAAAACCCCTTTGACAAAGGCTTCCACCGCCTCTGGGTTAGCTTCGATATACTCAGTGGCAAACAGATAAACATCCGTAATCGCTGTTGGTATTTGGGACGAGTCATAGATAATGCGTCCATCAGGTTGAGCCAAGTTAGCCTGTTTTAGGAATGGTGCATAGGTAACAGCAATGTCCACATTCCCCACCTGGTAAGCTGCTGCTGCTCCGGCTGGATCCACATTCACCAAGGTAACATCAGCTTCACTCAACCCAACTGCTGTGAGTACTTTTAGTAGAAAGAAATGGCTAACTGCCCCTTTTTCAACAGCAATCTTCTTACCCTTAAAGTCCTTAATGCTACTAATACTGTTGCGGGCTAAGATGCCATCCCCACCAACGGAGTTATCCTCTACCAAAACAATGCGATAGTCTTTGCCCTTAGTTGCCAATAAGACTGCTTCAGAAGTTACAGGAGCAATAGCATCCAGTTTTCCTGCTAAAAAGCCAGAGATATAATCGGGATTATAGCCAAAGGTTTTCAGGTCAACCCTTAGCCCCAGTTCCTGAAAGAAGCCTTTTTTGAGCGCAATCAAAAGAGGAGTCAAACCAATCCAAGTGGTCACCCCTAGAGAGAAAGACATCGATGGGCTGGGCTTAGCATCACCCAAGTCATTGCCAGAAGATGTTTGCTTTGGGGGAGTACATGCCCCCAGGATAAAGGTGCTGGATGCAAAGATTAGCCATTGCAGAGTTTGACGCCTTGACAACAAGTTGAGTCTTTCTAGAACCATATCATCTTCCGTTATATCCGTTACATGGGTTAACCCATCCGTTTCCAGTTAACTTTTCCCTGAAGACGGTATATAAAATAACATTTTTTTAGATTTTTGGGGTGAGGGGTTGCACCCCTCATTATTTGTGTTATATTTAGATCAGTAGATGCACCCTGATGATTAAGAGAGCCGCAGTTGTGACTCTCTTATTTTTTTTTAGGGTCAGAGGGGCAGAGTGGGAAGAAGCAGACCAGAGGAAAAAAATTTGGTGTGTGCCTCACTAAAATTTGGGTAGGCTATGCATTGGCTTAAGTTGACTATTGCTAGTCCACAGTCAACAGTCCACAGTCAACAGTCCACACTTTGAGTAATTTCTTCTAGATCTTAATTGACTGCAAGCTCAAAAAAATCCCCAACAATACGGTTTTAGCAACTAGAGATGATCCAGGAAGATAAAGCAGGGGACTTTTAAACCTTCTCAAACTACTATCTGATTTGATTCGTCAAATAAATTGTTCCTGTGAGCATCATCCTTGTGCAGGTAAGATGCCTGTGCTAAGGTTGACAACTATAGTAATGTTTATCAATATATTTACAAGTCCGTTAGGTTATTGCGTCAGTTAACAATGCTGAAATTGAGGTTTAATAACCATTTGTTTATTATTTTAATTTTAAATTAATACCTTAATTAAATCCAAAACTAGTGAGAGGATATCTGAAAAGTTTTTTGATATTGAATTTTGCCCCCCTGACCCCCCAACTTTGGGGGAAGAGTCCATTTGCTTCTAAAAGTCCCCCAGAATTGGGGGATTTAGGGGGCTTGGATGTAGCAAATGAGACTTCTCAGACAACCTCTGAGATAAACCGTTATTAACGCTTACTATAATAACAGTATAAACTAGCTTAAATATGATGAATACTGAACAAAACAATGCTCCTATAATCCTGGTCGCCGATGATGATAAACAAACCCGGATAATGCTGCGTACAATTATGGAAAATGAGGGATATAACGTCGAAGATGTAGGAGATGGGCAGCAGTGTCTGGCAGCTTATACTGAGCTAAAACCCGATATAGTCTTGCTGGATGCTATGATGCCAGTGATGGATGGGTTTATGTGTTGCGCCCAAATCCAAAAGCTACTTAAAAATGAATCAACACCAGTATTAATGATTACTGGACTTAATGACCAAGCTTCCGTTGATTGGGCATTTCAAGTCGGAGCAACGGATTATATAACTAAACCCATCCAACCATCAGTTCTAAGGAAGCGTGTCCGTCGTCTGATCGAAGCTAATCGAGCAGAAAAAACCTTACGGGAGAGGGAGAAACAATATCGTTCTGTGGTAGAAAGTGTTAAAGAAGTGTTTTTTCAAATCGATGCCACTGGACACTGGATATTTCTCAATTCCGCCTGGACTACTTTCACTGGCTTTACTGTAGAAGAAAGTCTAGGGAAAAATTGCCTAAAATTTATTGATCCTGATGATCAGGAACGTTATCAACAATTGTGGCAGTCTCTAGTCAACGGTGAAAAGGATTCCTTTAAACATGAAATAAGATATGTTACCAAAACAGGGAAGTGCCGCTGGGGGGAGATTAATATTCATTCAAGCTTGATGATTGATGGTGTGGTTACCGGTTTTTCTGGTATGCTACAAGACACCACTGAACTTAGAAAAGCTCAAGCTTTAGAAAAAGAGAAAATCAAATTGGAAGCGGATATCCAAGAACGAGAACGTCGCTCAGAAATCATTCGTAAATCCCTAGAACAGGAAAAAGAACTCAGTGAACTTAAATCTCGGGTTATTAGTACGATATCTCATGAGTTTCGTACTCCAATGATGATGATTCAATCGTCTACCGAATTGCTAGCTAAGTACAGTGAGAAATTGTCAGAAGATAAAAGACTGAAACATTTTCAACAAATTGGATGGGCAGTTGAACACATGAATCAACTCCTGACCAATGTGATTTTCCTAGATAAAACTGAATCAGGGGAACTTGATTGTCATCCTGAATACTTGAATCTAGAGAAACTATGCCAAAAAATTATTAATAATTTACAGGTTACTTTAAGTAGTGACTATAAAATAGATTTTTCTACTCAGAGTAATTCTAGTCAAGTTAATTTAGATGAACAGTTAGTTGGACAAATTTTGACTAATATACTATCTAATGCGGTTAAATATTCTCCCCAAGGAGGCATCATTAAGTTTGACGTATTTTGTCAGCCAGAAGAAGCAATTTTAACTATTCGGGATTCAGGGATTGGTATTCCGTCAAAAGAAAAGCAACGAGTGTTTGACTCTTTCTATCGAGCCACTAATGTTGGTGCTATAAAAGGAACAGGATTAGGTCTGGCTATTGCTAAAAAATGTGTTGAATTGCATCGGGGTAAGATTAACCTGGACAGCGAAGTTGGTGTGGGAACAAAGTTTCAAGTAATCTTGCCATATTTGGATTAATCAATATAGCGGTTTTAAATTGGGTGAGGTAGTTTAGTAAAGGGAACAGCGGATCTGGGAACAGCGGATCTGGGAACAGGGAATAGAGAGCAAGGGGAAGAAAATTGGCGTTGCTGATTATGCGTATGGTTTTGCCCCCTTAGCCCCCCAATTCTGGGGGGAACAAAACTATCAAAGTCCCCCAGAATTGGGGGATTTAGGGGGCTTTAATAAAACCAAATGATCGCACATTCATTCCTTAATTCAGCAACGCCAGAAAATTCGCTATACTTGATTGCTCAAGAAAACCGCTATATTCAATGAACAAAATTACAACAATCCCCGACTTCTGAACAAGCCGGGGAAGCATAGTAGGTATTGGCATGGGTTCGATGCCCACTCAACTACCAATTAAATTTTGCTGTAGCCTTAACCATTAGATCCTCTAAAATCAGATCAACAGGCTGTTTGTTAAGGATTCACGGTCAACCTTCAACCTTCAACCTTCAACCTTCAACCTTCAACCTTCAACCTTCAACCTTCAACCTTCAACCTTCAACCTTCAACCTTCAACCTTCTTCAAGCCCTTATAACTGAGGTACATACTGTGGCTTCTCAGGCACATCGGTGTACTCAGCCACAATTTGACGGAACTCCTCACCATCAATAGTTTCTTTCTCAATCAACAGATCCACCAATCGGTCAACCGCATCTCGATTATCTCGAATGATATCTCGTGCTTCTTGATGGCAATGTTCTACAATTTGACGAACTTGCTGATCAATCCGAGCAGCAACCTCTTCAGAATACTCTGCCCTAGACATTAATCCGGCACCGAGAAAGACTTCTCCCTCTTGGCTTTCCAAGGACAGAGAACCTAAGTCACTCATGCCGTAGCGAGTTACCATTTGCCGTGCGATTCCAGTCAATTGCTGCAAATCACCACCGGCACCAGTAGTGACTTCCGCATCACCGAATACTTCTTCTTCCGCAGCTCGACCGCCTAACGCTCCAGTAATGCGAGCCAAAAGCTGAGATCTGGTAATTAAACCTTGCTCTTCACTAGGAGTAAACCAGGTTAGACCTTGAGCTTGTCCCCGGGGAATCAGGGTAACTTTCTGTACGGGGTCGTGATCCTTGACTAGGGTACCAATAATAGCGTGACCAACTTCATGATAAGCAATCAATCGCTTGTTCTTGCTATCTACCAGGGGAGTACCTTCCATCCCAGCCACTACCCGGTCAACCGCATCATTGATTTCCAGCATTGTAATCGCTTCTTTGCGACGGCGAGCAGTCAGGATAGCAGCTTCATTGAGCAGGTTGGATAAATCAGCACCAGTGAATCCAGGGGTCCGTCTTGCGATCACTTCGATGGAAATTTCTGAAGCCAGTTTTTTATCCCGAGCATGGACTTCCAAAACCTTAATCCTCCCTTTGAGGTCTGGGGGATCTACCATCACCTGGCGGTCAAAGCGTCCGGGACGTAACAGAGCTGTATCCAGAACATCCGCACGGTTAGTAGCAGCAATCACGATAATGCCGGTGTTTCCTTCAAACCCGTCCATTTCCGTCAGCAATTGGTTTAGGGTTTGCTCCCGTTCATCATTACCACCACCAATTCCAGCTCCCCGTTGCCGTCCTACCGCATCAATTTCATCGATAAATATCAAACAAGGGGCATTTTCCTTAGCTTTTTTGAACAAGTCACGAACCCTAGAGGCACCAACACCCACGAACATTTCCACGAATTCGGAACCAGAGATACTAAAGAAAGGCACTCCTGCTTCACCAGCGATCGCTTTTGCTAAGAGGGTTTTACCAGTTCCAGGAGGACCGACCAGCAGCACACCTTTTGGTATTCGTGCTCCGACAGCGGTAAACCGTTCCGGTTGCTTAAGGAAGGTAACTACTTCTTCGAGTTCCTCTTTCGCTTCTTCGATACCGGCGACATCATCAAACAGGACCCCAGTTTTCGCTTCCATCATGAACCGCGCCCGGGATTTCCCGAAATTCATCGCTTGACCAGGACCACCATTCATGTTGCTGGAGCGACGGAATAGGAAAAATAATCCTGCAATCAAGAGAATCGGAAAAATTAAATCCCCAGCAGTCCCCAAATTGCCCCATCATTGCGAGCGGGATGGGATGTCAGAGCAACATTAGACTCTCTAAGCTTAGAAATCAGTTCCGGCGCACTAATTGGCAGATCTACTCGCAGCCGTTGTAAGCGGTTATCAAGATCCACATCCACAGCTTCTACAATCGCTGTGCGACCACTATCATAGAGGTCAACACTAGTGACTCTACCGGAATCAAGATAATCCAAGAAGCGACCATAGGTCATGCGAGTACTGGCGGTATTACTACCCATATTCCCGGTAGTACTGGCAAATGTTCCCTGCCAAAAGAAAAAACCAATGACTAGGGCAGGTAATGTCCAGAGTAGGAGTATTCTCCAAGAAAATTTCATGTTTTATTCGCCTCTATTACTGGTAACGAATGCTGGTATCACCCTGTTAGGGAGGATCTGATTACAAAGCAAATCAAGATCAAATATCCATTCAATACCCTAAAACCGTTTGCCTATAGTATTAGAACTTACGAAGTTTAGTTGGTTTTGCCCCCCTGCCCCCAATTTTGGGGGTAATGATGTCAAAGTACCCCAGAATTGGGGGATTTAGGGGGCACTTGCGTAATTCCTGAGTATTTTTGTATTTTTGGTCAATACCTTTGAGGGGTATTGCCACATAACTCGTGATAACACAAGTTATTGTAACGTTATTTTAACTAAATTTAACATAAATCTCATTCTGTGAGCAAGGTAGTTAGAATCAACTCAAATAAACAGTAGCGCGCCTGTGTCCCTCAGCCCTATGGCCAAAAGAAACAGACGCGCTAGTTTGCTCTAAATCCTCCTTTTGGAGGATTTACTTTATACCAGCCGTAACCTAGTAGGTTTCAACGTGCCAGCGATGTGCTTTCTTCATTTGCTGTCTGTATGTAGTCCAATCTACATCCTCCTTAGCAGCTGCAGCAGTCAAAGCCTCATCAATACCACCTTCCATACCTTTTAATCCGCAGATGTAGGTATGGGTGTTTGGTTGCTGCATCAGCTTCCACAACTCGTCAGCATGTTCCGCCACCCTGTGCTGGATATACATCTTGCCCCCTTCAGAATTCTTCTGCTCACGGCTAATGGCATAGGTGAGGCGGAAGTTATCTGGGTTATTCTGCTGCATTTCTTCTAAATCATCTTTGTAGAGGATGTTAGGGGTAGTAGAAATACCAAAGATCAGCCAAGCCAAGCCCTTGAACTTGTAATCTTCGTGCTGCTCTTTAAACATCCGCCATAGGAAAGCGCGGAATGGTGCAATACCAGTGCCCGTTGCCATCATGATGATATTGGCATTGGGGTCCGATGGCAGCAACATCTCCTTACCGACCGGTCCAGTGATTTTAACATCATCCCCTGGATTCATATTGCACAGGAAAGTAGAGCAAACACCGTTTACGGTTTCCCCAGTTTCCGGATGTTTGTACTGCAGCTGTCTGACACACAGGGATACTGTCTTATCATCCAGGTCATCGCCGTGACGAGTAGAAGCAATGGAGTACAGACGAAGCTTGTGGGGTTTGCCTTTGTCATCAGTACCCTCGGGAATAATACCAATACTTTGACCTTCGAGATACCGCAGATCACCTCCAGAAAGGTCAAATTTGAGGTGACGGCAATTACCAATACCCCCTTCCCGGACTAGTTGTTCGTTTGATATACACTTACCAATGAAGGGTTTTTGGGTCGTATAGGTATTGACAGGGATATCATCTTTGGCCTTTTTGGG
>NZ_GL890975.1:0-101877 GCF_000211815.1 Moorena producens 3L
TAAAGATTTATGAAGTCCTTTGATTTATGGTAAGCATTCAGCATTCAGCATTCAGCATTCAGCATTCAGCATTCAGCATTAGACATCTCCAGAAACTCGGTTTTGACCCAGGCAGTGCAAGGGTTTGAGGTTAATTTTTGGAGATGTCTATTCAGCATTCAGCATTCAGCATTCAGCATTCAGCATTCAGCATTCAGCATTCAGCATTCAGCCATAGGCCAACGGCTGACGGCTGACGGCTGACGGCTGAATGCTTACGATTTATGAAGTCCTTTCTAAGGATTCAGGCATCAGTAAATAAAGGACTTTAAGCCCCTTTACTTTAGTCAAGGGTGCTGACGCTACTTTTTTTAGATTTCTGGGAATTCTGTGAATGTAACTCCTAAGGATTTGTCAGTCAAGCAGGATGGCATAGGCAAATGTTATTCAAATCTTTAGCCCAAGGGGTTTCCAAGGTTTCTGGGAAAGTTCCCCTTCCCCTGATCTTGGTCATACCATTTGTCCTGCAAATCTTCGCAGCAGTCGGACTTGTGGCATATCTGTCCTATAGAAACGGCAAGAGAGCGGTTAATGATGTTGCGACTCAACTGCTTGAAGAAGTCAATGCTCGGGTTGAGCAGAATTTGGAGGCTTATCTAACCATTCCTGATCTAGTTAATCAGATTAATGCCACTGCCATCAATCTAGGTCAATTGAATTGGCAAGATATTCCTGAATTAGAACGTTACTTTTGGCAACAGCTTCAGATATTTAATACCCTCACATTTACTGGATTAGGCTTAGAGAATAAAGACAACCTAGGAGCAGAACGATTAGATGATGGTACACTGACTCTTAGAGTATCCACCAAAGCTAGCAATCAGATTTTTTACTCCTATTCTACTAACGAATTTGGGGAGCGATGCAGTCGGCCAAAGGGGGAAATCCCCATGAGCGACTGCATCAAGAAGCGTGAGGAAATCCTAGACAGTATTAAGTTTGATCCGCGCACTCGACCATGGTATAACACTGCTGTCAAAGCTGGTCGCTCAACTTGGAGTGAAATTTACCCCAATACTGCTGGTGTAACTGCCTATCTCGGTGCATCAATGCCATTTTACGACACACAGGATCAATTGCAGGGGGTACTCCTAACTAATATAAATCTATCACAAATCGGCAACTTTTTAAGCAGTCTAAACGTTGGCCAAACTGGACAAGTTTTTATCATTGAACGTTCGGGAATGATCGTGGCTACTTCTACCGGTGAGAAGCCTTTTCGCACTACTCACAAAGACTACGGAGCCGAACGATTTAAAGCAACGGATAGTAGTAATCCCTTCACTAAAGCTACGGCTCAGTATTTATCAACCAAGCTGAATCAAAAACAACCAATTCAACGTTTACAGCAATGGGAATTTGCTGTTGACGGTAAACGAAAATTTGTACAAATACAGCCTTTTCAAGATCAGTTTGACTTGGATTGGTTGATTGTGGTAGTCGTGCCAGAAGGGGATTTCATCGAACAAATCCACGCCCATACCCGCACTACTATTGCCTTATGCCTAGTAGCATTGTTACTGGCAACAGAAGTCGGAATCGTTACATCCCGTTGGGTTGTCCGGCCTATCCTCCAACTGAAGGATGCAGCCATTGCTCTAGAGAAGGGACAATTTGACCAAATTGTCAATCAGGAGCGCTCCGATGAACTTGGGGTTTTGGTTAAGGCATTTAATAACATGGCAAGACAATTGCAAGAGTCGTTTGCCACCCTAGAAGCCAAGAATACTGAATTGCAGCACCTCGATCAACTGAAAAACGAATTTTTAGCCAATACCTCCCACGAACTCCGCACTCCCCTCAATGGCATGATCAGCATTGCTGAATCCCTGATGGATGGTGTTGCAGGACAATTGCCCTCCAAAGCAAACGCTAATCTTGCCATCATTGCATCTAGTGGAAAAAGACTAGGGAATTTAGTCAACGATCTCCTGGATTTTTCCAAGCTAAAACACAAACATCTTGAACTTCAAATTAAGCCAGTCAGCCTGCGAGAAATAGCCAATCTCATCCTTGGGCATTCCCAGTCTCTAATTGGCAAAAAACCTTTGCAGTTAATTAACTCAATTGCTGCCGATATGCCCTTGGTCGATGCTGACGAAAATCGGCTGCAACAAATTATTTATAACTTAATCGAGAATGCTATTAAGTTTACTGAATCTGGTAAGGTTGAAGTATCAGCTGAGCAGTTACCCGTTAGCAATGACGAGTTACCAATGTTAGTCATTACTGTCTCAGATACAGGAATTGGTATTCCAGCAGATAAATTAAATCGGATTTTTGACTCCTTTGAATCAGTAGATTGCTCCAGGACTAAAGAATACGGCGGGAGGGGTTTGGGATTAGCGGTTACTAGACAGTTAGTCGAGTTACACGGTGGCAAAATTCATGTGCGATCGCTTAGGCTGGGAGAAGCACAATGCTGTCTGGGAGGATCCCCTAAGCGATCGCAAAATAAGTCTGGTTCCCAGTTTACATTTACTTTGCCAGTGTGTCAGAGGCCGGTTCAGCAGACCTCAGCAATGTTGCCAATTGAATCCATTGCTCCAGTTCCGGACTTGACGAATGAAACCCCGAACTTTACTGGAGTCTTAGCAGCAGACAGTGGATATATCAAAATTTTGATAGTGGACGATGAACCAGTCAACCGCCAGGTTATTAGCAATTATCTTTCCATGGAAAACTATGCGATCGCTACAGCCACTAATGGTTTAGAAGCTTTAGAAATGCTCTCAACTGGCTTCCAGCCTGACTTGATCTTACTGGATGTGATGATGCCCCGCATGACGGGCTATGAAGTCTGTGCAAAAATTCGCCAGAAGTTTTTGCCCAGTGAACTTCCGGTGATCATGTTAACCGCCAACAATCAAATTTCCGATTTGGTAGAAGGGTTTACTTTTGGGGTAAATGATTATCTGACTAAGCCTTGTTCTAAACATGAATTGTTAGCCCGAATTAAAAGTCATCTACGGCTTTCTAAAATTACCTCGGCTTATGGTAAGTTTGTTCCCCATGATTTTTTGCGCTTCCTAGGATATGAAAGTATTGTTGATGTTAAATTAGGGGACCATGTTCAAAAAGAAATGACAGTTCTTTTTGCTGATATTCGCTCTTTTACCAGCCTATCAGAACAGTTATCTCCTCAAGAAAATTTTAATTTTATTAATAGCTATCTGAGTCGAGTTAGTCCAGCAATTCGCGCTCACAATGGCTTTATTGATAAGTACATTGGAGATGGAGTTATGGCACTTTTTCCTGAATCAGCGGATGATGGGGTTCAAGGTGCACTTGAGATGCAACAAACAGTTGCACTCTACAACCAGCATCGGTGCAAGAGTGGATATCTTCCGATTACTATCGGTATTGGTTTACATACAGGTAGCTTAATGCTAGGAACCATCGGTGAACAAAAGCGGATGGAAAGTACGGTGATTTCTGATGCAGTGAATCTTGCTTCCCGCTTGGAAGGATTAACCAAACTTTATGGTGCAGGGATTATGATTAGCCAACAAACCCTCTATAACCTGAATGAGTTTCAAAAGTACAGTTATAGGTTTTTGGATCGAGTCAAAGTTAAGGGAAAAAATCAACCGGTGGCAGTATTTGAGCTATTTGATCAAGATCAGCCACAACTGAAGCAGTTAAAGAGACAAACTAAGAGTAACTTTGAACAAGCTGCTTTTCTCTACCATCGGCAAGCCTTCGCCCAAGCTGAACAGATATTTCAGTCAGTTTTACAAACCAATCCCCAGGATAAAGCAGCGATGCTCTATGTCAAACGCTGCCAAAGGTATCAAACCTATGGGGTGCCAGAGGACTGGGAACGGGCAGAAGTGTTGCATGAGTCATAATTTGGCGTTGCCCAATTGTGTAATAATTTATGGTAGTGGGTAAAATAATTCAACAGCATAATTCCGTCAAAGACACCAAACTTTTGACAAAATTATGAACACTCTGATCTGATAAATCCACAATCGGTAAGGTTGATACTACATTTCCATAACACTTACTAATCGAGCGGCGGTAAGCTGGATCATAATGAGTTTCAAGCAAATCTCCTACCAAAGCATCACCTTGACCCCTATCAATCATTCCATACCACTGGTTAATTTTTTTCCAGCCATAGCGAGACCTTAGACACTCTAGTTTAGCTTTGCAAAACTCAGGGTTAGTACCCAAGTGAGGATACTCTTGCAACAACCATTCAATTCGACGTGCCAAGGGTAACTCAACTTCCACACAGCTAGCATCCTTCATATTTTGCCATACTGCATGAGGCAAATAAATTTGTCCAATCTTATTGCTTTCTGCTTCCACCCATACTGGCTTATGGACATCAAAGTGTTGCAATTTTTCCAATAGCAGGGATTCAAACCATTTTTGGGATGGTTGAGATAATGGTTCACCTTCCCACTCTTGACCGAGCAGGGAACCTCGATGATTGGCTAACTCTTCCAAATCCAGTACCTGAACACCTTCCTTAGCAAGTTGCCGCAAGATCAGGGTTTTCCCACTACCGGTTAGTCCACACAATACTCGGTAAGTAAACTGTTGTGGCAACTGTTCTAATTGTTCCCTTACATAAGCTCGATAGGTTTTGTATCCCCCGTCGAGAACTGTAACTTGCCAGCCAATTTGAACTAACACTGCTGCCAAACTCTGGGAACGCTTTCCACCCCGCCAACAATAGACTAAGGGATGGTAATTTTTATCCTTAGCAGCAAAGTGACTTTCCAGATGTCGAGAGATATTCCCAGCAACTAGAGAGGCACCAATTTTGCGAGCTTCAAAGGAAGACACTTGTTTATAGATAGTCCCCACCTTAGCCCTTTGCTGATCATCGAGCACAGGTAGATTAATCGCACCTGGCATATGATCCTCAGCAAACTCACTCGGGGAGCGCACATCAATAATTTCGCTGTAGTCTTCTTCCTTTGGCTGCTGGGTATAGTTATGCGATCGCTGCATTCGATGTTCAATTTTGTGTTTCGTGACATACTGTACATCATAACTGCGAAAAACGCTATATAATTCAATTTTGTTGTATCATGAATAGCTAAAATTTACTACTCTTTTCTAATTCTTTATAGGAGCATTTTCATGATATCTCCCCCTATTAAAAGACCCCAGGTTAGGAGCATGTCACTTATGCATAAAATTTGGACTAAAACTAAAGCCCCCTCATGGGTTTTAGCTTGCTGTGATAGTACCTATAGCAATCCTCAATCATTTTTTCCATCAGCAAAATATCAATTTTTTGCTGGGGAAGGGTTATAGCGATTCGGTGCAGTCGAGGCTATCGCGATTCGGCGTAGCCGACGCTACGGGAACGCTTCGGCCACTATATTTCACGAATCAGATCGGATTGCTATAGTTAATATGGTCTACAACTTTGACCTGCTCCCCTTCTAGAGTATCAGACTTCGCCCCCTGAACGGTTACAGGAAACTTCTGATACAAGCTCTGTACTAATCCAATTTAGCTGAAATAAATTATTGTCTAAATCTGACTTAGGACGCAATCGCACTAAATAAAAACCGTCGGTTTCTATCACAGAAGTTGTGTATTTGTCAGTATTAATTTGACAAAAATTAATTGGTAGACTAGAACGATTGTATGTGGTTAAATAAACATCATAATTAGTGAGTAATAATGGATTTAATGTCAGAGCCAAATAGTAACCTTTATAAATAACTCCATAGACAAACTCATTATTGGGGTCTCCCACAGGTAAAAATTCTTTTCTAACCCATTCTTTAGGTAGCCATTTCTGGCATACTAGAATAGTGAATATATAGTAATTAAGAAATCGATAAAAAATATTATCTTGTCCTATTAATTTGGGCAAATAATTGAAGTAATTGTTAATCTGACTACTATTAACTGATTCAGTATTGATAATTTGATTATTATCCATAATAACAGCAGGTAAACTGACTTGATCGTACCAATTATAATATCTTAAAGCTAAATTATATTTTCCCGGTTCCAGTTTGATTTCTTGCCATTGTTTATGAAATTTTGGCTCATGAGATGCTATGTATTTGACAGGTTTGCCTTCAGGAAAACTATAGATACCTATACTCCATGACTGAGCTGAAGCCACACAAGAACTGATATCAATTTTTAATGATTCTTTGACTGGAACCGGTTCTGTAGTGGCAATAATGGCGTGGACATTCCATCGAGGACCAGTAGTTAAAATATAGGATAGTACCAGAGGCTGTTTTAGCAGTTCTTCAGAAACAAATCGCCATTTATAAACTTCTTTTTTGGTTAAGTCTGCTATTTTTTTCTTGGTTTTGGTTTTCTTTTGAAAAAGAATGGGTATAAGTCCCTTAACAGCTTTATAAAATATCAAAGATAACAATGCTAGTGGAATTTCCCACCAGAGTTGGAAGAATAAAAATTTTTCTTTAGTTTCCATTATCAAATAACCTCTATACCTTAGTATTGTACCTGAATCTTGTCGAAATCCACATCCAGCCTACTGTAACAGGTTTTAAGCACCTAAACAAAATTAATTTACTACTACCAATCTCTGTAACCCTTACAGTGTAAGGCTTTGATTTTTTGAAAATGGGTAATTAATTTTGTGCACCTGCTTATTGTGATGTTAAGCTGGGGGGGTGACATGCAAGCTGAAATCCTTACTGAGTAATCATTTCAGCCCATAATTTTCCAAAAGATACATTCTGTTTTGGGCTGACTTTGGACGTATTTATAAGGGTTTGAGCTTGCCATAAAATCATTCGTAGGGTCAATTTGGGACTGTATCTTCCATGAGCCCATTGGCATCAAAACCTTATATAGTAAGCTTTTTGGGGCTCATGTCACCCCCTCAGGATGTTAAGATAAGTGATGCTAAAGCAGCAGCAGCATCAATATGAAGATTATGCCCTCCTGACAGAAAAACTCGTTTAGCTTGAGTCATAGTCATTTTCTGTTGTTGCAAATCTTCTGGTCGATTTAGTTTGCTACTATCTCCATAAACTAACGTAGTCGGAACTTGGATAGATTTGAGCATCTCCAAATATTGAGATCGACCACCAGGTAAATTGTTTAAACCCAGAATAGAACGAGTACGAATAATTGCATCCCAACTCCAGCGAACTCCACCTTGATTTGGTTGTGTAATTCGCTGAGCTAAGATATAAGAAAATTCTTCTGACAGACTAGGTATCGCTTGACGCAACCTACTTGCAGCAGTTGCCACATCAGGAAAGATGGGATGTTGAGGAGTAGAACTGAGATAGTCTAAACAAGTCGTTAGCTGATTAACTGCGGATTCTTTCTTGCTTTCCTCAGCAGGTAGCGGAAGTTCTACCAAAATCAACTCTTTGATTTTCTTTGGTCGCACGCTAGCGATCGCAGTTGCCAGCATGGCACCCATGGAATGACCTACTAACAACAAAGGTTGGTCTGGTAATTCCTGAATTACCCGGTCTATCTGAGCTAAAAATGTCAGTGAACTATAAGAAGTCACCATTTCCAAATGAGAAGAGCGCCCGTGACCAAATAAGTCAGGAGCCACTACCCGATAACCTTGTGCTGCTAGAGGAAGTGCGACTTCTTGCCAAGCTAATCCTTGTTCCAAAATTCCATGAATACACAGAACTACAGGATGCTCCGGGGAACCCCAACTACACAGACAGATCTGATTTCCTCCGAACTCCAGGAATTTTTCCTCCATAATAGGCTGCTCTGTTGAGGGAGTTGTAGAGACTTGAGGCTGTTGATTTGTCGGAGTTGTAACTAGGTTTGGCAACTCATAACTAAGTTGGCTGGCTATCCGTTGAGTTTCTGACTTCAACGGATAAGGTAATTGAATCGTTTTCCATTTGTCTGCCAAGCTCTCATCAATAGTATTGTGTTTGAGGAAGTTAGGGTCACTGATTGACAATGACTTTTGATGAACACCCCCTGTCATGCGATCGCCCTGATAAGGTTGCAAAAGTTCTGGCTCGAAGGGAACATTGAGAAAGTCGCATAGTTGGGATAGCACTTGTTGAGGTTTTTTCACCAAGTCTTCATAGCGAATCTGATGCTGACGCTCTGGCTCCAACTGGCTCAGGAAATTTAGAATGTTCTGGTTACTCTTAGCCCACACCTGCTCCGCTACCCGGTAAGGATTTTCCTCACCTAACCCGACAAGTTTTTGCATCCGCATCCGCACAAATGATTCTATGACTGAGTAGGGATGACGAACTAGATAAATGTATTTGGAGTTAGCAAAGAGTGCTTCCCCTCGTTCTAGGATAGTGGGCTCCATAGCATAAGTAGGAGACTTGTCTACGAGTAGACGAGGTGCTATGTTCTCCTGGAGCATCCCATATACCTGCTGAATTGATAAGTTCTGTGACTCGAGGTCTTTAATTAGAGCCTGACTAGCTGTTGCATCCAGGTTTTTTACTTCCATGAAAGTTTTTTGTAGCCCTTCCCCCAAGTAAGAAAGGTTTAGTTGCTCCTGTCGCTCCTTCATGGTGTTAAAGGGTAACAGATGCAACTCCGGTGGTGAAAACAGGGAAGAATGACCCGCTAGCATGACTCTGAGTAAAGTTGAACCTGAGCGGGGACTCGAAAGGATAAAAATAATACCAGGAAGACGTGAAGAGACGGAGGCTGGACGTGCAGAGTTTCCACTAGGTGAACTTTTGGTTGCAAAGATTTCTAAGCTTGTTGGAGATGGTTGAGTAGCAAGATTATCTTCACTCAACTCAGCACTCAAATATTGAGTCAGGGAGTCGATTGTTGGTCGTTCGTAAAACTCTCTGGGATAGATAATAAAATCTAGGTCGCCACTAAGTTTATTGACAACTTCCATTCCCATTAGGGAATCCATACCCAACTCTACAAAATTGTCATCAGTGGAAATTTTTGATGGATTGATTCCGAGAGTTTTTGCTACTACCAATTGAATATAATTTTTCAAAATATCTTGACGTTCAGTTATTGGTGCAGCTTGCAATTTTTCTAAAATGCGTTCGTCTGTCTTTTCTGAGCTTGTCTCCTGTTGCAAGAGTTCTAATAGTAAAGAACTTGGATTTGCCGAACTAAATTGTTTTGCCAATACCGACCAATCTACAGGCAATACTCCCACCTGTGCTGTAGACTGAGTGCGTACAAGTTCCTCTAATACTTGTATTCCTTGCTCTGGAGAAATCAAACTTATCCCTGCCGTTTGCATTCGATTTTGATGCTGACTTGCAAGACGAGTCGCCATACCACCTTCAGACCAGCCTCCCCAGTTAATACTTAATCCTGGTAATCCCATCTCCCTACGATAATGAACTACAGCATCCATAAAAGCATTAGCTGCAGCATAGTTTCCTTGACCGGGTGAACCTAATAAGGAACTCATAGATGAGAAGCAAACAAAGAAATCTAGGGATAAATGCTGGGTTAATTTATGTAGATTCCAAGTCCCGTTGACTTTGGGGGCCATCACTTTCGTAAAGCGCTCCCAATTGGTTTGTTGCAGTAGGCCATCATCCAAAACGCCTGCTGCATGAATTACACCTAGTAGTGGGGGTAGAGATGTTTGAATTTGCTCTAGGATATTGGCGACATCGGATTCAACTGATATATCTGCTGAAAGAACTTTTACTTGAGTGCCTAATTCTTCCAAACTTTGAATCGTTTGTTGTGCTTGCTCAGAGGGTTGACGACGACTGATTAAAACTAAATTTCTAGCTCCTTTTTCTGCCATCCATGCTGCTGTCTTCAACCCCAGGGCTCCTAATCCTCCAGTAATTAGGTATGTGGCATCAGATCGCAGTGACAGGGGTTGAGATTCTTGGGGAATGTGCTTGAGTAAACGAGCAACGTATATTTTGCGATTGCGCACCGCTAGATGGTCTTCTTTTTGACTATCTATTATCTGTTGTAATAGTACTTCCACCTCATCTTCGGAACCCTGTGGATCGAGATCTACCAAACCTCCCCAAAGCTGCGGATGTTCAGAAGCGATCGTTCTACCTAATCCCCACAATGGTGATGTTGCCACTGTTAGTTTCTCTGTTGGTGACAATACAGGTTGAGTCCCTCTGGTGATCATCCAGAGTTTTGGTGGTGTTGAGTTGGGGTTTTTGACTAAAGTTTGTAATAAGTGCAGTGTACTGCCACATCCCCATAGTTGCGCTTGTTCTAAGGTTTCGGTGGTTAAATCTTGTTCAGAAGCAGTATCCAAACTCCACAGATGAATTACCTTTTGTAAGGGTAATTTACCGTTTTCGAATATTGTTTGATATACTTGTTCAAATTCCTGGGGATGAGATGGATTAATGTGATAAATCCCTGGTTCATAATTTTGATAATTATCAGCTTGATAAACTACACTGCATTCATTTCCCAGCTGTTGCAAATGAGTGGCCAAAGATTTGCCCAATCCTTTTGAATCTGTCAAAATCAACCAATGACAGACTTGATTATTTGATTTGTTTCGTTGGGGTTTTATAGCTTGAGATATCCACTGGACTTTATAAAACCATTTTTTGGTAGTTAATCTGGCTAATTCTTGTTGATGTTGTTGAGATAATGAGGCTAATAAATCCGGTAATAATTTCAACTGTTCCGGTGGTAAATCACTAGTTTTTTCGACTTTTTCTGCTAACTCTTTAGTATTTCCTTGGCTGAGTAATTTAACGATAGTAGTACTCGTACCTTCAGGAGTACCTTGGAGGTTTGGCTCCCCAGAGCATACAACTTGTTGTTGATTTATACTAGTTTCTACCCAATACCGTTCTCGTTGGAATGGGTAAGTTGGCAATACTACTTTCTCACGGCTATAATCTCGATCAAATCCTGACCAATCTACTTTGGCTCCCTGTACATATAACTGTCCTAAACTTGAAAGAATCTGTTGCCATTCATCCACTCCATGACGCAAAGATGGCAGCCACACACCAACGTCTGGCGATAGACATTGCTTGCCCATACCTAATAATATTGGTTTGGCTCCAATTTCTAGGAAAGTTTCATAGCCTTGTTGGTGCAAGGTTGCCATACCTTGGGCAAACCTTACCGGTTGGCGCACATGATTGACCCAATATTGGGCTGTGGCTATGCTCTTGTCTGCTTTTGTGCCTGTGACGTTAGATATGATGGGAATCCTGGGTTGATGGTAGGTGATTTGATTGGCTACAGCTTCAAACTCTGCCAACATGGGTTCCATCAAGGGTGAATGGAAAGCATGGGATACTTGTAGCTGTTTGGTTTTGATGCCTACTGATTCGAGGTGAGTTGCCATCGCTCTAATGGCTTCAGCTTCACCGGAAATGACTATGCTTTCGGGTCCATTGATGGCTGCTATTGCTACTTTGTCTTCTAGGGACATTGCCTTCAGAGTCTCTAGAACCTTGGACTCTGAAGCCATAACTGAAACCATCTCTCCACCAGCAGGTAATCCTTGCATTAACCTTCCTCTAGCGGCAATTAGTTTCAAGCCATCTTCTAAACTAAATACTCCTGCTACTGTTGCTGCTACATATTCTCCCACACTGTGACCCATCACGACATTTGGCTTAATACCCCAAGATTCCCATAACTTCAGCAAAGCGTATTCAATAGAGAACAGAGCTGGTTGGGTGTAACCAGTTTGATCTAGTGGAGAATCATTTGACTTTTGTGCATCTTGAGGGTATAGAATTTCTAGGAGTGGATTGTCCAGGTAAGGACGCAGGATATGGTCACATGTATCTAAAGCTTGACGAAAAGTAGGTTGAGTTTCATACAATTGCCTTCCCATATTCAAATACTGGGAACCCTGACCTGTAAATAAGAAAGCTACTTTGCTCTCACTGCCACTATTGGGTACTTTGCCAGAAAAAACTCCAACTACTTCTTCCCCTGCTGTGTGTTGCCGAAGTTTTTGTGTTAATTCCTCTGAGCCAGAGGCAATAACGGCTAGGCGATGGTTAAACTGGGCACGTCCTGTGTTAGCTGTGTAACAGACATCTGAGATAGCCAATTCTGGATAAGTTTCCCAATGGTTTTGATAACGACTGACTAACTCTTCGAGCGCTTTTTCTGTCTTGGTTGACAGGGTTAGTATATGGAGGGGACGTTCTAAGTCATTTTCACTTTTTCCTTTTGCCTTTTGACCCTTGATTAGCTCAGGAACCTCTTCCAAGAGTAAATGAGCATTAGTGCCACTTATACCAAAAGAACTAATCCCTGCTATTCTCGGTTTGGCTTCACAATTCCAAGGCATTAATGAAGTTGGTATTTTAATTGGTAATTTATCCCAATCTACATAGGGATTAGGCTGCTTTAAGTGTAAATGAGGTGGAATTTCTTGATGCTGAAGTGCTAAAACGACCTTAATTAAAGCTGATACACCTGCGGCTGCCTCTAAGTGTCCAATATTAGTCTTCACGGAACCAACTACTAAAGGCTGATCCACTGGACGATTTTTGCCATATATTGCGGCCAAAGCTTCTATTTCGATGGGGTCTCCTAAAGCAGTTCCTGTCCCATGAGCTTCCAAATAGCTCACCTGATGGGGTTCTAACCTAGCATTGCTCAAGGCTTGTTGAATCACTTGTTTCTGGGCCATTCCATTAGGAACTGTAAGACCGCTACTAGGTCCATCGTGATTGATTGCAGAACCTCGGATAAGTGCTGAAATTAAATCACCATCAGTAATTGCATCGGACAAACGCTTCAAAACGACAACACCACATCCTTCTGCCTGACCATAACCGTTAGCCGCAGCATCAAAAGTCTTGCAGCGACCATCAGGGGATAGTGCTTTCATTGTACAGCGGCCAATAGTACTGATTGGTGATAAGATTAAATTCACTCCACCTACTAATGCTAAATTAGATTCTCCTGATCGCAAACTTTGACAAGCTAGATGGATCGCAACTAAAGAACTTGAACAAGCTGTATCTAACTGTATATTAGACCCTTGTAAACCAAGTAAATGAGAAATACGACCTACACCAAGACTTCGATTATTAATAAGAATAGGATTACTCAGACTCGCATAGTCATCCGTGGAGACGCCCATGAATACACTTGTTTTACTATTCTTAAGGTTAGTCCATGTTTGCCCAGCATTTTCCAGAGCTTCCCAGGTAACTTCTAAAAGTAGTCTGTACTGAGGATCTAAACTAATTGCCTCCCGAGGAGAAATACCAAAAAACAAAGGGTCGAACTGGTCAACTTGCTCAATAAATCCACCCTGTTTGGTGTAGGCTTTTCCTGGAATTTCTGGGTTAGGCTCGTAATGAGCATTAACATCCCAACGGTGAGGTGGTACTGGTGTAATAGCATCTATTCCATCATGTAATAAGCGCCAATATGTAGATGGGTCATTAGCTCCACCAGGAAACCGACAGGCCATGCCCACAATAGCGATTGGTTCAGTTTTTGCTTTGTTGACTGCTTCAAGCCTACTCCGCATTTCTTGTAATACTTGAAGCACCTCTTGAGAGGATACATCTTGTTGGGTTGTTTTAGAAACATTGCTCATTGTCAGTTACCCTCCTTCAGTAAATTCTTGATTTCTTGTAACTCAGCAGCAATCGCATGATCAACTTTTCCTTGAGTTTCTATCTGGGCAGAATCTAGGTTTTGTGTATTTTGACTGTCATCAAGATCAACTTCTTCTTCCTCTTGCCCCTCTGGCAAAATTTCTTTGATTAAATGTTCCGCTAAGTTTTGGATATTAGAAGTCCCAAACAACTCAGCTGCACTAATCGAGCAACCCAAATTAGAACTCAAGAGATTTCTTAACTCAACTGTTAGCAAGGAATCCATGCCCATGTCAAAGAATCCCAACTCTGGATTGGGCAGTTTGGATTTATCAAATCCCAGCAATTTACCGACTTTAACTTGAAGATAACCGATCAGAATTTGGTTGCGTTCACTTTCAATTGCTAGTGCTAGTTGTTCTAAAAAGTTTTCATCCTTAGTTGTTTCTTTTTGTAGTTTTCTGGAAGCAAAAGCTTCTAAAAATGAAATTGTATGTCCTACTGGCAGCTGTCCTAAGAATTGAGACCAATTTATGGGGAATACTCCTACTTGGCTAACGGGCTGTGATAGCAACTCTCCTAATACCTGCAATCCCTTCTCTGGAGTTATAAGATTCATTCCGGTTGTACGCAACCGACTTTGATGTTGACTTCCTAGACGAGAAGCCATCCCTCCTTGAGCCCAAGCTCCCCAATTAATGCTTAATCCCGGTAAGCCCATGCTCCGACGATAGTCAGCCAAAGTATCCATAAAAGCATTTGCTGCGGCATAGTTTCCTTGACCAGGTGAACCTAGTAAGGATGCAATGGAGGAAAAACAAACAAAGAAGTCTAGTGGTAGCTTCTGAGTCAACTGATGCAAATACCAAGCTCCTTGTAGTTTCGGAGCCATAACTTTCCTGAAACGCTCCCAGCTCATCTGTTGTAAAACACCATCATCCAGGAATCCTGCTGCATGAATCACCCCTCGTAATGGTGCTTGAGATGCCTCAATCTGCTTCAGGATACTAGCAACGTCCTCTTCCTTAGAAACATCTCCTAGTATGACTGAGATTTTAGCTCCTGTTTGTTCTAATTGCTGGATAGTTTCCTGAGCTGTTTCTGAGGGAGTACGACGCCCGTTTAATACTATATGTCGTGCCCCCTGCTTAACCATCCATTGGGCTACTTCCAATCCCAATGCTCCCAAACCACCAGTCAATAAGTAACTGCCTTCTGTTCCGAATGCTATCTGTTGCTCTTGCTCTGAAATTGACTTTTGGGTTCGCCTTGCCAATCTAGCGGAATAACGCACTCCTCCACGAATTGCTATTTGGTCTTCATCATCAGGATTTAAGAGTTCCTTACCTAATGCTTCTAAGGCTTCTAAGCTGTTCCTGGTTTGGTCTAAATCAACTCGCCTACATTTCAGCTCTGGGTGTTCTAGTGCTATTACCCGACTCAACCCCCACACTGGTGCTTGCTGTACTGCTAGTTTCGGTTCATTCTCTTCTACATTTTGTGTTCCCTGAGTAACTAACCATAGAGGT
This sequence comes from Moorena producens 3L, assembly GCF_000211815.1. Taxonomy (GTDB): domain Bacteria; phylum Cyanobacteriota; class Cyanobacteriia; order Cyanobacteriales; family Coleofasciculaceae; genus Moorena; species Moorena producens. Next base: position 15,047 of record NZ_GL890975.1, read on the forward strand.
ACTATTGATGATTGCGAGTTTGACACCAATGCTTGCACTAAATATAGTACGCTGGCACAACCTAGTTCTTGAGCAGCTTCCAACTCTTCTGTTGAGGTATTAATATTCCATAGATGAACTACTCCTTCTAGGGTATCTTGGGTAGTAAACAACTCTTTTATTAGTTGTTGAAATTCTTGTGCATTCGTGGGATTTAGTTGATAGTGTTGGTCATCTAACTGCTTGTAACTAGAGCCTGGGGTTACGATGAGACAATTTTGATTCTGTTTTGCTAAGACCGTTTTCAATGCTTGCGTTTGCTGATCAGCAAATATGAGCCAATTTCCTGGTTTATTGGGTGATAGCAACTGTTGATGTTTTTTGGTTTCCCACTTCAGTTCGTAAACCCATTGTTTAACAGCTACTTCAGAGTAAGAAGACAGTTGAGCTAGCATTTCTCGGTTCAACTGATAACTTTGCTCTTGTGGTAAATTTTCTTGTTTTTTTGCTGTTAGTAATACATAGCTAGCCAATCCTTTGCTCAGTAATTTACCTAACTGATTATAGGATTGAAAAGCTGACTTAACATTATCGTCATGATTTTGTTCATATAATTCTCTGAGATTTTCTTCAAATTCAGCATCATACAAATAGTTGGATACTTCATGACTAATATCTATAGCACTAATTAATTGCAATTTATTTGGTGAGAGTTGCTCTACCCAATGTTGTTTGGTAATAAAGTAAGATGATGTTTCTTCGTGGTCAATATCAACATCACTATTAGCGATAAAATCTGCCATTACTAATAGACCTTCTTCCTGAAGATGCCTGCTTATATTGGAAAATAACAGCGATTTATCCTTAATATGATGAGCTACTTCAAATCCAAATGCCAGGTTGTAATTATCAGGAAACTCATCTTTTGAACTGTCTCGGTTAAAAATTTGTATCTGCTCTTGCAGTTGATAATCATTAACTTGGTTGGCAGCAAATTTAGCTTGTCCACTAGAAATTGTATAACCGTTTAGTTGTAGGTGTGGGTGATTTTTGGCTAAGGTTATTAAATCCGAGCCATATCCACAACCAAAATCTAACACTTTTTTGGTAGATGAGAAGTCTACTTGTGAAAAACATAGCCTTCTCAACTCTTGCTGTGCCTCTAATAAGGCTGTTTTATGGGTCGGGTTTTGATTAGAGTTAGTCAACATTTTTAGCCAGGAAAAACCGGGAATACTTTCTGGTAATATTCCAAAAGTTAAGAATTGCAGTGAATTATTTTCTTGTTGCTTTTCTTTACTCAATTTTTCTTGACTAATTTCTGCAAAAGAATTGTAATAGTCATAAACTACATTACCTTTAAATTCCAGATAATCTTGGTGACGGTTGACTAAGATTCCTAGCAACTTAGGCAACATTTTTTGTTCGTCTGCAGTTAATTCTGTAGAAAAGCTTAATTCCTGATTCAACCCTTCTATATCACTTTGATTAAGTAAGTCTACAATTAAACTTGAGCTACCATTAACAGCTTTTTGCCCTTGATTTTTGTCAGTATCTATCCAATAACTTTCTCTCTGGAATGGATAGGTGGGTATTGCTACCTTATGACAGGCGTAATCTTGGTCAAACCCTGACCAGTTTACCTTGATCCCTTTCATATATAACTGTCCCAAACTCTGCAACATCTGCTGCCATGCTTCTACTCCAGGGCGCAAGGATGGTAACCAAACACCAACCCCTTCTGGCAGACATTGACGTCCCATACCCAACAAAATTGGTTTGGGTCCGATTTCTAGAAATAACTCATACCCTTCCTGGTGCAGAGTTGTCATGCTCTCGGAAAAGCGCACTGGTTGCCGGACATGGTTCACCCAATATTCGGCAGAAGTAATTTCTGAGCCCACTTGTTGACCAGTAACATTAGATATTAGTGATATTTGAGGCTGACTATAGGTTACCTGTTTGGCTACTGCTTCAAACTCTGCCAGCATTGGTTCCATCAATCGTGAATGGAAGGCATGGGATACCTGTAGTTGTTTCGTTTTGATGCTAAGGGATTCTAGGTGAGTTGCGATCGCTCCTACTGCTTCTGCTTCCCCAGAAATGACTGTGCTTTCGGGTCCATTGATGGCTGCTATGGCTACTTTTTCTTCTAGGGACATAGCCTTAAATATCTCCAGCACTTTCGACTCTGAGGCGATAACCGAAACCATCTCACCACCTGCGGGCAATTGTTGCATCAATCTTCCACGAGCTGCAATTAGTTTGAGGCCCTCTTCTAAGCTGAATACTCCTGCTACTGTTGCTGCTACATATTCTCCTACACTATGACCCATGACCACATCTGGTTGGATTCCCCAAGATTGCCAGAGTTTAAATAAGGCGTATTCTAGGGCAAATAAGCAGGGTTGGGTATAGGCTGTTTGGTCTAGTAAGGATGAATTAGACTGTTCTTGGTTTGCTGGATAGAGAATTTCTAGTAAGGACTTTTCCCGGAACGTTTCTGTACCAAGGAGAATTTCATTACATTGCTCAAGTGCTTTGCGGAATACAGGTGCTTGTTGATACAACTGCCTACCCATATTGACATATTGGGAACCTTGTCCTGTGAATAACAAGGCGATTTTAGGTGCTGTACTGTTGTTTGGCAGTTCTATTGAGTAGATTCCTGTTACCTCTTCTCCCTGTTGGTGCTGTCGGAGTTTTTCCACTAATTCTTGTTGGTTCGAGGCGACAACTGCTAATCTGTTGTTGAAGTGACTTCTGCATGTGTTAGCCGTATAACAAATATCAGCGATTCTTAATTCTGGATAATTTTTGAGATAGTTTTGATAACTATTAACTAAATCATCAAGAGCTGCTTGAGTTTTGGCTGAAAGAGTTAATAGATAAACTGCACGTTCTAGAGTATCTTCTTTTACAGTCGAATTGCCATTCTCCTCTACTGTTGCCGATAAGCTGTTACCTTCTTTTGGTGCTTCTTCGATAACCACATGAGCATTAGTTCCACTAAAACCAAAAGAGCTTACTCCAGCGATGCGACTTTTACCATTGGTTTGCCAAGGGGTGAGTTGAGTCGAAACTTGCACTGGTAATTGAGACCAATTAATATAAGGATTGGGTTGCTTAAAATGTAGTGATGGTGCAATCTGTTGATGTTGCAGTTGCAGGACTACTTTCATCAAACCTGCTATTCCTGCTGCTACCTCTAAGTGACCTATGTTAGTTTTAGCGGTACCAACTATTAAAGGTTGCTCTTGGGAGTGGGTTTTTCCAAATACCGTTCCTATCGCTCCAACTTCAATAGGGTCTCCCAAGGAAGTTCCCGTACCATGAGCTTCGATATAACTAACACTTGCTGGGTCTACTCCTCCATTGGATAACGCTTTGCGAATAACCGCTACTTGAGATGGACCATTAGGCACTGTCAAGCCACCACTGGCTCCGTCTTGATTGATCGCAGTTCCACGAATTACTGCCAGAACATTATCCCCATTGGCTACCGCGTCAGAGAGTCGTTTTAAAACAATCACTCCGCATCCCTCTCCACGTACATAGCCATTTGCCGAGGCATCAAAGGTCTTGCATCGACCATCGGGAGATAACATTTTAGCCTGAGAGAAAATAATACTAGTCTCAGGAGATAGAAGTAGATTGACACCTCCAGCTAAAGCCAAATTGCATTCTTGTTGTCGCAGGCTCTGACAAGCTAGATGTAAGGATACCAAAGACGAAGAGCAAGCCGTTTCTACTGCCAGATTAGGTCCTGTCAGTCCCAATATGTATGATAAACGACCTGTAGCAGCGCTTGGCGCATTACCTGTACCCCAATAAGCCTGTGGTACTTCACTGGTTGCCAGCTGATTTAAATAATCACTACTACCAATGCCAATAAATACTCCTGTGAGACTATTAAACAATTGGTCAGGGACTATGTTCGCTCTTTCTATTGCTTCCCAACTTACTTCCAGCAATAAGCGTTGTTGGGGGTCTAGACTTTGAACTTCCCGGGGTGAAATGCAGAAAAATGGAGCATCGAAACCATCTATTTGTGAGAGAAAACCACCGTCACGAGTAGAAATTTTGCCCGTAGCATCCGGGTCTGGGTCGTAGTAGTTATTAATGTTCCATCGGTTTGAGGGAACTTCAGAGATAGCATCAACCCCATCATTGAGTAGTTGCCAGAAGGATTCTGGGGAGTCTACTCCACCAGGAAAACGACAACTCATGCCAATTATCGCTATGGGTTCCTTGCTTTGAGTTTCGTATTTTTCTAGTTTGGAGCGTGCATCTTTAAGGGCTATAAGCGCTCTTTGTAAGGCTGAGAGTGATTGTTCCTTTTCTTGTTCTTGTTTTAGGTTCATGGTGTTTTCAAAGGATAAGGTTGTATTAGATTTTATAGGTATGATGTTTAGCTTCTTTACTTAAACACCAATAGCCACCTCGGTTCAGATTAACTTTTCTAATGCTTCAATTTCTTGCAAAACTGATGCTTCTAGTTCAATTTCTGAAAGTTCAGTGATATCTGATAATTGGGATGAGCCGTCCGCCACAACATCTTCTTCATCTAGTGCTTTTTCTGTTTGGTCTAGATGAGAAGAGAAATCTATCGGCATGACATCATTGGCTAAATACTCTACCAATGCTTCTACTGTAGGATAATCAAATAACAGTGTTGAACTTAAACTTGTTCCTAAGCTTGACTCCAATCGATTTTTTAATTCTACTGCTGTCAAAGAATCTAATCCTAAGTCAAATAAAGGTTGACGCATGCCGATCTTTTGTGTATCTTTCCAGCCTAATGTTTTAGCGATCGCTAAGCGAAGGTGAGTTGTTAATAGCTCGTGACGGTCTGAAACCAGTGCTGCTTCTAGCTCTTCTCTAAATGCCGACTTTTGAGTTAATGATGGTGTTTGGGAAATGAAATCCGACAAAAATGGTATCTTTTGTCCACCAGGAAACTGCCTGATAAATTGTGACCAATTAACCGGGAATACCCCCACTTGGCTTTGAGATTCTGATAATAATGACCCCAATGCCTGCATGCCCCTTTCTGGCTCTATGGCACTTAAGCCCATGCTCTCCATCCGTTGCTGATTTTGAACTGCTAAACTAGCGGCCATGCCTGCTGATGCCCAAGCTCCCCAGTTGATACTCAATCCTGGCAGTCCCATACTGCGACGATAGTGAGCTAGGGCATCCATAAACCCATTCCCTGCAGCATAATTGCTTTGACCTGGTGAACCCAACATAGAAGCTATAGACGAAAAACATACAAAGAAGTCTAAGGGGAAATCTTTGGTTAGTTGATGCAAATACCAAGTTCCTTGGACCTTTGGTGCCATTACCTTGGTAAACTGTGACCAACTCATATTTTGTACTAATGCGTCATCTAACACCCCGGCAGAATGAATTACTCCTTTGAGGGGGGGTAATGATGCCTGAATTTGCTGGAAAATTTTCGCCAGATCTTCTCGTTGAGAAACATCCCCCAGTAATACACTCACAGAGGCTCCAGCTGTTTCCAACTCCTCAATAATTTTTTGTGCGGTTTCCTTCGGAGCACGACGTCCAGTTAAAACGATATTTCTTGCTCCTTGAGTTACCATCCATTGGGCTACTTCCAATCCTAAGGCTCCTAATCCTCCAGTGATCAAATAACTTGCGTCTGCTGTGATAGATTTGGGCTCACTTTGGGCTTCTGGCATGGAAACCACTACCTTGCCTACATGTTTAGCTTGCTGCATGTACCGGAAGGCTGCTGTAATTTCTGTACTAGGAAATACTTTATGAGGTAAGGCTTTGAGTTTTCCTTGGTTCCACTGCTGGGTTAATTCTTCTGATAGTTGCCCAATTAAACCCGGTTGCTGTTGGACTGCTTCTTGTAAATCAAAGGGGAAATAACTCACATCTGGTCGTTTTTCCTTGACTTGCTCTTTTTCCCAAATTCCGATTTTGCCGATTTCCACAAATCTGCCTTTTGGGGTTAATACTGCCAAGCTCTGGGGAATATACTCTCCGTTGAGGCTATTGAGCACGACATCTACCCCTTCTCCTGCCGTGCGTTTCATGATTTCCTCGGCAAAATCTAGGGTGCGGGAGTTCATAATGTGTTTAATGCCCAAAGATTGGAGAAATTCCCATTTGCTTGGACTAGCTGTGGCAAAGATTTCTGCTCCTGCAACTTGGGCTATTTGGACTGCCGCTTGCCCTACTCCACCAGCTGCTGCATGAATTAATACTCGCTCTCCTGGTTGAATTTTGGCTAAGTGCTGCAACCCGTATTGGGCAGTTAGGAATGTCAAGGGTAGAGTCGCCGCTTCGCTGAAACTCATTTGTTTGGGCTTGGCTACTACATACTCTACTGAGGTGGTAATGAAACTGCTCAAGCCATCGTGCAAGAGTAATCCTATTACTTCGTCTCCTACTTGCCACTGTGAAACTTGTTCTCCTACTGCGGAGATTTTCCCAGCACATTCAAAGCCGAATGTTAGTTGCTCTGCGCTAGTAATGTTAAAGTGTTCGGCATAGTAGTCTTTGAGTAATCCGAGGGCATTGAGCACGTCTCGGAAGTTTAGCCCCACCGCTGCTACCTCAATTTCTACTTCATTTGCCAAGGGCGTTTTCCGCTGCATTGGCTGCCAGTTGAGGTTGTCTATGACTCCGTATTCTGACAGTTTTAATTGCACTGGTTGGTCCGCTGAGGTGATTGGTTTTTGCTGTGGTTTTTGTACTAGTCTGGCTACATAGCGACTTCCTTGACGTATCGCTATTTGGTCTTCTACATCTTCTGATAAGAGTTCAGCTACTAGGGAGTCTAATATTTGAGTCTGCTCTAAGTTTGGGTCACAATCAAGGCGTTTACACCCTAATTCTGGGTGTTCTTGGGCAATGACTCGTCCTAGTCCCCATAAGCTTCCATACTCAGGGTTGATTACTTCTGAGTCTGAGATTACCCTTTGAGTTCCTCGGGTGACTAACCACAGTTTTGGGATGGTTTCAGGTTTGCTGTTGATAATTGCTTGCACTAAATGCAGCACTGTGGCACAACTTTGTTCTTGAACTGTTTGTATTTCTAGATTGTCTTTGCTTTCGCTCTCCTGCACTCCCCACAGATAGACAATCCGAGTAATCCCTGAATTTTCTGCTAGCAGCTGTTGAAATTGTTCTCTACTGGTGGGATTGATTTGATAGTGTTGCTGAGTTAGTTTCTTATAGGTATCTCCTGGTGAGACTCTGATAGACTCGTGACTTTTGCGTTGTAGTGCTTCTACCAGTTGAGTATCCTGTGCGAAAACTAACCATTTGTCAGTTGCTGATGATGGGGTAGTTGATGGTAGGGGTTGGGTTTGCCAGTTGATCTGATAAAACCAATGGCTAATATCTGGTTGCAGGCTTTTCAATAGGGCATCGGCTGTAGTTGCCGTTACTCTTAATCCCTCAATTTCTGCCAGTAGACTTCCCTGATTATCTACTAATTTAATACTTCCTTTTAAAGTGTTTTCTGGTATTTCTACTATCGCCCATACTTGAGTTATTGTCTGACGATACTGTTTTAATTTGTCTATTCCTACTGGCAGATAAGCTTTGTCGTCTGTTTCTGTGTTGCCTATAGCATGACCTAGGATTTGTAGAGCAGCATCTAAGAGGGCTGGATGTAACTGATAGTCTGTTGCCTGTCCTGCTATTTCCTCTGGTAAGGCTATTTTCCCTAGGGCTTTCCCTTGACCTTTCCACAATTGTTTGATTCCTTGGAAGCTGTTGCCGTAGTCTATCCCTCTTGACTTAAATTGTTGATAATGTTGTTGGATGTCTATTACTTGACTACATTCTCTCTGGTATTGCTCTAGGTCAATTTTGGCTTTGGTGTTGGTAGTTGAGTCTAGGAATATTTTACCTTCGGCATGCAATGTCCACTGGTTTGCCTGTTGATTGTCACCTTCTGATGTACTAAATATCTCAAGCTTATAGCTATTGTTTTCTAAGGTGCTGATTACTGTTTGTACTGTCTTTATGTCTGTTTCTGGTATCACTAACCCTCGCACTATGGTTACATCAGAAACTACGACTTGCTCTCCAGTCGTTAACAAATTTTTCCCAACTGCAGCGGCTATTTCTAAATAGCCTGTGGCTGGAAAGAGCACCTTGTTAAATACTTGGTGCTGACTCAGGTAGGCTGGGGATTCTGCTGTTAGGTATGATTGGAAATGATGTTGATTTTCTATTCTTGCTAGGTTGAGTTTTTCTCCTAGTAACGGATGCAGGTTTTTGGCGGTTGACCCATAGGGTTTTGGTTGGTAGCCATTTTGAGTTTCTACCCAATACCTTTCTCTTTGGAAGGGATAAGTGGGCAATATTACTTTCTCACGGTTATAGTTTTGGTCAAATTTAAACCAATCTACTTTAGCTCCCTGCACATACAACTGTCCTAAACTCGAGAGCATCTGCTGCCATTCATCCACTCCCGGACGTAATGAGGGCAGCCACACACCCATCTCTTCCGGTAGACATTGACGCCCCATACCTAACAAAATTGGTTTAGGTCCGATTTCCAGGAATAATTCATATCCTTCTTGGTGCAGAGTTTTCATGCTCTGGACAAATTGCACTGGTTGGCGCACATGATTTACCCAATACTTGCCTGTCACTATGTTATTGTCCGCTTTTGTACCTGTGACATTCGATATTAGTGGTATCCTTGGTTGATTGTAGGTGAGTTGATTGGCTATATCTTCAAACTCTGCCAACATCGGTTCCATCAATGGTGAATGGAAAGCATGGGATACCTGTAATTGTTTCGTTTTGATGCCAACGGATTCGAGGTGAGTGGCGATCGCCTCTACTGCTTCTGCTTCCCCAGAAATTACTATGCTTTGGGGTCCATTGATGGCTGCTATGGCTACTTTTTCTGACCGGGACATCGCCTTCAAAGTTTCTAGCACTTTCGACTTTGATGCCATCACTGAAACCATTGCTCCACCTGCAGGTAGTTTCTGCATCAAGGAGCCCCTAGCAGCAATTAGTTTCAAACCAGCTTCTAAGCTGAATACTCCTGCTACGGTTGCTGCTACATATTCTCCGACACTGTGACCCATAACGACATCTGGTTTGATGCCCCAGGATTGCCAGAGTTTGAAGAGGGCATATTCTATGGCAAATAGAGCTGGTTGGGTATAAGCTGTTTGGTCTAGTAGGGATGAATCTGATAAGTCGTCTGCTGGATAGAGAATCTCTTGTAATAACTTATTTGGGAACGTTTCTAGGCTACTGAGAATTTCCTCGCATTGGTTAATCGCTTCACGGAAAGTTGGTGCTTGTTGATACAACTGCCTTCCCATGTTGACGTATTGGGAGCCTTGTCCTGTGAATAACAAGGCGATTTCAGGAACTGTACTGTTGTTTGGCAGGTCTCCTGAGTAGATTCCGACTACCTCTTCTCCCTCTTGCTGTTGTCGAAGTTTGTCAACTAATTCTTGTTGGTTGGAAGCGACAACTGCTAGTTTGTGGTTAAAGTGAGTACGTCCTGTGTTCGCTGTATAGCAGATGTCGGCTACCCCTAATTCAGGGTGAGCTTTGAGATAATTTTCATAACTACTGACCAACTCATCAAGAGCTGTTTGAGTTTTAGCTGAAAGAGTTAATAGATGGAGTGAACGTTCTAAATACTCTTCTCTTTTGAGTTTTGCTCCTTTGCTGTCCTTGAGGACTTGCTTTTGACCACCCGTGGCCCTTGAGGACTTGCTTTTGACCGGTATTGGCGCTTCTTCTAAAATTACATGAGCATTCGTTCCACTCATGCCAAATCCACTGATTCCAGCCAAACGAGGTTTCTCTCCTTTGAGCCACGGGAAAGCTTTTGTCGGAACCTTAACTGGTATTTGCTCCCAATTAATCCGAGGATTAGGCTGATTGAAGTGAAGATTTGCCGGAATCTCTTGATGCTGAAGAGCTAGAACAACTTTAATCAAAGCAGCTATTCCCGCTGCTGCTTCCAAATGTCCAATATTACTTTTGACTGCACCTAAGAACAGAAGTTGTTCCTTAGTTCTTTGTTGACAATAGACTTCGTCGAGCGCTCTTACCTCCAGAGGATCTCCCAAAGACGTACCCGTACCATGACACTCAACATAGCTAATCTGTAAGGGATTAACCTTGGCATTGTTCAAGGCTTGATGAATTACCTTTTTCTGAGCCTGCTGATTCGGAACTGTAAACCCGCTACTAGGCCCATCATGATTAATTGCTGAACCTTTTACCAGTGCTAAAATACGGTCACTATCTGCTAGAGCATCTCGAAGACGCTTGAGTACAACTATTCCACAACCCTCTCCCCGGGCAAAACCATCAGCACTGGCATCAAAGGTTTTACACCGACTATCAGGTGATAAAGCTTTACCTTTGCAAAGTACATGAGTAGTATTAGGAGCAAGCATCAAGTTTACCCCTCCCACTAGAGATAGATTCGACTCCCTAGAACGTAAACTTTGGCAAGCCAAATGTAAGGCAACCAAAGATGAAGAACAAGATGTGTCTAGGAATAAAGTAGGTCCTTGTAACCCCAAAATGTAGGCAATTCGACCTGCTGACATACCCATATTAGAGCCTATGCCTAAATAAAAATCAGGTAATTTGTCAGGTCGATTTGTACCAATAACTGCATAATCATTGGTCATCTGACCAACGTATACTCCTGTATCAGTATTTTTCAAACTTTTGGGGGAGATACCTGCATTTTCTAAAGCTTCCCAAGTAACTTCTAAAAGCAGGCGTTGTGAGGCGTCCATATTGGCTGCTTCTGTACCAGAAATCCCAAAAAATTCTGGCTCGAATTGGTCTACTGGTTGTTGGAGAAAATAACCCTGACGAACATAGATTTTGTTAGGTACATCAGGGTCTGAATCATAGTATAAATCAACATCCCATCGGTCTTTAGGAATCTCTGTCCTGAGATCCCTTGCCTCTTGGAGCAATTTCCAGTAAGTTTCTGGACTATCAACTCCACCAGGAAAACGACAGCCAATGCCAATAACGGCTATTGGTTCTGTAGCTGCTGTTTCAATTTCATGCAGTTTGGCAGTTGCTTGTTGAATTTTTAGCAGCAGAAGTTGCTGATTGGATAGTTGGGTTGTTTGGGAGCTAAGTTCCATCTTTATTGCTTCTGTACTCTCTTATTTTAAGAAATTTGCTATTACTTACTGACTTCACTTATAGAAGTTGATCAAGCTGACTTACAGCTTGGGAAACTGCTAGATCCATTTCATCTTCTGAAAGCTGATTAATTTCAGCAGCTAGACTTTCTGAAAGCTCTGATTCTAAGGAACCTTCATCTACCATATCATCTAGTGTTTCAGCCTCACTGGCGGCTGTACTATTTGATGATAGAATCACTTTGTTTTCTAGGTAATCAGTTAAAGACTCAATATTCGCATACTCAAAAGCTATAGTTGATGGTAGTGAACAATCAAAGCTAGTTTGCAATTTATTCCTGAACTCTACAGAGGTCAAAGAGTCCATACCTAGATCAAAAAATCCTGTTTCTAATGAAATGGATTCGGGATGATTGATTCCTAAGACGAGGGCTAATTGACGACGGACATGAGCTAGTAATAATGAGCGACGTTTGCTGGGTGCTGTTGCTTCAAGCTTTAACAAAAATTCTGACTTGGATATTTCAGAAGTAGTTTGGATTGTTTCCTGCCAATCTGTAAAGAAAGGCCATTGAGCTACTCTTTCTTGCCAAGCTGACCACTCGATTGGCACAACTCCTACTTCTATATCTGATAGGTTGTTTTCCTGAGCCTTAGCTGTACTACTCATCAGTAGCTCAAGGGACTCTAACACCTGAGTTGGAGAGAGCGCACCCATACCCTGCTGCTGCCCCCTAACATCTGCTCCCCGTTCAGCTGCCTCTCCCACTTGAGCAACAGCTCCCCAATGAATGCTCAATCCGGGTAATCCTATTCCTCGACGATAGTGAGCTAAACCATCAAGAAACCCATTGGCTGCAGAATGATTTCCCTGACCCGGTGAACCCAACAGAGATGCTGCGGAAGAAAACAGCACGAAAAAGTCCAATGGTTGGTTTTGGGTGAATTGATGCAAATGCCAAGCTCCTTGAACTTTGGGAGCCATCACTTGCTCAAAGCTCGACCAACTCTGGTTTTGTAGCACTCCATCTGACAACATCCCTGCCGCATGAATGACCCCTGCTAATGGTATTTTTGAATGCTCAATTTTGTACAGCACTCTGGTGATCGATTCAACATCAGACACATCAGCTTTTTCCACGACCACTTGAGCTCCAGCCATTTCTAACTCAGTCAGTTTTTGGTTGGCAGCATCATCCGGTGCACGGCGTCCTAACAAAACTAAATGCTTGGCTCCCTTGTCCACCATCCAACGAGCCACCAGTAACCCTAAACCTCCCATACCTCCTGTAATCAAGTAGGTAGAATCCTCACGGAAACTCAAAGACTGTTCGGTAGTGGCATCAGTCTGCTGATGGTGACTAGCCACCAATCGAGCCACATAACGCCCATCTCCTCGCCATGCTACCTGGTCTTCTTGATCCTTAGACCAGATTTCTTTGAATAGTACATCAGCTTGCTTCTTTATCGTCTGGTGTGGGTCTAAATCTATGCGCACGCAGTTTAGTTCAGGGTGTTCTAAGCTAATCACTTTCCCCATTCCCCACAGTGAAGATTGGGCTAGTCCTGGTATTACCGGATAACTTGAGGGTACTGGTTGGGCACCACAAGTGACTAACCATAACTGGGGTGGTTGGGATAACCCAGCTTTGACTAATGCTTGTACCAAAGATAAAGTAGTGCCACACCCTAGTTTAGATAAGTTTTTTAATTCCTCAGAGTTGATGTTATTAATCACCCCCGCTTCAGTTGTCCAACATTGCACTACTCCAGATAACGATGGTGATTTGGCGTTTACTGTCTCTATTAGTTGTTCAAATTCTGAGAAGTTGTCGGGGTTAATGGTAAATTCTCCTGGGGCAATCTGTTGATAGTTTTCTCCCCAAAATACTAAGGTACAAACGTCTCCTTCTGAGTGCAGTTGGCTAGCTAGCTGTTGAGCAATTCCTTGTTGGTCTGCTAGTATCAACCAACCCTTTGGTGTCTCCTTCGTTGGTTCTAACTTTGTTGAAGCTGCTTGGGCTACAATCACCGTCTGTTGAGACAAAGCTTCTGCCATTCCTTCAACTTCTGGCAGAGTCACTACTTGAGTAAAACCTGTTTCACTCAATACTTTTTTCCACTGCTCCCGATTCAGCAGAGGGTAGTCTGGTCTTAATTCATAATCAGTAAATTTCCACCATCCTTCTAATAGTCCGAAGATTAAATCTACCCACCGAGATCGAGTTGTTGCTTCATACAAGACCAATATCCCCCCTGGTGCTAACAGTTGTCGCACATGGGATAAGGTTTGCTTAAGACTTGTGGTTGCATGGAGGACATTGGCCGCAATAATTACATCATATCGATGAGACTCAAATCCTTGGCTGCTTGGGTCTACCTCTATATCTAAGGTTTGATATCCCAAGAATCGATAATCCTGGAATTTCTCTTGGGCTTTACTCGTAAACAATGCTCCTATATCGGTGAAGATATATTCTGTTTGGTTAGGATTGAGGTGAGGCAGAATATAGCTTGTCGTCCCTCCTGTTCCGGCTCCGATTTCCAACAAACGTATTCCTCGGCTAGGTGGTAACTTCTCCATAGCTTTCATGATGACTTTTTCCACTATCGTGTTCATCACTTTTGCTACAGCTGAGTCTTTATACAGTTGGGTTGCTGTGGTTAAATCCCCTTGAGGGAACACCAGTTGCACTGGGTCAATTTCTCCTCGTAGTACCCCGCTTAGTTGAGATGCACAACGCTCCAATAATGTCAATGTTGCTGCTTCATCTGGATATTGACTTAGTAGACTCTGGCTTTGTTTACTCGGGTTGACTTTCTGCGCTGTTTTTTGAACCTGCCACTGCTGTTGATTAGACTGGAGTATTCCTACTTCTGCTAGGATTTGTAGTAGACGCTCGAATAGCCTTACCTGAGTTGGAACTACCCCTAAACATTGGGCTGCTGCATCTAAGTCGAAGCTCTCTGTCGGCTGGTATGACCAACCCATCTGCAACAAACCTTGCACTATATAATCTACGCTTAATTCTTCTAATTGAGTTCCGATTTCTGAGGTGCGAGCATTATCTAAGAGAGTTACTAATTCTGTGAGACTGGGAGCCAATTGCTGGGAGACTTCTACAGGATCTAGCAGAAAATCTGGAGGTAGCAACCTGCCCAAAAGACCTTTGGTTCTCCATTCTACTTCATACAACCAATTACTCAAATCTGAACCCAGAGTCATCAACAAAATTTTGGGATTAGCTTTCCTACCTTCAAAACCAATAACCTGAGCAACTAGCTGCCCATGTTGGTCAAACAATTGTATATCGGCTTTGAATTTTTCTCCTGATTGTTTATCTTTCGAGCCACAGGTATAACACCAAAGCAGATCATTATCAGAACTATTATAGAAAGTGAATTTATCTATACTGAACGGAACAAACGTTTCATTCTTGTTGCCAGATTGATCTAAAACAAGTGCGATTATTGATTGAAAGCACGAGTCAACTAGAGTCGGATGTAGTTGATACTTTGTTGTATTAAGGATAGTTTTTGGGACTTTCATTTGACAAAGAACTTCTCCCTCTCCTAACCATACCTGCTCTATCCAACGGAAACTCTGTCCTAAGTGAATCTGTCTATCCCAGAGATGCTGGTAAATTTCTGCACTATCTATTTTTTGGCTACATCTGGCTTGAATTTCTTCTAGAGGTATTAGTGATTGCTCAGCATTGGCAACAGACAATTTTCCTGTGGCATGAACTGCCCAGTCACTGATGTGACTACCATTGTTTGAAACTTGATTAATCTGTGATTCTAAAGAGTCGTCAAAGCTAATCACTTGAAATGAAAAAGAGTTATTTTGCGGTGTCAAAACCACCTGAACTGTTCGCACCCCTTGTTCCGGAATTGCCAGTGCTTGAGGAAACAGAATATCCTCGATTTGACATTCGGTTGCGGCAAAGGTTAGAGATGCCGCTGCTAACAAGAGGGAGATATGACTGGCACCAGGAACTACCACTTGTTCATACACAATGTGGTCAGCTAAAAATGGCAGATTTTCAGTGCTAAAGTAAGACTCAAAAAAGATTTCTTTTGATAAGGGAGATTGAAACTTTTGATTAATCAGAGGATGGAGCTTAGTTGTAGAGATTGTTTTTCCATCCCAATCATTAGTTGTTTCAACCCAATACCTTTTACGTTGGAAGGGATAAGTTGGTAAAACGACTTTCTGATGGTTATAATCTCTGTCAAATTCTGACCAATTGACTTGAACTCCATGTACATACAACTGTCCTAAGGTAGAGAGTATCTGTTGCCATTCATCTACCGCAGGACGCAAAGAAGGCAACCAGACACCTACCCCTTCTGGCAGACATTGATGTCCCATGCCTAATAATATTGGTTTGGCTCCTATTTCTAGGAATATTTCTAAACCTTGTTGGTGTAGGGTTTCCATACTAGCGGCAAACTTTACGGTCTGGCGTATATGATTGACCCAATAGTTGGCTGTGGCAATACCATTGTCTACTTTTTTGCCTGTAACATTAGAAATTAGTGGTATTTTTGGTTGATGGTAGGTAACTTGATTAGCTACAGCTTCAAACTCTGCCAACACCGGTTCCATTAATGGTGAATGAAAAGCATGGGATACTTGTAGTCTTTTAGTTTTGACTCCCTCTGACTCTAATTGATTGACAATAGCTGCAATAGCTTCTGTTTCACCAGAAATAACCACACTTTCTGGTCCATTAATTGCAGCAATTGCGACCTTGTCTGTGTAGGGGGTAATCAATTCACGAACTTTTGACTTCTTAGCCATGACTGAAACCATCTCACCATCAGAGGGTAACTGTTGCATTAACCTTCCCCTAGCTGCAATGAGTTTTAGACCATCTTCTAAACTAAAAATTCCTGCTATTGTTGCTGCTACATATTCTCCCACACTGTGACCCATTACCGCATTGGGTTTAATTCCCCAAGATTCCCATAACTTAGCCAAGGCATACTCTATAGCAAATAAGGCGGGTTGGGTATAAGCTGTTTGGTCTAGTAGAGAGGAGCTTGATGATGGTGCATTTTGAGGATAGAGAACTTCTAAGAGTCGATATTCCAGATAGGACTCTAAAATTTGGTCACATTGTTCCAAAGCTTTACGGAAAGTCGGCTGAGTTTCGTAGAGTTGCCTTCCCATATTCACATACTGGGAACCTTGACCAGTGAACAAGAAAACTATTTTCGGTGGATTTTTGCTAGCATGTCCAGAAAATAGTCCAACTGCTTGCTCCCCAGTTTCCTGGTAATGTAGTTTTTCTACTAGTTCTTTGCGGTCAGCAGCAATAACCGCTAATCGATGTTTGAAATGAGCTCTTCCTGTGTTGGCTGTATAACAGACATCTTCTAGCTCCAATTCTGGATGATTTTCCAGATAATGGAGATAACTAATGACTAACTCCGCCAGGGCGATTTCTGTTTTCGCTGACAGCGTTAGTAGATTAATTGAACGTTCTAAGCAATCTTCACTGTTGCCTGTTGCCTTCCCCCCTTGGGGGGACACAGGGGGGGGTTGCCTGTTGCCTTCTCTTGGAGCTTCTTCTAGCACTATATGAGCATTAGTGCCACTAATAGCAAAGGAACTAACTCCTGCCACTCGTTGACCACTGGATGAGGACCAAGGTGTCAGTTGAGTGGGAACTTCTAGAGGTAGATTCTCCCAATCAATATAGGGGTTAGGATGTTTAAAATTCAGTGATGGTGCAATTTTTTGATGTTGGAGTTGTAGAACTACCTTAATCAATCCGGCAATTCCCGCTGCGGCTTCTAGGTGACCGATATTGGTTTTAACTGAACCAATCCTCAAAGGATGTTCTTGGTTATGTCCCTCCTCAAACACCGTGCCTAAGGCTCTAACTTCCATCGGATCCCCTAAGGAAGTTCCTGTACCATGAGCTTCCACATAACCTACCTGAGATGGTTCTATTTTGGCTGCTTTGAGAGCTTGTTGAATAAGCTGTTCTTGGGCTAGTTTATTAGGTACTGTCAGCCCACTACTAGGTCCATCATGATTAACCGCTGAACCACGAATCACTGCCCAGATTTGGTCACCATCTTTAAGAGCATCAGACAGGCGCTTAAGTACTACCATGCCACATCCCTCTCCCCTACCATAACCATCCGCCGCAGCATCAAAAGTCTTACATCTGCCATCCGGTGATAGAGCCTTCAATTTTGATAGTGCGGTGGTAACGTGAGGAGAGAGTATCAGTTGTACCCCTCCTGCTAAAGCCAGATTAGACTCACCCCGACGCAGACTATGGCAAGCCTCATGTATAGCTACCAGAGATGCTGAACAAGCTGTATCTATTGCTAAAGATGGACCTTGCAATCCCAAGAAGTAAGATAGCCTACCTGCGGCAAAACAAAAGCCATTGCCTGTAGCATCGTAAGGGCTGATATTTTCTAGTTGGTTAAAACCCAAATCAGCATAATCGTTTTGACCCATACCTAGAAACACTCCTGTGTGGGTATTTTCTAATTGTTGGGGGTTAATTCCCGCTCTTTCTAAAGCTTCCCAAGTTACTTCTAAAAGAAAACGTTGTTGTGGGTCAAGGCTATGGGCTTCTCTCGGAGAGATGCCAAAAAACTCAGGCTCAAACTGATCTACCTGATCCACTAAGGAAGCATGACGGATATACATTTTCCCTGGAGTATCAGGGTCAGGATGGTAAAAATAATCTGGATTCCAGCGTTCAGGTGGAATTTCTCTAACTCCATCTTCACCATTAGCTAACAGTTGCCAGAAGCTTTCTGGAGTGTTGGCATTTCCTGGGAATCGACAACCAATACCAATAATGGCAATAGGTTCACTTTTGGCAAGTTCCATCATCTCCAACTTAGCTTCTGCTTGCTTTAGCGCCAGAAACATCTGTTTGGATAATGATAGTTGCTCTTTGTTGGTAGTCGGTTCCATGAATTTTGATCCTTGACTTATTATTTGACTTTTTGATTAATTAAACTGTCCTTATTTCAGAAGTTTATCAAAGCATACTCTTAATTTTTTCTAATTGTTGAGCTGCTAGTGCTTCAAATTCCTCTTCTGAGATATCTTCGATAACTGGCAAAATCTGCTCATCTACATCTACCTCTTTTCGTTCAGGTAAATTACTCTCGGAATCTGCTACTGATTTCCATCCCATGACTTCTTCAAATATATACCGAGATAGTTTGTCAATTGTGGGATATTCCATAGCTACTGTCCCAGGTAAGGTAATCCCTAGTTGAGCTTGTAATCGATTCTTTAATTCCACTGTTGTCAAAGAGTCCATCCCCATTTCCATAAAGCCCAAATTGATTTCTGGTAATTGAGATGAACTTAAGCCTAATACCTTGGCTACTTGCCCTCGAATGTGTTCCTTTAGAATTTCCTTACGTTCGCCTGCTGATGCCTTATCTAATTGATCTAAAATTTCTCGTTCTAGCTTCTGCTTCAGAATATCTTGTTGCTGTAATTCATCTTGGTGTAATAGTTCCTGTAGTAATGAACTTTTATTTAGATTACTCCACTGTTGTGCCAATAATGACCACTCTACATATATTACACCAATTTGTCCAGTTAGAGTTTGATTGGCTAACAGTTGCTCCAAGGCAGACATTCCTTGTTCGGGGGCAATATCATTAACTCCACTGGTATGGATGCGATTTTGATGCTGAGCCGCTAAATTATTCGCCATTCCTCCAGACGCCCAAGGACCCCAGTTAATAGTTAATCCAGACAATCCTCTACTTCGACGATAGTTAGCCAAAGCATCCATAAAGGCATTGGCAGCAGCATAATTTCCTTGACCTGGTGAACCGATTAAGGAAGCTATTGAAGAGAAGCAGACAAAGAAATCTAACGGTAGCTCTTGGGTAAATTGATGTAAATGCCAAGTTCCTCCTACCTTTGGTGCCATTACTTTGGCAAAATTCTCCCAACTCATCTGTTGCAGGGTTGCGTCATCAAGTATTCCGGCGGCATGAATAATACCTTTTAGTATAGGTAAAGATGTCTGAATCTGTTCAATAATTTGGGCAACATCTTGTTCAAGAGAAATATCTCCTAACAAAACCTTAACTTTAGCTCCTGCTTGTTCTAACTTTTCTATGATTTCTTGTACTTTTTCTGATGGAGCACTACGTCCAGTCAACACCAGATGTCGAGCGCCCTTTTCTACTAGCCATTGTGCTGTATGTAACCCTAAAGCTCCGAGTCCTCCTGTAATTAAGTAAGTGGCATCAGATGCTAAGGATAGTGCTTCAACAGATGCCTGAAGAGATTGCTGAACCAAACGGGCTACATAGGTTTTTCCTTCTCGTAAAGCTAGATAGTCTTCTTCTGAGTTGTTTACTAGTAATTGCAACAGCTTTTCTACATCCTCTTCTGATGTTTGCGGGTCTAAATCTACCAATCCCCCCCAAAGCTGCGGATGTTCTAGAGACACGACTCTACCTAATCCCCACAAGGGTGAGGCAGCTACTGTTAGTTTTTCCATGTTCGATAATACTGACTGAGCGCCCCTGGTGACTAGCCATAATTGAGGAACATTGGTAGTTTTGAGCACACTTTGTAGCAGGTGCAATACACTAGCACACCCCCACAGTTGAGTCTGCTCTAAGGTGTTTAGGGTTAAATGTTCCGTAACTGGAGCATCTAAGCTCCACAAATGGATTACCCTTGATAAGGGCAGTTGACTGGTTTCTATAATGGCTTCATAAAGTTGTCCAAATTCTTCAGGAGCAGAGGGATTGAGTTGATATCTTCCTGTTGCTAGTTGTTGATATTTATCTGCTCGATAAACTAAGCTACATTTATGTCCTTGCTGTTGTAATTTTTGGGCTAATTTCTCTGCTACCCCCGTATTGTCGGCAAAAATCAACCAATGACTCACTTGAATGCCGTTTTTTAGGTAAATTTCAGGTAAAGGTTGCCACTGAAGTTGATAGAACCAATCTTTAATCCTTGCTGCTGCTAATTGTTGCTGATGTTGCTTAGTTAGTAGTTCTAAGATTTTCGGTAAAAGTTTAAGCTGTTCTGGTGAAAAGTTTGCTGCTTTTTCCAGTTGTTGTGCTAAGGTGTCAATTTCTCCTTTACTGAGGAGGTTGACGATCTCAGTATTAGTATCTTTCTCTGCAAAAGAAGCATTGCTTTGATATCCATTATCTTTTGTTTCTACCCAGTAGTGTTGTCGTTGGAAGGGATATGTTGGCAATATTACTTTATCACGGTTATAGTCTTGGTCAAATCCTGACCAATCTACTTTGGCTCCCTGTACATATAACTGTCCCAAACTAGAGAGCATCTGTTGCCATTCTTCTACTCCCGGACGCAATGATGGTAACCAGACACCCACTTCTTCTGGTAAACATTGACGCCCCATTCCTAATAATATTGGTTTAGGTCCGATTTCTAGGAATAACTCATATCCTTCCTGATGCAGAGTTTTCATACTCTGGGCAAACCGCACTGGTTGGCACACATGATTTACCCAATATTCGGCAGTGGTAATTTCCAAATTCACCTGTTGACCAGTAATATTTGATATTAGAGGTATCTGAGGCTGACTATAGCTCATTTCTTTGGCTACTGCTTCAAATTCTGCTAGCATCGGTTCCATCAGAGGAGAATGGAAAGCGTGAGACACTTGTAGTTGTTTGGTTTTGATGCCAACGGATTCAAAATTAGTTGCGATCGCTCTTACTGCTTCGGCTTCGCCAGAAATTACTGTGCTTTCGGGTCCATTGATGGCTGCTATGGCTACTTTTTCTCCTAGGGACATCCCTTTCAAAGTCTCTAGAACTTTCAACTCTGATGCCATAATTGAAATCATCTCGCCACCAGCAGGTAATTTCTGCATCAAAGAGCCTCTAGCGGCAATTAGCCTCAAACCAGCTTCTAAACTCCATACTCCTGCTACAGTTGCCGCTACATATTCTCCTACACTATGACCCATAACGACATCTGGTTTAATCCCCCACGATTGCCAGAGTTTAAATAGGGCATATTCTATGGCAAATAAAGCAGGTTGAGTATAGGCTGTTTGAGCTAGTAGGGAGGAATCTGATGAGTCATCTGTTGGATAGAGTATTTCTCGTAGTGACTTTTCCTGAAACGTTTCTAGGTTACTGAGAATGTCCTCACATTGGTTAATCGTTTCACGGAAAGTTGGTGATTCTTGATACAACTGCCTGCCCATGTTCACATATTGTGAGCCTTGCCCTGTGAATAGAAAGGCGATTTTGGGTGTTGTGTTGTTGTTGGGCAGTTCCCCTGAAAAAATTCCGGTTACCTCTTCTTCCTGTTGGTGCTGTCGGAGTTTGTCCACTAATTTTTGTCGGTTAGAGGCAACAACTGCTAGTCTGTGGTTGAAGTGGGTACGTCCTGTGTTGGCTGTATAACAGATATCGGCTATTTCTAGTTTGGGATAAGTTTTTAGATAATTTTGAGAATTACTGAGTAAATCACTAAGAGCAGTTTGGGTTTTGGCTGAGAGTGTTAACAGATGAACTGAGCGTTCCAAGTAATCTTCACTGTTGCCTGTTGTCTTCCCTTCTTGGGGATTTTGTCTATTGCCTTCTATTGGTGATTCTTCTAGGATCACATGGGCATTAGTCCCACTAAAACCAAAGGAACTTACTCCCGCGATATGACTTTTCCCATTGGTTTGCCAAGGGGTCGGTTTAGTCGGAACTTGTAGAGGTAATTGTGACCAATTAATATAAGAGTTAGGCTGATTAAAATGCAGTGATGGTGCTATTTGTTCATGTTGCAGTTGTAGAACTACCTTCATCAAACCTGCAATTCCTGCTGCTACTTCTAAGTGACCAATATTAGTTTTAGCGGAACCAATGATCACAGGCTGTTCAATAGAGTGGTTTTTGCCAAATACCTTTCCCAACGCTCCGACTTCAATGGGGTCTCCCAGGGAAGTTCCGGTACCATGAGCTTCAATATAACTGACACTGGCTGGCTCCACACCCCCATTGGCCAAGGCTTGGCGAATCACAACTTCTTGAGATGGTCCGTTAGGTACTGTTAAACCACCACTCGGTCCATCTTGATTGACTGCCGTGCCGCGAATTACTGCTAGAACATTATCTCCATTAGCTAGTGCGTCGGAAAGTCGTTTCAAAACAATCACTCCGCATCCTTCACCACGCACATAACCATTGGCAGAAGCATCAAAGGTCTTGCACCTACCATCGGGAGATAACATTTTGGCCTGAGAGAAAACAATACTAAACTTGGGAGATAGAATTAGATTCACACCTCCTGCTAGAGCTAGATTGCATTCTCGCTGTCGCAAACTCTGACAAGCCAGATGCACTGATACCAAAGAGGAAGAGCAAGCAGTATCTACTGCCAGATTCGGTCCAGTAAGTCCCAAGATGTATGATAAACGACCTGTAGCGGCACTCGGTACATTACCTGTACCCCAATAAGCTTCTGGTATTTCAGAGGTTGCCAGCTTATTTAAGTAGTCGTTACTACCGATGCCAATAAAAACTCCTGTGAGACTATTAAACAATTTGTCCGGGACAATGTTAGCCCTTTCGATAGCTTCCCAACTCACTTCGAGCAACAAGCGTTGTTGGGGGTCTAAGCTGTGAGCTTCTCGGGGAGAAATCCCGAAAAATGGGGCATCAAAGCGATCTATTTCGGAGAGAAAACCACCGTCGCGGGTAGCAATTTTGCCGGGAGCATCTGGGTCTGGGTCATAATACTCATCAATGTTCCATCTATTTTTAGGTACTTCGGCGATCGCATCTACTCCATCATTGAGTAACTGCCAAAAGGCTTCAGGAGAATCTACTCCACCAGGGAAGCGACAGCCCATGCCAATTATCGCTATGGGTTCTTTTTCTTGATTTTCAAAAGCTTCTAACTTAGACTGCAAAGTTTCTATCTGGAGAAAAGCATTTTCCATTAATGCTTTATAGTCTATGGTTCGGCTACTTTGACTTTTTTTCATTAGCTTTTTTTACCCTCCAGAGATTCTAATTTTCTAGCCAGTATATTGGCCATTTCATCTTCAGACATTTCCTGAAAACGAAATGTGTTATCTATTTCCTCTTGTTCTAAATTTTCTATTTCATCTAGGTTGGAAGAGAATTCTATTGGGATGACATCGTTTGCTAAATACTCTACCAAAGCCTCTACCGTAGGATAATCAAATAACAGTGTTGAACTTAAGTTAGTTTCTAAACTTGACTCCAAGCGATTTTTCAATTCCACTGCCATCAGAGAATCTAATCCTAAGTCAAACAAAGGTTGACGCATTCCTATTTTTTGTCCATCCCTCCAACCTAATGCTTTGGCGATCGCTGAGCGAATGTGATTTGTTAATAACTCTTGACGCTCTGAAACAGCTGCTGCTTCTAGTTGTTCTCTAAATGCTGACTTTTGGGTTAATGATGGCTCAGTAGAAATCAATGCCTCCAAGAATGGCATCTTTTGCCCACCTGGTAGTGTACTGACAAACTTTGACCAATTAATGGGCAAAACCCCAACTTGGCTGGGAGTCTGTGATAACAATGACCCCAATGCCTGCATTCCTTGCTGAGGTTCTATGGCACGGATACCAATGGTTTCCAGCCTTTGCTGATGCTGACCTGCTAAACTAGCTGCCATCCCTGATGATGCCCAGGCTCCCCAATTGATACTCAATCCTGGCAACCCCATACTGCGACGATAATGAGCTACTGCATCCATAAACTCATTAGCTGCGGCATAATTTCCTTGACCAAGATTTCCCAGCAGAGAAGACATGGAGGAAAAACAAACAAAGAAATCTAAGGGTAGATCTTTGGTCAGTTGATGCAAATGCCAAGTACCCTGTACTTTGGGAAGCATTACTTTTACGAACTGCTGCCAACTCATATTTTGCAGTACCCCGTCATCCAAAACCCCGGCGGCATGAATCACTCCTCGCAAGCTAGGCAACTCCCTTTCAATTCTCTCCATCATCTGAGATACTTGCTGGGAGCAAGAAACATCAGCAAGCTGAACGCTCACCTTTACCCCCATATCCTCCAACTGTGCGATCTTTATTTGTGCTTCAGCTGAAGGAGAACGGCGTCCCATCAATACCAAGTGACGAGCTCCCTTATCCACTAGCCACTTTGAGACCTCTAATCCCAAAGCGCCTAATCCTCCTGTCACTAAATAGCTACCCTGTGCTTGTATCTCTTTCTTTTGTTCTCTCAATGGGGGAATAGCAACCACAACCTTCCCTATATGCTTTGCTTGTTGAAGATATCGGAAAGCTTCGTGCACCTGTCCTAACTCAAACACTTGATGCGGCAGAGGTTGCAATTTCCCCGTCTTCAACTCTGTGCCTAGTTCGCTCCAGAGCTGCGCTACTAGCTCAGGCTGCTCTCGCACCATCTCCACCAGGTCAAAAACCTCATACTTGACATCCGGACGGTATTCTTGTGCTTTGCTCTGTGACCAAATATTAATTTTACCGATTTCAATAAATCGACCTCCATGAGCTAAGGCTTGAAAGCTCTGGGGAATGTACTCTTCATTGAAGCTGTTGAGCACCACATCCACTCCCATATCCTCAGTAGCTGCTTGTACTTGCTCAGCAAATTCCAGAGTCCGGGAATTCATGATTTGCTCTACTCCCTGCTGCTGCAAAAACTTCCATTTGGGAGGACTGGCTGTCGCAAAGACTTCGGCTCCCCTGTTTTGAACCAACTGAACCGCAGCCTGTCCAACTCCCCCTGCAGCGGAATGAATCAACACTCGTTCTCCCGGTTGTAGGTTGGCTAAATAGTTCAATCCGTAGTGAGCTGTGATAAAAGCTGTAGGCAAAGTGGCTGCTGCTTCAAAACTTAGGTGTTGGGGCTTAGGTAGTGCTAAATCAGCTGGAATTGTCATATAGTGGGCCAGGCACCCTATGGCTAAAGCCAACACAACCTCATCACCTACTTGTAAATGCTCAACATCAGAGCCTACAGCTACCACCACACCAGCACATTCCCCACCAAAGACTACCTGCTCGGCACTGTCAAATAGATGTTGAGTATATTCCTGCATCATGCCTAAAGCAGTGAGAACATCGCGGAAGTTGAGACCAACTGCCCTAACTTGAATCTCCACTTCTCCCCTTTCAGGCTGTCGGCGCTGCTGAGGTTGAAGTACAAGATTGTCTAAAGTGCCGTAAGCTCTCAGCCGGAGTTGCTGAGGGTATTCGCCTGAAGATTGGGGCACAAAACGTTCCAGTCTAGCTACATGGCGTTCTCCTTGTCGATAGGCTACTTGGTCTTCAGCATCAGGAGCCAACAACTCTTGCAGTAGCATTTCTACTCCCTCAGCAATGCTGGCATTGTCCGGATCCAAGTCTACACGGTGGCATTTAAACTCGGGATGCTCCAACGCAATCACCCGACCCAGACCCCACAAAGGGGATTGCTGCACATGTATGGTAGTTTGAGCTGCTATACATTGAGCTCCCTGAGTTACCAACCACAGAGGGGGTACTTGAGAATCAAACACTTCGCCTAGAGCTTGGATTAAGTGTAGTGTACTTCCACAGACAAGTTCTTGAGCTTGGTTCAACTGTTGTGAGTCACTGAGCAGACTCCACAAGTGAACCACACCTTGCAGAGTAACCCCTTTCTCAACTATCTTCTGCAACAATTGTTGGAAAGATTCCTTTTGGGTAGGACACACTTGGTAGTGATACTCGCTCAGATACCGAAAATCGTCTCCTGGTGAGACTACTACATACTGCTGATCAAGTTGAGCCAAAGAGCTTGTCAATTGTTCTGCCCAAACTCCCTCAGGTACAAACAACAACCACATACGCGATGTAGCCAAGGGTACTGTTTCCTTAACCTCTGAGGGTTGCCACTGTAGCTGATAAAGCCAATTACTCACATCTGGCTGTAAACTCTTCAGAAATAGCTGACTTGGGGCTCGCTTGACCGTGAAACCGTTAATGCGACCGAACGCCTGACCTGTTTCATCCAGCAACTGGATGTCATAAGAGCGCGTCTGCAACTGCTCGTTGACGCGGGATGGTTCCTCCACATAAGCATAGAAGCGGCTCGGTGTTGGATGCGAAAGCGTCATCTCTTTGACCCGCCAAGGTGCCCAAAACACACCTGAGTCAGAGCTGAAATCGAATAGATCTGGCGTTAGGCGTGTGCAAGCATCAATCAGCACCGGATGGATAGGTTCCCCAGCCAACTGGAATGCCAGTGCCTTTGGGACTTCAATTTCGAGCAGGCTAGTCTCCTCACCTATCCACGCCTGTCGGACAGCCTGCAACATTGGACCGTAAACCAGGGAGATACTGGCATAGATTTCAGTGAGGGTATCGGTGTCCAGTGGTCGCAACTGCTCACATAGGGCCGGGATATCTACACTCAGAGTAGGAGGTGGTGGCGGATTCTCTGAAACGCTCATACTTGCATGCTGTTGCCATTCCTCCTGCTTAGCACCATCCCGACTGAAGACTTCTACAAATTGTTTACCAACATTGTCAGCCGTATGAAGCATTAACTGTGTTTCCCGTGTGGTGTTGGACTCGGCAAGGAAGAGTGGTTGCTGGAAGTTAATATCCTCAACTGCTGCTGGTACTCCAACTGCGGCTAGGGTCATAGCTATGTAGCTCACACCCGGAATCACTGGGGTGTCATAGACACGGTGATCACCAATCCACGGATGATTGTTCAAGTTTATGTCTTGGTGGTAGATTGTCTGTCCCGTCGATGCTAACTCCAGCTTGTTGCCCAACAATCGGTGTACCTGTTGACCTGATAGAACGACAGTCTTGGGAGCTTCCACCCAGTAGCGTTCTCGCTGGAAAGGATAAGTGGGTAACGTGACTTTCTGACGAGCATAATCTCGGTCAAATCCTAACCAATCTACTTTGACTCCCTGTACATATAACTGTCCTAAGCTCAAGAGCATTTGTTGCCATGCATCTACTCCCGGACGCAATGATGGCAACCACACACCGACCCCTTCTGGTAGACATTGCCTTCCCATGCCTAATAGTATTGGTTTCGGTCCGACTTCTAGGAATACTTCAGAGCCAAGTTTGTCTAAAGCTTCCATACTTTGGGCAAACCTTACCGGTTGACGTACATGATTTACCCAATATTGGGCGGTAGTAATGCTACTATCTGCTGTTGTTCCTGTAACGTTAGATATGATTGGAATTTTTGGTTGATTGTAGGCGATTTGATTGGCTAGAGCTTCCCACTCGACCAACATCGGTTCCATTAATGGTGAATGGAAAGCATGGGATACTTGTAGTTGCTTGGTTTTGATTGTCTCCGATTCTAGGTTAGTAGCGATCGCTCTTACTGCTTCTGACTCTCCAGAAATTACTATACTTTGGGGCCCATTGATTGCTGCAATAGCCACTTGCTCACCAAGAGCCATTTCTTTCAATGTTTCTCGAACTTTAGACTCTGAAGCCATGACTGAAAACATTTCACCACCAGAGGGCAACTGTTGCATCAACCTTCCCCTGGCTGCAATTAGTTTCAAGCCATCTTCTAAACTCCAAACTCCTGCTACAGTTGCTGCTACATATTCTCCGACACTGTGACCCATGACTACATCTGGTTTAATGCCCCAGGATTGCCAGAGTTGGAATAAGGCGTATTCTAGGGCAAACAAAGCAGGTTGGGTATAAGCAGTCTGTTCCAGGACAGACTCCTCTGCTTCCAATGAATAGAGAACTTCCAGTAAATGCCTGTCCAGGTAGGGTTGCAAAATTTCCGCACATTGTTCTAGAGCTTTTCTGAAAGTCGGCTGAGTCTCATAAAGCTGTCTACCCATACCCACATACTGAGAACCCTGACCCGTGAATAACATTGCCACTTTGGGGGACTCACCGCCACTGACGACCCCACTCACGAGCCCGGTAACCTCTTCCTCTGTGCCGAAAGCCTTCAGTCTCTCTTGCAGTTCAGCTTTTGTGGCCGCTACCAAACTCAAGCGATGAATGTATGACAACCTTCCAGTGTTAGCAGTGAAGCATATATCTACCAGCTCTTGCTCTGGAGCTCTCTCCAGATGCTGACTATAGCTTTGGACTAGTTGCAGCAATGCCTCTTGGTTTTTGGCAGATAACGCCAATATATTCCATGGTCTTTCCCTCTCTACCTGAGGACTTTTTTGTGAAGATGGTGCTTCCTCTATTACCACATGGGCGTTCGTCCCAGTGAATCCAAAGGAACTTACCCCTGCCAACCGATGACCTGATACTTCCCATGGCGTCAGTTGCTTTGGTACTTGTAGCCAAGGCTGCCAGTCAATCTTGGGATTAGGTTGGTGCAAGTTTAGATGGGCTGGCAGGAGTCGATGCTGTAGCGATAACACCACCTTAATTAGTCCAGATACTCCCGCAGCTGCTTCTAAATGACCAATGTTTGTCTTTACCGAAGCCATCCACAACGGATATTCTGGAGTGCGATCCTCTCCCAGCACTGCCACCACTGCATTTACCTCTATAGGGTCTCCCAAGGAAGTCCCAGTTCCATGAGCTTCCAAATAACTAATCTCAGAAGGCTTAACCTGTGCTTGAGCTAGAGCTTGCTTGATTAATCTTTGTTGCGACTGCCCATTGGGCACTGTTAACCCACTGCTCGGTCCATCCTGATTGACTGCACTACCCCGAATCACTGCTACAATCTGGTCTCCATCAGCCTGTGCATCACTCAGACGTTTGAGCAGCACCATACCACAGCCCTCACCCCGTCCAAAACCATCTGCTGAAATATCAAAAGTCTTACACTGACCATCGGCGCAAATCATTCTAGCTTTGGAGGCATCAATATAGGAGTTTGGGGTTAAATGTAATTTCACTCCTCCCGCCAGAGCCATCTGGCATTCTCCGAGTCGTAAACTATTACAGGCTTGATGAATGGCTACCAGAGATGAGGAGCAAGCGGTGTCAATTGTGACTGTAGGTCCGGTAAAACCAAAGGTGTAAGCTAAACGACCAGCTGCATTGGATAAAGCATTACCTGTTCCTGCATAGGTGACTAATGGACTCTCTGGCTCCTGTTGCAAATGCTGCTGGAGCAATTGTTCGTAGTCACGACCATCATTGCCGATAAAGACCCCAACAGCAGCTTCCTCCAAGCGCTCTAACACTTGCCCACCTTGCTCTAATGCCTCCCAACTCACCTCCAGCAGTAGGCGGTGTTGGGGATCCATTGCCGTTGCTTCACGAGGGGAAATGCCGAAAAATTCTGGATCGAATTGGTCAACATTGTCCACAAAGTGGCCGTGACATGTGAGCATCTTACCCGGAGCATCTGGGTCAGGGTCGTAATAGGCTTCAATATTCCATCTCTCTCTTGGGATTTGCGATCGCGCACTGCTCCCCCCTTGCAACAACTGCCAGAATTTCTCTGGACTAGAGGCTCCACCAGGAAACCGACAACTCATGCCAATGATGGCAATTGGTTCGTGCAAAGTATTATTCAGCTTAGTCTCTAATTTTTTCAGAGCTAATGCAGCTCGCTGCAAAGGAGACAGTTGCTTAATTTGCTGTTTTTCACTCAATATTTGCTCTTTTTTAGTAAATTTATTCAACATAACTTTGTTTAATTGATTATCGATTCCAATATTTGATCAATTGAGCTTTCAAGCTCTTGATTGGATGATTGCTTAATCTCGTCTAGAAGTTTAGCTTCCAGTGAATCGTCTTCTTGTTGATCTTGATCAATCTCAGTCCGAAAAAGACCAACTTTGACAAGGTGCTGGTTGATTAGATATTTCTCCAACTTTTCAATATTGGGAAAATCAAAGGTCAAAGTTGAAGATAAATTTACTCCCAAAAGCTTGCTCAGTCTATCCCTTAAGTCTACAGCGGTCAGCGAGTCCATGCCCATCTCAAAAAATCCTACTTCTGAACCTGGTTTGTTTGTGATGGGTAAACCTAAAACTCGAGCGACTTCCTCTTGTAGTGCTTGTCGCAGCAGTTCCCTTCTCTGAGTTTCGGTTACAGCTTCCAACCTTTGTAGCAAACCAGGAGCTGGATTGGTCTTATCTTCAATATCTTCAGGAAGAACAGCTATGAGATCTAAGAGTGGACGCGGACGTTTAACGGCATACATCGTCTTGAAGCGATGCCAGTTATTGCGACTCACCGTCACCTGAACTTGGTTAGCAGATATTAGGTGCTCCAATGCAGAAATAGCTAACTCCGGTGAGAGTGCTTCTACTCCAATTTGAGCTAGCCATCTCTGAGCCTCATTTGTGGTCATGCCACCCCCTGCCCAGGCTCCCCAATTGATTGCTAATCCTGGTAAGTCTAAAGAATGACGATAGTGCACCAACCCATCTAGGAACTGATTAGCTGCGGCATAATGGGTCTGACCTCGGGAGCCCCAAACTGAGGCAATGGATGAGAAACAGACAAAGAAATCCAGATTCTCATTCCGAGATAGTTGATGTAGATTCCATCCACCCTGTACTTTAGGACGCAGCACTGCCTCCCATTTTTCCGGTGTTAACTCTTCGAGAGTATCTAATCTTCCTACTCCTGCCGCATGAATAATCCCTTTGAGAGGTTTCTCCTCAGCTTCAAGCTGCTTCCAGACTCGTTCCATATCGGTTAGATCAGCCACATCGACTGCCAGGACTTTGACATTAGTCCCAGTCTGTTGCAGTGCTTCCACAGCGGGTTGAGTTTCCTTTGTCAGACCACTACGACTAAGTAGGATCAGATGGCGGACACCCTGTTTAACCAGCCAATCGGCTACTTTCAATCCCAAGTATCCCAATCCACCTGTGATCAGATAGCTTCCTGTCGGCTCTACTTTGAATATTTTCGAGGTAGGAACTGAACTGCGCACTAATCTGGGTACATAACGTTCACCCCCACGGTAGACTACCTGGTCTTCCGCATCACGGTTGAGCAGCTCCCTTAAAAGGCATTCCATGTGATTTTCAGCAGTTTTACCTGGTTCTAGGTCAATTAATCCTCCCCACAACTCAGGGTGTTCGAGTGACACAACCTTTCCCATACCCCATAGAGGAGTCTGAGCTACAGAGATAGGATGCTCTCCCTTAGCTACTGCTCCTGCTGTAACTACCCAAACTTTTACAGGAGTTGAAGAGTCGTCTTGCAGTAAGGTTTGTAGTAGTCCCAGCAAGCTTTGAGAAGAAGTCGTATTTATCTGAGAAGGGACTTCCTCACTGGTCAAATACACAATCCCTACCAAGGGCAGCTCAGTTTCTTGTTGAACCTGCTGCAACAGTTGTGAATAGTCTTGAGGAAATTGCTTGACAACATAGCAACTCTGCTGTTTTTGCTCAAGCTGCTCTGCTAACTTCTGTGCCACAGTTGCCTCACCTCCGATAATCAGCCATTGACCATTCTGGGAAGGGGTTTCTGGAGCTAGAGTTGAAGGCTTGAGCTGCCACTCTATATGGTACAAACAATCCTTGAGAGCTGCTTGTGCCAGTGATTGTTGATGGTGGTGAATCAGTTGCTGCACGACTTCAACTGCTGTCAAGGAGCCGTTTCCTGTTAACATTGCTGTCAACTGCTTATAGTCTCCTCGATCTAATAGCTCAGTTACAGGAGATGAGGTTGAAACAGATAAATTTTGCTTGGCTTTGTCTTCACCTCTGCCTTGACTCCGTTCAATCCAATAACGTTGTCTTTGGAATGGATAGGTTGGCAATACTACTTTCTGAAAGCCATAATCTTGATCGACTCCCAACCAATCCACTTCAGCTCCCTGTAGATACAATTGTCCTAAACTGAAAAGCATCTGTTGCCAGTCTTCCATCCCTAGTCGCAGAGAAGGCAACCAGACACCTACCTCTTCTGGTAAACACTGCCTTCCCATACCTAACAAAATTGGTTTTGGTCCAATTTCTAAGAAAACTTCATAGCCTTCTTGGTACAAGGTTTCCATACTTTGGACAAACCGCACTGGTTGGCAGATATGATTCACCCAGTAGTCCGGTGTACTAATGTCACAGGTAGCTTGTTCTCCTGTGACATTAGATATGAGTGGAATTTGAGGTTGGTGGTAGTTCACTTGTTGAGCTACTGCTTCAAACTCTGCCAAGATTGGTCTCATTAAAGGTGAATGGAAGGCGTGAGATACCTGTAGTAGTTTGATTTTCACTCCCTCCAATTCCAGGCTGCTACTAATTGCTTTAACCGCAGCACTCGCTCCAGAAATCACAACACTTTCTGGTCCGTTGATGGCTGCAATACCCACATTAGACTGAGCTAACCCCAATTTCTCCGTGTAGTTTGCGATCACTGCTTGCACCTTCGACTCTGATGCCATGACCGATACCATCTCACCGACAGATGGCAATTGTTGCATCAACTGCCCTCGCTTGGCAATTAATCTCAAACCATCTTCTAAACTGAAAACCCCTGCTACCGTTGCTGCGACATATTCACCTACACTGTGACCCATGACCACATTTGGTTCAATGCCCCAGGATTGCCAGAGCTTGAAGAGGGCATATTCGATAGCAAATAGGGCGGGTTGAGTATAAGCTGTTTGGTCTAGTAGCGATGAACCAGACTCATCCGTTGTTTGATGATATAGAACGGCTAAAAGAGATTGATCTAGTAGCGAACTCAGAATTTCGTCACATTCCTCCAAAGCTTGACGAAAAGTTGGCTGAGTTTCGTATAGTTGCCGTCCCATATTCAGATATTGGGAACCTTGACCAGTGAACAGGAAAGCTACTTGAGGAACATTACTGCTGGTACAAAATTCTTTTTGAAACACCCCAACTACTTCTTCCCCAGCACTTCGGTTACTGAGTTTTGTTGCTAATTGTTGTCGATCAGCGGCAATAATAGCAAGGCGATGGTTGAAGTGGAATCGTCCACTATTGGCTGTATAACAAATATCTGCTAGTTCTATTTTTCGGTTAGTTTCTAGATAATTTTGATAACGACTAACCAATTCTTCGAGTGCTTCTTTAGTTTGAGCTGAAAGGGTTAATAAATGTAAGGGACGCTGATATATATCTTGGTTTTTAAATTGTTTTGGGGCTTCTTCGAGAATGACATGGGCGTTAGTTCCTCCCACGGCAAAAGAACTAACTCCAGCTCTGCGAGGCGTGCCATTGCTTTTCCATTCTGACAATTTTGTATTGACGAAAAAGGGACTATTTACAAAATCAATTTTGGGATTGGGTTGTTCAAAGTTCAGGCTAGGGGGAATTAATTTGTGATTGAGAGCCAAAGTAGCTTTAATCAGTCCCGTTACTCCTGCTGCTGCGTCTAAATGCCCAACATTAGTTTTTACTGAACCAATAGCACAAAAGCCTTGTTTTTGGGTGCTCTGCTGAAAAACCTTGGTCAGAGCTTCAATTTCAATCGGATCTCCGAGTTTTGTCCCTGTGCCATGAGCTTCTACATATGTGATCGTCTCTGCTTCCACACCAGCCACAGCCTGAGCTTCTGAAATAACCGCTGCTTGACCTACTACACTAGGTGCGGTGTAGCCGACTTTCAAAGAGCCATCGTTATTAATGGCTGAACCCTTAATTACTGCATAGATATAATCTTTGTCTGCAATAGCATCTTCGAGTCCCTTGAGTAGTACAACTCCGAGACCATTACCATACCTTGTACCCTCAGCTTTGGCATCAAAGGCTCGGCAATGACCATCTGGGGAGAGAATCATCCCGTCTTGATACAAATATCCCACTTCTTGAGGCACACGGATGGTTACACCACCAGCAAGAGCCATGTCGCATTCCCCATTGAGCAAACTTTGGCAAGCTAGATGAACAGCTACTAATGAAGTGGAACAAGCAGTTTGAACGGTGATAGCCGGTCCAGTTAGATTCAGGTTGTAAGCAACACGAGTTGCTAAGTAATCTTTGTCATTAGCCAGCAATTGTTGAAAAGAACTACTATTGAGGTAAGAAAAGTCAAAACAAGGATTAACGTTGTTCCAGAAATAGCTGCTCATGGTAATGCCAGCATAAACCCCGATAGAACCTTGATAGGTATCCGGGTTATAACCACCCCTCTCTATTACTTCCCAAGCACATTCGAGGAATAGCCTTTGTTGCGGGTCTATCTCTTCAGCTTGTTTAGGAGTATAGCCAAAGAAACTAGCATCAAACATATCTATGTTTGAGATCAAACTACCAGTCCTGACGTAGTTAGAGTTATTCAGTAACTCTTGTTCGATCCCAGAGTTGAGCAATTCTTGTTCTGAAAAAAGACATATTGATTCAACTCCATCCCGAACATTCTGCCAAAACTGTTCAATATCATCAGCTCCTGAATAACGTCCAGATATTCCTATAATTGCTATGTCTTGATTATCGTTAAGGTCTTCTAAATCATCCATCATCTTACTGTCATACTTTAATTTTGCTATATTTCTTAATTACTTAGCTGTTCATAACAGTTATAACAATACAACAATACTTGGAAAAAATTATTTTTTGCCGCGTAGACTTTTTCTAATATTGCGCCTTTCCTTTCTTGTAGTGCCTTTCTTAACTCGCTCATCTCCACGAGTTTTACTAGTTTCCATAAATAATTCTTTACTACCAATCTGAGTAAGGTGTTGACTTAGAAAATGTACAGTAGGGTTAGCAAACAGGTCAACTACTTTCAATTCTATGCCTAATAGTTCTTGCAATTTATTATGCACTCTGATGACAAGTAAAGAATTTCCTCCTATGGCAAAGAAATTGTCGTGAATTCCTACTTCTTCTAGCTCAAGAACTTCTGTCCAAACAGCAGCAATTTGTTGTTCAGTTTTGGTTTGAGGTAGTATATTTTGATTCGTATCGGCTATAGTTTGTCTTTGAGGTTTGGGCAATCGTTTACGGTCTACTTTGCCGTTGGCAGTTAATGGTAAAGCTTCCAAAATAACATAATCATCAGGAACCATATATTCGGGAAGTTTTTGCCATAGGTACTTACGCAATTGTTCCGAAGTACAATTTATTTCTTGATCAGGCTGGCCCACTTCATTTTTGTCTTCTGTCTGATGGATATCGGTCAGGGAAGAATCGCTAATAACAGACTTTTCCTTGAACACGGCATAAGCAACCAGGCGTTTGCTTTGTTGAGATTCTCCGATAGCAGTAACAATCGCTTCTTTAATTCCTGGAAATTGCTTTAATGCTACTTCAATTTCCCCCAGTTCAACACGATAACCATTTATTTTTACCTGGAAGTCTTCTCGGCCTAAAAACTCAATATTACCATCCGGTAAATACCTGCCTAAATCCCCAGTTTTGTATAACGGTTCCTGAGTGACTGGATGGGTAATAAAGCTTGCTTGGGTCTTGTGCTCATTTTTCCAATAACCCTTAGCTAAACCTACCCCTCCAATATAAAGTTGTCCCGGTACCCAAACTGGTCTTGGTTCCATCAACTCATTCAGTACGTAAAAACTTTGATTTAACAGGGGCTTACCATAGGGAATACTCTTCCAGTCTGACCCCACCTTTTCAATCGGATAGCCAATCGACCAAATTGACGCTTCGGTTGCTCCACCCAAACTCATCACTTGAACATTAGACCACAGAGATTGGATTTTGCTTGGTAAGTCTACTGGCAGCCAATCTCCACTCAACATTACCACTCGTAAATCACCTACTGCTGTTGCTGAGGTTCCTAATAAATGCTCTACCAACATCTGCATCAGAGCCGGAACTGAGTTCCACAAGGTAACTTCGTGAGCGATAATTAATTCTCTCCAGCAAGCTGGATCCTTTGCTGCTTTTGGTGGTGGCATCACTATCGCTCCCCCTGCTCCTAGCACACCAAATATGTCGTACACTGACAGGTCAAAATTTAACGCTGCTAAGGCGAGTACTCGGTCAGATGGTGTTACTTTAAACCGTTGATTGATGTCGAGGATGGTATTGATTGCTCCCCGATGATCGATCATTACCCCTTTGGGTAAACCTGTGGAACCAGAAGTGTAAATCACATAAGCTAAATCTTCTGAAGTTTGTACTGGTTCTAGGGGGTTTGGATCATATTCTGCTAACTCTTCAGTATCTACAGACCAACATTTGATTCCTTCAGGCCAACCCAGAGACTGTTTGAGGTGAGTTTGAGTCAATACTTGTGTGACTTGTGCTTGCTCGAGTAGATACCACTGTCTTTCTTGGGGTAGCCCAGGATCTATCGGTAGGTAAGCTCCACCAGACATCAAGATGCCTAACACTGCTACTACCTGTTCCCAACCTTTCTCCATGACTACGGCTACCAGCTGATTCGGTTTGACTCCTAATTTCCGCAATCCATGTCCCAATTGATGAGACCTTTGATAGAGTTCCCCATAAGTTAGGCTTTTTTGGGGACTAATAACAGCTGTCGCTTCACTTTGAACTTGTACTTGCTTAACAAACAAACTATGCAAGATATCTTCAGACCAAGATTGAGTCGTCTGATTCACTTGTGCTTGGAGTGCTAGTTGAGCTGTTGGTAATAGTTGGTGGTAAGTCTCCATCCAAGGTTCGTCAGAGGTGGCTAGCTGTTGAAGCAAATCACAATAAGCCTCAAACATTTGCTCGATGAGACCTTCAGGGAATAGCCCTTCCACTGTATGCCAACTAAATGCCAGTGCTCCTTTCTCCTCGGTTACGATATGGTCGAGCAACACTTGAGGCGTTTGAGCTGCACTATACACAACCTCTCCAAAGTGCTCCAAACCGAATCCTCGCCCCACCTCTTCATCAGCCAGAGACTTTAAGCCCAAAGTGCTAGTAAAGACTACCCCCATTGGTTGACTACGCCCTCGACGATAGAGCTCTCGCTGCACTTCTACTCCACTGATATAACGATGCTCTAAATCTTCCCACAGCTGTCTTTGCAGTTTTTGAGCACGACTAATGAATGGAACTGCTTGTGAGTTATCTACCTCTAGTAAGATTACAGAGGTGAAGTCGCCTATGAGCTCATTGACTTGAGGGTGTAAGGGCAAACGGTTAAATAAAGTCAGATTGAGGGTAAACTTTGAACTTTTGCTCCAGTAATTCAAGACAGAGGCAAAAGCACTTAACAATACCCCTGATGGGGTTAAATTTGCTTTGCTCGCCTTGTTTTTTAACTGTTGCCAATCACTCTGAGACAGTTGAGCTGTGTGAGTATTGAACTGAGGATCAGTAATTGCAGAAGTTACTTTCGCTTGGGGAATTTCTGGAGCTGGAGGTAGGTTATCTAAGCGGTTGAACCAATATTGCTGAGAACTGAGATACTGGGGACTATCTTTGAGTTCCAATTCCGCGAGCACATAGTCTCGGAAGGAGATTTCCGTTGCAGGCAGTGAACTCTGTGGATTATTGTACAGTTCTGACCACTGCTTAAATAGAACATAAGTACTCCAGGCATCAAATATTAACATATCGATGCTGGCGTGCAAGCGGAAACATTGTTCATTTAAACGGGTAGCCCGTAGATGAAATAAAGGCCACTGGTTAGTTGGTAAAACCTCATGGGACATCTGATTGCGAATCTGCTCTAGCTCTGAAGCAATCGTTTCAGGAGATTCCTCAGACAAATTTAAAATTTCAATTTCATAGGGAGGCACCTGCTCAAGTATTTGCTGGTTACCGTCAGCTAAAACTACCATCCGCAGCATATCATGGTGGTCAATTAATCGCCTCCAAGCTTGGTGTAAGCTTTCTAAATTTAAGTTTTCACAATCTACTTCTATGTAAATGTGGGTAGCAATATTACCTAGGTCAAAAATTTGATTGCGACCTATCCAATAAGCTTGTTGAATGTCATTTAACGGAAATGGTTGATACCTTTGCTCTGGATGAGGAATCAGGGTAGGAAGCTCGGAAAAGGAATCTATGGGGATGACATTGTTAGCTAAATACTCTACCAAAGATTCTACCGTTGGATAATCAAATAACAGTGTTGAACTGAAGCTTGTACCTAAGTTAGACTCCAATTGATTTTTCAATTCCACTGCCATCAGGGAATCTAATCCTAAGTCAAACAATGGTTGATGTCTTTCTATCTGTTGTCCATCTCTCAATCCTAAAATATTGACTATGGCTGAACTAATTTGAGTTGTTAGTAATTCCTGACGTTCTGAAACAGATGCTGATTTTAATTGTTCTTTAAAGGCAGACTTTTGAGTTAATACTGGTTCTGTTACTTTTACCCTTAATCCCTCTAGTTCTACTAGTACAGTTCCTTGGTTGTCTACTAGAAAAATGTTTGCCGTTAAGTTGGTTTGTCGTATTTCTGCTATAGCCCATACTTGGCTGATTGTTTGGCGATACAGTTTGAATTTTTCTACCCCTACTGGTAGATATATTTTATCTGTTTCTGTGTGTGGTATGGCATACGATACTATTTGGAAGGCTGCATCTAATAGGGCTGGATGTAGCTGATAGTCTGCTAGTTGGGCGGTTAATTCTTCAGGGAAGGCCATTTCTCCTAGGGCTTTTCCTTGACCTTTCCACAACTGCTTTATTCCTTGGAAACTACTGCCGTAGTCTATCCCTTTTGAGCGATATTCTCGGTAATGTTCTTCAATTTCTATTGCTTGACTACACTCAGCTTGGTATTTTTCTAGGTCGATTTTTGCTTGGCTGTTCCTGGTTGGCTCAGTATATATCTTTCCTTGTGCGTGCAATACCCATTGCGGTGTTTGTTGATTTTCACCTTCTGAGGGGCTGAAAATCTCGAACTTATAGCTATTGTTTTCTGCGAAGCTGACTACTGTTTGTACGGTCTTTATTTCGGTTTCTGGTATAACTAAACTTTGCAGTATGTCTACGTCAGAAACGACTACTTGCTCTTGGCTTGTGAATAGACTTTTTCCGGCTGAAGCAGCTATTTCTAAGTAGCCTGTGCTGGGAAATAGTACTTTTCCAAAAACCTGGTGGTGATTCAGGTAACCTGGAGATTCTGCTCCTATGTATGATTGAAAACGATGTTGATCCTCTATTCCCGCTAGGTTAATTTTTTCTCCTAGTAATGGGTGCTGCTCTTTGCCTTTTAACCAGTAGGATTTTTGTTCGTAACCATTTTGGCTAGAAACCCAATACCTTTCTCGTTGGAAGGGATATGTTGGCAATGCCACCTTCTGACGAGCATAATTTTGCTCAAATGCTATCCAATCTACTTTGGCTCCCTCTACATATAACTTTCCTAAACTAGATAGCATCTGTTGGCATTCTTCTACTCCCGGACGCAATGAGGGCAACCAGACACCGATTTTTTCTGGTAAACATTGACGTCCCATACTTAGTAATACTGGTTTTGGTCCTATTTCCAGAAATAACTCGTATCCTTCCTGGTACAAAGTTTTCATGCTTTGAGCAAATTGCACTGGTTGGCGCACATGATTTACCCAGTATTCGGCAGTGGTAATCTGCTCAGTTACCTGTTTGCCAGTGACATTGGATATCAGTGGTATCCTAGGCTGCTCATAGGTTATTTCTTTTGCTGCTGCTTCAAATTCTGCCAGCATCGGTTCCATCAGAGGAGAATGGAAGGCGTGGGATACTTTTAGTGGTTTGGTTGTGATTCCGGCTGATTCGAGGTTAGTTGCGATCGCTTCTACTGCTTTTCCCTCACCAGAAATTACTATGCTTTGAGGTCCATTGATTGCTGCTATGGCGACTTTCTCACTGAGATCTTTTGCTTTCAATGTTTCTAGGACTTTAGACTCTGGAGCCATAGCCCAGAGCATCTTACCATCACCAGGTAATTTCTGCATCAAAGAGCCTCTAGCAGCAATTAGTTTCAAGCCATCTTCTAAACTAAAAACTCCTGCTACGGTTGCTGCTACATATTCTCCTACACTGTGACCCATGACCACATCTGGCTCAATTCCCCAGGATTGCCAGAGTTTAAATAGAGCATATTCTATAGCGAATAAAGCTGGTTGGGTATAAGCTGTTTGGCCTAGTAGGGATGAACCTGACGAGTTTTTGTCTGTTGGATAAAGAATGTTTCGTAATGACGTTTCCTGGAAGGTTTCTACGCTACTGAGAATCTCCTCGCATTGGTTAATCGCTTGACGGAAAGTTGGTGCTTGTTGATACAACTGCTTTCCCATGTTGATATATTGGGAACCTTGACCTGTAAATAGGAAAGCAATTTTGGCTACTGTAGTGTTGTTTAGCAGTTCTCCTGAAGTGATTCCTGCTAATTTTTTTCCCTCTTGGTGTTGTCGGAGTTTTTCGACTAATTCTTGTTGGTTAGGGGCGACAACTGCTAGTCTGTGGGTGAAGTGAGTCCTTCCAGTGCTAGCAGTGTAGCAGACATCGCCTAACCTTAAGTTTGGATTGGTTTTGAGATAATTTTGATAGCTACTAATTACTTCACCAAGAGCTGTTTCAGTTTTGGCTGACAAAGTTAATAGATGAACTGAATTTTCTAAGTAATCTTCGCTGTTACCTGTTGCCTTCCCCCCTTGAGGGGACACAGGGGAGGTTTGCCTGTTGTCTTCTATTGGTGCTTCTTCAACAACAACATGAGCATTTGTACCATTCAAGCCGAAAGAATTCACGGCTGCTCGCCTTGGTATACCTGTTGGCACTTCCCAAGCTTTAAATTCTGTGTTGACGTAGAAGGGGCTATTGGCAAAATCAATGTTTGGATTGGGTTGATTAAAGTGCAAAGAAGGAACCAGTTTTTGATTTTTCAGGCATAAAATTGTCTTAATTAAACTAGACATTCCTGCGGCAGTTGCTGCGTTACCAATATTAGTCTTTACTGAACCGATCGCACAAAATTGTTTTTGAGCTGTCCACTTAGAAAATGCTTCTGTAAATGCCTCAACCTCGATGGGATCTCCAAGAGGTGTTGCTGTACCGTGAGCTTCTAAATAACTTATAGTTTCTGGATTAATTCCAAATTGTTGATAAATATTTTCTGCTAAGCGTGCTTGAGATTTACTACTAGGGGCACTAATTCCATTTGTGCTTCCATCATAATTTGTACCTGTACCCTTAATTATTCCATAGATATGATCTTGATCTTGAACTGCTTGCTCATACCTTTTTAATAAAATTGCACCACAACCTTCTCCCCAAACTATACCGGATGCTTCAGCATCAAAACTTTTACAACGTCCTTCGGGAGATACCATCTGAAACTGGCTCGACAGTACTTGGAAGTCTGGTGTTAGCATGGTAGAAATACCACCTGCGATCGCTATTTCGCTCTCTCCCCGTTTAATACTTTCGCAAGCTTGATGAACAGCTACTAATGATGAAGAACAGGCAGCCTCAACAGCTACCACTGGTCCTTTAAGATCCAGGAAATAGGCTATTCTTGCTGGTAGAACTGACAGCATAGTTCCTGATAGCACCAGTCGATGATGACCGAAACCTGAATTGGACAAAAACTTGATATAATCACTGCTTGCTGCCCCAACAAATACTCCACAGTGTTTCCCCTTGAGAGAATCAGGAGCATATCCAGCATCCTCAATAGCATGGTAAGCTTCCTCTAAAAAGATTCTTTGTTGAGGTTCGATTAACTCAGCTTCTCCAGGAGAAATTTGAAAGAATAAAGGGTCAAATTTGTCAATGTCATCTAAAAAAGCAGCATACTTTGAACAAGCAGTACCTGGATGTTCTGGATCTGAATGATACCAACTTCGTCCTTCCCATCTTCCAGGGGGAGGTTCTGTTACACTATCAACTCCATGCTTTAAGTTTTCCCAAAATTCCTTCCAGTTTTTTGCTCCTGGATATCGACATGATATTCCAATAATCGCTATATCGTCTGTTATCCTTTGATCTGGAATTGATTTAGTAGTTACAGATTCTTTTTGCTGAATTTCTAGTAATAGTTGCTCTGCATCCTCTAAGGAAACTTCACCAGATTGTAATTGATTTAGTATTGCTTCATCCTGATTGCTCTGTCCTTGATTGGGAACGGCAGTGGGTAGATTTTTCTTTGTTGGGGAATTTAGATCTACTGTTTCTAATAAGTTTTGAGCATTTTCTAAGGATATTTCTCCTGAACTCAGTAGAGATAATATTTGCTCTGTTTTATCTGTATTAATTAATTTATTCTGACCATTATTAGGCACTGTTGCTAGTATCTGTTGATCTGTCAACCCCAATAGTAGTTGCTCTGCATTCTCTAAGGATATATCACCGGATTGCAATTGATGTAGTAGTTCTTCTTGGTGACTCATTGACTCTTGATTTGCTTGCTGGGAACTATTTTTTACGCCATTATAGAGCTCTGGCATAGTTACCACTATTTTGCCGATATGCTTGCTATGTTGCAGGTGACGGAAAGCTTCCACCACATCTTCACTTGGAAATACTTTGTAAGGTAATGGCTTGAGGCTACCGGACTCAAACAGCAAGGCTAAATCGTCCCAAAGCTTGGCATGAAATTGTTTATCTCTAACAAATTCATCTGACATATCAAAGGGAAAATACTTCACATCTGGGCGTCTTTGAGAAACTTGCTCATGGCTCCAGATGTTGAGCCTACCAATTTCAATATATCGTCCACCTGGGGCCAGGATATCTATATTT
The DNA here is from genome assembly GCF_000211815.1 of Moorena producens 3L. GTDB lineage: Bacteria > Cyanobacteriota > Cyanobacteriia > Cyanobacteriales > Coleofasciculaceae > Moorena > Moorena producens. Next base: position 57,668 of record NZ_GL890975.1, read on the forward strand.
TTGGGGATGTACTCTCCATGAGTCAGGCTATTAAAAATTACATCTACTCCATTCCCCTGGGTGAGTTCCCTTACTTCACTAGCAAACTCCGTGGTTCGAGAATTCATTACATGTTTTATTCCCTGTTCTCGAAGAACAGATATTTTGTGGGGACTAGTCGTGGCAAATACTTCTGAGCCAAAAAATTGAGCTAATTGAACTGCAGCTTGTCCTGCACCTCCCGAAGCTGCATGAATTAATACTCTCTCTCCTGGCTGAACTTTGGCCAAATTATGCAACCCGTAATAGGCAGTGAAAAAAGACATAAAAATAGTAGCTGCCTCTACCATACTCAGATCAGAAGGCTTAGCCAATAAGTCATCCGGTGAGCAGATAACAAAGCTACTGAAAGCATTGCCGGGATAAGCCAATATCACCTCATCGCCGACTTTCCATTGGGATACGTCTGAGCCAACCGCTACAACAGTACCCACACCTTCAACACCAAAGGTGAGATTTTCAGCACTGATAATTCCAGAGCGATATCTTTTTTTGATGTACTCTTGGAAGATACCCAGTACGTTGAGTACTTCTCGAAAATTAACTGGTACAGCTTTTATTTGAACTTCGACTTCAGTGGATTTAGGCTTTCGACGTTCTTGAGGCATCCAAGTTAGATTCTTTAACAAGCCATAACTAGGTATCCTTAACTGAACTGGTTGGGGATTAGGTATTTTTTGTTCTACAGTGCTTTGGATCAAATTGGGAATTACTGTCTCACCAAACTCTTGCTGAATACGACTGGCTATTTCTGGTTGGTTAAAGGTTACCTGGTGTATTTCTAGTTCTTTTTTGATAGCTTCAGGAAACTTGGCTTTAATGTCGGCACTCAAATGTTGTTTGAGGGCGACTAGAGATAATCTAGGGCTCTTGGCTATTTTCTGCCCTAGTTGTTGGGCATAATTTAGGACATCCTGCCTCGATACAACGGGAAAAGGAATACCTCGTTCAGCTAGTTCTTTTCCTCGATAGTTTTCGCCAGTGTAGATCATTTCTTGGGCTAATTCGGATCCTAGCTTTTCCCGCAAGATTAATGATGTTGCTCCTACTGGGGTAAAACCATATTTCATGAAGTTAGTTGCATACACACTTTCTTGGCTAAACACCACAAAATCTGCATACAAACCCAGAAGCAAGCCACCACCAAAACTATGCCCTTGCATTGCTGCAATTATAGGAATTTCGCAATCAAGTATCAACCCTGATAAATCAAGAACTTCTACTTCACCCCTAGTCTTTCTAATTAAATATTCTTTGCTAGCCCCTGATGAAAAATAATTACCATAGCCCGTCAAAATGACTACTTTATATTGCTGATTTTGCGCAACTACACTAAAACAGTGGCGTAAGCCCTCAACTATGCTTGGAGAAAAGCCATTACGACTGCTCTCATCTTTCATCGTAATTTGCACAACACCATTGCCCAACTCCGTCAGTTGTACCACCTCAGAGTTGCTAGTTCCTAAGTCCCGATTCAAATTCAGTTCTGCCATGGGTATACCCCCTCTTTAGCGAATTGTTTGATTTTTGCTTGAATCGTTGGGTCACCTAAGAGGCTGGCAGACTTGTTGGCGGCTAGATTCTGAGTCTCAGCTTGAATTATCCATAACTTATTCATATAGTCTTTTAATTCCTTAACCCCAGATAAGGGTAAATATCTTAAACGGCGAATATATTGACTAATCAACTTATTAGGGTTGCTGTCGTATTCATCGACTAAGCCCCAGTTATAGGCTTCTGAGCCAGAGATTGGTTGAGTTGTGAGGGATAAGCGGTAAGCTTTTTGAAATCCCACTCGACGAATCAGAAAGGGCAAAACGCAAGCGGGTAATAAACCAAATAATAGTTCTGATAACACAAAGGTTACTGTTTCATCAGCAATGACCAGATCACTTGCAGCAACAAAACCCACTCCTCCTGCTTGAACTTTACCACGGACAAGGGACAAAATCACCTTGCTACTTTGGGACATCTGTTTGAGGATGTTGTAGTAGCCGTGAGCACTGATTTTGGTATCCACCAGCTCGCCATTGGCTATTGCTTGAAAATCCATTCCGGTACAAAAGACATCCGGTAGTCCTTCAAGAATCACTACTTTAACGGTTTCTTCGCCTTCAACAGCTTGTAGGGCTGATAACAATTCCTGAGTCAGCTGATCGTTGATGCTATTGTTGGCTTCTGGACGATAGAGCTGAATTCTTTGTACAGCAGGTTGATGATTTATTTTTATGGTTTTGTAATACATATTATAGTGTTCTCAATGGTTTGTCAACCTGGATCATCTTTTTTTTCAGCTATTAGCTATCAGCTATCAGCTGTCAGCTTTTTTGCTCCTATCCCCTGTTCTCTGTTACACAGTATTCATTGTTGCTCATCCAGATAACACACTGATGCAGCTTGGCGTAAATAACCCGTCAGTTTGATATCAATATAATCCTTACTCTATGGACATTTTGAATGCAAGAATTTTGAATTTTGAATTCCGCGCAGCGGCACCAGAGCTATACCCACTCGTATTTTCGGTGGAATTCCTTGATTGCTTTTAAGACTAATCGACCCTTGCCTGCTATTTTTTTCCAGACTCCGGGGAACAGTTGATAGTCCAAGGTGACATTTCTAGTGCCAAAGGCAACTGCACTACTATGATAGAGTAACTGCTCATATTCTTCCATACTTAAAGAATAGCGGTCTGCTAACTGGGCTGATATACCTTGTTGAGCTTGAATTTGCTTCCCTTCTGGAGTCACAACCCCACTATAAAATTCGGAACAACAACCAGAGCCATAGGAAAACATCCCAATTCTGCGAGGGGTACTGAAGTCTCCATTGTCGATGGTACTGGCTAAGGATAAAAACAAAGTTGCTCCCATAATATTGCCTACCTGTTGGCAGTAGACTAATCCCGGCATTACCCTTCTTTGGAAGTCCGCTTCAATCTCTGCAGGTTTAGCTCTTTTCAACCTACGCATCATATTTCTATGAGCGCCTTTAACCATACCACCAAAAGGAGTATGAAAACTCAAATAATCAAAACTTTCTCGGTAGTCTACTCCTTCGACTCGGTTTTGATAATGTCGGTAGGCATTTTCGCAACAGTCTAGGTAAGAAAGCAAGGATAAGTCGGCATCTCCTGCTTCTGAATCGGGATTAGGTCTACAGGTATCCATGACTTCATAACCATAGTAACCGTTGCAGCCTACATCAATTTGAAAAATGTGGGGAGTATCACTGACTAAAAGAGCCACGGCTCCAGCACCACTACTGGGTTCAGCAAAAGACCAATCGTAATTGATTGCTTCTCCTCCCTCGGCAACCAGAAACCGAGAGATATCGGTGGCGATAACTAAGGCTTTGGCTCCCGGAAAGGTTTGGGACAAAATCAAGTTGATTGCCATCTGTAAGCCAGCGGTTCCTGAGTAGCAAGCTTGCTTGAGTTCAAACATGCGGCAGTTACGACTTAAGCCCAAATACTCTTGGATATAGGTGCTCATCGATTTGCCAAAGTCAATGCCTGACTCGCTGCAGGTAATCACCATTTCTATGCGCTGCTTGTCAGCATCACTCAAGCGATCGATGATGGGCTTGGCGGCATTAACCGCATAGGAAACGGGATCTTCATAGGGCAGAGAAACCGCTTTCTCTTTCATCATTAGATTGTCAAAGCGGGAGATATCCAACTGACGCGCTTGTGCCAACTTGCGCAGCTCTAATTGGGCTGCACCTCCATATACACTTAGGGCTTCAATGCCAACTTGTTGCATAGCTTTACTCCTTGCCCAGTAATAGAGCTGTATTGATGCCGCCAAAAGCAAAGCTATTGCTGATGGCATAGTTAATTTCCCCTTGAACAGCAGTTTCTTTGACCCAATTTAGGTTATCATCAATGGGGTCAACCAAATTGTGGGTTGGATGACAAAAACTAGAGTTCATTTGTAATAAAGTAGCGATCGCTTCGATAGCTCCAGCCGCAGTTAAACAGTGACCAGTCAAAGATTTAGTTGAATTAAGGAGACAATGGTCAACTCCTGTGGATTTCAGAGCAGATACTTCCGTATTGTCACCAATAGGGGAACTGGTACCATGAGTATTGACATAATCGATTTGCTCTGGTTTTAAGTCTGCCATAGCTAAAGCTGCACTCATGGCTTGTGCTTCTGCTTTTTGGGATGGTTCAGGGCTACGATTGCCAGCTAAATTTAAGCCCCAACCCAGGAGTTTTCCTTGAGAAAGTACTCCTCTTTGTTGAGCGCTGTCAGCTTTTTCTAAGACTATAACTCCACAACCTTCCCCATAAATAAAACCGTCATGGTTATGGTCAAATGGTCTACAGGCAAGCTCTGGACTATCAGCAAAACGTTCGCTACCCATAGCTCCCAAATTCATTAGTCCCTGACATTCATAGGCACAGATATCAAAGAGACTACCAACGACAATACTAATATCAGTCACCCCCGTTAAAATTTGGCGAGCTCCATGAATGATAGCGACTGCACCACTAGCAGATGCTCCACCTACGGTATAACCTTCTCCTTGAATTGGAAAGCACTGGGAAAGTAAACCCAAGATATCTGTATCCCAAACTGTCAGTCCATAAGTTGGTCGGATAAATTCTGGACGTGATTGATAACGTTGCCAAGTTTGTTGCTGATGGCGTTGTTGCAGATTGGAGCCACCGATTACTAGACCAATACGTTCTGGCTTGACTGGGGCAGAGGTTAGTTTAGCATCTTCCCAAGCCTGGGCAACAGCGAACATAGCAACTTGTCCACTCCAGGTTGCACTGCGTAACAATCCCCTATGTTGAGGAAATAGGGTTCTGACATCAAGCTCTGGTAGTTCTGCACCAATAAATTTTTTACTAGGGCTTTCCCTTCCTGGTCTTTGCAGATAACCAAATTGAGTTTTACCGGAGAATAGGGCTTCCCGGAAAGATTCAACTTCTTGGGCAATGGGAGTGACAATGCCCATACCAGTTATCTTGATGTCATTCATACACTAATACCAATTCCCGCTCCCTAAACAACAAACAACCAACAACAAATATTACAATTTTGCTGCAAATAAATCAGCAAGTTCTCCAATATTTTTAGCTCCAGCCAGTTCAATACGGGGAATATTCAAGGATAGGTCTTCCATCACCATCATGATAATTTCTGCCCGATTAACTGAATCGATACCTAATTTTTTTAAGCTATCAGTAGGTTCTAGGGGAGAATCTTCTAATTCTGGTGCTATTTCACGAGTGTATTTTTTTATTATTTTTAGTACTTGTTCTTTGCTCATATTAACTCCAATTTACTCCTAAACTGTAACCTGTTTTTTAATCTGTTGAACCAGTTTGTTTGCTTCCTGGATAGTCAACTCCTTCTTAGCTACTTTATTAAGAATCGCACGTAAGCGCAATTTTGGATCCATCTCCTCTGATGAATTTACAGGTGAACCGTTATTTGGCAAAGATTCTTGGGGATGACCTCCATTGCCATTACCTTGGAATAATTTGCTACCACCAGTAGCAGCAATTTCCTGGGCAATATATGGTGCCAGCTCTAATAAAGTAGGATAATCATACAACTTGGTGGCTTTGAGGTTTAAGTTGTAGGTTTGATTAATCGTGGTTGTCCATTCCACCCCAACGATGGAGTCTAATCCTAAATCAACAAATTTCTGGTCTTCGGCAATTTCACTCTCTTCTGTATAGAGTGCTTCGGCTAACTGCTGTTTGAGAACCTGCTTGATTTCTGATAGGTTTACCTGGGGTTGAGGCAATGGTTGTAGGGTTTTCAAAGGCTGCTGACTAACCTGGGGTTTTGTACCCTGACTTGCCAAGGTTTGGGCAATATATGCTGCTAGCTCTAATAAAGTAGGATAATCATACAACTTGGTGGCTTTGAGGTTTAAGTTGTAGGTTTGATTAATCGTGGTTGTCCATTCCACTCCAACGATGGAGTCTAAGCCTAAATCAACAAATTTCTGGTCTTCGGCAATTTCACTCTCTTCTGTATAGAGTGCTTCGGCTAACTGCTGTTTGAGAACCTGCTTGATTTCTGATAGGTTTACCTGGTTTACCTGGGGTGTCGGCAGTGGTTGTAGAGTTTTTAAAGATTGCTGAGTTTGAGAACTGGAGCTTATCGGTTTTGTACCCTGACTTGATAAGATTTGGGCGATATATCCAGACAACTCTAATAAAGTAGGATAATCATACAACTTGGTGGCTTTGAGGTTTAAGTTATAGGTCTGATTAATCGTAGTTGTCCATTCTACCCCAACGATGGAGTCTAAGCCTAAATCAACAAATTTTTGGTCTTCGGCAATTTCACTCTCTTCTGTATAGAGTGCTTCGGCTAACTGCTGTTTGAGAACCTGCTTGATTTCTGATAAGTTTACCTGGTTTACCTGGGGTGTCCGCAGCGGTTGTAAGGTTTTCAAAGGTTGCTGAGTTTGAGGAGCCGAAGAGATGCTTGGTGTTTCCTCAAAACTGATAGCTCCAGCTGCCATCCTTGCTGCTAAGGTTTGTTGCACATGAGGAATGTCTCGTAAGTAGGGAGATTTTAAACCTTTCTGGACGGCACGGGAGACCATCACTAGTACACTATCTTTGTTATAACGAGGTAGGGTTTTGTAGTACCTTGAATGCAGTTGAGAGTATTTTGAGAATAAACCCAACCGTTCCTCATCCACCCGCGTGTCATAATCTACCAGTCGAATCACAAAAGCACGACGTAACTTATGTAAGCCAGGTTTTAAGGGAACTGATTGATGTAAGACGTATTTATTGAAGAAAAAGGCATCTCCTAAGTTATACTCGTCTTCTTCATAACCATCTTTAATAGTATAATCGATTACATCTTCGGTAATTTTATTATAAATAGTGTTGGCGTTAGCCACATATTCATTCAAGTCTCCTTGGGATTCATCCCACTTAATATTATTTTTTAAATGTAAGTCAAAAACACTGTAATAGAACTGTCCTGGAAAAATCTTGGTAGATACATATTGCATCCCACCTCGATGTTCTTTAGTTATTTTATCCAAGGGGATCCAGATGGAAGCACCAAAGTCTTCGGTTTTGGTAAAGGAAAACGAACCGACTCCTACATGCCAAGGCAAGCCTTTATGGTTTGGTTCCACCGAAAACAGGGCATTGTGCATGATCATCAAGTTTTTGCCGGTGATGTAATTCAGCAGAGCCAGCTTCTCTTGGATAAAGGAAGAAACAAAATCGTATTTCACCAAGTCATAGGCATGATCATTGGTATCGATATCATCAATCCCTCCCAATTTCAAAGTTACTTTTTCCTTAGATATCTGGCTTTCCTGTTTAGCCTGATCCAAGGTTTTTTGGATAGTTTTTATCGCAGAAAAGTCAAATATTTTTTTGATTTGACAGTATCCCTTCTCTTCATACTCTTGTTTAAGTTGTTCAACTTGTTCCCGGTTCATAGTTTTTGGTTCCTTAGTTGTTTTTTGGTTAATCAAAATATCTTGATGTAGTGCTTTACCCAGGGTTTGGGTAATCTTTTCTGATTCAAGATATTGCTGAGTTATTTGAGCAGGTTCTACCTGAGTCAGTGGCACTCTCAATTGAGCCAATTCTCTTTTTGCTGGTTGTTGTTTAGCTACTGTAGTTTTGGATAAAGATAGTGACGCTGGGTTGGATAATCTCCGTTGTGGTTGCTCTATATCGGGAGCATCCGATTTTTGTATATTTATTGTAGTGCGAGCATCTTGCTCGCTTTCTTTAATTCGCGGTTGCTCTCTTTCTTTAATTCGCGGTTGTTCGCTTTCTTTAATTCCAGGGAGCATCTTGCTCCCACTACTGTTATTTGTGACTACGCTGTTTTTGCTTTGATTGTTGTCAGATGCTACCTGAGGTGCTACTTTTCCGTTTTTACCTTTATTTTTGTACTGTTGCAGATCACTGATCCAATATCTTTTCCGTTGCCAGGGATAGGTTGGTAAAACTACCTTTTGGGGAGCATCATCTGGGTAAAATCCTAACCAGTCAACCTTAACTCCCTGTACATATAACTGCCCCAAACTTTGCAGCATTTGTAACCAGTCTGGCTTACCAGGGCGTAAACTTGGCAACCAGATTTTTTTGCTTCCGATGAGACATTCCCTTCCCATAACGAGTAGAACTGGTTTAGGACCAATTTCTAAAAAGATACGAATATCTTGTTCGGCTAAAGTCTTGATGCCTGCGACAAATCTGACTGGTTTGACTACATGCTCTACCCAATAGTCAGCTGTGGCAATGCTCTTGTCTGCTATGGTTCCTGTGACGTTGGAGATTACAGGTATCCTTGGTTGATGGTAAGTGATTTGCTGGGCTACTGCGGCAAACTCTGCCAACATTGGTGTCATTAAAGGGGAATGAAAAGCATGGGATACCTGCAGCTGCTTCGTCTTAATCAATTTTGACTCTAGTTTTGTAACAATAGCTTGAATCGCTCCTGCTTCCCCAGAAATCACCACACTTTCGGGCCCGTTGATTGCAGCAATTGTCACTTGCTTGGTATGATTAGCGATCGCATCTTTTACCTGAGACTTTGATGCCATAACAGAAACCATCTCTCCACCAGCAGGTAATTGCTGCATTAACCTCCCCCGCAGGGCGATTAACTTCAAGCCATCTTCTAAACTCAAGACTCCAGCTATAGTTGCTGCCACATATTCTCCCACACTGTGACCCATCACCACCTGAGGCTTAATACCCCAAGATTCCCACAACTTGCACAAGGCATACTCTAGGGCAAACAATGTCGGTTGGGTATAGGCAGTTTGGTCTAGTAAATAGGAGTTTGAGTTTGGTGTATCTTGAGGATAAAGGACTTCTAATAACGGACGCTCCAGATAAGGACGTAGGAGTTCATCACATTGATCTAAAACTTGACGGAAAACAGGCTGAGTTTGATACAGTTGCCTTCCCATCTGCACATACTGGGAACCTTGACCAGTAAACAGAAATGCTACTTTAGCTGGACTACTACTATGGGATAGTTGTCCTGAAAATACCCCACTCTCTTCTTCCCCTGCTTGGTATTGCCGCAGTTTGTTGGTTAATTGTTGTGGGTTAGTGGCAATTATTGCTAGGCGATGATTAAAGTCAGCTCTTCCAGTATTAGCGGTGTAACATACATCTGCTAGCTCTAATTCCGGATTGGTTTCGAGATGATGCTGATAACTACTGACTAACTCTTTAAGTGCTTGCTCTTTCTTAGCAGACACAGTTAATAAGTAAGGTGGCTCCTGGCTCCTGGCTCCTGGCTCCTGGCTCCTGGCTCCTGGCTCCTGGCTCCTGCCTTCTGGTGCTTCCTCAACAATGGCGTGGGAATTAGTACCACTAAAACCAAAAGAACTTAAGGCTGCTACACGAGTTTCATCTCCCTCATATTGTTCCCATACCTTACCCTCAGTGGGAATCACCCCAGGAATCCCCGCCAAACTTATATAGGGATTCAACTGTTTCCAATGCAAGTGAGGTGGAATATACTGATTTTGCAGCGATAATACTACCTTAATTAATCCTGCAATACCGGCAGCTGCTTCCGTATGACCAATATTGGTTTTGACTGAACCAATCATCAAGGGTCGATCTGCACTACGATCCTTGCCATACACTGCTTCTATTGCCTTAATCTCCACCGGATCTCCCAAAGAAGTACCGGTACCATGAGCTTCCACATAAGATATCTGGTTAGCCGAAACTCCTGCTACCGACAACGCTCTTTTGAGTACCGCTTCTTGAGCCGATTGGTTAGGTGCTGTCAAGCCATTGCTCGCACCATCTTGGTTAATTGCTGTACCCCTAACTACTGCTAAAATTCGATCATTGTCTGCGATCGCTTGTTTCAAGGACTTGAGAACGACAACCCCACAACCTTCACTCCGCACATACCCATTGGCAGCAGCATCAAAAGTCTTACAGCGTCCATCTGGTGATAACATCCCAGCTTGAGAGAAACTGATACTCAACTCTGGAGACAACAACAAATTCACCCCTGATGCCAAAGCCAATTGACATTCACCATTGCGTATACTTTGACAAGCTAAATGAACCGCACTCAGAGATGAAGAACAAGCAGTATCTACAGTAATTGATGGTCCATTTAATTGGAAAAAGTAGGATAATCTTCCTGCACCGATAGCAGTAGAACTACCTGTAGCAAAATAGATATTTAAATCTTGCTCTTGATAATATTTGTCCTGTAAGCGTTCGTAATCGTGAAAAGCGATACCCACAAATATACCCGTTTCTGTGCCCGACAGAGATTCCGGATTAATGCCAGCATCTTCTAGTGCCTTCCAATGTTCTTCCAGCAGCAGACGCTGTTGTGGATCCATGTAGAGAGCTTCACGAGCCGAAATGCGGAAAAAATCCGGCTCAAATTTGTCAACTTCAGTTAGGAATCCCCCATAACGATTAGCTATTTTTCCTGGCTGATTTTTCTCAGGATGGTAATATTGCTCAATATCCCAACGAGTTGGAGGTACTTCCGTAATCCCATCAATACCATCATGGAGCAATGACCAATATTGTTGAGGGCTATCGGCATCTCCAGGAAACCGACAAGCCATACCAATAATTGCTACTCCATTTTCTAATTGAGCCGTTGAAAAACCGGAATCAGTTTTTATTGCCTCTGGCTTTGGTAGTACCTCAGAAACTTCCCCGCTTCTCTCTGTTGTCTCCCCTTTAAAATAACTAGCGATCGCGGCAGCAGTTCCATACTTAAAAAATAAATTAGGATCTATTTCCACTCCCAGCTTCTTCTGCAACAAGTATCTCAGTTCCAGCAACTCCAAAGATTCGATGCCCATCTCCATCAGTGCTCGCTGGGCATCAAAAGACTTTTTCTGGTGCATAACTTTACGCACACAGCTAGCCACAACTTCATCTATATCTTCTGTCAGTTTTACCTTAGTCTGCCGATTTTTTTCAACTGTCGCACCATCAAAACGTTGACGATGTTGAATATCGTAAGATACGAGAACTCCACAAGTCTGGTTTTCCCAATCTTTAGGGCGGTAACCAGGAAGCAGTTTCTCAATTTTAGCCCCATGAATCTGGTGAAATCGCAACAGCGGATCCACTAGTAACCCTGACTCATTTTTCTGGTGGATATATTCTGCCATGGGCATAGGGGAATAGTCTGGATAATTGCGACAAAGAGTTACTGCCACAACTTTTTCGACACCACTTATCTGGGCACAATACTGAAGCATAAATTCCAGCAGTCGATCTCCCAATCCCTGATTTTGCAACTCTGGCAAGATATTTACTGCCAATAATTGTACCACTACTCCTGATTCAGTATGTAATAAAGGGACTTGTGTACAAGTTTTATTATCCAAAAGTTGAGGGTTATCAATTCTTTGGGAATAGATAGCTCCAACAATCTTATCCTCAAGCTCTAAAATAAACTGCCCTTGTGGAATTTTAAAAATTCGTCTATAAATTTCTTCATTGTCAACTTGGAGATTTTCTGACCAACACAATGTCTCTAGTGCTATTAAATCACGTAAATCCTCAATTTTAGGATGGCGCAAATTGTAATAATTATTTTCAAAACAATTTAAACTAATACTTTTAATTATTGTCCTTTGCCCTAAGCATTTACCAATATCAGTCAAGCATAGATAATTCTTATTTTTATTCGATTTTTGGCTGTGTTTTTGGACTTTTATCAAACTTTTATCAGCCCATCCTTTAGCAATAAACAATCTTGATAATTCTTCTCGTATATGAGGAGTCACATTATAGAATAAAGGCTTGTCTTCATCTACTGCTAATAAATTATGCTTGTGAAGCCCTAGCATAATTGGTATTATTAAGACCCCATCTAATAAATCGGCAATTGTTCTATCATTAATATTCCACTGTTGTTGAGAAAGCTCTATCCAATTTTTAATAATACCAGGCTTTTCCTTTCCTAGTAAATAGGATTCTATGGGTAAGTTGTATAAATATAATATTTCTTCAGGAATGGACAAGTAAGCTTGACAATTGTCTTTGAGGGAGTATTCATCAGCTTCATTTTTGGATAGCCAACCTAGGGATTCCATCATTGTTAAGGCCACTTGCAAATTACCTGTATTTGCCCCTAGAGTATTAGCTATTTGCCGGTGGGTTATTCTCTTTTTTTTTATTAATTCAAATAATCCTTTTTCTCTACAGGCTAAGATTACAGGAATATAAACAAAGCCGTGTTCGTAACGATTAATTAACTCTAGCATTTTTTGATATTTATTGGTTTTACTCTGAATAGGATGTTAGTGAGCTTGGCTAGGATTTTTATGGAAATTTACTTAAAATACCATGAAATTTACAATTAAATTGAGGTTTACTACCTATGAATAATTAATAATACATTTACTCTCCCCTGATCTGGCTCTATTTGATTAGATTGTGTGTTTGGCTGGGATAACATTATTGTACAGCATAAAGTTTTTTTTATGGAGACCTTTAATGTAGTCATTTGAGCTAGTTTTTTACTTTTGATTTTTGAGTAGTCCTAAATATGTAATGATATTATTTGCTACATTCATTTAATTTTCAGAAGGTAGACTAGAAAAATCATTACTTGTTTCCCATTTTGCCTAGCTGAAAAGAATCTATTGTCACATCTATATTTAGTTTACATCAAACTGTCTCCTTAATTTTTACGGTTTGCTAAGTAGGCCTTGGTAATCCATGGGTACGCTTATCTAACCCAGTAAGGATAACTACGGAGAGATTGCTCCCTACATATTTCATTTTTTCATTGACCAACGCTGTTGGCTAAGTAATTTATTCAATTTTCATATAAATATACATTTCCCATCAGTCCCATGTCGTGGAAAGTCAGCAACCAACCTACTACAATTGTTTGCTGGCTATGTCCGAACGCTTGCTTAATCATCCGCTGATTGTGTAGCAGATTACCCTGACTCACCATTACTCCCTTGGGTGTCCCGGTAGAGCCGGAAGTTTACAGGAGTTAGGCATGGCTACTGCTGTAATGGCTTGGTTGAGACCAGTTCAACCCAAAGTCGCGTACGCATTTATTGTAGACTCGCAAATGCAACTTCCCCAGAGCTGGATGCTGGGCTCGGCGAGCTGGTTAACTCGGTCATAACAGATGTGGTAGTTAGGGCAAACCTAGCCTCTGCATAGGTATGCTTACGCTAACCACCGAGACAGATTTTGACTGCGTCGGGGTGGTGGATATGTGGGCACTGCAATTACGCCAGCGTACAAGCACCCAAACAAAGCAGCAATGAAGTCTATACCTGGTGGTACTACTAGCTCGCGCTCGTTCCCCCGTTGCCCCCAGAGACGGCAACTGACAGGCGTACGCCCTTGAGCGTTGGTCTAATACCTCATCGGTGATACGATCAGTTTCTTCTTCCCCTTTTTCATTGAAGGTATAAGCGATTTGATCTGGCTGATAATGGGCTCTATACCGCAACAACTCTACCAGATTGTCAAACTTCTCGTCAAGGTCTGAACATCTGATATTTCCAAAGTTTCAAGCTCCTTTATAAATAGCGTTTTTCAAGGCTTATTTGCTCCCTTTCAACAGTTTTTTACTGTTTTCACTATACTTAAGTGTACTTAGGTTTATGAGCATTGAGAGTCCCCTAAATTAGGCACCATGAGAAATTTAGCACGAAAAAAATAACCTGTCAACCCTAATCGTAAATAAATTCTGCTTGACTCTCGTCCAACCATAGCAGCTATATAAAACCTAAGTACTCTGACATCTAGGAGTACTCACTAGCAGTAATCCATTGATTAAGGTACTTTCATCCTAGGTTTTAGGGAGTAGGAAGTAGAGAGTAGGGAAAAAATGCTCTATATCTGATTACCAAGAGAAACGCTATTAATTTTTTTTTTTTTTGAACTGTGTTAAGAAAATTAAAGTTGCTCAAACCGTTGCTGTTCCCTATTCCGAGACCCAAAGTTTCCAACTCTTAACAGTCCACTTTACTTGTCTGGGAGGCGTAACTATTAGGCCATTGGTGACAAGTTCAACAAAAATGCCGTATGTCAAGTCTTGATTAATAAATATTTATAAAACTTTCAATTGCTTTGTGTAATTAGGATAGGGGTATTTAGCTCCATGGCGTAAGTATGAAGAACAGTTTTTGCCCTAGGTATTGATAATAATGGGTACGCTAGTCATTCCTCATGGGTACACGCCCGTCCCCGGGCAGTAGCGGATCGCCTCTGACCAAAAATTTTGGGTCTCAAGCCCCGTCCTTCCCTGGATAGAAACCTTAGATAGGGTCGCCTTATTCAATAAGTTTTAACCCTTTTCCCCATAGCCTGCCTCGGAAGTTACCGTAAGAATGAAGGAGCCTTAAGTAGCTAAGGGTAGAAAAGCTCATGTATGTAACACATTATGAAGGAGCTAACTTCGAGGGAAATCTGAATCGTTCTGCCTGATATCCACCAACCTCAGCTCTAGCATTGACGCCATCAATGACTGCATAAGCTAGGGCCAGTTCATCTTCAAACATTTGACCCACCAATTCATGGGTTTTTAACTGATGCCATTCGGATTCAATCGGATTCATCTCTGAGCAATATTTCGGTAAAAAGAACAGATATAGCCCTTGAGCTTCCCACTGAGCCCATTTCTCTCTCACCTGTTTGCTGGTATGAACCGGACCATTGTCCTGGACAATCACCCGGAGCCGACCGGTTTGATCGAGTTGTTGCTTGGCCTGACGAGCTTGTTCATCCATCATCGTGATGTAGCGCTCCCCGTTGAAACTGCCCACCACCAGTCCATAGACAAAGCTCACGCTTAGGTTGTAGCAATCCCAAAATGCTAATGCGTCTTCCTTTGCGGGCTGTCTGTTCAAGGCGCTTTTGCTCACCTCTAAAGAAATAGCTGTGTTCTACGGGCATCCACATACAAAATCCCGACTCATCGAGATAGAATAAGTCGATTTCTCCTACTGCCGCTGACCATTGCAACATCTCTAGGTCGGCTTGCTTGGTTGCCTTTTCTATAGGGTCTTGCTTCCCTCTGTGACTTTGGCGAGTACGCTTCCAAATCACCCCCTTTTTTTAAGCACTCGTCTGAGGTGATCCGGGCTCAACTTAACATGACGGTCATTAGCCAGCTTTTGGGCTAACTGTTTGCTATTGTAGGTGCGTTCCTCCTGGCGTAAGCAGGATTCTAGATATTCAATATCCTCAGGCTGCCAACGCTTCTGGGCTCCGGGTCTAGGAGCATCCCATAGTCCCCCCAAGCCTTTGTGTTGCCATCGATGAATGACCTCACGGACAGTTCGAACATTCCAGCCGAAATAGGCAGCAATTTTCTCTACATACAGGCCCTGATGGTTTAAACGAATTACTTGCGCTCGGTCTTTGACTCGCTGGGGAACCGTAGTGGCAGTGCGAAGTTCAAATAAAGTGCGCTCAAGTTCGGCACAGAGGAAAGATTCTTAAGCGTGCGCCCATAGTGAATGCTTCTTAGCATTGAAAGTATTATTGCTTTATTTAACTTAACATACCTGAGCTTTTCAAGCCCGACCTACTTATTACAAGAGACTTAACCCTTCTATGCATAGCCAGTTACCCATAAAGGCTCCTTCATTCTAAGGTTTCGTCTTTAACCATAAAGGCGACCCTATCTTACGGTAACTTGGCCTATGGCCACGCTTGGCCTATGGCCACGCCAAAGGCGAACGCGAACAACGGACGGCTTTCTCTTTTTGTGTTCTACTTTACCCAGAGTTGTCCCACGTCAACAATGAAGGTCTTAGAGTTCAAGGTCAAGGGAAAGAAAGCTCAATATGCCGCGATTGATGAGGCGATCCGCACCGGTCAATTTGTCCGCAATAAGTGCCTCCGCTACTGGATGGACAATAAAGGGTGCGATTCGTTAGTTAGAAACCTTATCTAAACAAAGATTTGGGGGATTAACTGCTTGGCTCAATAAAGAGCCATGATAACTTGATAACCATGATGGTGAAATTCCATCCCTCGTGAAATCCGAGTGACAACCTTACCCTGATTCATGAACATAACAAACTCATGGATTAATGCCAGGGTCAAACGTCAAAACATCCTTTAACCTGACCGATGTATTTGATAGGTAAAGAACTCATGGGTACGAAAGGAAGATACATCAGAATCATCGTTAGTCCAATGTAGCGAAATAAGGTTGAAACGCTACAGACAAAAGTCAATGGAATTAAGTTGATAAGATTCCTTTTTCTTATAAAGATTTCCGAAATAATTCCCGGTGAATAGTATCACCCTAAAAGTTCAAAGAATGGTTATCAGGAACGAAGTAACTCCCATATGTACTCTCAGTAAGGTCGATTATTGAGTAGGTAGTTAGCCGCATGTCCTATGGGGGCAAGATTGAGTCAGAAGCAAATGCCTAAGGTAACATTTAGGATACGCAGACGGACTCACGTTATAGGAAAAGATATAGTTGTAAATAGCAATTGATATGTCTAATACTCTGGGATTTTCCCAAAAGTCGGAATGGAATAAGGTCAACTGGCGCAAGCTAGAAAAAACCCTATTTAAGTTGCAAAAGCGATGCAGCGCGGTCTTGGGGGTTTCCCCCATGAGCGACTGCATCAAGACAACGAATATATCGAGCCTCTGTTCGTGGTGATGTTCGCGTGGTAAGAAAGTTGCAAAAGACTCTGATGAAGTCCTGGACTGCCAAAATGATAGCGGTCAGAAAAGTCACTCAGGAAAATAGAGGTAAAAAGACTGCCGGAATAGATGGGGTCAAAGCTTTAACCAACAAGCAACGCCTCGTCTTAGTAGCCAACCTCAAAACCTCCAAAAAGGCGAAGCCAACCAGAAGGGTATGGATACCTAAACCTGGACGGAAAGAAAAACGCCCACTGGGAATACCGACCATGTATGACCGCGCATTACAGGCACTCGCCAAACAGGCTTTAGAACCTGAATGGGAAGCAAAATTTGAACCTAACTCATACGGGTTTAGACCAGGACGCTCATGTCATGATACTATCGAAGCAATATTCAACTCCATCAGAAGCAAACCAAAATGGGTGCTAGATGCAGATATTGCTAAATGCTTCGATAAAATCAACCATAAAACCCTAATATCAAAACTAAATACTTATCCATCCATGAGACGTCTAATAAAGTCCTGGCTTAAAGCTGGTGTGATGGATAATGGAACATTCTCACCTACAAAAGAGGGCACTCCCCAAGGTGGAGTAATATCTCCACTTCTGGCGAACATAGCCCTCCACGGCATGGAAAAGGTTGTATGGGATTTTGCCGATTCTGTTAAAGGCAAAAAGACCTATTACAAAAAAGGATTAAACCTAATCAGATATGCTGATGATTTCGTAATACTACACCAAGACCAGAAAGTGATAGAAGAATGTCAAAGGGTCATAAACGAATGGTTAAAAGACATGGGATTGGAATTAAAACCAAGTAAAACACAAATAATCCATAGTTTTGACGGATTTGACTTCTTAGGATTCAATATACGTCAATATCATGTAGGAAAAAACCACTCAAAACAAGGTTTTAAAACCATCATCAAACCATCAAAAGAAAAAGTTCTAGAACATTATGGGCAACTCTCAAACACTATCAACCGTCATAGAGCTGCCCCCCAGGATATATTAATATACAACCTTAAACCCATTATAAGAGGATGGTGTAATTACTACAGCTCAGTATGTAGTAAAGAAACATTCAAAGGGTTAGACCATAAACTCTGGAACAAATTACAAAGATGGGGATACAGGAGACATCCAAAGAAATCCAAGACCTGGGTAAACCATAAATATTGGGGAACTCTAGAAGAGGACAATTGGGTATTCATGACTTTGGATAACTACCTACCCAAACATGGTAAAACACCCATAATCAGGCACACCAAAGTCAAAGAATCCAGAAGTCCCTACGACGGAAACCTAATATACTGGAATACCAGAATGAGAAAACATCCTGAGATGACCACTCAGAAGGGAAGGCTTTTAGAACGGCAAGAAGGGTTTGAAGTTACCGTAAGATAGTGGAGCCTTTATAGTTGGTAGGTTATGCGTAAAAGGTTGAAGTCTTTTGTAGTAAGGCGACCCTATCTAAGGTTTCGTTTCCGGAAATGTGCTCATTGTGGTCTTACTTTCAGGGATGGAGATTCATTGGAAAAACATCATATTATACCACGCGCACTAGGTGGAAATAACCTAGATAAAAATCTAGAATTACTACACCTTCACTGTCACGACGCCAAACACGGGACAAAAATCGACGCCTCCGAGCTAGATGAAAACCCGTTCTAGAGGTACCAATGACAATGGTTCCTATAATGAGGAGCCGTATGATGCGAAAGTATCACGTACGGTTCTGAAGACGAGTCGGTGGGGCGACTCACCGGCTTAGTTTAATTGTAGGACAAAAAGAGCTGTATCGTCATAATACTTGGCTTAGAGCTGAGTATCCCTTTGTAAAAGACTTGAACTCTCACGCATGTCAAGCTTCGGTCGAAAGAGCTTATAGCTCAATCGCTAGATTTTACGATAAATGCAAAAAGAAAGCCCCCGGTAAAAAGGGATATCCCAAGTTCAAAAATTTCTCCCGATTCGGCGTAGCCGACGCTGCGCGAACAGTTGAATACAAGACATCAGGGTGGAAATTATCAGGGGATGCTAAGTCGATAAACTTCTTAGACAAGAAAGGTATCGGGAAACTGAAACTGAAAGGGACTTGGGAGTTGTGGCGTTACGATTCGGCAAAGCCGACGCTACGGAAAAGCTAACCCGCGCGGGTTAGATTGGTTCGCCGTGCAGATGGCTATTATGTTCAGTTGTGTATAAAGGAATCTCTAGAACCTTCTCATAAAAATCTAGATAGCAGGAAACCCCGTGTCTTTAGACCGGGGAGGAATGCTCACAGTGGCTAAAGCCACCTAAGAGAAACTATCCATGATGAGGATCATTAATGTATCTTTGGATAGTTTCAATGCTAACCTTACCTGCCGTTGAGAAGAAATAACTGTTAGTCCAAAGAGATGGAAGTTTCTTTAGATCAGGAAACTCTTTTCTTAGGTAGTTGGCGCTTCTCCCTTTGAAAGCCCTTACGACTTGATATATCGCATCTGTGGGATTGATTTCGACGAATAAATGGATCTGGTCTGGTGCTACTTCAAGAACTTTGATATTCCAATTTTTATCTAGAGCTATCTCAGCGAATATTTCGTAAATTATATCTCGAATTTTATCCACAAGTACTTTTTTGCTTTTCGGGAACCATACAAGGTTAACAGTACAAATACCCACTGCGTGATTGTAATGCCTATATCCAAAACTATTCTTTATCAATTTATTTGACTTCCGGACTTGCTGTTGTTATTAATGTAGTTTTTTATAAAAATAACGACAACTTAATATGAGATCGATAATGGCTAAAACCAATAAACAGATAGGGGTGCAGCAAATAAATATTGTTGCACCTAGATCAAGAGACAGAAGCGATGGTTGAGTATCTTTGCCGCCAATCAGGCAAGCTCTACAATATGGGGGTTTACTCTGCCCGGCAAATCTTCTTTAAGACAGGCCGATTGCTGACAGGTAAATTCGACTTGATATACGAAGAAAGCATAGGAAAAAACTTAATAGCTAAGTCGCTTCCTTCAACACCAGCACAACAAACGTTATTAAGCGTAACTGAAAGCTTTAAAGGCTACAATAAACTAAGAGATATTTGGTTCAATGGGCAATTACAAAGCAAACCAAAACCTCCTGGATATCTCAAAGGAGCGAAACTGTTCAAGGTAAGTTACCCTAACTCGGGCGGCCAGAAGCCCAAGGTTATAAATGGTAATCTCAGATTTGCCCTTGGGCTGACTGTAAAAAGGTGGTTTGACATTAAATATTTTGAAATTCATTTCCCTACTAACCTAGAGGGTATAAAAATAAAGGAATGGACTATTTTGCCCAAAAATGGAGCTTTCTACTTAGAGATTTCCTATGAGCTTCTTGAATGGTACAAAGGCACGCAATTAAACAATAAATAAGCCCTTTCTATAGATTTCGGAACCGCTGACAATTTAGCAGCCTGTGTTGATACACTAGGGAATTCTTTTCTCGTTGACTCCCGAGCCATTAAGGCTTACAACCAGCTTTGGAATAAGCAAGTATCGACAAGAAAAGAAGGAAAGTCCCAGGACTATTGGGATGAATGGCTTGATCGAGTTACCCGTAAACGGAATCACAGAATTAGAGACGGGATAAACAAGGCAGCTAAACTTATCGTCGATCACTGCTTAAAAAATTCCATTGGCACAATTGTAGTGGGCTGGAATGAAGGCTTTAAAAGTAGGGCAAAAATGGGGATAATAAACAATCAAAAGTTTGTTCAAATTCCTCTTGGAAAGCTCAAAGATAGACTTGAGCAACTATGCCAGATCCATCCCATTCAATTAGAGATAACAGAAGAAGCATACACCAGTAAGGCTAGCTATCTCGACGGAGACTCCCTGCCTGAGTTTGGACAAAAACCGAACGGGTGGAAAGCGTCAGGAAAGCGTCTTAAACGTGGTCTTTACAAAAGTGGTGATGGTTCAATTGTAAATGCCGATTTAAACGGTAGTGCAAACATTCTTAGAAAAGTAGCTAGAAAGCTAGACATTGATCTTAGCCGACGCTCGTTGACGGCCTTTGACGACCGTAGCAAGGATTAGATTGTGGGAGCTACCTCAGTCTAGCCTGTTAGCAGAATCCCCGTCTATGCACGAGCGGGGAGTGTCAAATGCTCCTCCAAAAGCTTTTTAGCCCGAGGCTTATAAATCAGATGGAACAGTGCCTCTAGATAACGCAGCATATCCTCCTGGTTTGCCTTAGACGTATAGTTCCAGAAGCCATAAATCCGTGCTAAGGATAGTAACCGTGTAGTGTGGATTTTCCAGGTATAGGTGCTGTAGACTCGTTCTATGCCCTGATTGGAAATTTCCTCCCAGTACTGGGGATTTTCCTCACACTTAGTCACAAAATCCAGGATTTTCTGAGCCATTTCCTCCTGGTTAGTAGGGTTAATCAGGATACCATTGACCTTATCCTGAATAATCTCCAACGGTCCACCAAATTGGGTACCAAAGGTTGGCAAACCAGAAATCATGGATTCCAAAATTGTTAGACCAAAGGCTTCAAATAGCGCTGGCTGCACAAAAATACCATGACGGTCAGCAATCACCCGATACACTTCACCAGAGTCACTCTTTGACAAGCGCACCCCTAACCAGCGGATCTTGCCGTAGAGATTATACTCCTCAATAATCTGGTAAAGCTTGATAATTTCTGCCTTTTCTTCGCTGTCGCTGGAGTCTTCAGTGCGCAAGTTACCCGCAATTAAAATCAAGTTACAGCGTTCCTGCAACTTTCGACTCTTACCAAAGCACTCCGCTAATCCAGTCAGGTTCTTAATTCGGTCAAGACGAGCCATGGAAAAAATCGGGCGCTTGTTAGGATAATCCAGTTTGCCAAAGACCTGGGCCTCGTCGTCTAGGGTAAACAAGAATTCATCCAACCGCTTAATATCACTAGCTACTCGCCCTTGAGTGCGGGTGTAGGGGAAGAAGACGGTTTCATTTACCCCCGGTGGTACTACATTAAACTTCGGAGAGAATAACTCAATGCCATTAATCACATGATACAGGTCTGGCATAGTGAAATTCTGGTAAGACTCATACTGACCCACACTATCAGCAGTACCCACAATCTCCTGATAGGTACTGCTGATAATAAAATTAGCCGCATTCATGGCAATTAAATCAGCAGTAAATTGCAGGGAGAAGTGGTACTGCTGTTCTGAGTCTTGCCAGTACAGGTTACTAAACAGGTATTTGGACTTTTCTAGGGCATGGGCAATATTGCACTGGGTAACTTTCAACCGTCGCGCCAGCAGGAAGGCTACTAGATTGCCATCGGAATAGTTTCCTACAATCAGGTCAGGACGACCTTGGAATTCTGCTAGCAGTTCCTTTTCGGCATCGATGGCGTAGGTTTCTAGGTACGGCCAAATCTCAAACCGAGAAATCCAATCCTGGGTAACTTTGGGATTGAACTCTCGAAACGGTACCCGTAAAATCCAGGCATTTTCTGTACCCTTAATTTTCTCTAACCGTTCATTACACCGAGTTCCATCATTGTTGGGGATTAAGCGGGTGAGAATGATCACCTTAGGCTGAATGTTTAATCCCGCCAGAGTCAGGTTTTCTTGCAACTGCTTTTCTAAACTCTTGGCTTGGTCAAGGACATATACCACTTGACCCCCTGTATCTGGACGCCCTAATACCCCTTCTTGTCCAAACCAGCCGTGAACCGATACCAGGACAATCCGGAAAATCATTGGGATGCGGGAGAGGAACTGTTCCAATGCCCTATCATCGGGTTCATCAATCAATTCATCCAGCATTGCCAAGGTTTCCCGCACTCGACTAGCAGTGTTTCCCCAGCCTGGTTCAAAACCCATCTCTTGCAGCTTAAAGCGGAATTTATCATAGGATTCGCTGTCTGGGCGATCGCTTACAAATTCCAAAGCCAACTTCACCTGCTCTGACAGTTGCTGGTGATTGTGAATGCGCTCGTTAATCAGGAGCTGGTTTCCATGGAAATGACGCACTTTCAAGAAACCGTACAACGACTCCAACCACTGCTCAGGGTCTTGAAACAGTTTACTGGAGAGATAGCGGTTTAGGAAGCGGACTCCCTTGCCAATATTCTTGGGATCGCGAATGAGTGGGCTGTAGTCATAAAACGGCTGAAAATCCAGCTGGAGAACCTCCCCGACCTTGGGGTTGTAGCGATTGACAAAGCGATCGCCTATATCCAGCAGTTCCTCTGGTGTCACCTCTTGCGCCCTCAAGTCTTCAAACAGACGGAAAGCTCTTTTAGCCGCAATTTTTGGTCGGATAATCAAGCATAGACTTTCATCTTCCAGAATAATTTCCTGGGTGTAATAAATCAGCTTCCCTAAATGAGAAGAATGATAAAAGTATTCGGATTTTTTGTGCTTAGTGCAGTATTCATTAAAAGCAGCCAGAATTTCGTTGCGCAGTAAATACCTGGGTTCTGCAGTTTTTAACTGGCTGGTAAAGTGACGTAGATCGCTCTTTTCGTCACTTTCGAGAACATCCTGAATTAGGTTGAGCATTGAAACTCCCCAAATACAAGTCCACTATATTGAAACCAACAACCCTATAAAAAATTCCTCTAAAGAATAGTCATTCCCGCGCACTACCGATCAGGAATAGATATTCTTTTAGATATATGGACAACGTTCTCGCAAAACAACTATCTTGGCATAAATAAATATTAAAGCATGTAAAGCTGCCCATACTTCTGCCGGATGTAGCGAATGAATGGATCGATGCGTAAAGCAGTACCAGTGACGCTCTTAATCAATTCAGCCGCTGTGTATTTGCAACCGTGTTGGTAAATGTTGTCCTTCAACCAATTATGGAGCGTACTAAAGTTTCCTTGCTCAATTTTTGGTATAATTTCAGGTTGTTCCGTTACTGCGGCTTCAAAAAACTGGGCGCTCATCAAGTTACCCAAGGTGTAGCATTGGAACATTCCCCCAATCTGACCAGTGTACCAGTGAACATCTTGCAACACCCCGTCACTGTCATTCTGGGGAACAACCCCTAAATCTTCACGATAGCGTTCATTCCAGGCTTCCGGTAAATCCCTCACCTGTAGCCTACCCTCAAGCATCATCAGTTCTAAGTCAAAGCGGATCATGACGTGGAGATTGTAAGTCACTTCATCAGCATCCATGCGGATTACAGACCGCTGCACCTTGTTGATTGCCTGATAAAAGGCATCGAGGGAAACATTACCCAGTTGAGAGGGGAAGTAGGATTGTACTTGGGGATAGAAAAATTTCCAGAAGCCCCGACTACGCCCAACAATATTTTCCCAAAGTCGGGACTGGCTCTCATGGACCCCCGAGGATGTCCCACAGGCAAGAGGAGTGCCTTCCAAATCTCGTCTAATTCCTTGCTCATAAAGACCATGACCCATTTCGTGGATGCTGCTAAATAGAGCCTGACTCAGGTCATCTTGATCAACACGGGTCGTAATGCGCACATCACCGGTAGAGAAGTTGATCATAAATGGGTGATGGGTTTGGTCTTGCCTTCCCCGCTCAAAGTCATATCCCATTTGCTTGATGACCTTGAGAGTCAAATCTAACTGTTGCTCTTCAGGATATCTTTGGTGTAAACAGTTGTCATCGGTGGGACTTTGGGCAGTAATAGCCTCGACAATTGGCACTAATTCCTCTCGCAACTGAGAAAAAAGCCTCCGCAAAATAGAGACTTTCATCCCATAGTCAGCAAAGTCAATTAACGGGTCAGCGATATGTTCGTAACCTGGGAAAAAATCAGCCATTTCACGGCTGAGGTCAAGAGTTTTTTCCAAGTAAGGGCGCACCGCTGCAAAGTCGTTGGTGGCTCTTGCCTTTACCCAAACACTGTACGTTTGGGTCCGATGTTCAGAGAATTCTCCCATAAATTCCGCTGGCACCTGCACGGCTCTGTGGTAATTTTTTCTAGTGCAGCGGATTAAGCTAGCTTCGTCAGAAAAGTAAGGTAGAGTTTCTTCATAGGGGCGTAACCCTTCCAGGAGTTCGCCCATGGCTGGGTCAGTAAATTTACTATGGGCAATTTTTTGTAGAGTAGCCAGCTGACGTCCCCTAGCAGCTGCACCACCGGGAGGCATATAGGTGGCCTGATCCCAGTACAACAAAGATGCGGCTGCTTCTAAGTCGTTAATTTCACTAAGGCGTTTTTTGAGTTTGAGAAGTTTCGGTTGAGTTTTTTCGGTAGTCTGCATGATGCTAGATTGACACATTCAGGCTATTAGTTTATGGTTACGGTATTTTGCCGAATAGTAAATGTACACCTGACGACCGAAAATAAAAATCTTACCCACAAAAATGTCCGATACTAATGAATCAGACAAGTGGGCTGAAAGCTAAGACCAAGTTGCGTTTTTCAAGTGCAATTTACTTGTCGGACAATGGCGAAATAACCAAGTCCTTATTTCCTCTCGTTACGATTTAAGCTGCAACTTGGTACGAGCACTCTGGTAAAGCTGAGTAACTGACTCAGATGCCAATGGCTATGAAAACGTCATACCCATAGCTGAGTGTTATAGCATAGTATACGAACTACTATTGTGCCATTTCTTAAGGACTTACTAGTATAGTGTAATCCCTTAAAACCAGACAATCGCTCTAGCTATTGGCACAGTGGTAAGTATTCCTACCGACTGAAGCTCACAGCCACTAGCTTCGAGCTTGTCCAATACTCGCCGAAAGTAGGATGTCACAAGGATCTGTTTGCACTCTCATTTGGCTCAGGACTTATGCACCCTTTCCGTGTACAACCTGTGTAAATCTGAAGTTCTGTAATCCTAAGTTCGATTTTTCCTATTAGTAAAAACCTATTCCTAAAAACTTTTTAGTAAAAACCTTGATTTTTGGTTTTATATCATGTCGGGATAATTACCCTTAATAAAAATCTCCCCCATCTACCCATCTCCCCACACTTTCCACCCTCCCCACACTTCCCACCCTCCCTCTAAATTATGGGTATTCAACCTGACTTGATATTAGCTGGAGTTTGTCCTATGGATGCAAGCCTTTTACCTTTTACCTTTTACCTTGGCCAAAGGCCATCCCAAGCGAGTTGGCTGTTCGTATATCCGTTTGAGGGTATTGATGTCTCTAGCAGAAATTCTAGGGGGATTGCGAACTTGGGAAAAGTACAGCGCATCAGTTTCTAAAGGAGAATGACCCCAAATACCTAATGCATGACCCAGTTCGTGACGGGCAGTGGCAAGGGTGTAGTCAATGGATTGCTGAGGAGAGAGAAGTATGGTAAACTTATGCAATAATAGATTATCTAATATTTGCTCTGGTGCACTGATGGATTGCGCCAGGTAAAATTCATAGCTAGTAACGGCTGAGCGAGCGCGAGACCAATCAAAGGTTCCGGTCTCACGGTTGAAGGAAACTTTTAGAGGAGGGCGCGATCGCAAAATCGATATATCTGCTAATTCCTGCTGGTCAACTAGTTCTAGGGGCAAATAAATGCCCCATTCTGCCACCGCCTTTAGCACCGCATCAACCCATTGTTGGAAGCGCTGGTGCTTCGCATCAACCACACCCGGTGCTTGGGGGTGTTCCACATAAACCTTGACGGGAAACTGAGACCAGATCAGATAACCTAAGGGAGTGCCCTTGATTTCAGAAAAATAATCACCGCTGCCGGTAGGGTCTTGCCACTGGGCAAGGGGAGTTGGTAGAGGGTGAGGCTTAGAAGCTGGTAGGGCAGGTGAGGTTACTGGCATCGAAGCCACGATAGCAGAGGAGGCTTCTGTTAATTGGTTAAACTTTGGGTATAAACCAGCTGCGGTGCTTGACTGAATCAACATCACTAACAGACAAGTGACACCCCCTAGAAACAGGGCTATCCATAGCTGCTGATTGTTTTTATAAAAATCTAAACGCTGAAAACCCCGTCTCTTTAGAGCGGGGATGAAAGCGAACAGCGCGCTTTTAGCCATGAGAAAAATATCTTGGGAAGTTCCAGAATTTTATAATGAATCTTGTAGAATAAAATATCAGCAGTTATAGGTCGAAACTGATGATAATATTAGAGTTCAAAGCATAGGGCAAAAAACATCAATATTCTGCTATAGACGAGGCGATCAGAACGGTTCAATTCATCCGTAACAGTTGTTTGCGTTACTGGATGGACAACAAAGGGGTCTCAAAATACGACCTCAACAAATATAGTGCCGTTCTTGCTAAAAAGTTCCCTTTTGCTAATGAGTTGAACTCTACTGCCCGTCAGTAAGCGTGCTGAACGAGCATGGTTAGAAGTTACCGTAAGAATAGGGTCGTCTTATTTCATGAGTTTTAACCCTTTTATGCATAGCCTATCGCCTATAAAGGCTCCACTATTCTAAGGTTTCATCTCCGGTCATCAATCCCTCGCTTCTTTGACAACTGCAAAAAGAAGGTACCCGGTAAAAAAGGATTTCCCCGATTTCAAAAACATTGCCGTTCGGTCGAGTATAAACAGTCAGGTTGGAAGTTATCCCCTGATAAAAAGTCGTTCGCGAAGCGTCGGCTTTGCCGAATCATATTCAGTGACAAAAAGGGAATCGGGAAACTTAAACTCAAGGGTACATGGGATTTGTGGCGCTTCGATAAGAAGCAAATCAAGCGGGTTAGGATAGTCCGTCGGGCTGATGGTTACTATGTCCAGTTTTGCGTTCAGGTTGATATTAATGAAGAGCTGGAACCGACTGGAAACACAATCGGGTTAGATGTTGGACTAAAGGATTTCTATACGGATTCTGACGGTCATGCTGAACCTAATCCTAGATTTTACCGAACGGGAGAGAAACGGTTAAAGTTTTATCAACGCCGGGTATCCCGAAAACAGAAAGGCTCTACTAACCGTCGAAAAGCCATTAACAGACTAGGCAGGACACACCTTAAAATAAGCAGGCAACTTGAAGTCCACCCCAAGAGACTGGGAACGAAGTTACCGCAAGATAGTGGAGCCTTTATGGGTGATCGGCTTTGCATAAAAGGGTTAAATCTTTTGTAATAAGGCGACCCTATCTAAGGTTTCGTCTCCGGCGAGCTGCGTAATTCAGTCTAACGACTTGATCGCCTACGTTCGCGAAGCGTGCCGAAGGCAAGACTTGAGGGTTAAGAACTTGGCTAAAAACCACTGTCGCGGCTTATCTATTAATGATGCAGGTTGGTATCAATTTAGGAAATGGTTAGAGCATTTTGGAACTAAGTTCGGCAGGATAACTGTTGCAGTAAACCCTGCTTACAAAGCGCCAAAATTGTTCTGAATGCGGCGAAGAGGTCAAGAAGTCACTATCAACTCGAACTCACGTCTGTAAGTGTGGTTGTCAGTTGGACCGAGACCACAATGCTGCAATCAATATCCTCAAAAGAGCCTTAAGTACGGTAGGGCATACCGGAACTTGGATTGACCGTAGGTCACGCTACGCGAATGACGATCCGAACGCTTACGGAGAGGATACCTCTACTCTTCTTGGCTCCGGCCTGGTTGAGCAAGTAACCTCGTTGAAGTAAGAATCCCCGTCTCGCGATTAGCGGGGAGTGTCAACTACTGGTTTAACCAACCTGCACTTAAAATCACTGTCAAGCTCATAAAGGTAATCGCCAAGATCCAGGTCACCCGGTTCAGGGCTTTTTCAGCACTCTTGGTGCTGGTAAACAGCTGAGCTTGACCACCGATACCGCCAAGGCCATCTCCCTTGGGACTATGGAGCAAAACCAAAATAATCAGACCCAAGCCAGATAAAACCCAAATAATTTGCAGGATTTGATTAACCATTCTTTTGACAATATTACGGCATTGAGAAGTTTTGAACTCTCCCTCGGTTAAAACAAAGGGGTTCTCAACTTGAAGTTTTATAGAGAAACTCGCACGGGTGTCCGGTTATTACGGACTTCCAACTCAGCGGGTTGGATCATAGAACGCCCAGTCATTTCTTTTGGCTGGGGGAGTTGCAAGATTTCCAAGATGGTCGGGGCAATATCTGCCAGACATCCATCACAGCGCAATGCAACTTCTGTTCCATGTCCAGGGATTTTTAATTTTTCCCCTTCTACTAGGATAAAGGGTACTGGGTTGGTCGTGTGAGCTGTCCAAGGATTACCTGTCTCATCGCGCATAGTCTCGGCGTTGCCGTGGTCAGCAGTAATCAGGGTAGTGCCACCAACTTTAATAATCCTATCAATTAAGCGTCCTAGGCAGCGGTCTACGGTTTCCACTGCTTTTATGCAGGCTTCTACATTGCCAGTATGCCCCACCATATCAGTGTTGGCATAGTTAATCACTACCAGGGAGTAAATGCGTTTTTCGATGGCTGCGATCACTTCATTGGTCACTTCCTTAGCTGACATGGCTGGTGCTTTATCATAGGTTGCTACCATCGGACTTTGCACCAATTCCCGGTCTTCACCCTCGAAGGGAACTTCTAGACCACCATTAAAAAAGTAAGTGACGTGGGCGTATTTTTCTGTTTCCGCAGTTCGGAATTGGCGCAACCCATGCTGGGCAATAACTTCCCCCAGAATATTAGTCAAGTTCTGAGGTTCAAAGGCCACCAATACCGGAAAATTGGGGTCATACTGGGTAAAGGTGGCAAAGGTTAGGGGTTTGATCTGTTCCCGTTCAAAGCCATCAAAGTTAGGATCCACCAAGGCTTGGGTAAGCTGTCGGGCTCTGTCTGGACGGAAGTTAAAGAAAATTACTCCATCTCCTGCTGTCACAGCTCCAGGAGTAAGCCGTGTGGGCAAGATAAACTCGTCAGTAATGTCTGACTCATAAGACTCCTTGAGGAATTCTGCTGCTGAGATAGCATTTCCAGGACCATCCTGAGTGATGACTTCATAGGCTTTTGAAATCCTTTCCCAGCGTCGGTCTCGATCCATGGCGTAGTAGCGACCACTAATAGTGGCTATGCATCCAATGCCAACTTGATCAATATAATCTTGAATTTTTTGAATTGCTTCAATCCCCTCGGTCGGTTTAGTATCACGACCATCGGTAATCGCGTGGATATAGACCTCAGATAGATTTTGGGCTTTGGCTAGCGCTAGCAATCCCAGGAGGTGATTGAGATGGGAATGCACCCCACCCTCAGAACACAAACCCACGATGTGCATCTTCCCACCCCGAGATTTAACCTCTCGGCATACTTGCACAAGAGCTTGGTTATCGTTTAAAGTGCCATTTTCCACCGCATCAGAGATGCGCACAAGTTCTTGAGGCACCACACGCCCAGCACCTATATTCAAGTGCCCCACTTCCGAATTGCCCATTTGACCCTCTGGGAGTCCCACGTCCTTTCCAGAGGTGCGAATTAATGTACTCGGATAGGCAGCCCAGAGGCTGTCCATTACAGGGGTGTTTGCTAGGGCTATCCCATTGGCATCAGTTACTTCGCGGTAACCCCAACCGTCTAAGATAACTAGCACCACAGGAGAAACAGGTGCTTGCCTCATCATATCGCCTTTTATCCTACTCTTAATTGCACCGCGATCATATCATTCCAAATCCGCATATCCATGATAAATTTCGATTTTTATTAGGTTTGGGCTGCCAGAGTGAGGATAATCCTTAAATCTTTTCCTAGCATCGGTTTTGGCTACCCCAAGCTAATAGGAATTTATACTCGCAAATCAGGATCTAAATTATAAAAGCCTTACTCAGACAAAATTGGAAAATTCCTAAGCAAAATTACTTATAACAGCCTACATTTAAAAGGAACATAAGGGTAGGAAGGTTACAGACAATCATTTCGATCAACATGCCAAGCTATAAAATGAGTATGTATAGGTAATGCTTATGACTGTGCGATCGCATTTCCCGATATGACTGCCAATCTCACTTCTCCAGATTCCAGCCCCAGCTTGATTTCCCCTAGCATTTCTCTCCAAAAGAGTGTAGACTCCTTACCGACTACTTCCCCTCTGAAACTGGGAGTGATGGCTTCCGGAAGTGGCAGTAACTTTGAAGCGATAGCTAGTGCGATCGCAAACGGCCAACTCAATGCCCAAATCAGCGTGCTCATTTACAATAACCCAGGCATTAAAGCGTTAGCTAGAGCGGAAAAATACGGCATTCCAGCAGTCCTACATAATCACCGGATCAAAAAACGGGAAGATTTCGATCAACAAATTGTCCAAACTTTACAAGAGTATGAGGTGGAGTGGGTCGTGATGGCTGGTTGGATGCGAGTGGTGACACAGGTACTCCTAGACGCTTTTCCTAATCGGATTCTCAATATCCATCCCAGCTTATTACCTAGTTTCAAAGGCGTGCGGGCGGTGGAACAAGCCCTTGAGGCTGGGGTAAAAATTACAGGGTGTACGGTTCACGTGGTCAGTCTAGATGTTGACAGTGGTCCCATCCTTTTCCAGGCAGCTGTTCCGGTGCTACCCGATGATACCCCAGAAACCCTCCATGCCCGGATTCAAGTCCAAGAACATCGGATTCTAGTCGAAGCGATCGCATTAATCAATTTTTAACAAAATAGGGAGAGTTTGAGGGGGCGAAATTCCCCCACCTGGCCTACGGCCACGCTACGCGAAGGTTCAGGTATTGAAGTTACCGTAAGGATAGTGGAGCCTTAATCAAAAAGTTTTAACCCTTTTATACATAGCCGACCAACCATAAAGGCTCCACTATCCTAAGGTTTCGTCTCTGGGATGGATAGCCCCTTGGCCTACGGCCACGCTACGCGAACAAATACTATAAACCTGCTTCCTGACCCAGCTCTCTATATATTCTCCAACGCTTACCCCAGAGTCTTTAGCTGCTAGCTGTAACCATTTCCAAGTAGTGTCTGTAAGCCAGATTCCGTGCTGTCTTTTTATCTCGTCATAATGAGCAGGTGCTCCTCTCATTCTTTTCTGAGGATTTTTCCTTTTTGTGCTTGACATTTCTATTTACCATCAACTATACTAATAGTATAGCAAATAAAGAGCACAGAATTCAATGATGTGATTCCACTCATGGCGATTCTCAGGCAGACATTCCGTCTATATCCCAACAAAACAGCTACATCAAAGATGTTTTATGCAAGAAAACTTCACCAGTTACTCTACAACGCTGGGATAGCTGATCGCCGTTATGAGTGGAAAGCAAATAAAAAATCTATAGGATACCTTGACCAACAAAATTGTTTACCCGATTTCAAGAAATGCTGGCCGGAATACAAGGAGTTGTATAGCACTTCTTTGCAGGCTACTCTGAAGAGAGTAGACCTTGCATATAATCGGTTCTTTCAAGGGTTAGGTGGAATTCCAAAATATAAGCCAATTCGCAAATACTCCGGATGGACTTACCCTAGCAAGGCTGGTTGGAAGACTGACACTAACGGAAAAGATGGAACCTTGACGCTAAATGACCTCGGACTCACTATAAAGATGCGTGGTCAAGCCAAGTCTTGGGGGACACCAACGACTCTGACAATTACTTACAAGCCCAGTATAAATGCTTGGTATGCTTCAATAACTGTTAAGACAGAAACTCCTGATCCTAAATATGGCTCAGAATCTGACTTAAAATACGAGAAAATCGTAGCGTACGACCTAGGTACTGAGACTGCGATTACAGCCTTCAATGGCAGCGAGTTTGAGGAAATAGCTAACCGGCGTTTTACAAAGACTCTAGAACCTAAGGTAAAAGCTGCTGGCAAGGAAAAGCGTAGGAAGCAGGCTCCTAATTTCAAGAAAGGGATTAAGGCGTCTAAGCGTTGGAAAAAAGCCAACAAAAAGGAATCCCAATTGAATAGAAAAGCGGCTAACGCACGTAGAGATTGGCAACACGTCTTGATGCAGTCGCTCATGGGGGAAACCCCCAAGACCGCGCTGCATCGCAAGGTTACGTCAGATTTATCTAGTCGTTATGACATCGGCGTAACTGAGAAGCTAAACACAAAAGGAATGACCCGAAAAGCTAAGAAAGGGTCAAAAAGGAAAAAACAAAAAGCTGGATTGAACAAGGCTATTTTAGACGTAGGATTTGGCACTCTTAATAAAATGCTCACCTACAAAATTGAACTCAAAGGCGGAATTGTCCTTCAACTACCGACTAGACAATTAAAGCCATCTCAGCGTTGTCCAGAATGTGGAAAGGTTCACAAGAATTGGGCTGAACTGTCGAATAGATACCATGTCTGTGATGCTTGCGGCTTTGAACTTGATAGAGACAAGACAAGCACAATGGTAATGTTCAATGCAGCCCTAGGAAAACAGCCGGGGTACGGGACTGACCTCGATAAACGTGGATTTTCTAGCTCTACCTCAAAGACCAGTAAGCATACTGGATCGATGAGGCAACTAGGAAAGATGAAGCGTCAAAAATCACGTTCTAAGGACGGGTCTGCTGACACCCTGTCCTGGCCGTAGGCCACGCTACGCGAACGACCAGGACGGGGTAGTTCATTTGTTATTTAGCAAAGGGAGTCGGGAGTCGGGAGTCGGGAGTCGGGCATAAAAATTATCACAATTGATTAAAGATTATTATTTAATTTTTATTTAGTTGTTAATTTTTATTTGATTTTTAATTTTATATTTGGGATTTTTAATTAAATTTAATAGTCTTTTCTAGTCTATGTTGTATTTTCTAAATTACCCAATTTCCATACCAAACTAGACACAAAGTTGGTGACGATATGAGCTACTATTGGTACGAGTAAATTGTCTGTTGCTACCGCACTATACCCCAGAAGCAAACCAACAAGGGTTGCCCAAACTACATAGGGCCATTGTTGGATACCGCTTAGATGCAAAATCCCAAATAGCATACTGGAGGCTATGATACCGATAGCATTTAACCCTACTGCTGGCAACATCACACCCCGAAACAGTAATTCTTCACTCATACCGGGCAACAGTCCTAGCCACATTAAATCTGGTATGATTAGGGGCTTGAGAATTAACTTTAGGTATACTTCTGCACTCTGGCGATAAGCTGGCCAAAGACGATACACTAAGCCACTGGCTCCAGTAATTCCCAACCCCATGCCTAGTCCTATAAGTAGGGCATTGGGGGTAAATTTGATGGGCAGGAGACTCAGCTTACCTAGTTGCAGCCATAGCTTGGCAAAGATTAGTAACACTACGGCAGTTATACCCATTGCCACTAGTACTTGGATGCGGGTTAGGGGTTCAAGTTCGGGATTATCGGGAATTTGTTTTGTCACTAGGAAAAATGTAAGCGACGCAGAGTTGACACTCCCCGGCCTTTTGGTGCGAGGATTCTTTAGAGGAGATACCCAAGGGCATTGCTCGTAACAACCACATCGACTTCCCGTACCGTAGTACCAAGAAATCGGCAGTCCACTTGGCGGTGCCAATTGCCTCTACTCTCTCCAGCTTATTGCCATTGAGTCTACTTTAAAAGTTTTGATTTGATTCGCTCACCAAAAAGACTTCTGCTTGTAGAGGGCTGGGATTGGAGTCTTTGACCGAGCACCCATTTCGGGTAACTACCATTTAACCAAAGCGTCCCACTACTGGGATTTTCACCTTTTCTTTTCAGGTCACTGCGTCTACATAATTCTAACACAAAGCCGCCCTAGAAGAACGGGGTTTCAGACCCAATTTTTTGATGATAGGGATGGACTCAGAGCGTTAGGACTGATCCCAGCACGATGGGTAACCAGCAAGCCTAGAGCCTCTAAATATGAGTTTACTCGTATTGCTTTAATTCCCAAAGGTTCTGGAGGTACTTCCATGGTAGTTTGGTTTTCTTCAACGGCAATGATCTGGGTTTGCAACTGGCTAAAGCTTAACATTGCACTACCACCACAGGCGGTTGCTGGTATGACAATGGCATCTACATCATCAGCCCAAATGTCCCCTGGTTTTGAGGAAATCGTTTGAGAATCTGGATTAGCAAGGGAGGAGGGGGAATTTTTTTGGTTGACCACAAATTGGGGAGCGCGACTCAATCCTACTAAAACACAGGGTAAGAAGGTATAGCCCAATTCCTCTGCTGCTGAACGAGGTGACAATTTAGGATCGATGGGTAAAGGCATCAATGCTGGTGCATGAGCACAGGGAATTTGAAAGGTACGAACAATCAAGTGACTGATAATGGCTTCAGCACCAGCCAGGGGGTCTACGCCTCGACCATGACGGTAATCTTGCAATGCTTCACTATCAAAGTCATCGGGAAAACGCACTACTACTGCGATCGCATCTGCTCCAGCTTGCTCAATCAGGACTTGGGCTGCTCGCAATAAACTATCGGGATTTCCAATTGTTCCCCAACTGGCTCCAGATGCTGCTGTGCGCAGTTCTACATTTAAGGGAGCATCTGTAACTACGTAGTCGGTTAGATTCAGTCCTAGGGTAGCTCTGGTGGCATCTGCTGCTTGTAGGTGTCTCAAACGTAATTCCGGTTCAATCCCCTGATCCAGGAGTAATCCCACCCGGTTCTGATGTACAGGGCGTAATCCCCAGGATCCAGCGGCAAATTTGTCAAGGCCATAGCCTTCTACATAGAAGGCGTTGGGTAAGTTCCAGTACAACTGGGCACCATTGAGGACATTGGGATGGGTGATTAAGCGATCGCAAACTTGTGCGATCGCTCTAGCTACTGGCAAGGCATCCCCGGCATAGCCACCAATCGACGCTCCTACACCAGTAGGAATGATTAAAACAACGGTATAGGGACGCTGATTCACTTACTATTGACTGATTTAGTTACAATAGCTTCTACCGTAGCTTTCTCCTGCTCAGGGTCTACATGAGTAACCGCCCAGCGCAGGGGTTCTCCCCGTTCTTGTAGTTCTGCTTCAATGGCTTGGTGCAGTTCCTTAGGGGACTCTTGGAGGTCAATTTCTGCAGTAATGAAATGGGTTGTCATTGTTTTCTCCCTAATTCTAATTAGGATAATCTGGCTATCCTAATCTATGTGACATACTCCCACACTGAATCAGAGATTACAGTGTGGGCTTCTTGCCAACTCCACCCAACGGTTCGGATGCTCGGCAAGCTTTATTGACGACACGGGATGCCCCTCCGCACCGGAACAATACAACTCGTTCTATTTTTCAGTTAGTAGGTGGCGGTTAGCTCTTAATTTGACTACCCTACTATTTTCATCATAGACGGTAACAAAGTATCAAAGTTCGTTTCCGCCATTCATCCCACGCCAACCTTGCTCCTAGGGAGCCGCTACGCGAACGGTGCGGACGTGGGGCATAAGCGCGGATGAAGCTAACCATTCAGTCTAGCTATTAGGCTAATGGTATTTGATTATATAGCAGCATAGACCTTATGAAGGCTGACCAAACTGCCGGTCATACACTTCATCTTCTTTTGAGGTGTCAAATTTCAGGTTAGAGCGGGGATAAGCTACACACAGCAGCACATAGCCTTCTGCTTGGAGTTCTGGCCCTAAACCCATACCATCGGTTTGGTCTACACTGCCTTCTGCTACTCGTTTGGCAGCGCAAGTGGTACAGACTCCAGCCGTGCAGGAACTGGGTAAATCTATCCCCGCCCCATAGGCAGCTTCAAGAATTTTTTGATCCTCTGGCACCTCTATAGTGTATGTGTTGCCTTCGTGATTAAATTCGACGGTGTAAGTCTTGGGCATTGTATCAATTAAAAGCTGGATTCTCCGAATCCTATGAATAGGACAGGGAGGGTCACTGGCTTATTTTAGCGCTTTGTGGCATCCAAATTAAGCTGCTGCCTTCATTGGTCAATTGACTTGAGTACAAGGGACAACTCTATATTAGAATTTGGGCTAATTGTCAATATCATGGTGATCTAATCCCAATTCTTACGGCTCACACGGCTACAGATCAATTTCAGATGGCCATCTCCCCATCTGCATCTGTCATCTTACGGCGAAGTCTGGCGTTCCGTCAGTCAAGTAATGAATAGGAGTAGAGTGGGCATCCTGCCCGCCGGAAAATCTATTGAAACTGGCAAGATGCCAGTTCCACGCCTGATGCCCATTCTACAGGTGCGACCCGTGGCGAATTTAATAATTAGATGCGGAAAGCGCACCTACGCTTCAAATCATTCCATTATTAAGCAACGCCCGAAGCCTAGTATTGACTAGAGAATATTAGTCCTGACGTCATTGCTAAACAGTAGAATCAGGTTCTTAATGAAGTGTTGTCAACAGCTGAGTAGGTGATCTGTTTACTGTAATTGATTGGTTGATCAATCTTGCTTGGATTTGGCAAAATTTTTTTGACTTATTCGCTGTTTTATGATAAACACTGATTTGATTCATCGACAATTGTTGACTAAACGCAATTTAAGGATTATACCTCTGGGGAAAATCATCCTTAAATCCTGATCAGGTCTGAGATAAACATTAGTTAAGTTTCCGCAGATTTTTATTTAAAAAAGTTATTACAAAAAAGAACTAAATTGTCCGGAAAGATCTAGCTTAATAAGAATATGTATTTAGTGCATAACTACAGCTATTCTAAATCATTTGGGTGCGGCTCTTTTAAAAGTACGGTAGACTAGATCTCAGTAAAACTGACAAATTAGTCAGAGTAATAGTTTGAGTCAATACCTCCTGGTGGGTGACCAGCTGAAAAAGTCAGCAGTAGTTCAGGAAAAGTTTGGACCTATGCAACCATCGATCTCAAATGAAGACATGTTTTTCTCACAAGCGCGAGAGCTATTTGAAGAAATAGTGGACTGGCTGGGTTCAGATAGTGTTTGCGGTTTACAACATGGGGAATTAGAGAGTAAACTGCTTGAAAACGGATACGAACTATTAAGACGACTGCTGCAAGGTTACTTCGACAGACGAAGTGATGACGAGATCGAAGGAGAATGCTTAGGTAACGACGAAGCCAAGAGAACCCATAAGAAGAGATTTACAAGGAAGCTGACAACAATATTTGGCACGATCATCGCCAATCGAATCGGTTATGGTGGACGAAAAATAACTTCCCTCAACCCACTCGATGCCGAGTTAAACCTACCAGTAGAAAAATACTCCCACGGACTGAGAGAGCGAGTGGCTGTCGAAGTAGCTCGTTCAGGGTTTGGCGAAACAGTCGAAATCATACAGAAAACAACAGCCGCAAAAGTTGGTAAGCGACAAGTTGAACAATTGGCTGATCAAAGTGCTTGTGACTTTGATCAATTCTATGCTCATCAACAAGCACAATCGGTTGAATTGAAGGAGACGGGGGAAATAGTAGTTATTAGTGTGGATGGCAAGGGTGTTGTCATGCGTACAGAAGACTTACGTGCTCCCACGCAAAAAAGAGCGCTGGCAAATAGCAAGAAGTTAAATAAACGATTAACTAAGGGGGAAAAACGCAATTCAAAGCGAATGGCAACAGTGGCTTCAGTTTATACCATCAACCCTTTTGTTCGTACACCTCAACAAATTGTCAGCACAGAAGAAGAACACAAAAAAATCAAACGACCCAAACCAATCGGTAAGCGTGTTTGGGCAAGTTTAGTTAAAGAACCATCACTTGTTATAAAAGAAGCTTTTGACGAGGCATTACACCGCGACCCCAATCAACACAAGCGTTTTTGCGCTCTGGTCGATGGTAACAAGACACAATTATCGCGCTTTGAAAAAATTTGCTCGCGAACACCATCTCAAGTTAACGATTGTCCTGGATATTATTCATGTGATTGAGTATCTGTGGAAGGCTGCATTTGCCTTCTATTCGGACACTAGTCAACAAGCCGAAGTTTGGGTTAGTAAACGTTTACTGCTGATCCTTGAAGGTAAATCGAGTACAGTTGCTGGGGGTATGCGTGGTAGCGCTACAAAGCGCCAACTTTCTGCATCACAACGTCAGCCAGTGGATAAGTGTGCCAGATATTTACTCAACAACGCTGCTTACCTCAAATACCACGATTACTTGAAAGCTGGTCTTCCCATTGCCACTGGGGTTATTGAGGGCGCTTGTCGTCACTTAATCAAAGACAGGATGGACATTACCGGGGCTAGATGGAGTCTTATGGGTGCTGAGGCGGTTTTACGTCTGCGCTCGCTTTATGTTAGCGGTGATTGGCAAGAGTATTGGCCCTTTCACTTAAAGCAAGAGCATAAACGTAATCACTTGTCTTTGTACAAAGATGGCCTTCCTTTGATGAAACGACTAATTCAAGCTCGTTGCTCTATTACTGCTCCTCCTACTCTTCCGATACCTCTCTAAACCTGACCAAACGTCTTTCCAAAAGAGCCACACCCAAATCATTTGTAAACTATGCAAAATCATAAATCGTTGCTGGCTAAGGGTTATAGCTATATCTTTGGCCAGTAAATTTCACGAAATATATATAATTGTAATAGTACTTTTGGCTAATCAACTAGTTTAAAATTATCAATCGTTGCTCGCTAAAAATTAATTAAATAATATACTACAAAAAAAATAAATAACTAAATCGTATTTATTTTTAGGAGTGGGCTTCGATGGTCCTGTTGATCTCAGTCTCTCCCCGCTACACTTTGTTCAAGTTTGAATTTAAACGGCAGGAAAGTGAGTAAAGGGGAGATTTTGTGTCTATTTTGTATAGGGGTTAATGGGGTTAGGTAAATTTTTTAGGGAACAGGGAACAGGGAACAGGGAACAGGGAACAGGGAACAGATAAGAGGGGAAAAATCCTGTGTACCTGATTATAATACAAACCGCTATAGTAAAGCTAAAAAATATGGTTCTTCAGTACCTAGTATGCTAAACTAATAATTTAAGTCGTTAATACACTAAAAAAAATGCATCAAATTATAGCCCAAAATGTAGCTTTATTTAAATTATAAAGATGAGCTATTATTAACTAGAACTATCAGGGAAGTAACTTGAATATATATTTGTTATTATGAAATCACAAAAGGAAGGAAATTAAAGTGCTGACAGAACTTCTGGATATAAAAGGGGTAAAAGTTGGTTCGCGTCACCAGCACAAAGGGATTGGAATAATTTTACAGATTGAGTCAATCAGTAATGAAAGCATCTGTACTCAGTGTGGGACAAAAAGTTATAAATTACATCAAAATCATCGATATATAATTAAAGATTTGCCTTGGGGAGAGTCCCCAGTATTTTTGGAAATAAATAGACGACAGTTTAAATGTCAAAAATGTAAAAAACCGTTCAGTGAAAAGTTAGATTTCGTCAGGAAAAGAAGAAAATATACTAAAAGGTTGGCTGAGACAACCCTAAAAGAAGTTTTAAGAAGTGATATAAGAAGTGTAGCCCAAAAAGGATTAGTGACAACAGAAGAAATAGAAAGAATGTTAAAAGATGCCAGGTCAGACTTGCCCAAATCTCCACCTAAAAATTTGAAAAAGCTAGGAATTGATGAAATAGCTCTGGTTAAAGGTAAAGGCAATTATTGTGCAGTATTAATAGATTTAGAGAAGTCAGTATTAATTCAAATATTAGAAGGAAGAACACAATTAGAAATCAAAAATTTTTTGATTAAATGGGGTAGAGAGGTCTTAGATAAGATAGAAGAGGTTAGTATTGATTTATGGCAAGGATACAAAAGCTTAGTTTTAGAATTAATGCCCAATGCTCAAGTTGTAGCCGACAGATTTCATGTAATGGTACAAATAAATCAAGAACTAGACTCACAAATAAAACTCGAAAAAACTCAATTAACAACTTTACTAAAAAACGCTAAAACCAAGTCAGATAAATAAAATCATAAACAGAGTTTAGAGAAACTTAAAAAAAGTAAATATGCCCTTTTTAAAAATGAAAAATATTTGACGAAAAAACAAAGTCAGAAACTAGCTCAAGTGAAATAAGTTTCTCCAAGCCTTAAAACTATGCACGAATTTAAAGAAAAAATTCGCCAAATTTTTGATGAAACAAATGATTGGTTAGATGGGCTATTCAAATTAGGTACATGGTTATCAGAAGCGCAAAATTATTTTCCGAAAAGCCGGAATACTATTATTCGTTGGTTAGATGAAATTATCGCATACTTTGATAACAGAACAACTAGTGGGGTGGTTGAGGGTATTAATAACAAATTAAAAGTTATTAAACGTTCAGCTTATGGATTCAGAAACTTTAAAAACTTTCAATCCAGATGTTTACTTAATTGGAATTTTAACTAATAGTTTAGCATACTAGGTACTGAAGAACCGAATATTATAAGCGGACTTAATGGAATCAGCATGAACAGCAATCTTACCTTTCTTGGTCTCGGCGTTATGGGTGGATATATGGCAGCCAATCTTGCCCGTAGTGATTATTCCACCAGTAATTACCCCACTATGGCTTGGAATCGCACCCCCGGTCGTCCAGGAGTCAAGATTGCTGCTGATGCTGGAGCCAAGGTAGTCTCATCGATCCGGGAAGCCGTCGAGTCAGCTGACATCATTTTTTCTTGCTTGGGGGATGTCCCAGATGTGGAAGCGGTTATGCTGGGAGCTGAGGGAGTGGCTGAGTATGCCAAACCCGATACCCTAATTGTGGATTTCACCACCATTGGAGCAAATGCAGCCCAGGGAATCAGTGGGGAACTAAAGAAGCACAACCTACGTTTTC
Source organism: Moorena producens 3L (assembly GCF_000211815.1). GTDB lineage: Bacteria > Cyanobacteriota > Cyanobacteriia > Cyanobacteriales > Coleofasciculaceae > Moorena > Moorena producens. The sequence goes on from NZ_GL890975.1 coordinate 98,804, forward strand.
TGGATGCACCAGTTTCCGGTGGGGATATCGGAGCCAAAAATGGGACCCTAACCATTATGCTTGGAGGCGACCAGAAGGACTTCGAGGAGTGTAAACCCCTACTGGAAATTCTTGGCAAAACCATTCGCCTGTGCGGTCCGGTGGGCAGCGGTCAAGCCGTTAAACTGTGCAACCAGGTGCTTTGTTCTGTCCATATGGTAGCCCTATGCGAGGCAATGAAGTTGGCAGAACATCAAGGAATTGACCCTAATTTAGTTATTGAGGTTTGTAGCACAGGTGCTGCTGGGTCATGGGCGTTATCCAACTTAGGGCAACAAGTGGCTGAGTCTGACTTTGAGCCTGGTTTCATGATTAAGCACATGGTCAAAGACCTCAGGCTTGTACTCGAAAGCCTCCAGTCTTCTAGTCTGGATTTGGCTGGAGTTGAATTAGCTGACCGTCTTTTCAAAGTTGTTCAACAACTTGACAGTGGTAAAGGAGGTGAACAGGGAACTCAAGCAATGATTCGTGCTTACGGCGAACTCAGAAGCTGAAGGATGATGGCTTTAACAAAACTCGCTATCCATCCCCAGCTTCTTTAAAGCTGGGGATGGATAGCGAGACCGATTCGTGATATAATAAAATTGGTCGATGACCCGCCTGACTGACTAAAAGGCTACCTATTGATAGAAGGTATACAAAGTACTAGCAGAGCTCAGGGAAGAGACTTGCCCCGGCTGGTTAGCCATAGATGCTGTAATTCCAAGGTAAGTCTGTCGTCAAACTATACGTCTGCGGAAGGCGGATGTCTGCCTGTGGACGCTGAGTAAGACCAATTCTAGCAGGCGCGCGCCTCCAAGGCCGGGTTCCCCGGCCTTGGGTCGCGCCTCTGGTTGAGGCGTCGGGGACGCGCGCGGGAAGCCCGAAAGACGAATAAAACCGTCCCTGAGTTGACCTGAGAATTGGAAGCCCCAACCTCAGCGAAGCAGGTTGGGGTACTTCACGCTAGTAGCGGTGATACCAAGTATTTCTTGAGATTTTTCCAAAACTTGATCAGGGTCAAAGGGTTTAGTGAGGTACATATCTGTGCCGACCTCTTTGCCCTTTTGTTTATCAAACTCCTGTCCCTTAGCCGTTAGCATGATCACATAAATATCTTTGATACACAGAACATTTTTGATCTGATTACAGACATCAAAACCACTCATTTTCGGCATCATTAAATCTAGAAATACCAGATTAGGTTGCTCTGACTTAACTTGCTCTAGAGCATCTTCACCATCCTCAGCGGTGAGTAATTCTACCCCTTCATCTTCCAGGTCTTCCAGGGTTTGCTCGATCAGCAGTCTCATATAAGGTTCATCATCAACGATCAAGATTTTTTTAGTCATAGAGTAGTCTGCTGGGTAAAGCATTACCTGTTTCTACACCAATTAATTTACTTGATCAAGTGAGGTATTCCGGATGCTTTGCTAGTAAATCGGTAGGGTGTTTTAGGCATTGATTAATTAATCAGGGATAAGTATTCAAGCCGACACGATCTGAAAGTCGCTGTAGCTAAAGTACGACAAAAAAGTCCCCACACCAAATGGCAATGGGGGCAATACTGCAGTTGCTATCGTTGCCTGAAACTAATAATGCCCTGTATCAAAACCTGATCAAGCCAACAGTCTTTTCACTGTTTAACTGATCGGGGAGTTTGAGGGGTCTATCCATCCCCATCCCTATGCAGGGGTGGGGATGGATAGACCCCTGGCCGTAGGCCACGCTACGCGAACAAATATTTAGCGATGACTTGACGACTTATCGCCAAATATATATCCCTCTTTTGTCACTCTCCGAGAAGTAAAATAAGAGAATAAACAGATTGGGTAGCTCAAAGGTAGATAGGGCAATGGATGTAGAGTTACAGATTCTCAAACATAGTGCCAGAGATGCACAACCAACAGTTTCGGTTATTGATCAATATTGTGAGGCTTATAAAGACCTGTTTCCAGAAGTAAGAAGTTATGAATGTTTCAAATATTTACATTTAGGAATAATCTCACCGATAAAGAGAAAGTCGCTATAGGTGCGCTTGACCTAGGCGAATTAAATTCGCCACGGGTCGCACCTCCAGAAATAGCTAAGTTAGTAGGCATAAAATCTGCTCAGTCACTCCATCATTTTCTAGCCAATTCTCCTTGGTCAGCGACTGAATTAACATCCCGAAGATTAAGTCGGACGCTCAAAGCATTAAACTCCCAAATAATCACGGTAATAATTGATGAGACAGGGGATAGAAAAAAAGGAAATAAAACTGACTATGTAGCCAGACAATATTTAGGCAGTGTAGGAAAAGTAGATAATGGAATCGTGTCAGTAAATGCTTATGGAGTCTATAAAAATATTACTTTTCCTTTACTAGTTAAAGTCTTTAAACCACAAGGAAAACTGAAAGAAGGAGATACATACAAAACGAAGATTGAACTAGCCTCGGAAATAATTACTGAATTAGTCAATTATGGATTTCGGATTGACTTAGTATTAGCTGATAGCTTGTATGGTGAAAGTAGTTCATTTATCAGTACATTAGACAAATACAAATTACCTTGGATATTAGCAATTAAAAGCAATCATGGGGTCTGGATGCCAGTTGCTCAGAGAGTAAGAGCTAATAAGTGGTGTAAGTTTGAGCGAATATTTAGCAATCAAAAATCAGAAACTAGATATATCCGAGAAATTATTTTTGGCAAGAGAAGTTACAGAACTTATTGGGAAATGACTACAGATCCTGAAACCATGCCAGAGAACTCTACATCTTTTGTCATGACTAATATTCAGGATAAAAGGAGTAAAATTAAGAAGATTCTAGGCAATCTTTACGGGAGGCGAACATGGGTTGAATATGGTTTTCGGCAGTGTAAACAAGAACTGGGTTGGACAGATTATCGTTTTACGGATTTTCAGGAGATTAATAAATGGGGGGAACTAATTATGAGTGCTTATCTAATGATTAGTTTANATACCCAGGAAATGTCTACTTTAAATTCATCTGAACTAACTGATTCTGAAATGCCGAATCCGACTGTTGATTTCTCAACACATCCACAAGC
>NZ_GL890975.1:101897-103380 GCF_000211815.1 Moorena producens 3L
TTGTTAAATTTTGTAAAAAACCAGATCAGAATGGGGTGAATCCCTGTTTTGATAAACGAAGATGGAGATGTTCGCGCTCCCGATGCTTCTTTTATCCTAGCTGAACGTTTACCTCGCACCACAGAAGGTTACGCGGAGTTAGTTCCTGACTTGATGTTTGAAGTTAAATCTAGAACTGATAGTTTGGCTAAATTACGCCGGAAAATCCAGCAATTTCTGGAATTGGGGACTCAAGTTGGGGTGTTAGTGGATCCGAGGACTCGCACCATGGAGGTTTATCGCCTCAATCGAGATAAAGTTGTGCTGGGGAATGGGGATGTGCTGCAAGTGCCGGAATTGCTTCCTGGGTGGGAATTGCCTGTTGTTGAGGTTTGGGCACCTGAGTTTGATTGAGAAGACTGTTTATTCTTCTCAAGTATTAGATTAAGTTTGAATGTTTTAAAGGGATTGAATATGTTTATAACAAATATCAAAATCAGTCAAAATTCTCAAGACATTTTAATAAAAGCGGCGGCGAAAAAACGAATGTCTGTAGAGGATCTTGCTTCAGAAATATTAAGCGATGCAGCGCGGTCTTGGGGAGGCAGCGCGGTCTTGGGGAGGCAGCGCGGTCTTGGGGAGGCAGCGCGGTCTTGGGGAGGCAGCGCGGTCTTGGGGGTTCCCCCCATGAGCGACTGCCGTGGTTCCCCCCATGAGCGACTGCCGTGGTTCCCCCCATGAGCGACTGCCGTGGTTCCCCCCATGAGCGACTGCCGTGGTTCCCCCCATGAGCGACTGCCGTGGTTCCCCCCATGAGCGACTGCCGTGGTTCCCCCCATGAGCGACTGCCGTGGTTCCCCCCATGAGCGACTGCCGTGGTTCCCCCCATGAGCGACTGCCGTGGTTCCCCCCATGAGCGACTGCCGTGGTTCCCCCCATGAGCGACTGCCGTGGTTCCCCCCATGAGCGACTGCCGTGGTTCCCCCCATGAGCGACTGCCGTGGTTCCCCCCATGAGCGACTGCCGTGGTTCCCCCCATGAGCGACTGCCGTGGTTCCCCCCATGAGCGACTGCCGTGGTTCCCCCCATGAGCGACTGCCGTGGTTCCCCCCATGAGCGACTGCCGTGGTTCCCCCCATGAGCGACTGCCGTGGTTCCCCCCATGAGCGACTGCCGTGGTTCCCCCCATGAGCGACTGCCGTGGTTCCCCCCATGAACGACTGCCGTGGTTCCCCCCATGAGCGACTGCCGTGGTTCCCCCCATGAGCGACTGCCGTGGTTCCCCCCATGAGCGACTGCCGTGGTTCCCCCCATGAGCGACTGCCGTGGTTCCCCCCATGAGCGACTGCCGTGGTTCCCCCCATGAGCGACTGCCGTGGTTCCCCCCATGAGCGACTGCCGTGGTTCCCCCCATGAGCGACTGCCGTGGTTCCCCCCATGAGCGACTGCCGTGGTTCCCCCCATGAGCGACTGCCGTGGTTCCCCCCATGAACGACTGCCGTGG
>NZ_GL890975.1:103400-109481 GCF_000211815.1 Moorena producens 3L
GAAATGCCGAATCCGACTGTTGATTTCTCAACACATCCACAAGCGATGCAGCGCGGTCTTGGGGAGGCAGCGCGGTCTTGGGGAGGCAGCGCGGTCTTGGGGAGGCAGCGCGGTCTTGGGGAGGCAGCGCGGTCTTGGGGAGGCAGCGCGGTCTTGGGGAGGCAGCGCGGTCTTGGGGAGGCAGCGCGGTCTTGGGGAGGCAGCGCGGTCTTGGGGAGGCAGCGCGGTCTTGGGGAGGCAGCGCGGTCTTGGGGAGGCAGCGCGGTCTTGGGGAGGCAGCGCGGTCTTGGGGAGGCAGCGCGGTCTTGGGGAGGCAGCGCGGTCTCGGGGAGGCAGCGCGGTCTTGGGGAGGCAGCGCGGTCTTGGGAGGCAGCGCGGTCTTGGGGAGGCAGCGCGGTCTTGGGGAGGCAGCGCGGTCTTGGGGAGGCAGCGCGGTCTTGGGGAGGCAGCGCGGTCTTGGGGAGGCAGCGCGGTCTTGGGGAGGCAGCGCGGTCTTGGGGAGGCAGCGCGGTCTTGGGGAGGCAGCGCGGTCTTGGGGAGGCAGCGCGGTCTTGGGGAGGCAGCGCGGTCTTGGGGAGGCAGCGCGGTCTTGGGGAGGCAGCGCGGTCTTGGGGAGGCAGCGCGGTCTTGGGGAGGCAGCGCGGTCTTGGGGAGGCAGCGCGGTCTTGGGGGTTCCCCCCATGAGCGACTGCCGTGGTTCCCCCCATGAGCGACTGCCGTGGTTCCCCCCATGAGCGACTGCCGTGGTTCCCCCCATGAGCGACTGCCGTGGTTCCCCCCATGAGCGACTGCCGTGGTTCCCCCCATGAGCGACTGCCGTGGTTCCCCCCATGAGCGACTGCCGTGGTTCCCCCCATGAGCGACTGCCGTGGTTCCCCCCATGAGCGACTGCCGTGGTTCCCCCCATGAGCGACTGCCGTGGTTCCCCCCATGAGCGACTGCCGTGGTTCCCCCCATGAGCGACTGCCGTGGTTCCCCCCATGAGCGACTGCCGTGGTTTCCCCCATGAGCGACTGCATCAAGACATGGAATAATAAAAGTGGATGGAAAAGTATCTTAAATAATTTTCGTTTAATTATTCAACCAACTCTTTTATTAGGATTGATTTTACCGTGGCTAAATGTTATAGATAATTATTATTTTTTACTCGGATTTCATGATTTAATTGATACTATAAATCAAGTTAAACCATTTTAAGTTTATTGATCAACTCCCCGATTTTTTATTATCTCTTAAATTCGGAGAGTGACAGAAGAGGGATATAGCAACCGAAGTATAGTTTAGGAAAGAGTATTTTGGTTGAAAGGGAGCAGGGAGTAGGGACTAAGGCCGTAGGCCACGCGGGGCGCGTTCGGAGCAGAAATATGTCTTAAGCTTTACTTCGACTGCTATATAATGATAGAAGGTCGATAGATAAGTGTAGAAACAGTGAGACATCAAGCCGTCAAAATAAGGATTTACCCCACACAAGAGCAAATTCATATACTTGATCAGCACTTTGGCTGTGCTCGTTGGTGGTGGAATTATGCGCGCTAAATCAATGCATAGAAACTTACAAAGAGACAGGCATTGGGTTGTCTTGTTCTGCACTCAATGCTATGTTGCCAAAGCTCAAAAAAGATGAGAAAACCGAATGGCTAAAAGACTGTTACTCTCCTTGGGGGGAGGTAAATGCCTGTACTTCCTGCGGAAAATGCGTAGATGCTTGTCCCACAGGGGCAATTTTCCGTAAGGGCACAACAACTGCAGAGAAAGAACGCGATCGCGGTAAGCTGGAATTTTTGGTTACAGCTAGAACCAAACAAGAATGGAAGCGATAGGTTCTACTAATTAATAGTTGGACAATTGGATCAGTAATAGTTATGAACAAATCTCAGACAAGCCTAATTAGTCATATCTCTTGGGGTCGTATGGAGGTAACCAATAATGGTGATAATTATCAATTCAAAGATTGTAAAGTATGGCCGGGAGGAGCTAAGGAATGGGATTGGAGACTTACAGGTACTCGCCATCAGCCCGGTATTCAACCCGCCGATATCGAAGAAATTTTGGCTCAGGGCATAGAGTTTATGGTTTTGTCCCGTGGTATGCAACTAATGCTACAAACCTGTCCAGAAACTGAGGAATTGCTCCATCAAATAGGAATTGAGTATTATATCGGGCAGACTAAATTAGCTGTAGACCTATTCAACAGTTTGATGCAACAAGGTAAAAAAGTCGGAGGTATATTTCATTCGACTTGTTAACTCGTTATCAGCTTGAGTAACGATGGAAAAAATTAAATTAGCAACAGTATGGTTAGCGGGGTGTTCGGGATGTCATATGTCCTTTTTGGATCTAGAGGAATGGCTGCTCGAACTCGCCCAATATGTAGATGTGGTTTACAGTCCCGTTGGGTCTGACCTGAAAGAATACCCGGAAAACGTGGATGTTTGTTTAGTAGAGGGTGGTATTGCCAATGAAGATAACTTAGAACTCATTAACCAAGTTCGGGAACGTAGCAAAATCCTCGTTTCTTTCGGAGATTGTGCCGTCACTGCCAACGTTCCTGCTATGCGGAATATGCTGGACGGTGCAGAACCTGTTCTCAAACGCGCCTATCTCGAATTGGGGGATGTCACTCCCCAACTCCCTTACGAACCAGGAATTGTACCGGAATTACTAGAGCAGGTACTGCCCGTTCACCAAGATAGCAGCTTGTAGTAGGGTGGGCAAAAACAGTTTGCTTCTTTTGAGTATTCTAGATTATATTACTTTGCCCACCCTACTTTAATTGGTCTGTTCGCGTAGCGTCCGCGTAGCGCATAAGCTGATAGCTGATAGCACCTCAAGTAGCGTCCGCGTAGCGCATAAGCTGATAGCTGATAGCTTACGTTTTAGAATACTACAGCGGAATTGGTTCTGGTAAAGACGTCTATATCTAACCCCCTATTTAATACTGCAACTTCCGATCCATCAACCGATAAAAAGCCGGTGAAGGCGTCGTAACTTACATCAGTGCTGCCTACAACTACTATCGCATCACTTCCTACTTCGAAGTCGAGGATAATATCCAAATCTCCTTCTAAGAACTGATCTGCGAAAAACTCGTAGATATCGCTGCCGCCGCCACTGATCAGAACATCGGATCCTTCATTGCCAACAACAACATCATCTCCTAAGCCGCCTCGAACAATATCATCTCCCAGACCGCCGAAGACAAAGTCAGTTCCTCCAGCACCCTGGATGTTATCGTCTCCTGCTCCAGCCATGAGTATATCTACTTCATCGCCGCCAGCTGCTACATCATTACCGTCGCCAAAAATAAAAATGTTAGTTTGATCTTCTTGTCCTACGGCGAATACACCTCCACCCTCTTGAGGGCTATCAAAAAACATTGCACCCTCAAAGTCGCTTATAAATAGCGGACCTGTGCTACCTGGACTTAATATTGCTGCCATTTAATTGTCTCCTTGTTTTAGCTTGAATTTTCTCTAACAGTTGATGTAGGGTGGGCAGTGCACCAGACAGATAATGAAGCTTGCAAAGCGCGCTGGTAGGCACTGCCCACCCTAGGATTAATGACAATGATGCAAGATATCGGTTAATCACGTTGTATTCAGGTAAATCGTTAATTGTTAATGGGAATTAATGGGAATTAATGGAAGTTACCATCAACAATTAACGATGAATGAGTAGTCTAAACTACTACCTGGTAGGATGAGTGTTTAACCGGAATTGATATCAACTATAATTTTTTATACTTGAATACAAATTATAAACAAATTATAAAAAAGTTAGACTTTTTTGATTTAAATCAAGTGTTAGAGGAAGCGATTATAAATTATTGTCAAGGATAAAAATTAGAAACAAATTAGACTTACTTGATTCAAATCAAGTTTTACACAGGTCATAGCTTGTCCGGTGAATCACTTCATATTCAGGGCAAGGGTTAATGCTTAATGGTTAATTGTCAAGAGTCAATTAACCATTTTCAATTTTCAATTTTCAATTTTCAATTAAGGTAATCAAACGCCTCTTACGAGTAATTGCTCCTGTTTTCTCTAGTTGCATCAAAGCTCGTGATACGGTTTCGGGAGTCAAACCTAGTTCAGCAGCAATTTCTTTGAAGGGTTGGTCTAAGCTGAGAACCGTTTGATTACGGAACTGAGCTAAGTAGTGTAGATATTGAAGTACCCGGTCGTGAGCAGTCCGAATTTATCGCCACTCTAAACGGACTCTGAGGGAGTGAATGTGTCTAACCAAAATGGTCATGAAATTCTCGGCCAAGTCAGGATAAAGGCAAAGGCTTGACAAAAGAAGTTGCTTGGGATAAAAAATTACTCGTGAAGCTACCTTAGCAATTGCTGTGTAAGGATAGACCGTTGAAAAAAGAGCACTTTCAGCTAAGCTCTCACCAGCTCTAACAACCTGAAGTGTAACCATTTTCCCTGATTGAGTGTAGTGAACAAGTTTGAATCGCCCTGTTTCCACTACAAAAAAAGACGATGCGGAATTTACCTGGTAAAATAGCTTCTGTTCAGCAACCAGATTCTGGAAGATGACACCCTGACTTAGAGCAGGGGGAAGGCTCTCAGGTTTCAATAGATTCATCAATAAGGCTTCTAGTACGGCACGACATGTGAATAGTTTAAGCAATCATTTTTGGCGATGTCTGTTGGAAAAGATCGGAAAAAATCAGAACTTGAACACAGAAAATGTCCCAGGCAGCAACTATAGTTGTTTCAATTAAGGATAAGACGGTAATGAGGTAAAATAAAAAGGGTATATTTTCAATAACTGACAGCAATGCCATACAGTCTAGATTTCAGAAAAAAAGTAATAAAGTATATAGAAAAAGGTGGAAATATTACAGAGGCAGCGAAAGTATTTGGGATAGGAATAGCGACAATATACAAGTGGTTAAATCGTTCAGAACTAAAGGCGACTAAGGTAGAACGTCGTCAAAGAAAGCTAGATTGGAAAGCCTTAGAACAAGATGTCAAAGAAAATCCAGATGCTAAATTAATAGAGAGAGCCAAAAAATTTGGAGTGCGCCCGAGTGCAATATTCTACGCACTCAAAAAAATGAAAATAACTCGTAAAAAAAAAGAACTTCGTTATCGGGAAAGCGATGCAGCGCGGTCTTGGGGGTTTCCCCCGGAGACGAAACCTGATTACGTTGAGCCTTTATGGTTGGTAGGTTATGCAAAAAAGGGTTAAAACTTATTGATTAAGGCGAGCCTGTCTTACGGTAACTATCGCCAAAGGCGACGCTTGGCCGTAGGCCACGCCAAAGGCGAACGCGAACAAACCATGAGCGACTGCATCAAGACAGAGATAGAAAAGAAAGAATAAAGTATTTAAGAGCATTAAGAGAATTAATAAAAATATCTGGAATCAAAAGCCTTGTATTCATTGATTAATCGGGGTTTGACAAAATACAGTCATGCCTTTATGGATGGTCCAAAAAAGGGAAAAAACTGTATGGTGAACAAACAGGAAAACGAATAAAAAGAGAAAATTTAGTAGCAGGAAGAAGGAAGAAATCAAAAGATTTAATAGCCCCTTGTTTAGTGGTAGTCTTAATGCAGAAGTATTTGAAGGATGGTTAAGCCAATATTTATTAGCCTCATTAACAATTCCTTCAGTATTAATTATGGATAATGCACCAATTCATAGAAAAAATGCAATTAGAGAATTAGTAGAGTCAGCCGGTCATCAAGTATTATTTTTGCCGAAATACTCTCCAGATTTCAATGATATAGAGCATGATTTTAGTGCTTTAAAGAGAGCCAGAATGTATACTTCTATAGACACTTCTCTGGATGAAGTAATTCGTGAATATTGTGCTTCTTAGTGTCTCCTCCTTATTTAAAATAACTATAGGCCAAAACCCAGGTATCAAAAAAGCTCCCCAGTTCCAGCCTTTGATTTCATCTGGTACGGGTACTCGATCATCCAATACACCCCCTTGACCTGAATTATTTACAAAATTGCTTCGGGGGAGTTTGATCAGTTTGTTGCTTTTGGGAGTATTGAGTGTCATGCCCAACTCTAGGGCTAGAATTGCTTCAGACGCACTTTTGAAGCGTTGCTCTG
>NZ_GL890975.1:109501-125130 GCF_000211815.1 Moorena producens 3L
GAGCATTAAGAGAATTAATAAAAATATCTGGAATCAAAAGCNTTGTATTCATTGATTAATCAGGGTTTGACAAAATACAGTCATGCCTTTATGGATGGTCCAAAAAAGGGAATAAACTGTATGGTGAACAAACAGTAAAACGAATAAAAATAGAAAATTTAGTAGCAGGAATAAGGAAGAAATCAAAAGATTTAATAGCCCCTTGTTTAGTGGTAGTCTGAATGCAGAAGTATTTGAAGGATGGTTAAGCCAATATTTATTACCCTCATTAACAATTCCTTCAGTATTAATTATGGATAATGCACCAATTCCTAGAAAAAGTGCAATTAGAGAATTAGTAGAGTCAGCCGGTCATCAAGTATTATTTTTGCCGAAATACTCTCCAGATTTCAATGATATAGAGCATGATTTTAGTGCTTTAAAGAGAGCCAGAATGTATACTTCTATAGACACTTCTCTGGATGAAGTGATTCGTGAATATTGTGCTTCTTAGTGTCTCCTCCTTATTTAAAATAACTATAGGAGCAGGAATATCGGGGGTGCATCTCATATTTGTAAAAAAGAAGGGGAAGTGTGGGAAGTGTGGGAAATGTGGGAAATGTGGGGCGGGAAGTGTGGGGCGGGAAGTGTGGAAATTTTCGCGCGAATTTTTGCCTAATTGCATCGCTACCAAAAATCCCTATATAATTGATTAATTATTGCCTCTTGCCTCTTGCCTCTTGCCTCTTGACTTTCTCTAAGTGACTATGTTCACAACTCAAATAAAAATGCTATATTAGATATCAGTTAATCAGCTCAAATACATCTACTGTTTGCAGTTTTCCCTTGATTGAAACTTGACCCAATTCCCGATAGGTATACTGGTGCTTGGTCGCTTCATAGACACTACCACTGACGAGGATCTGACCCCCGTTGGCCATAGCTTGTAATCTGGCAGCGATATTGACTTCATCACCAATGGCTGTATAGTCCATATGCTGGGGAGAACCAATGTTTCCGACCACAACTTCTCCTGAACTAATCCCAATACCGGTTAGAAAATTCTCCCGGATCCAGGGGGTAGGCATAGTCTTAAGTTGATGTTGCATAGCAATAGCAGCTGCGATCGCTTGTCCCTGATTATCCTCTAGCTTAGAGGGGGCACCAAACATAGCCACAATCATATCGCCCACAAATTTATTTACTGTTCCCTCGTGGCTGAAGATAACATCCACCATGCAGGTAAAATATTCGTTCAGGTATTCAACAATTTTATGGGCTTCTAATTCTTCACACCGAGTTGTGAAATTCCGAATATCAGAGAACAATATAGTAATAGGCTTTTTGGCTGGAGTCAGAGAGATATTGCCCTTGGCATCAATAATAGCTTGGACAAGTTGGGAAGGAATATAGCGTTCCAGTCGGCTTTTAATCCGCTCCTCCTGTAGTTTATTTCTATGGAGCAAGGCATTTTCAATAGCTCCTGCTGCTTGAGCTCCAAGAATCGTTAAAAATTTCAAGTCTTGAGCTGTATAATTAACTGGTTTCTCACTACAAAAGTTAATCAATCCCAGCAGACCCTTTTGGGTTTTTAGAGGAGCACAAACCAGAGAGTTGATGGACTTCACACTAGCAATAAACCTGGGATCATCTTGAACCTGATTCACAATATCAGCCTTACCAATTCCTAGCCCATTCTTTGTATTACTATTGCTCAGCTGAAAAAATTCTGTTGGATTATACTGTTTGCCAAAGGCGGAGATTATATCTAGTTGCTCAGTTTCGGAATTAATTAACAAGACTGAACCACAATCTCCTGGAATCAGTCTTCTCGCTTCATCCAGGAACAGCTGAGCAATAGCGGACAGCTCTAAACAGGATGGAATCCGTTCCGAAACTCTATAGAGTAAATTAATTTCTCGGTATTGATCTAAGATAGCACTGCCTAGATCTTTTTTTTCTAATTCTTGATTAGCTAAATAATTCAGGAGTTCTTTAATTGCGATCGCTTTCTGATCCCCTTTGACCCAGCCAATCACCTGACCTCTTGCTTCAACGGGATATTTATTGGCTAAGTTACAACGTCCCAATATCGGAATTTTCCTAGGATTGTCCAACAGCAGCTTTCCGTGGATATCCTCAATCTGGACAGCGGTGTCTATGGCGTCAATCAGTTGACTTATGACCCCTAGCGCTTTTGGCTTAGAAATAATTTTTTTGAGACTGATAGATGCCATACTTTGTGCTACTATTGTAAGTTGGCTTAAAAGTATCGATTCAAAGTACTCCTCACCCGTTCCTCTCGAAGCATATTCTCATAGAGGATAGCATTAGATATGGCTGATGTGGCTTGAGATGCTAAAGCACTGATTAATTTCAAATCCCTGGCTGTATAGTCTACAGGTTTTTCACTACTGAGCTGAATGACACCAATTACCTGATCTTTGGTCTTGAGTGGAACACACATTAGGGAACTGATCGGATAATCAGATGGCACAAACCTGGGATCCGATCAGACATCGTTAACGATTTCTCCTACACCAGTCATAATCACACTGCCAACAATACCTGCTATCGATTGCTTGTGGGGTCTATCCCCCATTTCTGGCTCAAAGCTAGCCAGTACTTCCAGTTGGGATTTATCTTGGTCTAGCAAAAAGACAAATCCCCGATTCACTTGAATTAATTCCCTAGTTTGATTAATCACAATTTGAGCAACATCTTGAGGCATTAAATTGGCAGTTAATTTCCCCGATAGATTGTAGATTAAGTTTATTTATCGATAGTTCTCTAAGGTTTCTATAGCAATTGATCGGCGTTCTAGTTCTCGATTCGCTAAATAATTGAGTAGAGCGGCAATAGGACGAGCATTCTCTCCTCCCCTAACCCACCCTAAAGTAGTTCCTTTCAGGTCTATCTTGTATTTACCAGATGAATCATCAGGCTCATCTCCGAATAACAGTTGCTCATCAATGTCTTGAATACTAATATCTCCTCCCAGGGAATTTATCAGGTATGAGGAGCAGTGACGAGATGTCTTTTTGGGCAATTATTTTTTTCAGTTTAATAGCGGCCATGTAGTTTAGTAAAGCGGTTTTAAATTAGGTGAGTTACATTTTTTTAGGGAGCAGGGAGCAGGGAGCAGGGAGCAGCTTACAAGGGTATGATTTTAATATGGAAGGTATTCGCTGGCCAGAAAATCAATCGAGAGTAAAAGCAAACACGATATTGTAAAACTGATGATGAAAAGTCCTCAAGCTGATCAGGAATGGTTAAGAGTGGTCACCCTTAAAAATGCCCCACTTGAGTAAATCTCAGGCCATAGGATTAGCGATGGGTCGCAATGCAATCGCCATAACTCACAGTTGTGGATTATCGACGGTAACAGTGTTTCTAGCACAATTATTCAATAAGCCAGAAGGAAATGTCAGAGAACAATTGCGACAATGGTATCGAGAAGCCAATAATAAGTATGGTAGGTTCCGACAGGAAATAGAAGTAACTCAAAGTTTTAAACCGTTATTAACTTGGTTGTTGAGTTGGTGGTCGAAGGATGAAAAAAGCCTGGTGTTAGCTGCAGATGCTTCCACCTTGGGACAGCGCAAAACATTGTTGGTGATTAGTTTAGTCTATCGTGGCTGTGGCATTCCTGTAGCCTGGAAAATTATCAAAGCCACAGAAAAAGGTAGTTGGAAACCTTACTGGTGTCAATTGTTCGATCACATCGAAGTGAGCATGCCTGATGATTGGTTTGTGATTGTTGCTACAGATAGAGGGTTGTATGCCAAGTGGCTCTACGAGGCCATCAGGAAAAAGGGTTGGCATCCTTTGATGCGAATTAATCATCAAGGATATTATCGAGCCTCACACCATCAGAATTTTGTCCCAATGTCTTCATTAATTACTCAGGTTGGTCAGCACGCTTAGTGGTCGAGTCACCTGCGCATGCGACTCATAGTCTTGATTGTACTCTTCTGGCTAACTGGGAATCGGGCTATGCTGACCCTTGGTTAATCTTGACAGATCTATCTCCACAACAAGCTCAAATCTGTTGGTACAGTATGCGTAGTTGGATTGAATGTTTATTCAAAGATATTAAGCGTGGTGGTTTGGGCTGGCATCACACCAAAATGAGTGATCCTGGCCTTTCGGCCACGCTACGCGAACAACGGGCTGAAAGATTATGGTTAGCCATTGCCACAGCCACATTGTGGTTGGTTAGTGTTGGAGGAGAAACTGATGGTGATTTATCTGCTAGCAGTCTGTCTGACAACCATGGCAATAATAAGAGTGAATTAGATCAATCACCCTCAACAGCCACTGTCCAACAGACTAGTTGTGATCTCAATCAACCTACTCGTTATTTAAGTTGTTTCCGACAGGTGCGACCCGTGGCGAATTTAATTCGCCTACGGAAAGCGCACCTTAGGGGTTTTTTGATAATTTTGGCTTCTGTGATTAAACAAATGCCTTTACCTGTTGGCTGCTTTGTTCCTCCATTTTCTCTTGATTCTGGATAATTCTTAAAATCATACCCTTGTAAGGCAGGGAGCAGGGAGCAGGGAGCAGGGAGCAGGGAGCAGGGAGCAGGGAGCAGTGAAGTCATAAAAGGGAATAGGCAAAAGGTAATAGTGGTAAAATAATTTGGACATCATTAGACTATCAAAAAATATATTATTAATCTAATAATATAAAAAATATAGTGGCTAATTTATGTTCAAAACGCACCTTGTTAACCAACGCTTGTTCTTTGGCAATCCCTGAATTAACCAGAATCATATCAGGTTTGAATGAAATCGCTTTAGAAAGACAATCTTGACCATTTCGGGCATAAATTATCCGAATTACTCTTTTCCGTAATACCTGAGTAATCATTTGAGCTTGAGGGAGATGTTCCTCCACTATCAAAACTTGCTTAGTCGGCTTTTCTTGAGAGGTCAGTCGAACAACGTCTTTGAGCAGTTCTTCGAGATTAATCGGTTTGCTCAAACATCGCTCAACTCCTAGAGCATGTTGATCTTCAGTGATGGACAAAATGATAATCGGAATATCCATACTGTGCAAGTCATTTTTAACCACCGCTGCTGTATCAAACCCATTCATTTTCGGCATCACTACATCCAAGATAATTAGATCAGGAGGTTCTTGTTTGATCTGTTGAATTGCTTCCCAACCATCTTGCGCTTCCTGAATCCTGTAACCTTCTGCTCTAAGATGCTGCTTGAGTAGCTCTCGAATCGGAGCTTCATCATCCACAATCAGAATGGTTTTATCCCTGGAATTTGTGGTCATTTTCGAGGTGATCATGGATGATTTTAGTTGGGTGATCAGGGTTTCAGCAGCTATGGTTTTGACTCCAGGTTCAGACTCAACCGATATGGGTAAGCTAAAGGAGAAGTTACTCCCTTTACCCAGTTCGCTTTCGACCCAAATTTGTCCTTGATGATGTTCCACAATTTCCTTACAAATAGGGAGTCCTAAGCCGGTACCTTGAGGTTTTTCAGTTAGAGTATTACCCGCCTGTTTGAATTTTTCAAAGATCAGCGTCTGCTCGGCTTCAGAAATGCCTATACCGCTATCAATGATACTAACGGTAATCTCTGAACCAGTTCGCCTTACTTTACAGTATACAAACCCTTTATCCGTAAACTTAGCTGCATTAGAGATTAGATTAATCACCACCTGAATTAGTCGGTCTCGGTCACCAATTATCTGAGGTAAGCCCTCGTCTATACTCTTAATTAATTCCACATCATTCTGTTCAAACAGAGCAGTCGTAGCAATGATTGCTCGTTCTAGGACATCGACAACTGAGAGGGGTTGCATTTTCCACTCTACTCGACCAGCTTCTAGCTTAGCCAGATCCAGGACATCATTGATCAAAGCTTTGAGACGCTCCCCTTCGGAGATAATGATGTTAACATTTTCTGACACTTGCTTGAGGGTGCGCTGAATCTTGTGGTCATTGGTAGGAATTAAGGGAAATAGGGTTTTTTCCAGTTTTTTCTGAATCAGTTTGGCAAAACCCATTACTGAAGTTAGGGGAGTCCTCAATTCATGGGAAACTGTGGAAATAAAGTCTGTTTTCATCCGGTCTACTTCTTTTTCAAAGGTAATATCTCGGATCAGAATCACCGAACCCATAAAGCCATCCTGACTATCAGGGTTATCTGTAGCCTTAGTATCTTTTAGAATAGCAGTGGCTACGGCTTTGCCAATCCGTTGATTGGTCAGTTCTACTTCAGCGGTAAAGACTTGTTTAGGGTTAGTCTTAGTAAGAGTGACTAGGTTTGCGATCGCATTCCCCAACACTCCCTGACACCCTTGACCGAGTAACTCGGTTTCCCCCAAATCAAACAAGCTCACCAAAGCTGGATTGATGCGAGTAATTTTGCCCTTGGTATCTGTTACCAGTAATCCATCGGCTAAGCTTCTAATCATCGCATCCACGTAAGCTATAGTATGCTGTAATTGAGTCGTGGTGGTTTTGAGACACTGAGCTTGTTCACTGACAATTGTGTACTGTTCTTGAGTAGTGGTGTATAAATGTGCCTGGTTGATGGCGATCGCTAACTGATTGCTCACGGCTTGTAATAGCTCCAATTCCAAATCACTACAGCTCCAAGGCTTGCGGCGCATACAAATTAAATAGCCAGGAGGATGCAACCCCCGAATCATGACTGGTAACGCCAGATAGTTCCCTGTCTGGCAGTAGATGAGTTGATCACCACTATCATGGAAGTGAACCATCTGTCCTTGGCTTAAGCGATCGCATAAATCATCAGAAGATTCGATACGTATGAATCCCACTTGGGACGGTAAATCAGCTTTTCGATGTTCACACAGAATTTCCAAGCATTGTTGGTCTTGGTGATACCAGCCAAAAGTCACTCGGTCGAGACGCAAGAGGGTAGCAATTTCATTGACAGTAGTTTGCACAGTTGTTTCCAAATCCAGAGATTCACGAATACGAGTAGTAAGCCCATTCAGCAGCGCCTCCTGCTGAGCCCTGGCGTTGGTCTGCTCGAAAGTTTGAATCTGTAGTAAAGCAATAACCATGGCGATGATCAGCATCACTCCCAACACCGATGCCAGCAAATTGAGAGAATTGAGTTGTCGCTCCACATTAGCCCGGGGAATCACCAAAGCCACAGACCAATCCGCGTGTTGCAGAGAAGTATAGGCAACATACACCGACTGACCATGCAGTTCCATTAGGGTTACCGACTCTTGCGGGTTGGCTATTTTCCTAGCCTCCATCATCAGTTGAGCAATTTGCTTTAGATTGGGGTTAGGGGAGTCTAAAAAACTCCTACCAAATTGAATTACCTTTGGGTCTGGATGGGCAATGGGTACTCCTTTTGAGTCCAAAGCAAAGGCATAACTCCCTTCTCCCAAGGTAGTATTGGTAATCACCTCTGACAGTCGGTCTAAGGAAACCGGTCCAGCAAATTCTCCTATGGGGAAAGAAAATGGACCAGCCAACTCCCCTGGTTTTGGCAGGGTTACATCCCCCAGTTGCACATCCTCGTTGGTTAGGTTGTCCAAAGCCAGTTTTTTTGGAGTAATTTCCGTGTCATTGTTGGGGGGAACTGACCAGATCGGAGCCGCAATATTGACTTGGCGAATACCAGTAGAACGAGAGACTACCGGATTATCCACAAAGGTTTCTCCTTGCATCGCTCGTTGAAAGTGAGTGCGATCGCTAAGATTCTTCCCCTCAATAAAACCTGCACGACTGGTGTAGTAAGAGCCATTCCCCTTAGCCATGACAAACATATGAAAATCGGGCAATCGTTCTTGCTCGAGTTGCAGATAGGGTTGAGCAACCTCCCAGTCCAAAGACCGAACTTGGGGACTATTAGCAATCGTTTCCACCTTCGCCATCAGAGCCGCCAGCCATTCATCAATTTGATGTCCCGCCATCTTGACCTTCAATTCAGCATTATCCTCCAGACTCTCAAGAATTAGACTCTGAACCACCCAATAACTCGTGAAAGCTGCTGTTCCCACTAGGGCAATGGTGCCACTAATTAACAACCGGGGAACAGAACGCCTTGGCTGCCATAGGGATTGATAACTATTGTGCTTAAGCCACCACTGGCGTCTAAACCAAGTTCCCATATCTCTTATGGAAAATCCTTCCTGTTGTTCCTGAGAAACTTCAGCAGCTTTTGCCTGGGGTTGGGCTAGGATAGTGGGGTCCGAGCAACTGGTGTCCACCTCTGATGCTAAAGGAATACCGCTCACCTGACAGTACCCGTGTGGGTAAACCTTGAGTGGGGAATTATCCGGAAGTGAGTTTCTCTGGGAACTAGCATTAAAACGATTCAGTCTCACTGTTCCGAAGATAGTCCTTAGGCTGGGTTGCCTACTGGTGGGATAAGATGACAATTGTTTACCTCCCCTTTCTCCCCTGATGCCCTCTCTTCCCCCTCTTGCATCCGAGTACAAATTATCCCTATTTTGGACAATACCCCAATCACTTCCAGGCTGGGGATTGACCTGGGTAGAGTACCTACCCTGCCTTCTTGGGTACAGTGCTTCTGGCTGATTGTCTCCCCGCCAATCCAGATAACCTTGTAGCAGTTGCCGCAACAGTTCCATACCATTGATCCAGAGGTTTTCTTCTATCTGGTAATAGGTGAGACGGTATGCTTCTTCAGAACAGAGCCAATTAAGAATTTCTTCAAAGTACTCACGAGCCTGGAGAAATGGATTGAGCTGAGTGTATTCAGATGTTTCCATAATAAAATCGGATATAGCTTTGATATGATCTCGCCTAATCTCTACCAGGAAAATTATAGTCAGTCCGGGTAATTTTTTTTTTAAGTGGTTAGTCGTTAGTCGTTAGTCGTTATATCAAGTCCGGTTAATCACTTATAGCAGTCGCCAGGGCAGTTAGGACATGACAAAAGTCTCAAACCTAAGTAAGCGCAAGAGTTTGACTTCTGACTTCTGACTTCTGACTTTTGAATTATGCTATACCAAATAGTCCCTGTTTTGGTAATGGGCAATCGGTAATGGTGAATCGTCAACTACCAAGTACAAATTACCAAGTACAAATTACCAGAGAAGAGATATCATAATTAGTCAAACTGATTGGATATAATCGGTAATTTACCCTGAATTATCAATTACAAATGACGAATTGTCAGTAATATTACGGTTGACTTGTGGTTCGGTCATTTGATGAACTTCAAATAGGGTCATACTAACTAATACCAATTTCATTTATTCGAGCTACAGATGGTGAACAGGTGTAGGTTAGTCGGTTAGTCGGTGAGCGGGTTATCTTCTGAACCTTCAAATGTGGCCCATGGACAATCAACCATTAAAGTCTAACAATAATCATAATTATTGTTAGACTTTAATGGTTGATCCGTAGAATAAAACTAGTGATATCAAAAATATTTTTTATATTTATTTGGTTATATTTATTATTATAATTTTAATTTCCATAAATAATTATTATAAATTACCATATAAATCAATCAACTATATGGTCAAATCCTCAGACTATAGTCTTTTATTTGATGAACCAATTCAGCCAATACCACTCAAATTAGAACTAAACAAAGACAAGGTTAAACTGGGCAAGGCGCTTTTTCATGACCCCCGACTGTCACAGGATAACACCATCTCTTGTGCTAGCTGCCACAATCTAAATACCGGTGGTACAGACTAAATGGTGCGTTCAATTGGGATCAACAATAGGATTGGCTTGATTAATGCACCCACAGTCTTCAACAGTGGATTCAATTTTAAGCAACATTGGGATGGAAGCGTTGAAACCCTGGAGGAACAGATTGATAGACCAATCCATGCAGAGCATGAAATGGGTTCTAATTGGCAAGAAATCCTCAGTAAGCTCAAGCAATCCCCTGAGTATGTCTCACTATTTAACCAACTGTATAAAGATGGTATCAACAGCGACAACATCAAGGATGCGATCGCTACTTTTGAAAGATCGCTTTACACTCCCAACTCACGCTTTGACCAATTTTTGCGCGGCCATAAAAATGCCCTCTCCTCCTCAGAAAAAGAAGGCTATCGTCTGTTTAAAGCCTATGGCTGTGTTAGCTGTCACCAAGGAGTCAATGTCGGCAGTAATATGTTCCAGGCTTTTGGTCTGTTTGGGGATTACTTCAAAGATCGCGGTAAGCTTACCAAAGCTGATTTGGGACGCTTTAATGTCACTGGCAATGAACGTGATCGTTATGTATTTAAGGTTCCCAGTTTGCGGAACGTGGCTCTAACATCACCATATTTTCACGACGGTTCAGCTGAAACTCTTGAAGAAGCTGTGACGATAATGGGCAAATATGAATTGGGACGCCCACTGTCGCCAAACGATATTGGTCTGATTGTCAAGTTCCTCAAAACTCTCACAGGCGAGTATCAAGGAAAACCATTGTGAACAAAACTCAATTGCTAAAGCTCATAAATACCTTGGCTGCTGTTTTTATCTTGGCTTTTTTGGTTAGGAAAAGTCTACCAATTAACCTTGAATAACACCAACAGTATCAAAATATAGCGGTTTTTAATCTAGTAAGGTACAAGTTTTTGGGTTTTAGGGAGCAGGGAGCAGGGAGCAGGGAGCAGGGACTTCGGAAGAGGGAAGAGGGAAGTCGGAAGTGGGAAGTCGGAAGTGGGAAGAGGTAAAAAAATATGTGTACCTCATGAGGATAAAAAGCGCTATCCTTTAAATCAACAAAAGGAGATAGATGTAATATTAAATCAGGATATTATAAAATCTCGCTACGAGATTAGCAGCTATTACGATCCATTTGTCAAGCATTTATCTCAACTCAAATATAATCAAAATAGCCTTAACATAATCCCGACATTTATTAATCAGTACGGCAGGTAAAAACTTACTAAAATAATAAAAAAAATCAGAAATCAGAAATCAAAAATAAAAGTTAATCAAAAGATTAAAATTCCAGAATGCAATTCTACAAAACTCCCTTAGTTACTTACCGTTTATGACTAATGATATCGTAAAAAATACCTCGAATAAAAGCGGAAGCCATTATTTAGAAGTTATTCTAGATGAACTGCTGAAAAATATCCTGCTTTACAACCTCAACTCTGATCAGGAATTAGAAGCGCTGATCAAGGACAATATGGATAGGCTGTTGCTGGTCAAAGACCAAAATAATTTTGGTAAAGATGAATAATTTATCGATCTAGCCCTCAGCCATTACCGAAAAATTATGAGCAATAAACCTCAGGTAGATGAACTGACCCAGCAGCTGCTACAGCTCCCTACCAAGCAGCTAAACGAAGAACTAGATTACGTCTATTGGGACTTTAGCCAAAATCAAGCCAAAATCAAGCCCTTACTCGCTTTATATCTGATAAATACGTCCGGATTTTCCTGGAGCCAATGAACATGCGCGGCAAGACATGGCACTGCGAAAAGCATCTATTGCTTCAGCAAATGTCTTTAAAGGTTTCGATGCCCATCGTCTTCGCAATCCCCCAGTTAATTGATGCCAAAGAATAAAAGTATAGGCACACATGACCAAGATAAAATGCCTCATCAAGCTGCGTTTATGGCGAACTTGATATTCTTTGAGTCCCAACCACCACGCTTGCTCCCGATAAAATACTTCCACCCAATTTCGTTGAGCGTAAGTCTCGACCACCCATTGGGGAGTGACCACATCCGTTTCGACATTTGTCAAAAAATAGTCACGGTGCGCTTTCCAATGGGCGAGTAAATCGCCCTTGGGTCGCACCGCAATATCTGTGGCTTGACTAAAAGTCGGTTGATTCATGACGATAGCCAGACTTCTTTTTCCACTCAGACGAGATATTTCTACTTCGAGGGTGGCAACCCACAGGGTTTTTGACTTATTTAGATTTAGTTGAACTTCTGTGAAAGCCTCATCCGGAAGGCTTTGGGCTAACTCATCAACCCGAATAGTAACTCCCGAATTTTTGGCGTTCGGGTCACTCACTTTTCGTTCGCGTAGCGTGCGCTTTTGGCGCATTTTTTAGCGATTCGGACTAAATACTTGAGTTGTCGATTTTCTAGCTCTAATAAAAATGATGTATTGTTTCCATATCCAGCATCTATCAGGACCATTCCTGGATGATATCCCCGACTTAATGTCTTATCAATTAACCCCAAGGCTAGCTCCGGTTTCGCGCAGGTTGGCTGGATCTTTTTTTCCCTGGGGCAATGAGTTCCCGTGTTGATATAACTCAAGATCTAACGGTAGACTTTTTCGACCATCATACAGATGGGTTGTTACCACCACAATTCCATTATCCGTTTTCCCGATTTCCCCAATGTAAGGCAGACCGACACCTTCGGTGAAGTTTCCACTTTTCCGTTCGCGTAGCGTGCGCCAAAAGCGCTTTGTCCGCTGTCGTCTACAATTAGTGCAAATCCACGTTCGCGTAGCGTGCGCCAAAAGCGCAGGGATTTTGGTCTGACGACAGCTATTCATCACTTGCAACCGGCGTTCGTTAATCTCTTGTTCACTCCAGGAAGCTCGCACCGCAAAATGCCGTAGGCTGTGGTATGAGACATCAGAGCGCGTTTCCGGCAATCTGAGATAGGTTTTTCCGTTCACTTTCTCCCAATAATCCCCCGCTGGTAGTGCCTAAACTCTTTTTTTTGAGCTTTTGTGTGAAAGATATCATCAAAACGCTTGCACCATCTCAAGGGAGCATGGAGGCATTGCTGTGGAAACAGTTTCTTTCATGGGATTGGACGGAAAAAGTAATCAACCTAAAAAACTTACCCTATATAGCATAGCACTATTTATGCCTTGAATTATCGCGCTTAGTCCCACTATAACCTCTACTATCGCCAAGCTATTGATACAGCTAATACTTATCGTTTATATGCCTATAGTTGGTTGTTGATTTTGTTGGCTTGGATTGCCTATTTAATTATCAACAATTTGGTAAAAGCTAACCGTCGTACCATCAACATTCTCGAAAGTATCACGGATGCCTTTATTTCCCTAAACGACCAGTGGCAGATTACCTATCTTAATCCCCAAGCTTTCCAAATGCTACAGAGTCAACCCGAACAGCTTCTGAATCAGAATCTGGAGGAGGTGTTTTCCGGAGTCTTTGGCTCCAAGTTCTACCAGGAATGTCATCGGGCGGTTGCTGCACAGGTTGTTGTCACCTTTGAAGAATACTATCCACCGACCAAACGTTGGTTTGACGTGAAAGCTTATCCAGGTATTAATGGTCTTTCAGTGTTCTTTCATGACATTACTGAGCGCAAACAAGCCTCCCGGGTCTTGCAGCAACTCAATGAGGACTTAGAAGCTAGGGTAGAAGAACGTACTGTCCAACTTGCTGAAAGTATGAAAGAAGCCGAAAAAGCGCGGACTAAGTCTGAAGAAGCTAACAAAGCCAAAAGCGAATTTCTTGCCAATATGAGCCATGAACTGCGCACCCCCCTCAATGCTATCCTAGGATTCACCCAATTGATGAACCGTGACTCATCGCTGAATCAGGAACATCAGGAATATCTAGCAATCATTAGTCGCAGTGGTGAGCATTTACTGAACTTGATCAATGACATATTAGAAATGTCCAAAATTGAGGCAGGTCAGATAACTGTAAATGAAACTAGCTTTGACCTGTATCGTCTGCTGGATAGTCTCGAAGAGATGTTAGGACTGCGAGCCGCCTCCAAAGGCTTACAGCTCATCGTTTACCGAGAGCCAGAGCTTCCTCGATATGTGAAAACAGATGAGGGAAAATTGCGCCAAGTTTTGATTAATTTACTGGGAAACGCTATCAAATTCACTCAAGAAGCTCACGGGGTGACAAGAGAGCTAAAAAGATTGCTGTATAATAATCATAGCCCGTTGACCCTGGAGATAAAAAGGGAGCTTATTAGGAGTTAATCTTATTAATTTGGGTGCGGCTCTTTTAAAAGTACGGTAGACTAGATCTCAGTAAAACTGACAAATTAGTCAGAGTAATAGTTTGAGTCAATACCTCCTGGTGGGTGACCAGCTGAAAAAGTCAGCAGTAGTTCAGGAAAAGTTTGGACCTATGCAACCATCGATCTCAAATGAAGACATGTTTTTCTCACAAGCGCGAGAGCTATTTGAAGAAATAGTGGACTGGCTGGGTTCAGATAGTGTTTGCGGTTTACAACATGGGGAATTAGAGAGTAAACTGCTTGAAAACGGATACGAACTATTAAGACGACTGCTGCAAGGTTACTTCGACAGACGAAGTGATGACGAGATCGAAGGAGAATGCTTAGGTAACGACGAAGCCAAGAGAACCCATAAGAAGAGATTTACAAGGAAGCTGACAACAATATTTGGCACGATCATCGCCAATCGAATCGGTTATGGTGGACGAAAAATAACTTCCCTCAACCCACTCGATGCCGAGTTAAACCTACCAGTAGAAAAATACTCCCACGGACTGAGAGAGCGAGTGGCTGTCGAAGTAGCTCGTTCAGGGTTTGGCGAAACAGTCGAAATCATACAGAAAACAACAGCCGCAAAAGTTGGTAAGCGACAAGTTGAACAATTGGCTGATCAAAGTGCTTGTGACTTTGATCAATTCTATGCTCATCAACAAGCACAATCGGTTGAATTGAAGGAGACGGGGGAAATAGTAGTTATTAGTGTGGATGGCAAGGGTGTTGTCATGCGTACAGAAGACTTACGTGCTCCCACGCAAAAAAGAGCGCTGGCAAATAGCAAGAAGTTAAATAAACGATTAACTAAGGGGGAAAAACGCAATTCAAAGCGAATGGCAACAGTGGCTTCAGTTTATACCATCAACCCTTTTGTTCGTACACCTCAACAAATTGTCAGCACAGAAGAAGAACACAAAAAAATCAAACGACCCAAACCAATCGGTAAGCGTGTTTGGGCAAGTTTAGTTAAAGAACCATCACTTGTTATAAAAGAAGCTTTTGACGAGGCATTACACCGCGACCCCAATCAACACAAGCGTTTTTGCGCTCTGGTCGATGGTAACAAGACACAATTATCGCGCTTTGAAAAAATTTGCTCGCGAACACCATCTCAAGTTAACGATTGTCCTGGATATTATTCATGTGATTGAGTATCTGTGGAAGGCTGCATTTGCCTTCTATTCGGACACTAGTCAACAAGCCGAAGTTTGGGTTAGTAAACGTTTACTGCTGATCCTTGAAGGTAAATCGAGTACAGTTGCTGGGGGTATGCGTGGTAGCGCTACAAAGCGCCAACTTTCTGCATCACAACGTCAGCCAGTGGATAAGTGTGCCAGATATTTACTCAACAACGCTGCTTACCTCAAATACCACGATTACTTGAAAGCTGGTCTTCCCATTGCCACTGGGGTTATTGAGGGCGCTTGTCGTCACTTAATCAAAGACAGGATGGACATTACCGGGGCTAGATGGAGTCTTATGGGTGCTGAGGCGGTTTTACGTCTGCGCTCGCTTTATGTTAGCGGTGATGGCAAGAGTATTGGCCCTTTCACTTAAAGCAAGAGCATAAACGTAATCACTTGTCTTTGTACAAAGATGGCCTTCCTTTGATGAAACGACTAATTCAAGCTCGTTGCTCTATTACTGCTCCTCCTACTCTTCCGATACCTCTCTAAACCTGACCAAACGTCTTTCCAAAAGAGCCACACCCAATTCATTTATGGGG